>JBCLAL010000006.1:0-289918 GCA_038918115.1 Pedobacter sp.
CAATAAGCGATTCCCAAAGCAGTTTCAGCAACAATATACAGGCTTTAACCAGATCCATTCAAGAGTAAAGGCAAAGTTTTCCATTAAAACGCGACTAATAAAACAAGCACTATTATATATATACCTGTATGTTGGCAGTGGTACCAGGAATAACACAATGAACAGATCGTCACAGACGCATCCATCCACGTATCCTATATATACTTCATACATATACTTCTTCCTATAGAATAGCGGTATCTTATATATACATCATCCTATTTACACATAATTCTTCCTATAGATACATTATCTTATATATACATCATTCTATGCATGTATAGCTTCCTGCAAAAGGAAGATTGATCAGCAACTGGGGTAGCATGATTAAACAACCAAAATTTCGAAAAGCCGATAACCCTCCTTATGAACGATGATTACCCCTCCCCCGGACACAAACAACAAGACCAGAAATCAACATCAAAGCCGCTTCATTTCCGGCTCAGATCTTCTTCGCTTTTCGTTCGGTTTTCCTTCGCCTTCGAGGCGAACAAGAGGCGAACGGAAGGCGAAGGACAGGCGCACAGGAGGCGAACAAAAACCGGTGCGGACTTCGCGTTGGTTTGTCGCTCTCTCATCAGTGACATCACCCTCTTCAATAGGTACCAAAAAGGATCGAAAAAATCGTTAAGCAACACAACAATGAAACATCCTCTACCTTCAAAAAGATTATGACACTTCCAGACGGAAAGCCTCTGCCGAAATCAGGCACATTACAAAATAAAAAAAGCGCCTTATCGGCGCCTTTCATTGTATGTCAATAATAAAAATTAATACTGCCCGGTAGCAAGCATCACCAATGTACAAGCCTCTACAGGCTCAATGGCATTGCTTTTTAGCAACTCTTCAAGTTCATCATTCTCCGTACCTGGATTAAAAATCACCCGCTTTGGATTTGTTTTCAATATATAATCGTAATACTCACTTTGCAGATGCGGACCAACATACATCGTTATCGTATGTACATCTTCGTGAATAGCATCGGGCTTTTCAATCTCAACGCCGGCTACAGCACCAGACTTAATGCCCACATTGATGATGTCATGCCCTTTTGCTTTCAGCATCTGAGCAGCTTTATAAGCATACCTGCTCGGATTTGGCGTTGCACCGATGATCAATGTATTTTTCATATCTTAATCGTATAAGGATGATAAATGCGGTTTGTAAAACCTTTGCAATACAACAAGTGCTCTAAAGTAATGTTTTATTGAAATTTGAGGATGGCGTTTGCACAGTTTATACCATCAATCGCCGCAGAGACTATACCACCTGCATATCCTGCACCTTCGGCGCAAGGATACAGACCACGCACCTGCGGATGTTGGTAGCTATCTTTACCCCTGGGAATGCGCACAGGCGAAGAACTTCTGCTTTCTACACCAACTAAAATCGCTTCGTTCGTATAGTACCCCTTCATCTTTTTGCCAAAACGCGGTAAGGCCCGCTGCAAACTCCCGAATACAAAATCAGGAAGTGTATCCCGCAGCATCACACTCCTTGTTCCAGGTAGGTAAGAGTTCTTCGGCAGATCAACGGACAAGCGGTTCTCTACAAAGTCCACCATCCGCTGTGCGGGTGCAACAAGATCACCGCCCCCAAGCTTAAAGGCTTGTTGCTCCAGCGCAGTTTGAAAATGCATCATCCTCAAAGGATCTGTGCCCGGCACGTCATCCAGCGTGATCTGCACAACGGTACCCGAATTTGCAAATGGATTGTTCCGTCGAGATGGCGACCAACCATTAACTACAATTTCTTCTTTATGTGTGGCACAGGGTGCAATGATCCCGCCGGGACACATGCAAAAGGAGAAAACACCCCGGGCATCCACCTGCTCTACCAAGCTGTAGTTCGCCGGCGGCAAAAAGGGACTTCGTACATCACAGTGATATTGCGCAGCATCAATTATGGACTGCGGATGTTCAATACGAACGCCCAATGCAAAAGGCTTAGCTTCTACAAGTATGCTTTTTCTGTTTAATAGTTCATAGATATCCCTTGCAGAATGACCTGTTGCAAGGATCACTGAATCCGCCAGCAGCTCGTCGGCGTCATTTACCACCACACCTTTGATCTGTCCTGCGGATAGAATAAAATCGGTAACCTTGGTATCAAAGCGCACCTCTCCTCCTGCCTGCAGAATCGTTTCACGAATTGCGGTGATAATCTGCGGTAATTTGTTCGTCCCGATGTGCGGGCGCGCATCAATCAGGATATCTTCCTTCGCACCATGTTGCACAAAGATCTCCAGCACCTGGTTTACGTCGCCACGTTTATTGGAACGGGTGTAGAGCTTACCATCAGAATAGGTTCCGGCACCACCCTCACCATAACAGTAATTAGATTCGGTATTTACCAGCCCTTGCTTATTAATAGCTGCAAGATCCCGCCGGCGCTGTTTCACGTCTTTGCCCCTTTCAAGTACAATCGGTTTGAACCCATTGTGGATACATTGCAATGCAGCAAATAATCCTGCAGGACCGGCACCCACGATCAAGACCGGCTTCTTAGCGGAAACATTTGGATAGCTGGGTACATTCGCAGATTCCGGTGCAGGCTCGTCGATAAACACGCGCACCTGTAAGCGGTAAACGACCACCCTCGACCGGGCATCGATAGACCTTTTCAGTATTTTGAAATCGGTAATTCTAGAAGGCTTAACGTTCAGCCCAACTGCCAAAGTGTGCAGTAACATGTCTTTATTGTCCAGATTTTCTGGAGCAAGCTTAATTTCGATGTCTTTTAGCATATTCCTGTCAGGTTTTTATCCCGAATTGTAACAAAGGTACAGAAATTGATTCTAAACCGTATATTAACGGGGACAAACCCTTGTTAAGGTGAAGCTAAAAATTGAAAACTTCATTTAACCAATTTATAAGACATGAAAAAAATCGTATTAGTAGTTGTAGGTATTATTGTTCTGTTTGTAGCATTCAGCGGTTGCAGTGGCTACAATAATCTGGTTCAGCTGGATGAAGATGTAAAGACGAAATGGAATCAGGTAGAAACACAATATCAACGCCGCTCGGATTTAATCCCGAACCTTGTTAGTACCGTAAAAGGTGCCGCTAAATTTGAACAAACAACCCTTACACAAGTAATCGAAGCGCGTTCTAAAGCAAGCCAGATTACTGTAGATCCAACAAAACTAACCGCTGAGAACATTGATAAATTTCAAAGTGCACAAGGTGAAGTTAGCCAGGCTTTGGGTCGTTTAATGGTGCTTACTGAAAACTATCCACAACTACGTGCGACACAACAATTCAGCGACCTTTCTGCTCAATTGGAAGGCACCGAAAACAGGATCGCTACTGCTCGTCGTGATTTCAATGAGTCTGTACAAACCTTTAACACCAAGGTACGTTCATTTCCAAACAACCTCACTGCGGGCATGTTCGGCTTCCAGCCGAAAGCAGGCTTCAAAGCAGATGCTGGTGCTCAGAATGCGCCTAAAATCGAATTTTAAGGACATAACAACTTTTGATAAGGGTAAAGCTGGTCTGATTTAGGTCCGGCCTTACCCTTATCTTCATTATAGTGCTATATATATGGCTATTTTCACAGAAGACGAACAGGAGCTTATCGCGGCTACAATTGCAGGCGCAGAAAAAATCACCTCTGGTGAAATCAGGGTGGCAATAGAGAAACATTGCAAGATTGACACCTTTAAGCGGGCAACAGAATATTTTTTTAAGCTTGATATGGATAAAACCGCAGAAAAGAATGGTGTGCTGATCTACCTTGCTTATGAAGATCACCGTTTCGCAATTATTGGCGATCGCGGTATAAACCAGGTTGTACCCACGGATTTCTGGGAGACCACACAGACCGCTATGAAGGCGCATTTTGCCAGTGGCAACTATGCAGCCGGCATCATCGCAGGTATAAAACTTGCAGGCGAAAAACTCGCTATGTTTTTCCCCTACACACAGGATGATGTGAATGAACTGCCAAATGACATCATAGACATGGATAAACATGACTTTTAAGCACATCATCACTAAAACCAAATACTACAGATGAGAAAACTCGTAATCGCTCTTATATTGGCACTTACCTGTGTCACCGTTTTCGCACAGGACTTACCTGACCGACCATCGAAATTGGTGAACGACTATACAGGAACCCTATCTGCCTCACAACTGCAGCAATTAGAAGATAAACTGGTCGCCTTTGACGATTCAACATCTACGCAAATTGCAATAGCAATCGTAAAAACTGTGGGCGACTACGACATTAACGATTACACCCTGCAATTGGGCCGTAAATGGGGCGTTGGTGGTGCAAAGAAAAACAATGGGGTCATGATTGTAGTTGCCTTAGGCGACCGCAAGATTTCCATCCAAACAGGTTATGGAATAGAGGGTGCCCTACCAGACGTATATACCAACCGCATTATAGAAACAGATTTTAAACCTGCTTTCAAAGCTGGCGACTACTTTGCCGGAATCCAAGCTGGTACAGACTCTATCATTAAACTGGTAAAAGGCGAATACAAGAATGATAATCCGCGTGCTAAAAAACGCGACAAGAGCAGTGCTGCTCCTATACTAATTGTAATCATTATTATCATCATACTAATCATCAGAAGAGGCGGTGGCCGTGGCGGAAGCCAGGTTATTGGCAGCCGTGGTGTTGCTGATGCCCTTTTCTGGAGCATGTTGCTTGGCGGTGGAAGCGGCGGCGGCCGAGGCAGTGGTTTCGGTGGCGGTGGTTTTGGCGGTGGAAGCAGTGGCGGAGGTGGCGGCTTCGGCGGTTTTGGTGGTGGTAGTTTCGGTGGTGGTGGTAGCAGCGGCAGTTGGTAATAAAGAATATAAATGGAAATTAAAAAATGGGATAAGCTGGCCACGAGATATGTGGTCAGAGAGAAATGGGCTACGTTACGTGTTGATACCTGTAAACTGCAGGACGGCGTTATTAAAGACGACTACTATGTACTGGAATACCCGAATTGGGTTAATGCAGTTGCAATTACAAAAGATAACAAGATGATCCTGGTACGGCAGTACAGACATGCAGCCGATATTATTTCACTTGAAATTCCCGGCGGCGTTATAGATGGTGATGAGGATCCCGCAGATGCGGTAAGAAGGGAATTGCTGGAAGAGACCGGATATGCTTTTGACAGTATTGAACTGCTTGCTACGCTGTATCCAAATCCAGCAACCTCAACAAACAAAACGTTCACCTACCTGCTTACAGGTGGCACGAAAGTACAGGAGCAGGATCTCGATGAACATGAGTTCCTGACCGTTGAAGAATACACCCTGGAGGAAGTAAAACAACTGGTATTGGAAAACAAGATTGACCAGGCCCTACATACCTCAGGCATATTCTACGGCTTAACAAAGCTTGGTGTACTCCGCTAAACTCGCCTGAAAATAAGAAAGGCCCTGATGAACGTTCATCAGGGCCTTTCTTATTTTGTAATAACCCTTAGGTCATTATCAACTTCTTTTGGATGTCATGAACGTATCCTTTAAATTTTTTGTCTGTTTCGATCAGATCTTCAACAGTCTGGCAAGCATAGATAACGGTAGAGTGGTCTCTTCCGCCAAAGAATGCGCCAATTGTCTTTAATGATGATTTAGTGTGGCTCTTAGACAGGTACATAGATATTTGACGGGCCTGTACGATCTCACGTTTACGTGTTGGTGATTTCACCATATCTAAAGGCACTTCAAAGTACTCACATACCAGTTTCTGAATGTACTCCATCGAGATCTCCTTAGAGGTGTGCTTGATGAAGTTCTTTAACATTGATTTAGCCAGTGCCAGGTCAATTTCCTTCTTGTTCATGGTGGACTGAGCCAGCAATGATACCATCGCGCCTTCCAGCTCACGCACATTGTTGTCAATGTTGTGGGCTACATATTCGATCACATCTGAAGGTAGTTCAATACCATCGGCATACATCTTCTTTTTCAGGATGGCGATTCTGGTTTCCAGGTCTGGTACCTGAAGATCTGCAGAAAGTCCCCATTTGAAACGGCTTAGCAAGCGTTCTTCAAGTCCGGATAGATCCTTTGGAGATTTATCTGAAGACAGGATCACTTGTTTGCCCGACTGATGCAGGTGATTAAAGATGTGGAAGAAGATATCCTGTGTCTTCTCTTTACCAGCAAAGTTGTGCACATCATCCATGATGATCACATCCATTGCCTGATAAAAGTTCACAAAGTCATTAATGGTGTTGTTCTTTAAGGAGTCCACAAACTGCTGACAGAACTTCTCGCAAGAAACATAGATCACCAGCTTGTCTGGCATGGTTCTCTTGATTTCATTTCCGATAGCCTGTGCAAGGTGTGTCTTTCCAAGACCTACACCACCATAGATCATAAGGGGGTTAAAAGAAGTACCACCTGGTTTGGCTGCTACCGCGTAGCCTGCAGAACGGGCCAGACGGTTGCAATCTCCCTCAATGTAGTTTTCGAATGTGTAGTTAGAATTTAACTGTGGGTCAACATTCAATTTCTTCAATCCCGGGATGATAAATGGGTTCTTGATGTCTTTGTTGATGGCTACAGGAATAGGCATCGATTGGATCTTAGCTTCGGCTCCATTACCGTTGGAAGGCATGTTGGTTGTGTAAGGATTACCAGTGCTGGAAGACTTATCCACAACGATATTATATTCCAGTCTACCCTCATCTCCAAGCTGCTTTTTAACAGTCTTACGCAGTAGTCCAACATAGTGCTCTTCCAACCACTCATAGAAGAACAAACTAGGCACCTGAATGGTCAAAACCTTGCCTTCTAACTTAAGGGCTGATATCGGCTCGAACCAAGTTTTGAAACTTTGGCTCGGGATATTATCCTTTATGATTTGAAGACAGTTTTTCCACACTTCGGTACAAGTTTTTTCCATTGTTATTCTTAATTTGTTGGTTTACAGTGACGATAGGAGCGTAATGATCCGGCTCATTCGAGAGATCAAAAATTCAAAAAATTATCAACATTATGAACATAAATTTCATTTAAATCGTAACTGCTTCAGGCGTAGCTCCATACCGCCGCCAACTTCAAGATATTGTGTGGATAACTCTAAAATTCACAGAAAAATTGTGTGTTTTCAACATTTTTTAGTATTCACCGAAAGCTTCTCTTAGGACATCCGAAATCTCCCCTAAAGTGGCATAAACCTCCACTGAAGCCAGTATAAAGGGCATTATGTTGGTCTGAGTACCCGCTGCAGCTTTCAAATCATCCAGTGTTTTTTGGACTAGAAGGGCATTTCGCTGAGTTTTCAACATATTCAACTGTTCCGTCTGAAAACTGCGTATGGATTCATCGATTTTCATGGTTTCTGTGAGGTTTTCCTGCTCTTGCGTAAACTTATTAACACCCACTATAATCCGCTCGCCATACTCCACTTCCAGCTGGTGTTGATAACTTGCTGCAGCAATCTCATTCTGTATATAGCCATTCTCAATTGCGGCTACTGAGCCACCCATTGCATCGATCTTTTCAATGTAGATTTTAGCCGCTTGCTCGATCTCATCTGTAAGTGCCTCTATAAAATAGGAGCCTGCAAGCGGGTCTACAGTCTCTGTAACCCCACTCTCAAAAGCAATGATCTGCTGAGTGCGCAGGGCGATCTTTGCAGCCGCTTCCGTAGGTAGTGAGAGGGCTTCATCATAGCCATTTGTATGTAGAGACTGGGTGCCGCCCAGCACTGCAGCCATGGCCTGATTGGTAACCCTGATCACATTGTTCAGCGGCTGCTGAGCAGTCAAAGTAGAGCCGCCCGTCTGGGTGTGAAAACGCAGCATCTGGGCTTTCTCATCAGTAGCACCAAGCCCCTTGGTGATGCCTGCCCACATGCGTCTGGCAGCCCTGAACTTCGCTATTTCTTCAAAGAAATTATTGTGACAGTTAAAAAAGAAGGACAGGCGTTTTGCGAATACGTTAATATTTAATCCCTTCTCCAACGCAGCATTTAAGTAGGCTTTTCCGTTGGCCAACGTAAAGGCCAACTCCTGAACTGCGGTAGACCCGGCTTCGCGTATGTGGTATCCCGAAATGGATATCGTATTCCACTTAGGAACTTCCTTGCTGCAATACTCAAAGATATCTGTGATGATTCGCATGGAAGGCTTAGGAGGATAGATATAGGTACCACGTGCGGCGTACTCTTTTAAGATATCATTCTGAATGGTACCTGAGATCTTCTTAAGATCTGCACCCTGCTTTTTAGCTAATGCGATATACATCGCCAATAATATGGACGCCGTAGCATTGATCGTCATTGAGGTGGTGATGTCCTCGAGCTTGATGCCTTCAAATAAGATCTCCATATCCTTTAGGGAGTCGATCGCTACACCGACTTTACCCACCTCCCCTTCTGCCATCTCATGATCAGAGTCGTACCCGATCTGCGTAGGCAGATCAAACGCTACCGACAACCCCATTGTTCCCTGACTCAACAGGTAATGGTAACGCTCATTAGAAGCTTTGGCAGTAGAGAAACCGGCATATTGACGCATGGTCCACAGGCGTCCTCGGTACATATCTTTCTGTATACCCCTGGTAAATGGGAAAGCTCCAGGCATTTCCGGACTCCGCTGTTCCGCTGGAAATGTTTCTTTAATTTCTATACCGGAGCTGGTTACGAATTTCTTTTCAGTCATGTCAATGATGTGTATGCTTACGGATTTTTGTTTAAGTACCGTAATAATTAGTGCTTTGGCTTCAACAAAAATGTACAAATTATTTATATTAATTATATTTGTTATTCCTAAATTAAAACGAGATGAGTACAGCAGTTGATACAGCGTTTGCACCTGTTATTTTTACAGAAGGTGCAGTAAAAGAACTACTTAAGCTGAAAGACCAGCAAGAAATAAGTGAAAACTTTGGCTTACGTGTTGGCGTAGAAGGTGGAGGTTGCTCAGGTATGAGCTATGTTCTTGGCTTTGACCAGAAAAAAGAAGGTGATCAGGAATTTAACATCAGCGGCATCAAAGTTTACATGCATAAAGCACACCAGATGTACCTGTTAGGTATGCAGGTTGACTGGCAGGATGGCCTGAATTCAAGAGGATTTACTTTTAGCAACCCCAATGCAGCAAGTTCTTGCGGTTGCGGCAGCAGTTTCTCTATTTAAATAGTAGATATTCTCTGTAACATATCACATGGTCCCGTTGTCTTAACATCGGGACTTTTTTGTGAAAGTCACTTCTGCTAATTAACTTCATCAATGACTTACAAAGAAAACGTCCGACTCGCGCTGCAATCCATACAAAGTAACCGCCTGCGAACCATGCTCACAGCATTGATCATCGCAATTGGGCTGATGGCACTCGTAGGCATATTAACTACGCTGGATGCGGTAAAGAAGAGTATGACAGACGCATTCTCCAGCATGGGTGCAAATTCTTTTACGATCCGCAACCGCGGGATCGGGATTCGCGTGGGTGGCTCCGGCAAAAGACCTAAACCCTTCCCTGTTATTCGATATGAAGATGCGGTGAAGTTTAAAGAAAATCTGAATACACCTGCTTCTGTAGCTGTAAGCATCCGCGCAACAGGCGGCGCTACAGCTAAATACGGCTCCATAAAAACCAACCCGAACATCTCTGTCCAGGCATTAGACGAAAATGGTCTTGCCGCGCAGGGCCTTGAACTCGTAGACGGCCGTAACTTCACTAAAAACGAAATCAGTACAGGTACCAACAATTGCATCATAGGTAATGAACTTAAAAGCACCCTATTTAAGGATGAGTCTCCAATAGACAAGATCATCAATGTCGGAAACAACAGGCTCAAGATCATTGGTGTGTTAGATGCAAAGGGCTCAAGTATGGGCAATAACAGTGACCGTTCTGTATATGTAGCACTGCTTCGTGGAAAACAAATGATCACCAGCTCAGAACCTTCCTATACCATAACCGTGATGGTACCGAGTAATGACCTTATGGAAAATATTATCGGAGAAGCTACTGCCGAGTTCCGCAACATACGTAAGCTAAAAATCAGGGAACCCAATAACTTCGAGATTACCAAGAGCGATGCCGTTGCGCAGACTCTGTTTGAAAACCTTAAGTTTATCGCCATTGGAGGTGTTGCAATTGGTGCAATTACACTGATCGGTGCATCCATAGGACTTATGAATATCATGCTCGTTTCCGTTACTGAACGTACTCGTGAAATTGGCATCAGAAAGGCTATCGGAGCCAATCCATCCACCATACGCAAGCAGTTCCTGATTGAAGCGATAATGATCTGTCTTTTTGGTGGTGCCTTGGGCATTCTCCTGGGGATAGGCCTTGGAAACGCAATCTCCCTGGCCATGGGTGGTACATTTATAGTCCCCTGGATGTTCATTATCGGTGGTTTTGCCCTTTGTGTTGTCGTAGGCATCATATCGGGATATTATCCTGCCAAGAAAGCTTCAAGGCTAGATCCCGTAGAAGCTTTACGCTACGAGTAAAATGAATATTACTTCATGAAAGAAAGTTCATAGATAAAAAGAAAGGGCGCTGATCAATGATCAACGCCCTTTTCAATATCAGGTATTACCTATCTTCCTTTATACTGGGTTTCATAGTAAGCCTGGTAATTACCCGAGGTAACGTTTGTTAGCCACTCTTCGTTCTCCAGGTACCAGTCAACTGTTTTTGCCAATCCTTCCTCGAACTGCAGGCTTGGCACCCAGCCGAGTTTCTGCTGTAATTTCGTAGAGTCAATGGCATAGCGTAAATCATGGCCCGCTCGGTCCGTTACATAGGTGATCAATTTCGCAGACTCCCCTTCCGCACGACCAAGTTTTTCATCCATGATGCGGCACAAAAGATTAATCAGGTCAATGTTCTTCCACTCATTATGCCCACCAATGTTATAAGTCTCACCACTTGCTGCCTGATGAAAGATCACATCAATGGCACGTGCATGGTCCTCAACCCACAGCCAGTCGCGCACGTTCTCACCTTTACCATAAACCGGAACAGCTTTATTGTTCTTAATGTTATTTATAGCAAGCGGAATTAGCTTTTCGGGGAAGTGATGTGAGCCATAGTTATTTGAACAATTGGAGATTACCACATCCAGTCCGTAAGTATCATGATAAGCCCGCACGAAATGATCTGAGCTGGCCTTAGATGCGGAATATGGGCTATGAGGATCGTAGGCGGTACTTTCCGTGAACATCCCTGTATCACCCAGCGCTCCATAAACCTCGTCGGTGGAGATATGGTAGAAACGTTTATTCGCATAATCGCCCTTCCAGTATTCTTTGGCTGCATTCAAGAGGTTTACCGTACCGATAACATTGGTCATCACGAAGGCTGTCGGATCGGCAATAGAGCGGTCTACATGGGATTCAGCAGCAAGGTGAATTACAGCGTCAAACTGCTCTTTTTCAAATAAGGCATTCATCTCTGCAGCATCTGTGATGTCTGCCTTAACAAAGCGGTAGTTCGGCCTATCCTCAACATCCTTAAGGTTGGCCAGGTTACCCGCGTAGGTTAGCTTATCCAGATTCAGTATCTCGTACTCCGGATAGCTGGTTACGAACCTACGTACAACATGTGAACCGATGAACCCGGCACCGCCGGTGATTAATATTTTTTTCATGGGATAATTCTATTAAATGGCATCCCGACCCGCTACAAACAATCGGGTAAGCCCAAAGCCTCCGCTGTTTCCGCAAATCGTGGTGTGTGTGCCTTTTTAAGTAATTTGTTCATGTGTTCTTGCAGGTCGTACTGCAGGTCCTCATGAAGTTTTTGAAATTTCTTGTAAACAGAAAGTGTTGTACGTAGAAAGTACAACACCATCCGGTCATTATATTTACTCAGCGAATGGATACTCGCTGTTAAGGTAATCGGTAAATGGTTTAGCAGCTGTAAACGCAGTTCAATTTCAGAGGTCAGATCTTTAGTCACCTTATAATGATGGTTGATCTTTCCGTTCAGACTACGTAATAGTTGCAAAGCATCCTTCACTGTAAATCTTGAAGTACCGGTCATCATAGCTATCTCTTCTTCGATATTTTGAGATAAAGTCAATCGGCGTGCTTCCAGATCAGATGCATCTTCAAGTAATTTAAAGTGCAGATGTTCCGTAAGGATCTTATCTTTTGCAATCAAGCGCAGTAACAGCTTATCCTTTTCTTTAGGAGGCAAGGCGGTGATGGCATATTTCAGATCCTTATTTTCGCTTAAAACCATTAAAACGGATTATCTTTCAGATACTTCTCCCAAGTCCATGCAGAACGCATCATTTCCTTTATGCCAAGCTCTGCTTTCCATCCAAGTTCATTTGCTGCCTTGGTTACATCACCATAGACCTGCTCGATATCTCCTTCTCTTCGTGGACCAATAACGTAATTCAGTTTCTCCCCTGTTGATTCCTCAAAAGCATGGATGATTTCCAATACAGAAGATCCTTTACCCGTACCCAGGTTAAACACTTCGTAATTCGAGCTTGCCGATTTACTTTCCAGGCGCTTAATTGCAGCTACATGCGCTTTTGCAAGGTCCACAACATGGATGTAATCCCTGATTGCACTGCCATCGGGCGTACTATAGTCACTTCCATAAACCGTGATTGGTCCGCGTTTGCCAATGGCAGACTGTGTAATAAACGGCACCAAGTTTTGCGGTACACCAATAGGAAGTTCACCAATCAATCCGGATTCATGTGCACCTACCGGATTAAAGTAACGCAAAGAGGTTACATATAGATCCGGACTTACTGCACAGGCTTCCGACAGCATCTCTTCCGCAATCTGTTTGGTGTTACCGTAAGGCGACTCCGCCTTCTTTACCGGTGCAGCCTCTGTCACCGGCAATTTATCCGGCTGACCATACACGGTACATGATGAAGAAAATACGAAATCAATCTTACTGTTAAATGCGAACAGCAGGTTTAACAAGGAGTAAAAGTTATTCCTATAGTACTTTAAGGGTTGTTGAACAGATTCCCCAACGGCTTTAGAAGCAGCAAAGTGAATTACGCCTGTGATGTCCGGATTCGCAGCAACGAAGTCTTTCACCTTTGCTTCTTCGCAAAGGTTTAACTCTACAAACTCCGGCTTCTTGCCAGTAATGGTTTCAAGCTGATCCAGTATTTTAGGATTGGAATTGGAGAAATCATCAACAATGATCACTTCGTATCCAGCCTTGTATAGTTCTACTACGGTGTGAGAGCCGATGAAGCCTGTGCCTCCTGTAACTAGTATTTTGCCCATTAATTATTTGTTATAGGTTGTAAAATCTTTATGTTCAACGTTTACCAAAGCCTCTTTAGGTAAGGTCTTAAAGTATTCATAGGTAATTTTCAGTCCTTCTTGTCTGCTCACCTTTGGCTCCCAACCCAGGATTTCACGCGCTTTGGTGATATCCGGACGACGTTGTTTCGGGTCATCTACCGGAAGATCTCTCAACACCAGCTTTTGCGTTGTACCTGTAAGCTTAATGATCTCCTCGCCGAACTGCTTGATCGTAATTTCATCCGGGTTACCAATATTCATCGGCTGTGCATAGTCACTGAATAATAACCTGTAAATACCCTCAATCAAATCATCAACATAACAGAACGAGCGGGTTTGTGAACCATCACCAAACACGGTCAGATCTTCACCACGAAGTGCTTGTCCAATAAATGCCGGCAATACCCGTCCGTCATTCAGACGCATTCTCGGTCCGTAGGTATTGAAGATCCTTACAATGCGCGTTTCCAGTCCGTGGAAGGTATGATAAGCCATAGTCATCGCTTCCTGAAAGCGCTTCGCTTCATCATATACACCACGCGGACCTACAGGATTTACGTTACCCCAGTACTCTTCAGGCTGTGGGTTTACATTCGGGTCACCATACACTTCAGATGTTGAAGCGATGATCATCCGCGCGCCCTTGGTACGCGCCAATCCAAGAAGGTTATGTGTACCTAATGACCCTACTTTTAAAGTCTGAATCGGAATCTTCAAATAGTCGATCGGGCTGGCCGGAGAGGCGAAGTGAAGGATATAATCCAATTCACCTGGCACATATACGAATTTAGAAACATCATGATGGGCAAACTCGAAGTTTTCCAGTGGAAACAGATGTTCAATGTTTTTTAAATCTCCGGTTATCAAGTTATCCATGGCGATAACATGGAAATCTTCTTTAATAAACCTGTCGCACAAGTGCGAACCTAAGAAACCGGCAGCCCCGGTGATCAATACTCTTTTGCGTTTCATTTATGTTGAGGAATAAGTAAGGGCATGATTGTTTTTGCTGGCAACCGCCTTGCCGGTAATAAAACCGGGTTTTCTATTAATTTGTTTCCCTTTAATTTAATTGGGGTATCTTCGGCTAAGATAATAATTATACACACAAAATGATCTTCCTTTACAATATTGGCATTTTCCTTTATGGACTGATTCTCAGGCTGGTGGCCCCGTTTAACAGTAAAGCCAAACTTTTTGTAGCGGGCAGGAAGCACATCTTCAGCCAGATTAAAGGAAAGATAAACCCCGCTGATCGTCATATCTGGTTTCACTTTGCTTCTTTAGGCGAATTTGAACAAGGCAGGCCAGTATTGGAACGTTTAAAGGCCGAGTACCCGGATAAAAAGGTAGTTATCACTTTTTTTTCTCCTTCCGGCTATGAAATCAGAAAAGATTACCCACTGGCGGCCGGCGTATTCTATCTGCCGCTTGATACGCGTAAAAATGCACAAACATTTATAAAGCTCATCAATCCCGAAATAGCGGTTTTCACCAAGTATGAGTTTTGGCACCATTACTTTGAGGCGCTCTCTCAAAACCAAACACCTTTGTTCCTGATCTCTGGTATATTCCGCCCCGATCAGATCTTTTTCAAGTCTTACGGAGCATTTAACAGGAATATGCTGAAACACATCACCTGGTTCTTTGTACAGAACCAGCAAAGTGTCGACCTGCTGAAATCTATAGGCATTCAAAGCAGCACCATTGCGGGCGACACCCGTTTCGACCGCGTAGCCGCAAATGCGGAGGCACCTGCAAGCTTGCCAATGGTTGCACAGTTTAAAGGCAACCAGCAGGTCTTTATCGCAGGCAGCACCTGGCCAGCAGACGAGGCAATTTTAAAAGGACTTTGTGAAACGATCCCCGACTGGAAGATCATTATTGCGCCCCATGAAATCGGTGCAGAACATATAAAACAAATTGAGCTGCTCTTTCCCGGAGCCATTCGCTTTTCAAAGCTGAATACCTTAAACGCTGTCACATCCAGAATACTGATCATAGATAATATCGGGATGCTTTCAGCACTTTATCAATACGGAACAATAGCGTATATCGGTGGAGGCTTTGGTGTAGGCATCCATAACACGCTGGAAGCAGCGGCTTTCGGAATGCCGGTTATCTTCGGACCTAATTACAGGAAATTTCAGGAAGCACATGACCTGATCCGTATAGGTGCGGCAAAAAGTATTCAAGATGAAAAATCATTAATTACTGCTTTCCAGTCCTTCGTAAACGACCAGAAAGCAGCAGTGCTCGCTAAAGAATATGTGGCACAGCAGAAAGGTGCCACGGCAAGCATTTATGATAAGATCAGGTACTACCTGGGTTAGTCATTGATCATCTGGATCATCTGGATCATCGCTTCGATCCATTTCGGATTATCGTTCAGGCTGGCAACAAGTTGTACTTCTTCCCCGCCTAACTTTTTGAACTCCTCACCGTATTCTACAGTAACTTCGTATAAAGTCTCCAGACAGTCGGCTACAAATGCCGGACAAAATACCAGCAGTCGTTTTTTACCTTGTGCGGCCAGCTCTTTCAGCACATCGCTGGTATAAGGCTGCACCCAAGGCTCTTTACCCAGCCTGCTTTGGAAACACACCGAGTATTTTGAGGCAGGGATGCCAAGTTCCTGCGCAATCAGACGGGCAGTATCATGACTTTGTGCAGAATAACAGAATTTATTCGCATCTGTAAGTCTGCTGCAGCAATCCGCGCTCTTCAAGCAGTGGTTACCTGATGTGTCGCATTTAATCAGCTGACGCTCAGGCAAGCCATGGAAGCTAAATAAGACCTGATCATAGGTTTCGGGCTGATACTTTTTCGCATTGTCTGCAAAAGCCTCGATCATTAGCTTATTATCATGGAAGGAGTTCACAAAGCTGATATTTGGAATGGTTGGCCACTTACCAACAATGTCCATCACCTTTTGAATTACCGAACCTGTACTTGCAGAAGCATACTGTGGAAAAAGAGGCAACACCCTAAGGCTATCTACCTTACCTTGTTGTAGCTTTGCTAAAGCCGACTCAATTGAAGGATTCTGGTAACGCATGGCAAGCTCTACCTGATAGTCGAGCCCTAACTTCTCCCTCACCATTGCAAGCTGCACCTCGCTGAAATACAATAACGGAGAACCGTTTTCATCCCAGATCTCCTTGTATAGTTTGGCCGTTTTCGGACTTCTGAAAGGAACAATGATTCCCCTTACCAATAGGTTCCGGTTAAAGGCAGGAATATCAATTACACGCCCATCCATCAGAAATTCATCCAGATACCTGCGTACATCTTTCACTTCCGGACTATCCGGCGTTCCCAAATTCACTAATAATACACCCTTTTTTCCCATAAGATATCCAGGCCTGCTCTATTTACCCGGTCCTGTACTAATTTTTAATATAAAAGAATTTCTGCTTTCACCTTTTCCATCAACCACATCGGTGTCGATGTAGCACCACAGATTCCCACCCTGTCATTAGGGTTGAACCAGGTTTTATCAAGCTCAGCAACTGAAGAAATAAAGTAACATTCGTCATTGTACTTTTTACAGACGTCATAAAGTACCTTACCGTTTGAAGATTTCTTACCGGACACAAACACGATCTTGTCGTAATTGACAACGAACTTAGCCAATTCCTCATAACGATTAGAAACCTGGCGGCAAATGGTATCATTTGCTTTCACATCATAGCCCTTGCTGATCAGAAGATCTTTAATCGCATAGAACTTATCTGTGCTTTTGGTTGTCTGGCTATAAAGCGTGAACTTTTGAGGCAAATTTAACTGTTCCAATTCCGCAACATCCTGAAAAACCAGTGCTTCACCATTGGTCTGCCCCTGCAAACCAATAACCTCTGCGTGGCCATGCTTGCCAAAAATTACGATCTGCTCTTTTTCATCGTGCGAGTGCTTTATCCGGTTTTGAAGCTTCAATACAACCGGACATGACGCATCAATCAGCGTAAGTTGGTTGTCTAAGGCAATCTGATAGGTAGATGGCGCCTCTCCATGTGCACGGATCAGCACTTTCTCCCGATGCAGCGTTTTAAGTTCCTCATGATCAATGATCCGGAGCCCTTTATCTGTAAGCCGCTTCACCTCCTCATCATTGTGCACAATGTCACCAAGACAATACAAGTGATCTTCCTGATCCAGAATGTCCTCAGCCATATCAATGGCGTATACCACCCCGAAGCAGAAACCCGAAGCTTTATCAATGTTTACAGCTAAATTATAACTCATTCAGGTTGAAAGTTTAGGTGGCAAATTTACACAAAAAGACGCTATATCATTGCAACTTCTGTTTGTCGGAGGTCAATAATTGCTGGCTCAAAGCCTTTAGATATAACCGCAGCAACATCAGCATTTGTAATGGATGTGACAGAACCTCAAACAAGGGGTTCTGGCCCGTTAGAAAAGCCGTCATCATCCTGGAAAGGAAGATAAGACCTGCAGGCAGGAGCAGCACATTTACATCAAAGCCAAACAATACAATCAGCGGTCCTGCAACAACTAAAAACACATACAGGAACCCGACCAGCAGGTTACCATTGAAATACATGCGCAGGCTTTCCGCAGCTGTTGACACTGCCTCAACATCATTTTGCTTAGCTTGTTTGAAAATAAACTTATTACCAAGCAGCACTTCCGCTTTGTGTCCGTCGTTTTTTACCAGGCGCAGTAGTTCTGTTGTTCCCTTACGGGGATCCAGTCGCTCAAGCCATTGTTGCCTAAAACACTTTTCAGTATCTAACAATAAACAGTCATTGGTAAAAACGCTCAGCACCGGGGTTTTGAACAGACGCACGAGCCTCAAGGGCACCATGTTAAGTATAATAAAATTGCTCAGGGGCAGCAGCAGCTGCTGCCTGAAGTTCTGCACGGTATAACTCGGTATAACGCTGATTATGCCTAACTTGAAAACGCGGATACGATAAATCAGGGGATTTATCAGGCTCGAATGTATATAGGTATTAGAATCGAGCAGCATCAGGTAATTTCCTTTAGCTACACCCTCAATCCAGAAAAAATCATTCAGATCACCTTTTACCAGTTGAAAGCGTGCATCCCGACTGCAGAATTCTTGTAAGGAGGCTTCATCCTGACGATCCATATCGAGATAACGGATAAATACTTCAAAATTGCTGAAGTCCTGCTGGGCAAGAGAATCCAGCAAGTTCAAAAGGTTGCTTTCTTCATTCTTCACCGTAATCACGATAGAAACTGAAGCAGCAAAAGCAGGGCGAAAAGCGCTGAGTTTGGGATTGGATAAAAAATTGAACAACGTTACGGTAAACCGAAGGACCAGGAAAACGAGTACCGTAAACGTGAAGATGATCATATCAACTCAAATAAACACCATCTTCTTCATTTGGCACGTCCATCACTACATCAACATGTTCCTTTAAAACCGTGGCCATTTTCAAGCCAACAAAGTCCGTAGCTACAGGGAAAATCTTATGGCTGCGATCAACCAATACCACTGTTCTGATCTTCTTATGCGGTGTATTCAGAAATACGCCAAGGCCATAAGCAAGCGTTCTGCCGCTATTTAAAACATCATCTACGATAATGATAACCTGATTTCTCCACTTACTTTCATCCAGATCCGTCGTAGCCACAAGCTTACTGTTCTGCTTTTCCAGATCTATACGAAGTAAAATGATGTTTAGTTCAGATATTTCCTGCAGCTTTTCCTGCAGTCTGATGGCGAACTTGTATCCCCTGTCCCAAATACCGGCAAGCACAATTTCCTTTTCATCCAGGTTGTCTTCAAGAATCTGGTATGCAAGCCTGTTAATCTTTTGTTGTATCTGTGTTTTGTCTAAGATAAGTAGTGGAGAATCTGCCATGGAATGTATTTTACCCTACAAAAAGAACAAATTAAACGGGTTTAATCAAATATCATAAAAATATTTACGATTCTCTGCAACGTTTTCATTGTAGCGGCGTCTAATTCACAAACACAGCAACCAGATATGGAAAAGCGATACAAACGATCAGCCACCCTACTTGCAGCTGCCCTGCTCTTTAGCGGAAGCCTATTTGCACAATACACCAAAAACGTTGCAATGAACAACGTTGACAACATCCGCGTACAAAGCGGTATTGATCTGTACATTACGCAAGGCACCACTGAAGGTGCGAAGGTGGTGGGCGACAAAGACCTTATCGACAAAATGGTTCTGGAAAGAAATGGCAGCCAGTTAAGCATTAGAATTAAGGATAATACCAGTTGGTCCAGCCTTTTCAGCAACAGGAAAACACCTAAAGTATATGTAACCGTTAAAACCCTGAGCGAACTACAGGCAAGCGGCGGAAGTGACGTCTATGTTCAAAATACGATTAAAACAAACCGGCTGTCGATCAGCGCTTCCGGTGGTTCAGATATAAATATGAGTGTCGCTTGTAAAGACATCGTCCTGCAAGCTTCGGGCGGCTCCGATCTTAATCTTAAAGGTTCTGCAACAAATATGGAGTTATCCGTTAGCGGTGGTAGCGATGCAAATGCAGAGGAGTTCAGTGTAGACTATGCTAAAGTGAATGCAAGCGGTGGTTCAGATGCATCACTTCACGTTAACAAAGCCTTAGAAGCTGATGCACATGGCGGTAGCGATGTGAAGTTCAGCGGTAATGCTTCCTATAAGAAAACATCATCTTCCAAAAGTGGAAGTGTCACGAGAATAAATTGAGTTAGTTTGAGTTTTTAGTTAAGACCCTGGCCGGATGGATGTCCTGCCAGGGTTTTTTTATGCCTTTTTCTCTTTATACGGGTAGTAAATGAAATTGGCCCCTTCAGGTACAATTACAAACACACACATATAATCTTCTGGTTTTTTGTAGCTTTTAAGAAAAAGCACCTTCTTTTCAGGATTAACAATCCCTTTTTCCACAAACTCCTCCAGGGTGGAAGCTTGTATGGTCCAGTTCGTATTCAGCTCATCACGGTTCAGGATCACCTCTCCGATGCTCACACTATGCTGGTGCGCAATAAATATCGGATGTGTAGAGATACCCTCATAAATGATGTCAATAGCCACTTCCCGGATGGAATCTGCATAAAGATCAAGATCCTTTTCAAGGCTCACCAGCGGACTCTCTTTCTTCTCCTTCTTTTCGCCCTCTGGCTGCAGCGGCATTAATTCTTCTATATCCATGATCCTTATCTTAATTTAAGTAAAACAACATTCTCCACATGTTGCGTGTGCGGAAACATATCTACCGGCTTAATGCGTACCACCTCGTACTTCTCGTTTAACAAAGCAATATCTCTGGCTTGCGTAGCTGCATTACAGCTTACGTAAACGATCTTCTCTGCTTCCATCTCCAGCAATCTCGCTACAACGTCAGCATGCATCCCTGCACGCGGCGGATCGGTGATCACCACATCAGGCTTACCATGACTTGCAATAAAGTCAGCCGTCAGGATGTCTTTCATATCGCCCGCATAGAAGATGGTATTATCTATACCATTCAGGGCACTGTTAAATTTAGCATCCTCAATGGCTGTTGGTACATACTCAATGCCCACTACTTGTTTAACACTTCCGGCCACGAAGTTCGCAATGGTACCCGCTCCGGTATAAAGGTCATAAACAAGTTCATCGCCTTTAAAGCCGGCGAACTCTTTGGTAATTTTATACAACTCATATGCCTGAGCAGAGTTGGTTTGGTAGAACGACTTAGCCCCTATTTTGAACCTAATGCCATTCATCTCCTCAAAGATGTGATCCCGACCAGCATAAGTGATCACTTCCTGATCAAAGATGGTATCATTCTTCTTTTGGTTAACGATGTAGAGCAATGCAGTAATCTCCGGAAACTCCTGTTGCAGGTAGCTCATCATGGCGTCAATCTGCTCCTGTTCCACATAAGCAAAAACCACAACCACCATCACTTCACCCGTAGATGAGGTGCGGATGATCAGATTACGCAGGTTACCGCTATGGTTCCGAAGGTCATAAAAGCTCAGACCCATGCGGAGCGCATAATTTCTAACCTGATTACGTAAGGTATTGGAAGGTTCAGCCTGCAGGTAACAGTGCTGGATGTCCAGGATCTTATCAAAGCGTAGCGGCACGTGAAAACCCAGGGCATTCATCTCGAGCTCGGAAGTATCATCCATGTCTCCACGGTTCAACCAGCGCTTATTTGAAAATGTATATTCTAATTTATTGCGGTAGTAAGTGTCTTCAGCAGAACCCAGGATCGGTTCCATCATGGACGTATCCACTTTACCCAGTCGCTGCAATGCAGCCTCAACACTTTTGTATTTAAACTGAAGCTGTGCTTCATACTGCATGTGTTGCCATTTGCAACCACCACAGGTGCCAAAATGCTGACAGAAAGGATCTGTTCTTAGTTCAGAACTGGTATGTAAGGTCTCAATTACCGCCTCAGCGAAATTCTTTTTCTTTCTAACCACACGTGCATCCACTACATCGCCTGGTACAGCTTTCTCTACAAATACAACAAGGTCTTCGGCCTTAGCAACACCCTTACCTTCTTCAGCAATATCTATGATCTGCAAATCAGGAAGGATTATCACCGTTCCATCTTTTCTTTTTCTACTCATCAGGATGCAAATTTAAGATTTTTATGCATCATGCAGGAAAAATTAAGGCAATAGCAAGCCCATGGCGCTGCAAATACATACACACATGGGAGAAATCAGGACCTGAAGCCGTTACTTACCAAAGAATCTAAGGAAAAAACCCAAAAAACCCTCTGCAAGGTTAAAGCTCATATCAAACTTCTCATCCACCAAAACTGAAAATTCCAAAACTTCTTTGCTCATGATAAACGATGCTATATACCAAATATAGCAGTTTTCATACCAAAAACCGGAACGGTCTATGTTAAGGTTTTGTAATTAAGATGAGGGTTTTTGCGCTTGGTTCTATAAAGCAGCTTTAACCAGGAATGGAAGCAGATCTTTCTGGAAACTTACGAAGTTTTTGCGCACGTCTGACTCACTTACTGAGGTGAAGGCAAAGGAAAATACAATACTTTTACTGGCCTTTAACAAAAAGGCAAGCCCCTCCCGGCGCGAAGGATTGTTCTTAAAATGGTCCAGTTCAAGGTATGCGGCGAGCAGTAAAGACTCCAGTTGATCGGAAAGGTGTTTCAGAAATTCCTGGGAGTTGGCATTCTCCCGGACAAAATCCCAACCGATAAATTCATTACAAACGGTATAGGTTAAACGGCAGGTTTTCATCACCAATGCGGTAAGGTGCGCTTCTTCGTTCGTAAACTGGGCTTTATTCTTCAGGATCTCCTTTAAATTCATATCCAGATAATCCATCAGAATGGCATCAAGGATCTGTTCCTTGCTCTCAAAATACTTATAGATTGTGGCTTTGGCAATCCGGGCTTTCTTGGCAATCTCATTCACACTGGTTTTATGGTAACCATACTTCCTGAATAAGTCCTTAGCGGCCCTAATAATGCTTTCTTTAATCTTTTCTGGTTCCATTCAATTAGTGACCTGTATAAGTTGACTGCCCTGAATACGGACGGTATAAGATTTCAAATAGTGTACTGCCGGAGCTTTCTGCGGACTACCGTCCACAAGCAGCCATTTAGCACCGGTACAAGGGTCTGTAACGGTAATACCACCTGCATCGGCTACAATTTTACATAAATTCTCCGGATTAACAGGACTGCAGCGATCGTATGCTTTATATCCGGTTGCCGTAGCAACAATAAGCAGCCCAGCAACACCTTCATCCGGCACTACAAGCAGTCCGTTTTGTGCCTTGATGTTAAACTCCTGGATGGTGATGGAATAGTTCAGCGGAATTTCCGGAACATAGCCATCGCCCTTCGAGCAGCTTAACATCAATAGCAACAATAACCATATATGATTTGGTTTCAGCAAATTGTTAGATCAATGCGCTTTTATATTGTTTTAAGAAACGAACGTCATTTTCAGAGAACAGACGTAGATCTTTTATTTCAAATTTAAGGTTCGCGATACGCTCAATACCCATTCCAAACGCAAAACCACTATACTTTTTGCTGTCAATACCACAGTTTTCAAGCACATTCGGATCTACCATACCGCAGCCCAGGATTTCTACCCAGCCACTGTATTTACATAATGGGCAACCATCACCTTTACAAATGGTACAGCTGATGTCCATCTCTGCAGACGGCTCTGTGAAGGGAAAGTAAGACGGTCTGAAACGCACCTTTGTACCTGCACCATAAAGCTCCTGCACAAAGTAGAACAAGGTTTGCTTCAAGTCTGCAAAAGACACCTTTTCATCTACATACAGACCTTCAATCTGGTGAAAGAAGCAGTGTGCTCGTGCCGAGATGGCTTCATTACGATATACCCTGCCCGGCATTAAAGCACGGAATGGTGGTTGCCCCTGCTCCATCATACGTACCTGTACGGAAGAGGTATGTGTACGCAAGGCGATATCACCTTTCTCACCGCCCTTTTTGATGAAGAAAGTATCCTGCATATCTCTCGCAGGATGTTCTTCCGGAAAGTTCAGGGCAGAAAAATTATGCCAGTCGTCCTCGATCTCCGGTCCTTCAGCTACGCTGAAACCCAGTTTTGTGAAGATATCTACAATCTCCCTTCTTACCAGTGCAAGCGGGTGGCGTGCACCGATTTCAAAACCCTCGCCTGGCAAAGTCAGGTCCATGCCGGCATCTTTGCCGCCCTGCTCCTGCCCGCCATCAGCTTTCAGGCTCTGGTATTTCGCTTCGGCAAGTTGTTTAAATTCGTTTAACACCTTACCCAGTGTCCTTTTTTCCTCCGGTGATACCGCTTTGAAAGCATCAAAGATGTCTTTGATAATCCCTTTGGTACCCAGGAATTTTATTCTGAATTGTTCCAGCTCAGCTGCATCCGTAGTATTGAATGCATTGATTTCCGCTGTGTATTGTGTTATCTGATCTTGTAACATGCCGCAAATATACTGCTTAAAAAAGAATTAAATTACGCCCAGGCTCTTACCAACCTTGGTGAAAGCTTCAATCGCTTTGTCCAGGTGGTGCTGCTCATGAGCTGCCGACAGCTGCACACGAATTCTTGCTTTTCCTTGCGGAACAACCGGATAGTAAAATCCAATTACATAGATACCTTCATCAAGCATCTTCGCTGCAAACTCCTGTGCAAGTTTAGCATCATATAGCATTACCGGAACAATCGGGTGTATACCTTCCTTGATGTCAAATCCAGCCTCGGTCATTTTCTTGCGGAAATACATGGTATTATACTCCAGTTTATCACGAAGTGCAGTGGTCTCATTCAACATATCCAGAACCGCTACTGAAGCACCGGCAATACCTGGGGCCAAAGTGTTGGAGAACAAATATGGTCTTGAACGCTGACGAAGCATATCGATAATTTCCTTACGGCCTGCGGTAAAACCACCTGAAGCACCACCCAATGCTTTACCAAGCGTTCCGGTGATGATGTCAATACGGTCCATTACATTAAAGTGTTCATGTGTGCCGCGACCGTTTTTACCCATAAATCCAGAGCAGTGCGATTCGTCGATCATCACCAATGCCTGGTATTTATCTGCCAGATCACAGATCTTATCCAGCTGCGCAATCGTACCATCCATAGAGAAAGCGCCATCTGTTACGATAATGCGGTGCCTGCAGCCTTCTGCCTGTTGCAGCTGAAGTTCCAGGTCGGCCATATCGTTATGTTTATAACGAAAGCGTTTTGCTTTACATAAACGAACACCATCAATGATGGATGCATGGTTCAGCTCATCAGAGATGATTGCATCCTGATCGTTGAACAAAGGTTCAAACACGCCACCATTTGCATCAAATGCTGCAGCATATAGAATGGTATCTTCAGCACCAAGGAAAGTAGAAAGTTTTGCTTCCAATTCTTTGTGTACATCCTGTGTACCGCAAATAAATCGAACGGACGACATGCCATAACCATATTTATCCAGCGCCTTTTTTGATGCTTCAATCACCCTTGGGTCTGATGAAAGTCCCAGGTAATTGTTCGCACAGAAGTTGATAACTTCCTGACCGGTACTTACCTTGATATCGGCACCCTGAGGACTGGTGATGATTCTTTCACGTTTGTATAATCCGTCTTTTTCTATTTGTTCTAGCTCTTGCTGAAGAACAGGCTGCAGTGTTTTGTACATAAATGTCTATATTGATCTTTCAAAGTTAGGTAATTCTCACCTTTGCTGCTAACCTTTATCATGATCTGTTATCAAACTTTAGTGCCTAAGATGCTGTTTACGCATATCTTTAGTGCATCAAAACGTGTCTTAATTCTTATATGAATAAAATCTTTCTTGTTATCATACTAGGCCTGCTAAGCCTGCAGCAGCTTGCCGCACAACAGATCAAAATCAGCGGAATTATAAAAGACACACAAGGCGCCGCCATACCATTCGCTTCCGTTTACGTAAAAGAGACCAGCAAAGGCACATCGGCAAACATTGACGGTGTGTATGCCATCATGGTAGATCCCGGCCAACATACCCTGCTTTATAAAGCCATAGGCTTTAAGCCAGAGGAACGCCGCATCTTACCCAGCGCAGGACTGATACAGAATGTAACCATGAACACCGAGGTCTATACCCTTGAAGGCGTTACCATTGCCGCCAATGCAGAAGACCCGGCATACGAAATTATGCGTCAGGCTATAAAGCAACGTAAAGCACACCTCGAGGAGGTTGACGCCTACAGCTGTCAGGTTTACATTAAAGGATTACAGAAGCTTGTTGCTGCGCCAAAGAAGTTCTTTGGTCGTGATATTCAGAAAACCCTCGACCTGGATACCAACCGCCGGGGTATTCTCTACCTCTCGGAATCACAATCCATCTACAATTTCCAAAAGCCCGACAGGATCCATGAAGAGATGATCTCTTCTAAAATTGCGGGCAGGAACAACGCTTTCAGCTTTAACAAAACCTCAGACCTGAACATTAATTTTTACGAGAATATGCTGTTGGAAAACATACTAAGCTCACGCGGCTTTGTGTCTCCACTCGCGGATAACGCCCTGTTCTATTACAATTACAAGTTCCTTGGGATGTCTACCAGTAACGGTGAAACCATCAACAAGATACAGGTTATTCCACGCAGGGAGCATGACCCTGCTTTCCGGGGAATCATGTATATCACGGACGACAGCTGGCGATTACTCGGCACAGAACTTTACCTGACAAAAAATACCGGAGTAAACCTGATCGACACGTTAAACATCAAACAACAGTTCATTAAGGTTGATCAGGCATACATGCCCTCTAACATCAACTTCCAGTTTAATGGCAACGTTATGGGATTTAAGTTCGAAGGTTATTACCTGGGCGTTTATACCAACTACAACCTCCAACCAAACTTTCCTAAAGGCTTCTTTACCGGCGAGCTTTTGAAAATACCTCAAACCGTAAACAAAAAGGATTCGACGTACTGGGCAGAGAACAGACCTATCCCGCTGACCCCAGAAGAACGTGCTGATTATACCCGCAAGGACAAGATTGAACAGCTAAAAGTTTCCAAACGGTACCTCGACTCCCTGGAACGGAGTATCAACCGGTTCTCGCTGAGCAGGTTGTTACTGCAGGGGCACAGCATAAACAACCGCTTCGACAAACGGTACCTGAAGCTGGACCCGGTACTTAAATCGATGTTCTACAACACCGTAGAGGGATTTGGAATCAACTACGGCGCTACATACCTGCAGGAATTACCAGGCTACCGCTCTTACTCCATCCGGCCGGAGGTACGCTATGGACTTGCATCAAAAACGCTTACAGCAAACCTGAATGCCGGATACATCTATAACCCGGCGAAGAAAGCAAGTCTCAACTTTGGCGTAGGTTCAGGCGTGTACGATCTTAACCGCTACGGTACCATGTCCATGATCTCCAACTCCCTCAACAACCTACTGTTCGAAAGGAACTTCATGAAACTATACCGGAAGTCCTTCCTCAGCGGCGGAACGTCCAGGGAGCTTTTCACTGGATTACAGGCTAGTGCCAATCTCGAATACGCAGAGAACAGGTTCCTGGTTAACCATACACGTTTCCGGTTCTTCGAATACAGCGACCGCTCATTCACCTCAAATAACCCCTTCAGCCCGGAGCTGGAAGTGCCGCTATTCCCCGATTATAAAGCACTTACCGCAACCGCTGCGCTGACATATAAAATTGGCAGACGCTTCATCACACGTCCCGAAGGCAAATTCTATCAGGAATCTAAATACCCCCAGTTGCAGCTGAGTTATCGCAAGGGCATTAAAAACGTGTTCGGAAGTGATGCAGACTACGACCTGCTGAACCTGGAGATCTCACAAGAACGTATTGGTGAGGGTCTTTGGGGCTTTTCTTCCTTTATGATCAGCGGTGGTAAATTCCTCAACAATAAGACTTTGTACTACCCGGATCGTAAACATTTCAGAGGAAACAACTCCTTAACCACGCTGCCAGATCTGCGTAAGTTCCAGTTCCTGGATTTCTACGAATACAGCACGGATGAGCAGTACCTGGAAGCACATTTTGAACAGAATTTTGCCGGCCTTATCATGAACAAATTACCGATTATCCGTAAGCTTAAGCTTGAAGAACTTATTGGCGCAAACTTCCTAACACAGCCGGACAAGAAGAATTACAAGGAGTTCTACTTCGGCCTGCAACGGTTGATCTTCCGCGCAACTTATGGTTTCGCGTACGACGGCAATAAAAAGGTTCAGCACGGCTTCCGGATCTCTTACGGCTTCTAAGGCCTGGACACACCCGGCACCACTGGCAGGCCTTCGTTCCCCGCAGCACTTAGGGATTGTACCGCAAAAAAGTAGTTGTCTTTGGAGTAAGGCAGTTTTATGCTCGTTTCTGCTGTAAAGAACTTTTTCTGCCATACCGCACTGGAAGTTTCACGCATCAACACGTAGTAGCCTTTGGGCTGCCCAGTTGCCGGTGCTTTCCAGCTGAGGCTGGTCGAATTACCCAATCCCGACACCAACATCTTCACCTCTTGCGGCACCGCAGGTGATTTGGAAAGGTTGGCAAGGTTACTCAGGTTCATCGCTGTGTTCTTCCGCAGGTATTCGAAATCCATATATTCCACAAGATCCCCATACGCAATTCCCTTTTCGGTGCGCACATCCTGATGCTGGTGGTAGAAGTTTTCATTCATCTCGGTGATCCGGACTGCGGCATAACCTTGCTGCTGGTAGGGCGTATGATCACCGCCGCGCAGAAAACGATCCGGGCGATAGATCAACTTAACTTCCAGATTGGCAACATACCGCTCCCCAACTTCCTTTACATACCGGGCAAGCTGCCGCGAAGGACTTTCATTCTCCAGACCCATGGCGCGGATACTTGCCGCTTTCTTGGCATCCAGCTCATAGACCGGCAAGCCTTCACTAAAAACCCGCACCTGTGTATTGTTGATGATGTTGGTCTCATTGCTGTTATTGCTACCTACAATGTCATTGTTTAACACAGCGGCAATCTCCAAATTATCTCTTTTGGCATTTCTGGCCATAAAGCCAGAGCCCAGCAAACCTTGCTCCTCCCCACAAACGGCAACAAAGATTATGGTTGCAGGGAACGCATGGCGACTCATGATCCTGGCGCATTCGATAACTGCTGCTGTACCGCTGGCATCGTCGTTAGCGCCCGGCGCATCACCGGTTCTATCCATCACACTACTGCGCATGTTGTCCATGTGCCCGCTGATGATGAAAATCCGTTTGTCATTTGGATCGCTGCCCTTCAGTGTGGCAACTACATTGGTGAGCACCACGGGCACATCCACCCGGCGGCCATCCGGCTGATAATTAGCCGTATCAAGCTTTGCGGTCATCCTGCCATCAGCAGCAGCAGCATAACTATTAAAGCGGGAAAGAATCCAGTTGCGCGCAGCACCAATACCGCGTTTCTTAGAAGTTGTTGAGCTCAGGGTATTCCGGGTGCCGAAGCTAACAAGCTTTTCAACATGCGCCTTGAGCGAATCGGCGGAGACCTGAGCAACCATACCCGCAATCTGCGGATCCTGATTGATGATAACTGGCGATTGCGCTGAAGCAGCTGCTGAAATTCCGACAGTCAACAGCAAGGTGTAGAAACTTTTCATAGGGAGGATTTTTTAATTAAACATAAGAATAAAAAAAATCAGGCTTATACCAGCGGGCCGATAATAACCGAAAAGTTGCGGAACATGGTCAATGCTTACGGGGCCTACCCAGGGCACAAACAGGGCTCAGACAGGGCCTTGACTGGGCTAAAGCCGGGTAAACCCCTGGTGAGTACCTCGTTGAGAACAGGAATCTGCCTGGCCAGGTGTGCAGCTGGTGGCGATCCTTTTATGCGCTGTTTGATTTCAGGATGAATTTGCTTAATTTTGCAGCATTTTAACGCCGTTTGCAGCGGTATCAATTTACTATGACACAGTATCAAACCTTACTTTACTACTGCTATTCTCCTATAGCAGCGGCTGAGCAATTTGCCGCCGATCACCTTGCATTTTGTAAATCCCTGAACCTTACTGGTCGGATCATTGTTGCCGATGAGGGCCTAAATGGTACCGTTTCTGGCACAATAGAATCCTGCGAAGCCTATATGGCTGCAATACATGCAGACCCGAGGTTTGCAAAGACCGAGTTTAAGATTGACGATGTAGCGGAGCCTTCATTCATGAAGATGCATTGCCGCTATAAAGCCGAGATTGTACACTCTGGTTTACGTGACAAGACCATCATCGACCCAAACAAAGAAACTGGAAAACACCTGGAGCCTGAAGAATTCAAGAAGATGATCCAGGAAGAAGATGTCGTGATCCTTGATGTACGTTCTAACTACGAGCATAACCTTGGGCGTTTTAAAAATGCAATAACGCTGGACATTGAGAATTTCCGTGATTTCCCGGAGAAGATCAATGAGCTTGCGCAATACAAGGATAAGAAAGTCCTTACCTATTGTACAGGTGGCATCAAATGCGAAAAAGCAAGCGCACTACTGCTTCATCATGGATTCAGCGATGTTTACCAGCTACACGGTGGTATTATCAAGTATGGTAAAGAAGCAAAAGGGGAAGATTTTGAAGGCAAATGTTATGTTTTCGACAACCGGATTGCGGTTGATGTAAATACCGTTAACCCCACTGTAGTTTCTCAATGTTTCAACTGCGGCACGGTTACGCCTAAGATGATCAACTGCGCCAATCCGGAGTGCAACGAACATATTACCCAATGCGATGCTTGTGGTGAACAACTTCTTGGTTGCTGCAGTGAGCCTTGTATGAGTAATCCTCGTCGCCGTACCTATGATGGTACTGGCTACTACGTGAAAGTGCCACAACCTGTTAAAGTTCCTGTGAAATAATTACCTTCGTTACTGAAATCTACACAGTATGAAACGAAGCAAATTATTTGGATTGTTAGTGATATGCCTGGCATGCTTAGGCTTGCAGCAGCAAACGCATGCACAGGATTCCCGTCCCTTCTGGAACGAAATTAAAGAATTTCACAAGAAAGACAGCCTAGCGGCACCTGCTAAAAACGGTATTGTTTTCGTCGGTAGTTCTTCCTTCCGCATGTGGCAAGACGCAGAAACAATCTTCAGTAAGTATCAGGTAATTAACCGTGGTTTTGGCGGCTCTACTTTGGCTGATGCCATCTCCTATGTGGACGATCTTGTACTGCAATACCAGCCACGGCAAGTGGTGATCTATAGCGGGGAGAACGATGTTGCTTCCGGTGTAAGTGCGACGGAAACCTTCGACCGTCTGAAAACGCTGGTAACTAAGATCCGCGAAAAGCAACCGGAAGTACCCTTGGTCTACATGTCGATGAAAGAATCACCTTCCCGTAAGCAATTCCGGGATACGCTGCTAAAGGCGAACAGCATGATTAAAGCATACATCAGCAAACTGCCAAAGGCAAGATACCTTGACGTAAACCGAAAGATGCTTGATAAATCTGGTAATACACGTCCGGAACTCTTCCGCGAAGATATGCTTCACATGAAACAGGAAGGTTATGATATCTGGGAGAAAGCTTTGCGTCCCCTTCTTTTGAAACCTTAACCGATACTGTTAACTGACTTGCTGATTAATGAAAAGAATTTGTTTGATCTTGCTGACCTTAGGTACAGTTGTAGCCCAATTAAGCGCACAAGACCTAAGTCAATATGTAAAGGGTAGCTACCAGGATAAGGAAGACACCATAGCCTACCGGGTATTGTTCCCGCAACACTTCGATCCGGCTAAAAAGTATCCTGTCGTATTCTTCTTACATGGGGCTGGCGAACGTGGGGCGGACAACGAAGTACAACTTACACATGGTGCCAGATTGTTCTTGGACCCCGGTATTCGTCGAGAGTTTCCGGCAATTGTGGTTTTTCCGCAATGCACTAAAGACTCCTACTGGTCCAACACAGAAGCAATAACAGACTCGTTGGGAAAACGGCATTTCACTTTTCAGAAAGGCGGAACGCCTACAAAGGCGATGCAGGCATTATTGGGAATGGTGGACAACTTCCTGGATAAACCCTATACAGATAAAAAGCAGGTCTATGTTGGTGGCTTATCTATGGGTGGTATGGGCACATACGAACTGCTGAGACGGAAACCCAAAACGTTTGCTGCGGCCTTTGCGATCTGTGGCGGGGATAACCTGGCGAATGTAAACAAGTATAGGAAAGTGCCACTTTGGATCTTTCACGGTGGTAAGGATGATGTTGTTGATCCACGATTTTCAAAAGAGATCGCCGATCAGCTAAAGATTAAAGGCAAAGAGGTGAAGTACAGCTATTATCCCGAAGCCAATCACAATAGCTGGGATACCGCTTTCGCAGAACCGACCTTACTCCCCTGGTTGTTCTCACATAGAAGATAATTTACTTACAGATCATTGATACTAAACCCCAAAAACGGCCTCGCCCGTTTTCTTTTGTTCTTTATTTGTTTACTTAGCATATATAGTAAACTAAATGCTGAAGACATCAGACGCATAGGGGTCCCCTATATTCATAATTATACCAAAGCAATTTACGGATCCGGTAATCAAAACTGGTCAGTAACCCGTGACAAACACGGGATCATGTACTTCGGAAACACCCAGGGCCTGCTGAGCTTTGATGGTAAATACTGGCGGCAGTATGAAATGCCAAACCGGCAGATCGTACGGGCCGTAGCGGCGGCCGACAATGGCCGCATCTACGCGGGCAGCTATGCCGAATTTGGTTACTGGAGCATGAAAGATAACCGCATGCAATACAGCTCATTAAAAAAGCTGTTACCGGCAAATCATACCTTAAATAGTGAGATCTGGAAGATTTACTGTGCGGGAAGCAAAACCATCTTTCAATCTTTTTCTACCATATACATTTACGAGCAGGAAAAAATCACCATCGTAAAGGCACCGGGATCTTTCTTGTTTCTTCATCAAATAGGCAAACGATATATTGCAGAGGTACTGGGCAAAGGCTTGTTTGAACTACAAGGTACGCGCTTGCAGCCCTTAGTAAACGAGGGCGCATTGCAGCCCGCCCAGATCTTGTCGATACTGCCCTTTCATGATGGTCAGTTGCTCATTGGCACACAACGGAATGGCTTGTACCTCTACGACGGAAAAGAATACAGCCCTTTCGAAACAGAAGCAACATCGTACCTCTCCAGCTACCAGATTAACAATGGAGCGAAGATTCTGAACAGGTATTATGCCTATGGAACGATCCTTAATGGTCTTGTGATCATCGACGAACGCGGCAACCTGGTACAAAGGATCAACAAATCCAGCGGACTGCAGAACAATACAATACTCAGCCTTTATGCAGATCAGCAGCAGAACCTATGGGCTGCACTGGATAATGGAATAGACCGTATAGAATTAAATTCCCCGCTCAACTTTTACTTCGACAAGATGGGGCAATTCGGAACCGTATATTCGAGCCTCATCCATGATGGTAACATCTATTTAGGGACCAATCAGGGGCTGTTTTATAGCAAAAATTTACCCCAAGGTAGTACTGCATTTGATTTCAAGCTTATACCGAATTCCCAGGGGCAGGTCTGGGAGCTAAAGAATATTGACGGCCAGTTATTCTGCGGGCACAACAGTGGCACATTCCGTGTAACCGGAGGACAGATGGAGCGCATCTCTGATGCTGCCGGCGGCTGGATGCTCACGAACTTAAAAAGCAATCCGGAATTGTTGATCCAGGGCACCTATAACGGACTAGTACTCTTCCGGAAGGATGCTGCGGGAATGTGGCGATTTTACAAAAAGGTTGAAGGCTTTACGGAGCCCTCACGTTATGTGGAGCAGGATTCAAAAGGCGATCTTTGGGTTAGTCATCCCTATAAGGGCCTGTATCGTTTAAGCCTCAGTCCAGACTATAGCCGGGTAACAGCAAGCACCTTCTACGATGAAAAAAATGGCCTGCCTTCGAACATAAACGTCAATGTTTTCCCCTTTGAGAACAGGCTTGTGTTCTCCTCAGATAAAGGGTTCTATGTTTACGATGAGCTCAGCAACCATTTCAATCCCTACGCTGCCCTGAACAAAACGCTTGGGAGTTTCTCGAGTGCAAACAAAATCATTCCAGCAGGCAAGCACCGCTACTGGTTTATTAATCATGGTAAAACGGCATTGGCCGATTTCAGTGTTCCGGGCAAGGCCAGGATGGAATCAGAGCGTTTCCGGGTACTGGATGGCCGGATGGTACAATATTATGAGAACATCAGCAGGATTAGTGATGGACTATACCTCATCAGTGTGGATGATGGTTTTGTGGTTTACAACGAACGGAGTCTGAACAATCTGCAACCAATAAAGAAACTGCCCTCGGTGCTGATAAGAGGTGTGTACGATATTACCGATACGCTGAAGGTGATTACGGATCAGGTTGATACGAAGACTGCGATAGAAATTCCTTACGGTCGTAATAACATCCGGATTTCCTATGCCCTACCATTCTATAGGGAAGCGGAGCTTCGTTTTCAATATCAGCTTGAAGGATCATCCAAAGGCTGGTCTGACTGGACTACGGCATCTCAAAAAGACTTCACTAACCTCAGTTGGGGAAAATATCGTTTTCTGGTGCGTGCTGAAGTTAACCGCCAGCTGCAGACTGGAATTTCCGTATTTGAATTTGAGGTGCTACCACCATTCTATGCAACAACGTACGCCTACTTCATATACTTCTTAATGCTGGCCGCATTAGCTTACCTCTTCAAGCGGCTTTATGAATTGAAGTTATTGAAAGACCAGCAGCGCATCACGGCTAAATTACATGCCGAGAAGGAAGCCATTTTGAAACACGAAGCGGAGCAAACTGAAAAGCAAATCATCAGATTAGAACGGGAGAAACTGCAGTCGGAACTGGCAAGCAAGAACCGCGAGCTGGCAAATTCTGCAATGACGCTCGTTTACAAGAATGAGTTACTTCAAAAGTTGAGTCAGGAAATTACGAAACTTAAGGATGGTGCAGGCAAAACCATTCCGGACGAGCAACAGCGGAAGATCCAAAACATCATTACCGAGGGCATGAACGACGAACGTGACTGGGTCCTTTTCGAGAACAGTTTCAATGAAGCGCATGAAAGTTTCTTTAAAAAGCTTAAGGCAAAACACCCCGAGCTTGTTCCAAACGATCTTAAATTATGTGCCTTCCTGCACATGAACATGAGCAGCAAAGAAATGGCATCATTGCTCAACATCTCCCTTAGGGGCGTCGAGATCAGGCGGTACAGGCTGCGAAAAAAGCTCAATGTTCCGCATGACATGAACCTCACAGAGTTCCTGATGAGCATTTAGCACTACTACAACACTACATCACGAGCTGCACAAACCCACTCAGCAGCACCATTTTGGGGTATAATCAGGAATCCCTTATTTTCCGATAACAGACCAACAATCAAGTATTTACAGTGTTGTATATCTATACTAAAACGCTTGCACACTCTACACAAGTTAAAGCTGATGTATTCATGTATAGGTAAATAGTTTGCGTTCCACTTTTTTGTGCCTGAGATTTAGCCTTCAATATTTCAAATATAGACGAGTATGAAAAGAATGTTTACAAGAATCTCTGTTCTGACTTTTCTTGGTTTACTTTTTATCAGTAATGCTTTTGCCCAGAACACCACGGTGTCGGGTGTAGTAACAGATGCCGCAGACCGGTCGGCAATTCCAGCTGTAAGCATTGTTGTAAAAGGTACAACTACAGGAACACAAACAGACGCAAGTGGAAGATATTCCATCACTGCACCAAGCAACAGCACCCTGGTATTTACCTACATTGGATATACCACTCAGGAGGTGCCTGTCAACAATCGGACAACCCTTAACATTGCACTACAAACCGAAGCACAAAACCTGGAACAAGTGGTCGTGGTTGGTTACGGTACGCAAAGGAAAATTGATGTGACCGGATCGGTAACATCCGTTAAAGGTGAGGATATTTCTAAGCAAGCATCGGTAAATCCTATAAGTTCATTACAAGGACGTGTTGCCGGTGTGTCGATCACCAATAATGGTACACCAGGCTCTTCTCCTAAGATTACCATCCGCGGTACCGGAACGATCTACGGTAACACCGGTGTTCTCTATGTGGTAGATGGTGTATGGTATGATGATATCAACTTCCTGAACCCTGCTGATATCGCGAACATCAGTATCCTTAAAGATGCATCCAGCCAATCCATTTACGGTATCCGTGCAGCGAATGGTGTGGTATTGGTGACCACCAATCGAGGCAAAAAAGGTGATGCGACCATTAATTACAATGGTTATGTTGGTATTCAGCACGTAACCAATTCGGTTGACATGACCAATGCTACGGAATACGCAACGGCAGTTAATGAATTGTATGGATTACTTAATCAAGAGCCTTTATTCGCAAACACCAATCTGGGTGAGGGCACAAACTGGCGTGACGTAATCCTAAGAGATGCCATGGTGAATAACCACCAGTTTTCCGTGAATGGCGGCAGCGAAAAGTCTACCTACAACTTGTCTTTAGGTTACCTGAACCAGGACGGGATTGTGGAGAAAAACAACTACAAACGTTACACGGCCAGACTTTCAAGCGATTTCCAGTTATTTGAACCATTGAAAGTTGGTTATAATGTAACCGGTAGTTCCAGCGCATCGAACGACGCACCGGGTTCAATCTTCCGTGGTTTATATGCTGCTTCTCCGGTAGTACCAGTTTTCAATCCTGACGGTTCATATGGAGATCCAAACACCTTTAACCTGGGTAATGGAAGTAACATGAACCCACAGGCTACATTAGACTTCTTTAACCAACGTACTGCAAGGTATAAAGTTACCGGTAACGTATTTGCAGAATTGAAATTCTTAAAGGACTTCACGTTTAAAACCAGTTTTGGTGGTGACTTCGGACAAGAAGAAGTTCGTTCTTATACCCCGAAATACTTCGCTACAACAGCACAAAATGCCACCGTTAGTGTTTTGGGTGTTAATCGCTTAGAGACCAGGAACTGGATCATTGAGAACACCTTGTCTTACGACAAAACGATCAAGGATCATAAGTTCACGGTGTTGGTTGGTCAAACCGCGCAGCGTTTCAAATCCTACACCTTAAAAGCAACGGCGCAGAATGTACCATTTAACAGTGATGCAGATCTCTATCTAAGCCTGGGTGATGCGGCAAGCCGCGTAATTAACGACGAGGGTAGCTTGAATACCGCGGCATCATACTTCGGTAGGGTAAACTATTCATTCGCAAACAAATACCTGTTGAATGCCTCATTAAGAGCTGATGGGGCATCTCAATTCTTTGGTGGCTCTGACCTTTGGGGTTACTTCCCTTCTATTGGTGCAGGCTGGGTGATCACGAATGAAGACTTCATGAAAGATCAGACCGTATTCAGCAACTTAAAGCTTCGTGGTAGCTGGGGTAAGGTGGGTAACGCAGGTGTGCCGATCAACCCTACCACACAGTTGGTATCACAAGGTGCTAACCTGATCTCTTTCTTCGGTGGACTTCCATACACTGGTGCTGGCATTACTACACTTGTACCACCAGCGATCTTTTGGGAACGCAGTGCGGGAACAGACATCGGTTTGGAAATGGGCTTCCTTAAAAGCCGTTTAAATGTGGAGTTTGATTACTATAATAAAACCACTGAACAAGCAATTTTTGATATTCCAATCTTTGGTTCCCTGGGTACGTCAAACAGCAGGTTGATTGGTAACCAGGCAGATTTCCGCAACCGTGGATTTGAGTTTAGCGCAACCTGGTCTGATAAGACCGCAGGCGAACTAACGTATACAATCAGCGCAAATGTGGGCATTAACACCAACAAAGTCCTGAATGTAACAACTGGTAACAACCCAATTTACGCAGGCGGTACTGGCTTAGTGAGCGGTGCTTTAGCAACCAGAACTGTAGCAGGCCGTCCTATCGGTGAGTTCTTTGGCTATCAGGTAGCTGGTATTTTCCAGACCAACGAAGAGGCTGCTGCTTCTCCGCAAGCTGGAACGACTGCAGGTGACTTCAGGTATGTGGATCAAAACAATGACGGTCTGATCGACGGTCGTGACCGTGTTCCATTGGGTAACCCGAATCCTAAATACAACTACGGACTAAACACCAACTTCGCCTACAAAAACTTCGATCTTACCCTTGACGTGCAAGGTGTAGCAGGCGTAGATATCTATAACGCAAACCTGGGTTCCAGATTTGGTAATGAGAACTTCACGAAAGAATTTTTTAATAACCGTTGGACTGGTCCAGGATCTACAAACACCTATCCATCCGCGAAATTGGGTGGTGCAACCAACTATTTGCCGAATGACTTCTACGTGGAGAGTGGTGCATACGTAAGGTTGAGAAATATTCAACTTGGATACTCCCTTCCTACTGAATTGGTAAACAAATGGAAAATGAGAAAACTAAGGGTATTTGCTAACGCTCAAAACGCCTTGAACTTCTTTGGATACCGCGGCTTCAGTCCGGAAGTTGGTGGTACACCAACCAATGCTGGTGTTGACGCAAACGTATATCCATTATTTGCGACCTACAATGTTGGTGTAAACGTTACATTTTAATTGATCTGATCATGAAAACCATTAATAATACATATATCATAAAAGGCCTGGGTATAGCTTTGCTATCAACGGTAATGCTGGTATCATCCTGCAAAAAGAGCTTCCTGGATGTTGACCCACAAGGTCAGCAGCCCTCAGCGGAATTCTGGAAATCTGCAGATGATGCAACAAAGGCAGTAAACGCCATCTATGCCAATCTACGTTCCTGGGAAAATGTTGCCTTCCCGGCACTCGTTATTGAGAGTGTGGGATCAGACGAAGCCGATAAAGGTAGTACGCCGAATGATGCAACCTTCTGGAACTTGTACGACACCTATACTGTGACTTCTACTGAAGGCTCACTACAAAGTTTCTGGACCGGTCAATATCAAAACATCAATCTAAGTAATCAGGTGTTGACCAATATTCCTGCGATAAGCATGGATGAAAACCTGAAGGCACGTTACGTTGCCGAAGCAAAGTTTTTGCGTGCATTGTCTTATTTCAGACTGGTGCGTGCATATGGTGATGTTCCCTTGAGGCTATCTATTCCAAAAGATGCATCAGAATACAACCTTCCACGGACACCTAAAGAACAGGTTTATGCACAAATTGAGCAAGACCTTACGGATGCGGCTGCCGTACTTCCACAGAATTATCCTGCAACGGATCTTGGTCGCGCGACTAAAGGTGCTGCCTTAGGCCTTCATGCCAAGGTTGCCCTTTACCAAAAGAAATGGAACGATGTGTTAACCTATAGCAATCAGGTTATGGGCTTAGGCTATTCGTTATATTTAAATTATGAGAAACTATTCCGTATTGAAAATGAAAACAGCACGGAATCAATTTTCGAAATCCAGGCAGAACTTCTTCCAGGTAATGGCGGAGCTTCCAATTCGCAGTACAGCCAGGTACAGGGTGTAGCTGGTGTACCAGGGGGTGGTTGGGGCTTCAACGTTCCTTCTGCAGCTTTAGCCGCAGCATTTGAGCCAAATGATCCAAGAAGAGATGCTACCATCATCTTCCGTGGCGAAACAACACCTCAAGGTGACGTCATCCCGACTACGGTTCCAAATCCAATGTACAACCAGAAGTCGTATGTGCCTTTCAGCCTACGTGTGTCTGGATTTAATGAAGGTGCTCAACAAAATATCCGTGTGCTACGTTATGCAGATATCTTATTAATGAATGCTGAGGCCGCAAATGAACTTGGTAATTCAGCGCAGGCGCTAACTTCACTTAACCTGGTTCGTTCGAGAGCTAGAGGGAACAACCCAACAACTGTTGTACCTCCTGTGACCACCACAGACCAGGCTGCACTTAGAAACGCTATTTACAAGGAGCGTCAGGTAGAACTTGCCATGGAAAACGACAGATACTTTGATGTTATCCGTCAGGGTCGTGGCGCAGCAGTTTTCGGTCCGAAAGGATGGAAAGCAAATAAAAATGAGGTTTGGCCAATTCCACAAACAGAAATAGACCTAAGTGGAGGTTTGCTAACCCAGAACCCAGGTTACTAATACACACACAAACCCTTATCTATATTTTACCAAAAGGTTGCCGCATCAACGGCAACCTTTTTAAAATCAAGACTATGTTAAAGATCAACCACAAGCATTTGCTCATGTACAGCTTACTGACCTTATTTTGTATGTCCGCTACAACAGCGCAGGTGCAGAAGAAAACAGCAAACTATATCAAACCCGATCTGAAGATCAGGAAAGGTCTAACTGACGATCAGTTGCTTGATCTGGTACAAAAGCAAACCTTCCGGTATTTCTGGGATTTCGCACACCCGGTGAGCGGCATGGCGAGAGAACGCAGCAACAGATCTTTCGACTATGGCGATGAAGTGGTAACTACCGGCGGTACGGGCTTCGGAGTTATGGCAACCATCGTTGCAGCTGAACGTAAATTCATTACACGTGAACAAGCAGCAGCACATACCAAGAAGATCGTTGACTTCCTTTGGAAAGCCGATATGTTTCATGGTGCTTTCCCGCACTGGTTGAATGGTGAAACCGGTAAAGTTATCCGCTTCAGTCCTAAAGATGATGGTGCCGATATCGTAGAAACGGCATTCCTCTTCCAAGGCCTACTTACAGCCAGACAATATTACACCGCCAACAATCCTGTAGAAAACGACATCCGCAATAAGATCCTCTGGATGTGGGAAGGTATAGAATGGGACTGGTTTACGCAGAACCAGAATGTGCTTTACTGGCACTGGAGCCCTAACAATGGCTGGAGCATGAACCACCAGATCAAAGGCTGGAACGAATGCCTGATGACCTATGTGCTTGCCGCTGCTTCCCCGCGCAATTCCATCGACCGCAGGGTTTATGAGGATGGCTTTGCAAATAACAACACCTTTTACAATGGTAAAAAGTACTTTGATATCACACTGCCACTGGGCTTTGAATATGGTGGGCCATTATTCTTTTCGCACTATTCCTTCTTAGGACTTGACTCACGCGGGCTGAGTGACGGAAAAGCTGATTATTTTGAGCAGAATAAAGCACATACACTTATTAACCGGGCCTACTGCATTGAGAATCCGAAAGGCTACAAAGGTTATGCTGCAAACAGCTGGGGACTAACGGCGAGCGACAGCTGGCAAGGTTACGCGGCGCATTCACCAACGGAAGACCTGGGTGTAATTACGCCAACAGCAGCCCTCTCCTCTTTCCCATACACACCTGAATATTCCATGCAGGCACTGAGACACTTTTACGAAGATAAGGGCGACCAGATCTGGACGGAATATGGCTTCGCCGACGCGTTTAGTGAGGAACATAACTGGGTAGCAAAATCGCACCTGGCCATAGATCAGGGACCAATAATCGTGATGATTGAAAACTACCGCAGTGGTTTGCTCTGGAAGCTCTTCATGAGTAATCCGGATGTAAAAGCAGGTTTAACCAAGCTGGGCTTTAAGAGTCCGGCCTTAAATCCATAGTGATGTTAAGAAGATTACCACTAATGCTGGCCTTGCTGCTGCTCTCGATGCAGCTTCTGGCACAGAAAAAGCCGCTCACCTATTGTAATCCAATAAACCTGGATTATGGTTACACACCTATTCCGAACTTTTCGACCCAGGGTAAACACCGTGCGACCGCAGATCCGGTAATTGTGAATTATAAAGGTGACTACTACTTGTTTTCCACAAACCAGTGGGGCTATTGGTGGAGCAGTGATCTTAGTAACTGGAAGTTCGTTTCTAAATCCTTCCTGAGACCTGAGCATAAGGTATATGACGACCTTTGTGCGCCTTCTGTCTGGATACAGGGCGACACCATGCTGGTTTTTGGCTCAACCTACTCGCGGAACTTCCCGATTTGGATGAGTACCAATCCGAAAGGCAATGACTGGAAGGAAGTGGTTCAGAACTTTGACATTGGCGGCTGGGACCCGGCGCACTTTGTGGATGATGATGGCCGGCTATATATATACAGTGGCAGCAGCAATGTATATCCATTGTATGGTGTTGAGCTAAACCGCAAGACTTTTGATCCGATCGGGACCAGGAAAGAATTGCTACTGCTTAATCCGGAAAGATTCGGCTGGCAACGCTTTGGAGAATACCTTGACAACACCTTTCTGGATCCCTTCATGGAGGGTGCATGGGTAACCAAGCACAATAATAAATACTACCTGCAGTATGGTGCGCCTGCAACCGAATTTAGTGGGTATGCAGACGGCGTTGCCATTGGTACCACACCCCTGGGTCCATTTGAGCACCAGTCTTTACCGCTCTCCTGGAAAGCAGGCGGATTTGCACGTGGTGCAGGGCATGGCGCTACTTTCCAGGATAACTGGAAAAACTACTGGCATGTATCGACGATGGTTGTGGCCGTAAAGAATAACTTTGAACGCCGCGTGGGCATATGGCCAGCTGGATTTGACAAAGATGACGTGATGTACACGAACACGGCCTTCGGCGATTATCCGCATTATCTGCCTGCAAATGCAGCGGATCACCTGAAAAGTCGATTTACCGGCTGGATGCTCCTGAATTACAATAAACCGGTTCAAGTATCCAGTACCCTTGGTGGATACCATGCGAATTATGCTGTTGATGAAAGCATTAAAACCTATTGGAGTGCTGCTACCGCCAACAAGGGTGAATGGATCCAGACTGATCTTGGCACAGCAGCTACCGTGCATGCCATTCAGTTAAACTACGCCGACCAGAATGCCACGTTCCTGGGAAAGCAGCAAGGCATTTACCACCAGTATCAATTGATGTATAGCCTGGACGGCAAAAAATGGCAGATATTAGTTGACAAGAGCAGGAACAAGACCGACGTACCACATGATTATATTGAGCTGGAACGTCCGGTAACGGCAAGGTACATCAAGATGATAAATTTGCACATGCCAACCGGAAAGTTTGCGATCAGTGGCTTAAGGGTATTTGGAAAAGCAGCCATTGCAAAGCCAAATCCAGTACAGGATCTTATGGTGCTGCGAACAGAAAAAGATAAAAGAAGTGCATGGATCAGGTGGAAGACAAATGATGATGCTTACGCATACAACATCTACATCGGGACCGACCCTGACAAATTATACAACTGTATCATGATTTACGGTGCAAATGAATACTGGTATAAGGGCATGGACAAAGAAAAGCCCTACTATTTCCGGATAGAGGCACTAAATGAAAACGGGCAGTCTAAGCTGTCTGACGTCATCAAAGCAGAATAAAATCTATAGAATATGAAAATGAAAAAATCAAGCTTGCTGATCATAGCCGCCGTGATGTTCGGGGGCAGTGCTGGTTTGGCACAGTCGAGGCCTGCAGCCGCGGCAAACCAGAAGATGAATAGTTACATCTCGACCTTGATGTCGAAAATGACTGTTGAAGAGAAGATCGGGCAACTGAACCTCGTAACTGGTGGTGAAGCAACCACCGGATCGTCGGTTAGTTCAGACGTGGAGGGGAAAATTCAACGCGGACAGGTCGGCGGAATCTTCAGTTTAACTACGCCAGAGCGCATTCGCAAGGCACAAGAAATTGCTGTAACTAAAAGCAGACTAAAGATCCCGTTGATCTTCGGGCAGGATGTTATCCATGGTTATAAAACCACCTTCCCTATTCCACTGGGCTTGGCTGCAACCTGGGACTTACCCCTAATTCAGAAAACGGCACGTATTGCTGCTACAGAGGCCAGTGCTGATGGTCTGAACTGGACATTCTCGCCAATGGTGGATATCTCCAGAGATCCGCGCTGGGGCAGGATTTCCGAAGGCAGTGGTGAGGATACGTACCTGAGTTCCGAGATTGCGAAAGCAATGGTAAAAGGTTACCAGGGTGATGATCTAACCAAGTACAACACCATCATGGCTTGCGTGAAACATTTTGCGCTATATGGTGCCGCAGAATCGGGCCGCGACTACAATACCACAGACATGAGTTTACACCGTATGTACAACGAGTACCTCCCGCCCTACAAAGCCGCTATTGACGCGGGTGCAGGGAGCGTGATGACTTCTTTCAACGACATCAATGGTGTGCCGGCAACAGCCAATAAATGGTTGATGACAGACCTGTTGCGTAAACAATGGGGATTCGACGGGTTTGTAGTTACCGACTACACCGCAGTTTCAGAGCTGATCGATCATGGCTTGGGCGACCTTCAGCAGGTATCTGCATTGTCACTTAAAGCTGGGGTAGAGATGGATATGGTGAGCGAGGGCTTTCTAACTACCCTGATGAAATCTTTGAAAGAAGGAAAAGTTACTGAAGAAGAAATTAATAATGCCTGCAAGCTGGTTTTAGAAGCTAAATACAAGTTAGGCCTGTTTGACGATCCTTATCGCTACTGCAACGATGCACGTGCTAAAAAGGAGATTCTAACACCTGCAAACCTGCAGGCAGCGCGTGAGGTGGCAACCCAAAGTTTCGTGTTGCTGAAGAATCAGAATAATCTGCTTCCGCTTAAGAAATCGGGCACCATTGCTTTGGTTGGTCCACTTGCAAATACCAGAAGCAATATGCCTGGTACCTGGAGTGTGAACGCAGAGCTAAATAATACCCCTTCTTTGCTTGAAGGACTTAAAACTGTAGTGGGCAAAAATGTTAAGATTCTTCATAGTCTGGGATCAAATCTGCTGGAAGATGCAGCCTACCAGGAAAGGGCGACAATGTTCGGTCGAGAGATTCCACGTGATAACCGTACTGAGGAAGCAATGATCCAGGAAGCAGTTGATAATGCTAGTAAGGCAGACGTTGTTGTTGCTGCGCTGGGTGAAAGCTCGGAAATGAGCGGCGAGAGCTCGAGCCGCACCGACCTGGAAATTCCGGACGTACAGCAACGACTATTAGCAGCACTATTGAAAACCGGCAAACCCGTAGTTTTAGTTCTGTTTACCGGACGTCCGTTGGCTTTGAAATGGGAAAGTGAACATGTTCCTGCAATCCTGAATGTTTGGTTTGGTGGTACACAGGCGGCTCCGGCTATTGCCGATGTGCTTTTTGGAAATGTAAACCCTTCAGGAAAACTTACGGCAACTTTCCCGCAGAATGTGGGGCAGGTGCCAATCTACTACAGCCACAAAAATACCGGCAGACCGCTGGAAGAAGGCAAATGGTTTTCTAAGTTCCGCTCCAATTACCTGGATGTAAGTAATGAGCCTCTATATCCATTTGGTTACGGATTAAGCTATACAACGTTTAGCTATGGTGATGTTACGCTTTCTGCACCATCATTTAAAACTGGTGAGTCGATCACAGCAACAGTTACCGTTACCAACACTGGTAAGTTTGAGGGTAAAGAGGTTGTACAGCTATACACACGCGATATGGTTGGATCGATTACCCGCCCGGTAAAGGAGCTGAAAGCATTTCAAAAAATCAGCCTTAAGCCTGGAGAGAGAAAGGCAGTAACGTTTACGATTACTGCTGAAGACTTGAAGTTCTACAATGCGGATTTGCAGTATGTTGCAGAGCCAGGTGATTTCAAGTTGTTTATCGGCCCGAACTCCAGGGACGTTAAAGCTGTCGATTTTAAACTATTATAAGATGCATAGCCCATAAAAAAAGGGGCTTGCCGTTGGCAAGCCCCTTTTTTTATGGGCTATATTTTATTCAGCCATGTTATGGTACACGGCCTGCACGTCATCGTCTTCCTCAAGTTTGTCAATCAGCTTGAAGACATCAGTAGCCTGCTCTTCAGAAATTGGCGTCGTTGATAGCGCAATACGCTCTAGTTTTGCACTTTTCATTTCAACACCGAGGTCTTCCAATGACTTCTGCATCTTGCCAAAATCTTCAAAAGCGGTTTGAACCACTGCAATATCATTTCCTTCTTCATCAGACTCCAGGTATAATTCCTCAAGACCTGAGTCAATAAGTTCAAACTCAAGTTCTTCGAGGTCACGTTCACCAGGTACGAATCTGAAAATAGACTTGCGGTTAAAGATGAAATCCAGTGATCCTGTTTTACCAAGGGTACCACCAGTTTTATTGAAGTAACTGCGTACGTTAGCAACGGTGCGGTTGGTGTTATCTGTAGCGGTCTCAATAAGGATTGCTACCCCATGCTGCGCATAACCTTCGTAAACGTGTTCTTCGTAGCCGTTTTCATCTTTGTTGGAAGCACGTTTAATTGCGGCATCCACACGGTCTTTAGGCATGTTTACCGCTTTCGCGTTCTGTATTGCTGTACGTAAGCGGGAGTTGGTGTCCGGACTAGGGCCGCCGTCTTTAACGGCCATAACGATCTCTTTTCCTATACGTGTGAACTGGACAGCCATTTTCGCCCAGCGTTTAAATTTTCTTTCTTTTCTAAATTCAAATGCTCTTCCCATTGTATTTTGTTTAAGGGCCTTCCCCTATTTAGTTTTTAAGTTTTCTAACATATCCGCAGTCATTTTTGCCAGGTCAAATTGCGGCTTCCATGCCCAGTCTTTTGTAGCAAAGGAGTCGTCAATGGAGCTCGGCCAGCTGTTCGCGATAAGCTGTCGTGGATCGTTGCTGGTGTAAGTTAATTCAAAATCCGGAATATGCTTTTTAATTTCTGCCGCGAGTACTTCAGGTGTGAAACTTACACCTGCGAAGTTATAGCTGGACCTGATGCTGATGTATTCGGATGGCGCATCCATTAACTCAATAGTTCCGCGGATAGCATCGTCCATGTACATCATCGGCAACTCCGTATCGGCATCCAGGAATGAAGCATAGCTGCTTTTCTTTAATGCATCATGGAAAATGTGTATAGCATAGTCGGTCGTACCTCCGCCGGGTGCAGCCTTCCAGCTGATTAGACCTGGGTAGCGGATGCTTCTAACATCCAGTCCGAACTTCTGATTGTAGTATTCGCACCATCTTTCACCAGCAAGCTTGCTGATACCATATACGGTGTTTGGGTCCATGACGCAATACTGAGGGGTATTGGCTTTTGGAGAGTTGGGGCCGAACACTGCAATGGAACTTGGCCAGTATACCTTTGCTGTTTTATAGGTAAGTGCAAGTTCAAGGACATTAAGCAGACCATTCATGTTAAGGTCCCAGGCCAGCTTAGGATTTTGTTCGCCTGTAGCGGAAAGTAATGCAGCTAAGAGGTAGACTTGTGTTGGTTTGTATTTCTGGAAGATGGTGTTGAGGGTATCTTTTTCCAGTACATTGACGAACTCAAAAGGTCCTGAATTCTTGATGTCGTAATCTGGTCGGCGGATGTCGCAAGCGACAACATAATCTTCACCGTAAATTTTTCTAAGAGCGGTAACCAGTTCAGTACCTATCTGCCCATTCGAGCCTAATACAAGTATTTTCTCACGCATTAAATTAAAGTTTTGGCAAAGGTAAAAAAAGCACGTAAAAAAAAGCCGTATCGATGAGGATACGGCTTACATTTTGGTTGATGTTAGTAACCCGGGTTCTGTTTCAGGTTCGGATTGGTTAACTGTGGATTTGGAATCGGGAAGAGCAGATATTTAGGATCATCCACGGTCTTCTCTTGTGTTGGGGTTAGATACTGACCAAATCTTATCAGATCCTGCCTGCGCATACCCTCCCAATAGAACTCCCTGCCACGTTCATCCAACAGGTTGTCTAAGGTCAGGCTTGTAAATGCGCTCGCACCCCGAATAGCCCTGAGGTTATTCACAATGGTCAATGCAGGTGCGTTTTGAGCGGTTCGAAGTAATGCTTCCGCTTTCATTAACAAGACGTCAGCATATCTGAAGTATACCCAGTCGTTTTCTGAAATACCAGTAGAGAGGTTCGCATAGTCGATTGGATATTTAATAACCCTGATGCCGCCAACTTCCAGGTGGTTAGGATCTCTTTCAATTATGCTTACTTCAGGGGTAAAGATCAGGTTATTTCCTCTGCGGTCTTTGAGTAGCGTCCCTTTTTCATCCTTTTGCTGTCCAACCAGGAAGCCGACATTTATACCAGATACATTGGTGACGCCTTGGTATGGACCACCTCTGCGCTTATCAGACGCTTCAAATTTGTTATAGAATGCAGCAAGTGTAGCGAAGCCGTTGTTACCCCCCGGACGTTGGTTATAGTGGAGACCCGCAATCCAGGTGCTGTTTACACCTCCTGAACTTGCACCACCAAGGTTTTGGGCGGTAAAGATGTTCTCTTTTGACAAAGCATCGTTGTTCGGAGCAAAGTTATCGAAGTAGTTAGCGGAGAGCGTGTACTTACCGGAATTAATGATCTGATCTGCGAGTGTGATCACCTGATTCATATCCGCGGCATCGAATGTTGGTGTTTGCCTGTTTAAGAAAGCACCCTTGTTTAAGTAGCATTTCATTAACAATACCCTTGCGGCATCCTTGTTGGCAACATAGCTTGGACCATCCGGCAGGTTAGGCAACACCTCTTTCAATTCAGCTACTATGTAATCCCAAGCCTCAGCAGCAGGTCTCACCCTTGCAGCAACCGTTACCTCTTCACCCGGATCGCGGTAAGGAACCTGTCCCCATCCATCAAGCACGGAAAACTGCGCCATAGCACGAAGGAAACGTGCTTCCGCCTCCTGCGTCGTGGAGGGATTAAATTGTAGAAGGTTTGTAGTGGCATAGGTAATGCTATTCAGGTCGCGGAACACACTGGTTATCCTCGGATGATCGGCATCCCACCTATGCAAATGTAAGGCTCTCCAGGCACCATTGTCATCCCAGTCGCCAGCTCTTGTTGGCGCGATGGCTTCGTCGGAAGGGAATTCCTGCAGGGCCCACCAACCGTAAGTGCCTTGATAAGGGCTGCGCATCGAAGTATATGCACCCGATAACAAGGAGCCCACGTTTCCAGCGGTGACATCAGCATTTTCCACCTGTCCATTCAGTTTTTCGTCCAGTTTAGTACAACCCGCAGCTAAGCATGCTAGTGCAACGAAGGCTGTGATATATCTTTTTTTCATGTTGATTTTGTATTAAATTCTATTAAAGTGAGAAGTTCAGTCCGAAGTTGAAAGTTCTGGCTGTTGGATAGGAAATGTATTCGATACCAGCAGATGGTACACCATTAACGCCTTTCTCAACATTCACCTCCGGATCGAAACCTTTGAACTTTGTTAGCACGAAGAGGTTTTGTCCGTTCACAAAAATGTTCAGACCTTTTATAGATTTCCCAAGATTTCCGATACTGTAATTGATGGTGGCATTAGCCAGTTTAAGATAGTTTCCGTTCTCAATATATCTTGAGGAAGCTGCAATCGGGTTAGCAAGAGACTCCTGAATTTCCGAGTTCAGCAGTGCGCTAGCCACGTTCTTGCCAGTACCGAGATTTGAGATTGGTAACACAGAGTTCGCAGTGTTGTTATACAGGTCGCGGCCAAAGGCGCCATTAAAGTTTGCTGTTAAGGATACATTTTTATACCTGAAGTTGGTGGTTAGACCCATGATGACCTTCGGGTTAGGATTACCAACATAATAGTAGGTATAACCTTCGTCAGTGTAAGTTGAGAAACCATTTTGGTCCAATCCGTTAAACTGTCGGGTAACCATGGCAAACAAAGGCAGACCATTCCTTACCACTTCTACAGTTACATCACTTAGACCTTGTCCACTCAGTGCACCTGTTTTAATTGGACTGATCATGTCTTTTACGTTGTTATTGATAAACGTAGCATTACCACCCAATGACCAGGATACATTTTCCTTTTCTATGATACTTCCATTTAGTGCCAGCTCCACACCTTTGTTGATGATCTTAGCAGGTAGGTTTACCCATGTGATGGTAACACCAGGTGCTGCAGGATCTCCAGGGCTTTGAGGGAACAGAAGATCTGTAGTAGTTTTATTAAAATAATCTACTGAACCAGTGAGGCGGTTGTTAAACAATCCAAAATCAGCACCAATATTGATCTGCTTGTCTGACTGCCATTTTAATTTCGAGTTGTTATTGTTCACTTGCTGGAAAGCGATCGGGCTCCCCTGAGCACCGCTGTAAACAAGGTTATAGCGTTGAAGCGAAGCACCTGACTGGAATTCCTGGTTTCCTGTTAGTCCGTAGCCTGCCCTGATTTTCAATTGGCTTAACCAACTTACATCAGTAAGGAACGCTTCATTTTTGATATTCCAAGCTGCTGCAAATGATGGAAAATATCCATAACGATTCTCAGAACCGAACCTGGTTGATCCGTCAGCTCTGAAGGTTGCAGTTAACAGATATTTATCCGCATAGTTGAAAATGGCTCTCGCAAAATATGACTGTAGTTGCGTTCTTGGATCATTATAAGTACTAATCCCACGGTTAGCTGGTGCAGCAGCCTGCATGATATCGGTATAATCAACATCGTAATCTCCAAAACCTTTAGCAGTAGTGGTAATACCTTTATTAATATAGTTGGTATACTCGTAACCCAATACAGCGTTTAAATTCAACTTGCTTAAGATCTCCCTATTGAAATTTAAAGTATTGGTGAACTGTTGCGTGATAAGTTCTGAATTGGAGTAACTGGCAAAGCCCCCTAGAAAGTCGCCGTTTGCTTCAACTTCCGGAAGGTTCAGGTAGCTCCGTGCTGAAGCTCTTCTGATACCGCTGCTGTAGTTGATACTTGCCAGCATACGGTATTCTAACCAATCAGTAATTTTATAGTATGGGGATACGCTTCCCAGAATGGTAGAAACTTTCGAACGGTCATTGGTCGCCTCTGACATGGCCAGTGGGTTAACGATAGATGAGCGGGCGTCAATTGCAAGAGACCCATCAGGATTACGGAAGGCACGCGTAGGGTTCCAGGAAAGTGCCTGGCTGATCAAACTTCCGCGGAAACCAGCATCAGTCGTAATCGGTGCGATGTTCTCCAGGTATTGGCTTGAGATCAAGCTAACATCCAAGCCAAGTTTTTTACTCTCTAAAAATTTGAAGTTCCCGTTGAATGAACCGCTGTATTTTGTGAAGTCAGTTTTTTTGATGATACCTTGCTGATCCTGATAACCAAAGGAAGCGCGATAGGTATTATCCTGATTACCTCCGCTTAAACCTACGGAGTAATTCTGGTTATATGCAGTACGTGTAATTTCATCCATAGCATCAACGCTGGAGCCGAAATCGCCTGTGGTTAGGCCATACTTAGACAAAGCAGAGCGATACTGGTCGCCGTCGAGCACGTCGATTTTCTTTGAGATGTTACTTACGCCGGTTGAGGCGCTTACATCAACCTTGGTAGCACCACTCTGACCACGTTTTGTGGTAATTAGAACAACTCCGTATGCAGCCCTTGATCCATAAATAGCGGTAGCAGATGCATCTTTGAGAACCTCCATTGAAGCAATGTCATTAGGATTAATAAAGTTCAAAGGGTTTCCGCCTGGCGTATTCCCTGCTCCGGCTCCACTTGTTCCACTCGGACGTGCAGACCTGTTGTCCAGGGCAACCCCGTCTACAACATAAAGAGGCTGTCCAGAGCCAGTCATTGCCGTGTTACCACGAATTCGCACTGTAGTAGCTCCACCCGGTTGTCCGCTGTTATTTATCATCTGAACACCCGCTACTTTCCCCTGAATTAACTGGTCGGGTGCATTAAGGGGACCTTTATTGAAATCTTTAGCAGAAACAGTCGTTGCGGCACCGGTCAAATCACTTTTTCTTACAGAGCCATAACCAACAACGGTTACCACTTCCAGATCATTTGCACCAGAGAGCGCCACATCGATGGTCGTCCTACTATTAATCGGAAGGGTCTGGGTTTCCAGACCAACATAGCTAAAGGATAGTTGAGTTACTGTCGTAGGAACAGTGATGGCGTAGCGGCCCTGCCCATCTGTAAGGACCTTTACGGTGGCACCTACAGCTGAAACCGTGGCACCTGCAAGCACGTTGTTCTCATTATCCCGTACCGTTCCGCGGATCAGGGTCTGTGAAAATGCACTTGCATTGATGAATAAAGTTAGAAAAACGCAGAGAATAAGTTTTCCGAACGTTGAGAAACAAAGGGCATTGTGAAAAACGCCTCTGTTCTCCGGAGGTAAAGTTCTGTTCATAATGTTAATATTTGGTTGTTTAATTAAAGTAATCAGCTTGTAAATACAACAAACTAATCGAGAATGTTTTATAGGATGGCTAAGAAATCATCATACTGAAGCAAAAATAGCTAAGGATAATATAACAAATTCGTTATGAGCAAGATAAGCTATAAGCGTGGTTTAATATAGTATTTTGATGGATTGTCTATTAACATTTACACTTTCTACACAATATTTCACACTTAGTAAAAATTTCGTTAGAATGTTATGGTACATTAAACGAATAATATTTATGTTTAGATAATGTTTTCACCAACAGATCTTAATTTTCTAAACCTCAAATTTTAAGCGTATGTAAACAAGCCCCTTTTCTAACCAAATCAATTCACCAACTAACCAAATATTTTATGTTTAAAAATTTACTAAGTTCTAAAAGAAAGATCTTTCTTTTACTTACTTGCATGCTCCTGTCATTAGGCTTGCATGCACAGGTCAGAATCACCGGTAGAGTTACCAGCAGTGATGATCAATCGCCTATTCCAGGTGCATCCGTAAAAATCAGAAATTCAGCTCAGGGTACCATGACTGACGGCAATGGTGCTTTTTCAATCACAGCAAGTCCGACTGACGTACTCGTTGTCTCATTTGTAGGCTACCAGTCGACAAGTGTAACAGTGGGTAACCGCACATCCGTTACCATCGCTTTAAAGCAGGAAGATAACAACCTGAATGAGATCGTGGTTACCGGTTATACCACGCAGCGTAAAAAGGATTTAACTGGATCAGTAGCCGTGGTAGATGTAGCGCAAATTAAATCACAGCCAACAGCAAGTGCTACCGAAGCGTTGCAAGGTAAAGCACCAGGTGTGCAGATCGTTGTAGACGGTGCGCCAGGTTCTACCCCACAAATTCGTGTCCGTGGTATTACAACCATCAACAACAACGATCCGTTATACGTTGTAGATGGTGTTCCATATGAAGGTAAGCTGAGCTGGTTAAACCAGAATGATATTGAGAGCATGCAGATTTTGAAAGATGCTTCTGCTGCATCTATCTATGGTTCAAGAGCAAACAACGGTGTTGTGATTATCACAACCAAAAAAGGTGTTCAAGGTACGCCTAAAGTTACCTTCGATGCTTACTATGGTACACAGTCTCCGCGGAAAAACACTTTCCCTGAGTTCATGACACCGATTCAGTACGCACAAGCATTCCCTAACCCAGTAAACTACGGCAGTGGTGCTACGCCGGTACTTCCTGAATATCTACGTGCAGGAAACGTATTTGGTCAGAATGTTACCCCTGCAGATGCAGATCCGGCCAAATATTTATACTCTAATGATCCAAACAGCTTCTACCAGATTACAAGAGCTAACCAGGCGGGAACAAACTGGATGGAAGAAATCACTGAAAGTGCCCCGACTCAAAACTATCAGGTAGCAGCTTCAGGTGGTGGTGAAAACTCTACTTACAGCTTTTCAGCTGGTTATTTAGATCAGAAAGGTATTATTAAATATACTGGATTTAAAAGATACAATACCAGAGCGAATACAAGTGTTTCTGCACTTAACAAGAAACTACGCTTTGGAGAAAATCTTTCATACAGCTACTCAGAAGGCTTTGGTTTTGGTGTGAATCCAAACACTTCCGGTGAATACCAGGACGAAGGTAGTGCCATCGGATGGGCTTATCGTATGCCAACCATTGTTCCGGTTTATGATATCATGGGCAATTTTGCTGGTAGTAAAGGTTCACAGTTAGGTAACGCTGAAAACCCACTGGCTTTCTTATACCGCGGTAAAGATAATCTTAACAAAAGCAATTTCTTTTTTGGAAATGCATTTGCAGAGCTTGATGTTGTTAAAGGTTTGACCTTAAGAACCAACTTTGGTTTACGCTATGAAAATTACAACACCATCAGCATGCGTTATCCGAATCCCGAGTTTTCTGAAGGTAACAGTTCAAACAATTTGAGCGAAACTCAAGGATTTAACAGCGAATGGACCTGGACGAATACAGCAACCTATAGAACTACGTTTGCAGAAAAGCACAGTCTGACTTTATTAGCAGGTACAGAGGCGATCCAAAACACAAGCCGTCTGCTAAGAGGTGGTCGTAATGACTTCTTCGTTCTTGGAGACATGGATTACTACTACCTGAATGTAGGTACTTCGAACATCAGCAATGAAAGCTCTGGTGGCGTTGGTTCCCTATTCTCATTATTTGCAAGAGCAGATTATTCCTTTAATGATCGTTACCTTGCAAGTGTAACCGTTCGTAGAGATGGGTCTTCAAACTTTGGTCCAGACAACAGATACGGAACATTCCCGGCAGGAAGTATTGCCTGGAGGGTTTCAGAAGAAGACTTTCTTAAAAACAAAGTAAGCTGGTTAAATGACTTGAAATTCCGTGCAGGTTATGGAGGTACAGGTAATCAAAGAATTCCTGTAAATCAATTTGTGAATCGTTACGCACAATCACTGGTACAGTCAGCTTACCCGCTTGAAGGAGGAAACGCTGTATTTACCGGTGTATGGCAGAATGCTTATGCAAACCCTGAAATTAAATGGGAATCTGTAACTTCATTGAACCTAGGTTTGGATTTTACCTTGCTTTCTTCAGCAATAGACGGATCTGTGGACTGGTATAACAGAAAAACTAAGGACATGCTATTTCCTGTCCAGTTACCTTCGACGGCAGTTGGTTTAGGTAGCTCACCTTACCGAAACGTTGGTGATATGAGCAACAAGGGTGTGGAGGTTAACTTAAACTACCATTATGGAAGAAATAGCGATAAACCTTTCACTTTTGACGTAGGCGTAAACTTTTCTAAGAACGTAAATAAACTTGAAGAGATTGCTCCAGGAGTAGATCAACTACAGTATGGTACATTCAGAAGTTTAACAACCAGTATTTTGAAAAAAGGCGCTCCATTTGGTTCGTTCTATGGCTATGAGCAAAGTGGAATTTACCAAAGCGAAGCAGATATCGCAGGAAGCCCTTCATATAAAGACGCACGTGTTGGCGGTATGAAATTCAGAGACGTTAACGGTGATGGCGCAATTACGCCAGCGGACAGAAAGATCATTGGTGATCCGAACCCGGATTTCTACTACTCCCTTAACTTGAATGCTTCATACAAGAATTTCGATATCGCGATGTTCTTCAATGGTGTACAAGGAAATGATCTTTACGATGCAAACCGCTACTTCACCGACTTCCCTACTTTCCAGGGTGCAAAAAGTACACGTTTGCTAAACGCGTGGACACCTACCAATACCTCAAGCAACATTCCATCTGTAACTGGTACCGCTCAACAGATTGAATATGAATCTTCCAGCTACTATGTACAGGATGGCAGCTTCTTCCGTCTGAAAAACCTACAAATAGGCTACAGCATTCCTACCGGAAAAGGCTTTGCCTCTAAAATGGGAATCAGCAAATTCAGAGTGTACGCGAGCACAACAAACGTATTCACCCTTACAAACTACACTGGGTTAGATCCGGAGGTAAGTGCGGAATCGGAAACTTACTCAGCTCTTGGTGTTGACCGTGGTATCTATCCGAATCCACGTCAGTTTCTATTGGGTGTAAGTGTTGGATTTTAACGATTTAAATGAACATTATGAAAAAGATTAATTATATCATACTCGGGATGATGCTCTTTTCAGCAGTAGGCTGTAAAAAAGATTTTCTCGACAAACGTCCTCAGGGGCAGTTAAGTCAAGAACAAGTGACTAGCCAAAAAGGTGTTGAAGCTTCATTAACAGGTGCTTACGCACTGTTAAATGGAAATTTAAGTGGTACATGGGGAAACTATGCCTCAGGACCAAGCCAGTGGCTTTTGGGTGAAGTAACATCCGACAACGCGCATAAAGGTAGTGATGCAGGGGATCAGCCTAACATGAACGCACTGGAGCGTCACACGCCAACAAGCACAAATGACAACCTATCTGTGCTTTGGACCCGTTGCTTCGAGGGTATTCAAAGATGTAATAGTACATTGCGAATATTAGCGGCAGTACAAGCAGGTAATGAAAAATTCTCTGATGCACGTGCAGCTGAAATTCAGGCTGAAGCCAGATTTTTGCGCGGTCACTACTACTTCTTCCTGGCTCGAGCTTTTAAAAACGTGCCATTAATTCTTGAAAGTACCACAGACGCCGCGGTAGACAATACGGCAGACATCTATCCTGCAATTGTTGAAGATTTTACTTTTGCCGTTGCTAACCTTGGTACAGCGAAACCTATAGGTCCTAGTAATGTAGGAAGAGTAGATAAAATTGCCGCTCAGGCCTATTTAGGTAAAGTGCTGCTTTATCAGAAAAAGTATGCAGAAGCCCTGCCACTCTTTACTGCTGTGATGAGCTCGAGAAAACCTCTTGACTCACTTGACTTCAAAGCAAACTTTGACATCACCCGTGAAAACGGACCCGAGGCTATCTTTGCTGTGCAGCATGCTGTTGGAACAGACGGTAGCGGTGGTGACAACGGAAACGTTGGGGATATGTTAAACTATCCATATGGTGGTAGCTCAAAAACCAGCTGCTGCGGATTTTTCCAACCATCGATTGATTTGGCAAATGCTTACAAAGTAAATGCGGCTGGTCTGCCATTACTGGACGGCAGCTATCGTACTAATCCTTTCAAATCTGATTTCCAATTATCAGGAAATGAGAAAACTAACTACCAGGTGGAACGCTCCCTTGTTATAGATCCAAGAATGGACTATACTATGGGTAGAAGAGGTGTTCCTTATCGCGACTGGGGCGTTATGCAAGGTGATCCATGGATCAGGGAAGTAACGACTGGCGGACCGTTTGTACCTTACAAAAACTCAATTGAATTTGCACAGTTCACTACGGGAACCGCACCAGGTAACACCAACGTAAACGGTTTAAATGTTAACGTTATTCGTCTAGCGGACGTTTATTTGATGGCTGCTGAATGCCAGGTAGAGTTAGGTAACCTGACAGAAGCACTTAGATTGGTAAACAGCGTACGTAGAAGAGCAGCACAGCTACCTGTGAACGTAGATAAGTTGGTGGTTATAGATAACACTGGAAGAACAGCTCCGGCAGCAAATTACAGAGTTAGTCCTTACCCATCATTCCCGAGCCAGACCTATGCCAGAGATGCCGTACGTTTTGAACGTCGTCTGGAACTTGCGATGGAAGGCCACCGTTTTTATGATCTTGTACGTTGGGGTATTTTGAAACAAACCCTGGAGAGCTACTCAACTTTTGAAGGTCAATACCTAGCGCCTTCAAGAGGCATAACGATCGGTGAGGAAGATAATTACTTCCCTATTCCACAAGAACAATTAGATAGAAGTAACGGCGTTCTGAAACAGAATCCAGGTTACTAAAATCTCTTATAAACACGATAAAAGCCCCGCACAAATAATGTGCGGGGCTTTTATTTTAAAGGGAAAGCTTGGGTTTAGGAGCGCGTAACAAATGCATTATATTTGAAAATTTAATGTGTCGGAATTACACTTTCCAAATAAATTTTTCTCTATTTTAGATTTTGTAAAGAATTGAAACCTTTAACAACTAAATATAAACCACATGAATAGAAGAGACGCAGTTAAAAGTGTCGCCTTTTTGATGGGAGGCGCATTATCTGCTACAACTATCGGCGTATTCCTTGAAGGATGCCAGCCTTCGAAAACTTCTTCGGAAAATTTGTTTTCTGCAGATCAGGAAAAAATGCTTGCTGAACTTGCGGAGACCATCATTCCAACTACAAAGACGCCAGGGGCCAAGGCTGCCGGTGTAGGTCCTTTTATTTCATTGATGATTAAGGATTGCTATCCGGAAGCGGCACAAAAGGTTTTTGTTAAAGGCCTGGAGGATCTGGAAAAGAACTCTAAAGACCAGTTTAAAAATTCCTTTGTGAGTATAACACCTGCACAGCGTGAGCAACTTCTTGGTAAGTTTCGGGAGGAAACCATAGCTGCACAGAAAAAAGATAAAGAAGAAGCAACCAAACTTCAGGAGAAAGAAACTGCTGAGCTTGAAAAGAAACCTGAAAAAGAGAGAGCTGGAAACCCAACTGCAGCTAAAAAGCCGGAGACCAAACACTATTTCTTCGCGATTGCACGTGACTTAACCATGCTTGGCTATTTCACCTCAGAAATCGGTGCCACACAGGCTTATGAATATATTGACATTCCAGGCAGATATGATGGATGCGTTGATATGAAACCAGGTCAGAGAGTTTACGCATAATTTTTAACCAGAGATGAATTTAAATACAAAAGCAACAGCACAAAACACCTATGATGCAATCGTTATCGGTTCAGGAATCAGCGGTGGTTGGGCTGCTAAAGAATTAACAGAAAAAGGATTAAAAGTACTTTTACTGGAACGTGGTAGAAATATAGAGCACATCAAGGATTATACTACCGCAATGAAAAAGCCATGGGAATTTGAACACCGTGGACGCTTAACAGAGGAGCAAAAAAGAACCCACCCGGTTCAAATGCGTGATTATCCATATCAGGAATTCAACGAGAGCTTCTGGGTGAATGACCTGGACTGCCCGTATACTGAGGTTAAACGTTTCGATTGGTACAGAGGTTTCCACGTTGGTGGTAAATCATTAATGTGGGGTCGTCAAAGTTACCGCTTCAGCGACATCAACTTCGAAGACAACTTGAAAGATGGACATGGAAATGATTGGCCGATCCGTTACAAGGACCTTGAGAAATGGTACGACTATACCGAACGTTTTGCTGGAATCAGCGGTCAGAACGAAGGATGGCCTGCCCTACCTGACGGTCAGTTCCTTCCACCTATGGAGATGAACTGTGTTGAAAAGTCTGTAAAGAAGCGCATTGAGGATCATTACAAAAAAGAAAGGATCATGACCATTGGCCGTACGGCTAACTTAACTGTTCCCCATAAAGGTCGTGGAAAATGTCAATACCGTAATCTTTGCAGCAGAGGATGTCCGTTTGGTGCTTACTTCAGCACCCAGTCCTCTACCCTGCCGGCAGCTGTTGCAACTGGTAATTTAACCCTACGCCCATACTCTTTGGTAAGCCATATCATTCATGATAAAGAAACCAAAAAAGCCAAAGGTGTAATGGTGATTGACTCGGAAACAAATGAAAACATGGAGTTCTTTGCCAAAATTGTTTTCGTAAACGGATCAACTTTGGGTACAACGCATATTCTGTTAAACTCTACTTCAGATGAGCATCCGAATGGTCTGGGAAATGCGAGCGGTGAACTTGGCCATAACCTGATGGATCACCACTTCCGCTGCGGTGCTTCCGGCATTGCTGAAGGATTTGATGATAAATATACATATGGTAGACGGGCGAACGGAATCTATGTTCCTCGTTACCAGAATATGGGTAATGATAAACGTGACTACCTGAGAGGTTTCGGTTACCAAGGCGGTGCAAGCCGTACCGGATGGCACCAGGATGTTGCTGAGTTGGCTTTCGGTGGTGATTTCAAAGATCAGATGACTGTACCAGGCGTATGGCAGATGGGCCTTGGTGGATTCGGAGAGTCACTTCCTTACCACGAAAACAAGGTTACCCTTGATAAAACAAAGAAAGACAAGTGGGGATTGCCAGTACTCGCAATTGATTGTACATTCAAAGAGAATGAGACTAAGATGCGTGAGGCAATGAAGAATGATGCAGCAGAGATGTTAGAGGCTGCTGGACTTAAAAACATTGTTACTTATGACAATGGCTCTACTCCAGGTATGGCAATCCACGAACAAGGTACAGCAAGGATGGGTAACGATCCTAAGACCTCAGTGCTTAACAAATGGAACCAAATGCATGAGGTTTCGAACGTATTTGTGACCGACGGTGCTTGTATGCCATCTATCGGCTGCCAGAACCCGTCATTGACTTTCATGGCACTTACTGCAAGAGCAGCTGACTATGCTGTGTCTGAACTTAAAAAAGGTAATATCTAATGGCAGAAAAGAAAATAAGAATGGGTATGATCGGCGGTGGAAAGGATGCCTTTATTGGCGCTGTTCACCGTGTCGCTGCAAACATGGATGGTCTTATTGAATTGTGCTGCGGTGCATTCAGTTCCAACCCTGAAAAAGCTAAGGAATCTGGTCGAGCCCTTTTTATAGAAGAAAACAGAAACTACGGTAGCTATATTGAACTTTTTGAAGCTGAAAGCAAGCTTCCTGAAGACCTTCGCATGCAATTTGTGAGTATTGTAACGCCAAACTTTGCACATTTTGAGCCTGCAATGTTAGCATTGGAATCAGGATTTCATGTGCTGATCGACAAGCCAATGACATTAACACTGGATGAGGCTAAGAAGCTTCATGCCAAAGCAAAGGAAACCGGATTAATGGTGTGCTTAACGCACACCTACTCTGGTTATCCGATGGTTAAGCAAGCCAGACAAATGGTGATGGCTGGTGAATTTGGACGTATACGCAAGGTATGTGTTGAATATCCACAGGGTTGGTTAACGCTTCCTTCTGAAAACGAAGGAAACAAACAGGCATCATGGCGGACAGATCCGTCTAAAAGCGGTATCAGCGGTTGCATGGGCGATATTGGCACCCATGCTGCACAACTTGCAGAATACATTTCAAACCAAAAGATCTCGCACCTGTGCGCTGATCTGAACATCGTTGTCGATGGCCGTGCCTTAGACGATGATGGAAATATCCTGTTAAAATTTGACAATGGAGCTAACGGCGTTTTGATGGCTTCTCAAATTGCTGCTGGTGAAGAAAACGCCTTGAAGATCAAGGTGTATGGTGAGAAAGGTGGTTTAGAATGGCATCAGGAAGAGCCTAATACCTTAAAGGTGAAATGGCTTGATGCACCTATGCAAGTTTACAGAACTGGTCATGATTATCTTGGTTCTTTTGCGAAGCATAACACCAGAACACCGGCAGGACACCCGGAAGGGTATCTTGAAGCTTTTGCCAACATTTACAGGAACTTTGTATCGACCATTGACCAGGTAAGCGCTGGTGCAACGCCATCTGCCGAGATGCTTGACTTCCCTACTGCGGAAGACGGTGTACGTGGTATGGCTTTTATTGAAAACGTAGTTGCTTCTGGTAAATCAGATCAGAAGTGGTATGAATTTAAAATTTAAAGATGACGACAATTAAAGGACCCGCTATATTCTTAGCCCAATTTATTCAGGAACAGGCACCATTTAACAGCCTTGAAGGAATATGTGAATGGGCTGCTGGTTTAGGCTTTGTAGGTATTCAAATGCCAACTTTAGATAACAGGTTTATTGACCTTAAGCTCGCGGCTGAAAGTAAGACTTATGCGGATGAATTAAAAGGTAAGGTAAACAGCTTTGGTCTGGAAATTACCGAGCTTTCTACGCACCTTCAGGGACAATTGGTGGCTGTAAATCCGGCTTATGATCTTGCTTTTGATGCATTTGCACCCAAAGACCTGCATAACAATCCAAAAGCGAGAACAGCATGGGCAGTACAGCAACTAAAATATGCTGCTAAGGCATCCCAAAATTTAGGCTTAAATGCACACGCAACCTTTAGCGGCTCCCTTTTATGGCATATGTTCCATCCCTGGCCGCAGCGCCCGGAAGGGCTGGTTGATGCTGGTTTTACAGAACTCTCTAAACGATGGTTGCCGATCCTGAATGAATTTGATGCCTGTGGCGTTGACGTATGCTACGAGATACATCCAGGAGAAGATTTGTTCGACGGCATTACGTACGAGATGTTCCTGGAAAAAGTTAACAACCATCCAAGAGCATGTTTATTGTACGATCCATCACACTTCGTACTTCAACAACTTGACTATATTCAGTACATCGACTTCTACCACGAGCGCATAAAAGCATTCCACGTGAAGGATTCTGAATTTAACCCAACTGGAAAACAAGGTACGTTCGGAGGGTATCAAAGCTGGGCTAACCGTGCAGGAAGATATCGGTCGCCAGGCGATGGCCAGGTAGATTTTAAAACCATTTTCAGCAAACTTACGCAGTATGACTTCAAAGGCTGGGCTGTAATGGAATGGGAATGCAGCTTGAAAGACTCCAATGTTGGTGCGAAGGAAGGTGCAGAATTCATTAAGAAACATATCATTCCTGTAACAGACAGGGCATTTGATGACTTTGCGGCTACGGGAGCTGACGAAGATTTTAACAATAAGATTTTAGGACTATAGCCCACTGGTTGGGTCACAATACATACCCGGATGTTTATCGTCTACCAATTTAAATAAGGTGCGATACACATCCGGTTAAAAATTTAAAGAGATGAAAAAAATCACATATTTAGTTGGATGTCTGTCAATCGTTTTTGCAGCATCCTGTGGTGGGTCAGATAAACCGAAGACCGATGCTACTGAGACAAAGACGGAAAGTACTGCTTCAACTGGCGAATCAGGTGATGTACATAAAGGAAAACAATTGATTGATAAATCAGATTGCCTTGGCTGTCATAATGAGACCAACAAAGTTGTAGGTCCAGCATACGTTGATGTTGCAGCAAAATATCCGATGAGTGAGCTCAATGTTGATGAGCTTGCAGATAAAATCATTCGTGGAGGAGCAGGTGTTTGGGGCGATGTTCCAATGACACCACATCCAAATTTATCTAAAGAAGATGCAAAAGAGATGGTGAACTACATCTTGTCTTTGAAAAAGTAATCAATCTATAACCAAATATAAGCGATGGAAAATAAACCAAAAGATACGAATGCTACATCGAGGCGTTCATTTCTAAAGTCTGGAGCAATAGCTGCAGCTGCTTTCACGATAGTACCACGTCATGTTTTAGGTGGACCAGGTTTTCTGGCACCGAGTGACAGATTAATAATTGCCGGTATCGGTGTCGGCGGAAAAGGCCAGTCTGATATTGCAATGTTCCATAAGAGCGGCAAGGCAGATATCGGCTTCCTTTGTGATGTAGATACCCGCCGTGCAGCAAACTCTGTAAAGGCATTTCCAAAAGCGAAATTCTACAAAGACTGGAGAGAAATGCTGGACAAGGAGTCTAAACATTTTGACGCGGTATCTGTATCTACACCAGACCATAACCACGCTGTCCAAGCCTTAGCGGCAATGCAGCTTGGTAAACACGTATATGTTCAAAAACCATTGACTCATGACATATATGAGGCACGTGCACTTACCGCAGCAGCTAAAAAGTATAAAGTTGTAACGCAAATGGGTAACCAAGGTGCATCTAATGATGGACCAAGACAGATGAAAGAATGGTATGATGCAGGATTGATCGGTGACGTGCATACGGTTTATGCCTGGACCGACAGGCCGGTGTGGCCACAAGGTATTCCATGGTCTGCAAATAAATCTGAAGTACCAAAAGAATTAGACTGGGATCTTTGGTTAGGTACTGCACCTTTCAAAGATTATGTAGATAAACTTGTTCCATTTAACTGGAGAGGTTGGTGGGATTACGGAACCGGTGCATTAGGTGATATGGGCTGTCACTTGTTAGAAGCTCCATTTAGTGTATTGAACCTTAAATATGCAAGCGAAGTTCAGGCAAGCGTAGGCTCCGTATATGTGGATGAATTTAAGCGCGGGTACTTCCCAGACAGCTGTCCACCGTCAAGCCACGTTACCTTGAAGTTTCCGAAGACCAATAAAACGCAGGGCGATATCACTGTTCACTGGATGGATGGTGGAATTCAGCCAGAAAGACCTGAAGAACTAGAAGCGAATGAAGTATTTGGTGACGGTGGTAATGGTACTTTGTTCATTGGAACCAAAGGAAAGATGATGGCGAGCACCTATTCTGCAAATCCTAGATTACTGCCATTAAGCCGTAATAACAGTATCAATGTACCAGAACGCTTCGCCAGAGTTAAAGGTGGTGCAGATGGACACTATGCACAGTGGGTTGAAGCTTGTATTGCCGGTCCTGGTAAGAAAGAACTTAGTTCACCATTTGAAATTGCCGGTCCACTTACAGAAGCACTGCTTATGGCAAACCTTGCAATCAGAGGCGTTGATGTTCAAGCGAAAGATGCTCAGGGCAGAACCACTTACCCTGGACGTAACATCAAATTGTTATGGGATAATGACAATATGAAGGTAACCAACTTCGATGCCGTTAACCAGTACGTAAAACGCGAATACCGTAAAGGTTGGACGCTTGGCGCCTAACTGAAGAATTACTTCCGATCAACTTGAAACCATCATGATCTTGCATTCTTATGAATGTTAAAGGTCATGATGGTTTCTATAACAAAGAAAATTTAAACAGATGAAAAAATACATTTTTTCCGCTTTAGTGCTTACAGCATTGTTCAATACCAATGTTGCTGATGCACAGAATTCCAATAAAATACCAGGTTGGCATCCATATAATGACGAAAATGCCACTCACGGCTGGACCATTGAGAAAGGTGTGATACACCTGGATCCAAAATTACGTCAGGGTCACGGTGTAGATTTAGTTTCTGATAAAGAATACGAAAACTTCGAGTTAACCCTGGAGTGGAAGATTGCACCTAAAGGTAACAGTGGCGTGATGCTTTATGTACACGAAGATCCCAAATATGGTCAGACCTATGCAACCGGGTTAGAAATGCAGGTTTTAGATAATGAAGGACATCCGGATGGAAAAATCACGAAGCACCGCGCTGGAGATTTGTACGATTTAATTAAGAGTACATCTGAGCCGGTAAAACCTGTAGGTGAATGGAATAAAGTTAAGGTAGTTAGCAAGAATGGAAAGCTGGAATTTACCTTGAATGGCGTAAAGACGGTATCTACTACCCTATGGGATGAGAACTTCAAGAACCTTGTTGCCGGTAGTAAATTTGCTGGTTGGGAAGGTTTTGCAACTTACAAAAAGGGCAAAATTGCTTTACAGGACCATGGCGATGAGGTATGGTACAGAAATATTTCCATCAAAGAACTTAAATCAAACTAACTACATATAAGCAATGAACTTAACTAACCGTATTAAACTATCAAGCATGATGTTCCTGGAATTTTTCATCTGGGGATCATGGTTTGTTACACTGGGTACTTTTATCGGAAATAACCTGCAGGCCACAGGTTCTCAAAGTGCCTCGGTATTTTCCACCCAATCATGGGGAGCAATCATTGCCCCTTTCATAATAGGGCTTATTGCAGACCGGTTTTTTAATGCGGAAAGGATTTTAGGTGTATTGCACCTGGTTGGTGCAGTTTTGATGTACCAAATGTATCAGGCTCCTGATATCTCAACTTTCTATCCTTATGTCTTATCTTACATGATTTTGTTCATGCCGACGCTGGCGCTGGTTAACTCCGTATCCTTTAACCAAATGAAAAATCCTGAAAAGGAATTCTCAACCATACGCGTATGGGGTACAATTGGATGGATTGTAGCTGGATTACTTATTAGTTTCGTTTATCACTGGGATTCTCCGGAAGGTATCTCTTCAGGACTCTTGAAGTATACTTTCCTGATGGCTGGTATCGGATCAGTGGTATTGGGATTATTTAGCTTTACCCTGCCTGCAACACCTCCAAAGGTATCAACGGGCGAAAAGGTGAGTGTATCTCAGATCATGGGACTAGATGCCCTTAAGTTATTAAAAGATAAGAACTTTGCAATATTCTTCATCTCATCTATCTTGATTTGTATTCCATTGGCATTCTACTATCAGAACGCAAACCCCTTCCTGTCAAACATCGGCTTAGATAATCCAACAGGTAAGATGACTATCGGTCAGATGTCTGAAGTATTGTTCCTGCTGCTCTTGCCTGTTTTCTTTACGAGATTTGGTTTCAAGAAAACCATCTTAGTCGGAATGTTGGCCTGGGCTATTCGCTATGCGCTGTTCGCCTATGGAAATGCAGGTGATCTAAGCTTTATGCTGATCATCGGAATTGCACTACACGGTATTTGCTATGACTTCTTCTTTGTGTCGGGACAAATTTATACTGACTCTAAAGCTGGGCCCCAATTCAAGAGTGCTGCGCAAGGTTTGATCACACTTGCTACCTATGGTATCGGAATGTTAATTGGATTTGAAGTAGCTGGTATGATCACTGATGCTTACAAAATGGCGGACGGTTCTTTTGACTGGAAAATGGTTTGGATTATCCCAGCTGGAATTGCAGCAGTAGTATTCATTTTATTTGCTTTATTCTTTAATGACAAAGAGAAGGTGAAAGTAGAGAGCATATAAGCTATAAGTCATGGAACAAAAGAATAGCAGGCGAGATGCCTTAAAAAGCTTGGCGATCGCCGGTGTAGCCTTAGGTACACCGATAACGCTTCAGGGATTCACCTCAAAAGAAAATACGGCTTTGGCATTAAAAGGGAATGTAAATCATTCGGTTTGCAGATGGTGCTTTGACAGCATAGACCTGGATACACTTTGTATTGAGGCAAAAAAGATGGGCATCAAAGGTATTGACCTGGTAGGGCCTAAAGACTGGCCAACTTTGAAAAAACACGGTTTGTTCTCTTCCATGTGCAACGGCGCAGAGATCAACCTGGTTGATGGCTGGAATGATCCTAAATTCCACGAAACTTTAATCAAGCAGTATTCTGAGATGATTCCCTTGGTTGCGAAGGCAGGATATAAAAACCTGATCTGCTTTAGTGGAAACAAACGAGGTAAAGATGACGAAACAGGATGGAATAACTGCGTAGCAGGATTGAAACAGGTGATTGGTATTGCAGAAAAGCATAACGTTGTTTTAGTTATGGAATTACTAAACAGCAAAAAAGATCACAAAGACTATCAATGCGACCGTACCTCCTGGGGAGCTGAACTTTGCAAGCGATTAGGTTCTGAGCACTTCAAATTGTTGTATGATATTTACCATATGCAAATAGATGAAGGAGACGTAATCCAGAACATCAGGGATTATCATCAATACATTGGGCATTACCATACTGCCGGTGTACCTGGACGAGCAGAAATCGATGAAAACCAAGAACTATACTATCCGGCAATCGTGAGAGCCATTCTTGCTACGGGATTTAAAGGCTACCTGGCTCAGGAATTTATTCCAAAATCGAAGGATAAACTTGGATCTTTACGTGAAGCAATCAAAATCTGCGATCAATAATATCATTATGAATTCAAGAAGAATATTCCTTAAACAAGCCGGCATTGCAGCAGCAGCCGGCTTAGTGCTTCCTTCCTTTGCCTGTGTAAAATCATCCAAAGCTGTAGGACTACAATTATACTCACTTAGAGCGCTTTTGCCGCAGGACCCTCGAGGTGTGATCGCGAAAGTAGCAGCCGCCGGCTACAAGGAGGTGGAAACCTACGGTTATGACATCAAGACTGGCTTCTGGGGATTAGATCCAAAATCTTTCAAAAACCTCCTGATTGAAAATGGCTTGACTGCCCCTAGTGGACATTACGGAATTGACAAGTTTATTCAGGACGGCAATGAAGACGAATTGAAAGCGTATATCGCTGCTGCAAGAGCAATAGGAAGCGAGTATCTGACAGTACCCTATCTGGGTGACGCGCTTCGTCAGAATGCAGACGACTACAAGAAGGTCGCAGCAAAACTTAACCAGGCAGGCAATTTGTGCAAGGCTTCGGGACTAAAAGTTGCGTATCATAACCATGACTTCGAATTACAATCGCAAGGTGACACCACAGGCTTGGAGATCATGTTAAAAGAGACAGATCCTAAGTTGGTGGATTTTGAAATGGATATCTATTGGGTTGTAAGATCAGGTAAGGACCCTGTGAAATTCTTTGACACCTATCCCGGCCGTTTCACCATGTGGCATGTAAAGGATATGGATAAAAAGAATAACGAGAAAAATACTGAAGTAGGAAACGGAACCATTGATTTCAAAACTTTGTTCAAAAGTGCTAAAAAGGCCGGTTTAAAGCATGCCATTATGGAACAAGAGAACTTTGATATGGAGCCATATGCAAGCATTAAACAGAGTCAGGCATACATTAAGAATGAATTGCTTTAAACTAACATAAACTTTAAGCATATTTGTTAAAAACAAGTCCACAATTTCGTGGCATTATAGAAAAAAGATTATAGATGAAAGTCGCAGTTGTAGGTGCCACAGGATTAGTGGGCACTGTAATGTTGAAAGTATTAGAAGAGCGGAATTTCCCGTTAACTGAATTAATCCCGGTAGCCTCTGAAAAGAGCGTTGGTAAGGAAATCAGTTATAAGGGTAAGAAGTTCCCTGTCGTAAACATTGATACTGCAATTGCGATGAAGCCAGCTATAGCACTTTTCTCTGCGGGTGGCGATACTTCTTTGGAACATGCACCGCGCTTTGCGGAAGTTGGAACCATTGTAATTGACAACTCTTCTGCATGGAGAATGGATCCATCGAAAAAGTTAATTGTACCAGAGGTGAACGCGCATATGCTAAACATCGATGATACAATCATCGCAAATCCAAACTGTTCAACCATTCAAATGGTGGTTGCCTTGAAGCCACTTCATGCAAAGTACAAAATCAAGCGTGTAGTTGTTTCAACCTATCAGTCCGTAACCGGTACGGGGGTAAAAGCGGTAACGCAGCTGATGAACGAGCGAGAAGGTATAACCGATGGACCAATGGCTTACGCTTATCCAATTGATCTAAATGTAATTCCACAGATTGACGTATTTCAGGAAAACGGCTATACCAAGGAAGAGATGAAAATGATCAAGGAGACCAAAAAGATCCTTGATGATGATCATATCGGCATTACGGCCACCACGGTTAGGATTCCGGTAATGGGCGGACACTCTGAGTCGGTAAATGTGGAATTTGAACAGGATTTCGAACTTGAAGAAGTGAGATCTCTGCTGGAACAAGCAAGTGGAATCACTGTTGTAGATGATATTGCTAACTTGAAGTACCCGATGCCTAAAGATGCGCATGAAAAAGATGATGTATTTGTTGGTCGTCTAAGAAGAGACGAGTCTCAGGCAAATACACTAAACATGTGGATTGTTGCAGATAACCTACGTAAGGGAGCAGCAACAAATGCAGTTCAGATTGCCGAGCTGTTAATACAAAAAGAGTTAATTTAGTAACCAGATACAGGAATGTGATGTTGAAATCTTAGTTTCAGCATCACATTTTTTTATGCCCAAAACTTTCCACAATGTTCAAGTCGACTTTAAAGCAGTTCCTCTCCATAGTTTTCATCCTGGTTTATAACGTTGCAAATGCGCAGCTATCTCAAAAGCTTGAACAAGCCTGGACGGCTTTCAATGCCGATCCGCAGGCAAAGTATGCAACTACAGGGCTGGTTATTTTAGATGCGGCCACGGGAAAGCAAATATTTGGACGAAATGAAAATGTAGGACTTGCAACGGCCTCGACCCTGAAGGTTATAACCTCTGCAACTGCACTTAGTTTGTTAGGCCCCGATTTCAGATTTCAGACAACATTGGCATACACCGGTAGCATCAGCGCCGACGGCACCCTCAACGGCGATCTGATAATCATCGGTGGCGGAGATCCTACCCTGGGCTCCTGGAGGTATGTGGGGACGAAAGAGAGCGACATACTAAATTCCTGGGTTAAGGCGATCCGAGATGTGGGCATTAGGGCTATCCAAGGGAAGGTTATTGGTGATGATGCTTTGTGGGGCAGCAGTAATGTGCCTGAGGGTTGGATCTGGCAGGACATTGGTAACTACTACGGTGCAGCACCATCGGTCCTAAGCTGGCGTGAGAACCAGTTTGATCTGCAGCTAAAGCCTGGAAGCAGTAGCGGTTCGGCAGTTAGCTTACTTCGTACCGTGCCGGAAATGTCTTACCTGAACATCATCAATGAACTCAAAACCGGCGCAGCCGGGACTGGAGATAATGCGTTTGCCTTTCTTCCTCCCCTAAGTGATATTGCCTACCTTCGTGGAACCTGGGGTATTGGAATCGGCAAGAAGGGTATGTCGGCAGCCCTTCCTGATCCAGCTTTTGAAGCAGCGTACCGCCTTAGGGACACCCTTCAGCGGCTTGGGATCAAGAGCAGCGCAAACCCAAGCACAGCCAGAAGATTAATAGCTGAAGGCAGCAAGCTTCCTGCAAACCCGGTTAAGCTTGCAACCTCCACTTCTCCCCCACTTACTGAAATCATCTATTGGTTTAATAAAAAAAGTATAAACCTCTATGGCGAACATTTGGTACGGACATTTGCCTGGAAGGCGGGAAAAGAAGCGACTACCAGAAACGGCGTTCAAGAGGAGCTGAACTATTGGGCAGTTAAAGGTATGGACAAGAATGCGCTGAACATCGTAGACGGCAGCGGACTCTCACCGGGCACCCGGGTTACCCCCGCAGCAATGGCCAGCATCCTGTTCAACGCGCAGTCGGAGCCCTGGTTTCCATCCTTCCTTAAATCGCTGCCAATAAACAATGGCATGCAACTAAAAAGCGGGTCCATCAGCGATGTACAGGCTTATGCCGGCTACTACACTGCATCGAATGGAAAGAAATACATCATTGTCATCAATATTAACAACTACTCGGGTTCTAAGATCTCGTCAAAGTTATTTAAAGTACTTGATGCACTGAAGTAGAGACACTATACACCGGACATCTTCATTGTTACTGTTTATTATTCTAAGACTTGCTCATAAATCTTTAAATTGCGACAAATAGTCCCATTAAAGAACCTAGATGAAGAAAATTTTTCAAATGTTATGCCTGTTGTGTGTTGCCGGACAGGCATACAGCCAGGAACAACAACAGCTTTTCACGGCAGTAGAACCTGAAACCGCGGCAGCAGCAGTAACAAGGCCGATCGCCATCATTCCTGAGCCAGTATCGCTTGTAAGAAACTCCGGAGTTTTCGTTTTACCTAAGAAAGTCATTATTCAGGCAGATAAATCGGAGGCTGTAAAGCCGGCCATAGACTACCTTCAGCTGCACCTTGCCATACCTACAGGTAGCTTTATAAGCACTCAGACAGATGCTTCGGCAGAAACCATCCGCTTTGTACTTAACACACAAGCCAATCCAACGTTGGGAAAAGAAGGATATCAGCTTTCGGTAACGCCTAAACTGATCACGCTAAGAGCAAATACCGGCGCTGGTTTATTCTACGGCGTACAATCACTGCTTCAACTGTTCCCGAAAGAAATTGCTTCGAAAGAACTTGTTGAAAACGTAAAGTGGACACTACCATGCGTAGAAATCACCGACTATCCAAAACTAGCCTGGAGAGGACTGATGTTTGATGTTGCGCGGCATTTCTTCACCAAAAATGAGGTTAAACAGTACATCGATGCAATGGTGAAATACAAATACAATCTGTTGCACCTGCACTTAACAGATGATGAGGGCTGGCGTTTAGAGATTAAAGGATTACCAAAGCTTACGCAGGTCGGTGCCTGGAGAGTTAAGAAGGAAGGTAATTTCGGAGAATTCGTGCCACCTACCCCTACTGAACCAAGAGATTACGGAGGGTTTTACACCCAGGAGGATATCAAAGAGATCATCCAGTATGCTAAAGACCGCTATGTAGACATCATGCCAGAAATTGATGTCCCTGGTCATAGTCTTGCAGCTATTGCGTCATACCCTGAACTTTCCTGTACACCGGGTGCTGAGAAATACCAGGTGCGTTCTGGAGAGAAAATTATGGACTGGTCGCGCGGAGCCCCTCCGATTGCTCTTGTAGACAATACCCTTTGTCCGGCAAACGAGAAAGTTTATGCGTTTTTAGACACAGTACTAACCCAGGTTGCAGCGCTGTTCCCGTTTGAATACATCCACATGGGTGGCGATGAGGCGCCTATTAACTTCTGGCAAAAAAATGACGCCATCAAAGCGCTGATGCAACGTGAAGGCATGAAAAAGATTGAAGAGGTACAAGGGTACTTTGAGCGTCGTGTAAAAACCATTGTAGAATCTAAAGGCAAAAAGTTCATTGGATGGGATGAGATTCTGGAGAACCAAATGCCTGCAAATACAACCGTTATGAGTTGGAGAGGCATGAAGTACGGTATTGAAGCTGCTCACAAAGGTCACGAAGTGGTGATGAGTCCAACAACTTACGCCTACATCGATTACATGCAAGGTGATGCTGTTACTGAACCTAAAATATACGCAACCCTGCGTCTGAACACTACTTACGAATTTGAGCCTGTACCTAAAGGTGTAGATCCCAAGTTAATCAAAGGTGGTCAGGCTAATCTTTGGACGGAGAACGTTTACAACATTCGTCAGGCGGAATATATGACTTGGCCGCGTGGCATGGCTATCGCTGAATCGTTATGGTCTCCATCCGCCAAAAAGAACTGGAATACATTTTTCGGCAAGGTGGAAGATCACTTCGACCGCTTTGACCTGGCAGAGATTAAGTATTCTCCGAGTGCATACGACCCAATCTTTAAAGCGACAAGGGCGGCAGACCGCTCATTAGTGATAGACTTAAGTACAGAAGTATCGGGCTTGGACATCTATTACAGTTTTGACAATTCGGAGCCTGATCGCTTCTATCCGAAATACACCGGAAAGTTGAGTCCGCCAAAAGATGCAACGCAGCTTAGAGTGGTGACCTACAAAGGGAAGAAAAAGGTTGGCCGCATCATCAGCATGCCAATAGATGAATTAAACAAACGCGCAGGAAAGAAATAGTTTGAGGTATTTCGTTCATATTGGGTATCATGGCCTGCACTATGGCGGCTGGCAGAAGCAGCCCGGCGTAGCAAACGTACAGGGGGTTTTGGAGAAGTTCCTTACGCAGGCACTTAAAACCCCCGTTGCTATCATCGGCTGCGGCCGTACAGATGCACATGTACACGCAAGCCAGTTTTTCTTTCATATGGATATTGAGCAGGAATGGGACTTTGACCTCCTGTTCCGGCTCAATAAACTACTTCCACAAAACATCGCGGTATTCGATATCATCCCTGTAGATCCGCAGCGGCACGCGCGCTTCGACGCGGTTAAACGTTCCTACGACTACTTCCTGCACACCTATAAGAATCCATTCCTACATGGACTAAGCTCATTTTACCTGCTCAAGGATCTAAAACTGGATGAAATGAAGCGAGCGGTCGATCTTTTACCTAAGTACAAGGATTACCGCTGTTTCTGTACCAGTCCTGACAAATACGAACATACTATTTGTAACGTTATGTCGGCAGATTTGCTTACGGACAAGAAGGGCGAGAAAATACGCTTTCAGATATCTTCGAACCGTTTTCTTAGTAAGATGATCAGGATCATTATGGGGCAGCTGCTAAAGGTGGGAAAAGGGCAGCTAAGTGTAGATGGCTTTGAGCACTACCTCATTTCCCGGGAGACACCAGAACTAATCACGCCTGCACATCCTCAAGGCTTGTACTTATCAAAAGTAACCTATCCTTTTCTTAACCTGCCGCCGAGAGAAGAGTTTTCAGCTTTCATGCAGAACCAGTCGGCCGACATTTGGATGCCTGTTTAGTTCCTGGCGTTAAGCACGGTTGCTTGAAGCCGTTCAACAGTAAGGTCGATACCATTTACAATCACGCGTGCTTTGTTATAGTATGGGAGGCGCTCAGTTAGCTTCTCAGTAATAAAACGAAGCATAGCTGTTTCATTAAGGTCCTTTAGCAAGGGCCTTTTGTGTTTACCGGGCTCAAGCCTTTTCACCAATGCTAGCGGTGGAAGATCTATAAAAACCGTTAGGCCATTTGAATTCATCCAATCCATATTATCGAAATAACAAGGGCTACCCCCACCGGTTGAAATGACACAGTTTTCCGGATAAGAATAAGATTGAAGTGTATCCCGTTCCAGCTCGCGGAAGGCCTCCTCACCAAAGCGTGCGAAATACTCTGCAATAGACAGTTTTGTTGCCGCAGCAATCTGATGGTCCAGATCAAAGAAAGGAACGCCTAAGGCTGCCGACAGTCGCTTTCCCGATGTTGTTTTGCCACTACCCATAAAGCCAATTAAAAAAATCTTCATTGCTACAATCTTATTATGTGGAATACTGTGTTTTAAGCCAGCTTCACCCGAGGATCAACAAAAGCATACAATACGTCTACAAGGATATTTATTACCACAAAAACAAAAGCGATGAATAAGATGGAACCCATCACTACGGGAAAGTCGGACATCTCCAGCGCAAAAACAGTTGCGCGACCCAGCCCGTTGTAACCAAATATGTATTCAACGAAAAAGGAACCGGCAAGCAAAGATGCGAACCAACCCGAAATTGCTGTAATCACCGGATTCATTGCATTTTTCAAAGCATGTTTGTATATAATGGTATTTCTGCCGAGGCCTTTCGCCTTTGCGGTACGGATATAATCCTGTGCTAATACATCAAGCATTGCACTACGGGTTAGCTGTACAATGATGGCCAGTGGCCTTAAACCTAGTGTAATCATTGGAAGCCAAAGATTCTTCCAGGTCATAATTTCTCCTTCAAAGGGATCGTAGCTGTATAAACTGCCAGACATATTCAGTCCGGTATAATCACTAAGCACAAAACCGAACAACCAGGCTATGATGATCCCTGCGAAAAATGAAGGTGCAGAAATGCCCAGAATTGCAAAACTATTCGCGGCATGGTCTACCCAGGTATCGCGGTTAACGGCAGATATAACACCAAGAAAAACACCAATTATGGTAGCAAAAATCATAGCTGTGGCTGCCAGAATAAAGGTATTAGGAACCGTTTCTGCCAGTATCCGGGTTACATCCCTCTTTGTTTGATAGGAGCGGCGTAGATAAGGGACCTTTAAGGCAATAACCTTGTCGCCCAAGGATACCAACTTTGTATAGTGATATTTCTCCTGTTCGTCTTTAGCATGTAAGCCCACAGGAGATAAGTCGTTCAGGTATAAGAAGAATTGTACAGGTTTAGGCTTGTCAAGACCAAACTCTTTGTTTACGGCTTCTAACGATTGTACATCAGCCCTTTGACCCATGGTCATACGTGCCGGATCCCCAGGCAGTACATTGAAGAGCAGAAAAACGACTACGATCACCCCTGCCATTACTGCAAGCCCATAAATGAGTTTCCTGAGTACGTACTGCAACATGTTACTTTAAGAAATACTGTTTTGCAAGGTTATCAAAATCTGGCAGGAACGCTGCACTCCATTTAGCCACAACGACCCCATTTTTAAACAACATCAACCCAGGATTTGAGCGTACCATACTTTTCAGTGGCACTGCATCCGCATAGAAAACTTCTATGAACAGCTTGTTATCTTCGGAAAACTGTTGTGCGTCCTGCGCGGAATTTGATGTTAACATAACGGTACGTACGTTAAACTCTTCAGCCGCTTTCAAAGCCAGGGCATTGATCTTACCCACAGCTGCAGCATTTGTATGGCGCAAATCATAAGCTACAACAACCAGGTTGTAGTAAGGATTCTCAATCAGCTCTTTCGTATAATCTGTGCCCGAAGCGTCTGAGATGTTTAAGTCTTTTATCTTTACTTCGAAGCCTTTCTTCAGCAGGCGCTGTTCTGGCGTACCCACAATCTCCCAGTTATCATCTTCCCAAATACCTGACTTCATGTATACCTTGTCATTCATCGACTTGCTTTCACCAGTCTTTTTATTCTTGAGCTGGTACAACATTTCATACTCATCACCTTTCTCTCCCGGTGGAATCTTCATCAATGCAGGCACATTGTTGCCAATCTTGTAAGGTAGAAAATCAACGATCGGCAATGCGTAGTAAGTATAGAGCGTAAAGGCCAAGGACAGGATGGTCACGGCCGCGAATACGAATGGTCCCCCTTTCCCGCTTGTAGTAACCGGGGCAATACGATGCCGATGGATAAACAGATACACGATCATGGCCAGCAATACTAAGTCCTTGCTAAAGGACTGCCAAGGGGTTAGCGGTATCGCATCACCAAAGCAGCCGCAAGAGGTTACCACCTTGAAAACAGCAGAGACAAAAGTGAGGAAGGTAAAGAAGATTATCGTTACCAGCAACGCCGAGGTAACCTTTCGGCTCCAGAAGCCACAGAGCAACAATGCACCAAGCACAATCTCGACAGTACAAAGGAACATGGCTATTCCGGTGGCAAGATCTGCCAGGAAAGTCATATGAAAAACATCGAAATATTCCTGCAACTTATATCCAAACCCAATGGGGTCATTTGCTTTGATCAATCCGGAGAGGATAAATAGTAGGCCTACAAAGCCACGGCAGAAGTTTAAAGCAATATTTTTCATAAGCAGGTATTATTTAAGCTCCAACTTAATGAGCGCAAATACAGCATAATTTATCATGTCCTGGTAGTTCGCAGCGATGCCTTCAGACACTACCGTCTGCCCCGCATTATCTTCGATCTGCTTTACACGCAAGAGTTTCATCAGGATCAGATCCGTTAAGGAGCTGATCCGCATGTCGCGCCACGCTTCACCGTAATCATGGTTCTTTGCAGACATCAGCGCTTTAGTCTCATTTACATGCTCTTCGAAAAGAGGCTGTACAAGTTCAACATCCAACTCATAAGGATCTTCAGCGTTGAGGTCCATCTGCATCAATGCGATAACACAGTAATTTATAATGCCAATATATTCGGATGTGATATCTTCACCAACCTTGTTCACCTTGGTTTCTTCAAGGGTGCGGATCCGTTGGGCCTTAATGAATATTTGATCGGTAATAGACGACAAGCGCAAGATGCGCCAAGCCGTGCCGTAATCTTTGGTTTTCTTAAGGAAAAGTGATTTGCAAACTGCAATAACTTGATCGTATTCTAATGAGGTATCTTTTGCCAAAACAGTGAGATATATAGTCTAAAGCTGGTCTAATACTGTATTTTTGTATTAAATCATGGCTAAAGATACATTTTTAAACCGAAAGACGACATTCAACATCAGGGGACGATTGCTCGATCTGCGTAGTCCGCAGGTGATGGCAATTCTAAACATTACGCCAGATTCCTTCTACGCTTCCAGTCGCACCGCATCTGTTGATGAAGCGCTTACAAAAACCGAGGCCTTTTTACAGGCAGGTGCAACAATCATCGATATTGGCGCCTATTCATCGCGTCCGGGCGCTGCGGATGTATCCGAGCAAGAAGAACTGGACCGTATTATTCCGGTAATTGAAGCACTTGCGCATGCCTATCCGGATGCTGTATTATCCATAGACACTTTCCGGTCTAATGTTGCCAGCGCAGCAATAAAAGCGGGTGGCCACATCATCAATGATATCTCCGGCGGCTCGCTGGACGCTGCCATGTTTGAAACTGTTGCCGCACTTGGTGTCCCTTATATTCTGATGCACATGAAGGGTACACCCCAAACCATGCAACAGGAAATCCACTACGAGGACCTGGTGCTGGAGATTGTGGATTACTTCTCCGAAAAAGTAGCAGCATTGCAAGCGCTCGGGGCTACAGATATCATTCTGGACCCTGGCTTTGGTTTCGCAAAGAACCGTGACCACAACTATCAACTGCTTAACCACCTAGAAGATTTGAAAATCTTTGGTCTGAGTTACCTGGTTGGTTTCTCCCGGAAATCCATGATTGCTAAGTTCCTGAACGTTGATCCTGCGGAAGCCCTGAATGGTACGACCGTGTTAAACACGATAGCCCTGCAGAAAGGTGCCAGCATCTTGCGTGTACATGACGTGACAGCTGCCATGGAGTGCATAAAGTTGGTTGAACGAACACAAAGACGTTGATATTTTTTCCCTAAATTGCCTGAATGAAAGGTTTTGATTTTGATTTCGATTTCATAAAGATCACAGTAACGGATGTAGTGGACATCTTTCTGGTTGCCATGCTGATCTACTATGTATATAGTCTGATCAAAAACACGCTCGCCGTGAACCTGCTGCTCGGCATGTTCATGATCCTGATCTTCTGGTTTGTTGTTGATAAGCTTAATATGAACATGCTATCCACGATCATAAAGAAGTTCATGGATGTGGGTATTATTGCGCTGATCATCATTTTTCAACCGGAAATACGGCGCTTCCTGCTGCTCATTGGTAAAAACACCTTCCTGCAGAAGAACAAGGCCTGGTGGGGTTATCTTTTCGGCAGCAAAAATATTGAGGTGAACAACCTTGTACGTATTCGTCCTATCATTGAAGCTTGCAAAAGTATGAAGAAGACCCGTACAGGAGCACTCATTGTATTTGTTAAATATTACGACGACCAGCTGTTTGCAAATAGTTGTGAAACCATTGATTCACGAATCTCTAAAAGACTACTGGAAAGTATCTTCCAGAAAAACAGTCCGCTTCATGATGGTGCTGTGGTGATCTCAGAAAACAAGATCAAAAGTGCAAGCTGTATCCTTCCACTGACAGACAATGACACGCTGCCGCCGCAGTTCGGTTTGCGCCACCGTGCGGGTATTGGAATTTCAGAAAACACCGATGCTGTAGCCGTGATTGTCTCAGAAGAAACAGGGGAAATAGCTTATGCGAAGCAAGGCCGTGTAAGGATGAATGTTTCGTTTGGGGAGCTTGAAAAGCTACTAAACAAAGACTTTTAAACAACAAAGGCTGCAAATGCAGCCTTTGTTGTTTAAAATCGTTTTGCTGCTAATTAGCAGTATTGCTCAAATGCACCAATCAAACTGTCAGCAATCATTTGTGCCGGACGGCCTTCAATTTGGTGACGTTCAATCATGTGGACCAATTTACCATCCTTAAACAAAGCCATTGATGGAGAAGATGGAGGGAAAGGTGCCATGTAAGCTCTAGCTTTATCTACAGCTTCTTTTTCCATTCCTGCAAAAACTGTTACTAGTTTATCAGGATGTTTTTCACTTGAAGCGGCCATTTTTGCTGCCGGACGTGCATTAGCTGCCGCACAACCACAAACAGAGTTAACAACCACAAAGACGGTTCCCTCACTGCTGATCGCGGATTCTACTTCTTCCGGAGTTTTCAATTCCTGAAAACCCACATTTGTTAATTCTGCCCGCATCGGCTCTACCAAATATTCTGGATACATATCTTAATTCCTTTAATTGATTTAAAAATCTATAACCCAAAGATAAGACCCCATTGGCTGCTATCAAAGCTAATCAACAATGTTGCCAGCTGTTTTTACCTTTATATTACCATGATTAATTTACAAGGCGGTCTACTTCGCGCAGGTGCGCGTTGAAGTCGATGCATTTGTTGAGCACTACATTGGCGGTGTAATCTACGATGCAGATAATTTTACAACCATGTTTTTTTAGATTCATGTGCTGATCTGCGATCGTGTTATAATCTTCTGAATCAAACTTCATGTAACCAGTTTGACTATCGAAATAGATGATTCTGTACATGTCCTGCTACTGTTTTTAACTTTTAACGTCAGAATTGACACAGTATTTCAAAGAAAGCTTGTTCTGCTTAGAACTGGCTTACATACATCGGATCAAAGATCATGTGGTCGATACTATCGGTGTGGTTGCTGAAATCAAAGCACTTATTTCTTATTGCCTGCTTAACGTAATCAACCACGCAGATCACATGCATTTTCTGCTCGCTAAGCTGGAGCTCGTTCTTCGTGATCTCGGCCCCACTATCAGAATCGAAAGTTTTATAGCCCGCTTCTGCCTCTAAATAAATAATTCTGTACATACTGCTCTGCTTTAGCACAAAGGAGTTCAAAATTTTAAAATGCTGCAACCCCGCTAAACCCGCTATTAAAATTCTTAAATACGTATTTCGCCTGCATTAAACTTCACAAAGGCTGCGACTTTCAACTGCATCACCCGTAATTAAATACAGCCTGATATTAATGAAGCGTGATTAACAGGAATGAGGATTGCATAATATTGGTAGATAAGCTGCTGAAAATGCAGTAGACGCCTTCCAGCGTGTTTAAAACCACATATACAAGCGTAAAGTATCGTAAAATAGTGGGTAATAAAGCAACACTTTGCGGAGACATTGTACAAGTAGAATTAACATCTTTTAATACTTAAAAAAAACAAATGCAACTACATCACGGAAATACCATTGAGAAAGTTATCAGACGAGAAGGACATTCTTTAACAGATGTAGCTAGGCTAGCGAGAGTCAACAGGAGATCAGTTTATAACTGGTTTATGAAGCCTAAGCTCAAGCCCGATATCATTCACAGGATTGGTCATGTAATTGATCATGATTTCTCTATTGAATTCCCGGAGCTTTTTACCACTGAGGACTTCAAAAACAAGCACAAAGCTGAAGCTGCAGCCACACCGGCTGTTGAAGGCTTTGATATCTGGAGAGAAAAATACCTCGACCTTTTAGAACGGTACAACTCGCTTTTAGAATACGAACAACGCAAACATCAAAACGCTGCCACTCATGTTTAAATTAGTTTTCATCAACACAGAGAATAAGCTTTATAAGCTTGACCTAAGTAAAAGCCCTAGTGATCACTTTATTGAAAAATGCAAAGATGCTGGATACAGAGTCCTTTGCGTTATTGAAGATGAGGTGGTAATTATAAAAAATCCCAATATCACGGAGCGCTTTCTCCAGGAATTCAGCTACGAAAACTAGTGAGTTATAACCAGTAATTCAACTTGGAGCATCATGCTACTGATGCTCAAAAACATCGCATATTTTCTCTCCATTTCTCGTTCCGTGCCACAACACGTAAGGAGACGCAAATTCTTTGTGCTATACAAGGAAATGTTTTTACATTAGAATATATCTAATTACAAGCTATGCGCTCCAAATATCGTGATGAACTGGTCATCGCCATCTTCTTCTTTCTCCTCTGTCTCCACTTCGCAGTTCATCGTTTTGTTCATTTTTATCCTTCTGTTGTATTCCCCGCCTTTTCAAAGGCCCCGATAACAAAGGACTATATACCTTACAAAACGATGCACTTATATGCGCTCAAGTCTAATGGTGCAGCGGTAGAAATCAATGCTGATGACTTTCTATCAGGATATGGCGATTACAGCAACTTTTCTCTTCGCACCATTATGGACCATGAGAAGGTATACCAGAAAGATACGGCACTTAGCCTGAAACGGAAGTCGTTCATTCGATTTGCTAAAGCCCAGCTGCACAAGTTATATCCACCAGTGAATTTTGTAGGGTTGAAAATTGAAAATTGCAGCAATGGATACTTCCTCGCGAGCCGTGAGCGCAAAAAGAATTTGGAAAAGCCAGAAAATACCATAATCCATTTTGATGAATCTGCATATTAACGCTTACAAGGCATACGCCATCGACCCATTTTACCTCTCCATTTACAGATTGTTTTACTGTGTGGTTATTCTACTATTCCTAGGTCTACCTGCCTATACCTGGATCAGTTCCATGCCAGATTACCTGTACGATCCACCAGCATTAAGTATAGCGAACTTATTTGATGGTTTTCCGGGAAAGGCATGGATGCTTGGGCTTACGGTATTTAATCTATTAACCTTCATGTGCATGTTCCTAGGCATCAAGGCGAGGTGGACTTCTCTTCTATTTAGTATTAGCACTATCATCGGACACAGCTTCTGGTACTCCTTCGGTAAAATAGACCATATGATTCTATGGTATCTGGCACCTGCGTTCTTAGGCTTCGCCGGTTGGGGAAATTATTTTAATCTCAGCGGTAAAAAGATGGAATTACGTGAGCGTGATAATGCGTTACTCATTTTCCTTTTCGCATTAACGATTGCTTTTTCAATGTTTACCTCCGGCGTACAGAAGCTGGAAGGTGGCTGGTTAAATTGGCGTGGCGAAGGGGTACGATATCACCTAATTCGTAACTTTCTGATCATTGACCGCACCAAGTTCCTTGCGCCCTACTTTCTAGACTTCAGGCCGCATCTAGTGTGGAAATTCATGGATTATTCCGCATTGTTTCTGGAAGTTGGCTTTTTATTTAGCATAGTCCGGCTGAAGTATTTCCGTGCTTTCTTAGTTATGGCCGTGTTCTTCCATGTTGCGATTTTACTGATGTTCAACATTGCTTTTTATGCGAATCTAATTGCCTACTCACTTTTTATTAACTGGTCCTCACTTTTTCCTAAATGGAAAGCCAGTATACCGGAAACTGATGTCACCGGTTCGGCAGCGTTAAAAAGATTCAGTATTGTCCTAGCTTTAGGGTTTACCAGCTACTGGTTATTCCTGCTTTTCTTTAAGCCCGCCAGCTTCTTTTTGCCCGGCCTTATTGAGTCTTGCTTTACTGCAATGGCTGTAGCGGATCCTTTTCAAAGTTCCTTATCTCTAATGTTTTTGACTGCCCTAGTTCTGACACTATTTTTATTGTTACGCAGTATGTTCAATGCAAATAGTAATCGCATTCGAATGCATCAAGTATAGAATGAGATGGCTTATATCTTTTTAAGATGTGGGAAGTCTTTCAGTACGCGCCTTGCAGCATGGTAACCGCACATACCATGCACGCCTGGTCCGGGGGGCGTTGAGGCTGAACATATGTACAATCCTTTCGCGGAGGTTTTGTAAGGTGAATACCTAAGGGCAGGCCTGGTGAACAGCTGACTCAAATTCAGCAAGCCCGCATTGATGTCGCCCCCCACATAGTTTGGATTATGACTTTCCATCGCCGCGGTGTCCATGATGTTTTTTTTGAGTATCCGCGCTCGAAAACCCGGAGCAAAACGCTCAATTTGGTCTTCTATCGCATTTTCCATTGATCGGGTGGAGCCATTTGGCACATGGCAATATGCCCATGCGGTATGTTTACCTTCTGGAGCACGGGTGCGGTCGAAGGCACTCTGCTGGGCAAGTAATACAAAAGGTTTTTCAGGATGCTTTCCACTAGCCGCTTGCCGTTCTGAATGGGCTATCTCTTCTAAGGTACCGCCAAGATGTACGGTGGCAGCGTCTTTACAGCTTTCGTTCTTAAAAGGAATTTCACCGTCGAGGGCCCAGTCCATCTTATAAATTCCCATTCCATACTTGTATTTCTCCAGCTGCCATTTATAGATATTAGAGAACTTGTGCCCGGCTATGCTAAGTAGTTGGCGCGGAGCAATATCAAAAAGCACCGCCTCCGCTGATGGTAGCTGCGACAAGCTTGTGACCATAAAGTCCGTCTGCACTTGTCCACCCAGTGACTGAAAGTAAGATGATAATGCATTTGAAATGCTTACAGATCCGCCTCGGGGAATGGGCCAGCCTTTAGAATGGCCAGCAATCATGAGCACAAGTCCGATCGCCGAGGTGCTTAAGTTTTCGAGTGGTTGGATCGAGTGCGCTGTCATGCCTGCCCAGAGCCCTCGCGCTTCCCGCGTTTTGAAGTTGTGCTTTGCAAAGAATGTGGCGGGCTGCATGGCTTTCAAACCAAATGCTGCCATCTGCATAGGCTTGGCAGGAACATGCAGCGGTGCAAGCACGTCGGCCGCAATTCCAGGCCAGGCTTCCACCAGGTGCTGGAATATTTTAAAGTAATGTTTCGCATCCGCTCCGAGCCCTTGTGCTGTTTTTTCAAGTGAGCGATGCAGTACACCAGCTTGGCCATCATCAAAGGGATGAGCAGCTGCAATTTCCGGAAATAAGTATTCCAATCCATGATCATGCAGTGGCAATGTTGAAAGATATGGGGACGCGGCACATAAAGGATGTATGGCAGAACAGATGTCGTGCTGAAAACCAGGCAAGGTAAGCCCTGCCGTCCGTAGGCCTCCTCCGATTGTAGATTTACCCTCCACAACCAGCACCTGTAGTCCATTTCGCTGTAGTTCTATAGCAGCGGCAAGTCCATTTGGACCAGAACCGACTACAATTGCGTCAAAATCTTTCTTGCTCATTAACTAGTATACCTCACCAAATATATTATTAATGAGGAACTTTTCGGCGGCGGGTAGCCGTATGTGTAGCATTTAGAACGGCTTCAAGCTTAAAGACACCGCCACACCTTTAGATCTGAGGTCATAATTGTAATATCCTATACCCGTAAGTGGGACTTTAACAAAGGGTTGAATACCCACACTGACCCGGTCGCTGATCTTGCGATCGACCGTAACAGAAAAATTTGCAACCCCGAAGAAGTGACGATTCTGATTGTTGATATTCACATTGATGATTGAATTAGACGCCTGAGGATCCGTATTGATGCGGTACTTTTCTTTCAACATGATGTAGCTGGATAATCCTGTATTAACGCTAAAGGTATAGTTCTGCTTTTGTGCAACCTGATACGTCAAGTTTAAAGGTACATCAAGTACGAAGCAGTCCGCATCCAGTTTCCAGGCTGCAGCCGCTTCACCATAACCTGCAGCAGTTGTCCCTCCATAATCATAAACCTTTTTGGCATATATGGCTCCAGTAGAGAGGCTGAGCTTTTTACTTATCGGATAGTGAAGTAGCAATCCAAAATTGGAGCTAACCTTCCTGTTTATACTCGCCTTGGTATCGGTAATGTCAGGTGCAGCGATCACAGAAAGTGTAAGCTTCCCAGGTGTTTTGCTGCTTAGCCGTCGCGGCTCAGTCCGGCGTAGCTTCGCTTCAACTGGTATATTATTGCGGACAATCAGGTGCTGGTTAGCCAAGGTTAACGGCAGTTCGGTGGATGGCACATCAGCAAGTATGGTTTGCTTACTTTCAGGAACAGGCTTGGCGCTATTTGTTGAAGACAGCGCATGATCAGACATACCAGGACCTTTTTCATGCAGCTTTCGAGTAATAAGAGTTGTCCTATCTTCTGTTTGGGGTGTAGTTACATTGGGCGTAGTCTTATGTTCAATATGCGGTGATGTGTTGGTGACAAGACTAGGATCCTGCTGGTTTACACGCGTTGCCTTCGGAGTTAATAACACAAACAGCACTACCAACAACATTGCTGCGGTACCCACTGCGGCATACAACCATAGCGGATAACGCCTTCTGGATTCCGTGGCATCCAACTTACGCGCCATGTTGTTCCAGTCCAGTTCATTAAAGGGAAGATCAGGATCCTCCATCCCCTTTTTAAATAACTGATCTATTTCGTTCTCCTTTTTCATTCCTGTTTATCTATTTTCAGCATTGCCAGCCCATTATGCCTGCCCTCATTTATTTTCAGCACCTTAAGTTTTTCCTGTAGTTTTTGCCTCGCTTTAAACAAGTTTGATTTAGACGTACCAACAGAAATGTTTAAAAGTTCGGCAATTTCCTCATGTGTGTATCCATCTATCGCATACAAATTAAAAACAACCCGGTAAGCAGGCGACAATGCCTGAATCAGGTTTAACAAGTCCTGATAAGCCAGATTCCCATATACAGTAGCCTCTTGGCCAATGTGTTCGTGTTCACCTAGATCATCATGATTATTGAACTTAATGTTTGCCCGATAACGATCAATTGCCGTGTTGGTAATGATTCGTGCAAACCAGGATTTAAAAGACTTTGAAGGCTCGTATTTATCGATATGAGTAAAAACCTTCAAAAAACCATCGTTCAATACGTCGCCCGCATCAAATTCATCTAGGGCGTACCTCCGGCAAATACCCATTCCATAGCTGTAGTACTCCTTATAAAGTAAGTACTGACTGCTTCTTTCTTTCTGAATACAACCGTTAATTATTGCCTGCACGCTATAAATATAATTGTAAAAGTACTGTATTAGAGTAGCATACGAGAGAAGAGTTAAAAGAGTTGCCTGACTGCTAACATTTATTTTTTTGTTTTTACTGGCAACCCCATGCCGTTGCCTGGCGTATTCCGGGTAATTAACTGAAGTAGTCAACTAATCTCAAATGTTATGTCAAGCAATTACAAAATCATGTGCCGAATCTTGCTATTCATAGGCTTCGGACTGGCAACAGCATGTTCAAAAAGTGATAATGGTCCGGACTCACCTCCGGAAACAAACAAGCCGGAAAATGGCACCAAAACCGCCCTGAAGGTTACTACCAATACAACTTTCGGGAACATCTTAACTGACGGTTCTGGCAAAGCTTTGTACTTTTTCGCAGCAGATGTGAAAGGTACATCCGCGTGTACCGGCGGATGTGAAGCGATTTGGCCCATTTTCTATGCTGAAGATGGTACCATTCCTTCAGGTATTGCTGCTACAGACCTTGCTACAATTACCCGGGCTGATGGTAAAAAGCAAAGCACATATAAAGGATGGCCCCTTTATTATTATGCTGCAGATGCTACTGCGGCAGACTTGAAGGGTGATGGTGTTGGCGGGAACTGGTTTGTGGCCAAGCCAGATTATACGATTATGCTTGGCGAAACACAGCTGGTTGGCCAGGACGGCAAATCCTATACTGCGGATGCAAAAGAAGGTACGGGCAACACGAAATTTCTTACGGATGCATCAGGGAGAACACTCTATGCCTTCGCTCCTGATACTTATAACAAAAACACCTATACTGCTCCCGACCTTTCTAATGACGCAATATGGCCAATCTTCGGCCCTGCCGAGATCGTAGTACCATCGGCAATCAACAAAGATGATCTTATGAAAATCACTGCTGTGGGACGAACCCAATTCAGTTACAAAGGTCACCCACTCTATTATTTTGGTCCTGATACCAAGCGTGGCGAAACCAAAGGGGTAAGTGTACCTGCAGCTGGGGTATGGCCCGTCCTAACGTTGAATTCACCGGCCTTAAATCCCTAATATCATGAGCAAGCATCATCGTATTTACCTAGCCATTGTGCTGGTCTATTTGACACTGGCAAGCTGCACCAAACGCCAGGCAGATGAGATTCAGCCAGAATCACCGACAGTACCAGGGGATCCTGGTACTGAAGAGGTGACCTACAACAACTTTGCCCAAGCACTTTTTCAAAACAGATGTAGTAGCTGTCATGCAGCAGGAAAATCCGCATCGGGGGCATTTAGCTTTAACGGATACGGATCAGTTGTGGCAAATGCCGAAAGGATCAGACAAGCGGTTATTGTAACGCGTCGTATGCCGCCAAATGGAAGTTTGTCGGCTTCAGAGTTGCAAAAGCTTAGTAAATGGTTTGAAGAAGGAATGCCAGAACAATAAACATTTAAGTCATGAAAATCATCCCTATCCTGGCTGTTGTGCTAATGATTAGCTTCACCGCCAACGCACAAAAAATACTGATCAGCAACAAAGCGGCCATTTCGTTCTTTTCCAGCACCATCGTAGAAGACATTGAGGGTAAAAGCGCTCAGGCAAATTCGGCCCTGAACGCTGAGACCGGAGAGATTATCTTTAAAGTCCCAAATACCTCCTTTCAGTTTAAGAAAAAGCTGATGCAGGAACACTTTAATGAGAACTACATAGAGTCGGATAAATATCCCTTCTCGGAATTTAAGGGAAAACTGGACCGGCCTATTGACCTCCAGACAAATGGAAGTTACAAGGTAAATGTTTCTGGAAAGTTAACTGTCCACGGAGTTACGAAGGACTACCGCAGTGTAGCTGACATTGCCGTTAATAATGGCCTGGCAACTGCAAGTTCAGTCTTTAAGGTTAAGGTAGCCGATCACAACATCAAGATCCCTACGCTTGTGTTTAAGAACATCGCCGAGGTCGTTGAGGTTCGGGTTAAAGCAGTTTATCAACAAAAAAAATAGATGCACATGAAAAAAATATTACTGCTGGCACTGCTACTATATGCTGCTTATGGCTATGCACAGGTGGATTTGGAGAAAGAATTATCAACCCCAGCTCAGGGAAAGGAGAAAGTGAGTGCTACCTTTAAGTCTACAAGACTCATCAATGGTCATACAAATGAGACTATTCACAAGCATGAACTTGACTTCAAAGTTGATCACCGATTTGGAGATATCGCGGGTGACAATGGTGGTTTGCGTCAGTTTTTCGGACTTGACATTTCAACAGATATTCGAATCGGCTTTGAATACGGCTTATCAGATCGGTTAACAATCGGGCTCGCACGTGCTAAGGGCGCCACCACCGTGCAACAACTATATGAGGGTAGTTTAAAATACCGGCTGCTTGAACAAACCACAGACAATCAGGTGCCCTTTGCGATAACCCTGTTCGGGAGCAATACCATCGCGGCTGTGCATGCCAACAAGGATGATCCAAGCACGGCAACAGCTTATGAAAACTTTGGAGACCGGATGAATTACGTCGCACAGGTAATCATTGCAAGGAAGTTCAGTACCAACTTTTCTTTTGTACTGACACCTAGCTATGTGCATCGAAATTTCACAGTGTTCAGGGACCAAAATGATCTGTTCGCAATCGGCGCAGGCGGAAGAGCAAAACTCAGCAAGAGAATGGCACTCGTTGTAGATTACTTCCTTCCTTTCAGAAACTCAGCGGACAAAGCTTACCTGGAAACCGTAGGCAACAGGAAGTTTTATAATCCACTTGGTGTAGGTCTGGAGATTGAGACAGGTGGCCATGTGTTCCACCTGAACTTTACGAATGCAACGGCGATACAGGAAGTCCAGTTTATACCAGAAACTACAACTTCCTGGGGTAAGGGCCAATATAGGTGGGGCTTTAGTATTTCCAGACGATTTTCTTTAGGCAAAGAGTAAGCTCATAGAGTTCCAATTATGTAGATACTGTATAATGCTATGGCGGTAAGTCGCCACAGCATTATACAGTAGGCTATTTTACGGTTTTCACAAAAGGCAAGGCAGATCCAGACCAGGTGGAAGGTAGTTTGCCATCCCACTTCTCTATTGCCTGCTGTTGAAGCAACTCCGGTGTGATACCCGAGGAGATAATTTTATTCTCTAATGCCTTGAGCTCTGCAAGCTGGTTCCGTTTACGTTGTTCAATAATCTGTTGATCCAACACAGAAACGTTTGTGTTTACCTCATTACGGTTGTCGATCTTTTTAGTCACTTTATCACTGAATTCCAATTGGCTGGAGAACGTTGTTAAGTTTAGTCCTCGTTTGTTAAACTCCTTTTCTACCAGATCCTGTACACGCTCTTCAAACCGCAGGGAACCTCCATTAGCCATCAGGCTATCGGTCGTAAACTTCCGACTTTCTTCCTTCATAATGTCATAAATTTTAGCTTCTAGAATGTTGTTTTCAAGCGCCTTCATGAAACTATCTCCAGAACCAAGTTGCTTATTTTGAAAGACGACATCGACCGCCCGATCTTCGATCACGGCATAGCTGTAAGTGGGATTAGACTGAAATGCGGTATTGTCTGCAGCTTTTAGGTTTAAGGGTTCATCAAAGTTTGCCCGCTGTTCAAATAGAGGCACCTGGAATAATTCGGTTCCTGGATACAGGGTGATTACACGGCCCTTAGTGGTTGTGAAATCAGCTTTGCCAGCTTTACCGTAATTTTCCATGAGCACACCTATATAGTTTGGCGCAACACGTTCACACGATGAAATGGTTAAAATTAAAGCTACAGCTACTACAAACAGCGCGATACTAACGTTTCTTATCATTTTTGCTTTATTAAATAGGTTATTATTACAATGAAGGTACTAAGGGCAAGCAATAGCCCGGCATATGGATTGAAATGGTTAAATAACCAGGCAGAAAGCCATAGCAAGAGCATTGAAGCTATGGCTACAAGAATGGTTTTACTGGAATTCATAAGCATGGAGGATATTGAGGAACCCAAATAGGATCATAGATTGAGGCGAAAATTATTGATGCTATGAAGATAATGAAATTTTGCAAAAAAGAAAAGGGTAGCCCTCCGGCCACCCTAATCAATTAACGCTCTCAAGTGCGAAAGTAGTTGTTTTGTGTTAAAATACAAAGTGTAAAACGTACACTATCGAATGTTCTTGGTTACAACGCATGATTATGTAGAATTATGTGGTGCTGTTTTCGCGAGAAGTCTCCGTAACAAGGAACTCAGCGCTCGCTGAATGTCAAAATAAAATCCTTAAAATGCAGCGGCCTATCGCTTACTTTGAATTTGCTTAAACTAATGTCTACTTTTGTATTAGAAAACCGGAGCGTTCTAAACTCCATATATTCTTATAAACAAGAACTTAAAACAATTCAATATGTCATCAGTAGAGACAACTTACGTTCCTTACAAAGTTAAGGACATTTCACTGGCAGAATGGGGCCGCAAAGAGATTTCATTAGCAGAGGCAGAAATGCCAGGCTTAATGTCTTTGCGAGAAGAGTTCGGTCCTTCACAACCACTGAAAGGTGCCCGCATTGCCGGCTGCCTTCACATGACCATCCAAACTGCAGTTTTAATTGAAACTTTGGTTGCATTAGGCGCTGAGGTTACCTGGTCTTCATGTAACATTTTCTCCACTCAGGATCATGCTGCTGCTGCTATTGCTGCTGCAGGTATTCAGGTTTATGCCTGGAAAGGTCTTAATGAGCAGGAATTCGACTGGTGCATTGAGCAAACTTTACACTTCGGTCCGGAGCAACAACCATTGAATATGATTCTTGATGATGGTGGCGATCTAACCAACATGGTTTTTGACAGGTTCCCTGAACTTATTGCCGAAATTAAAGGTCTTTCTGAAGAAACAACTACCGGTGTACACCGCTTATATGAGCGTATGAAAAACGGTACCCTTCACTTACCTGCGATTAACGTTAATGACTCAGTAACTAAATCAAAGTTTGATAATAAATACGGTTGCCGTGAGTCGTTAGTGGACGCGATCCGTCGTGCTACTGACGTTATGATGGCTGGTAAAGTAGCCGTAGTTTGTGGTTATGGTGATGTGGGTAAAGGCTCTGCTGAATCATTGAGCTCACAAGGTGTTCGTGTTATCGTTACGGAAATTGACCCGATCTGCGCACTACAGGCGGCTATGGAAGGTTATGAAGTGAAGAAACTGATGACTGCTGTTAAAGAGGCTGACATCATTGTGACCACGACTGGTAACTGCGATATCGTTCGTCCTGAACACTTTAAGCTGATGAAAGACAAAGCGATCGTTTGTAACATTGGCCACTTTGACAATGAAATTGATGTTGCCTGGTTAAATGAAAATTATGGTGATACTAAAGTAGAGATCAAACCTCAGGTTGATAAATATACCATTGACGGAAAAGACATCATTTTGCTTGCTGAAGGCCGCTTGGTAAACCTTGGTTGTGCTACTGGTCACCCAAGCTTTGTAATGTCCAACTCATTTACAAACCAGACCCTTGCTCAGCTTGAGCTTTGGACCAACCCTGGTAAATATGAGAACAAGGTTTATACCTTACCTAAGCACCTGGACGAAAAAGTTGCACGTTTACACCTGGCAAAAATTGGTGTGGAACTTGACGTTCTTGATCAACATCAGGCAGAATACATTGGTGTTCCTGTTGAAGGTCCATTCAAACCTGAAACCTATAGATACTAATTCGATTATTTATATGAAAAAGGGAAGCTTTGGTTTCCCTTTTTTTATGCGCTGCCTTCCCTCTGCGCTATATTTGTTTATTCTTTCCGATTACTTTTATATTTGAGCATGGCAACACTATCTGTAAACATCAACAAAATTGCAACGCTAAGAAACAGCCGCGGCGGCAATAACCCGGATCTAGTCAAAGTTGCACTGGATTGTGAGCGTTTTGGTGCTGAGGGCATTACGGTACATCCACGGCCAGATGAACGACACATCCGTTACCAGGATGTTTTCGAATTAAAAGCAGTAATCAGTACCGAGTTTAACATTGAAGGCAATTGTTCTGAACAGAAGTTTGTTGATTTGGTGCTGGCAAATAGACCCGCACAGGTGACATTAGTACCTGATGCTCTTGGACAAATTACGTCAAACCACGGATGGGATACCATCAAGCACAAGTCATACCTGCAGGAAATGGTGGCGCTGTTTAGAGAAGCCGGTATTCGCGTTTCGATATTTGTTGATCCGGTAATAGAGATGGTTGAAGCGGCAGCATTAACCGGTACCGACCGAATTGAATTGTACACTGAAGCATATGCACGTGACTATTTTGCAAATAAAGAAGCGGCAATCCAACCATACGTAGCTGCGGCCGGAGCAGCATCCCAATTGGGTTTAGGACTAAACGCCGGCCATGATCTGGACCTCCACAACCTTAAATATTTTGCAGCGCAGATCCCAGATTTACTCGAGGTGAGTATTGGTCATGCACTCATTTCCGACGCCTTGTATTTAGGCCTTGAAAACACCGTTCAGATGTATTTACGGCAATTGTCAAACTAAGCTTACAATCAATAATTACGTTGCGGATGGCTTTGAAAATAGCTACCTTTGCGGCAACTTATTATTGCTATCATGAGCTTAAATATTAATTATAAAGAAGACTTTAAAGACCGTCATATTGCGCCCAACTCAGCGGATACTGATGCCATGTTATCCACTATTGGTGTTGGTTCTCTTGATGAGCTCATTGAACAGACTGTACCGCAACAAATCAGATTAAAACAAGGGTTAAATCTACCTGCGGCAAAATCAGAAAAAGAGTATTTAGAAAGTCTGAAACAAACCGCGTCTCTTAATAAGGTATTTAAATCTTATATCGGGCAAGGATACTATGATACCATCACTCCTGGCGTAATCCTGCGCAATGTAATGGAAAACCCGGGATGGTACACACAGTACACACCTTACCAGGCTGAGATTGCTCAAGGCCGTCTGCAGGCTTTGTTGAACTTCCAAACCATGGTAATTGATCTTACCGGAATGGAAATCGCAAATGCTTCCTTACTTGATGAAGGTACTGCAGCTGCAGAAGCCATGTTTATGCAATACAGCTTGCGCAAAGATCAGTTAGCAAAGAAATTCTTTGTATCTGAACTTTTATTCCCACAAACAATTGACATTCTAAAAACCCGTGCCAATCCTTTCGGCATTGAGCTGGTAATTGGCAACCATGAAACAGTTGATCTAAAAGACGGATTTTTTGGTGCTATTATTCAATATCCTGCGGGAAACGGAGAAGTATTTGACTACACTGCATTTACTGTTGTTGCCCGTGAAAATAATGTTAAAGTAACTGTTGTAGCTGATCTTTTAAGCTTAACACTATTAACTCCTCCGGGTGAGTGGGGTGCCGACATCGTAGTTGGTACCAGCCAACGTCTTGGAGTGCCTATGGGCTTTGGTGGTCCTCATGCTGCATATTTTGCAACCAAGGAAGAATATAAGCGTTCGATTCCTGGCCGTATTATCGGTGTCACCATTGACAGCAATAACAACTATGCGTTGCGTATGGCACTTCAAACACGCGAGCAACATATCCGCAGGGACAAAGCAACTTCAAACATTTGTACAGCACAGGCGCTGCTTGCCATTATGGCTAGCTTTTATGCCGTTTATCACGGCCCAAAAGGACTGAAGTTAATCGCTGAGCGTACACACGGATTGGCCGTGTCTCTTGCAGCATCATTGGAACAGATCGGTTATAAACAATTAAATAAAGTATTCTTCGATACCATCCAGTTTGATCTTGCTGATCTTAAAGATTCAATTCACCGTGAATGTATTGACAATGAAATTAACCTCGGTTATCAGGGGAATGTCGTTACCATCTCACTGGATGAGACAACATCTCTTGAAGACATCTGTGTAATTACCAGAATATTCTCAAAAGTTAAAGGAATTGGTGCTGATCGTGTTGAAGTAGTTACAGAGAACATTAATACTGTAATTCCTGCAACCTTGCAACGTACCTCAGCATATTTAACTCACCCTGTATTTAACCGTCACCATTCTGAGCATGAAATGCTTAGATATATAAAATCATTGGAGAGCAAAGATCTCTCTTTAACGCATTCTATGATTCCATTAGGTTCATGTACGATGAAGCTTAATGCAACATCGGAGATGATTCCGATCACTTGGGCAGAGTTTGGAAAATTGCATCCTTTCGCTCCTGCTGATCAGGTAGGTGGCTACTATACTGTATTTAATGAGCTAAATAGCTGGCTGAGCGAAATCACTGGTTTCGCTGCGATGAGTCTTCAGCCAAATGCCGGTGCTCAGGGTGAATATGCGGGACTAATGGTTATCCGTGCTTACCACCAGGATCGTGGCGACCACCACCGTAATGTAGCCCTAATTCCATCATCAGCACACGGGACAAATCCAGCTTCAGCTGCAATGGCTGGCATGAAGATCGTTGTGGTAAAATCACTTGACAACGGAAACATCGATGTTGAAGATTTGAAGGCTAAGGCAGCGCAATACAAAGATGTACTATCATGCCTAATGGTGACCTATCCATCAACGCATGGTGTATTCGAGGAAAGTATTATCGAAATCTGTAATATCATCCATGAAAATGGTGGTCAAGTTTATATGGACGGAGCCAATATGAATGCTCAGGTAGGTTTAACCTCACCAGCTAACATTGGTGCCGATGTTTGCCACCTGAACTTACATAAAACATTTTGCATTCCACATGGTGGAGGTGGTCCGGGTATGGGGCCTATTGGTGTAGCACAACATCTGGTGAAATATCTTCCAGGTCACGCCGTAGTGGACATTAACAATGAAAAGTCAATAAGTGCAGTTTCTGCAGCACCTTGGGGCTCAGCATCAATCCTGATCATATCACATGCTTACATTGCGATGATGGGTGCTGAAGGTTTGACCAACGCAACTAAATATGCAATCTTGAATGCCAATTACATGAAAGCACGCCTGGAACAACATTACCCGGTACTTTATTCAGGTAGTCAGGGACGTTGTGCACACGAAATGATTCTAGATTGCAGAGCATTCAAATCATTCGGAATTGAAGTTGTTGATATCGCAAAGCGCTTGATGGATTACGGATTTCATGCGCCAACAGTTTCGTTCCCGGTTGCAGGGACACTAATGGTTGAGCCGACAGAGAGCGAACCTAAGCATGAACTTGACCGTTTCTGTGAGGCAATGATCAGCATCAGAAAAGAGATTGCAGATGTAGAAAATGCCCTTAGTGATAAGACAGACAATCCCTTGAAAAATGCACCTCATACGGCTGTTGCGGTCACTGGTGACGACTGGACGCATCCATACAGCAGAAAGGTAGCAGCATTTCCTTTGGCCTATGTTGCGGATCATAAATTCTGGCCTGCAGTAGGACGGGTAAATGATTCGTACGGAGACCGGTCATTAGTATGTGCTTGTCCACCTATCGAAAGCTATTCAGAAGAACTTGTTTAAACGGAAAAAGGGCCATTTTATGCAAATGGCCCTTTTTTTAACAATATTGATCAAATTCACTTCTAATTTATATATTTAAACATTATACCACTTCCTGTTTTCAATATCGATGATGGATTCAAAAATAGATTTACTGGTTATTGATGATGATGATATCAACATCTTTATTATTAAGAAGATTGTAGAAAAGACGGGCTATAACATTAACATGGTTGCAAAAACAAACGGGCAACTTGCTATAGACTATTTAAGTTCGCTCTCTGATCATAACGAAAGCTTTCCACAGTTGGTATTAATCGACATTAACATGCCTGTACTTAATGGATGGGAATTTTTGGAGGCCTATGATAAACTTGGTATAGCACAACGGGTAGACATGTACATGCTTTCCAGTTCCGTTTACGAGAACGATATTGAAAAAGCCAAAACGTATAAAACAGTAAAGGGATTCATTTCTAAACCCCTCTCTATTAACAAACTTATTGAACTATTCGATAGCCTGGCACAATAGCTAGAGAATCGAAAAATGTCCATCCTCATAGTTGATATAGCCAGTTGATTTCGTTTTAGCGTGATAGAAAAGACATTTCCAGTTTTCAACTGCAGCCTTTTTACCATATGCGTCTCTAAGTTCCATTGCTTTTCTGCCATCATAGTCATACTTCGCTATGAACTTCCTTTGTAGTTCTTCAGGTTCAGGTAGTACGTCCCCACCAAAAAAGACTTTCTCTTCACCTTCGGTAATTAAAAAAGCCTGATGATAAGGCGTATGTGCTCCGGTAAGTTCAAATTGAATGTTATCATTGAAGGTACCAGTTTCATCAAGGAAGGCCAACTGTGCATTGCGCTGCAGGAATTTAAAGATCTCCGGCTTATAGGATGATGATGGGTTGGTGAATGCCCCCTCCCACTCTCCTCTTTGAATGAGATAAGTGGCATGGGGAAAGCTAAGCTCCATATCGTCACCCTGACGGTGAATCATACCACCAGCATGATCGAAATGCAGGTGAGACATTAACACGTACGCTATATCATCTGGTTCGAAGCCGGCTTTTCGGATGTTGTTGTGCAATATGAGTTGACCATTTTCATCACTATATCCCAAACCGGTATCCAACAAAAGAAGCGAGTTGTTTAATTCTACCAGAAAAGGTTGAACATGTATAAATAAGGAGCCTTTACGATCTTTAGGATTATCGGTGGCGGGGTTAAAAGGAACGAATTTTTTGGAAGCATCTACAGAATAAGATCCTTCGTTTAAGGTGAATACTTTCAATGGCAGTAGATATTTAATAAGAAGAATAATTAATGATATCTTTACAAATCAGGCTGCAAAGATAAGAAACCTCATTAGCTTAGCGAAAATGCCAGCCTTTAAAGCTGGATTTCAAATCTTCGTGACCTGGTATAAACAATTGAATGCAAATGAAAAAAAGATGGGTGCAAGCCGAAGGGGGCGACAAGGAAACTATTGAGTTGCTTGCACAACAGCTGAACATAGATCATAGTCTTGCAGACATACTTGTACAAAGAGGCATAAAAAGCTTCGATGAGGCACAACACTTCTTCCGCCCTTCCTTAAAAGACCTGCATGATCCATTTTTAATGAAAGACATGGATAAGGCAATCGAGCGTATCGACCTTGCCCTTGCTTCGGATGAAAGAATTCTAATATACGGCGACTATGACGTGGATGGTACCACCGCAGTAACTCTCGCCTACAGCTTTTTCAAACAATTTACTTCAGAAATTGAATACTATATACCTGACCGCCACAAAGAGGGTTATGGCATTTCCCGGCAGGGTATAGACTACGCCGCGGAAAACCAATTCACGCTTATTGTGGCGCTCGACTGTGGGATCAAGTCCATTGAAATGGTAGATTATGCAAATAGCCTGGGTGTCGATTTTATAATTTGCGACCACCACCTTCCGGGTACCAGCATACCTAACGCGGCCGCAGTGTTGGATCCTAAGAGGATAGACTGCAGCTATCCATTTAAGGAGCTCGCAGGTTGCGGAATCGGATTTAAGCTGGCACAGGCTTTTTGCAGTGCTCATGGGCTTGCAAATGAAATGTACCTGAAGTACATGGACCTGGTAATGGTGAGTATTGCGGCAGATATAGTTCCAGTCGTAGACGAAAACCGGATTTTAGCATACCACGGACTTATTCAGCTGAATACAAATCCATGTACAGGTCTTAAGGCATTGATGGATACCACTGGCAGGTCGAAGACCTTTACACTCACAGATGTTGTATTTACCTTAGCACCGCGGATAAATGCAGCCGGACGTATGGACCATGCACGTGAAGCCGTGAAGATGATGCTTTGCGATGAAAAAGAAAGCGCAGATGTACAAAGTATTTTGATTAACCTCCAAAATACGGAACGCAAAACCTCCGATAAGAATATTACGGCAGAAGCCCTGGATCTAATTGGCACCTGTGAAATTCTTAAGCAAAAAAAGACAACTGTTGTTTACAATGAGGACTGGAATAAAGGTGTGATTGGAATTGTCGCGTCAAGGCTTACCGAGACTTACTTCCGACCTACCATCGTGCTCACACAATCAAACGGCTACCTTACTGGCTCCGCGAGATCTGTACCGGGCTTTGACCTTTATGAGGCGCTCCTTAATTGTGCAGATCTGCTGGTTCAGTTCGGCGGACATAAATTTGCTGCTGGGCTGTCCATGCTGCCGGAAAATCTGGAACGCTTTTCTGAGCGCTTCGAGGAAACTGTAGCAACCACCATTACGGATGAAATGCTTTGCCCGGAAATCAGCATTGACACCGAAATTTCACTTAATCAGATCACAGGTAAATTCCAGCGGATTATCGCCCAAATGGCTCCTTTTGGTCCGTCAAACATGGCTCCCGTATTTGTAAGTCACGGGTTAACTTTAGTGGGACGGATGTTCATTGTAGGTGACAATCATATCAAAATGAGCGTAAAACAACAAAATTCGCCTATTTTTGACTGTATTGGCTTCGGTCTTGCTGAATACGAACGTATATTAATGCCAGGAAAACCTTTTTCAATGTGTTATACCATTGAAGAGAATGTCTGGAAAGATCAGCACAGGATACAGTTGAACATTAAAGGTATTAACACGGATTATTAGGATAAATGATATTAAGAGCTGAGCATCTAATCAAAAAATACAAGCAGCGGACAGTTGTTAATGACGTGTCTTTCAGTGTTAGCCAGGGCGAAATTGTTGGCCTGCTTGGTCCTAATGGTGCAGGAAAGACTACATCGTTCTACATGATTGTAGGTCTGATTAAGCCTAATGAAGGGCGTATATTCCTGGAGGACGAAGACATTACCAAAGACGCGATGTACCGCCGTGCACAGAAAGGTATTGGGTACCTTGCACAAGAAGCGTCGGTGTTCCGGAAGCTTTCTGTTGAAGACAACATCATGGCCATCCTTGAGATGACAAACTTAAACAAGGAGGAGCGACAGGAGAAACTGGAAGAGTTAATAAATGAATTCAGTTTACATAAGGTCCGCAAGAACCGCGGTGATCTATTATCCGGGGGGGAAAGAAGGCGGACAGAAATTGCCCGCGCTCTTGCTGCTAATCCGAACTTCATATTACTTGATGAGCCTTTTGCCGGCGTTGACCCCATTGCCGTGGAAGAAATTCAGACCATCGTAGCAAGGCTGAAAGAGAAAAATATTGGTATATTAATCACTGACCATAACGTCCAGGAAACACTTTCGATCACCGACCGTGCATATCTGTTGTTTGAAGGAAAGATCCTGGAGTCTGGAACACCAGAGGTGCTGGCTGCCAATGAGATGGTGAAGAAGGTATACCTGGGATCCAACTTTGTTTTAAGAAAAAAAAATCTATAACTAACCAAATATATAATGGCGATAGTCAACTCGATTTTTACCTGGTACATGAAGAAGCGCGTCCACCAGATTGAGCTTTTTATGAAGTATCCTCTGGATGTCCAGGAAGAATGGTTTAACGAACTAATTACCACGGCTTCAGATACAGAATGGGGCCAACGCTACGATTATGATTCAATTGATACCCCTGAACAATTCAAAGAGCGGGTACCAATTCAAACCTACGACACCCTTAAGCCTTTTATTGAGCGTATGCTTAAGGGTGAACAGAACATTCTCTGGCCTACAGAGATCAAGTGGTTCGCGAAATCATCTGGTACCACCAGCGACCGGAGTAAATTCATTCCAGTGTCTGAAGAATCACTACAGGAGTGCCATTTTAAAGGTGGCAAAGACCTGCTCTCCATTTTCTGCAACAATCGTCCCAACAATCAGATCCTTACCGGAAAAGGACTTGTGCTTGGTGGCAGTCATCAGATCAATCAATTAAATGAAAATTCCTTCTATGGCGACCTGTCTGCGGTGCTGATTAAGAATCTGCCGATGTGGGCTGAATATTACCGCACACCGGCAATCTCCATCGCCCTCATGGACAACTATGAACAGAAGATGGAAAAGATGGCAGAGGCCACCATACGGGAAAACGTGACAAATATATCCGGCGTACCTACCTGGACTCTTGTCCTGGCTAAAAAAGTGCTTGAAATGACAGGAAAGAAAAACCTTCTGGAGGTTTGGCCCAATCTGGAGTTATATTTCCACGGCGCTGTGAACTTTGCGCCATATCGCGACCAGTTCAGGGAACTCATTCCATGTGATTATATGTATTACCTGGAAACCTACAATGCCTCCGAGGGATTCTTCGGTATCCAGGACCAGGTCAATTCAGACGAAATGTTGTTGATGCTGGATTACGGCATTTACTATGAATTCCTGCCACTTGAGCATCTCGGATCAGATCACCCAAAAACATTATCGCTGGATGAAGTAGAACTACATAAGAATTACGCGATAATTATTTCTACCAATGGAGGCTTGTGGCGGTACATGATTGGAGATACCATTCAGTTTACGTCCATCTATCCCTTCCGTATACGAATTACAGGCAGAACAAAACATTTCATCAATGCTTTCGGTGAGGAAGTTATCATTGATAATGCAGAGCGGGCAGTAAGCCAGGCTTGTAAAAGTACGGGTGCAAAATTCAAGGATTACACCGCCTGCCCGATCTATTTCAAAGGATCGGAGGTTGGTGGACATGAATGGATCATCGAATTTGAAAAAGAGCCCGATGATTTAGAGCGATTTGTAGATATTCTTGACAATACCTTACGGGAAGTAAATTCAGATTATGATGCAAAGCGCTTTAAAGACATGGCACTCCGCCGTCCCCAAGTACATAACGCAGCGCAAGGAACATTTTATAACTGGTTGAAGTCCAAAGGAAAACTAGGAGGACAACATAAAGTTCCACGTCTTGCCAACGATAGAAACTACGTAGAAGAGATCCTGAGTGTTATGAAAATGCAATAAAAAAGATTTTTCCGCAAAAAAATACGGTATTAAACGCAAATATTTTTTAAAACTATAGGATTATCCGCAACTAATAAATAAATTTGTAGTGTTAACTACTTAAGAGCTATCGAATTTAGGCTAGTAGTTGATAAAGAAAGAACTAAAAATATCAACAAACCACCACAAATTGAACCGGCAATGGTAATCGAAAATCATCAAGAACTACAAACAATTAGCCTTAATGGCGTTAAATACGCTCTTAATACAAGAGAAATTGAGGTTTTTATGCAACAATGTGATTTGTTCATGGATGCCGATCAAAATGCTTTTGACACCATGACCCAGATCATTGGCGATCAGCTTATTGACAACGCTAATGCAAATACCTCGGTACCAGAACTTAGATCACAGCTAAAATTCCTTCGAGAAGTTTCTTTCCTATTAAGATGTATGTTATCTCCGGTAGATTCGTCTAATCAATACTAGTCCTTGCTTGACATAAAGTCAAGCAATAACTGATTGTATTTTTCCAAAAGGTCTATATATTTATCCTTCCAGTAAGCTGAAGTGATCTGATCATTTTCATCATTTAGAAAATGATGGTGCTTGTTCAATTCATCTTTCGGATAGAGACTTGGAAACTCAGTGGAAAAATCATGATTGATGACGTTTCCTATTCGAAAGATTATCTCAGATTTCAAGTGTTTCTGATTAAACCAGTTGTATACAGATCTTCTGTTTACATTTGTCAAACGTGCTAGTTCACTGATGCTGTAACCCTTACGGCGAATAATACGTTCAACAACTTGGCCATAATGCAAATCCATATAATATAAAATCAGGTATTTTGTGTATGCTCCAATCAGATATGATTGTGCGTTAATTCGAAACGAATTTATTTCAAACTATTTAAAAAATAGTATTAGCATTCGTATTGTGTAGGTTATCGTAAAAGAGTGTGTAGAAAATCGTAGATGCGCTTAAAAACCTGCATATCTACACTTAAACGGCAGCTTTGTCTTTAAATTGTTCAATCTTTAACCTATAATTTGGACATATGGGGAAAGAACATTTTAAAACACTCCGCTATCTCGACAATACTTCCCAGCTTTTCACGAAAATTTTCTCGAACCCCTACACAATAGTCTAGCCTAGGCACACTATGGCTCTTTGTGGCGCTAATTTTATTCTAATGACAATATCATTCATTAGAAATATTCGTCATGCAGAATCGCTATAACTACTTATTCCGACTAACCATTGCTTTAAGTGATTTCGCAATTGTCAATTTTGCGTTAGTAGTGACCTTTTTCTTTCGTAACCCTACCCATTCCAGATTCGATTACCTGGATTTTAGCCTGCTGTTAACACTTGGCTGGTTTCTGCTTGCAAAAATATGCGACCTTTATAATCGCAGAACAATTCAGCATAAAGCTTTGTTCTTGACTACTTTCAAATGCATTTGCCTGCACTTAATCTTCTTTCTGCTCTATAATACTGCAAAAGGATTTAGCTTTAACTGGATATTCACTTCAGTTTATTATCTCTCCTTAAGTACACTTTTGGTACTGAACCGGTACTTCGCCGCGCTCATTTTTCCAATTCTATCCCGTAGTTTACGAATGACCGCACCCGTCGCCCTGCTTGGGGTAAATCCAACCAGTACACGCCTAGCTGATTACTTCCAGCAGCACGCAAAAGAATATAGCTTCGCCGGCTTTTTAAGCAATCAATCTTCAGTGACAAGTACTGCCACCGTTTTAGAAGGTTTTAAGGAACAGATCAGAAACGCGGTTGTTGCAGGAATAAACGAGGTTTATATCTCCCTTTCTCCCGATAAAATTAAAGATATCGACGGCCTCGTCACAGAAGCAAGGAAACAATGTATACGACTCAAGTTTGTGCCCGACTACAGCCAAATCATTAACAAGACGGCAAATTTGCGTACTATGAATGACTTTCAGGTCATCAACCTTACTGGAAATTGTGTGCAGGACAACATGGATGATCGTGTAGTGAAGCGATTGTTTGATATCGCATTCAGCTTGTTTGTTATCGTATTTATCTTTAGCTGGTTGTATCCGATCCTTGCTTTGCTAATTAAATTGGAAAGCCCGGGACCGATAATTTTCAAGCAGGAAAGAAGCGGAAGGAATAATGTTCAGTTTTATTGCTACAAATTTCGAAGCATGCGTGTAAACAAAGACAGCAATGTACGTCAGGCAAGTAAGCATGATGACCGGATCACACGTATTGGAAGCATCCTGAGAAAAACAAGTTTGGATGAACTACCGCAATTCTTTAACGTGTTAATGGGCAACATGAGTGTTGTTGGCCCGAGACCACACATGCTTAAGCATACCGAGCACTACCGGGACCTAGTAGATGAATATATGGTAAGGCATTACATGAAACCAGGGATCACAGGCTGGGCACAAGTAAATGGGTATCGTGGTGAAACCAATGAGTTAGGGTTGATGGAGAAACGAGTAGAGCACGACATCTGGTACATGGAAAACTGGTCTGCCTTGTTAGACATCAGAATCGTTGTCATGACTGTACTAAACGTAATTAAAGGAGAGAAAAACGCGTATTAATCAAAAAGGGATGGCTCCAAAAAAGAACCATCCCCACTATATATATTAAAAATTGGGCGAATTTATTTGCCTAGACCGGCATTCAGGAAGCCATAGTAAGCATCTTTTGGCTGATAATTTTTGTCAAATAGCAATGGGTAGTCATGGTCTGAATTAGCGTAGCCTTTATTAAAGTACGAATCTTTATCAGCTACACCCCAGGTTGTGATACCAAACCTTAAGTTCCTTGGCACAGCTGCTATGTAAGCCTTCACTAATGCGTTTACCTTCTCACCCTGTGCTTTTGAAAGTTCAGCCGTTAACGGGAAGGTATTAGGCATTTGGTATTTTAAAGCTACGTCAAACTCCGAAAGGTGAATTAACAAGCCCTTTGCTGCTGTTTTAGCGAAACTTTGCTGCACCATCTTTACATCAATCCTCAATACAGTATGCATTTGAAATCCAAGACCATCAATGCGGATGCCTTTTGCTTTAGCCTCATCAGCAAGCTGCAGGTATTTTGTTAGCTTTTTACCGCCATACTCCTGACTATAGTCGTTGGCAAACAATTTCGCGGTTGGGTCAGCTTCCTGGGCATATTTAAAAGCTTTCAAAAGGTAACCCTCACCAAGCTTACGCAACCAAATGTTGTCTACATAGCCCCCGCTAGGCGTAAGTGCCTCATTTACCACATCCCATGACGACACCTTACCTTTGAAGTGTTTAACCACCGTGGTAATGTGATTTTTCAAAAGCGCATCAAACTCTTTCTCTCCACCTTTATACTGAAGTACCCAGTTCGGTGTCATGCTATCCAAAGCCCATATTAATGTATGACCATGCACCTTCATGTTATGTTCTTGCGCAAAAGCAACAATCGCATCGGCCTTTGTGAAGTCAAATTGTCCTTCTTTTGGCTGTAGCATGTGGAATTTAAAGTTACTTTCAGAGCTTAGTCTTGAAAATTCACGCTTAAGTGTGCTGCTATAAGGTTCATTCTTCAAACGCTCATAAACTACCGCGGCGCCTATCGGGAATTCAAACGCATCTTTAAGGGCTACGTTTGATGTAACCGGTGTACTTGGCTGCACGGGCGTTGCTGGTGCTTGTGGAGTCACAGGTGCAGCAGGTGTAGTCTGATTTCCGGGATCTGCCGGGCTTTCAGGCGTGTTTGACCCAGGAGTGGTATCTTCAGCTTCATCCTGGCCACTTTCGCTACCAGATGAGTTGTCGTTCTTGGTATCAGTATTAGCGTTGTCCTTATCCTTAATATCACCAACAGACTGATCCTTCGTTTGAGCTGGAGCAAGATCCTCTTCTAATGCATTAGAGCAGCTGCCTAAAGTGATTGATAAAACTGATAGTACGAGAACAGCTCTTCTTAAGCTGCTGGTTGCGAAATTGACAGGGCCGGTAAACCTCATTTAGTGTTTTTTATAGGGATGGATGCGATTCGTTATTTAACACTGCAATATTACGCATCTTTATGTTATAAATACTAATTAAATAAATATTTATACGGTAATAACCGGCTCTTGGCTAAGTAATTGCAAGGGGAAGTTCAGGGTTAATACACTAACCACTTCATTATGCTGAATTAAGTAAATGTTAGCTGCCGACTAATAAATCAATAGTTTAGGAAATAAGTAATAAACATTTTCTTCGGCTATATTTAATAATAACAAAACAACTGATTATTACCCTATTAGAAAAATAAAAGGATTACACTGATTTTTAGTATTTAACGCAAATACACTTAGACACTTCGACTCAGCATTAAAAAAAGGAAAATTAAATAGGATCATCGACCTATTATGGCATGAAATTAACCAGCATCACGAGGAAAAGCGAGGAATTCACACCGCGAAATCCCCCAACTGAATTATATTTGAGGTAAGCTTTTCCAATTTTATCTTAAAAACAGAGAAGAAATACATTAAGAAAACGTAGTAGACACATGCCGCTCAGTATATAGCAGGTAATTGCCGCACCTAGCTTAATTTCAGGACATAAAAAAAGCCCTACATTTCTGTAGGGCTTTGCTCCCGAAGCTGGGCTCGAACCAGCGACCCTCTGATTAACAGTCAGATGCTCTAACCAGCTGAGCTATTCGGGAAGCTGGCAACCAAATTCAATCAGCAGTATTCCTTTTGATATCCTTTGTTTTGGGTCCGCAATATTAGGACTTTTTAACTATTAATGCAAAGGGTTAATGAAATAATTTTCTAAGTAACTATAGCTTACAGCCATAAATCCTCACACGTTTCGAATTCGCGCGCATGCATACTATACCATGCCTCTTCTAAACACATCAAAGCCAATATCAGTAAAACAAAAAAGCCTCACATTTCTGTGAGGCTTTTGCTCCCGAAGCTGGGCTCGAACCAGCGACCCTCTGATTAACAGTCAGATGCTCTAACCAGCTGAGCTATTCGGGAAGCTGGCATCCAAAATGATCAAAGTTTGTAAACAAATGGCTTGTTCGTTTTGGGAATGCAATATTAGGGCTTTTAAATTATTTATGCAATCTTTGCACAGAAAAAAAATTCAAATATTTTAACATAATTCATATGAGCCTGATAATCATTGGTACTGTAGCTTTCGATGCGATAGAAACTCCCTTCGGAAAAACAGACAAGATCGTAGGTGGTGCCGCTACATACGCCAGTTTAGCCGCTTCTTACTTCTATAATAAGGTAAAAATTGTTGGTGTTGTAGGTGACGACTTTCTTCAAGAAGATATCGATACCTTCAAAAACCATGGCATTGACACAGAAGGACTGCAAATCAAAGCTGGTGAAAAGTCTTTCTTCTGGGCTGGAAAATACCACAACGACATGAACAGTCGTGACACCCTGGCTACTGAACTTAATGTACTGGCAGACTTCGACCCGATCATTCCAAAAAACTATCAGGACTGCGAATATCTTATGCTTGGCAACCTAACCCCGCAGGTGCAGCAAACTGTCATTAACCGCCTAGAAAATCGCCCTAAGCTGATTGTATTAGACACCATGAACTTCTGGATGGATGTTGCCATGGACGATCTGCTTCAAACTATTAGCATGGTAGATGTACTCACCATCAATGATGCTGAGGCTCGTCAGCTATCTGGAGAATATTCGCTTGTAAAAGCCGCGCGTAAGATCCTGACCATGGGACCAAAATACCTTATCATAAAAAAAGGTGAGCACGGCGCGTTGTTGTTCCACGAAGACCTGGTATTCTCCGCACCGGCACTTCCCTTAGCAGAAGTCTTTGATCCAACAGGTGCAGGTGATACTTTCGCAGGCGGATTCATTGGCTATCTTGCAAAAGTAGGCACCATAAACTTTAACAACATGAAGAATGCAATCATATACGGATCAGCATTAGCTTCTTTCTGTGTGGAGAAATTTGGTACGGAGCGTATCCTGAACTTAACAGAGGAAGAAGTTTCAAACCGCATTAAGGAGTTTGTTGCTTTAAGCACTTTCACCATCGAAATCTGATATGATAAAACACTAATCCCTGAAGCTTTAGCCTTCAGGGATTAATATTCCTATTACGGTAAACTTCTCAAATACCGAGCGGGTATGTGGCGCGTCCCGCAGTTCAGCAGTAAGGTCCTGCCCTGCCCAGTGCTCGTAATGTTTCCCATTGCGCCATAATCTGCTTGAGCTTACATCATAGATCTGCCCTTCAAAGGCCACCCAGATTTCCGGCCTATCCTGTCCGTTACGCAACGCAAGTTGCTGCTTAGTATAACTGTTCATTGCTATTTATAATCCTGTCTTACCTTCAATTCAGCTTATCTTGAAACGTTTTTTGAACACCTCAAAAAACAATATACCGATTAACAATCCACTAAAAAGCAGAAAGTAACCTTCAAAGGGAACGTACAACAGCTTGAATTTAATGGTCTGCTCCTCATCATACCCGATGTTTTGCGCGTAATGAAAAGGAACCATCATGAGCAGATAAACCAGCAGCATAACAAGGTATGTACGATAGAACCGATACATAAAGCGTAATTTATTCTTGTATTCCACAACAAATAATGTAAGCAACATCAATGAGAAGACAACTACAGGATACCATTTGGTGTATGCAAAGAAGATCATGGCTATACAGAGTCCCATAAGTATATTACTCACGGCGAGACTATATTTTTCATAGGTCTGTGCAGGATACTTTGCATTCAGATAGCCATAAATAGCTATCCCGGTAAAAGGCATTACAAAAGCAGATAAAATAACCTCGTAAGGCATTCCAGAACCATCTGCAGCAATAAAATCGACCAACCTATAGGAGAATACGTTTAAGCGCCTTAAGATCATCGTTGTAATGAGCAGCAACACACCCGCTCCGAAACTGGCAGGCAAGGCCGCTTTGGATAGTGAACTTCGCTCCGACTGGAAAATCAACATTAAGGAAAGTACAACAACCAACAGTTGTACGAGCAGGAAAACATTCATGTGTTTATACAGTATTAACTCCAAAAATAGGATTTAATACTGAACGAGCGCCAGATCAGCTGGAACAAAAAAGGCTGTTCAATTCTGAACAGCCCTTACCAATAAAAATTAAGAAATTAAACTACTTCAGCTCCTAGCATATCTTTAGAATACGTTTTAAGGTATTTCTTTAAGATCTGACGCGCAACATGAATCCTTGTTTTAACTGTTCCAATAGGAATATTGAGGATTTCAGCAATTTCATGGTATTTATAGCCTTCGAAATATTTAATGAATGGAACATAGTATTCTGGCTGCAAGGTAGCAAGTGCCTTGTTTATGTCCCCTATAATGAATTTACTGTCGCTGGTATTCTTTGTCGCACTGTAGTGCAGATTTGATGATGAAATTTCTTCTGATTGCGTAATCAGTGAATTTGTTTTTACCAACCGCCTGTAATTATTGATAAAGGTGTTTTTCATTATGGTAAATAACCAACCTTTAAGATTTGTTCCTTCTTTAAATTTACTATAATAGGTTACTGCCTTTAGCATGGTATCTTGCACCAGGTCATTAGCATCTTCTACATCCTTAGTAAAATTTAAAGCGAATGACTGTAGAGAACCGGCATGGTTGTTCAACTGAAGATTAAATTCATTTTTTGTCATAATGATTTAAGTTTTAAAGGTTTAAGTGTAGAAACAAACAGGCTTTATAGTCGTGTGGCTCACCAGGTTTGTTTAATCTTACACAGTTAAATGTTATACAACATATGTACCAAAAGAACTTTACACTATGGATTCAAGTAGTTACCGGATTCATATCGAAACAAATACTATAAATTATAGTATATTAACCTCTCTTTCCAGTCTAACACCAAATTTATCAGCCACTGTTTCAATAATTTGTTCCGAAAAATTATACACCTCTTGTCCTGTCGCACCACCATGGTTCACCAATACCAAAGCCTGATTTTTCCAGGTGCCCGTCCTGCCAGAAACTATCCCTTTAAATCCACATTGCTCGATTAGCCAGCCAGCGGCAAGTTTAACTTTGCCTTCGGCCATCGGAAAGTTAACTACTTCCGGAAAGGCGCTTTTCACACATTCAAAAGCTTCAGCACTTATCACAGGATTTTTAAAAAAGCTCCCTGCATTACCTATGGTTGATGGATCAGGAAGTTTGCTCACCCTGATCTGCGAGACAACACTTGAAACATCAGCAATCCCAGGTTCTAAGATGCCCCTTTGCTGAAGTTCCTCCTGTATTGCACCGTATTGTATATTAACTTTCGCAGCCCTATTTAAATGATAGCTTACCGAGGTAATAATATATTGATGCTTTAAGGAAGATTTAAACACACTCTCACGGTAACCAAAACCACAATCTTCAAATTGGAACCTGCGTTTTTCCACGGTGCTGATCTCTACTGCCATACAGCTGGAAAACACGTCTTTTATCTCTACACCATACGCACCTATATTTTGCACTGGAGATGCACCCACTGTGCCTGGAATAAGACTTAGGTTCTCCAGTCCCCCGTAACCTGCCGATACACAGAAATCCACCAGATCCTTCCATACCACGCCCGCACCGGCAGTAACAATAACTTCTCCTTCAGTGTTTCCTTCAACCACCTCAATTCCCGGTATACTGATCTTTATAACTAAGCCATCGAAATCCTTTGTAAACAACATATTGCTACCGGCACCAAGTACCAGTAAGGGGTAAGTCCGGGCAATGTCAGACTGCAGCATATTGATTAATGCCGCTTCAGATGTAATTTCAACGAACCATTTTGCAGAAACATCAACACCAAATGTATTAAAATTGAGCAGCGATACGTTTTCTTGGATATGCGGATTCATTCGTGAATTTTTAATGTGCTTGCAAAAGTAAATCTTAACAACAGTATTAAATATCATTTACTAAATAATAAATTTACTGCATAGTTTACGCTTATCTTCTAGAGACAGGAATACTTAATGGAAAATCAGGATAAAAAAAGACACCTTATTATTAATGCTGCTTTGTTACGTTTTGCACATTATGGACTTGCAAAAACAACAATGACAGACATTGCTAAAGATATATCCTTTTCCAAAGCCTTGCTCTATTACTACTTTCCAGATAAATTGAGTCTATATGTGAGCGTGATTGAACACCTCATGCATACCCTTAGCAAAGACATCCTGAAATCCATCGAGAAAACCAGCACTTGTACCGAAGGTGTTATGATGCTCTTGCAAAAACGTCAGGGTTATATCCAAAAGTACTACAACCTCATGGAGTTTAACAAGCTTGTTGGCCCTGATCTGCCCGAAGATCTCTTTGAGAAGTTTACCAGAGCCCGCGCGTTTGAAATAAAGATAATTTCCGCCCTACTTCGCCGTGGCGTTGAAAAGGGCGAACTGGAAGTTGATAATATTGAGCTCACCACTGAAGTTCTGGTAGAGGCTTTAAGCGGCATCCACTACAATATCCTTAATCAGCACAAGAATATATGTCCAAGTCAGGAGCAATTCAAAAAAATCTTCATCAAAGAAAAGTTTCTCGCAAAGATCTTTCTTTCAGGGCTATCCATCTGCTAATGTCATAGTAATATCATAATGCTTATGTATACATGTGCCTTATTGGCATATCCTCTAATGTGGTCGTACTTTTGACTTGACAATAGTAAAAGTCAAAAAGTTTAAAGGTAGAATGGTAGAGACTGATAAAAAACGTGAACAGATTATTGAGGGTGCAATTAAGCGATTTATTCATTTCGGAATCAACAAAACGACCATGAACGAGATTGCTGAAGACCTTTCTGTTTCAAAACCTGCATTGTATTATTATTTCCCCGACAAGACCAGTCTGATCCTCGGCGTGGTCGAAAAGATTTTCAACGACTACTTTGAGGCTGTAGCTAAAGAGCGAAGAGATCACCACACCCTTGAAGTGATCATACCAAGGCTCATTGAAATCGGCCATAAGTATTTTCAAAAATACTATATGCTTCATTTAAGTGGTGGCGCTCCCGATTCTTCATTTAATTCTACCGAGTTGCGAAACTTTATCGACAAATGTCGCTCTAAGGCAGTAAGTATTTACGCTGAAGTCTTTGAAGAGGCTGTACAAAGGGGGGAAATTGAAGCACAGGACTCCAAAAGAACCGCAGACTTATACATGTCCAGTCAGGACGGGTTGACCTCCTTATGCATTATGCAGGGCAATAAAGAACTTATGCCGGCTAAGAAGGAATTAAAAAGTATGCTGGAACGACAATTGGCACTTGCCAGATTATTTATTAAAGGATTGAAAAAACAGTAACCCAAATCATAAACAATGAAGATTAAATTTAAAAAGGTACAAGTAATTCCGCTCTTATTGCTCGGGCTGCTGCTGTCAAACTATGCTATAGCCCAGCAACAGCTTACTTTACGTGACGCTGTGAATTATGCCGTTGAGAACAGCAGTAATGTACGTCGATCCAAACTGGAAATCCAGGGCGGAAAGTACAAAACCCAAGAAGTAAGAGCGCAGGCATTACCACAAATCACAGGTAATGGTGGAATAAATTACAACCCGATCATCGGACAGCTTGTTGTTGGTGATCAAAGCTTTCAGCTTGGACGTAAATGGAATGCAAACGGAGGCGTTCAGCTTAACCAGCAATTGTTCAATCAACAGGTATTTACCGGTCTGAAGGCTGCAAAGACCAGCGAGCAGTACTATCTTCTTAATGAGAACCTCACCGAAGAACAGATCATTGAGCAGGTAGCAAACACCTATTATCAGGTGCTGGTTAATCGTCAGCAACGAAATGTGATCGATACCAACATCAAAAATGTACGTGTTGTTGAGCGCATTATCCTGAATCAATATCAGAATGGTCTGGCTAAAAAGATTGATGTAGATCGTATTAAGGTAAATCTCACAAACCTCGAGAACCAACGTGACCAGGTAATCAATGCGGTAACGCAGTTAGAGAATCAACTTAAATTCTACATGGGCATGCCGGTAGAGACCGAAATCGTACTACCTGCTACAGAACTTACAGAAGTAAAATCCTTACCTGTATTGGCAGATACTGTTGACATAAGCGGAAGAACTGAGATCAAATTGTTAGATGTACAACGCGAACTCTTGGGTCTTCAGAGAAAGGCCTACATTTCCGAGTACTACCCTACCCTCTCCCTTACAGCAAACTATTCTTCAACTGGTCAGAGCGATAAGTTCGACTTGTTCAAACGTAAAAGCAACAGCTCCGCGTTCTGGTATGATGCTTCTGCTATCGGCCTAACCCTTCGTGTACCAATCTTCGACGGGTTTGCGACCAGATCGAGGGTAAGGCAAGCAAATGTCGACATCTTAAAAGCGGAAGAAGATCGCAGAGAAACAACCAACGCGTTGAACCTGGCGTATGAAAATGCTAAAATTGCACTTCGCAACAGCATAAACACCATAAACTCTCAACGTCAGAACGTAACACTTGCAGAAGAGATCTACCGCAGTACACAAAATAATTACAACAACGGTCTTGCAGCCTTAACAGACCTGCTTGATACTGAAAATGCCTTAACGGAGGCTCAGAACAGCTATACACAGGCCCTGCTTAACTATAAGATCGCTGAAATTCAACTTATTAAATCAAACGGAAATATAAAATCACTATTAAAATGAAAAGAGGAATTATTATAACCTTAGTTGTTGTCGCAACCCTTGTTGGTATTTGGCTGATCCTGAATAACAATAAGAAAAACAATGATGCCAAAACAGCAATTGTATCAGAGGGTAGTGGTGCTGTGAGTGTTCGTGTTGCTTCCGTGCAGAAACAAGCCGTTGATTTAGACTTTAGTGCTAACGGTACTTTCATCCCAGGTACAGAGATCAATTTCCTTTCTGAAAATGCAGGAAGAGTAAAAAAGATTCTTGTAGATGAAGGCGACCGCGTAAGCAAAGGACAAGTTCTTGCGCTAATTGACGCAGAGATTCTGAATACAGACCGCGAAACTGCTGAAGCCGCGTTACAAAACGCCATTCGCGATGAAGCACGTTACAGCAGCTCATTTAGTACCGGTGGTGTTACCCAACAACAGTTGGATCAGGCACGCCTGGCTGTGAAGAATGCCAAATTAAGACTACAAAGTGCTTCCCGCCGTGTTAGTGATGCAAATATCAAATCACCAATCAATGGTATTGTTAACAAGAGATACATTGAAGTTGGTGCATTTGTAACGGCTCAGGGTACACAGCTTTTCGAACTTGTTGATGTTTCAAAGCTTAAACTTAAGGTAAACGTTAATGAAAATCAGGTTGCCAGCCTTAATGTTGGCGATAAAGTACAAATCAAAACCAACGTTTTCCCTGCAGATGACTTCAGTGGAAAGATCACTTTCATCGCTGCAAAAGCAGACAACACTTTGAACTTCCCACTTGAGATTGAAGTTGCCAACACCAAATCGAACAAGCTGAAAGCCGGTATGTATGGCACCGCTGTTTTCAAGTTTCCTGAACAAGCGCCAACCATCACCATTCCCCGCGGCTCATTTATCGGTAGTGTAAGCAGCAACCAGATCTTCGTATTGGAAAATGGAAACACTGCTCGTGTACGTAAAGTAATCACCGGCCGTATTCTGGGTGATCAGGTTGAGATCCTTGACGGACTGAAAGAAGGCGAAACTGCAATCGTAAGTGGACAGATTAACCTGGTTGATGGAAGCCCGGTAACCGTAATTAAATCATAGCTAAACAGAACACGCTGATGAAAATAACAGAAATATCAATCAAAAGACCATCGCTGGTAATTGTGGTTTTTACCGTATTATCATTGCTGGGACTGCTGAGCTACCTCTCGCTGAGTTATGAGCTCCTGCCCAAGTTCAGTAATAACGTGGTCTCCATATCTACCATCTACCCTGGTGCATCGCCAAGTGAGGTAGAGAATAGCGTCACCAAAAAGATCGAGGATGCGATCTCCTCCATGGAGAACATCAAAAAACTAAATGCGGTATCTTACGAAAGCTTATCCGTCGTAACCATAACCTTAAACGATAAGGCCAACGTCGATCTGTCGCTGAATGATGCACAAAGAAAGGTAAACTCCATTCTTGCGGATCTTCCGGACGATGTGGAGCAGCCCTCGCTTAGTAAGTTCTCTTTAGATGATCTTCCGGTAATCACCATGTCTGCATCTGCAAACATGGACGATGCGACCTTTTACGACCTTATAGACAACCGTATTGCACCGATTATCTCCCGTGTAAACGGTGTTGCCCAAGTAAACCTTATCGGTGGACAAGAACGTGAAATTCAGGTTGGTTTAATTGCTGACAAACTTCAGGGCTACAACCTTTCTGTTCCGCAGGTTCAACAAGCCATCCTGAGCTCCAACCTTGACTTTCCTACAGGAAGTGTAAAAACCAATGAGCAGGACATCCTGATCCGTTTATCCGGCAAATACCAGAACGTAGATGAGTTGCGCAACCTGGTTATTGCCACTGGCCCTGATGGTGCACAGATACGTCTTTCTGATGTTGCCGATGTACAGGACAGACAAAAAGAAGTAGAGAAACTTGCGCGTATTGACCGTCGCGGTGCAATTGCCATTCAGATCATTAAACAATCTGATGCAAACGCCGTAGAGGTGAGTAAAGGCGTACATGCGAGCATAGCTAAACTAATGACCGACTACAAGCCCAATGATCTAAAGATCAATGTGGTTAATGATAGTTCGATATATACGCTTGAATCTGCTGATGCAGTAATACATGACTTGATCCTTGCGGTTGTGCTGGTAGCATTCGTGATGCTTTTCTTCCTGCATAGTTTAAGGAATGCCTTGATCGTAATGGTATCCATCCCTGCCTCTTTGATTGCTACCTTTATCGGGATACAGATGTTTGGCTTTACGCTGAACCTGATGTCATTACTTGGACTCTCACTTGTTGTAGGTATCCTTGTAGATGATGCGATCGTGGTACTGGAAAACATTTACCGGCACATGGAGATGGGTAAAAACAAGGTTCGTGCAGCATATGATGCAACGAGCGAAATCGGCTTTACCGTAGTTTCAATTACCCTGGTAATTGTTGTGGTGTTCTTCCCTATTGCCATCAGTACCGGTTTGGTATCCAATATCCTCAGACAGTTCTGTGTGGTGGTAATCATCGCAACCATGTTGTCATTGGTAGCATCCTTTACCATTGTACCATTGCTCTCATCTCGTTTCGGTAAACTGGAGCGTATTGAAGGTAAAAACGCCTTTGGTAAGTTCATCTTGTGGTTTGAAAAACAACTACACAAATTCACCAACTGGATTACAGGTATCCTGGAGTGGTCATTAGCAAATAGAAAGAAAACCATTGGTCTGGTGTTTATCATGCTCGTAGCATCCTGCGGATTAATTCCTGCCGGATACATCGGTACAGAGTTCTTCCCGAAAAGTGATAAAGGTGAATTCCTGGTACAACTAGAGCTTCCTAAAGACGCTTCCATTGAACAAACCAACTTAGCAACGCAACGGGCGGAAGCCTTCTTAACCAAAAAGCCGGAGATCACCCAGTTGATTACAACAGTTGGCCAGGCGAGTGGTGACTTTGGAGGTACCCAAGCAACGGCATATAAATCGGAGATCAACGTAAGGTTGGTAGACCGTAAAGACCGTGCAGATGATGCCAGCATTTACGCAACAAAAGTGAGTCGCGAGCTGGCCAAATACCTGGTTGGAGTTAAAGTTAAAACCGTTCCGATCAGTATCCTCGGTATTGCAGAAAATGCGCCGATCGAACTCGTTGTAATGGGTTCTGACCTGGACAGTGCCATGAAGTACGCAACCGCTGCACAAGAAGTACTACGCAAGATCAAAGGTTCTGCAGAGCTTAAACTTTCCGTTGAGAAAGGAAGTCCTGAAATTAACGTACAGGTAGACCGTGATAAAATGGCTGCACTGGGTCTTTCCCTACAAACTGTTGGTTTAACCATGCAAACCGCCTTCAGTGGTAATACAGACGGTAAGTTCAGAAAAGGTGAATACGAGTACGACATAAATATCCAATACCAGGCCTTCAACAGGCAAGATATCAATGACGTAAGGAACCTGATCTTTGTTAACAGTGCAGGACAGCAGATCAAGCTTTCGCAATTCGCAGAGATTAAACAAGGATCCGGACCTAGTCAGCTTGAACGCCGTGATAAAAGTACATCGGTATCCGTAAAAGCACAATCTATTGGTCGCCCTACCGGTACGATCGTGGCAGAGTTCCAGGGAGAACTTGAAAGGCTGGAGAAAACTGGTGAGCTTAAGAAACCACTTGGGGTAAGCTACCTTTGGGCAGGTGATGCAGAGAACCAGGGTGAAGGTTTCGGTACGCTGGGTATCGCATTACTATCCTCAATCATCCTCGTATATCTGATCATGGTAACCTTGTACGACAGTTTCGTCTATCCGTTTGTGGTGATGTTCTCTATTCCGTTATCGGTTATTGGTGCCTTGCTTGCCTTGGCATTAACCAACAACGCACTTAACATCTTTACCATTCTGGGATTGATCATGCTTATCGGTTTGGTTGCTAAAAACGCGATTATCCTTGTCGACTTTACCAACCAGATGAAAGCCGAAGGAAAGAATACCCACGATGCCCTGATCCTTGCAAACCACGCACGTTTAAGACCGATCCTGATGACGACCATCGCGATGGTAATCGGTATGCTTCCAATTGCACTTGCAAGTGGCGCCGGTGCAGAATGGAAGAATGGTTTGGCTTGGGTAATTATCGGGGGACTACTAAGTTCGCTATTCCTGACCCTGATCATTGTACCGGTTATGTATATGATCTTCGACAACATCCTGGAGAAACTTGGATTTAACAAGAAAGGCGTAACCATCGAAGAATTACTGGTTGAACCTTACGAGCATAAAGAAGTTAAAGAATACGAAGTGGAACATACTCACTAAAAGAAAACTCCTCTAAGATGAAGGCCGTGTCAACTATGACACGGCCTTTTTTTTTGTTGACCCACACCTCGCCCACGTAAACCGTGTGTAAGCTGTGTCTCAGCTATGGATCATGTCTCTATTTACCCTGTGATAATCCCATAGTTGTCCTAACATTTTCAGCGGTTTGCACCAAAACGTATGCGACTTGAAAGTTCAGTTGTACAAACCGTCCTAGATTGAACGTTTTTGTTCAACATCATTTTTTGGTCATAAGGAAATCTGAGTATTACGAACCCTAAAAAAAGTTTTACTTTTGCAACCGAATGAACGTTCAATTAGAAGATATTTGTGGCAAACGCGAGACTGTTTTAAACAGTACACTCGCCCTTATACGTCAATACGGCTTCCACGGCACACCGATGAGCATGATTGCAAAGCACGCCGGTGTAGCTGCAGGAACCATATACCATTACTTTGACTCAAAAGACGCACTCATCGACGCCTTGTATGAACATGAAAGCAGTAGACTTGCTGCCAAGCTGCTGGTTGGTGATGATGCGTCATTACCTTACAAGGACCGGTTTTTCAAGTGCATGCTCAACCACTATCATTTCTACATCAGCAATCCGGATTCGCTCTACTTTCTCGAGCAATATGCGCATTCGCCCTATGCGAAACGCCAGATAGAAACAAATGAAGCGCGCTTTGCGCACATCATTAACTTCTTCGATTACGGAATCAAAAACAAATTTTTCAAAAATATAAATGCGAAGCTCCTGATGCCAACCATCAAAGGAACTTTGGTGGCTGCAGCAAACTTTCACATTTCAAAACACCTGGTTTTTACAGATGAAGATATCAATGTGGTGATCAGCATGATATGGGATGGCATAAAAAAACAATAAACATTAAACAATTTAAACTCAATACCTTTAATATATATATGAAATCACGTAATCTATTAGTTATCATGCTTTTATGGATACCCCTCCTGCTCCCCGGATCGGTATCCGCACAATCCATCGTAAAAGCAGAGCAGCCGCTTACCAATGCCACATTACAACAGTGTATTGACTATGCACTAAGCAACAGGCCTGATGTGAAACAATCCGTTCTTGATGAAGAAATTGCAGATCGTGATATTAAATCTGCCCTTTCCGGGTGGTTACCACAGATTAATGCATCAGGAAGTCTAAATCATAACCTGAAGCAGCAATCACAGGTGCTTACCACAAATGGCGTATCCTCTCTTCTAACCTTCGGTGCAAAGAACACCTCATCGTTGGTATTGCAAGCAGATCAGCAATTTGTGAATGCAGGACTTATCCAGGCTTCGAAATCTGCAAAATATTTCAGACAACAGTATAAGCAGAACACTGAAGCAAGCAAAATCAATACTGTCGTAGAAGTTAGTAAAGCTTATTACGACATCCTGACCAGCAATGAACAATTGAACATCATCAATGAAAACATTGCGCGTTTGCAAAAGCAGTTAAAGGATGCCAGCGCACAATATGAAGCAGGTCTTGTTGATAAGACGGATTTCCAACGTGCACAAATTAGCCTAAGCAACTCCCTTGCGGATAAAAAGCGTACTGAAGAGCTTGTAAAGTACAAATATGCATACCTGAAAGAGCTTATTGGCTACCAGGGCAAAGAGAACTTTACGCTTTCTTTTACCGCAGCAGATATGGAGAAAGATGTGTTAATGGACACAACGCAAATGCTTGACTACCAAAATCGCGTAGAATTCCGTTCATTGGAAACACAACGCCAGCTGCAAAGCATCAATACCAGCTATAACAAGTGGAGCTACCTGCCAACACTATCTGGTTTCTACAACTACGGATTTAACTATCAGAATCAGGAGTTCTCAAACCTGTACGACAGGAACTATCCAAGTTCGATCATTGGCCTGAGACTAAGCCTGCCTATTTTCCTTGGCGGTAAACGTACACAGGAGATTAAGAAATCACAGTTACAGGAGCAACGTATCGACCTTGATCTTGAAAATGCTAAAAATCAGATCAATACCCAATATGAAGCTGCCATTGCAACATACAAGGCTAACCTGAATGATTTGAGAACTAACCGGGAGAATGTGGAGATCTCAAGATCGGTTTATAACACCATCAAATTACAATACGACGAGGGTATCAAAACTTACCTGGATCTGATGACTTCAGAGACAGACCTTCGTACCGCACAACTAAACTATCTAAATTCACTATATAGTTTATTAGCATCAAAATTAGACGTAAAACAAGCATTAGGAACAATAACCGTAAATCAATAACCCTTACAATGAATAATTTTAATAGAATAAAGCTAGGTGTCCTGGTCTTGGGCTCAGTTACATTTGCCTCCTGTGGCGGCGGTCAGAAACCTGCACAGCAGGGCCCGCCTCCTGCAACTCCGGTAACAACTCACACAGTAGATGAACAACCAGTAACAACCATTGATTCATACCCTGGTGTTGTTGTTGCGCTTAATGAAGTTGAATTACGTCCTCAAGTTGGCGGTTATATTACAGGTATATATGTGAAAGACGGACAGCGTGTAACCAAAGGTCAGAAGTTATACGAAATTGACCGTACTAAATATCAAGCTGCATACAACTCCGCAAAAGCAAATGTTGCTGTTGCAAAAGCAAACCGCGACAGAACGAAAAAAGACGCAGAACGTTACACCAAACTTTCGGAACAGGATGCGGTTGCAAAACAGCGTGTAGATTATGCACTTACAGATCTTGCAAATGCAGAATCGCAGGTTGCAGCAGCAGAAGCACAACTGAGTGCGGCTGCTAGTGATCTTCAGCGTTCAGTAATTGTTTCTCCACTTACTGGTACCATTGGTATCTCTCAAGTGAAATTGGGTGCTTTTGCATCTCCGGGAACAACCATCTTGAACACGGTATCAACCAGTGATCCAATTGCTGTAGACATCGCTGTTAATCAGCGTGAAATTCCTCGTTTTGTTGCCCTTCAAAACAACAATTCCGTAGTGGCCGACTCGGTATTTACCATTCAGGGCCAAGACGGTAGCATTTATCGTGCACAAGGAAGAATTGTTGCAATTGATCGTGCTGTAGATCCACAAACAGGTACCATTAAAGTAAGAATCAGCTACCCTAACAAAGAAGGCAGACTGTTTTCCGGTATGAATGTTAACCTTCAGGCTTTAAACAGAGGTCAGAAACCAGAACTTGTAATCCCTTACAAAGCGGTTACTGAGCAGTTGGGTGAGTTTAACGTATTCGTAGTTGGCGACAGCAGTAAAGCAGAAGCACGCCTGGTTAAATTAGGCAGACAGTTCCAAACCAATGTGGTTGTATCTGACGGTCTTAAAAAAGGTGAAGTCATTGTTGTTGACGGTGTACAGAATGTTAGAAATGGTGCCGTAGTAAGTGCAACTGCTCCTGGCGAAGCAAATGGCCCACAACCAGCAGCAGCAGCAAAATAATTTAATAGAAGTTCAGCTATATGATATCAGAAGTATTTATAAGGCGACCGGTCACGGCCATCGTCATCTCCATATTGATTGTTCTGGTTGGTACGATTGTAATCACAACCTTACCGATCAGTCAATATCCCAACATTGCACCACCAACCGTAAACGTTTCCGGTACCTATACCGGAGCTGATGCGCAAACGGTGGAACAAACAGTAACTACCCCGATTGAAAGTCAGATTAACGGTACCCCGGGAATGAAATACCTTTCTTCCAACAGTACCGCCGATGGACGTTCAGCGATCACCGTAACCTTTGATGTAGGTACAAACATTGACATTGCCACACTGGATGTTCAAAACCGTGTGGGAATTGCCGAGCCTGCCCTGCCAGAAGCGGTGAGACGTTTGGGTGTTACCACCAGAAAGGCAAACAACGATATTTTGATGGTTGTGGGTCTTATATCGCCTAAAGGCACCTACGATCAAAAATTCCTTTCCAACTACGTCAACCTGTATGTCCGCGATGCGTTATTACGTATCAAAGGTGTGGGTGATGTGCAGTCCTTCGGACAGCCATTCAGTATGCGTGTGTGGTTAGATGCAGGTAAATTGGCTAACCTTGGACTTACGCCTTCAGACGTTACTACGGCTATTGGCGAGCAAAACAGCCGTATGCCAGGTGGTACCGTAGGTGGCCGTCCGCAAAATAACAACCAGACCTTTGAGTTCTCCGTTGTTTTGGATGCCGACTTAAACTCTGTAGAACAATTCGAAAACATCATCATCAAAAACGGTAATGACGGATCGCCGGTTTACCTGCGTGATGTTGCCCGTGTAGAATTAGGTGAGTTCTCTTACTCTACCAGTTCAAAGGTTAATGGTCAGGTATCATCCATGATGGCGATTAACCAGACACCGGGTGGAAACGCGGTAGAAACTGCTGAAGGGATACAAAAAGCATTAGATGAACTGAAAGCATCTTTCCCGAAAGACGTGGATTATGTAATCAGTTACGAGACTGTTTCCATTGTGAAGGTATCCATCAGCGAGGTAATACATACCCTTGTTGAAGCCCTAATCCTGGTAACAATCGTGGTATTCTTCTTCCTTCAGAGCTGGAGAGCAACCCTGATCCCTGTACTTGCGATTCCGGTATCCATTATTGGTACTTTCATCCTCTTCACCATGCTGGGATTCTCCATCAACGTACTAACGATGTTTGGTTTCGTACTGGCAATCGGTATTGTGGTGGATGATGCGATCGTTGTGGTGGAAGCCGTTCAGCATTACATGGACCATGAGGGACTCTCTGCTCCTGACGCCACACGTAAGGCGATGAAGGACATTACTGCGCCGGTAATTGCAATTGCATTGATCCTTGCGGCAGTGTTTATCCCGGTAGGTTTTATTCCGGGTATGGTTGGACAACTTTATCAGCAGTTCGCCATCACCATTGCCGTTTCCGTGATCATCTCCGCGTTTATTGCACTATCCCTTACACCAGCATTGTGTTCGTTGCTATTAACACCAATGAACTTAACGGCAGACTCAAGAGGATTGAATAAATTCTTCTACAGGTTTAACCAGTGGTTTGCAAAAGTAACCAGAAACTATTCAAACGGAGTAAAATGGGCACTTAAGAAAGCACCTTTGGTGATGGTATTGCTTGCATGTATTTATGTAGGTACTGTTGGTTTATTCATGACCAAACCATCGGGATTTATTCCGAACGAGGATGCCGGGGTATTCTTAATGGGGGTTACGCTGCCTGAAGGTTCTTCAGCTGCGCGTACAGATGCCTTCATTGACAAGATCACCAAGACCATTCAAAAGAAATATCCTGAAGTACTAAATATCACGTCAATCAGCGGTATTAACATCCTGAACAGATCATTCAAATCAAATGCTGCGACGTTCTTCGTGCAGTTGAAAAACTGGGATGACCGTGAAGGTGACGCCGCCGGTACCATCGCGAAAGTATCGCAGGAATTTGCTGGTGCTAAAGAAGGTAGCGTATTAGTCGTTGCACCACCTCCAATTCCAGGACTTGGTATCAGTGGTGGTTTCTCCTTACAGATTCAGGAAAAACAAGCTGGTGATATTAAGCAGTTTGAAGGTAACGTAGGTAAGTTTTTAGGTGCAGCAAATGCGCGTCCGGAAATTGCCATGGCTTATACCTTGTTTAATGCCAGAACACCGAACTACAAGCTTGAAGTAAACCGTGAGCAAGCTAAAAAAATGGGCGTTTCAGTTGGGGCAATTTACAGCACCATCTCCACGTACCTGGGAAGTAGCTATGTGAACGACTTTACCAAATACGGTCGTAACTTCAGGGTGGTTGCACAGGCAGACACCAATTTCAGAAGTAGTATCGACGATTTAAATCAATTGTACGTTAAAAACAATGTGGGTACGCCGGTTCCGTTAAGCACCCTGGTATCGCACAAATTGGTAGAAACGGCTTCAATCATTAACCACTTTAACCTGTTCAGATCTATTGAGGTTAGTGGTGCTGCAGCGCCTGGATATAGTTCCGGTGATGCGCTGAATGCACTTGAAGAAGTGGCGGCACAGACTTTACCAGCAAATTACAGCTATAACTTCTCCGGTTTGAGTTTGGAGGAACGTGAAGCGGGAAGCAGTACAACGCTGATCTTTGCGTTGATCATTGTTTTCGTATTCCTTCTACTTGCAGCCCTTTACGAAAGTTGGTCTGTACCGTTCTCGATCCTGTTGGCCGTGCCGCTTGGATTGTTCGGAGCGATCCTGGCATTGACCTTCCTGCCGAAGTTAGATAACAACATCTACGCTCAGGTTGGTTTGATCACCTTGATCGGTCTTTCTGCGAAAAACGCGATTCTGATCGTCGAGTTCGCTAAGGAACGTGTGGATTGGGGCATGGGTCTATTGCCTGCAACCATGGAAGCGGTGAAACTTAGGTTACGCCCAATTGTGATGACCTCACTTGCATTTATCCTGGGTGTTATTCCTTTGATTATTTCACATGGAGCGGGTGCCGTTTCCAGGATGACCATCGGATGGACCGTAGCAGCGGGTATGATTTCGGCTACCATTCTGGCAATCTTTATTGTACCGGTATTGTTTGTGTTAATTACACGACTTGCTTACGGTAAAAAGAAACTTGCCGAGCTGGAAGCAAATTACAAACCTGAAGAACATGCAGATGTATTGCATGCAGACTAAATAACAGCTTTAGAATTTATACGTAATAAAAAAGGTTGCCCATTGGGCAACCTTTTTTATTTACAGCAATGGGCAGTTGCCTTGAAAAGTAAAGCCGCTTCTGTTAAGAAGCGGCTTTTGTCTGTATGCAATTTGCAGGAAGAACCTGCAGGTATTCTAAATGTGAATAGCTCTGTTCTCAGTAGCCGCCATTGCAGCTTCTTTGATAGCTTCAGTATAGGTTGGGTGTGCATGGCAGATTCTTGCAATGTCTTCTGCAGAAGCACGGAACTCCATAGCAACAACAGCTTCAGCGATCATGTCTGCAGCTCTTGGGCCAATCATGTGTACACCTAAAATCTCATCCGTATTTGCGTCAGCAAGTACTTTCACAAAGCCATCAGTATCCATGCTCGCTTTAGCACGGCCACTTGCTTTGAATGGAAATGAACCAGTTTTAAACTTGGTTCCCATTGCTTTAAGCTGCTCTTCTGTGTAGCCTACGGATGCCACCTCTGGCCAGGTATATACTACACCAGGGATCAGGTTGTAGTTGATGTGCGGCTTTTGACCTACTAATCGCTCTGCAACATAAACACCTTCATCTTCCGCTTTATGCGCAAGCATAGCACCTTTGATCACATCACCAATGGCATATACGCCAGGTACTGAAGTTTCCAGATGTTCGTTAACCGGGATCTTGTTACCTCTTTCTTCGGTTTTAATGCCGATGTTCTCCAAACCTAAACCTTCAGTATAAGCAGTACGTCCTACCGCAACAATGCAGTAATCCGCTTCAAATTTAACCTGCTCACCTTTAGCATTGTCGGCAGTAACAGTTACAGTTTCGCCTTCAACACTTGCTCCGGTAACTTTGTGGTTCATGAAAAACTCCATACCTAAAGATTTTTTAAGCACACGCTGAAGTTCTTTTCCTAATCCAGCATCCATCGTAGCGATAATGCTTGGCATGAACTCTACCACGGATACTTTTGAACCTAAACGTGCATAAACAGATCCGAGTTCAAGTCCGATCACGCCACCGCCTATTACAACAATGTGTTTAGGAACTTCATTGATGTTTAACGCTTCGGTAGAAGTAATGATTCTCTTTTTATCTATTGGAAGAAATGGCAAACTGGTTGGTTTAGAACCGGTAGCGATAATCACGTTCTTAGCCGTGATCTGCTCGGTGCTGCCGTCATTTTTAGTAATTTTAATCGTGTTCTTGTCAACGAAAGAACCAAGACCTTCAAAGGTATCAATCTTGTTCTTTTTGAACAGGTATGTGATTCCCGCAGTATTTTGAGCAACCACGTCGTTTTTCCGGGCAATCATTTGTGGCATGTTCACCGAAAGATCTTTTAGCTCAATGCCATGGGTAGTAAATGTATGCGCCGCATTGTGAAAGTGCTCCGAAGAGTCTAGCAATGCTTTTGACGGAATGCAACCAACGTTTAAGCAGGTTCCACCAAAAGTATTATATTTTTCTATCACGGCTGCTTTTAAGCCTAACTGAGCACATCTTATGGCACTTACGTAACCACCAGGACCAGAACCTATAACTACTACATCGTATTGCATAATCAATTTTTTTATATTCCAAAGTTAAGAAACTCGAAAAGAAAATCGGCATCAGCATGGCCTAAATTGGCATTGCAATGTAAAAGCAGGCGGAACTTTAGTCTGTTTTCTTACTATTGAAAACAAAAAAGTAGTTGGCGCTGAAATTCCAGAAAAACACCAGGATAATGGCGATGGCTTTACTCAGATAGAAGTTGAGCAACAATCGCTCGTTGAAAAGGTACACAAAGCCTGAGTTAAGCAGCAATCCGATTAGTGAAACGGCAATGAAGGAGGCAAATTGCCTGGAGACCTTGCTGCGTTCCCTTTCGCTGAATGTCCACAACCGGTTTACAATGTAGTTGCTGATCACTGCCATTGAAAATCCGGCTGCATTAGCGAGGAACTTATTTAAATGAAGTTCGTCTTTAATCAGCCAGGTTATGGAGAAGTCGACCACCAGGCCCGACATGCCGGTGAAACCGAACTTGATCAAAGACAGCAACCGGAAGGGTAGCAGAGATTCGAGGTAAGCAAGACTCCATTTCGTTTTCGGCATAGTGCTAAATAGGCTTCAAAGTTACGACTTTAGTTTTTTATGCTTTAAGTATAGATCATAAAACTGCTACAATAGCCTAATGAGTACGTTTTTTCGTAAGTTTAGCGTAATGAACCAATAATCAGGAATTATAATGAAAACAACCAGACTACTATTAAGTGTGTTCATCCTTTTCTGGACTTCCGCACTATTTGCGCAGACAGATTCGGCCTATGTGCGGGAAAACTACACTAAAATTGAAAGGATGATCCCAATGCGGGACGGTGTAAAGCTTTTTACAGCGATCTACATCCCAAAAGAGAAAGGAAAATATCCCTTTATGATCAACAGAACACCATATACGGTTAGACCCTATGGTGAGCAGGACTACAAAACTTCCCTTGGTCCCTCTTCCCTGTTCCTTCGGGAAAAGTTCATCTTCGTTTACCAGGATGTGCGTGGGAAATGGATGAGTGAAGGGGAGTTTGTTGATGTAAGGCCACACAATGACAACAAAAAGGGAAAAACACAGGTCGACGAAAGCTCAGATACTTACGACACCATCGACTGGTTGATCAAAAATGTGCCGAATAACAATGCTAAAGCTGGTATTTACGGCATCTCCTACCCTGGATTTTACTCTACAGCATCACTGCCTGGCGCCCACCCGGGTCTAAAGGCAGTATCGCCGCAAGCTCCGGTTACCGACTGGTTTATTGGCGATGACTTCCACCATAACGGTGCTTTCTTCCTTACCGACGCCTTCAACTTCTACTCGGGTTTTGGGGTGCCACGTCCAAAACCAATTACGCCAGACAAAGGCCCGCAGCCTTTCAAGTTCCCGATTGAGGACAACTACCGTTTTTACCTGAGCATTGGTGCGTTGAAAAACGTTAAAGAGAAATACTTCGGTGACAGCATCAAGTTCTGGAACGATCTGATGGCAAACGGAACTTACAACGATTTCTGGAAAGCACGGAACATTCGTACCCACCTGAAGAACATCAAACCGGCAGTGCTGGTTGTAGGTGGATTCTTTGATGCTGAGGATGCTTTTGGGGCACTTGCAACCTACAAGGCTATTGAGTCGCAGGATGCTAAAGCGGATAATAAACTTGTTATGGGACCTTGGTTCCATGGCGGTTGGGCAAGAGGCACCGGAGAGCGTTTCAACGACATTGAGTTTGGTCAGCCAACCAGCACCTGGTACCAGAACAATGTAGAATTTCCGTTCTTTATACAACACCTTAAGGGGGCAAAGCCGGCAGATCTGCCTGAAGCTACCATCTTCCTGACCGGCAGCAATGAGTGGAAGAAATTCGCTACCTGGCCTCCAAAAGAAGTGGAGAAAAGAACACTGTACTTCCAGGCAAATGGAAAACTCAGCTTCGAAAAGCCATCTGGCCAGGAAAGCTTCGATGAGTATGTAAGCGATCCAAGTAAGCCGGTGCCATATCAAGATGGTGTTCAGCCTAGAAGAACGCGTGAGTATATGATCGACGATCAGCGCTTTGCAGCCCGCAGACCTGATGTGCAGGTATATGAATCTGATGTACTTACTGAAGACCTCACTTTAACAGGTCCGCTAATGGCGAAGCTGAAGGTCTCCACCACTGGTACAGACGCGGATTATGTGGTTAAACTTATCGACGTTTACCCTGAAGATGCGGCAGCCCCACAACCAAACAGCAATAACGTGCTGATGGGTGGCTACCAGATGTTGGTACGTGGTGAGGTTATGCGCGGTAAGTTCCGCAACAGCTTTGAGAAACCGGAACCTTTTGTGCCCGGCAAGGTTACAGACGTAAATTATACGCTACCAGATGTTGGTCACACCTTTAAAAAAGGCCATAAGATCATGATCCAGGTTCAGAACTCCTGGTTCCCGCTGGTTGATCGTAATCCACAGAAGTTTGTTGACATCTACAATGCACAGGATTCCGACTTTCAGAAAGCAACACACCGTATCTATCATGATGCAGCAAATGCATCAGCATTAGAAGTTACCGTATTGAAATAAGATCGCTGATCGCGTAGATTTAGAATAAAATGAAAGATATGTTCAAAAGAACACTAGCAGCCATCGCATTTGTGGGCCTTATACAGGGCTCCGCATGTGGACAGGTGCTGCACAAAGAAGAATTAAATACACGTGCAGATACACTTCGTGGCATGTTAACCCCGCTCCGCACCTGCTATGACATCAACTACTACCATTTGGATGTTAAAATTGATATCGAAGACAGGTCGGTTTCGGGCAGTAACAAGTTTGCGTTCACTGCTGCAGAGACCTTCAGCAAACTACAGTTTGACCTTTTCGCTAACTTAAAAGTGGAAAAGGTGCTTTACAAAAACAAGGAACTTCCTTTTACCCGTGAGTTCAATGCGGTATTTGTGACCTTCCCCGCACCTATTAAAAAAGGAAGTAAGGGCGAGTTCACCGTATATTATTCAGGGAAGCCACAGGTTGCCAACCGCCCACCATGGGACGGTGGTTTCATCTTTGATAAGGATGAAGCCGGCAACCCTTTCGTTTCCGTAGCATGTCAGGGCCTGGGTGCAAGCGTATGGTGGCCTAATAAAGATCACCAAAGCGATGAAGTAGACAGCATGATGATCAGCATCTCCGCACCGAAAGACCTTCAGGAAGTTTCTAATGGAAGACTGAGGAGCCGCGTAGAAAAGCCTGATGGCTTTATGCAGCACAACTGGTTTGTAGCCAATCCGATCAATAACTATGATGTGAGCTTTTACATTGGGAAATATGCGCATTGGACAGACACCTACCAGGGAGAGAATGGTCCGCTAACCATCGACTACTGGTCCTTGAAACAAGATAGCGTAAAGGCAAGATCACATTGGGATGCAGATGTTAAGCCCATGTTGAAGAGCTTCGAACATTGGTTTGGTCCATACCCATGGTATAAAGACGGGTACAAGCTTGTACAGGCACCACATCTTGGTATGGAACACCAGAGCGCCGTTGCTTATGGCAACAAGTTCAAAAAAGGATATCTGAGCCGTGATCTTTCTCACACCGGATGGGGCATGAAATTCGACTTTATCATTGTGCATGAAAGCGGTCATGAGTGGTTCGGAAACAACATCACTGCTAAAGACATCGCTGACATGTGGATTCATGAAAGCTTCACCAACTACTCGGAAACGCTGTTTACCCAAAGCCTGTATGGCAAGGAAGCCGGTGACGCGTATGTTCAGGGCATCCGGAAGAATATCGCTAACGACATCCCAATAATTGGTACTTACAATGTGAACAAAGAAGGCTCAGGCGACATGTACAGCAAGGGCGCTAACATGATCCACATCATTCGTCAACTGATCAATGATGATGAGAAGTTTAGATCTATTCTTCGCGGATTGAACAAGACCTTCTATCACAAAACGGTAACGACTGCCGAAATTGAGAACTACATTGCCAAACAAAGTGGATTGAATTTGTCGAAGATCTTTGACCAGTACCTTCGCCAGGCTAATATTCCTACGTTCGAGTACAAGATCATCAACAATAAGCTTGCTTACAGATGGCAATCTGAAGTGAAAGATTTCAATATGCCTTTGAAGGTAACTTTGAAAGGTGATGGCGAATATACTTTGATACAGCCAACAGCAGCCTGGAAGGAGATTTCCTTAGATAGTACTGTTGACAAGGATTCGTTTAAGACCGATCCCAACTTCTACATCAACATCAAGCAAATGGATTAGCATTCTGCTACAAACAAAAGCGGCGCACCTTAAGGGTGCGCCGCTTTTGTTTTATATATTCTACTCGAATTAGATACCTAATAATAAGCGAGCAGGATCTTCCAATAATTGTTTTACACGAACAAGGAATCCAACAGACTCACGTCCATCAATAATTCTGTGGTCGTAAGACAATGCGATATACATCATTGGACGAATAACAACCTCCCCTTTCTCAGCGATCGGTCTTTCGATAATGTTGTGCATACCTAGAATTGCAGACTGAGGTGCGTTAATGATCGGTGTAGACATCATTGAACCAAATACACCCCCATTAGTGATGGTGAAGGTACCGCCAGTCATCTCTTCAATAGATAATTTGTTGTCACGTGCTTTCAACGCAAGTTCAAGTACAGACTTCTCGATCTGTGCCAGGCTCATGCTCTCTGCATTTCTGATTACAGGTACGACAAGGCCTTTTGGTGCAGAAACAGCGATAGATACATCAACAAAATCATTGTAAACGATCTCTTCTCCATCAATGCGTGCATTTACTGCAGGGAATTCCCGAAGGGCTTCACACACCGCTTTAGTGAAGAAGCTCATAAAGCCAAGACCTACGCCGTGTTTCTCTTTAAATTGTTCTTTATACTTTCCTCTAAGGTCCATGATCGGTTTCATGTTCACCTCGTTGAAAGTGGTAAGCATTGCAGTTTCATTCTTAACGGTTACCAGACGTTTAGCAACAGTTTTACGCAAAGGCGTCATCTTCTGTCTTCTTTCATTTCTGGAACCTGGAGCAGCAGCAGCAACGCTAGGTTGTGCTTTGTCTGCAGGCTTCGCCGCAGGTTTAGAAGCTGCTTTTTCGGCCTTTAATGCATCCTCTTTAGTGATTCTTCCATCAACTCCGGATCCCGTTACAGCACCTGCATCAATACCTTTCTCAGCAAGGATTTTTCCCGCACTAGGTGACGGTGTACCTGTTGCATAACTTGCACCATTTCCAGTCGCAGTCGGGGCAGCAGTTTTTTGTTCTTCAGCAGGCTTTTCTTCAGCGGCAGGAGCCGCTTTAGGTGCAGCTGCACCACCTTCTTCAATCGTACATACAACAGCACCAATTGCCAATGTATCACCTTCGCTTGCTACGATTTTTAAAGTTCCAGCTTGCTCTGCAGTTAATTCAAAAGTCGCTTTATCTGATTCAAGCTCAGCAATAACTTCGTCCATTTCAACTACATCACCATCGCCTTTCAACCATTGTGATAAAACAACTTCGGTGATCGATTCACCTACTGGCGGAACTTTTATTTCTAAACTCATAATTGATGTATTATATCTTAATCTACATTAAAAACTTTACTCTCTGATTTATCAGCAATATCTTTCACATTTTGAGTAACAGGTACCTCTAGTGCTTTTGCAATGATATATGCTTGTTGGTCTGCATGCTGCTTAGCGTAACCGGTAGCAGTACTGCTGCTTTCTTTTCTCGAAATAACCTCGATGTCCTTAAAGAAGGTTTTTCTGGTTTTGCGGGATAAGAAAGGCCATGGACCCATGTTCTCAGGTTCTTCCTGAACCCAGATCGCCTCAGTCGCATTCTCAAAGGTTTTATAAGCTGCTTCCATTTGTGCAAGTGGCAATGGATATAGCTGCTCAACGCGAACAATTGCAACATGCTTAAGCTGATCGTTCTGTTGTTTTTCTAACAATTCGTAGTAGATCTTACCAGAGCAGAACAACACACGGTTTACCTCTGCAGGATTCACATACGTGTCGTTAATCACCTCCTGGAACTTGTTCTCCGTAAAGTCGGATAACGGCGAAACGCATTTAGGATGACGTAATAAGCTCTTCGGTGTAAATACAACCAGTGGCTTTCTGAAATCGCGTTTAAATTGTCTGCGTAGCGAATGGAAGAAGTTTGCAGGTGTAGTACAATTCACTACCTGCATGTTGTAATCTGCACAAAGTTCCATGAAACGCTCGATCCTTGCAGATGAGTGCTCCGGACCCTGTCCTTCATAACCATGTGGCAATAACATCACAAGGCCGTTTTCACGTTGCCATTTGGTCTCTGCACTCGCCAGATATTGGTCAATGATAATTTGTGCACCGTTATTGAAATCTCCGAATTGCGCTTCCCAGATGGTTAATGCATTCGGATTCGCCATTGCATAACCATATTCGAATCCTAATACACCGTACTCTGAAAGGTGTGAATTGTAGATATCAAAGGTTGCTTGCGCACTGTCAAGTTGTGTCAATGGTACATATTCCTCCTCAGCATCTTCGAGGGTTAACACGGCGTGACGGTGAGAAAATGTTCCGCGTTCAACGTCTTGTCCACTCACTCGCACACGCTTGCCTTCCATAAGCAAGGTACCGTAAGCGAGTTGCTCGCCCATTGCCCAATCAAAGATGTGGGTATTGTTAGCCATGTTGCTTCTTTCAGCAAATAGCTTCTCAATTTTCTTAAAGAATTTCTTATCAGAAGGTAATGAACTGATGCGTTTAGCGATATCTAGTAAGGTATCTTCGCTAACAGCGGTATTAGGCGATGTCTCGAAATCGTTCGGACTGGCGATACGCATTTCAGACCATGCACCACCGAACTTCACATCCTGATACGTCGAAGTAAGTGCTTTCGCCTCTTCAAGTCTTTGCTGCAACACTCCACGGAATTCTCTCTCCAGTTCCTTTTCCTGACTTGCCTGAAGGTTTCCTTCTTTAATCAACTGCTGAATATAGATATCTCTTGGATTCGCATGCTTTTCGATGATTTTGTACAACAACGGCTGGGTGAATTTAGGCTCATCCGACTCATTGTGTCCAAATCTTCTATAGCAAAGGATATCAATGAACACGTCGTTCTTATAACGCTGACGATATTCCATTGCCAGGTTTATCGCATAAACCAAAGCCTCCGGATCATCACCATTCACATGGAATACTGGTGATAAAGTAACTTTAGCAATATCTGTACAGTATGTACTGGTACGGGCGTCTTTATAGTTTGTGGTGAAACCGATCTGGTTATTGATCACCAGGTGAATGGTACCTCCGGTCTTGTAACCTTCAAGACCAGCCATCTGGATCACCTCATAAACAATACCTTGTCCGGCAATAGAAGCATCGCCGTGAATTAAGATCGGTGCAATCCTTGAATTATCACCGTCGTATTTAAAGTCAATTTTAGATCTGGTAATACCTTCAACCACCGGATTTACAGTTTCCAGGTGGGATGGATTTGGACATAGACTTAAGTGTACACTTTTTCCGCTGTTTGTCGTAACGTCAGTAGAATAACCCAGGTGATACTTCACGTCACCACCAAAAGGAGATTCTGCACTGTATGCTTTACCTTCAAATTCCGCGAAGATGTCCTTATATGTTTTCTGCATGATATTGGCAAGCACATTCAAACGGCCGCGGTGAGCCATACCGATTACGAACTCTTCAATACCAAGATTAGATCCTTTCTCGATTACAGAGTCAAGGGCAGGAATTAAAGCTTCCGCACCCTCTAGAGAGAAACGTTTTTGCCCCAGGAATTTTGTTCCAAGGAAGTTCTCAAAACTTACAGCCTGATTAAGTTTGGTCAGGATACGCATCTTCTCTTCTACAGAGAATCTTGGCGTATTTCGTGCCGTTTCCATTTTAGTCTCAATCCAGGAAAGCACTTCAGGAGTACGAACAAACTTGTATTCCGCACCGATTGAACCACAATAGGTTTGTTCAAGAAATGCGACAATATCCGACAATTTAGCCGCACCGATTCCAATTTCAACACCAGAATTAAAAACGGTATCAAGATCCGAATCACTTAAACCAAAGTTCTCAAGTGCCAGGGTCGGCATGTGTTTGCGACGTTCTCTTACCGGGTTAGTTTTGGTAAATAAATGGCCCCTTTGGCGATACCCATTTATCAGGTTCAAAACATTTACTTCTTTCAAAAATTGCTCAGGAGCCACTTCGTTTGTACCAGTGTTTGCTGCTCCTCTTCCAAAATCAAATCCTTCAAAAAATTTCTGCCAGCCAAACTCTACAGACTGTGGATCCTGTTTGTAAAGTTGATACTGCGCATCGATATATTCCGCGTTTTCACCGCTGAGATAAGATAAATTATCCATGTGTTTCAATTGCTATAAGTCATGCAAAATTAGGATTTTACCAATAAGAACCGGTAAAATACTTCATATTTCTTCCAGAAAGTCCACTAAATCACATACATTCTTTAGCGGCTTTAATTGATCATTAACTACAATATCAAATTCGGAGATTAAACTTCCGGCGACGATCACAGGAACGTCTAGATTTTCAATCACTTTACCTAAAATTCTATTAATGTCTTTTCCGAGGTTTAGTGAGGTCAGTACAATAAAACCATAGTCGGGCTTATAGCTTTCAATTACCTTCATCAGATCCATATATGGAATACCTTGCCCGAGATACAAGGTTTCATGACCACAACTTTTCAAAAGATACCGTGCAAAGAGCAACCCGGTTTCATGCAACTCTCCTTCCGGGAGGAATAGCACAAAGCGTTTCGCTTCATCCGAACGCGTCTTATCTACCTTGTCAATTTCAACAATCAGACGGTCGCGGATCAAATTTGCAGCGAAGTGTTCGTGTGATGGGTCGATTGCTCCAATCTGCCAAAGCATGCCAATCTTCTTCATGAAAGGAAAAAGCACCTGGTCCATGGTCTTGGTTAGCCCCAGCTCTGCAATACAGCTGGAAAGGATCTTTGAAAATGATGCTTCATCATATCTGATGGTCGCGTTTGAAAGATTGATCAGCTGCACAGATTCATTGCCCCAATCGGTCTTCAGCTGCATTACCAGATCAGCGATCTTCTCCTTGTTCATCTGGGCGATCTTGCTGATCTTATATCCGTTCTCATTAAGGGCCACAATGTTCAGCAGCATCTTAAGATCTTCCTCATCATAATAACGAATATTGGTCGCTGTGCGCTTGGGCGGCACGAGATTGTACCTGATTTCCCAGGCCCGTATGGTATGAGCTTTAATGCCAATTAGTCCTTCTATGTCGCTTATTGAATATTTCCTCACGAGCTTACAACAACTGGAATTCACCTTTGTTTATAAACTGGAATATTCAGAATGCTTTTAATCAGATGATTAACCAACTCAGGCAACTGCCGGAATGTTCAGAATTTTGAGGTATTTGTCGATATCAAAGCCATTTTTGGACTTCATGCCAGATACGCTATCAGCGATATATTTCCAGTTGCCCCAATTACTGGCCGCAGTATAATCCGCTAGTTTTTCCTCAAAATAGGCAGCACCTTTCATCCAGTCACATTTGAGCACATGCACCAGGAATGTTGCAGTAAGGATTCGCCCATGATTGGGAATATATCCGGTTGCGGCTAGCGTCTTCATGTAGCTATCCACCAGTTCCTGCCCGGTCTCGCCTAATTTCCATTGCTCAAAGCTATCATTCAACATGACATCTTCAGTATCGGTACGCCCGGATAAGGTATTCTCAAGATAAGGTGCACCATGCTTTTTAAACATGAACCGGAAATAGTCGCGCTTGAATAAGCCTAGAAGCAAACCAGCAAAATTGCTGTTGGGGCCATACCGCTCTTCTGCAGCTTTAACACTCCAGTAGACCATTCGCGGCGACAAACAGCCTAGCGACAACCATGGAGACAAGGCTGAAATATAACCTGAAGGATCTGCATGACGGCTGGAAACCTTAATGTATATACTTGAATCTGGTCTTAAAAGATCTTCTAAGTGCTTAAGTCCCCCAAATTCACCACCTGCAAAGGCAGATTGTTCTGAAAGCATCAACTCCTCACTACCACCATAAAGTTCCTGCACGTCAGGAATCTCCCCCCATTCTGAAGCGGTAACAAAGCTGATTGCTTCAGGTGTGTTGAAACAGGATTTTACAATGGCATCGCGCTCGGTCTTTTTCCTGAACTGCGTAAACACATCAGGAATATCCTTGATCGGGAAAGGCAGGTCTTCTTTATTATAAAGCGTATGTCCAATAAAGTGCTTAAGATTAACTTCAATCTTCCACAGTCTATCTTCAACATTCGCCGAGACACAGGTTTCTGCGGGCGCGACTTCACGGTGATGATAGACCTCACAAATACCATAACTTTCGACAAGGGATGCGATATGATCTTCAGGCTGACCATGAATAATCAACAAATCGCCGCCAAGCTGCTGGAATGATTTACGAAGATCCAGTACACTTTCCAGGAGAAACTTAGTACGAAGGCTGCTCGATCTGTGAAAACCTTGTTGACTGAAATGTCTGGGATCGAAAAAGAAAACCGGCAAAATAGCCTCAGACTTAGCTATTGCTTCAACCAGCATTTCATTATCATGCAATCGAAGGTCATTTCTAAACCAGACTAAAATGCGTTTTGGATTCATTAAGGATGTGGTGTGTGTTATACAAAAATATACGATATTTTAGCTTAGCCGAAATAGCAGGGCGAATAATTACACTATCAAAACAAATCGACCTGCATGTAACAGTATTATTTCTTTACATCCCTATCTAAAAACCAAATACCCGGAAAATAGTTATGCTTATATGCAAAAGCAGGTATTAATAACGGGCGCAACAGGTATGATTGGCAAAGCACTTGCCGCCGCGGTACATCAAAAAGGCTATCAGGTGTCTATGCTCAGCAGAAATGCCCGTCCGCTGCCAAACACGCGCGTGTTCCTCTGGAACGTAGAGAATCAAACCATAGACGCTGCCTGCTTTGAAGGTGTATCTGCCATTATCCATCTTGCCGGAGAAAATATTGCTAAAAAGCGATGGACTGCAAAAAGAAAGAAAGAGATCCTGGACAGCAGGGTAAACTCCACCAGATTGCTATATAAAGCCCTGCGGGACACAGATCACAAGGTGGAAACGATCATTGCTGCCTCTGCTGTAGGTTTCTATGGCGACCGTGGCAATGAAGTACTCACAGAGGCCAGCTCAAGTGGCACGGATTTCCTGGCCCATTGCTGTGCAGCCTGGGAAAATGCCGTAAACGAGGGAGCGCAACTAAACCTGCGCATTGTTAAACTTCGAACAGGATTTTTACTGGATAAAAAGGAAGGCGGCCTGCCCCTGATGGCATTGCCGGCAAAACTTGGGCTGGCCGCTCCGGTTGGCACCGGAGATCAATGGGTACCCTGGATCCATATTGACGACATGGTGAACATTTATATTCACGCCCTTGAACAACAACTTCAGGGCACCTACAATGCAACAGCTCCCATCCCTGTCAGCAATACAATACTCACCAGAGACCTTGGTAAAGTATTGCATCGTCCAGTGTGGCCAATTCATGTTCCTGCCGGATTATTGAAAGCCCTAATGGGCGAAATGAGTGTTGTTGCTTTAACCAGCAACAGAACGTCAGCACAGAAGCTGCTCGACACTGGATTTACATTTAAATACAACCTGCTGCAGGATGCCCTGGCGGCCATCTACCTATGAAAAAAGACCAGATCAGTATTTGTTGGTTACGCCGCGACCTGAGACTCGAAGATCATGCTGCGCTGCACGCTGCCTTAAAAGGAGAATTCCCGGTCTTGCTGCTTTTTATTTTCGACAAAGCAATTTTAGCCCCCCTCCCCCGGGCAGATCGCCGGGTAGTCTTCATACACCGAAGTCTTAAAAAGCTGCAAAGCAGATTGGAAACTTCCGGCAGTTCTTTATGTATTAGGTACGGCTACCCGAACGAGGTCTGGAAAGACCTGCTGAATACGTTTGACATTAAAGCCGTTTATACCAATCACGACTACGAACCCTATGCCAGGGGAAGAGACGAACAAGTGGCAGCGCTCCTGCATGCACATAACGTTCCCATGCTGACCTTCAAAGACCAGGTAATCTTCGAAAAGTCGGAAGTTATAAAGCCAGACGGAAAGCCTTACACGGTATTCACCCCCTATTCCAGGCAATGGCAAGCAAAGCTCAACGAGTTCTATGTTAAAGCATATCCAACAGACAAATATCTCAGCAACCTATATGCATCCAAGCCATTCGTCTTCCCTACACTTGCAGAAATGGGCTTTGAAGATATGGACATCGTCTTTCCAGGTGTCAACTTTGCAGAAAAGCTGGCGGCCTATGAACAGCGGCGGGACTATCCCGCAGATGATGCCACCAGCTACATCGGTTTGCACCTTCGCTTTGGCACCCTCAGCGTGCGTGAGGCGGCACGTACCGCATTAGATCACCAGGCAGAAAAGTGGCTCTCTGAACTGATCTGGCGAGATTTCTATATGATGATCCTCTATCATTTTCCACAGGTACAAAACCATGCTTTCAAACCTGCATACGACCGTATTCCATGGCGTAACAACGAGCAGGAATTTGAAGCCTGGTGCCAGGGCAGAACAGGATATCCGATTGTTGACGCCGGTATGAACCAACTTAACCAAACTGGATTTATGCACAACCGTATTCGAATGGTGGTTGCCAGTTTCCTAACTAAACACCTGCTGATCGACTGGCGATGGGGTGAGGCTTACTTCGCCGAAAAGCTGCTCGATTATGAACTGGCAAGCAATGTAGGCGGATGGCAGTGGGCATGTGGTAGCGGCAATGATGCAGCACCATTCTTTCGTGTCTTTAACCCGGAACTGCAGGCAAAGAAATTCGACCCAAAAAATGAGTACATATACAAATGGGCGCCCCAGTATAAGCAAGAAAAGCATGACCTACCTATTGTAGATCATGCTTTTGCCAGAGATAGAATGCTCCGTGTATATAAAACTGCCTTAAACGACAGTCCTGTTTAGTTAGTTACTTTTCGAACTTCAATATCAAAATCAAGTACCGAATTCATTTTGATTTTTCCTTGGATATTTGGTCCGTACCCAAGCCCAGAAGGGATAAGAATGCGAATTTTACCGCTTTCTTTGATCAGTGGCAAGGCACGTCTCCAGCCTTCAATAACGCCGCCCTTCAGTGAAAATGTCAGTGTCGTGTCTGTACTTGAGTCGAATACTGTACCATCCAGCAACCTGCCGGTATACGGAGAATTTATAGTTGATTCATAATTGATTTCAGTGCCGCTTCCTGGCTTCTCAATGATGTAATAAACTCCAGACAGGTCACGCGTTGCATTAAGCTTGTTTCTTTCTAGGAATGCCTTAATTAAATTTTCATCGCGCGCTGCTTGAGAACGTTCCGGCAAAGTATTCACGGAGATTAACAAGGGTTCGTTGGAAGGAATGTTCAGGGATGACTCACCATTTTTTCCGAACGCCAGGTAAGAAGGAAGAAGAATTTCCGCAGCCCCACCTGGTTTCAGTTCCAGGATGGTCTTTCTTAAAGCGGGAACGGATTTACTTAAAATGATTTTGTCCGTATACCCAACAAGGTTTCCGATGTTTTCAGCATCAGTCTGCGTATCATAATACGTTTTTCCTTCAAGTGACTTAATCACGAAGGTATACAGCACTGAATCTGTGTTCCTGAAATTCTCACCTTCACCAGGGGTTGTGACCCGGTAGTAAAAACCGGTAGAGTCTTTGGCATACTGCGAGCTGTTACCAGCAATATATTTCTCCAGTTTATTCTGGTCAATAGTTTCAATCTGCTCATAGTCCTTTTCACATGAACTCAGCATTGTAATTGCGCCAATGAAGGCCACAGCATATATAGATAACTTTTTAAACATCATTTGCTTGGGTTGTATTTTCTAGTAGTCTAGTAGTCAGGATCCAGCGTCACGCCACCGTCGTCTGTAGATGGATCATCATCAGGGTTTAAATATGGTAGTTCTTTATTGTCTCTAAAAATTGCACGCAGGGTTATTAAGTATTCCAGATTTGAATTTGGGGGAATCTGCCCCACTTTTTCGTCGGTATATGCTAAAGTTGATGGTATGATCAGGCGGACAACACCGGTTGGCTTTACTTTAAGCAATCCTTCCCGCCAACCCTCAGGTAAACCCGAAAACTTCATCTTCACGTTATCCCCTCGCTCAACGAGAATGCCATTCAGGAGCTTCCCGGTATAGTTCACCACCACTTCATCACCTTCCTCAATCTCGTATTCACCACGACCTGCGGATACCACCTGATAGTATAAACCGGTAGGGCTCTTAGTGAAAATCGAGGTTAAATTGTTCTGAGTAAGGAAACGATCGATGGAATCAACATCAATCTGATGCTGCACACCCCTATCGTAATCTACCGCTTCACTACATGAAGACATCGCTAAGCTTAGGATGGCACAAGCAATAAAAAGGGCATTTCTGAACATATCAACAAAAATAGTCTTTTAAATGCGAGCGAACAATTTTTAACCTTTTTTAACAACAAACAAAAAACCGTCCTGCAGAAAAACTGCAGGACGGTTGACATATTTCATTACCTACTGACTAGTAGCAATATTTGTTTGCAGCGATCAGTTCCTGCGCCACTTGCTGTCTTGCAGCCTTAACGTTAAAAGGCTCCATTTTCGTAAAGCGACGTAGGCCTACGAGCATCATTCTAAGTTCATCACCTTCAGCAAAAGCCCACAAAGCCTCCTTACCTGCTTTGGCAACAGCATCCACCGCTTCTACAAAGTAAATGCGCATCATGGCAAGTTGACCAGCACAAGCTTCTTCACCCCTAAGATTCGCCAGCTTTTCTGTTCTAAGCATCGCTGACTCTGCCACGTAAACATAGCTTGCCATATCTGCGATATTCATCAGTATCTCCTGTTCTTTAGAAAGGCTCATCATCAGCTTCTGCACTGCTGAACCGGCAACCATCAGTGTTGCCTTCTTAAGGTTCTGTATGATCTTCTTTTCCGCAGCAAATAAGGTATCGTCGGGCTCACCGAAGTCAGGGATCGACATCAACTCAGCTGCTACAGCAGTTGCTGGCGTCATCAGATCAAGCTCACCCTTCATCGCACGCTTCAACATCATGTCCACGGTAAGCAGACGGTTAATTTCGTTGGTTCCCTCAAAAATCCTGTTGATACGGGCATCGCGGTAAGCACGGTCCATTGGTGCATCAGCAGAGAAGCCCATACCACCATAGATCTGCACACCCTCATCCACCACAAAATCCAGGGCCTCAGAACCCCAAACCTTTAGGATTGCACATTCAACCGCAAATTGCTCGGTAGACTTCAGCTTCGCCTTACTTGCATCCATACCGCCTGCTACAAGTGCCTCATAGGCATCATCGATGTTTTGTCCGGCACGGTAGCTTGCACTCTCCACAGCGTAAACCTTTGAAGCCATCTCTGCAAGTTTATGACGTATGGCGCCATACTTAGAGATTACCCGCTCAAATTGCACTCGCTCATTGGCATAGTTTATTGCGTGATCAATAACCTTCTTTGATGCACCAAGCGCTGCCGCAGCAAGCTTTATCCGGCCGATGTTCAGGATGTTTACAGCGATCTTAAAACCATTTTCTCTTTCAGAAAGCATGTTTTCGACAGGCACATGGCAATCGTTAAAGAACACCTGACGGGTTGAAGAACCCTTAATACCCATCTTATGCTCTTCAGGGTTCATGGTTACGCCACCAAAGTCACGCTCTACGATGAAAGCAGTAAGGTTCTTATCGTCGTCGATCTTTGCAAACACAATAAAGATGTCGGCAAAACCACCATTGGTGATCCACATCTTCTGCCCGTTAACTACATAGTGTTTCCCGTCTTCAGACAGCTTGGCTTTCGTACGACCGGAGTTTGCATCAGAACCTGCATTCGGCTCCGTTAAACAATAAGAGGCCTTCCATTCGCCAGTGGCAAGCTTAGGAATATACTTTGCTTTTTGCTCTTCATTGCCATAGTACAATATTGGCAAAGTTCCGATACCCGTATGTGCAGACAATGCCACTGCAAAGGAGTGCCCGGCACCAATAACATCTGCAACCAGCATCGAAGTGTTGAAGTTCTTTCCGAAACCGCCGAACTCCTCAGGTATGGAAACACCAAGGATACCAAGCTCACCTGCTTTCTCCAGGAGCGATTGCATCAATCCTTCTTCCTGTGCGTCGATCCGGTCAAGATTTGGAAATACCTCTGCAGTTAAGAAGTCGCGACAGGTTTGCGCAATCATCACCTGTTCCTCGTCAAACTCTTCAGGAATAAACACATCCTGATACTGGGTCTCTGAAATCAGAAATTCACCGCCTTTTATTGTCTTTTTGTCTGTAGTGTCCATACTTGTAATATTTAGTTGAGCAAGCTCATTGTTCTTAAATTTATGCTATAACATTTCGAAAATACCGGCTGCACCTTGTCCGGTACCCACACACATGGTAACCATGCCGTACTTTTTATCCCTGCGTTTCAGCTCATTGAAAAGCTGAACAGACAATTTAGCACCCGAACAACCCAGCGGGTGCCCCAATGCAATTCCACCGCCATTAACATTCAGGATATCTGTGTTGATGCCCAGCTCACGTATAATTGCGAGCGACTGCGAAGCAAAAGCTTCATTCAATTCAATAAGATCCATTTGATCCAGCTTCATCCCGGCCATATCCAATGCCTTTGGTATAGCTGCAATTGGGCCTATACCCATAATCCTGGGTGGTACACCCGCAACACTATAACTTACCAGGCGCGCAATGGGCGCTACATTCAGCTCCTTAAGCATCTTCTCGGAAACCACAAGCACAAATGCTGCACCGTCGGAAGTCTGGGATGAATTTCCTGCAGTGACACTACCATCAGCAGCAAAAACCGGTTTTAATTTAGCCAGTTTCTCGATTGTGGTATCGGCACGTGGCCCCTCATCAGTATCAACCACAAAGCTTTTGCTTTGCTTTTTCATGTTCTCATCCAGGTAGGTCTCCGTCACGGTAATCGGCAGCACACCACCTTTCAGGTGACCGTTTTTAATGGCTTCTACCGCACGCATGTTCGACTGGTATGCAAAAGCATCCTGATCTTCACGGCTTACCTTGTATTCTTTAGCCACAGCTTCAGCCGTTAGGCCCATACCCCAGTACCAGTCAGGATTCTTTTTGGCAACTTCCGGATTTGGCACCAGCTTCCAGCCGCCAAAAGGCATGCCCGACATCACCTCTACCCCACCGGCTACGATGCAGTGCGCCATGCCACTTCTGATTTTCGCTACTGCAGTGGCGATGGTTTCAAGACCCGATGCACAGTACCGGTTTACCGTTACCCCCGGCACCTTTTCGGTATCAAGGCCCATCAGTGAAATCATGCGTCCAATGTTCAGGCCCTGCTCCGCTTCCGGAGTTGCATTGCCTACAATAACATCGTCAATTCGTTCTTTATCTAAATTCGGAACCGAGGCAACCAGCGCCCGTACAACTTCCGCTGCCAGGTCATCTGCTCTTGTAAAGCGAAACACACCACGTGGTGCTTTCCCTACTGCCGTGCGGTATCCAGCTATAATATATGCTTCCATTTTTCTCGTCTTTAATAATATGCGTAATTAGTTCCTGAGTGGCTTTCCTTTGGTAATGATGCTTTGTATACGTTCAAGCGTTTTACGCTCACCGCATAAGGACAGGAAGGCTTCACGCTCCAGATCCAAAAGGTACTGTTCTGTAACTTCTGTCGGAGCCGACAGGTCGCCACCACAAAGTACATATCCCAACTTCTCTGAGATCTTCTTATCGTGCTCGGAAATGTATTTACCGGCATACATGCTGTTCGCACCGGCATAAACAATTCCCAGGCCTTGCTTACCCAAAACTTTGATGTCTTTACGACGAACCGGCATGGTATATCCTGCCTCGGCAAGTTCTATCGCTTTCGCTTTTGCATCTGCCAGCAGCCTGCTTCTGTTCATGGTGATTGAATATTTGTCCTTTTGCAGGTACCCGAGGTCAAAAGCCTCCTGTGCAGATGTAGATACCTTGGCCATACCAATGGTCAGGAACCTTTCTTTAAGCACGTTTTGGGCTATCTGTTCCCCCCTAAACTCGTCCGATGCACGTAAAGCGAACTCTTTGGTTCCACCCCCACCAGGGATTACGCCTACACCGAATTCCACAAGTCCCATATAGGTTTCTGCATTCAGCTGCACATGATCTGCATGTAAGCTAAATTCGCAGCCACCGCCCAGCGCAAGATTATGTGGCGCTACAACCACCGGAATCGAGGAGTAACGGATGCGCATAGAAGTATTCTGGAACATGCGGATGGCCATGTTGAGTTCATCCCATTCCTGCTCTACAGCCATCATAAAGATCATACCCACGTTCGCACCTGCGGAGAAATTTGCACCATCATTACCGATAACCAATCCGCGGTAATCTTTTTCAGCCATATCAATGGCTTTATTGATTGCCTGTAAAGTATCACCACCAATGGTGTTCATTTTGGAATGGAATTCCACGTTGAGGATGCCATCGCCAAGATCAATGATCGACGCACCTGCATTCTTCCATAGCGTCTGCTTTGCCCGCAGGTTATCAAGTACCACAAAGGCTTCCGTACCCGGAACTGGTAAGTAGCTCTTCGAAGGAATGTCGTAGTATAGTTTTCCACCGTTTTCTACTTTGTAGAAGGCGGTATGCCCAGCCTCAAGCATATCTTGTACCCAAGCAGCCGGCTCATGACCGTATTTACGCATACCTGCTATCGCATCCTGCAGCCCTATCGCGTCCCAGACTTCAAAAGGACCTAATTCCCATCCAAAACCAGCACGCATGGCATCATCAATGCGGTACAGCTCATTGGAGATCTCCGGAATGCGGTCAGACACATACTCGAACAATCCAAAGAAAGAAGCACGGAATAGCTCCGCAGCCTTATCTTTTCCGGCAGCAAACACCTTCATGCGCTCCCGAACATTGTCGATAGATTTGGTGAGTTCCAGCGTAGCTGATTTCACCTTAGCCTGAGGTTTGTATTCAAGCGTTTTTAGATCAAGTGCCAGGATCTCCGTTTTCCCTTCAGGTGTTTTTGTTTTTTTATAGAATCCCTGACCTGTTTTATCACCAAGCCAGTTGTTGCTTTCCATTTGCGCAACATAATCCGGGAGCTTGAACAATTCCCTTGCTTTATCTTCCGGACAGTTGTCGTACAGTCCTTTCGCCACCTTGATCATGGTATCTAAACCCACCACATCCGTAGTACGGAATGTCGCCGATTTTGGTCTACCTAGTGCAGGGCCTGTATATTTATCAACCTCTTCAACACTGAGATCCATTTTCTGTACCAGATGCAGCAGGGCCATGATGGAATAAACACCTATCCTGTTGGAAATAAATGCAGGCGTATCCTTGCAAAGCACCGTGGTTTTACCAAGAAACTTGTCACCATAATGCAAAAGGAAGTCCACCAACTCCGGCTTGGTATGTGTGGTAGGAATAATCTCTAACAAACGCAGGTAGCGTGGCGGATTAAAAAAGTGTGTCCCGCAGAAATTAGCCTTGAAATCGTCAGACCGACCTTCAGCCATCATGTGGATCGGAATACCTGAGGTATTCGAAGAAACGATGGTGCCCGGTTTACGGTATTGCTCAACCTGATCAAATACTTTCTTTTTGATATCCAGATTCTCAACAACAACCTCAATCACCCAGTCGTACGTAGCGATCTTCGACATATCATCTTCGAAGTTCCCGGTAGTGATCTTGTTCACGACAGCTTTTGTATAGACAGGTGAAGGGTTTGTTTTTATCGCAGTATCAAGTGCCGCATTTACGATGTTGTTCTTATGCCCCTCTTTGGCAGGGATATCGAGCAGCAATACTTCAACGCCGATATTGGCAAAGTGGCAGGCAATACGGGAGCCCATAATGCCGGAGCCTAATACGGCAACCTTATTTATTCTTTTGTTCATCATCTTCTAACGTACTTGTATATGCTAATGTGAGTTTGTTCAACTTTTCCAGTGTCTTGATCAGGTTATTCTTCTCCTGTGTACTTAAATTGGCACTCAGGTATTCATTGAAATTGATTACCACGTCTTTGGCAAGCTTGCGCTTCTCCCGACCAAAATCAGTGAGGTAAACTTTAACCGAACGCTTGTCGCATGCCGAGGCTTCCCTGTAAATGAGCCCGAGCTCTTCCATATTGTTTAACATCCTGGATAAACTGGTTGCCTTAACCGCCAGCAAGGCGGCCAACTGGGATACGGCAGTACCTTCCTTATCTATATTAATCAACATGTAACCAATAGATTGCGTAATCCCGAACCCTGATGCGATCTGATTGTAAACGTTAGAAACGTTCTGCCAAACCACCTTTAAAAAATAATCTACTGTTTCTTGCTGTTTCATTAATTTGCTATGCTTGCATAACAAAGCTAATTAAATAATGATTGTAAACAAACAACAAAAAATAAAAATCAGGTTATTTTGTTGAGGAAGAATTAAAGCGGGGGTTTTAGCCAGAATAGGCTGAAATGCAGGAGCAATGAATTAAAATTCTCCTCTTAGCGTGTAATCTTGAAAATCGGTTTCTGATACGGCATTTTTGAACCATGCGTTATGCCTTTCATCATCGATTGAAATAGATAAGGTTCTATCGCCGAATAGGTAAGTATTGTTATTTATGCGCTTAATCTTTCCTTTATTAAATCTCGGGTAATTTGATTTTGTATATCTGTTGAACCAAAAACCATCCTCGCATTTTCATATATCCTATCATCTGAACTTTGTCCGAAAACATTCGTGAGATTTAGTATAAACAGTACTGATAAAAAAATGATTTTATAAAATGAGGGTTGTTTGATATTGGACAAAGCAGGACCTCTCATTATCAAAAACTCACCTGTAGTTCAATTTGCTTGCAATGAACCCGGATCCGTTGCCCATTCTCAAAAAGATATAAGATATCATCTTCTTCCTTTGGATTGGATTGTGGCACAATTAAGTCGTTTAACGTTCTTAAAGTCGATGGAACAAATGAGATCTCTCCAATACCGCTGTCCTCTTCATATGGGCTATTTTCAGCTTGTTCGACAACCAACAGGTAATCTACGTCTTTGTGAATCAAAACCACACTTGATATATCATCTTTATTAACCCAAGGGCCACTTGATTTTTTCCACCTTAATCTGATTTGCTTCTCCGCCACATTATAATCGAAACTTACAAAGTCAAAGTTATTATGAAGGTCTACATACCGACCTTCATAATTCAAAGCACAATTAGCCTCTATAGTAAAATTCGTTAGCATTTAATAGATCGTTCTTATAAGAATGTTGGCTACAATATAACATTTAACCCCGATTGCTTCATCACTAAGCGCTAAGCTGTTTTACGGCAAGAGCGTCTGGCAGTTCTTCGGAACCCATTTCAAATAATAATCATGGCTATTCACATTTCCAAAAACTTCCTGAAGATCAGCATGCTGAATACCCAGGCTGACATCAACGCGTTCAATCTTCCCCTCATTCACTTTCTGATATGCGGGCATATTCCGAATTGAAATTAGCCGAGATTACCTGTTTATGGATGAATAATCGCCCATCCCTGTTGTTGGCGGATGATCAGTTCACCGTTGCCGCTAGGAACGTAAGAGATAAAATCCAATAGCTCATCCTTTGAGATATTTCGCTCTTTCAAGGTGTTCTCGCATTGTGCCAGAATAACTCCCCGATTCTTCAATGCTAAAAGCTGCTGCTGATAGGGCGCATCTTTGTTAAAGGCAGCCACCCCGCCACTATGAACAACAAGCTCCACCTTCAGCTTTCCTTTTAATCTTGGATCGTCCAGGGCATTGCCGATATTCTTTAAAGTGCCCAGGATTTTCTGAGGATCTTCGCTATTAAGTTGATAAACTACCTTATAGGATTTTGCAGTCGCTTGTGCACCATGAAAGGTTTCAGTACCGGTTTTTTGCTTTTGTTGTGCCGAAAGGCTCAAGCTTAGCAGCATGAGCGCACCAAATGCACCTAACTTCATTATTTTCATATGTGTAATTTCAGCCGTTCTTAATTTTTAACTACCGCCAAGGTATCAAACTTGTGCGCATTTAGCTGCCTGAAAGAGAATGTTATTTTCTTTAAAATGTTTCTCCCGGTGAATCGTCTAACCTTGAAGACAAAGTATATTTTAGGCCGATGCGCGAAGAAAACAACAGTTACCTCTTAAACACCATTCAAAAGTATGGTAAAGGACTGTTGGCCTTCATTCGTGGAAGAGTGGGGACTGATGAGGATGCCCAGGATATTCTGCAGGATATCTGGTACAGCCTGAGCTTGGTGGTCAACACCTCTCCTGTTGAGCAAACAAGCGCCTGGCTCTACAGGGTAGCCCGCAACAAGATCACTGATAAATACCGCAAACGTTCTGAAAGTTTACTGGACGACCTGTTTGAACAGGATGAAGAGGACCCCGATTATGGCTCCATCCTGTTTTCTGACTCGAAAACACCCGAAACGGAATACCTGCGCAATCTTTTCTGGAAACAATTATTTCTTGCCTTAGATGAGTTGCCGGAAGAACAGAAGTATGTATTTGTTTGCCACGAACTCGAAGACATTTCTTTCAATGCGCTATCACAACAGACCGGCATAAATGTACAAACGCTCGTTTCCCGGAAGCGCTATGCCGTATTGCATCTCCGGGAGCGCTTAAGACAACTTTATGAGGAACTAACAGATTAAATATTCGATTATGAGAAAGTTATTTTATAACATGCCACGTGCAGCCCGCTTTATCTTCATCCCTTTAATGGCCACAGCATTCCTGTCCATTGTCAGTTACATCGTAATGCAATTATGGAACAACCTGCTGCCCGAAATCCTTGCCGTTAAAGCAATTACCTTCTGGCAGGCAGCAGGGATCTTCATCCTATGCAAACTGCTATTCGGATTCGGGAGAATGGGTGGCTTCCGCCAAAATAGAGCAGATTTTAAAGCGCGTATGGCAGAACGCATGAAGACCATGAGTCCGGAAGAGCGAGACTGCTTCAAGAAAAAGTTCGGAGGCCGAATGTTTGATCGCTGCGGCCAGTTTAACAAGGATGAAGAATCCAATACCCAAACCAGTTAATTCTAAAGTTATGATATCAATCTTCAAAACAAGCGTATCCTCAACGGATGACTTGAACAAACTTGCCCCTTATTTAAACGGCCTTATGGAAGATTTAAAATGGACAATAGACCTCTTCGATTGTGATAAGATACTCCGGGTAAGGTCCAGCATCAACAAAAACACAGAAATTGTTTCGCTGGTAAACGGACTTGGATTTGAATGTGAAAACCTGGAGACCTTCTACTCAGAACCCTAAGCACCTTCCTTAGAATGATTCTTGATTGCAGGGACATGAAACCATAGCTTGATAAAGTTAGTTGTAATGTACAATAATTAACATCTAACCTAAAACGAAAAACTATGTTTCATCATTCAAAAGACCTGCAATTTAATGCACGGGTATCTAAACCAGATCCGGCATTTGCCAACATCCTATTAGAACAGTTTGGAGGCGAGAACGGTGAACTTGCCGCAGCAATGCAGTACTTCACACAGGCATTTGGCGCTAAACAGCCGCATCCAGATAAGTACGACATGCTTATGGACATTGCCACCGAAGAATTCTCTCACCTGGAAATCGTTGGTGCAACCATACAGATGTTGCTTAAAGGCGTAAACGGCGAACTTAAGGATGCTGCAGATCAAAGTGAAATCATGCAAGTGCTTGATGGTAAAGCTGCAAAAGAAAACATCATACATGCGGCACTTCATGCCAACCCACAATTCCCTATAATTACCGGAGGTGGTCCGACTTTGAGAAACAGCCAGGGCATTCCATGGTGTGCTTCTTACATTCACTCCAACGGTGATCTTACCGTAGATTTAAGAAGTAACCTGGCATCAGAATCCAGAGCGAAACTGGTGTACGAACACCTGATGAAATTCACGGACGATCCGTATGTAAAAGATACGCTTTCCTTCCTGATGACCCGCGAGGTTGCACACTATAAGATGTTTGAAGCCGCTCTGGAAAGCATACAACCAAACTTCCCTCCGGGCGTACTTCAGGCAGACCCACGTTTTACGCAACAGTATTTTAACATGTCTCCGGAGAAAAGTCCAAGAGGTCCATGGAACGAAGGTGAGATGCCAAACCTCGGCAAAGAATGGGAATACATCGCCGATCCTGTTGCCCACGTGAAAGAAACCAAGGGTCTGACCGAAATGGAAGACAGCAAAAAATCTGAACTTAAACAAACTGATAAGCTCAACAAAGAGCTGAGCGAAGTACGCAGTGCTGAAGTGAAAACTGCAGAACCGAAAGGAACAGCACAATGGAGCGATTACAGCGAACCAGCCCAGTAGTATAACCAACTTAAGGACATACCAAGTAGAGTCAGGTAGTAGATAAGGCCCATACAGGGGGTGAACAAGGCAATAGCCCTGTCAACCCCCTGTGTGGGCCCTGTTTGAGCCCTGAGTGAGCCCTGTATGATATCAAGTTGCTATACTTCCCTGAGGTGGCTTTTCAGTAGCTGAAGACAATACCATTCCTGCCGCGGCAGGTGAAATGGTCCTTTAAATAAATTTCCTTTTGCGGTTTGGGCGATGCTTCCATCACGGTGCAAATAACCATACCATTCCCCATTTTCCTTATCATGAAACTTCTCGTAGGCGTACTCGTGAATTAACTTGTGCCAGTCTGCATATTTTTCATTTCCTGTCATTACATAGGCAAGAAGGGTTGCGATTATTGCTTCGTTCTGCGGCCACCAGAATTTCATGTCCTGCCAATACTCTTGTACAGGCTTATCGTAAACATCACGGAAGTACAAGATACCCCCATGTTCCTTATCCCAGCCACGTTCCCACATATAGTCGAGCATGCGGCAACCTAATGCAATCAGCTCTGGATCATTATTTCTGTATCTGGCCTCATGAAGAACAAACCAGGCACCCTCGATGGCATGCCCCGGGTTTAGTGTTCTGCCGTCTACATGATCAACCATAGCCCCGTCAGGTGCAACCTGCTCCATTACACAGCGGATATCGTCTTTAACGAAATACTCTTCAATTTCTCTAATCCAGGTCATGATCCATTCGTCGCATCTTGGGTCACCAATGGTTTCTCTCAATTGCTGCGCGGTGTTTATCATGATCATGGGCACACCAATGCCCTTCATAGGCCTTGTATTTGTAAACTTAGGTGATAGCAATCCAGGTGTTGTGGCATAGGTAATACATTTACCAAACAGGCTGCGTGCTCTTTCTGCATCGGACTCATCACCGCTGGCCTTCGCATATGCGGCATTGGCAATTACGGCGAAAGTTTCCGAAAAGAAATAGCGACGCTTGCGGATCGGCAATCCCTCGCGGGTCACATGAAAGAACATCTGCCCGTCGGTGTCAAAGCAATGTTTATTCAGAAAGTCAATGCCTGACTTCGCGCCTTCCATCCAGGCAGGCTCTGGTGCAACGGTGTTATATAGGGTAGAGAGTAACCATGCAGCCCTCCCCTGGATCCAAACGGCCTTATCATCATCGATCAAGCTGCCATCTGCATCTCTAAACAACAGATATCCTCCAAATTCGGTGTCGATGGAACGGGGAAACCAAAAAGGGACGGTATCATTCAGGAGCTGGTTTTCATAAAATTGTTTTAAGGCATGTAAATCTGTTGTGCTGTAACTCATATGGATTGATCTAAGCGTTAGGTACTAATTTAAAGGAATAGAAAACGTGGATGCCGGCAACCCGGCTTCGTTAATAAGATTTGCCCTGGTAAAGGGCTGCCATGCATAAAGCACCGTTTTGATTTTTTCTCCTGAAGGAAGCGCCAGCAATACCTGATTGTTGACAAGCCTTGCCTGGGCGGTAAGATGGTTACCCCTGAAGGTTACCAGTTCAAAGCCTGTTAACTGCCCCCTGTTAGCAACGGCGAGCGGGGCTGAAGGCTTAAAGGATATGACAATATTACCCTGCTGTATCGTTGCTGACAGCGGCTCAGGTCCGCTTGCGACAAGCTCCTTACCGTAGGTCTGCTTTAATGCTTGCAGGGCGAGTCGTTCGCCCAGCTCTTTTTTTCTAATCGGGTGAACATTCAGCGAGTCGCCGAGGTCATAGCTCACCGCCATGCCACTGTTTGGGATAAGGTCTAGCAGTTTGCGCTGTGCATCTCTGAAGTACGGCCATGATGGCCTGTCGATACCAGAAAGCTGAACATAATAGAAGGGGAAGTTAAGTCCCCAGTTTTTTCTCCAGCTACTTACGAGCACGGGCAGACCATATTCATAAAGTTCAACATTATGTGTATTGCTTTCTCCTTGATACCAGATTACACCGGCAATTGGCGAGTTAATGAGTTTTGACAAAGCCGCTTCGTAGTTGTATACGGGTTCATAAGGGTGCCTTTGCTTTGCGTTTGAAGCTTTTTCAAGGTTAACATCTGCCCTGCCCCGCACCCATTCCTGCACAAAATCAGACTTTCTCCAATTGTAAAGCACATCAACCAGCACCGGGTCATGCTCCATGGTGTACCGGTCTATCCAGGATTCCATGGTAGAGCCGCCCACGGCGACATCAATAAGGCCCACGGGTACATTAACATCTGCACTGATCTTCTTACCGAAGTAGTAGCCGATGGCAGAGAAATCAGCAGCGCTTGTGGCGTTTGTCTCCTTCCACTGTCCTGAAAAGAATTCCAGCCCGTTTGTCCGTTGCAGCGTCGTGGTATCCCAAGGCCTGTTATCGGTTTCCGCGAGCTGATTCATCTTGAACAAGCGGAGCTGTGATTGTTGTGGCATGTCTTGAAGCTCCTGTTTACCGGTGGCAGCCGATCTAAATTGGAAGGCCATGTTTGACTGTCCGGCACAAACCCATACATCACCGATGAGGATGTCTTTCAAGACGATTTTCCTGCTTTTTGCACGTACCTCCAGCTGCAGCGGACCGCCATTTGCCATTGCAGGGAAACGTACCGACCACTTACCCGAGGCATCTGCTTTTGTTTTTTGTGTATTTGCATTGAAGGTAACTGCTACACTTTCGCCTGCATCAGCTGTTCCATATACCGGGATGGTTTGATTCCGCTGCATCACCATATGATCGCTGAAGATCATAGGTAATGACAGTCCGCCGTAGTTGCCAGACAGATAACCGTACACGGTTTTAGCGATAATGGTGGTACCTTCAGCGTCGGGATGCAGGTTGTCGGCGAAAAGATCCGGCCGGTTGTGCAAAGCCGTGGTCAAGTCGATCAGCTGCGCTGCATTAGCCTCTGCGATATTAGACAGGCGGTCTTGAATTTGCCAGTACCAGTCCCTTGTTCCGGATTTAAACCTTGGATGCCCATTAAAGATGGGCGTTAAGCGGCATACATAAACCTTCATTTTGGGGTTCTGCTTTTTCAAAGTATCCAGAAGCCAGGCATAATCTGCTTCAAAATTATCTTTGTAGTCTGGCCAGTTCCTCGGATCAGTATCGTTCAATCCCAGGTGAACAACAGCAATGTCAGGTTTGTAGGCCAATGCTTCCGTAAACTCCTTTGTTTTATCGTATGGCCTATGTCCTTTCCGCAGCAGCGTGGCACCGCTGAAACCGAAGTTCTGTACCGCATACTTCTTCCCCAGCAAGCCTTGTAACTGTGCCGGATAACTCTCCTTGAGGGGATCTTTCAATCCATATCCGCGGGTAACCGAGTTCCCGATGCAAGCTACCTTGATTTGCGCCTGGGCAATGCTGCATGCCACAAGGAGGATCACCGCAAGCAGTATCAGGGGCAAGTTATTTTTGAATCTCATTCGTACAATGCGTTTTGGGTATTATTTAATGATATCCTTTACCGGGATTCGAAGAAACTGCAAGCGGCTTACACCTTCGTACAGGATACCCAGGGTGTTATCATCGATTTTTGTGAGAGATGAATAGCCATCGCATTGCCGCTGATCTAAAAGCAGGCTGTTTGCAGGTTGCCAGGTTTGACCACCATCAAGGCTTGCTTTAATGGTGATGTCGCGGCGGGGTGCAGTTAAGACATCGGGGTTGCTGAAGAACAGAACATCCTGCAGCTTACCCTTAACATTTACACGAGCTTTTATGAAACTGCCCATGCACACCGGGTCTGGCAAGGCGGAGTAAGATGTAGGATGCTCGCTCCAGGTTTGTCCCAGATCTTTCGTTGTAGCCAGGCTTCTAAACTTTCCACGGTTATCACGCATGTTCAATAGAAGCGTGCCTGCTTCAAGTTCTACCAGTTGACTTTCGGTTGTATTTGATTTTGCGCCAAGGCCGCTTTTCCAGGTTTTACCATGATCGGCACTATAAACAAGTGTAGAATGTGGCATCTTATTGGCATCCCAGTACTGGGCAGCAAACACGATCTTCCCATCCTGCATCGCGATACCATTTCCCGGGCCAGGAAAGAACAACCGCCATTCCGGATTTTTTACCTGTGTGGTAATGCTGTAAGGTTTTGACCAGGTTACACCATCGTCGGTACTGCTGGTGATGAGAAACTGTCCGGTTTCATCAGGGCTTAATCCAGGACCCGAACCTGCGATGGAGCGGTTACCTTTGCTCCAGAGTGCAGCAACCCATATTGTTTTCGTAACCGGGTCAAAAAGCACGGCAGGATCTCCGGCACCGCTGTTATCTTTCGGTCCACCCATGTCCATAATTGTTTTCATCGCCGACCAGCTTTTACCACCGTCAGTGCTTCTGCTCATGCCTACATCAATGTTGGCCGGAAGGTCTCCGCTATGGTCGTAACGAATATCATAAACGGAGATAAGTGTACCTCTATCGGTCGTTGTTATACCAGGAATCCGGTAGGATTTTGATCCATCGTCCATTGGCTTGCGCAAAGCAAATCCAACACGCTGGTCGGTTATTTCTTTCTGGGTAATTGCATAGGTTCGCCTTTCGGAATCGATAATCCGGCTGAGTTTAACTTTTACCGGAACATCCATATCTGCATCATCTTTAAGCTTTATATTCAACCAGAGTTGATGTTTACCAGCGGAGAGGCTCGCCTTTAGCGGAATAGAAAAATGCTTGCCCTCGGGTACTACAGATCCGATCTGATTGCCTTTTTCCATCGGCTTTGATGCCTCGCCAAGGTAAATCTCCAGCTTGCTGATAGCTTTAACGCTGGCGGCATCCAATTGCCCCTCTATGTTGGTTAAATTAAGGGATGCGGCAGTTTCGGGAATTTCTATAGGCAGGCGCAGTGCAGGATTAAACTCGAAACGCTTCAGGACTGGGTTAACAGTCGGAATGGCTTCAATACTTAAGGCTGATGTTTGCGGTATTTGCCGGGTTCGTTTAGAACAAGCAAGTACAGTAATTAACATGAAGAGCATTAATCCCGGTCGTAGGTTTGATTTTAACATATTATAAAAATTATTCTTTAAAGTTAGGGTTGTGCAGTTACAAAGTCGTTCTCCTTAGGCCGGAGAAAGTACAGCTGTACGGCGAGGGCAAGCACAACAATACCCGCCAGCATGGCGAAGTCTTTGCCCAAACTGCCAGCATCTGAGGATTTGCCCAACAGATCAGTAATGTAGGCGCCAAAGAATACACCTGTCATATTCATTAAGCCATAAGCCGTTGCGCGATATTTAGAGGAAACAAACTGGCAGAGGATAGGCATATTGTTAGCGTCGAACATACCGAAGCCTAGTCCGAAGCAAATTGCGGCAGCCATGACATGGAACATCGTATGACCAAAGCCAAGTAACAACAAGGAAGGGATAGTTAATCCCAGCCCAATTGCACTGGTGTAAATTCTTCCGCGGATGTTTTTTTGCACCCATCGGTCGGACAAAATACCACCCGTAATAACCCCAAGGAAGGATGAAGCCGCAATGGTAATGGTTGATAGTGGTCCTGCAGTTGACATTGGGATATTCAGGTTCTCGGCGAATAGTGTCGGTAGCCAGTTTTTTGCTGCCCAGCCCGGCAGACTTGGCACCGCGAAATAAAACAGGATGATCCAGAAGGAAACATTGGTAAAAAGAATGGCCAGCCCTTTAAAGAGCGAACCTTTAATCTTAACCTGCATCCGGTCTGTAGCATGTTCAACATCGGCCTGTTTGGGCTCCCGCAGAAAGAATATCAGCAGCACTGAATATAGCACGCCGATGATTCCGAAGGAATGAAAGGTGACCTGCCATGAAAAACGGTCGGCTACGGTTGCGCCAAAACCCCCAAGTGCCTGGCCCATGTAAAGTCCGGTCATGTGAATACCGATAGCGAGGGACCTTGTTTTTGGTGAATGAAAATCGGCGATCAGCGACAATCCGGCGGGAATGTATAGTGCTTCACTTACCCCCATCAAAGCACGCAACCAGTAGATCTGCGTGAAACTACTGGAGTGTCCCATCAGGTAAGTGACACCCGACCAGACGAATAAACTGACTACAATAAGCCATTTACGGTTCACTCGGTCGGCAATGATGCCCGCTAAAGGACTCATCAAGCCGTAGATCCAGAGGAATATAGCCATCAGATAGCCAAAGTTTGTTGCCGATTGCAATTCTTTGATATCCATTTGCATGGCATCCTTCATGGTAGACAACATTTGCCGGTCCATGTAATTAAGCAGAGCTACCACCCACAGCAAAGCAACTACAACCCAGGGGTATTTTTTTGTACTAATCATTTGGTCTTTATTTGAGTTTACCGATCATTATGTTTGGTGTACGTACCCCAGGCTTAATTTCTCCATTAGAGAGTACAAGGTCATCTCCCCACATGGTTGCAGTGGTGGTTACCTGTGCGTAGAAGGGCAGCTTTGGAAGTTTTGTCCATTTATCAGACGTTACATCATAGCGCAGCACCTTTGGGTCGAAGCCTTGATGTTTAATCATCAGGTCGTTTTTAAGGGCGACTAACCTCGCCTTTTCCGCAGGGTCTTTTGTTTGTGCGATCTGTGCCAGGTAGGATTCAATTTGATGAAAGATCTGGCCATTGTCACCGCCAGTGACCAGGATGAAGTTTTTGCCCAGAGGAACACCTGCTCCGGCGGAGAAATGACCTTCATGCTTATCATCTGAAATCGGCGTAGCCTCCCGCCAGGCATTTGCAGTTGGTTTGTAGATCAGGGTACTGTTGTACAAAGTGCTGATACCGGAGGCATTCTTAGCCCTGCCGCCAATTACATACAACTGTCCATGTTGACCAACCACAAGTGCATTGGCAAGCGGTTTAGGTAAAGGCGCGCATTCCTGCCAGCCACTATCCAGCCCCATAAGATCAAGCCGGAACGCTGTATCAGCGCTCCGGTCGATCAAATCACCACCAATGGCATAAACTACGTTTTCAAGCAGTCCCAGGCTGATATTAGTCAGACTTTGCGGCAGATCCGGAAGCCGCTTCACCTCAACCTTAGCCAAGGCTTTGTTCCAGGTTAGCAGGTAAGCTTCTTTCGAGAGGCCGCCGCTATGTTCCCCGCCGGCATACACAATACCTTTGGGCGTTGATATATTCCCGCAATAGGCAACAGGATGACTTAATGTGTCCTCCAGGTTCTTTACCCATTGATATCGGTTGCCAGAGCGTTCGAGCACATGGATTTCGTTTGAGTAGTATTTAGTACCTCCCTCCCATGGCATTTTACCTGGAAAATTTGCGCCGCCCGCAACGAGGAACACATCATTCGTGACCCCGTTTATGGCACCTGCAAAGCCTGGAGAAATGCTGCCATCCTGATTCCGGACCTTGGCCCCCAGCGTCCAGGAGATGTCTTTTACCGGCAATTCAGCCGCACAACTTGTCATAAGCATAATAGATATTGCTATTGGCGAGAAATAGCTTTTCATAGTTGGAAGTACTTTAATATTATTTTGACCTGAACTGCTGGAATCCCAGGGCATCTAAATCTGATTTGAAGGATTGAAATGCCGTAGCGCTCATATTCGCCACGGGTAAACGGAATTCCCCGCAGTCGATAGCAACAACTTTCATGAAAGCCTTTCCGGTGGCAATGCCTCCGTACTTACCTAGCAAGCGTATCATATCGATCGACTGCTGCTGCAGTTTTTGTGCTTTCTTCAGGTCGTTGTTTTCAAAAGCATCAATCATATCCAGGTATAATGGTGCAGCATAGTTGTAGGTACTTCCCACGCCGCCCTGTGTACCTAAGACCAATGCCGACAGCATATTTTCGTCACGCCCCCAGAGCATGTCGTATTTACCGTCCTGGAAATGGAGACAGGATAAGAAATCCATGAAATCTTCATGCGTGTACTTTACACCGGCGAAGTTCGGGATCTGTCCGTCTACAGCTTGAAGCAGATCTATCATTGGAAAGCCCACACCTGTTAACACTGGAATGTGGTAGTAGTAAAATGGCATTTCAGGTGCCACGGCAGCAATCTCGGCACAAGCTTTAGCGAGCATTGCCACGTTTGCAGGTTTAAAATAAAAAGGTGCAGTGAACGAGATGGCATACAGCCCAAGGGCCTGTGCATGTACTGCGAGTGCTTTACAATCTGTGAGGCTGGTACCACCCAGGAACATCATTACTTTGAAGTCAGGGTCCCCTTTTGTGGCGGCAGCCCATGCGGCTGCCACTGCTTTCTTCTCTTCCGTGCTCATGGAGACACCTTCACCTGTTGAACCACAAATGAACGCTCCGGTAACCTGATTTGCCTTTAGAAACTGGTAATATGCTGGGATGACATCGACATTGATCTGACCATCAGCATGCATAGGTGTAAATGGGGCTGCAATTAAGCCCCTTAATTTAGGAAAGTCCATTCTGTATTTATTTATATGGTAGTATTTGATGTGAGTAAAAGCAACAATTTATCTAAAATCCGGGATAACCTTCTGTTTGCTTAAGCGATCGGTTGTTGGTAAGTGTAAGCCGGTCTATTGGCCATAGTAACTTATAGGCTTCAGCTGGTGACAATCCGGTTTTTGCAAAAACATACTGGTCACCCATTCGGCGCAGATCATACCAGCGTTTACCCTCGCCAATGAATTCCAGCAAACGCTCCTGCAGGATTGCTTCCCGTGGATCGGCATCTACCGCCTGGTTAGGATAGGCATGAACAGCAGCGGAATAATTGCTGCCGTAAGCCCTTGCACGAACAAGGTTCAACTCGGTTGCAGGACTCTCGCCCAGTTCAACTTTAGCTTCTGCCAGCAACAGCAGCAGATCAGCATAGCGGTAAATTGGGAAATCATTCGTGTAGGCTCGGCTACCAGCATTTTGTTCACCTAAGTATTTTTTAAGAAAGGCACCCGCAATGGTGTACTCGCCATTAGTGTTTTGTAAATACGCAGCCTGTATGGTCACATTCTTCCGTATATCCAGGTCACTAAACTTTCTGTAGGTTGCAATACGGGTTGGCACACGCAGTAGTCCGCCATAGTTTTCTGATACCACATCGAACTTCCTTTTGGAAATAGAATCGGAGAAGTTTACAATAAGGCTGGTCTGCGGCACAAAGTTGCTGAGAAAGTCGAGCGTAGCCTCATTCAAGCGATTTTTGGAGACGAAGATCATTTCAGCATTGTCTTTGGAATCAGCAGCAAATACATTTGCATACGAAGGCAGTAAGCTTAATCCGGCAACATTGGCCTGTATGTCTGTTAATGCGGTTTTAGCAACGGTTGCATCCGCTGCGCCACCACTGCGGTGGGCGGTCCAAAGATAAACTTCGGCTTTAAGCATTTGCGTAGCTGCTTTAGACCAGAAGCCCTTTTTCAGCTTGGCAGAAAAACTATAATCGGCACCAAAGTTTGTGTTCGACTGATCGATATCAGACTTAATCAATGCCAGTACGTCTGCTGCCGGAGATGCCGGCTTAGCCAGGTTAGCCACATCTATGGTTGTTGTCGGTTCGGTTTGGATAATTACCGATCCCCATGATCTGTATAGCTGGAAATAGTAGAATGCACGCATGCCATAGGCTATACCGAGATAATTTACTTTAACTGCATCTGTAACCACTGATGTGGTGTTCAATTTTTCAATAAGCAGGTTCAGTTGATTGATGTTATCATAGAATCCACCAAAATTACTTACACCCGGGTTATCGATATCCAGGGTATGCAACCACATACGTTCAAAGCCCTGTGTGGCCTCTCCGGTGAAGCTGCCCGTGGTACCAGGATCGGTTCCATAGATTCCGGACCGGACCTCGCCCAGGTACTCAAAGTTGGCGGTGTGACCACGGAAACGGGTATGCAGTCCGTTCATAAATGCGTCGAACTGATCGGGCGTTTTCCAGTAACTGGCATCGCTCAGACTGCTGATCGGACTTAAATCCAGATCTTTTTTACAAGCGCCAAGCATTATGGTGCTGATTCCAACAATCGTTAGGATATACCTTATGTCTTTTTTCATCTGTTGTAATATTTTTTGTTAAAAACCTAGCTGAACACCGAATACGAATGATCTTGGTGTTGGATATGTACCGCTGTAAATACCGTTAATTACGCCATTGCTAACCGGAGCTTCTGGCGATGGACCTGAAAAGTTGGTGATATAGAACAAGTTGCTTCCGGTAACATATACTCTGGCGCTTGAAAGAAATTTAGACTTGGTGAGCAGTGCTTTTGGCAAACCATAGGAGAGCGTCACTTCTCTTAAAGCAAGGTAATCGCCCTTTTCATAAAGGGTGGAGTTGTTACCATTTAAAACAACGCCAGCATTGTTTGCACGGGTGTAATTTTGTTTTGAACCCGCAACCTGATCGGCGAAGTAAACTTTTGGAACTGATGTTTCGGTATTGGTTGGAGACCAGGCTTGCTTCTGAAGATCGATATAGTTGAAGGTTCCCTGGTAGTTTCCGAGGGTTCTGGCAACGAGGTCATTATAAATGGTATGACCTGTTGCAAATTCCCAACGGTTGTACAGGTTGATTCCTTTATAAGATACGTTCGCGTTGAAACCACCGGTCCATTTCGGATAGATGTTACCGAGCTTTACCTGATCTCTGGAATCAATGATATTGTCGCCATTCACGTCTTCCCAGTTCACATCACCCGGGGTTATACGGCCGTTTGGCCCGGCTGGCAGGTTTGGTCCGGTGATACCTGCTACTGCATCGGTACGATTTCCGGCTTTTGCTGCTACATCTGCCTCATCTTTAAAAATTGAAAGCTGGTGGAAGCCGTAAATATCGCCCAGGGTTCTGCCCTCCTGTAATCCACCTACCCAAACCACCTGTTTTGCAACAGGATCATAGACCTGCAAACCACCCTGACGGTTGTTTTCATTTCCATTAAATGGCAACTGCAGGATCTTGTTCTTAACGAAGGAAGCATTGGCGCCGGCAGAAACGTTCCAGTCTGAGTTATTTAGTACGTTCACGTTTAATGCGAATTCGTAACCTTTATTCTGATAGGTTCCAAGGTTTGTTCTTAAAGTTGAAAAACCGGTATAGCTTGGCAAAATCAAATTGGTTAGCAGGTCACTCGTACGTCTGTCATAGTAATCGAAGATGAGGTTTACTCGATCTTTGAACAAGCCCAGATCGAGACCGACGTCAGTTGTTTTACTTTTCTCCCATCGCAGGTTGCTGTTGATCACCCCTGTATTCAGGAATCCTGCATTTCCGTTATAGTTCCCGGTAAGTCCGTAAACCCCCTGCACTTCGTATCGACCCAGGCCAGCTACGTTTCCATTCTGACCATAACTTACACGTGGTTTCAGACTGGAGATATACTTGCTTATCCCCGAGTTTTTGAAGAATGACTCCTGATGAACATTCCAACCTGCGGAAAGTCCTGGAAAGAAACCATTCCTGTTGTCTGCTGATAAACTGGAAACCGCATCCATACGGAACACTGCAGTGAAAAGGTATTTCTGGTCAAAGTCGTACGCCAACCTGCCCAGTGCTGATGCAATCTTATATGCAGAACGATTGCTGTAGTTCACACCCGGAGCAAATGTGGTTGAGGCATTCGCGGTTGGGATATCGTCTGTAGGTGCATTTTGTCCGTAAACCTGTACGTCAGAGGACTTAACATAAAAGTACTCGCCCCCACCCATTACATTGATATTATGTTTACCAAGGGATTTGGTATAATTTAGAATTCCGTTGTATTGGGTTTGGAAGTCACGCTGAGATCTGTCGATCGCATCCCTGCTGCTGTTACCGATGGTATTGGTAAATACATTGGCATAAGTCTGTGTGGACTTTTGAAAACTCCGGTTCATCCGCTCCAACAGATAAGCATTGGCTGTAGCTTTGAAATACAATCCCGGAATGATATCCCATTTAACTGCACCATTACCTACTATACGGTTCACTTCATTGTTCCGGTTTACCCGGCCTAACCAGTACAAAGGATTACCGTCGGAGGAGGCGTTGCCTGGGTTAGGTTGTGTTTTTGCTTCATCTAACCAGGGGTTAAAAGTTGGCCAGATCGCCATGCTGCGGTATAACGTGTTCACCTCTGATCCAACCACGCCCAGCTGTGAGGCGGTTGATAGACTTACACCGGTGCTGATCTCGATATTAGGCTTGACCTTGTAAGAGCCGTTGACATCACCATTATAGCGCTTATATCCGGAGCCTACAATCACACCTTGTTCATCAAAGGCATTGAAGGCCGCAAAGTATTTACCCTTATCATTACCGCCGGTTGCACTTACGTAGTGATCTTTAGTGTAGGTGTTCCTGAAAACCAAGTCTTCGATTTCACCACCGTGGTCTTTGAACATTATCTGACCGCCATAAGGATCGTCGACAACATCCCAGCCGGTTGGCAGGGTAGTTTCACCTTGTACATAACGCCTGATATCAAAGCTTGCCAGGTCCGCGCCATTTGTAGATAGTCCCAGACCTCTGGAACCATTTACCTGAGCGAGGCTCCTCCCCGCATTAAAGTAGCCTAAACGGGTGTAGTAGATATAATCCTTTGCACCCAGATAATTGTAACCTGTTCTGTTTTGATTATATCCCCCGGTGAATTTGTAGGAAATTTCGGCAGTGCCGTTCTTTCCGGTCTTGGTTGTGATTAGTATTACACCATTGTTTGCCCTGGCACCATAAATTGCTGTGGCCGATGCATCTTTCAATAATTCAATAGATTCTATATTCTCTGGAGCAACATCGTTGAATTCACGGATCACACCATCAACGATTACCAGGGGTGATCCAGGATTGTTTATCGATGCACCTCCCCGTAGCAGGATCACTGGTGAAGCGCCTGGTTGCCCGGTCGCCGCAACAACCTGCAAGCCTGACACTGTACCCTGGAGCGCACTGCCCACGTTGGATCTTGGTGCATTTTCAAGTACCTCTGTGTCTAGCTTTGAGATGGAGCCCGTGACGTTCCTGCGGTTTTGGGTACCATAACCAACAACGACCACTTCATCCAACTTTGCAGAGGCAGAATTCAGTTCGATGTTTAGCGTTTTGCTGTTTCCAACAGCTACTTCCTGGGTTACATAACCCACATAAGTAAAAACCAGAATGTCGTTCGGAGCAGCATTGATGCTGAACTTACCGTTTACGTCCGTCTGGGCTCCCTGCCGTGATCCTTTGATCATTACGCTAACGCTGGGAATTCCCTGCTTGTCATCAGCGCCGGTGACGGTTCCATTTACCCGATTGTTCTGGGAAAATGCTGCGTTTACCGAAAATAAACACAACACCCAGACAAGTGTTTTTAGATAAAACTGTTTCATAAAGATTTATATTGGTTAGTATTATGTATTACATAATAATTCTAAGTTGATGTTTATATTTTAGTAATGCAAGTAAAAAATCAAATAATCTCCTCGTTCACAGTTGACTTAAATAGAATTACGTTATTTTTGCCAGGTAACGTTTAAAATAAAATCATACATAATATGGAGAGTAATCCAGTTGGCGCGTTCTCACAACTTGATACGAGCTCCTTGGTTGACAAAGTTGAAACACAGTTGGTGCAACTACTCATAGATCAGAAGCTCAAGGTTGGCGACAGCATTCCACCAGAAATTGATCTTTCGAAAGCCTTAGGTGTTAGTCGTACAGTGACGCGGGAAGCCTTGTTGCGCTTAAGGATGATGGGCTTGATTGAGACAAAGAAGAAGAAAGGTTCAGTGATTACCAGCCCGGATATATTCGAGATCATGAGTAAAAGCATGAACCCTCATATCCTGGATGAGAATACCTTAAAAGAAATATTTGAACTTAGGCTGGTTCTTGAGATTGGTATGGCCGACCTGTTGTTCTTGCGGATAACACCGGACGATATCGAAGCGCTAAAAGCGATTGTAGCAAATGAGCCGGATACTGCGAAAGATCACATCTTTAACATCGACCATGAGATTATTTTTCATGGAAAGTTATACGAGATTGCTGGCAATGAGACTTTGAAGAAGTTCCAGCGGATGTTGCTGCCGGTATTCGACTATGTCCATAACAGCGGCTTACTGAAAAAACAAGTTTCCATAAATCGCTTCGTATCACACAAGGGACTGGTTGATATTCTTGAAAATGGCTCTCCGGAGCTTTTTAGAAACGGCATGAGAAACCACCTGGAGAATCACTTTACACGACTGTTTTCATAACGTTCCTGGTTGAAATAGTGCAGGGATTCTGACCAACAAAACGACCGTGCAAGCTGTTATAAGCACATGGAAAAATGGCTGCTTGCCGGGTTTTGGGGACTTGTTTCAGGTTCTGCACTCGTAATAGGATCCCTGGCGGGATATTATCTAAAGATCTCACAACGTGCGGTGGCCATCATTATGGGATTTGGGGCGGGCGTACTAATTTCCGCGCTATCCTTTGAACTGATGGATGAGGCTTTTAAAACCGGAGGTTACCAATCCACTGCCCTTGGCTTTATATCCGGAGCAGTGATTTACTCCGCAGCGAACTACCTGCTGTCGGGTAAAGGTGCTAAACATCGTAAGCGTTCGGGTGAACAACAGCCTTCAGAAGGGGAACAATCCGGCAGCGGAACTGCGATTGCCCTGGGTGCTTTGTTGGACGGCATACCTGAGGCAATTGCTATCGGCATCAGTATGATTCAGGGTGGTGCAGTGAGTATTGCGACGGTTATCGCGATCTTCATTTCAAACATACCTGAAGGGCTGTCCAGTTCGGCGGGGATGAAGAACGCGGGGCGTTCAAAGACGTTCATTTTCGGGATATGGGTTGCTATTGCAGTGCTTACGGGAATTGCCGCCATCTTAGGCTATACAGTCTTTGCAGACCTATCACCGGCAGTAAATGCAGCAACTATAGCCATTGCAGCGGGTGCAATTTTAACCATGCTTGCAGATACCATGATGCCTGAAGCATTTGAAAAAGGTCACAACCTGATTGGCGTAGTGACCGTATTCGGTTTCCTATGTGCCTTTATACTTTCAAAACTTGCTGGCGGATAACTAATAGCCAAGGGCTTTATCATCGCCCCGTGGATCCGCGCCGCCCTGGTATTTGCCAGCCTTCGTTTTCAGGATGGCATCCACACGTCCGATAGGTCCTCGTGGTACCATCTTGTATCCTTTTGCTTTAAGCTTCTCCAAAGTAGCACTATCAATTGCCTCCGCTTCATAACCTACCTCATCTGGCAGCCATTGGTGGTGGAACTTCTTAGCATCCACTGCGGCCTGCATATCTTTGTCGAATTCAACTACGTTCAGAATGGTTTGGAAAACAGAGGTGATTATTGTTGACCCTCCCGGCGTACCCACAACCATGTAAAGCTTACCGTCCTTCTCCAGAATTGTCGGCGTCATGGAGCTTAGCATACGTTTGTTCGGCTCAATTGCATTTGCTTCTCCGCCAACAAGTCCATACATGTTTGGAGAACCCGGTTTAACGGAGAAATCGTCCATTTCATTGTTCAAAAGAAAACCGGCGCCTTTTACAACCACAACGGCACCATAAGAGCCATTCAAGGTTGTTGTGCTGGAAACAGCGTTGCCTTCAGCGTCTACAATCGAAAAGTGTGTGGTTTCTTCATGTTCTGCCGGCGCAATCTGGCCAGCGGAAACGGTACTACTTGGTGTAGCGCTGTTCCAGGTAAAACTTGCCATACGATTTTTAACATAAGCATCATCCATCAAAGCCTTTGAAGGTACCTTGTAGAAGTCCGGGTCACCGAGGTGTGTCGCACGATCGGCATAGACGCGGCGTTCCGCTTCAACCATCACCTGAATGGTAGAATCTGCATTGAAGCCCCAGCGCTTCAAAGGATAAGGTTCCACAGATTTGAGCAGCTGAATGAGTGCGATTCCACCACTTGATGGCGGAGGCATGGTGATGACTCTGAAATCTTTGTACTTTCCGGTGATTGCCTGGCGCCATACCGCCTGGTAGTTCATCAGGTCAGCATTACTGATCAAACCGCCATCCTTGTTCATCTGCGTAACAATGGCATCTGCAACAGGACCTTCGTAAAAACCTGCACGACCTTTATCGCGGATTTGCTCCATCGTAAAAGCAAGTTCCGGTTGAACCAGCAGATCACCTGCGGTCCATTTATCTTTTATAAATGCAGTACCATTGGAATTTAATGTTTTAAGTCGCTCTTGTAGTCCGTTCAATTCCCGGGCCTGCCGTTCGGAGATCTTAAATCCGTTTTTAGCCAGCTGTACTGCCGGTTCCACAAGCGCGCTCCAAGATAGCTTTCCGTACTTTTTATGGGCTTCAACCATTCCGGCTACTGATCCTGGAACCCCGGACGCAAGACTCCCGTAAAGACTTTTCTCCACGATGGCATTGCCTGCACTATCCAGGTACATGTTGCGACTGGCCTTTGCAGCCGCCTTTTCCCTATAGTCTAGTGTGTTGGTTTCGCCCGAAGCGGAGCGATATACCATAAATCCGCCACCGCCGATATTTCCTGCATTGGGGTAAACCACTGCCAGGGCAAACTGTACGGCCACAGTTGCATCTACAGCGTTGCCGCCCTTTTTAAGTACATCCAACCCAACTGCAGAGGCATATGCACTCGCAGTGACCACCATGCCCTTGCTGGCTTCCGTTCCTGTACTAACAGCTGCCTTTCTGCCCGCACATCCTGTTTGGAGTACAGCCGGAGCTGCAAGAGCTGATATCAGCCAGATAACAACCCTAAACCTTGTGATTTTCTGCATTTCTGTATATTTCTTCAATTGCATCCATGTTCTTTTCCAGGATGACTTTCCTTTTTAGACTTAGTTTAGGGGTAAGCTCACCACCCTCAATGGTCCATTCTTTAATCAGCAGCTTAAAACGTTTCACCTGCTCCCAGCGCCCGAAATCCTTACAGCTGTCCACTACGATTTGCTGAAATTTCTCTTGCACCTGCGGTTCTTCAATGAGCTGTTTATTGCTTTCGAAAGGGATGTCCTTTCCGGCAGCCCAGGTCTTTAATGCTGCAAAATTAGGCACAATCAATGCCGAGGGAAACTTTCTGTTCTCACCAAGCACCATCACCTGCTCTACCAGCAGGGCTTCTTTGAACTTGTTCTCCAATAGCTGTGGCGCAACATACTTCCCGCCCGCGGTTTTAAATATTTCCTTTTTGCGGTCTGTGATTTTCAGATATTTCTGATCTACCAACTCGCCAATGTCTCCGGTATGAAACCAGCCATTTGCATCAATGGTTTCTGCGGTTAAATCAGGACGGTTGTAATAGCCCTTCATCACGTTATGACCACGGGTAAGCACTTCTCCATCCGCGGCAATCTTGACTTCCACGCCATCAATTACCGGGCCTACGCTGCCAAACATGGTATGATCAAAGTGATTTACCGTAATTACCGGTGATGTTTCTGTAAGTCCGTAACCCTCAAACACAGGCATCCCTGCCGCCCAGAATATTCTTGCCAATCTAGGGTTGAGTGCGGCACCGCCAGAAACAATGACGATGATCTCCCCACCAAGTGCCGCCTGCCATTTAGAAAACACAAGCTTTCGTGCAATGCTAAGTTTAAGGTTATACACCCAGCCTTTTGAAAACTCGAACTGTTCGGCCAGTGCTACGGACCAGTTGAACATTTTCCGCTTAAACCCGCTAAGTTCCTTGCCTTTTTCCATGATCTTATCATAGACTTTCTCCAGCAAACGGGGTACAGTAGAGAAGCCGTGTGGCTTTACATGTTGTATATCTGCTACAATGGTGTCCATACTTTCCGCATAGTAGACCGCCGCATTGGTATAGAAATATACATACACGATCATTCGTTCAAAAATATGTGACAAGGGTAAAAAGCTTAGCACCCGCCGCACTTCTGAAGGAAAGATCTTCGCACAATTTTTAAAGTTTTCTACCAGGTTATTATGGGTTAACATTACCCCTTTTGGTGTGCCGGTTGTACCGGAAGTATAGATCAGCGTCAGGATATCGTCCGGCTGCACTGCCGAGCGATAGGGTGCTAAGTCAATGTCTTTTGAAGCGGCTCCCTCCTGTTCCAAAGTTGTCCAGTGTTCCACATCAGGCACCTCATTAAAAGTATATATCCGGATCGGAAAATCAAGCGTATCCACCACAGCCTTTACCTTGATGTACAAGGCCTCATCAGCAACAAAGATCAACGAAACCTCAGCATTTTTAAGGATAAAAGCGATATCATTACCCGCCAGTGTAGGGTACAAAGGCACCTGATATGCACCGAGTTGCATGATGGCAAAGTCTGTAACATTCCACTCCGGCCGGTTGGGCGACATCACCGCGATGCGGGATCCTTTGCCCATACCCAGCTTCACCAGGCCACGGCTTAGATTATCAACCGTATTGCAAAAATCTTTGGTGCTCCAGGATTTCCAAACTGAATTAACCTTGCCATTAACAAAGTCGTTTTTCGGAAAATTCTCGACGTTATATTGTAAAATATCAAATACCCTAGTGACTGTAGTTCCCATGATTCTTGCTTAAATATTTGGTGTATTTCAAATCTAACAAAATATTCAATGTTTCATAATGGCCTGAATTGCCATTTTCCGGCCATAATTGTACTTAAAAGGGTCATTGTGTATCATAAATAGATTAGGGCATATGCCCCGGCGATTGTACATTTGCACTGCCTGGAATTTACTTGGCACAAGAGTTGAATCGTCCAATTTTGATTGTTTAATTAAAAAAATTATGAAAAAACTTTTTACGATGATGTGTTTAACTGTAATTGCGACTATAGCGCTTTACAGTACTTCCAATGCCCAAAGCTATAGAAATGCTATTGGTGGACGTTTTGGAACCGCAAACGGTATTACCTTCAAAACTACCCTCGGCGATAACAAAATGCTTGATCTGATCGCGAACTTCAGATCTAATGACGGTTTTTCTTACTTCAGAGTAACCGGACTATATGAAATCTATAATCCCATTCAAAATGCTGCCGGATTGAACTGGTACTATGGTATTGGTGGTTCCGTTGGTTCAAGGAAATGGAAATACAACGATACAAACAAAGCTTATATCTCTCTTGATGGTGTTATTGGTTTGGATTACAAATTTGCTGACGCTCCACTAAACTTATCTTTAGACTGGAAACCAGCAGTTGAACTTGCACCTTCTACAGAATTTGATTCATCTGGATTAGGCCTTTCGGTAAGGTTTACCTTCTAAAAACCTTAAATCATAAAAAAAGCGGCTTATCAATATTGATCAGCCGCTTTTTTGTTTCATGCCTATTTACACTTAGATACCCATCCATCTTTTAAGCACCGCTTTCTGAACGGGACTTGCATTTTCATCGATTTGTGCAACCAATTTAATTGAAGGGTTAGCTTTTAAGGTAACTTTAATATCCATCAGGTTACCATCTCTTGCAACCTTAATAGTTACAACATCACCGACATTCTTACTTGTAAGTTCTGGCATACGCTCAATGGCAGCTTCAACCGGCACGCCATTAATGCTGATCAGCTCGTCATTCACGTTAAGACCCGCTGCCCATGCTGCTGAGTTTCTTGAAACCGCAGTGATGTACATATGGCCTTCTTGCTTCCTGGAAGCTACACCCAGGTAAGCAACGTTTTTGCCTTCATTCTCATTTTTGATGTTTATACCAGCATAGCCAAAGAAAGTGTTATAGTCAACCGGGTCAGTTCCATTCACATATTTATCCCAGAAGGCTGTGAAGCTGGTGCCGCTGATTTTTTCTACCATAGCTTTGAATTCTGCATCAGTATAGCCTTTACCCTGTGCTTTGCACTGCAAATACATGGCTTTCATTACATCATCAAGACTCTTTGCACCTTTTGTCGCATTTGCAATCGCAAGGTCCATAATCAAGCCGATCACCTCACCTTTGTTGTAGTACGAAACTGTCGAGTTGTTTGAGTTCTCATTCGGGCGGTAATATTTGATCCAGGCATCATAGCTGGCCATTGCAGCCGACTGCTCTCTGGCACCAGGGGTATTTTCAACCGAAGCAACTGCAGCTGCTAACTTGTTAACGAAGGTATTCGGATCATTAAAGCCCGCACGAAGGGTTAACTTGTTTTCATAGTATGCAGTGAAACCTTCCGCAATCCAAAGATTGGTGGTGTAGTTCTCATTGTCGTAGTCGAACGGACCTAAAGCAACTGGTCTTAGACGTTTAACGTTCCACAAGTGGTAGTATTCGTGTGCCACAAGATCGAGAAAGCCATTATAACCACGCTCATTATTATATTGATCGCGGGATGCGCCAAGCACAGTAGAGTTCAGGTGCTCCAAACCACCACCACCGCGTTCAAAGTTATGCACGATGAAAGTGTAATGTTTGTTCGGGTTTTCGCCATAAATCGCTGTACCCTGTTCTACGATCTTGGCCATATCTACTTTAAGACGCTCCTTGTCGTAGTTGCCGCCACCATACATGGCAACCTCATGCTTCACACCAGAAGCGGTAAATTCAAACACATCCTGGTTACCAACCTCAATCGGACTGTCGAACAGAATATCAAAGTCTTTTGCAGTATAGGTGAATTGCTGACCAGCAACAGGCTCCAGTCCGGTAGAAACTTTAGACCAGGTGTTAAATGGAACAACTTTCACGGTACTTGGGGATTTCAGGTAGCCGTCCGGATACATAAAGATGCCGGTTGAAGACAAGAAGGCATGTGATGCATCGATGAAAGATGTACGTACTGACACTTCAAAAGCATATACACGGTAATTGATTTTCAATTGACTGGCTTTAGCGCCATAGATACGCCAGATGTTCTTTCTGACCTTTTCAAACTTTACTGGTTTACCAGCAGCAGTGGCTTTAAAGCCTTCCACGTTTTTGGAAAACTCCCTAACCAGGTAAGAGCCCGGTGCCCATACCGGCATCTTTACATCTACATAATCTTTATTGATACCCGAGATATTCATCTCTACCTCGGCATAGTGTGCCTGAGGCTCTGTAAAACTTACCTCAAAGCCGATTTTAACCTGCGATTTTGTGGTGAGACCCAAGGAAAGTAAAATTACCACCCCAAATAATGATTTTTTATTGAACATACTTAATAGCTTTTAGGCAAAAGTAGGACTTCTGCTACTTTAACCTTTATTAAATGAAAATTGGGGTGTAACATACTTAATACAACACAAACCTGCTAACTTATTTAGATATTTTTGTTTGTTAATCCAAATTATAACCTCCGAAATGAAGATCAGATATATCGTTTATGCCATTCTCTCACTGGTACTTGCCTACTTTATTTATTACCGCATCAACGCCAACAAAGCCATATCTGATTCAGGCAAGTCGGGCGGTCGTGGTGGTTCAGGCGCCAGCATGGTTGTAAACGGTATTGTGGTAAAAACCAACAACTTTGAAAACGAGCTGGAAGTAGCGGGTTCCATTGAAGCGAACGAATCTGTAAACCTGCAGAGTGAGATTTCAGGACTGGTTACGGGCATCTATTTCAATGAAGGCAGCGATGTTAAAAAAGGCGCATTACTGGTAAAGATCAATGACCGTGATATACAGGCACAATTGCAGCAGGTATTAACAGGCTTGAAGCTGGCACAATCTAATGAGAACCGTGCCAAGCAGCTGTTGGAAAAAGGTGCGATCAGCCAGGAAGAATACGATACCTCCAATGCCGAGCTGCAATCCCTCAATGCGCAGGCACAGCTTGTACGTGCGCAGCTTGCAAAAGCCACCATCCGTGCACCTTTTGATGGCAAGATTGGTCTGCGTAGTATTTCCGTGGGCGAATACCTGACACCGAACAAGCTAATTGCCAATCTTTCTGCAATGAATCCTGTTAAGATCAGCTTCTCCGTACCAGAAAAATATTCAGGACAAATAAAGGTGAACTCTGAGGTAGACTTCACTACAGATGGGATTAATAAAACCTTTAAAGGTAAAGTTTATGCAATAGAGCCTGCAATTAATGCACAGACCAGAACACTGTCTATCAAAGCCCTTGCACAGAACCCTAAAACCGAATTGCTACCCGGTTCTTTTGCGAAGATCAGACTGACCTTAAACACACAGGAGAACGCGCTGCTCGTTCCGAATGAAGCGATTATTCCGGTACTTAAGGGAAAAACGGTCTTTATTGCTGAAAATGGAAAAGCTAAACAAGTTCCGGTAGAATCCGGAACCCGAACTGCAGAACAGATTGTTATTACATCAGGATTGAAAGCCGGCGACACGGTACTTACAACTGGGGCTATGGCTTTAAAAAATGATGCGCCCGTAAAAGTGACTGTGGTAAACAACTAATTCAACAAACATGAGTATTTCAACCACCAGTATAAAGAGGCCGGTTCTTGCCATTGTAATGAACCTCATGATCCTGCTCTTCGGGATCATCGGCTATACCTTCCTGGGCGTAAGGGAGTTCCCCGACATTGATCCTACCGTAGTTTCGGTACGTACATCATATCCGGGAGCCAATGCCGACATCATCGAGTCGCAGATCACCGAGCCCCTGGAAAAGTCAATCAACGGAATTGACGGGATCAGGAACATATCATCATCAAGTAATCAGGGACAAAGTAATATCACCATCGAATTTAACCTGGATAAAAATATTGACGATGCTGCCAATGACGTACGTGATAAGGTATCCCAGGCGGCAAGAAGCTTACCTAAGGACATCGATGGAAACCCCGTTGTAAGTAAGGCCGACGCAAACTCGCAGGCGGTGATCACTATGACCATCCAGAGCGATAAACGCGATGTCATGGAACTTAGTGACTATGCAGAGAATGTGATTTCAGAGCGACTTCAGACCATTTCCGGCGTAAGCTCAGTGCAAATCCAGGGACAGCGGAAATATGCCATGCGCATACGTATCGACCCGGCAAAACTTGCAGCCTATGGACTTACCTCCAGCGACCTCATTGATGCCTTGAACCGCGAAAACGTAGAGCTGCCTTCAGGAAAGATCACGGGAGCCAATACAGAGTTGATTGTTAAAACATTGGGCAAACTCACCAACGCTCAGGAGTTCAACAGCCTGATCATTGCAAGTGATTCCAACAACGTGGTACGGCTTCAGGATGTGGGTTATGCAATGCTTGGTTCGGAGAATGAAGAAACAGTGCTTCGTGAGTCGGGCAAGCCTATGGTGGCCGTCGGACTGGTTCCGCAGCCGGGCGCAAATTACCTGGCCATCTCCAAAGAATTCTACAAGCGTTTTGAACAACTCAAAAAGGATATTCCAGAAGACATTAAGCTTGATATTTCGCTCGACACCACGGAATTTATCCAAATGTCGATCACGGAGGTAGCAGAAACCATTATCCTATCGCTTATCCTGGTAATCCTCATTATTTACCTGTTTTTCCGTGACTGGGCTATCGCCTTCAGGCCGCTTATCGACATCCCGGTATCATTGATATTCACCTTCTTTATCATGTACATTTTTGGCTTTTCCATCAATGTGCTTTCCCTGCTGGCAATTGTGCTTGCAACAGGTCTGGTGGTAGATGATGGTATCGTTGTTACAGAAAACATTTTTAAGAAGGTTGAAGAAGGCTACTCGCCATTTGAAGCAGCAATAAAGGGTTCTAACGAGATCTTCTTTGCGGTAATTTCCATCTCTATAACCTTAGCAGCGGTATTCCTTCCGGTGATCTTCCTTCAGGGATTTGTGGGCAGGTTATTCCGGGAATTTGGTATTGTGATTGGTGCGGCGGTGTTGATCTCCGCTTTTGTATCCCTTACCTTAACCCCGATGCTCAATGCCTACCTGATGAAGAGCACAGGGCATACGAAGTCGAAGTTTTACATGATGACCGAGCCCTATTTCCAAAAGCTGAACGACAGCTATGAGGAGAATTTAAATAAATTCCTGGGGCGCCGTTGGCTGGCTGTTCCGATTATCGTGGTCTGCGTTGCTATGATTGCTTTGTTCTGGAATATCCTGCCGAAGGAAACAGCGCCTTACGATGATCGCAGTGCCATCAATATGAACGTATCTACACCTGAAGGTGCATCATTTACCTATACAGACAACTTCATGAACAAGATCAGCAGCATGATCGCTGACTCCGTTCCTGAGGCCAATGTAAACATCAGCATTACCTCCCCTGGCTTTGGAGGCGGATCTACCAACGGCGGATTTTTCCGGATGGGCTTAGTGAAACCGGGAGAGCGTGAGCGCTCCCAGGCCGAGATTGCAAGCAAACTCACCAGCGTCACCCGCAAATATTCTGAAGGAAAAGTGGTGGTTACGCAACAACCAACCATCTCGGTTGGACGACGTGGCGGTTTACCGATAAACTATATCATCCAGGCGCAGAACTTCGAGAAGCTGCGCGAAAAAGTACCTTTGTTTATGGATGAGGTGGCAAATGATCCCAGCTTTACGACTTCCGATGTGAACCTCAAATTTAACAAGCCGGAGCTCAACCTCACCATAAACCGTGATAAGGCGAAGAGCCTGGGTGTCTCTGCACAGGATATCGGCACCGCATTGCAATTAGGATTAAGCGGACAACGCTTCTCGTATTTCTTCATGAACGGAAAACAATACCAGGTTATCGGACAGTTTGAAGTCGCGGACCGTAAAGACCCCTTGGATTTAAGTTCTGTTTACGTGCGTAACAATAAAGGCCAGCTTATCCAACTCGATAACGTTGTAGATGCGCGGGAAGAAAGCAGTCCGCCGCAGCTTTACCGGAACAACAGGTTTACTGCCGCCACCGTTTCTGCGGGACTGGCACCTGGTGTGAGTATCGGAGACGGGCTTGATGCAATGGACCGCATTGCTGCTAAAGTCCTTGATGACTCCTTTTCTACCGACCTTGGTGGCGAATCCCGTGATTACCGCGAGAGTTCATCAAACACCCTGTTCGCCTTTGGACTAGCATTGCTATTGGTTTACTTAATCCTTTCCGCTCAGTTTGAAAGTTTCAAAGATCCAATTATCATTATTCTTACCGTACCGATGGCTGTTGCCGGAGCATTCCTCTCCCTATGGCTTTTTGGACAAAGCTGGAACATCTTCAGCCAGATTGGAACAATCATGCTGATCGGTCTGGTTACCAAGAACGGTATCCTGATCGTAGAATTCGCCAACCAACTTAAGGAACAAGGAAAGAGTGTTCAGGAGGCAATCCGCGAAGCATCAGTCTCCCGCTTAAGGCCAATCCTGATGACGAGTCTGGCAATTGCAATTGGCGCACTTCCAATTGCCCTGGCCTTAGGTGCCGCAGCAAAAAGCCGTATGGGAATGGGTATCGTGATTGTTGGAGGTACTACCTTTTCACTGGTATTAACGCTGTTTGTTATCCCGGCAATCTACTCTTACTGGTCTAAGGAACACAAGGAAAACAAAGAACTAAGCCGTTCGCTGGAAGCCGCTCTTGAAAGCGAGCAATTAGAAACTGTTAACATTTAACCCTGCATGAGATTCAGCATAAACGTGTTTGCCCTGAGCCTTTTATTTCTAGGCTTTTTTCATCAGACCTTCGGGCAGAATATCCTGCACAAGAATACAGATGCCCTACCCCGTTTTACCTTGCGGGAAGCCATAGACACTGCATTAAAAAACAACTACGATATCAAGCTGATTAACAATGATCTGCTTATTGCCAGAAATAACAACAATGCGGGGAATGCTGGTTTCCTGCCGGCAGTAGTTGGCAACCTTGCCAACAGCGGCAGCAACCAACACACCATTCGTACCCCAGCCTCGGGCCCGGAACAGGAACTTTCTGGCGTTAAAAACACCAACCTGAACTATGGTGTGGCATTAGACTGGACCATCTTTGATGGCTTTCAGATGTTCGCTAATTATGATCGCTTGAAAGAACTGCAAAAGCAAGGAGAAGTAAACACCAAGGCGGTGATCCTGACGACCATCGCTGATGTGGTGAATTCGTACTACGCTATGATGAGGCAGCAGCAGCTGGTCGTAGCTAAAGACAGCGCTATGGAAATCTCCCGTTTGAGGCGCCGGATTGCTGAAAGTAAACTTCAAATTGGCAGGGGTTCCAAACTCGATGTACTTGCCGCGATCGTAGATTTCAACACCGACACCTCATCTTACCTGCAGGAGAAGAATTTACTGAAAACCTCCATGGTTACGCTTAACCAAATCATGGCACGCGACCTGAACATTGAATTTAAGGTTGATGAAATTATGAACATTCAGAACGACCTGGTGCTACAAGATCTTGCAGAGAAAACGCAGCAGCTAAATCCAAGTCTTCAGAATGCATTTATCAATAAAAAGATTGCAGAGCTCAACCTCAAACAAATCAAAGGACAGCGCTATCCGACCCTTGCGGTTAACAGCGGCTACCAGGTTTCAAAGAGCACGAGCCCCACAGGCTTTAACCAAAAGATCCAGGCCAACGGCCTCACTTACGGACTTACAGCAAGCATTAACATCTTCAACGGGTTCCTTCAAAGGCAGAACGAGCGTAACGCAAAGGTTTCCATCAGCTCCGCTGAACTCGACATGGAACGCACACGCCAGGGCATCAATGCACAGCTTATCTCAACTTACCAGAATTACATGACCAACCTTGATCTGCTAAAGATTGAAGCCGGAAATGTGGAGGTAGCAGATCAGAATTTGCAGATCACCCTGGATAAATACCGCCTGGGCAGTATCTCACCTTTGGAACTCCGGGAGGCACAGCGTAATTCAATCAACGCAATTACCCGCTTGCTGGATGCAAAGTACCAAGCTAAAATCACGGAGATCAGTCTGAAAGAAATCAGCGGAACGCTGAATGTTCAATAAGATTACTATTTTTAGCGCATGATTTTAGTAGCTGATAGCGGTTCATCGAAAACGGACTGGATGGGGTATGACAATGGGAATGTCATCACCTTTAACACCAAAGGCATTAATCCTTACTTTCTTAATGAACAGGAGATATATAAACTCATTTCAAAGAATGAAGATTTTGTGCCTTACGCAAATAAGGTACAGGAAATCTACTTCTTCGGTGCAGGAAGCTCTTCGCCAGACAAGCACGAAGTCGTTTCGAACGGACTTTCCCTGTTCTTCAAAAAGGCATTTATCAGCGTAGACAATGACCTGGTGGGTTCAGCAGTTGCCACTTGCGGTTCTGAAAAAGGTCTTTCCTGTATCTTAGGTACAGGCTCGAATATTTCCTACTACGATGGCAAGAGTGTCCATGACAGTACACACGGCTTAGGCTATGTTCTGGGAGATGAAGGTTCAGGAACCTATTTCGGACGGAAACTTGCCATTGCCTATTTGTATGGCCATATGCCAGCTGATCTGGGTAAGAACTTCGCTGAAACTTACGACATCAATAAAGAGAATGTCATCACCAACGTTTACCAGCGCTCTTTCCCCAACATTTACCTGGCTTCATTAAGCAGGTTTATGGCAGATAACCTCAGTCACCCTTTCATTCAACAGCTGCTAAGGACCGGATTCCAGGAGTTTGTAGACACAAACATCAAGGATTTTCCAGGGTATAAAGACCTGAAATCTCATTTCATTGGATCTATCGCATATTTCTACCAGGACGTGCTTAGGGAAGTTTGTGAAGCTAATGAAGTTATTGTAGGCAATATTGATCAAAAGCCAATAACTGGTATTTTCCAACACATCCTGCAGAAGGAGGGCATTCAGCTGACTACCGACTAAGGCCGTTCCTGCATGCTATTCATCTGGCGCAATCGCCAGATGCCACAAACCAGTGCGATCCCGATCAGCACAAACAAGCCTGAATCCAAAGGTACCTCCGGAAGATCGGGATCTCCGCCGGGCACACCTGGATCTTCCATAATCCTATCCTGTATCAACAAGAGGATATTCACAAACAGTAATTCCATTTTTCTAAATTTAATTATCAAAATCCTGAGAAAGGATCATCGCTTGATGAGCCTTGATGTCGCTATTGTCTTTCCTGTATCCAGATTGAGTACTTGCAGTAAATAGATGCCGGCAGGGAGACCAGCTGCATCAACGGTCAAGGGTTCGCCCCCAGTTACCAGCCCAAGATCGCGACGGATGAGCAACTGCCCCATCAGGTCACGCAGTCGAACTTCCATTCTGAAAGGCTTCACCGGAGGAAACATCACTTTGAAAGCCTCTAAAAATGGATTGGGGTAAATCTGCAGCTCATGAAGCTGATGATCAGCGACAACTGGTGCAGGTTCTGCGATAGCGGGTTCTTTTGGTTGAAAGACAACAGCGAACCGCCCTTCACCAAAACTTTCTGCAACTGCAGTATTCAGGTCAAAAGAATAAACCTGATCTGTATCAATGGAGATACGCCGCTGCAGGTAACGATCTTCAAGAATTAGTGCTGAACCAGGCTCCAGGGTACCCAATCCAGCAATTCGAAGTTCATACCTCCCGCTCAGGTAACCCTTAACATATATCGGCACTTCCAGCTTTCTTCGAAGGGGCAGCTGCCGGATATCTACAGAGAGATGGTTCCTGTTCTCCGCGATACTGGAGATACTCACATAGCCACTACCAAGGGCAACAGCATCCTGATCATCCACCTCATCATGACCGGAATCCTGTAGCACAAGCATACACTTCTGCTCAAAAACATCCCTTGAGAGGGACAGGCTGATCCTGACAATCCCCGGGCTTTGTGCCTCAAGGCTGGTAGATGGACTGGAAGATTTGCGCGCGGCAGCAATCGGGTTAATGGAGGCATCAGTTGATCTCGATGCCTCAGTGCGCTGCACCGCCGCGGTTGCTTTTGCGGTTTCTTCAAAAACAAGGCTTCCGGAAGCAAACCCGTTCAAAACCTTCACGAAAAAACCTTCGCCAATATCAATAACTATCTCGGGGTCACTCGAAACGTCGTACGCATTGTTCAAAGGATTAAACTTCCAGATGTAAGGGCTAAGATGCTCCTTCTGCAGTTGCCCCCAGCGGAGCGTAGCAGCATATGGGTTACCCATTAGGTTGAAGCCGTCCCCCGGTTCAGCACGATTCCTGTTCTGCAGTGGCACCTGTAAGCTGCCCTGGAACAACAAGCCTTTGTGTTTAAGAACATACGGCTCCGGACCTGCAAAAGGCGGTGTTTGAATCTGTTTAACATAGGCATCCACAACCAGCCGGCTTCCCCTTGAAAAAGCATAGATACCGCTACCCATCTTCACTGTGGTGTTCATTGTCGGAATGCTTTGATACTTCTGAGATAACGAGCCGGTAATCGACTGATCATGGGTATAAATGGTATGTCCATTTTGAGGGGAGCTGTCAAATCCATTAAGCAAACCACCCGGGCCGGTCACAAACATGGCTCCTTTGAAGTCGTGTAGGTGATAATTATACCCGCCTGCAGCATCACCATGATAAACCGCCGCACTTAGCAGTCGCCAGCCCCGCGCGCTGGCGGGTGCCGGGAAACTTCCCGAGACATACTGCTCCACGGTCACCTCGCCCTCTACAGAAGCTTGCCCAGAACCTGCAATCGGCCACAGAAATGCCGTGCCAGAAGCCCCGTTATTCTTCAATGAAAGAAATCCATTTGAATTCAGAATGCCCAACATTGGCCGCAAGTGGTTGAAAACCGCTGTAGGCTGCTCCAAGAGCAATATCGAAGCGGGAGTGGACTTGTTGATCAGGAGCTGCTGGACGGATAGAGATCCACTGCCAGAAACCACCTGCGGACTTAAACTACCTGAAAAATTAAGGCCGCCATTTATTGCATTTGCCGCACTCGTAAGCCGCCCATCATTGCGTAACAAGCCATCAAGCTGAAGCAGGTGACCATCACCAATGCTCAACACCGATGAAGGAGCAAGCGATGTAGTACAAAGCACTTCCATATTTTGTTGAAGATCCAGGGTGCTGTTTGCCTCCAAGGTAAGTTTGTTCAGCACCAGCCCAGGCTGACCGGAAAGCACCACACGGGTCCCTGATTTAACAATCACCTGTTCCATATTTCCTGGTACCGCTCCGCTGTTCCAATTCGAGGGATCAGACCAGGACTCACTCTTAACTGCAGTAAACACCATCCCTGTGGGCACAATCACACTGTTTATCTCCTCGGGAGATACCACATAGAATGTAGCAGGGTCACGCTGATTGGTATAAGATGCTGATGCCCAAGCTACCGTAGGTACATTGCTTTGTACCCGCAGTTCATCGATAAGTCCATCGAAGTGGCCACTGCCATCTTTGTTCGCACCAACGATGATTGTGCCACCCAAACGCACCCCCATACTATTTACACTGGTATAATCAAGAACGCCATCAATAAAAAAGTCCCGTTTAGACGCAGAATATAGTGCACTTACATGATACCAGCGGTCGGCGAGCAGGACTGTTGGTGCCACTTTTGATAAGATGGAACTATTAATCCTGGTGTCCAGCACCAACTTTCCTTCCGCATTAATCTTGAAAACGAATCCTCCAAATGCGGCACTATCTGTGCTCAGGATTACCTGTTCCTTGTTCGTACGCCGCAGCTTAATCCAACAAGATATGTAGAAGTTGGCATCGCGCAGGCTGCCGCTGGTAAGCTGCTGATTCAGTCCGTTCAGGGAGATCGCCGTACCGATCTTCCCACTTACAAAGTTCGCACTGCTCATCGTGCCTGAAGGTTGCAATCGCTCTCCGGGAACATTGCTTTTACCGTTCTGCAGCGAAGTTCCGTATGCTTCTGCATTCATGTGCCATGCACCATATACATCGCTGTCCCAGGTGGCCTGCGCTGCCGCAGCAGCGGGAAAATGAATGGTATTCGAACCATAGTATAAATAAAGTTGCGTTGCAGCCGTTTTACTTCCTGCAGCTGCCAGCGAAGGTAACTTCACCCAGCTCAACAAGCGCCCAGTAGATGCTTCATACTGGTCCAGCTGGAAACTTAAGGGAGTCTGTGGTGCGGACACCAAGGTAAAGGCAAAATCACGCCCTTTGCTTCCTGATAATTTATTAGTGCCACAATCGCCTGCATGGTATCGAAGATCAGCATCTTCAAGCGCCACCAGCAGTTGGAAGTTCAGCAGATCAACCGTCCCCCCTACCAGCGATTTGTTAATGGTAATTTTTTTGCGGTAGTTATACCCCGGTAACCAGGCCTGGGCATGCAACTGCAAAGCCGTAAAAACAAACATTAATATAAGTAGTGCCTTCGGCACCAGTCCCCTGGATTGTTCTGCCATTTCTACTATTAATATTTCAATGGTAGAAAATGCCCGGGAGCAAACAAAAAGCAGTCGCTAAAATTGAAATATCAGATCGTGACCGATAGAATTTGGAAATATTTATTAGTAATTTCACATTATCAGGCGGTACCTTTACCTTTAATTATGCATACAGAAGAACAAATAAAGAACATCGCGGACGCGTTATTATCAAGCTTTCTACCTAAAGATTCGAATGAAACGGATTTGACATTCCATTTCACCATACCACCAGACCAGAGCTACAAAGTATGGTACAAACGCAAGAAAGCGGTTTGGGAATTCATCAAGTACGAAGCAGATAAAAAATAAATCCCCTGCATCCATCAGACACAGGGGATTTTTAGAAAGGGAAATATATCCTTTATTTATAAGTTGCTGCCAGCTTTAAAGCGTTATAGGCATTAACAACGCCACCAGTAACACAAAGATCAGCGAAAGGCATAGACACCGGCTCTTCATTCACCATTACGTTTACCGGATGATCAACTTTCACCACCGATTTCATAATGATCTCTTTTACCTGTACTGCGCTTAATTTTGGATAATAAGAACGGATTGTTGCTGCAAGACCTGCAACTACAGGCGCAGCCATACTGGTTCCATCATATTTCGCATAAGCATTGCCATCAGGGATGGTCGAGTTGATCTGCTCACCCGGTGCAAACACGTCTACGCTGGTTTTTCCGTAGTTAGAGAAGCTCGCTTTAAGTGACTCATCGTTATTCCATCCGGAGGCACCTACAGAAATGTAAGCATCTGCTACACCGCCATCGAGGAATTTGCGGTTCGGAAAGTTAACCTCCACATCCGTGTTCTTGTTGTCATTACCCGCTGCATGAACAAGCAGCACATCCTTAGACATTGCATATTTCACCGCCTCATCAACCAACTGCTTATCCCATGAATAAGCTTTACCAAAGCTCATATTGATCACTTTGGCACCGTTGTCAACCGCATAGCGGATGGAATTAGCGACATCTTTATCGCGCTCATCCCCACCCGGGACCGCACGAACACCCATGATCAGCACCTTATCTGCAACACCTTTAATACCAATGTTATTGGTCCTGTCTGCTGCAATGATACCGGCAACGTGTGTTCCATGACTTGCATCCGGACCTTTAACGTCATTATTGCCATAGCTCTTTTCACGTCCATTGGCATAATCATCACCAACAAGTTCCGGCCTCGGATCAAATTCCAGGTTCAGGTTGTATTTCAAGGTTTCTTCGTAGTGATCAATACCCTTCTGAATCTGGTTCTTATAGAAATTTTTATAAGTATCTTCTTTCAAAGCATTGGCCATCACATTCTTTAAGCGACCTTCCATCTCATCGGCCGCCTTGTATTGCTCGAAGTCAGCTGCAGTAGGCTCTGCTTTACCAATCTTAGTTACCACACGGTTAAGTACAAATTTAAAGCCTTCAATACCGGCAAGGTCATCCTTAGCCTCTGCAAACTGCTTGTCATAGTCGGCCTTCATTTTCTTATAGGCTACGAAAGCGGCTTCGTCTTCTTTCGCAACTGTAGTTACGTTTTCAAACTTCTTCATATCACGGCGAAGCAAACGTGTAAGCTCCAGGGTTTCGAACTCGATAGAACCCTTCGCTGAACCCAGGAAGTTCCATCCGTTCACATCATCCTTGTAACCATTCTTGTCATCATCAATGCCATTGCCCGGCTTTTCTTTCTTGTTCACCCAAAGCACTGATTTCAAGTCTTCGTGGGTGATGTCTACACCGCCGTCCAATACACCAACAATCACAGGTGTTGCTTTTTTACCTTTTAGAAGTTCTTTGTATGCCCGTTCAGTGCTAATACCGAATACAGAATCTGTTTTAAGATCTAAGTTTTGCCAGTTTGCTTTCTGAGCGAAGGAAACGAAAGGGAAGAGTCCTAAGGCAACAATCAGCCTTATTCTGGCAGAAAAAAATTTGTTTATCATAGTTTAATTTAATTGTTTAACGCATCATCATCGTCTCAAATATATATCAGCGAAAATTTACTTTGGTCAAAAGACAAACACGTTTGCAAGTTCTACTTCAATATGGGCTTAAGTACTTCTTTTTTACCGTCTATTTTCTCCGTATAGTTAAGTCCAAGAATCTCTGCGATTAAAGGGTAAACATTCACATTTTCAAATGCAGGTATTTTCATGCCAGACTTGAAGGCCGGGCCCCATGCATAGAAACTCGCGTACATATCCTTCACCTTCGCCGGATCAAAGCCATGTTGTCCGGGCTTTGGCGTACCCCGGGAGAATACCCTGGGCCATTCCGGGATTAACAGAATATCCCCGATCCGGTCATACCGGTCATCTTTAGCACCGTAGTGGAGCTTCTTAGGCATCTTTTCCCGCAGGTAAACCTTATAGTCTACCGCCTCTTTCTTCAACTGCTTATACAATGGCTTAATATCGGCCTTATCTTTCGCATGAAGACTCACAATCGTACCAGAAGCGGGAATAACAAACTTATCTGTATCGATCGACTTCGGCAGTTGAAGTGGCGCATTACGGTCTACAGCTGTCATACCATGATCAGACAGGAAGATGAAATTTACAGGCAATCCGCTACGCTTCACAACCTCGGTTAGCTGAAACAGTGCATCATCTACCATCTTAACTGCCGCAGCCGCTTCTTCCCCCTCGGGTCCATGATCATGACCAGAGTGATCAGGCTCTGAGATGTAAAAAGTAATGAGATGCGGCCTTTTTTCTTCCGGCAGATCTAACCATTCTTTAACCACTTCAATCCGGTCGGCCATCGGAAACTTCTCCGTGAAGTCGTAACTGTAAGTCGGACGGACGCCTTTAACCGCAGCCTCAGAACCTACCCAAAAGAAACTTGCGGCAAGCATTTGCTGTTGTTCTGCAAGCACCCAAAGTGGTGTCCCACCGTACCAGCTACTATCCTGCACTTTATCCTTCGCAGACATGGAGTAACGGCCATCGCGCTTTTTATCATAAAAGCTGTTATTCACCAGTCCGTGATGTGCCGGATATAGCCCGGTTACCAGCGTATAGTGGTTGGGGAAGGTCAGCGATGGATAACTCGGGATCATCCCTTCAGCCTGTACCCCGCCAGCACTTAATGCTAAGAGGTGCTTAGCCTGATATTTTTGTGCATAATCATATCTGAATCCGTCTGCAGAGATCAGGATCACGTAAGGTTTTTGCTGTTGGGCTGCTGAATTGCTGCGTTCAGCAATCACACGCTGTGGAAAGTCCGACTGCGCAAGGAGTACGGTCGGGGTTGCGAAGATGCTCAGCAGCAACAAACGTTTAATAAAATTTGAAATCATATTATAGAGATTGTTCGTTTTCATGCCAGCCCATAAGTTCCATCATTCTTTGAAACTCCGGGTGATAACCTGCTTTAAGGTTTAATTGTTCGCCAGTTACCGGGTGAATAAGGTCGAGTTCTGATGCATGCAGCAACATCGTGGTCATATCCCACTGTTCCTTGAAGAAGCGGTTCTGTTTATTGCAACCGTGTTTGCGGTCGCCGATAATCGGATAACAGATGTGTGCGAAATGTTTACGAAGCTGGTGCATACGGCCGGTGGTCGGTGTAGCTTCCACCAGTGAATACCTGGAAGTAGGATGTTTTCCGAGTGGAACATCCAGTTCAGATCTTTTTAAAGTTACAAAGGTGGTAAAAGCATCCTGTATCGCGCCATTCTCCTTCACCAGGGGATAGTCGATATCCATGCTATCAGGTGCATGCCCACGTAGAATGGCCAGATACTTCTTACGTATTGCGCTTTCCTGAAACTGCTTATGCAGTGCTATCTCGACTTCTTTTTCGAAGGCAAATAGCAGTAAACCTGAAGTTTTCCGATCCAGGCGGTGTACCGGACTTACACGGCGGTTCACCTGGTCGCGCAGCATCTGCAGCGCAAATTCTTTCGCATCATTCGCAATGAACGAGCGGTGTACCAGCAGTCCATGCGGTTTATTAATGGCAATCAGGTGTTCATCCTGATAGATAATTTCGAGCATTCTATCTTTTTTGCAAAGATAACACCCATGAACCTAAAATCCGCCTATTTCGAATATAGCTGGTCGAGTAAAAGGTAGCGCTCACGGTCTGTGGCTTTTTCTGACCGGGTTTCCTGACCAATGTTCATATAGCTTTCTGCAGCAGCTCCCCTTAAGGCCTCCCATTTAGGCAATCCCGGGCCATTTGGATTTCCAGTCTTAATGAAATTAGAAAAATAGCTCATCATGGTTTTAGAAATCTGCCGGTCTTCAGCTGTCCAGGCATATACAGCATTCTTATCCAGGTTACCCATGGCATATTCAATCTCAAACGCGTGCGGTGCACCTACACTGGCCGGTCCTGCATTCGCTGCAGCTTTCACCATTGGCGGCTTGGACTTCGAAAAAAGGTAACGGTAGGTAGGCTTTCCAGATGTTTTAGCATGTAGATCTAACCACTTCCAGGTGCTGAAAGCAATAAAGCGGTCGCTAGCCAGTGCTGTTGCAGCGCTGATCACCTCCGCTTCGTTGTTACCTGGATAAAGCTTCAGAATAGCGTCAGCATGCTCAGGAATCTCTTCTCTAACTCTTTTGGCATAAGCTTCAGGTGTTGGTTTTTCTGCGCGCATCAGTGCCTGATAAGGAATCTCCGCAGAGTTCCAGCCCGCAAGTAGAGGCACTTTCGCCTGTTCAGCGCTTTCAAATATTTCGTTCAGCGTTTTTGGCAGAAAATACCCATCCAGGGTGGCCCCTGTACGGAACCCACCCTGTCCTGATGCTGCCTTTAACAGTTCTTCTGCAGGCATGGCACGCAATGCAGCTAAAGATGCTGCAGAGACCTTTTTAGCAAATGCTTCACCGTTCTGCTCCGCCTCAAGTAATGACAGTGGTGCGAGCGTAGGCTTAATCATTGCACCGCTCTCCCCAATCGCACCAGCAATGAGGTTTTTAGATAATGGTGAAGCCATTTGGGCAGACACGGAGATCGACCCTGCAGATTCCCCTGCAATTGTTACCCGCGATGGGTCGCCAACAAAAGCAGCGATATTTTCGCGCACCCATTTCAAGGCGGCATTCTGGTCCATCAAACCATAGTTTCCGGAACCTTTATAACTTGTTTCTTTTGATAATTCAGGATGGGCTAAAAAGCCGAAAACACCAAGGCGGTAGTTAACGGTAAGCGTTACCACGCCGGTTTTTGCCATGGCTTCGCCGTCATAACGACCTTCAGAACCATCTCCTGCTACATAGCCACCACCATAAAAGTATACCAGCACGGGCAATTTCTCTTTCATGTTTTTTGCGGGTGTCCAAACATTGAGGTAAAGACAATCTTCATTTACGCCCTGTGAACGGAACACCATGTCGTCAAACACCCGGGCTTGCATCGGACTATTGCCGAAAGCTGTCGCTTTACGCAGGCCCGACCAGCGTTCTACAGGCTGTGGTGCTTTCCAGCGCAACGCCCCTACGGGCGGTTTTGCAAAAGGAATGCCTTTGAAACTTTTTACGCCGGAAGCTTCGGTCTGACCTTCAAGCATACCGCTTGCTACCTTTGTCTGAACGGCCTTTGCAGCCTGTGCACTTACTTCCGCTGCTGGGAATGCCACAGCAAGTTGAATAAACATGAAAATGTTTAGGAGTTTCATATCGGTCTATATTTGGTTAGGCTGCCAGCAGTCTGACATATGACCAAAATAAGGATTTTCTTTATAAAACGAACACCACAAACACTTTCACATGAGTAAGCGGACAAGCACCCTTAGGTTCACACACAATTAGCACAATTATGTTGTTTTTTGTGCAAGAGAAATTCATTACATTTAACTAAATACCAGCAGGTTATGAAACGGATCGTTTTACTCCTAGTTTTCCTGGCTACAAGCAGCCTTGCACAGGCACAATTAGCAAATACCAAATGGACAGGTAATCTTGCTGTCCCGGAAATCAGCCCGGTATACCTGCATTTCAAACCCGACGTTTTTGAGGTTTATCTGCAAGAAAGCAATGAGCTGATTGAAACCATGTCTTACAAGCTTAGTGGTGATACCATTACACTGAAAAAGATTTCTGGTGGCAGCCCATGCCCCGATGCTTCAGAATTTAAATTAAAATATGCCATGCAAGGCGAACAGATGCTGATCACCTTGGTTTCGGACGATTGTCCGGAACGTGCTGGTGCATGGACCAAAGAACCCTTCACGAAAGTGAAAGAGTAAAATCTTTTTTAAGGTTACGTTTTAATCCGGCTTCGAGAATGCACAAGAGGCCGGATTTTTTTATGAACCTTCTGGCAGACCTAACCTGCTGTTACGGGCTGGTGCTGCTGTAATAACTGTCCTCTGCGCTTATTGGAAGCACGTTTCCTGTTTTTCTTTCTAAGCTTGTTGATCCAGATGATGGTACCTGTAACCGGCAAGCTGGTTGCAAACAGACAGGCCAGGAAGTAGATGATCTTGGAGAGTGTGCCATAGATATCGCCCAGATGCAGTGAACGTACAGAACCTGCAACCTTTTCATTAAAGGGCTTGTCGCTAAAGCGTTCCGTCTTAAGCACTGCACCTGTATATTGATCAAACTGGATCTTGTCTGCAGCACTCAGCGCAGAAAATCCTGTTCGGGTCTTGTTGATCACGTAAGAACCTGCAGAATCTGCCGGGAAGCGCAACCTGTAATTACCCTCATACGGAAAAGCAGCGTCTGTGCTCGTAATTAAGGAAGCTAATGTCGGCTTTACAGCGGTACCTGCATTGGCCGGATCTGAAGGTTTCGGTTGTTCCTTACGCTGTTTAAAAACTTCATCACCCAGCACACTGCTTAATCCGCTTTTGTACCATTCAAATGACCAGCATAAGCCTGTTAGCGACATAATCAACAAAAACACAAAAGCGTAAAAGCCAAGTGTATTATGCAGATCATGGTTTATTCTCTTCCAGTTACCAGAAAACTTAATCTGGAAACCCTGTTTCCAGTTACGCAGCTTTATCGGCCACCACAGCACCATTCCGGAGATCACAAGAAATACAAAGATGATGGTTGCAGCGCCAACGATGATTTTGCCACCATTATCCTGCAACAACAACCAACGGTGTAGTCCCATCATGGTGCCGAAGAATTCTGTTGTTGCACTCTTTGTGGTGCCTAAGATATCACCGTTATATGGATTGATCAGGTAGGTTTTACCGCCACCTTTTCCGCCGCCGCCTTTTCCGCCACGCCCGGCACCGCCTTTACCCTCAGGACCTGCAGGTGCTTTCGGCTTGCCTCCGCCCTGTCCGGGCTTTTCACCTTTCGGACCTTTCTCCGTAACGCTGAACTTATAAGCTGCGTTACGACCTGCAGGCATCTCTACCCCGGTTACCTTTCCTTTCAGGCCCAGCTCCGTATTCGCTACAAGCTGGTCTATAGGTAGCAGTGCTGCATTTGCCGGCACCTCCACCTGATAGCGCTCCTCATCTGCCCATTCTACAATCTCTTTCTCAAAGGTCAGAATGGTACCTGTAAGGCAAACAATTAAAAGCACGATTCCACTGGCAATACCCAGCCACAAGTGGATGTCGTTAGAAAATTTCCGAAAGCTGTACTTCTTTTTCATTCCTGAAGATTTTTGGAGGTTTTTATGTTATGGTTATATCAATTTCATTTTACACAAAAAGATATCCCCTATAAAGGGGATATCTTCGCTTCAAAGCTAAGTCCTTTAATTAAAACTTATAGCTAAGCACACCTGAAATATTTCGTGGTGCAATTCTGTCAATAAAGTTCGTGCGGTACGCATCGTAGCCGGCATTGTCGAAAACATTATTCAGCAAGGCTCTTAAGCTTAGATTCTTTGATACCGGATACCCGACCTGAACGTTCACGATGGTATATGCCTTATTGAACCATGGCGCAGTGTTCGGATCAATGGCATGGTATTGCACACCCTCCTGTGTCCAGTCATTATAAGGACGCTTACCCAGATAGTAAATACCTGCACCCAGGTTTAATCCTTTAAGTTTGCTGTTTTTAATGGTATAATTCGCATAAGCGTTGAAGGTATGCTTAGGTGTATTGTTTGGAGCCGATCCCGGTACAAACGTTGTATGATTTTTATATTGAGCATCGATGTAAGCATAACCGGTTACCACCTCCAGGTTCGACAGGATCTTACCGGTCAACTCTACCTCAATACCTTTGCGTTCGTCATTTCCGCCTTTGGTATAGTATCCTGCCGATTGCACAACGCCGTTTTGATCCACATTGAAAACCTCCAGGTTCATGTCTTTATTATTGATCTTATAGAAGGTCAGGTTAAAACGCAGACGGTCATTAAACCATTCTGATTTGATACCTGCTTCAAGCTGATCGATACGCTCTGCGCCAAGGGGATCACCATTGATGTCGATCACCGATGCAGATCTTGGATTGGTACTGTTCGTGTATGATCCGAAAACGTTAAAGCCGGGTTTCAGGGTGAACATCACCCCAGCCAATGGATTCCAGAAGCTAGACGTTGCACTTGAGGCGCCATTATCACGGGTTTTGTTGGTGCTGTAACGTACACCTCCGTAAGCTCTTGCCCAGTCGGTCACCTGAATCACATCCTGGATGGTCACACCAAAACGGTAGTCATAAGATTGAACTTCGGTGGTAAGTTGAAATGCCGGATTAAGACCCGCGGGTAATACATTGCTTACCGTCGATGGATCCAAAACATTGATCTGGTCAACAGCGATACTGTTGTAAGTTGGCTGGTAAAGATCCAGGTACCTGAAATCACCACCTACCTGGAAAGTATGGGAGATGTTTCCGGTTTTCACCTTTTGTCCGATGAGGTCCAGTTGTAACACCGTGTTTTTATCTTCCCTTGCATTGTTGTGCGCAATCGATCGATTGTAGATGTTCACCTGGTCTACGTTGATGCCATTACCTCTGGCCGCAGCAAGTCCGGACTTAATTGCATCACTATCATAATTCGAATAAAACATTGCAGCCCGCAGGTATAATTTATCTGACAGGTCGCGTTTCAACCTGGCGGTATAAGTGCTGTGTTTGGTATCGGTTTTATCAGATTCAAAACCAAGGAAACGGTTTGTAGGCAGATCATAGATCTGGTTAGATTTATTACCCAGGGAGAGGTTAACTGTACCCGCATCAACAGCCTGCTTTTCCTTGAAGTAGTCCATTTCGAGTGTTAAAGTAGTTTTTGCATCAGGTCTCCATTCTAATGAAGGATTGATGTAGAAAGACTCATTACCCATATGATCTCGGAATTTACCACCATTCTCATAAGCACCGTTTAAGCGTACAGCTAAAGTATTGGAACTGTTTACCACACGCTGAATATCAAACGTAGGTCTTACCAGATCCCAGCTTCCTGCACGCAGGGACACCGTACCCGAATTCTCAAATTTAGGTGTCTTTGTTACCACGTTAACGATACCGCCCGGACCACCAAGGTCGGTAGCAGCACCCATGGTAATGGAGCTTGCCCCTTTAATTACCTGTATACTTTCCACGCCCTGCATATCTGAAGAGAAACCCATACCCCGGAAATCACTCATTACACGTACGCCGTTCTTTAGCGTCGGAATACCTCTGAATCCGCGTGAAGAAATACTCTCTCTAACACCGCCGTAAGTTGCATAGGTATATACCCCGGGAACGTTGCGAACCCCTTCGATCACGCTGAGTGCACCTTGCTGTTCAATAAGTTTGTTGGATATTACCGAGATGCTCTGGATCTGGTCACTTGCTTTCAAAGGCAGTCTGGTGATCGCGTCGAGCTTTTCTTGCTGCTTGTTGCTGGTACCGAAAACTTCCACCTCCGACAACGCGTTATGCGAGTCTATCATGGTGAAGTTAATCCTTGTACCTCCTGCAGGAATTTCTACAGCAGTGGCTTGAGTTTCGTAGCCCATTAACTTTACTTTGAAGATGTATTTACCCGCAGGAATTTTCATCTCATATTGCCCATCCTCGTTTGTCCGGCTGCTTACATTAGATTTTTCAATGGTAATGTTTACAGATTCTAATGCAATACCTTGTTCATTCTGCACTCTTCCGTTAACAACTGTAGTTTGTGCTATTGCGGCATTTAAAAACAGGAAGCTTAAAAGTAGTAATGGGTAAAATTTCTTCATTTCTTTTATTTAGATCAATTCTAATTATCCGCAAAAATAGAAACCAAAGCCTTCATTCCAAACCTTATTTAGAATTTATTTAAATAAACATACATCTTAGTTACAATAACAGCCATATCACAGGCGGCCAACTTGAGGTCAGTCAGGGCTCACCCAAGGCACAAACAGGGCTCACACAGGGCCTTGACAGGGCTAATGGCCGGGGGTAGCCCTTGTTACCGCCTCGACTGTGGCCCGACGCTCTTGAAGATGGTCCGCTAACCCGCTGTTATCTTTCTCAATTAAGCTTTGTGCTTGTTTTTACCGCTGTGTATAAGGATGTTGAAAACTTTATCTGCAAATTTTCAGGTAGAAAGTGGCTTCACAGGCAATTCAAGCCTGTGGCAGTTTTTTGGGGCGAAAATTCCCCTTTTAAGCTATGTTTTTTTCATATAAATTGAATACTTATCCAACACAAACAAGAACATTATGGGAAAAGCAAAAAACGGCATACTTGGTGCCCTCAGCGGAAAGGTGAATAACCTTGTCTATTATCAAAATGGCGATCAGAATATCGTGCGGGTACTTGGTACCCGGAAGACGCCGATCACAAAAGCGGAAAAAATGAACATGGGCAAAATGACGTTGCTTATGGAGGTATTCAAAAACATTAAACCCTTCCTCAAGGCAGGATTTGGTCTTGCAGCAGCGGGTACAAATTTGAATTATCACAATGTGGCAACATCCATTAACCGCAAGTCTCTGCAGAAACTCAACGGGAACTTACAGGACCTGGATTACGAGCACCTGGTCCTCAGCACTGGCGAGGCTAAACCGGCCGAGTCAGCAGCGGTACAAGCAGATCATGCTGGCATAAGGTACAGCTGGGACTGGAATCCGGATGATTATACAAGTGCTGAAGATCAGGTGATGATGATGGCTTACCTGCCGGATCAAAATGCGGCGATTTACGATATTGCAGGTGCCAAACGCAGACACCTGGAGGATTATCTTTTTATGCCGGCTTCATACTTACAAGAACGATTGGAGTTGTTCGTCGCATTTATTACGAACGACCGGAGCAAGGTTTCAAACAGCATGTACCTGGGACGGATCAACTGATCAGTTTCTGCAACATTGGCCAGATCTTGTCGGCAATAATACGGTAGCCGGCTGCTGTGGGATGTATGCCATCGTGCAGGTTCAGGTGAGGCTGACCTGCTACACCATCAAGCATAAAGGGTACCAGCGACATGCCATTGTGCTGCGCTACCTGCCTGAAAATGCGTCTGAAGTTGGCCACCAGTACGCCCGGAATCCAGGCTGGGAGCTCCATGCCGAGCAATAGCATTCTGGCTTCCGGGTAGCGGCTTTTCACCTTGTCTACAATCGCCTGCAGGTTCGCTGCAGTGTGTTGCGGGGAAATGCCACGAAGGATATCATTCGCACCAAGCTCCAGCACGAACACATCGATCCTTTGATCAAGGAGCAAATCAATACGTGACAATCCGCCTCCGGATGTTTCACCACTTACCCCAGCGTTGATGACCTTGTATGCTAAATCCGCAGCGTTGATCTTGTCCTGGAGTAATGCCGGAAGGGATTCAACGGAAACGTTCGCAAGGCCGTAACCCGCAGTGAGACTATCGCCAAAAAAAAGTATGTTCTGCATCCAGCATAAACTTCCGAAAAGCACGAAGTGTTTGTGTTAACTTAATTCCATATTTTAGGTCACATTTCTTTATTTATGAAGCGAATACTCTCCCTATTAGTAATCCTTACCCTAGCGCAGCAATGGCTGCAAGCCCAAACAAAACTGCCGGTTTACCCCGATTCCATCTTTTCAACCTACTATCACCAGCGTTTAACGCTGTTCCGTGCATTACCACAAACCAGTGGCGACATCATGTTTGTTGGCAATAGTATTACCGATGGAAGCGAGTGGAACGAACTATTTAAAGATGTAAAACTTAAAAACCGTGGCATCAGCGGGGACATTACCCCTGGTGTGATCCACCGGATTGATGAAGTTGCTAAACGTAAACCGGCAAAGGTTTTCCTGATGATCGGCATCAACGATCTGGCACGTAATACCAGTCCCGACAGCATACTAAAGAACATCTTCATAACCCTGGACTACCTACAGGAACAAAGTCCGGCAACGAAACGCTACGTACAAAGCTTACTGCCGGTGAACAATGTTTATGGGATGTTCGGCGGACATACCGGCAAAGGCAAGGAGGTGCTGCAAATCAATGCGACACTTAAAGAGATGGCTGCCAAAAAGGGCTACACCTATATTGATCTTCATACCCCATTCAGCGATGCAGCGGGAAAATTGAATGCATCTTTAAGTAACGACGGTCTGCACCTGAAAGGCGAGGCTTACCTGCTTTGGAAGCACATTATCTATCCTTTTGTGTACGACCTGCAGCCGGAACCATCAATCATTCCACTGCCACAATCGCTAAAGTGGAACAATGAGCGTTTTGCTTTATATAACTGTAAGACCATCGTAATCGGTGATGAGCGGCTAAGACCTGAAGCCGGGCGACTACAGCAATACTTTGAGGAAAAAGGATTGCATTTCGAGATCGCAAAAGCTGCGAAGGCCGGGGAGCCGAACATCAGGTTGCTGCTGGATGAACAATTTACTGCAGCTCAGTTTCCTGAAGAAGCTTACGAGTTGAAGGTAAACGCAGCACAAGTGAGTCTGCGGGCAAAAACATTACATGGCATATTTAACGGGATACAGACATTGAGGCAATTGAACCGGGATGATGTTGCGCTTAAGGCTTGTGACATTACCGACTGGCCATCGTTCTCCTGGCGGGCATACATGATTGACGTGGGACGTAACTATCAATCGATAGCAGCCTTAAAGCAACAGATCGATGTAATGGCTAAGTATAAGTTGAACCTCTTCCACTTCCACCCTACCGAAGACATTGCCTGGAGGATTGCCATCAAACAATATCCCCAGCTGACTGCCCCGGAAAATATGCTGCGAGATAAGGGCATGTACTATACCGAAGCAGAGCTCAAGGACCTTATTGCCTATTGCAAAGCAAGGTACATCACTTTTGTACCCGAAGTGGACATGCCAGGTCATAGTGCCGCATTTAAGCGTGCTATGAATACCGATATGCAGTCAGATTCCGGAATGGTTATCCTGAAGAACATCATTCGTGAGCTGATGGAAACGTATAAATTCGAATACTTCCACATCGGTGCAGACGAGGTAAAGATCACCAATAAGACCTTTGTGCCTGAGATTACAAAGTACGTTCAAAGTTTTGGCGCTAAGGTGATTGGCTGGGAACCGGGAGGTAACTTCTCCGATAATACCATCCGGCAGATGTGGATGGATGACAATGCCCATATTGCGGGCCAGTCGAACATTCAGTTTGTAGACTCTAAACACCTTTACATAAACCACATGGATCCACTTGAATCGGTTGCCACCATCTTCAATCGACGCATTTCCAATGTGGATAAAGGAAATGCACAGGCCCTTGGTGCAACGCTATGCATGTGGCATGATCGTGCAGTTGCAAATGAATCGGATGTGACCAGGATGAACCCAGTATATCCAGGTATACTAACCTTTGCCGAACGTGTTTGGCGCGGGGGTGGCAAGCAAGGCTGGGTTGCAGGCATTGGTGCCCCTGGTGAGGAACGTACCGCAGAATTCCGTGCCTTTGAAAACCGCTTGCTTGATCAGCAGCAACAGAACCTTCAAGGGCTGGACTTCCCGTACAAACGGCAGTCGGACCTAACCTGGAAGCTTTATGGACCGTTTGCTAATGGCGGTGAGCTTTCAAAGCGCTTTGCCCCGGAGCAGAAAGGCCTTGGTAAGCTGAAGCCCGTTAAAGAAGCTGTAGGTGGTACAATTATCTGGCGCCACTGGTGGGCACCGCTGATTAGTGGTGCTTTGGATGATGCCCGTGAAAATACCACCTGGTATGCAAGCACCAGGATCTGGAGTGATGAAGAAAAAACGGGCGCATTTTGGATCGGGTTCAATGACCTTTCCCGCTCTCCGGCAACGGATTCGCCCCTGCCAGGCACCTGGGATAATCACCTGAGTAGCGTATGGGTGAATGGTAAGCAAATCGCCCCTCCAAACTGGAGGCGCGGTGGACAAAAAGGAAATGCCGAAATTCCACTTATCGACGAAGGCTATTCGTATCGCGAACCTACCATGATCCAGCTTCAGAAGGGCTGGAATGATGTGCTCATTAAATCACCGATTGGAGGCTTTAAGGGCAAGGACTGGCAGAACCCTCAGAAATGGATGTTCAGTTTTATTCCTGCCGGGTAGTTCCAGGGGATAAATTTATATTTATGTAAGAATGTAGCATTTTATAATACATTTGCTGTGCTTTTGGTTCCTGCCCTGAATGTTCAGGGCGGATTAAAAGGGAATCTGGTGTAAATCCAGAACTGTCCCGCAGCTGTAAGCTCCAAAAAACTGAGGTATATTAAAGTGTCACTGTTCAACTGTTGAATGGGAAGGCCATACCGAGGGGAGTAAGTCAGAATACCTGCCATCGCATTATAATATTCATAGCTTTCGGGGACTGAAGCTGGAATGAAGATGCCGCGGTATTTCCATTTTATATCTTTCCATGCCCGATGCTGTGTATAACCACGGGATATGGAAAAAGAATTTTACGGCATTTTGTTGCTGCTGCTGTTCGGCAGCACTGCATTTGGGCAATCCGATACCAGCAAGACCTTAAGGGAGGTTGAGGTACGCGGTTCCACACCCCTATTGCAGCAGGCCGCGCATCCTGCACAGCAGATCTCCGCATCAGCATTCAAAAGTATCGGTGCCTATAATGTGGCAGATGCTGTTCGAAATTTCTCTGGTGTAAACATCAAAGACTATGGCGGGATCGGTGGGTTGAAAACCGTTTCGGTAAGAAGCCTTGGCGCAAACCACACCGGGCTGCAGTTTGACGGTGTACAAAGTACTGACGCACAGAACGGCCAGCTCGATCTTGGCAGGATCAATCTTGAGAATGTTGCTTCAATCACCCTCTATAACGGACAGTCGCCAGAGCTGCTACAACCAGCCCGGGCATATGCCAGTGCCAGTTTACTGGTCATTAAGAGCCTGGAACCCGCATTTAAAGGTGACAAAAAGCAGCGGCTAAACCTCAGTTTGAAGACCGGCTCTTTCGGATTGTTTCATCCCGGGGTTTTCTGGCAGCGGAAGCTAAGTGAACGCTGGTCGCTGAATGTAAACAGCAGCCTGCAGCAGGCCAATGGAAAATATAAGTACAAGGTAGAGGGCGACGGATCAGATACCCTTGCTACGAGAAGCAATGCCGGGCTTAGGACCTTCCTCGCTGATGGAGCTGTGTATTGGAAAGGTGCCGACAGCAATCGTTTTCAGTTCCGCATCAACTATAATAATTCCAGCAGAGGTTTACCCGGAGCGGTTGTGTACTACAATCCCTACTCCAATCAGCACCTCTGGAACAAAGATCTGTTTGCACAAAGCAGCTATACGCAGCATTTCAAGAATAAACTCCAGCTGCTCTTAAATGCCAAGTTCTCAAATAACGTGGTACGTTACCTGGACCCTGATTACCTTAATAGCGCGGGTGAACTGGACCAGCATTTCCGGCAAGTTGAAATTTACGAGTCGGCAGCACTCTCGTATCCGGTTTCAGCCTTTTTAACATTCGCCCTTGCCAGCGACCTGGCTTATAACAAGCTGAATACCAACCTGTATAATTATGCCTATCCATCGCGTATAACGCTGTTGAATGCACTTGCGGCGAAGTTAAAATCAGGGAAGTTAAGCTTACAGGCCAGCTTACTGAATACCACCATTTCGGAAAAGGTAAAAAATGGGCAGGCAAGTCCTTCGAAAAGCATCTGGTCGCCCACCATTTCCCTGAGCTATCAGCCCCTGGACGAAGAAGATCTGCAATTCAGATTCTTTTATAAGGATGTTTTTCGAAATCCTACTTTCAACGATCTGTATTATACCCGCTCAGGCACCAGAGACCTGCGACCCGAATATGCAATTCAATATAATGCAGGCGTCACGTACGGCAAGGTTTTTAGTGGCATTCTACAGCAGCTTACGCTGAGCGCGGATGCCTATTACAATAAAGTAAAAGACAAGATCATTGCGATCCCCAACAAGGACCTGTTCACCTGGACCATGTTAAACCTGGGCCTGGTAGACATCCGTGGACTGGATCTGGGCATCAAAACCCGGCATGCACTCAGCAGGAAGCTGGAACTGGTACTTTCAGGAAATTATACCTACCAGAAAGCGCTGGACATCACCACACCTGGTTCATCAGTGTACATGAACCAAATTCCGTATACACCGGAACATACTTTCGCATTTAATGCTGGTATCAGCTCGTCGAAAACGGGCATTTACTATAATCAGATCTTCGCTTCGTCAAGATACTACCTGAGCGAAAATCTGCCGGCGTACTATGTTCCGGGATTTGCGGTGAGCGACCTCTCATTGAATCATCAGCTTGATGGCAGGCAGCCCATTCAGATTGGGCTTGCCATCAACAACATTTTCAATCAATCGTATGCCTTTATCAGGAGCTTTCCGATGCCGGGCCGTTCGATGAGGCTGTCTTTTCAAATCACTATTTAACAACAATAAAAATGAATCAATTAAAGCAAAAAACCCTTATTGCGTTCTTACTGGCAGCGAGCATCTTCGCATCATGTAAAAAAGACGACCGGATCAATACGGAACCCGAAGTGCCTAAAGCGGAACGTAAAGGACTTTACGTCTTATGCGAAGGTCTGTTCAACGCTAACAACAGTACACTGGCTTACTATAACTATGATGACCAGAAGCTTGTTACAGATCAATTTTCCAAGGTAAATGGTCGCGGGCTGGGTGACACCGGAAATGACATACAGGTATATGGTTCGAAGATGTACGTCACCGTAAATGTTTCCAGTACGCTGGAAGTTATCAATGCCCATACTGGTGCATCAATCAAGAAAATAGACTTAAAAGATAATGGCGTTGGAAGGCAGCCTCGCTTTGTCGTGTTTAACAAGAATAAGGCATTCGTCTCTAACTATGACGGAACGGTGGCCGTGCTGGATACGACATCCCTGGCTGTAGAGCAATACATCAAAGTTGGTCGTAATCCGGAGCAGATGGCGATATCAAACGGCAAGTTGTATGTTGCGAATTCAGGAGGCATGGATTACCCGAACTATGATAACACCGTCTCCGTAATAGACCTAACCACGTTCAAGGAAATTAAGAAGATAACGGTTGTTGAAAACCCTGGTGGTCTTGCCGCAGATGCCTACGGAGACGTTTATGTGTTGTCGACCGGAAACTATGGTGATGTTAAGCCGAGCATGAGTACTATCGACAGCAAGACGGATGTGGTAAAAACAGCAGTAGCCTTTAGTGGAGGTAGTATGGTGATCAATGGCGACCGGGCTTTCATTACGGCATCAGGCGGAAAGGTAAAGGTGTTCAATGTGAAGACGGAACAGCTTGAAACGGAAAATTTCATCACTGATGGTACGAAGGTTACCACCACGTACGGACTGGCGGTTGATGAGCTGAGTGGTGAAGTCTTCGTAGCCGATGCAAAAAATTATACCACAAGCGGCGAAGTAATTTGCTTCGACAAAGAGGGAAAGAAAAAATACTCGATTACTGTGGGTATTAACCCCAACAATATCGTGTTTATAAATAAGTAGAAAAATTCAGGGCCATCTGTATCTTACATCTTTTGTAATGTGACGGATGGCCTATGTTTTTGCGAGTGAATCATCCTGATCGAAGCTATAGGATTAACTATTTGCTTCGGCAATGAAGGAAGTACGAAGAGTGTTCGATTACATAATCACAGCAATTGGTACAAGAACCCGAAGGTGATATCTGTTAGTAGCAGCGTTATTATGTAGCTATAAAAACGAATTCGTGAATGTGGCCAAGCGAAATCATGAAAAGTCTGTTCCTAACATTCCAAGAAAACGACCGTTTTTTGATGTATAATGAGATGGGTTTTTGATGTGACTTGCTTCACATTTGAATATTCGTCATCATATTTGCTAACTAAATCCAAGAGCTTGAAAAATTATCTAATTGATGTATTCGTACTTACAATAGCAGATCTTATCAAATAGAATATTGGAACGATAATCATTTTTAGCTTCGATTAAAAACTTATGTACCATGAATCAGCAATTAATTAGGCAATACTTACATGCATCCTTTCCTCAGTTTGAGCCTGGATTGAATGAAATACTCGCCGAAAATGCCACTTTGAAGGAATTTAATGAAGGTGATCTATTAATGAATACCGGACAATACATGCGTTTTACAATGTTGGTGGTAGACGGACTGGTTAAATTGTACCGTGAAGGTGAGGACGGGAGTGAATTTTTTATGTATTATATTCCCCCTGGAAGTGCTTGTGCGCTTTCTATGATTTGCTCTACAAAGCAACAAATCAGTGAAATCAAGGCGAGTGCAGTTGATAAGACTACGGTCTTAGCTGTTCCAACCTCGCTGATGGACGAACTAATGAAAACCTACAAGACGTGGTACTACTTTGTCTTAGAAACCTATAGATCAAGATTTGAAGAATTATTAGTTGTTATTGATCATATATCTTTCAAGGCTATGGACGAGAGACTAGAATTCTACCTTGAGAAGCAACATCATGATCTCAATTCAAGGATACTAAGGCTAACACATAGTCAGATTGCAAATGATCTGAATTCTTCAAGAGAGGTAATTTCCCGTCTTTTAAAGAAAATGGAAGAGCAAAAAAAGGTTATCCTTCATCGCAGCTATATCGAATATATCAAATAAGCCGCAGTGTGACTCAGGTCACCATCCTACTGTGTGTAACACTCCATCTTTGTATTACAGTTTACAACATGGAAATCATTGCTTATTTAGCTTCTGCATTAATCGGTATATCGCTCGGACTTATTGGTGGTGGTGGGTCGATTCTCACAGTCCCTGTGATGGTATATCTTTTTGGCGTTAGTCCCCTTCTTGCCACATCCTACTCCTTGTTTATTGTAGGCACAACAAGTTTGGTGGGTGCATATCAGAACTTCCGGAACAATCTGGTCAACATCAAAACGGCCCTGTTATTTGGGCTATCTTCAATAATCACTGTATTTGGTATAAGAAAGTTCTTAGTTCCTATCTTGCCTACACAATTGTTTTCTGTTGGTAGCTTTCAGGTTACCTCAAATATGATGACGATGGTGCTCTTTTCGCTACTAATGCTAATAGCTTCGTTTTCCATGATTAAGGATAAAGCAGTCATAGAAACTAAATCTACTGCATATTCCGGGCAAACGCTGAGGCTATTGGTTTATGGTGTAGGAATTGGTTTTGCTACGGGATTTCTGGGCGCCGGTGGTGGCTTCTTACTTATACCTACTCTTGTGATTCTGCTGGGCTTGACAATGAAAGAGGCTGTTGGAACGTCGTTACTGATTATCGCAATGAATTCCCTGGTAGGTTTTACAGGTGACCTTGGACATTTTCAAATTGATTGGTTCTTTTTACTTAGTGTTACTATAATAGCTATAACAGGAATATTCTTTGGAATATATTTAAGTAAAAAGGTTAATGGATCAAAATTAAAGAAGGGATTTGGCTGGTTCGTGTTGATCATGGGTGGCTTTATCCTGATAAAGGAACTCTTGCACTAAAAGGCCGAAGAATATTAAGTTATTAAGTGACTGAAGTCACCGTAATCGGGACTGAATCATCCGAAATTTGTTTCACTTTAACAAACTAACTTAAATCAATCATAAAACATATGCTAGAACTACTCAGACAACCCTGGCCATGGTGGACCTCTGGTGCCGCAATTGCCTTCATCATGGTTTTACTCCTGTATTTTGGAAAATCTTTCGGTGTTTCCTCCAACTTGCGGACGATTTGCACCATAGCGGGTGCAGGTAAAAGAGTAAAATTTTTTGACTTCGACTGGACTACACAAAAATGGAACTTGCTATTCATATTTGGTGCAGTGCTGGGTGGTATGATCTCCTCCACACTCTTAAAAAACGATCAACCACTACAACTCTCAGAAGCTACCATAGCGGATCTTAAGGCAATTGGGGTTAGCTTCGAAGGTGGTCTAAATCCATCGCAGTTATTTAGTCTTGATGCTATACTCTCCATAAAAGGTTTGTTAATTCTGTTGGTCGGAGGCGTACTGGTGGGATTTGGGGCCCGCTATGCAGGTGGTTGTACATCAGGCCATGCAATTTCAGGCTTAACTAACCTGCAGGTACCATCTCTGATTGCAGTTATCGGTTTCTTTATTGGTGGGCTTGCCACAACCTATTTAATACTTCCATATCTCTTCTAATCTATAAAATTCAAAAAAATGAAGTCTATAAAATTTATAGTAGCTGGCATTTTGTTCGGCATAATAATGAGTAAATCTGAGGCGATTTCATGGTTTCGTATTCAGGAAATGTTCCGTTTTCAATCTTTTCACATGTATGGGCTTATGGGGACTGCTGTAGTATTAGGTTCTCTTGCTGTGTTCCTCATTAAACGGTTTAAAATCAATGATTATAAAGGTAATCCCATTGCTTTTCAAGATAAGGATAAAAGCTTTCCAAGATATATACTGGGAGGGACCATCTTTGGGTTAGGTTGGGCACTAACAGGCGCTTGCCCGGGTCCAATGTTCGTAAATATTGGCCATGGCTATTTTGGAATGTTGATTGTAATATTTGGAGCATTAGCAGGGACATACCTTTATGGGGTAATAAAAAATCGGCTTCCTCACTAAGGATCAGGGTTGGTGACTTAAATCACCGTATAGAAAAAGTAATTGTTAGAAATTTGTATATCAAATCAGAAGAACATGAAAATTGAACAATTTGAAGATAAGAATCTTGCTCATTACAGTTATGCCGTTTTGAGCGAGTGTCAGCGTGAGGTTGTATTGATTGATCCTGCCCGCGATCCTAAGCCATATTATGACTATGCAGATAGACATGCTTCAAAAATTATCGGAGTTATAGAAACACATCCACATGCAGACTTTGTAAGTAGTCACCTTCAGATTCAACAGGAAACCGGCGCAAAGATATTTGCGAGCAAATTGATGAATCCCGACTATACCTTTATACCGTTTGATGAAGGTGCTGTGCTTGAAGTTGGCAAAGTCAAATTTAAACCAATGAATACACCTGGACATTCTCCAGACAGCATCTCTATTGTCCTGGAACACGAGGGAGAAGACAAAGCCGTATTTACGGGGGATACGCTATTCATTGGCGATTGTGGAAGACCTGATCTGAGAGAAAAAGGTGAAGATTTAGATTTGAAACGTGAAGAGCTTGCAAAAAAAATGTACAGCTCGCTTCGAAACAAGCTGATGTTGCTTGATGATGACGTAATTGTATATCCCGCTCACGGAGCTGGCACATTGTGTGGAAAGGCCTTAAGCAAGGCTAGTAGCAGTTCTATTGGCGCTGAAAAAGCAACAAACTGGTCTTTACAGGATATGCCTGAGTCTGAATTCATTAAAGAATTAACTGCCGATCAACCATTTATACCAAAGTATTTTCCTTACAACGTTGATTTAAATAAAACAGGCGCTCCTGTATTAAAGAATAGTTTGGATAAGGTTATAGTGGGGCAAAAAGTTGATGATCTGAAAAAAGCAGCTCTACTTGATAATCACATAACCATTGTGGATACACGAAATTCTGCAGCCTATAAAAGGAAACACCTGAAAAATTCCATTAACATCATGGATGGTGAGAAATTTGAAACATGGTTAGGTGCATTGGTTGCCCCTGGTGATAAATTCTACCTTGCAGCAGAAAACGAAAATGCTTTAAAACTCTTGAAGGAAAGGACCGCTAAAATTGGATATGAACCATTTATCAAAGAGGCATTTGTGCTGGATTTTGGAACTGAACAATCAGCTGAATTAGACTTTGAAGATTTTAAGGAACACCCTTCGGCGTATACGGTTGTTGATATTCGAAATCAGCCAGAGGCTGAAAGCCAACCTGCTTTCCAAGGTTCAATCAATATCCCATTGCCAGAGCTGAGCAACCGGTCAAACGAGATTCCAACTAATAAGCCTATTGTTGTTCATTGCGCCGGTGGCTATCGAAGTGCTGCAGGAAGCAGTTTACTGGAAAATAAGCTAAATGCTAATGTGTTTGATTTAAGTGACCGAATCAAAGAATTTATCGGCAAGCACTAATCCAATTAGGTTCGCATTCCAAAACATCAAGGTATATTTACAACTATACCTTGATGTCTTTATAAAACAATGACCGCATGAGACCATATTTTTTTTTAATCACTGTACTAGTTTGTTTGTTTTATATTAATCCAGCAAAAGGACAAAGTAAAGTGATCCATTTTAGCGGCGCTAAGGCAACTAAAAGCCATTATAAAGTATTGTATATCCTTAACAACGGTGAAGACAAAAGAATATCTGCAACGCTAAGAAACATTAACAATGCATTGGATGACCCCAGATTGAAGGGGAAACTTGAGGTCGAACTGGTTGTATTTGGTGACGGTGTGGTTCTTTTCAAAAAAGATGGAAAATACCGTGAAGTGCTTATGACATTAAGGAATAAAGGTGTGCTTCTGGCACAATGTGAAAATACCCTAAGGGAACGTAACATTGGAAAAGATGAACTATATGACTTTATTCATTTTGTACCTAGTGGTAATGGTGAGGTCATCATTCGTCAACAACAAGGCTGGTCTGTTATCCATCCTTAAACGGCATTAAATCCGGTACTTTTTAACAATAAATAAAAAACACTACTTTTGCGCTTGATGAAGAAATTACTCCAACATATTTTTGACCTTTCCAATAGCAAGACAGCCAAGTCTTTGTCTATAGGTATGCTCGTCATTTTGTGTTTGGTATCCTCATGTTCCATTAGAAAAGGGATAGAGTCATTCTTTTCTGACGGGGCTACTACAGCACTGGGTTTCAATAAAGCTTCTAAAGCAAGTTTAATACAAAAGCAGGGCTTGAAGTTTAACTCTATCAATTGTAAGTTATTAGGGCAAGGGTTTGAGGATCAGCAGGTGTCTTTGAAGCAGGCCTCCTCACCGGTCGCATTGGTTCCACTTTTATTTTTCGTTCTACCGGAATTTCTAATTTCGCTTTTAACTGGTTTTAAAACCCCAACAGTACTCCCAGTTCCAAACTCATGGCTACGTTGGTCTTATTTACCTTTGTTTTTACAAAACAGGCTTCTTCTGATATAGAATTGTTTTAAAACAGCGCCCGCTGTTATTTACGCTGACATCAGCGAAACATCAATTCGACAATATCTAATTTCAATTCTTAGCGATGAAGTATTTTCTTCAAATGTCGCTTGTGCTGTTTATTCTATGGAGTAAATCATCACAGGCACAGCAAATTCATACCCTGTCTTTAAAGGAGGCATGGGAACAGGCAAATGATAACTATCCTGGTCTTCACGAACGAAAGTATCTGATTGAAGAGTTTAAAATCAGAAAAAAGGAAGCTCAAAGTCAGGCTCTCCCACAAGTACAGCTTCAAGCACAAAGTTCCTTTGGAACCTTGAATGGCAGTGCGGGAGCGTTTTTCCCTGTTCCTGGGGTTTTTAACGTATCAGGTAGCAATGCAATCTTGAACCCAGACTTAAATAACGTTTATAATACTTTCGGGTCAGTCTTGGTAGACTGGACAATTTTTGAGTTTGGACGGCAACGCAGTGCAGTAGAAGCAGCTCAGTATCAGGTACAGGCTGCAGAAAGTGGTTATCAAGCTACCGGCCTTTCTTTACAAAGTAAAGTAACCAGGTTATACATTGATATCTTGTACAATAGAGCAAACCTGCAATGGGCCCAGGCAAATGCTATTAGGCTAAATAACATCAGGGAGGTGACTACTAGCCTGGCGCGGGCAGGTATAAAGCCCGGAGCAGATACGTCATTAGCGGCATCATCATTCTTACAAGCAACAGCCAATCAGCAGGAATGGCTTGGCAAATTAAATGCAAGTAAGATTAATTTCACTGAAGTGGTGCCGGTGCAAAGCTTCAACCTGTCCGAAAATGGATTTCTTAAATCTGATATACAGCATCTAAAAACAGATTCGGTGCCAATTACTCATCCTTATCTAAAGGTCATTAATGACCAGATATCCTATGAGCAAACGCAGGAAAGCTTAATTACTAAGGAGGCATTTCCTTCACTTTCAGTTCTGGGTGGGCTGTCAACAAGAGGAAATAGTATCAATCCGGATGGATCCATGACACCGGGACTTACATCTGGCTTTTCCAATTATGCAAACAACTACTTGATTGGCTTAGGACTTAGCTGGAATATCTCCGGAATTTACACGAGTTCATTAGGAAAAAGGCGTGTTAAGCAAACCATTAAGGGAGTGCAGGCTAAGTACGATATGCAAAAACTGCAAATGGAAACGGCCCTGTCGTCGGTTAATTCACGAATCAATCAACAAAGAATACAGCTGATTCAAAATAGGTTGGCAGAACAGGAAGCAAGAAAGGCTTACGATCTATACCTGGTTAGGTATGAGGGCGGATTAATTAGCTTAACAGAATTGCTACAAATTCAATCTTTCCTGCAAATAGCCGAAAAGGTATTCATTGAGGCCCAGCAGGTCTTGTGGAATCTGCTGATTACACAAGCAGAAGTATCTGGCAATTTCAACTATTTGGCTACTCAATTTAACTAACATTATGAATATGATCAGGTTTGCATTAAAGAAGCCATTATCAATTATGGTAGCTGTTATAGCTATCACTTATTTTTCCTTTACAGCAATACGCAATATCAATGTTGATATTTTCCCAAAAGTCGAACTTCCTGTTATCTATATAGCGATGCCCTATGGCGGCTTAACGCCGGCATATATGGATGGATTTATGGCAAATGAGTTTCAAAAGGTACTCATATTTGTTAGCGGAGTAAGCGAAATTGATTTTAAAAGTGTTCAGGGTTTTACCCTGATGAAACTATCTTTCTATCCGGGTACTGACATGGCCCAGGCCTCTGCAGAAGTTTCGACCCAGGTTTCAAGAGCTATGGGGTTCCTCCCCCCTGGTGCAGTTCCGCCTCAGGTTGTTCGGTTTGATGGCAGTTCTCTTCCAATTGGTCAGCTGGTCTTCGAAAGCCCTAAGCGGTCCATTACTGAACTCCAAAACCTCGCCATGACTAAAATCAGGCCTATGTTCGTAACTATTCCCGGGGTAACTGCGCCTGCACCATTTGGTGGTAATGTTAGAACCATGGTCGTTAAGGTTGATCCAACCCTTATGCAGTCATATGGACTTTCTGCAGAGCAGGTCACTATGGCTATTGCAAAAAACAATTTTCCTTCGCCTGCCGGAAACATCAGGATTGGCGATCAAAATTTGATGAGCCCGGTTAACTCCATTGCTACCGGACCTGAAGACTTTCTTAATATTCCAATAAAGTCAAGTTCGGCAAATACCATTTTTGTCAAAGATATAGCCTCTGTAGAAGATGCAGCGGATGTCACAACAGGTTATGCCATTATAAATGGTAAGCGCTCAGTCTATTTGCCAGTCATTAAAAAGGCCGATGCCTCTACACTAAAGGTCGTAGAGAATTTGAAAGCAGCAATTCCAAAACTTAAAGCTGCCATGCCCGAGGATGTTGATATCAAGTACGTTTTTGATCAATCTGGTTATATTGAAAGTTCTTTAGAAAACCTGATACATGAAGGCATATTAGGGGCGGTTTTAACTGGCCTGATGATTTTCCTGTTTTTAGGCGATTCAAGAGGGGCGCTGATTGTGGTACTTACCATACCCATTGCCATACTCTCGGCGGTTATTATGTTATATCTGTTCGGACAGACCATAAACGTCATGACCCTAAGTGGACTTGCATTGTCAATCGGTATACTCGTCGATGAGGCCACGGTAACGATAGAAAATATCCACCAGCATTTTGAAATGGAAAAGCCAAAGCAACGGGCTATTTTAGACGCTCTTTTGGAAATCTCCATTCCGAAAATTCTTATTCTTCTTTGTATACTGGCAGTACTGATCCCTTCATTTATGATGAGCGGGATACCAAAGGACATGTTCATGCCACTATCACTAGCCGTTGCATTTGCGATGATTGCATCCTTTATAGCTTCTCAAACATTTGTCCCGATTATGGCTAACTGGCTAATGAAGCCTGAGTTACTTGTCCATCAAAAAGTAAGCTTTCAAAAAAAGAAACTAACCAGATTTGAGCAATTCAAACGAAAATATCTAATACTGACCCGTTACAGCCAAAACAGAACCTGGAAAGTTATTGGTATATATACACTACTTTCCCTTACAATTCTAGTTGCCGGAGGCCTAATTATAGGAACCGACATTCTACCGGCAAGCAATAATGGCGATGTGCAAATGAGGATTGTTGCCCCAGAAGGCACCAGGCTTGAGAAATCTGAGGATTACCTAAAAAAGGTAACCAAAATTGTTTCAGATCAGCTACCTGGAAATGCGATAAAGATCACATCTGCATATGTAGGTTTACAGCCTTCAGCTACGGCAATTAACCCAATATTTCTATTTACCAGTGGCTCTCATGAATCTGTCTTGCAGGTCTCTGTAGATCAGGATCTTTATACAGGTTCCATGACCTTACTAAAAGAAAATATCCGAAATGAAATTGGTAAACAATTGCCAAAGCTAAAGATAAACTTTGAGCCTATTGAGATGGTCGAAAAGATCATGAGCCAAGGGGCTATGACGCCTATTCAGCTTAAGGTCGCAGGTAGCCAGTTAAAAGTTGCTGAGCAATTTGCAAAGAAATTGGAGGCAGAGCTAATAAAAATGCCATTTCTGCGTGACGTTCGTATTGCTGAACCCGTTAATACCCCAGGAATTCAAATTAACGTAAACCGGGAGCTGGCAGCTCAATTTGGTTTAACTATGGAAGATGTAGCCAGAACAATGACTATGGCCACTTCATCCACGCGTTTTACAAACAAAAACCTATGGGTAGATCCGAAATCGGGTTTAGTTTTCCAGGTGCAGGTACAGATACCTGAATCGGATATGCAATCTCTGGAGAATTTACGTGCGTTGCCTTTAAAGGCTGGACAGCCTAGACCGGTACTTGAAGATGTTGCTGAACTGCGATCTGTAAAGATGCCTGCGCAAGTAAACAGGCAGGGACCAAACAGGTATGTAAGCGTGCTGGCAAATACCTATCAAACAGACTTAGGTGCCGCTTCAAAAGCAGTAACCGAAGCAATTAAAAATGTAGGAGAACCTCCACGTGGAGTAAGAGTTTCCACTGAGGGTTTAATGCAACTGTTAGATGATACCCTTTCAGGACTTCAGACCGGCCTGGTGGTAGCGATGGTCGTTATCTTTTTAATGCTGACTGCATACTATCAATCGTTTGCCATTTCAGGACTGATTCTATCTGTGGTCCCTGCTGTAATTGGGGGAAGTCTACTACTACTACTGCTTTCTGGTAGCACATTAAACTTACAATCGTACATGGGAATCATTATGTCGGTCGGAGTTTCCGTTTCCAATGCGGTATTAATGGTCAACCAGGCAGAGGTCAATCGTCTAAAATATGGATTGTCGGCACGTCAAGCTTCCTTTCTTGCTGCCTCTTCCAGATTAAGGCCAATTATCATGACCACATTAGCGATGATTGCAGGAATGATTCCGATGTCGCTTGGCCTGGGAGATGGTGGTGACCAAGTCGCGCCACTCGGTCAGGCCGTAATTGGGGGACTATTACTGTCTACTCTGACAGTTCTGCTGATTTTGCCACACATCTATGCTCTTGTTATGAAAAACAAATCAAGGTTTAGCCCAACTCTGGATCCTGATGATCCTGAAAACAAAAGTTTGATAATACAATACTAATTCCCACCAGACCCATTCGCTAGAATTATGAAAATGATAAATTTTAAATACATGAAGGTTGCCAATTTTGCCATCTCGTTATTACTGATTATGGCGAGCTGCAGCCAGAAAAAGCCGAGCAAGCAGGTTACAGCTGATCAAAAGCCCGCCCCTGCACCGCAGGTTGAGGTAGTCCAACCTATTCTTGATCAACCAAATTATGTACTGAATCTCCCTGGAGAACTGCACCCTTTTGAACATACTGACTTGTACCCAAAAGTGAAAGGCTTTGTGAAAAGAATATTAGTCGATCGGGGTACTCGCGTAAAAAAAGGGCAACTATTAGCCATATTAGAAGCACCAGAAGTAAGTCAAAAGTACCTATCAGAGAAATCATCAGAAAACAAACTTTACGAAGATTACCTGTATAGCCGGCAATCTTATGAACGCTTTAAAAAAGCGGCCCTGAAGGCAGGATCTGTAGCTGAGATTGAACTTGATAAAGCAAGAAGTAAATTCAAAAGTGACAGTGCCGCTTATGCTTCTGCCAAAGCCAACACGGGTATTTCTGCTCAGCAAAAGCAATATCTACGGATAACAGCGCCGTTCGATGGAATTATAGTCGATAAAAATGTATCAAATGGGGCTTTAGTTGGCGACAATTCTCAGATACCAATGATCACCATCGTACAGACAAACCAACTACGCTTAACTGTCGCCATTCCAGAGAAACATTCACAATCATTGAGCGAGCATACTCCGGTATCTTTTACCGTAAGCAACTTGCCAGGAAAAGTATATCAATCTAAACTGTCCCGAAAAAGTGATTTTGTAAAGCAAGAATCCAGAGCAGTGAACGCAGAATTTGATGTACCGAATGCAAAAAATGAACTCCGGGGAGGTGAATATGCGCAGGTCAAACTGAATCTACGCAGACCATATCAAACATTGTGGTTACCTATGACAAGTATTATACGATCACAATCCGGGATTTTTGTTCAGAAAGTGATTAATGGAAAAATTGAACGGGTTGATATCAGTTTGGGCATTCAACAGGGCAATTTACAAGAAGTTTTTGGCGAGTTAAACATTGACAATCAGTACGTAAAAATTGGTTCTGAAGAACTAATAAACGGAACAAACGTAAAAATTAAGAAATAAAATGAAGACAAGTAATCAGCAAAACAGCAAAACATTGAAAAGTTATATCACCTTTTCAAACGTCAGCAATATAGTGGTGTTACTACTGGTAGTAACTTTGGTATTTAGTGCAGATGCAAAAGGCCTGGTAATTGAGGGCTTAATGAAGATCGGGCTATTCCAACCTGATGTACCTAAGGTAGAGTCCAAGTCAAAAGCTCCAGCTGCCAATACGACCTCACCAACTCAAGATGTAAAATTTATGGACAGCAAGGGTAATACCATCAACCTTTCTGATCAAAAAGGTAAGGTGGTTTTTATAAACTTTTGGGCTACATGGTGTCCCCCATGCATCGCTGAAATGCCAACCATAGATCAACTGCATGAAAAATATAAAGATAAAAGTGATATCATGTTCTTGATGGTTGATGTAGATGGGAAGGTTGACGAATCAACCACCTTTATGAAAGATAAAGGCTTCCATCTTCCGGTTCATATTCCTGCAAGTGAAATGCCCAAAGCATTATTTGCCGGAAGCATGCCAACCACAGTCATCCTTGACAAATCAGGAAACATTGCCTTTCATCATGTTGGCGGTGCAGATTATAGTAATCCTAAGATTTCAGAGTTCATAGATCAACTTGTAAAGCAGTAATGTAATAAGTTTGGAAATCCAGGTATGTCATTACCTGGATTTTTAATCTTTTTTGTATATCAGAATTCGTAACTATGTTTAGCGTCTAATGCTAGACCAAATAAGGTATTTGCTTTTATCATTATTCCCTCCTTTAAAAAGACCGTCCTGGCTGATCTGACCTTAATTAAAGCTTGACGGCAAAAAGAGAAATTGCGGTTTGTGCGACAAATTTCGTGTTTACATAATTCCACCGTTATTTAGTAAAGGCGTTGACTGCCCTCCTTTAAACATAAAAGAAATATTATTTGCTTTGAGTAGGCGTCAAGATTTTTGTTTAAAATAGCGTTGCGCCAGACGGAATCCGGTTTACACAGGAGATTTTCTAGGAAAGACTAAAGTGAAATTAAAGTGCTTTAGTACTCCGACAAAGGCATTATAAAGAATCGTGATCAATTTGCATTAAATACACAAAGATGAGAAAGTGTACTATCATATTTAGTCTTACTATAATTGCCGCATTGTTAGCTCAATGTAAATCCACCTTTGATATAAAAGGCACTTGGGCTCAAAACCGGAATGAAAATGCAGACTTCGTCATCTCAGAAAAACAAATAGAGTTCTTTGACGATCCTATTCAATATAGCTATCAGCTAAATGATAGGAAAGACTTGACAATCTTAGACTCTAACAAAATAGTTCTAAATTTTACGATCATCAAATTAACTAAAGATAGCTTAATTATTAAAGGCAAAAATGAAGGGAATAGGGATATGATCTACAAATACTACCGGAGATAGTGAAATGTTGTCTCTGTATAAACAATCAGACGTCTTAATCACAATTCCTTTTCTAATCAGGTGTAGCAAGTCCACTGCCATCTAAGAAATAGACCGTTATTTGATGTTAAATGAGATGGGTTTATGATAAGAGTTGCTTTTGATTATAGTCTTGATGAGCCTGAACGTACGGTAAAACGAAGATTTTTACGTCAATTTGCCAGATAATCTTAGTTGCTTATAGTTATTCTTATGTTAAGTGCTAGAACACCAAGGTATGTTCGCTTACTTGATAAAAGTCATTTATTTATTCAATATTTCTATTTTGGCTTTCATCAGGGCAATCTCTTCCTCTTGTGATTTAATGATTTGTTCAGATAGTTTTTTTACTTCCGGATCTTCGATGGCTGCGTTCTTACTGGTCATAATTGCCGAAGAATGATGGGGTATCATCCCTTTCATATATTGAATATCTCCTACAAATGTCTGCTGCCTTAAAAAAGTCAAAACTGTGATAAATACGAATATGGCCGATACTAAAATTATCTTGTTCAATTTTCTGTCAGGATACATGTTACCCATCATAGGCATCATCACCACGGCCATTGCTGAAACCATGAGTAAAGACATGTATGTTCTTGTAACGCTCAGATAAATATGATTTGCCTCATCCACATTCAGGAACATGATGCCATACATCAGGACGAAAGAAATGACTAGCATCAAAAGGAATTTTTTATATGGATTACCACCATGTTCTATTGTTTCATGTTGATTGTTTTGATTTTCGGTTTTCATAAATTAGAGTTTTAATTGAATTTGTTTATTTACTTGTGATAGCTGATGTCTCAGCCCGTTCTCATTTGATATAGATTTAAGTTTTATTTAATCCACCTTTGAACTTCTCAGCCGTAACGAATTAAGAATAACTGATACGGAACTGAAGCTCATCGCCAGCGCTGCAATCATCGGTGAAAGCAGGATACCGAAAAATGGATATAAAACACCTGCTGCTATTGGAATTCCCAGAATGTTGTAGCCTAAGGCAAAGAATAGGTTCCCTTTTATGTTTCCCATTACTTTATGGCTTAGTAAACGTGCCTTAGCAATTCCATTTAAGTCACCTTTAACTAGCGTAATTGCCGCGCTTTCTATTGCCACATCAGTTCCGGTGCCCATGGCAATGCCAATATCTGCTTGCGACAATGCAGGTGCATCATTAATACCATCCCCAGCCATCGCCACTTTTTTTCCTAGAGCCTGCAACCGTTTAATTTCTTCCAATTTATCTTGTGGCAGCATTTGGGCTTTGAATCCATCAAGATTTAAGGTTTCACTTACTGCTTTCGCAGTATCTGCATTGTCGCCGGTAAACATCAGTACCTGCAAGCCTTCTCTCTGCAATTTATGGATTGCTTCTTTACTGGATTCTTTGATCTTATCAGAAATGACCACAAAACCAAGGGCTACATTTCCGACAGCTAAATAGGATACTGTTTTGCCTTGCTTCTGTTCTTCGCTAACTTGCTTTTCAAGGCCAGACTCAATCTTGGCATTAACATGTTCCATTAACTTCTGATTGCCTAAAGAAATGTTCTCCTGGCCAAGTACGCCAACCACTCCCTTTCCGGTAATCGCTTCAAAATGTATAATAGGTAAAAGTTCTATATGCCTTTCTTCTCCATAGCGTAGCGTAGCCTGTGCCAGTGGGTGCTCACTACTGCTGTTCAATGATATGATTTTTTGAAGGATATCGTTTTCGGTAAAACCGGAGTTGGTACTAACCACTTTTTCAACGGATGGCTTCCCTTCAGTAACCGTACCTGTCTTATCAATTACTACAATATCAATAGTATTCATCTTTTCAAGTGACTCCGCATTTTTAATGAGCACACCAGACTTTGCACCTTTTCCTACACCAACCATCACCGACATCGGCGTGGCAAGGCCAAGGGCACAAGGACAAGCAATAATCAGCACTGCTATCGCATTTACAAATCCATAAACGTAGGACGGCTCTGGCCCGTAGATTGCCCATATAATAAATGTGGCAATTGATATGAAGACCACAACAGGAACAAAGTAACCGGAGATTCTATCGGCCATCTTTTGGATCGGTGCTTTCGATCTGCTGGCAGAGTTTACCATTTCAATAATCTGGGAAAGCAAGGTCTCTGCGCCAACTTTCTCAGCCACCATGGTAAAAGTTTTGGTCCCATTTATAGTACCTGAACTTACCTTATCTCCAGGTTTTTTATCCACGGGAATGGGTTCTCCGGATATCATCGATTCATCAATTGTTACGTCTCCGACTTTTATTCTTCCATCAACAGGCACTTTTTCACCAGGCTTTACCCGAAGCAGATCCCCTTTTTGAATGTCATCAATGGCTACAGTCATTTCCTTTTCCCCCACAATCTTTGTAGCCTGGTTGGGTGCGAGTTTTAAGAGCTCTTTGATGGCACTATTAGTTCTACCATGTGCACGTGCCTCCAGGAGCTGCCCAAGTAGAACAAGCGTTAGAATAACCGTAGCTGCCTCAAAGTATACATAGACAGTACCTGAATGAGTTTTAAACTGGTCCGGAAAAATACCGGGAAATAACAAGGCAACTATGCTAAAAAGCCAGGCAACTCCTGCGCCAAGGCCGATTAAGGTAAACATATTCAGTTTCCAGGTGATAACTGAGCGCCATGCACGTTCAAAAAACATCCAGGTGGCATAAAACACGACCGGAAGGGAAAGCGCAAACTGCACCCAATTCCAATATCTAAGATCCATCAACTTAAAAAGCGGATTCCCTGGGATCATTTCAGACATGGATATAAGGAAAATAGGAATCGTAAACAGGGCAGCGATTTTGAATTTGCCTAGTAACCTGTCATAAGACTGATCCTCTTCTTCTGAGCCTATGCCGCCCATTGGTATCAGATCCATTCCACAGATTGGACAGGCACCTGGCTGATCACGGATAATTTCCGGATGCATTGGACAAGAATATTTAACTGCTTTATTTAATGACGGCCGTTTCACTAAATCCATTCCGCAAACCGGACAATTCCCCGGCTTGCCATACGTCTTATCACCTTCGCAGTGCATCGGGCACTCATATATTTCCCCATCATTTCCGCTATTTACAGATCGGCTCAGAGTTTCGTGATGCTGGTGAAGGGGTGGTTTATTATCATCATGATTATGGCTGGTATGATCATGCATCTCAGGGTGCTGATGACCAGACATCTCTATCGAATAACTACCGGCTGCTGATAAAGCTTCCTGCAATTTTTCGGTTGACACATGTTCCTGCATCGTAATAACAGCCTGTGCTGGCTCTAATGTAACCGAAGCGCACACTCCAGTTACCTGGTTTAAAGCATTTTCAACCTTCGATCGGCAACCATCGCAGGACATTCCAATTATGTTATAGGTGTGTTGCATAATAATCTAGTTTAAGAAGTTAAAGGTAGACGACTAGTAGTTTAAGCTTATACCTGCCCCATAGCCCATATCACTATCATAATGGGTAGATAATGCAAATGAATTTGTTAATACATATTTCAATCCCGCTGCATATTCTTTATCAGTATTCCACATCATATTTAACCGTATACGATTACTAAGCGGAATATCTTCCCTGCTCAACTGAAAACGAAATTTCCCATCACCATCTACTCTTCCATCTGCCACAACTAACATTGGTAAAGTGTACTGCACACCAGCTACAAATGTTTTACGGTTGTTTTTATTGCTGATCTGTCCAAAGGAATTCTTTTCTATCTCATATACGCCTTTTTTATAATGATAATCAAAGCCTACATAAGGGAACAACCATTGCATTTTTCCAATATAGCGCCCAAAATTCAATTCCGCTTCACGGCCATCTTCTGGTTTTAAACCAAGGTGCCACAACCCTTGGACCTCAAAACGGTTACCTGCCAGTAAAAAAGTGGCATCACTACCATTACTTTCAAGTCCAATGGATGCTACCGGATGGATCATTTGTTCATGACGTTTAAATTCCTTGAAAGCTTTTTCCTTATCCGGTATTTGAGGATTAGGCGGCGAATTTTGATAACTGAGCACATTTCCCATGCCTGCCATCATGTGGTATAAAATATGGCAATGAAAAAACCAGTCACCACTTTTATTAGCAGCTAGCTCCAATGTGTCGGTTTCCATTGGCATAATGTCGAGGGTATTTTTTAAAGGTGCATATTCGCCCTGCGCCCCCAATACCCTAAAGTCATGTCCATGCAAGTGCATCGGGTGGCGCATCATGGAATTATTGGTCAGAATAATACGAACTTTCTCTCCCTGTTTAATAAGCACCTTATCCCATTCCCCAACTGTTTTATTATTGATGGACCATACATACCGGTTCATATTTCCTTCAAGGGTAAAATTCAATGTTCTTGTAGGTATATCCGGTAGCGTTGTTTTGACAGGTGATCGAAGCATGGCATAATTAAGCGTTGCAATATCATTGCTCTGGCTGGTCATATCCATATCCTTCATATTATCCATCTTCATTCCCGGCATTTCCTTTACATCGCTCGCCCTTTGTGTGCTTTCGCTGCCGGTTATTTCAGGATACATGACCGTATTCATGTCCATGGATTGCAGACTCATTTGCATGCCTTCCATTGGCTTCATATCTCCATTCATTTTCATCATCCCGTTCATCATTTTCATGCCTTCGAAATATTTCAGCGTAGGCAATGTCCGAGCTGGCATTTTCATGCCGCTGCCTAACCATAATGAGGTATACCCGCTCCGGTCTTCTGGTGTAGACCGAAATTCATAGCTCATATTTTTTGGGATGGTAACGATCACATCATAGGTTTCTGCCACGCCTATAATTAATCGGTCCACTTCAACGGGCACTACATCATTACCATCATTAGCAACAACAGTTATTTTGCCACCGGCATATTGCAACCAGAAATAAGAAGAAGATCCCCCGTTTACTACACGTAACCTAACTTTATCCCCGGCTTTAAACTGTGGTGCCTGGATTTCAGGCTTGCCGTTGGACAGGAACTTTTCATAATACACATCACTCACATCCATGGCATTCATGCGCTTCCATTCGTTGGCCAGTTTAGTGGTAAAATATCCCTTTTTAATAGCTTCAGCATAACCCTGCACACTGCCTTTTTTAATAGCATACCAGTCATTGGCTGCCCGCAGACGGCGCTGCACCTGCTCTGGATTTTCATCTGTCCAGTCGCTCAACACCAAGGGAATTTCAGCAATTTTCTTACCCGTCATGGCATTGTTTTCACGACTTTTAAAAACCAGTGCACCGTATGTGCCCACTTGTTGTTGAAAGCCAGAATGTGAATGGTACCAATAGGTGCCATTTTGGACAATAGGGAATTTATATACATGTGTAGTTCCGCCCGGTATCATTGAAGTGGTAAGCATAGGTACCCCATCCTGCTCATTTGGTAAGATGACCCCATGCCAATGTAAAGATGTTGCAGTTTTTAGTGTATTGTGTAGATAAACTTCAGCAGTGTCGCCTTCAGTGAATGTTAATGTCGGGGCAGGTATAGAGCCGTTAAGTGCAATACCACGTCTTTGTTTTCCGGTAAACTTTACAATGGTGTCAGCAACATATAAATCATAACGAACAGTTTTGCCGCCCCCAACGATCACTCTGTCCCCAATTTGGCTGCCTGGATCTGTTTTCAGGCTATCCATATTCATTCCGTGCTCCATAGGCATGTCTGTTTCTGGCTCGTTTTTCATCTCTGCTTTGTGGGGCATTACATCCTTCACCTTTTTGTGGACTGCTTGTTTTTTTGGAACCGACTTTGACGTTGCATTCTTTATGGTTTTTTTTACCAGCGTCATACCGCATTTGGGGCACTTGCCGGGTATATCCATTTTTACTTCCGAATGCATCACACAGGTATATATTACTTGTTGTGTCTGTTTGTTATTTTCCTTCTGTCCGGATGGCATCTTCATCCCAGGCATTTGCTGTGCAGAAGCTGTAAACCAAAGGAAAATTATGGCTATTACTGTTAATTTTTTCATTAGGAGGAACATTTTAAGTCAGTGAGATTATAGGAAACTGTTAGCCTACAAAGCTTCAATACTACTAGTACAGGCTATTGACAACATTTTTTCTTGCGAATAAAAATCGCTTTAAGAATGATTAGAATTACTTTCTTTACTTTTTTCATTAGGGATGGTTTTATCTTATTCAAGACCTTCTTCTGCTTTTACCGCCCAGTCCATGATCGCAGCTTTTTGTTCTTTGCTAAGCTTTGCATTCCGGTGGATGAATGTATAAGACGATAATGGCATTTCTCCATCATTGATTTGGCTTGCGATAGACTTTAATTTGCTTTTTTGCCGTCTGGTGGAATACGATCCAAATTCACTAAAGTTAAGCTCCTTCTTTCCGTCTTTAATATGACTAGCTAGGAACCAACCCACCGGCTGAATGGTGGCGTACCAAGGGTAATCTGTATTATCACTATGGCAATCATAACAGGCGGTTCTTAATAAAGGCCTTACATTTTCAGGGATCGAAATTGTTTTAGAGATATCGTTCAGCGATACCTGCCCGCTAATATTGCGGACAGGATGTATGAGCTGAATGCCGATGAATAAGATCAGTATAACTAACAATATCTTTTTTGTACGGCTCATATTTCTATTAAATTTCTTCTTTTACTTCGCCACAAGTAAGCATTTTTGTGCCCAGATATGGGTTCTTGATCTCTTTGGTTTCGCTTAACCAGTTTGCCCCTTTGTTATTATTATACATCGGGCAATGTGTTTGATACAAGGTTTGACTGCTTGGAAACACCTTTACCAGATCATATAAGTCTTGACTCAGCGTTTCAAAATGTTCTCTTTGATGTACGATATTGCTTCCGTTAGATGCAATATGCTCAGCATGCTCCTTAGCATCCTCCCTAACTTCGCTAAACACCTTTTGTTGCTCGGCAGAAAAAGAAGTAGTATCTGTTTTCTCAATAGCTTGTTGCAAATCTCCACCAGCTGTGGCCGCTTCTTTACTATTATCATTTACCAATGCGTTTTTGAGTTGCAGGTAAGCAGTAACCACTTCGCTAATGGAGCTTTCGCTTTTAATTGCCGAGTTGCCAGATTGTGTTAGCGCAGTATCGCCAGCTTCAGCTGTGTTTTCTTTAGATTGATTGCCGTTTGTGTTGCAGGCTGAAAGGCCTATAACTGCAATTGCGGCCATAAATAATATTTTCATCTTTATTTGATTTTAGAATAGATAGCTAACAGCAAAGACTTATTGTCCATGAATTAGCTGTTAAGAATAAATTATTGATTAATAGTTCCCACCACTTTGCCGCAACTTAGCATAGCACTGCCATAGTAGGGGTTTTTGATTGCTTTACTGTCACTAAGCCATGAAGCTTTTTTCATAGGGCAATAGGTTTCGTAAATTGGTTGTGCGCCCAACTTAGTTCCTTTTGCAAGTGCAATCATGTTAGTAGAAAGATTAGCAAATTGTTCGCGCTGCTTTTTGATGTCCTGAGTATCTGAAATAGTTCCGGCATCTTTAAGTAAGGCATGAATATTACCTTCAGCTATGACTTTATAGTCAATGCCGTTGGCGACTTTAATAAATTGCGTAGCATTTGCTGATGCCTTGCTGGCGTCACCTGCAATTAACGCATCTTTGATGTTATAGTAAGAAGTCAGAAATTGTGAAAGCTGCGATTGAGCCTGGCTGGTATTTTCCTGAGCAAAGCCCTCTGACGCAAAAGCAGTCGTCAGGAATGCAAGGATTAGAAATATCTTTTTCATGTTATTGATTTTAATGTATACACTAATATTTTAGACATAACAAAGTAATTGCTATGCAAAACGCAAGTAACATTAAATCAAATTTGAAAGCTTTGTATGGCAATACGGATATCTTGTATAGGAGAACGACAATGCCGGACAAAGTACCCGTTAGAAGTACTTATAGGAAATGCACGCAGTCCACCTATTGGATAAGCTGTAACAGGTAAAACGAAACACGATAAAGACAACAAACTGTAATCAAAAAAGCGCAAATCTGTCTTATCAGACTTTGTAAGTTTAGCGACTTCATCCTGACAGCAATTGTCCTTGGATTCTTTAGATGAAGAATGATGATGACCATCGGCCGCCTTATCATGCGCATGATTTCCCTGGTCATGCGAATGAGCATGCTCGGTGTTTATAGCTCTTTCCGCACCTATCGCACAGGCGAAGCCTACCATTATATTCAAAAGAAATATAAAGGTTAAAAAGGCCGCTTTGAACTGTATGGATGTACGGTTTTTCATCTAGTTATATAAAAGTACACTATTAATCTCTAATCGCGTTCTACAAGCAAAAGTAGTTGAAATCTTTATTTCAATTTTATAGAATTTGGTGTTTATCATACAAAATTCTCACCTGCTTAAATGAAGCAGGTGAGAATTTCAGATTAATTTAGGCAGCTGTACTCATTTGCTCACAAGCCTGTGCACATGCACGGCAAGCTTGTGCACATTCCCTGCAATGCTCCATACCCATTTCTGCATGTTTTTCGCATTCCTGGGCGCAGGCGTTACAAACATCTGCACAAGTACGGCATAAAGCTTCACTGTATACACTGCCTAAGCTCATAACTTCTGCTGAAGACCGGCAGATCGCTGCACATTCCAGATCCAACTGAATACACCGGGAAAGCATCTTTACATCTTCTTCTTTTAAACATTCTGTAGCACAATGGCTACATGCTACTGCACAGGCTACACAAGCCTGGATACAGTCCTGAAATTTTTGGTGTGACATAGTTTACTGTTTAATTGTTAGATATGTATTAATTGTTATTTGCTAATAACCACTCCTGTAAATCTTTGATTTCTTTCTGCTGCTCTTCAATGATCTTGGAGGCCATTGTTTTCATTTCTTCATGTGTGCCGTAATCCAGTTCCATTTGAGCCATTTCAATAGCACTTTGGTGATGTCCTATCATCAGCATAGCAAAATCATGGTCAGTGTTTCCATTTATAATCTGCAGGTCTGCATTCCGCCCCATCTTTTCCATCCCCATCATCATTTTGCTATCAAACTCCGGAACATTTAAATGAGGAGCATGCCCTTGTAAAAATGTGTTTAGCTGAGTAATTTCCGCGGTTTGTGCGGTGATCATCATTTGAGCGACGTCCTTCATGGTTGCATCATTTCCATCCTTTAGTTCTGCATTGGCCATATTAATTGCACCCTGATGGTGCATCATCATCATCATGGCAAAATCATTATCAGGGTCTTTGGTCATTTGCATGGCATTCATTTCATCCATCATCTGATGCATGATGGTCATCATTTGATTTTTGTCATGTTCCTGAATGGTGATGTTATCATCATCCTTACTGCAAGCCTGGGCAAAAATTAATAGCCCGAAAAGAGATAGCATTTTTAGCGTAGTTTTCATAATCGTAGTTTATAATATTAAAAATTTAAGGTGTTTTTAATTAAGAGTTATTGTTCAATTCAGGGCCTTGATATTTTCTGATGAACTTATTTTTAACTTAAAGCGAGTGAGCTACATTTTTGTAGAACTACTTATGGCAAGAGTGAATATTACATAGGCCTTCAATCACCTAAACTTTAAGTGAGGATAACAGTCACAAGCTTTGCTTTAAAAATGTGAGACCAGAGAGCCGCTATCCCCAACAATGAATGTGGGATCAAAAGCGCGACATAATACAACGGCCACAAACCAAATTATAACAGTTTTAAGATCAGCTAATGGAAATTAATGGACGCAGAGAGGCCCTGGACTAAGAGATAGTCAAGCTTGATCAAATCAGAAGGGTACGGTTGGAAATATATAAAGGAATCTTTTGCCTGCCTGGCGGGTCATTGCCTTTCGGCCAGCTAACTGAGTTTACTTCAACCTGGGAAATGAAAAGCTCTTTAAATGAGTTTTGAACGTCTAAAATAGCTAATGCAACAAACAGTGGACCGCTTGTGGTTTTTACATTTTCAGTAATGACATACTGGCCATGCTTGCTACAGCATTTACAATCTTTGTCTTTAGAACAAGGGGCCTTTTCATTCTCATGGGATTTACCTGCCTTACTATAGACTTCGCTTTCCTTAGGCTTAAACAAGTTTTCACCTGCACAATGCAGAATACAGACATACAACCCCGTTGACAATAACAGGTAGAATGTTGCAAAACTTATGGCCCAGGTTTTTTTCATATTTATAGTTTAAATACAAACCAAAAACGCATTTTGTTCTAAAATTTCTCTTTTAACAAAAAAGTATCAAGTCGGAGCCGACTTAATACTTTTTAAAAAAATTAAAGGTTAAAGCTTTTCAGCTTTATAACCTGCATATTCAAGAACATTGATTACATCCTAATCACTTATTCCCGGCTTTCCTTCAATGGTTAATACCTTTTCCGAATTTTTGGTATCTACTTCCCACCTTTGAATGCCTGAAAGTTTAGCTAGATGAGGGGTTACGGCCGCAATGCATCCACCACATTTAATATTGGTTTTGAATTTAATGTTTCCATAGAGTTATTAATTAATAGTTTCTTTAACAGAGCCGCAGGTCAGCATACTTTCTCCGTAATAAGGGTTCCGGATCTCTTTCGAATTACTTACCCAATGTGCTCCCTTATTATTTAAAGCCATAGGACAATGTGCTACATACAACTCCCCACTATTTAAACCTGTTTGTTTCAACAAGGCAATAAACTCATCACTCAAGGATGCGTAAATTGTTCTTTGAGCCTCGATATCCTTGGCACCAGTGATTTTTGAAGCTGCAATAGCTAAAGCAGATCCGCCTTGTATTTCTTTGGCTCCAGCTTCAAGGGCGATAGCTGCAACTTTTGCATCTGATCCATTTCCATCAGTCAAGGCGGTGGTTAAATGCTGGTATTGCTGATATATTGCATCCAGGGTATCATCTTTTATTTTTACCGAAGTTGTAGTAGCTGTGGCAGATGCAGGGGCTTCCATTGGTGCTGTTGTACCATGATCATGACCCTCAGGCACCCCTTTTTCTTGTTGGTTGCTGTTACAAGCAGTAAATAAGACTACCATACTTAATGCTAAAACTGTTTTTAGTGTTGTTCTCATAATTTTAATTGTTAATAAACTTTATTGTTGTTAGATTTTTGTACTTGCCATTGGATTCTTTCCTTTTTTAAGTATATACTCGCTATAAAGCAGATAAGCGCCAGAGATCACTACCTGATCGCCTGTTTTCAAGCCTTCTTTAACTTCTATGGTATCGAAACTTTCCATTCCGGTTTTTACAATTTGAGGTTCAAACTTACCTTTGGCCCTTTCAATCCAGACATGCGCACCCTTTCCGTCACGAATCACTGCATCTATTGGGAGGTTGATTGCATCAGTTTTACTTTCAGTTGGCAGAAACACATTGGCCTGCAAGCCTGGCTGCCATTGGCTATTTGGATTAGGCATAGCGCCTCTTAGTTGTATCAATTGGGTGTTTGCCTGTAATGCCGGACTTATAAATTCAAGGGTCACCATTTGCGGCTGATCCTCCCATCCAGGCACTACAACTTTTACCTGCTGACCATTCTTGATGCTTCCAACTTCTGACGAATAAACATCTGCCTCAAGCCATAAGGATTGGTAGCCCTCCAGTCGTATTATTTGACTTCCTTCACTTACATACTGGCCCTGGGTAACCGATAACTCGGCAACGGTACCATTCTCAGGTGCCAGATAGGTAATATTAGGACTTGTTTTTTTGCTGTCGCCGAGTGCCTTAATCTGACTTTCAGATTGTCCATACAAGCTTAATTTCTGCCTGGCGGATTTCAATATTTGCAAAAAGGTTTGGTCACTTTGAAATTGTGCAACCTGAGCCAGGGCGAGCAGGTATTCCTGCTGTAAGGATGCCAGCTGCTCGGAGTAAATTTGATACAAGGGTTGCCCTTTGCGGATTTTTTCCCCTGTTTGCCGAACATATAGGCGCTCAAGTCTTCCGGCCACCCTGCTGGAAATATATTCCGTTTTTTCAGGATTAACGACTAGTCTTCCATTTAACTGCTTATAAGTACTAAAGGCTTTTAACCCAACCGCCATTGTTGTAACATTGGCTAGTGCCCTTTGGCTTTCGTCCAAATGCAAGGCTGCATCCGTAGAATTCTTTTCAAAAGGCACCAGGTCCATTCCACAAACCGGGCATGTGCCCATCTTATCCTGTACCACTTGAGGGTGCATCGGACAGGTAAAAGTTTGTGATTTAACATTTGAAACCTTTTCATTTTTACCCTCAGTACATGCTGATATAAACAGAGCAGGTGTAAGTATCCCTATTGCAAAGCTTTTAATAAACTCTTTTCTTTCCATGTTATTTTCCTTTATTCACTGTTCTGATGAAACTTTCACTATCAACCAGGTAATGGGCATTTTTAGCGACATCCCATCCGCCAATTTCATCCAAAACTTGTATCTGGTTATTTTGTGTAACGCCAACTTTTACTGTTTTAGGGACAAACACTCTCCCCTCCTTTTTAAATACTACAGTCTGGTTACCGGTAGACACTACAGCCTGTTTTGGCAGCCAGAAAGCCTTTTCAGATAACAAAGGGATCTGACCAGTGACAAGTTCACCTGGCAGGAGCCCGCTGTTTTGCATATAAACCCTTGCCAGAACAAAATTCTCACCCGCATTAAAAACCGGCTGAATAAGTCCGATTTTACCCGTTAGCGTCTGCTGTTTATTTGCAGTTCTTTGAATGAGCACTTTAGCCTGCTTATTCACCTTAGAGGCAACATCAGGCGATAAAGAAAACTCCGCCACCAGATCACCTGAGCGGTAAATGGTAAAGACATTCTGACCGGCAGCCAGGTATTGTCCTTCACGAAGCAGTACGGCAGAATTTTCAGGGCCTGTTGCTGGTTGGTTAGAACGCATACTTTCTGCATCCCTCGACGCCATGCCATCCATTCCGGTAGAGGAAGCAGGCTGTGAAGGCTGCGCTGATGGCTGAAGCGCACTTCCAGCAGCCTGTTTCTCTAAAATAAAACCGGTAGCATTACTGTATACAGGAACCTTGTAAGAAATCTGGTTTGTAAGCAAGACCCTATTGATTTGTGCCGAACTCATGCCAAGTAGCTTTAGCCTTTGCTTTGCAGGTTCAAGCATCCCTTCCTGATTACCGGAGCTTTGAATCAACAGCAGTTCACGCTGGGCTGCTGCAAGATCTGGAGAATAAATTTCCATGATCAGCTGTCCCTTTTTTACCGGCTGGTAATTGTATTTAATGTACAATTTTTCGATTCGGCCCGAAACACGGCTGGCCAGATTTAGCTGATTACGGGTATCATAAGCCACCCGGCCCTGAACCTCAGAAATGAAAATATTTGAACCTTTCTGCGCACGTATTAAAGGAATACTAGCAATGACCTGTTCATTAACAGGTTTTAGCAAATAATTCAGGCTGGTATCTCTTTCCAAGTGCACTGGTCCGCCAGAACTTTGTTCCTTACTTTGGTTCTGACAGGCAGAAATAGTCACCACTATCAAAAATAGAGATAACAGCCTAACGATATAATTCTTTTTCATAATCGACGATCATTTTATACAACTTCATTTTTTCATCCAAGACATTGTTTTGCATCATGGTCAAGGCTTCCCAGGAGCTAATGACCGCCGGAAGCTGTAACTTATTCTCCTGGTAATTCACAAAATCTGCATCCATTGTCTTTTTCAAAGCAGGGATAATTGTTTGCTCCATCGCATCTATCCTTTTCTGCATGGATAGTATCTCATAATGCATTCCGGTTAACATGCCCTGGCTTTCCTGTAGCATGCCTCCACGCTGCTTTTCCATAGCCTGAATCTCATAATCCATAGCTTTAGCCTCCGATTTATACATTTTTGACGACCACGGTGCGATTGGAATGCTGATCATCCCCATGACGCTATATGCCTTAGGCATCATCTTGCTTAATGGACTCATGTGGTCAAACCTAATTTTAAAATCAGGTTTTGCCTGAGCCTTCATCGCATCCAGGCCTAGAGTCATTGAACGTATGTTCTGCTGCATTTGTAATATGTCTTTTCTCTGGCCAGCTAAAAGCAGGGTGTCAATTTTAGCCTCTGGCAAATACTGGGGAACGAAAGTTGAATCAATCTCCAGATCCTGTTCGCCCGGTAAGTTCATCAGGCTGTTTAGCCAGGCCTTAGCCTTTGATATATCCCCCTGCTGCATTCGGATCATATTCTGGTTTTCTTCAATTTTAGCAGTTGCTCTAAACACCCCGGATAACTGAGACTGGTTATAAGGATACCGGATCTGCTCAATCTTTTTCATCATTTGCATGATCTTGTCATTCTCCTGAAGCACTTGAATACGCTGACTGGCGACGATCCATGTATAGTACAGCGTTTTCGCCTGGGCCTTAAACTCATTTAAAGCAATCCCGCGCCCGGCCAGCTCTACATCTCCTTTAGACTCTTCATAGCGTTTTTGTGCCTTAAGTTTGCCGGGGTTTGGGATGTCCTGTTCCAACTGAAACATAATAGAACCCTTGTCCCGGTCATCCATAACTTCAGATCCGGGGTAAGGAGTCATAAAAGTTCCAACACCTACCATAGGTGCCATCCATGCAGTTGCTGCTTTGGCCCTCTGTTTAAAACTTTCCGCTTTTAAAGCATAGGTCTGCAACAATAAATTATTATTCTCTATCCGTTTCAGTACAGTATCTAAAGACACCGTGTTTTGTTGTGCCAAAACCTGTACTGGTAAGACCACTACCAGAAACATCACTTTTTTAATGGTTTGCATGACTTACCTCCAGTTTTCCGTATTTCCTTAATTCATATTCTTTGCTCATTAAAAAGATTAATGGTGTTACCAGCAAAATGTGGGTAGATGATGTCAATACTCCGCCGATCATTGGCAAAACAATGGGTTGCATTACATCTGTACCTACGCCTGTTGCCCATAAAACCGGTATTAAACCAAACAGCGACACACATACCGTCATTAGTTTAGGTCTCAGCCGCTTTGCTGCTCCTCTAACTACATATTCCCGAAGATCTTCTTTAGTAATGGTTTCACTTGAATTGCCCTTTACTTTAATGAGTTGGTTCATGGCATCATTCAGGTAGATGACCATCACAATTCCGGTTTCTACCGCTATGCCAAACAAAGCAATGAAACCCACTGCAACACCAACTGATAAACTTACTCCCCAGATGTATATGATATAAGCCCCACCAATTAGAGCAAAAGGCACAGTGATCAAACTTAAAAATGCCTCCCTGATGGAGTTAAACGCAAAGTAAAGGGAGAAGAAAATGATCACAAGGACAATTGGAGCAATCCACATTAGGGTTTGCTGTCCACGAATCATATTCTCGTATTGTCCGCTCCATTCCAGAAAATACCCCTCTGGCAAAATACCGTTGGTTCCACTTATTTTATCCATGGCTTCTTTCACTGTGCTACCAAGATCTCTGTCACGCACGTTGAACATCACAGCCCCTCTGAGCAGCGCATTTTCAGAATTGATCATAGGCGGACCGTCTTCAAACTTTATATCTGCCACGGCCGATAAGGGAATTTCTCCCATACTGGCAGATTGTATCGGAATCCGTTTGATCCTTTCTACACTGTTCCTAAACTCCTGCCCTAAGCGCAATGCGATAGAAAAACGCTGACGGCCTTCAATGGTATTACCAATGGTAGCGCCGCCTAATGCAGTCTCAACGGTTTGATTGATATCGTCTACCGTTAAACCGTATCTTGATAATTCGCCCCGTTTTACATCAATCGACAGATATTTACCTCCGGTAATGGGATCTACATAAAGATCACTAATGCCCTTGGTGCCTTCCAATGCTGCTTTAACTTTTTCCGAAACCGTAGCAATGGTATCCAGATTTTGGCCGTATATTTTTACGCCCACATCTGTACGGATACCTGTAGCAAGCATATTAATTCGGTTAATAATGGGCTGAGTCCAGCCATTTACAACTCCAGGGATCTGGAGCTTTCTATCCAGTTCATCAATAATACCTTTTTTAGTCAACCCCTCCCGCCACTGGGACTTAGGTTTGAGCATGATAATTGTTTCAATCATACTTATTGGCGAGTTATCGGTAGCGGTACTGGCACGACCGGCTTTACCCAGCACCTTATCAACTTCCGGCACAGACTTAATAATCTTATCCTGGATTTGCAAAATGCGTTTGGCTTCACTATTAGAAACATCGGGCAGCGTTACAGGCATAAATAGGATGCTTTGTTCATCAAGAGCAGGCATAAACTCAGTGCCCAGATTTTTTAGTAGCGGGATAGTGATCAGTAGGGCTATTATATTTATTGCAATGGTCGTTTTACGCCAATTCAATACCGTTCTGATCACAGGTTCATAAAATCGTTCCAAAAACCGGTTTACAGGGTTTGCGTGATCGGGCCGGAATTTCCCCTTCATAAAAAAGGATATCAGCACCGGCGCTAAGGTGAGCACCAGTAAGGCATCGACAATCATGATGAAAGTTTTGGTATAGGCGAGCGGATGGAACATTTTCCCTTCCTGTCCAGTCAGCATAAACACTGGCAAAAAAGAAGTAATGATAATGATTGTAGCAAAGAATACGCCTCTGGAGACTTGTTTGCTGGAGTTTTCTATTACCTTAAGTCGTTCCTCTTCAGAAATCCAGTCAGGATCTTTTTTTAATATATTTTTAAGCCAGGTTCTCATAAGTCATTTGTTTTTTGTTGTTCATTTTGCCACAATTCATATTTTTCAGAAAGGTGTTTATAGGCATTTTCACTCATCACAATCCCATTATCCACGATGACCCCTATTGCAAGGGCAATTCCGGTAAGGGACATGATGTTGGATGAGATGTCGAATGCATTCAATAAAATAAAGCTTGCTGCTATGGTGATTGGGATCTGTATAATAATACTAAGTGCGCTGCGCCAATGAAACAAAAAGACGATCACCACTAGCGAAACCACGATCATTTCTTCTATCAAGGTGGTTGTAATGGAATCTACAGATTCCTGGATTAACTCCCCCCGGTCGTATACAATCTCAAACTTGACGCCTTCGGGCAAGCCCTTAGAAACCTCCTTCATTTTAGCTTTAACCCCTTGAATAACTTCTGCTGCATTTTCTCCATAACGCATCACCACAATTCCACCAACACGTTCTCCTTCGCCATCCTGATCAAATATTCCAAGCCTGGTTTCGCCTGTCATTTGTACTGCTGCCACATCCGACACCTTGATGGGCGTACTTCCTTGATTCTTTATGGGGATATTTTCAATCTCCTGCAGGGATTTCAGATAACCAGATGTTTTTATGATATATCCAATATCACTCATTTCAAACTTCCGGCCTCCGGATTCATTATTGTTGGCGCGCACCGCTGCAATAACCTCTGGAACCGAAAGTTTATAGTAAAGTAATTTATTGGGATCTATTGCAATCTGGTATTGCTTCTGAAATCCCCCAAAGGAGGCAATCTCACTCACGCCCGGGACGTTTTGAAGGGCAAATTTCACATACCAATCCTGAATGGCACGCTGCTCGCCTAAATCAGTATTAGGAGCCTCAAGTGTATACCATAAAATATGGCCTACTCCTGTCCCGTCAGGGCCAAGCTGTGGCGCTACCCCAGTTGGCAGGGACCGGGTAACTGTGCTTAGTCGTTCGAGCACCCTTTCTCTTGCCCAGTAAACATCTACATCATCCTCAAAGATCACGTAGATAAAGCTCATTCCGAACATTGATGAGCCTCTGACATATTTAATTTTAGGGATGCCTTGTAAATTGGTAACAAGCGGATAGGTAATCTGGTCTTCAATTAACTGCGGAGACCGGCCCATCCATTCTGTAAATACGATGACCTGATTTTCTGAGAGATCAGGAATTGCATCAATTGGATTCTTTTTAACAGCATAGATTCCACACGCAAACAGACCTGCGGCAAGCATGAGCACGATCCATCTGTTTTTCAGAGACCATTCTATAATATTATGTACCATGTGTTTTTGTTCAACAGATATTAGTTGCTATCTGGAATGTCTTAGATTTTGATTAACACAACTTATTTCACGTTGGCCCTGCAAGGCTTAATCGCCACAAAGCACTTATAGTGCCCAATAGATTCTGGCAACATGCAGTTCCGGCAAAAAGAAGAAATAGAAGCTAAATGGATTATGAATTATCTATAGAATAATTCATAAAGGTTCAGGCAATAGTGCTGCTATAACCTGCACACGACAGGAATCGTGTTAGAGAAGAGATACTAAATTCTGTAAGTACAGTTACGGACAAAGACTGGTATATCTTGCCATTGTGGAGGGGCATTGCTTAATGATGCTTTACCTAACTGTATTGGTAATGCGTGATAATTTGCGTCCCAAATGAAGCTTTTTAACACAAAAATTGGTGCTTGTTCAAATTGAAAATGGCTTGGAGCCATCTTTTGTGCCTCATTAATTTTTAATTGCTTACTTTCTTTCTTGCAACAGGATTTCTCGTTCGCCTTTTTTGAGGTCATACCACAAGAGTCACAGGAAGCCCCTTCGGATTTGGTCATTCCCGTTTGGACTAACTTTCCCATGCAATAATGAAGATATACTGTTGCCCCTTGGGAGATCCCAAAGTAAAAAACGGCTAGAAAAATTAACAGTGTTCTCTTCATCTATTGCAAAATTAGAAAAAATACATGGTACCTCTTATATAATTTCGATTATTCTTTACGGGTATAGTCTCATATCAAAAACAGTCGAACCTTTTTTTACATGATGAAGATACCATACTTATAAATACAATTGACTGATGTACTTTCTAGATTTGCTCATCAAAGAATATGTCAAAACCCTCCTTATTGATAAGTATTCGGAATTTGAGAACATAACTGCTTTATATGGTCAGCGAGATACTGAAATTTAATTTAAAATAGTAGTCATCGTTTAATACCTTTGCACCTGATGAAATACTTTGTTTTACTTATTAGCGTGTACTGTACTTTCCTGGCTATCCTGCCTTGCCAGGACAGGGAGGACGTGGCTGCTCAAGTAACTCGTGTAATCATTCAGAAAGGTCATGCGACACCTGAACGGTGTGGCCAGGAAACTTGTCCTCCATTTTGTAATTGTACTTGCTGCTCTAGCGCCCGGCAAATAGCTTCTAAGCCTGTTTTATGTGTTTTTACAAAAGAGGTCGTTTCCATTTATCCGGAAATAACTATTCCAAGAACTCAATCAAAGGCCATTTCGATCTGGCAACCTCCTCAATTAAGTTAATACGTCTTATTTAATGATCTATCGCCAATTGTAAACTGCAATTGGCTAACACATTCGTATTAACTATTCATTTTTATGTTTGAAAAAATAATCTCGTTCTCTATACGGAACAAGGTAACTATCGGCATAATGACGCTTGTACTAATCCTGGCAGGCGTTTATTCTGCGTATCATCTCCCGGTAGATGCACAGCCTGACATTACCAACAACCAGGTACAGATCATCACGCAATCTCCAAACCTCGGAGCCCAGGAAGTGGAACAGTTTATCACTGCACCAATTGAGCTTACTATGTCAAATATTGCAGGGATCATCGAAAAACGTTCGATATCACGGTCAGGTATATCGGTAATTACAATTGTATTTGCGGACAATGTAGATATCTATTGGGCAAGAGCGCAGGTCAATGCCCAGCTCAAAGAAGCTGAAAGTACTATTCCTGAGGGTTTGGGTGAACCTATGCTTGCTCCAATTACAACAGGGCTTGGAGAAATATACCAATATGTTATCCACACCAAAAAAGGGTATGAAAAAAAATACACCGCAATGGACCTGCGTACGATCCAGGACTGGCTTGTGCGCACGCAACTTGCAGGCACCGTTGGGGTCGCCGAGGTTAGCGGATGGGGTGGATATGTAAAGCAATACGAGGTTGCGCTCGACAACGACAAGCTGAATGCACTCGGCTTAACTATCCCTGATGTTTATGAAGCCCTTGAAAAGAACAATGAAAATACCGGCGGATCTTATATCGAGCAGCAAAGCAATGCATATTTTATCAGGGGACTTGGACAGGTAGAAAACCTGGACGATATCCGCAAAATTGTAGTTAAGAATACTACAGGATCTCCAATTCTAATTCGTGATGTGGCTGATGTCCAGTTTGGAAGTGCTACCCGTTATGGAGCGGTAACGCGCAACGGAGAAGGGGAAGTTGTTGCAGGGGTTACCCTGATGCTTAAAGGAGAAAACTTTAGTCAGGTTATCCAAAACGTTAAAGATCGCATGATTCAGGTGCAAAAATCATTACCTGAAGGCGTGGTAATTGAACCTTTTATCGACCGGACAGAACTGGTTGGACGTGCAATCGATACTGTTAAGCGAAATTTACTGGAAGGTGCGCTGATTGTAGTGTTTGTCCTGGTACTTCTTCTAGGTAATCTTCGGGCGGGCCTTGTGGTTGCCTCAGTGATTCCTTTAGCCATGCTTTTTGCCTTTTCAATGATGCAGCTCTTTGGAGTTTCTGGAAACCTGATGAGTTTAGGTGCGATTGATTTCGGGCTAATTGTAGATGGCGCAGTGATCATTGTAGAAAGCGTGGTCCACCACATCACTACCGGGAGATATAAAAAGCTGGGGATAGAAAAACTAACGTCAGAGCAAATGGATGCTGAAGTGACTGAAAGTGCTGGTAAACTAATGAAATCAGCTGCCTTTGGTCAGATTATTATCCTGATTGTTTATTTGCCTTTATTGTCCCTTGTGGGAATTGAAGGAAAAATGTTCCGGCCAATGGCGGAGACAGTAGCCTTTGCAATACTAGGTGCCTTTATTCTTTCACTAACCTATGTACCAATGGCAAGTGCTTTGTTTTTAAGCAAGAAAACAGCCTATAAGCGAAACATCTCTGACCGCATTATTGAGTTCCTGCAAAGGGTATATCAGCGAACACTGATTGCTATTTTAAAAATGAAGATCATCGTAGTCACCACTATATTTCTTCTTTTTGCTGTTTCAATCTGGGTGTTTTCAAACATGGGCGGAGAGTTCATTCCTACTCTGGAGGAAGGAGATTTAACTGTAGAAATTTCGATGATGCAAGGCACTTCGCTATCCGAAGTGGTTAAAACATTTGGAAAAGCAGAAAAGCTGTTAAAAGAGAAGTATCCTGAAATCAAGCAGGCCGTTACCAGGATCGGAAGCTCTGAAATTCCAACAGATCCGATGCCCATGGAAAGGGGCGATATGATGCTGGCCATGGTTCCAAAAGGAGAATGGAAGTCTGCGCAGAGCCGTGAAGAGATGATGGAAAGGATGGAAGAGACATTAAGCGAAATTCCAGGCATCAATGTCGAGATCTCTCAACCCATGCAAATGCGCTTTAATGAGCTGATGACCGGCATTAGGCAGGATGTGGCAATTAAGATCTATGGAGAAGATTTGGATGTACTGGCAATTCAAGCAGATAAGATTGCCAAAATAATAGCACCGGTATCCGGGGTTTCAGAACCATATATCGAAAAGGTTTCCGGGCTTCCACAGATTCAGGTCGCCTATAACAGAGATAAGATGGCACAGTATGGATTAAATATAAGTGAACTGAACATGATCCTAAAAACAGCTTTTGCTGGGAGTGTTACCGGGGTCGTATTCGAGGGAGAAAAGAGGTTTGATTTGGTGGTCAGGTTAAACAGAAACTTAAGAGAAAACATCTCCGGAGTTGAAAATCTGCTCATACCGCTGCCCTCAGGAAATAAGGTTCCACTCAGCCAGGTTGCAGATATCAGTTTTAAAGATGCACCGGCCCAGGTATCCCGTGAAGATGGAAAGCGCAGGATTTATGTCGGCTTTAATGTAGTGGGACGCGATGTGGAAACCACGGTCAAAGAGATCCAGTCGAAACTCAATACAGGTATTAAGCTTCCAAGTGGTTATTATTTAACTTATGGGGGCCAGTTCCAAAACCTGCAGGCAGCAAAGGGCCGCCTGGCTATTGCGGTTCCTGCTGCCCTACTGTTTATACTGCTCCTTTTGTATGTTAGTTTTCGTTCTGTAAAAGAAAGCCTGTTGATTTTTACAGCTGTACCGCTTGCCTCAATGGGTGGTATTGCAGCCCTGATCATCACTGGGCTTCCCTTTAGTATTTCAGCAGGAGTTGGCTTTATTGCCCTGTTTGGTGTTGCCGTTTTAAACGGGATCGTTTTAATCGGTTATTTTAACCAGTTGAAAGAAGAAGGGGTAGATGATATTTACCAAAGGGTGTTAGAGGGCACTAAGACCAGGCTTCGCCCGGTGCTGATGACCGCCTCGGTTGCATCCTTAGGTTTTCTTCCCATGGCCTTATCAACCAGTGCAGGAGCCGAGGTGCAGCGCCCGCTTGCAACCGTGGTTATCGGGGGACTGATCACTGCGACCTTTTTAACGCTTTTTGTCTTGCCCTGCCTCTATTTACTCTTCAACCGCAAAGAAGTGGCAAAAACAAAGTTACCGAAGGTAGTTGTAGTCCTGTTTGTAATATGTGGTCTGATGTTTTTACAGCAAAACCCAGCACAGGCACAGCGCACTTTGCCTCTGACCCTGGACAGTGCCATTTCCATGGCAGTAAAAAACAATTTAAGGCTACGCTCGGCCGGACTATCAGTAGAACAGGCACGCGCCCTTCAAAGATCTGGAACAGACCTTTCTAAAACTGAGATCCTGGTTACCCAGGATCCAACCAGCGGAGGCAACATGGATAATTCCATTGGAATTACTCAAAATATTGCTTGGCCAGGACTATATAAAAATCAGCGTGAGCTGCTTAATAAGCAGACCCTTCTTGCCAGCAGCACCAGCAACATGACCAGGGCGGAAGTCATCAGGGAAGTTCGTGAGGCTTGGTATGCTTACCAGTTAAACAGAGAAAGTCTTCGTGTTTTAGATTTTCAGGACAGTATTTATAAAGGATTTGTAAACAAGGCCGAAGTCCGGGTTAAAACTGGCGAGACGTCCAATTTGGAACTGATCAGCGCCAGAAACCAGTTTCAACAGGTTCAGGCCTTAAAGCTTGGCGTTCTGGCAAGTTTAGCAAACAATGAATCCATTTTAAAGCAATTGCTCAATACCTCTGCTCCATTAGCCCTTGTCCAGGACAAACCACTTGTGTTTCCTATTTCTTTAGACAGCTTATCGCTCAGCAAGAATGCCCAGGTTAATGCTGGCTTGCAAAACACAGAAGTTGCCAAGGCAAGGATTGCAGTTGAGAAATCCAAAGGGATGCCTGATTTTACTTTAGGGTACAGCCAGCAGCTCCTTATCTCCGGGTTTAATCCTGCAAATATTTCAAGGAACTATTTCCCAGGAACCAGAATTGCCGGGATTCAGGTCGGAGTCGCCCTGCCTATTTTTAATAGGGCAAACCGGGCACGGGTAAAGTCTGAGCAGCTATCCTCAGAGATCGCAAAAACCGACCTGCTCAATACACAGTCCAGGTTAATAATGGAATATAGCCAGGAAGTCCAGCATTACAGGCAATACTTGCAGGCCGTAAATTACTATCAGGACCAGGGGCTAAAGCAGGCAAGCGAACAATTAAGAATTGCCCAGGTATCTTTTGACCTTGGGGAGATCGGCTATATCGAATATATCCAGAACGTATCCTCAGCGGTACAAACCAAGCTTTCTTATATAGAAGCCTTAAGCCAGTTAAACCAGTCCGCAATTCAAATCCAATTTATTAAAGGAGAATAAAACCATGCACTTACATTTAAGAACATATAGATCAATTGTCGTAGTTTTCTGCTTAGCGATGCTTTTATCTTGCTCAGGATCCGCAGAGAAAAAAGAAAGCGATACCAAAGAAGCATCTGCAGAAACTGAAACAGAAGAAAAGCCTGAAGGACTTTCCCTTACCCAAAAGCAGATGAATGCCGTTGGAATAGAAACGGGTCTGATTGAAAAGCGAAATTTAGACGCTATTGTTAAGGCCAATGGACAGCTTGCCGTACCGCCACAAAACAAGGCAGATGTAAGCATCCTGTCAGGAGGGATCATTAACCACATCTATGTTTTAGAAGGTCAACAGGTAAAACGCGGGCAAACACTGGCCACCATTTCAAATCAGGAGCTGATTAAAATTCAGCAAGATTATTTGGCTGCAAAAAACAACTTTACTTATATCCAGGCTGAATATGAAAGACAGGCCCAGTTAAAAGCAGCAGGTGCCGGTACCGGGAAGTCTTTTCAATCGGCTCAGGCTACTTATAATGCAGAACGTTCACGTCTTACTTCTTACCAAAGTCAGCTAAGGCAGCTGGGCATAAGTCCGGGAAAAGTTTCCGATGGAAATATTGTCTCCCAATTTCCTGTTGTTTCTCCAATCAGCGGGACGGTAGGGCACGTTATCGCCAATACCGGCGCTTTTGTAGAGCCAGGAACTTCTATCATGGAAGTGGTGGACAATTCAAAGATCCACTGCGACCTTACCGTTTTTGAAAAGGATCTGATGCAGGTGAAGGTTGGGCAAGAAGTTTCTTTTCAGCTGACCAATCAAAACAACCAGTTGATTACCGGCACCATAAACGGGATCAATAAGTCTTTTGAGAATGAAAGTAAAGGTGTGGTCGTTCATGCGGTTATTAATAACAGGGAACATAAGAACCTGATCCCTGGCATGTACGTTACTGCGCTGATCAGTACAGGCAGTCAGTTAACTTCTGCTGTTCCGGTAGAAGCGGTTGTTCGGTCCCAGGGCAAACAATACATTTTTGTTGTAACCGAAGCGGAGGAAGAAAACGGCAAAGAGAAAACAGTCAGTTTCAAAAAACAGGAAGTTACTACAGGGGTTAGTGAACTGGGTTACATCGAAATTAAACCATTAAATCCCTTGGCTAAGAATGTTAAGATTGCCTTAAAGGGTGCTTTTTACCTGGAATCAAAATCAGCCGGTGGCGCCGAGGAGGAATAAACGATGAAAGACTTAGAGCCTATCCTATTAGAAAAAAAGATCAATCCGACTGCCATGCGTTTAGTGGTGCTGGACTTCTTGCTGAAACAATCCAGTGCAGTTAGTCTTACTGATATGGAGCTAGCCCTGGCAAGAACAGACCGGGTTACTTTGTACCGGAGCATAAAAACATTTGAAGATCATGGACTGGTTCACCGGATTGAAGACGGAAGCGGTACCGCAAAATTTGCGATTTGTCAGCCCTCCTGTACCAATGAAGGGCACCATGATTTGCATATCCATTTTTACTGCAACAACTGCCAGGAAACCTATTGTCTGCCTCAGACCCAGATTCCGGAAATAAAATTGCCGAATGGATACCGGGGGCAGCAAATGAGCTTGGTGGTTAAAGGAATTTGCAGCGAATGTAAAAATCAATGCAATACAATTGCAGCCCATTGAGCTGTAATTTTGATAGAAATGATGATGGAAAATATAAGTGGCGCAGATGACCGGTTGAAAGACTTAACGCCCCAGGTCAGGGAAAAGGCATTAACCCTTGCCGCGAGGCATGAAAATAATGGATTAAATCCAAATGAAGCGCTGCAAAAAGGAATTGCAGAGGCGGAAGAATGGTTTACTGAATTAGAAGGCTAGAAAAATGGAAAATAATAATAACCTGGAAAATAAAGTTGTAGAAATAGAAGAAAATATGGATCCTCTGTTAAAAAGCAGCAAGGAAGTACATCCACTGAATGATGAGGAGGAGGAAGATGATGACGAGGTGCTTGACTTAAACAAGGTTCAGGAAGAAGAAACCTTTCTTAGCCACTGGCCACTGCTTACTGCCTTACTTATTTTACTGGTAATGCTGACCCTGGAATTTGGGTTTAAGTTCCAGCCGGCGTTTCCCCTGAACCTGATTATTTATGCAATTGCCTTTTTACTTGCAGGGTATAATGTCTTGGGCATGGCTTTTAGGAAAGCGAAACATTTTGATTTCTTTAACGAATTCTTTTTAATGAGCGTGGCCACCATTGGTGCATTCAGTATTGGCTCTTATAGTGAGGGGGTGGCCGTAATGGTTTTCTACTCCATAGGTGAGTGGTTCCAGGATGCAGCTGTAAATAAAGCTAAAAAAAGCATTAAGGCTTTGCTGGACGTTCGCCCAGACCGAGTTACTGTACTCAGGAACGGCAGCCCGGTTGTTATTAATCCTAAAAAAGTTGTTTTAGATGAACTGATCCAGGTGAAGTCTGGAGAAAAGGTTGCTTTGGATGGTATCCTTGATTCTGAGTCAGCAACTTTCAATACTGCGGCCCTGACCGGAGAAAGTAAACCCGACACCAAACGAAAAGGCGAACAGGTGCTTGCCGGAATGATCAACCTGGATAAAGTATCCCAGATACAGGTTAAATCCTTATTTAAAGACAGCAAGCTGAGTAAGATCTTGGAAATGGTACAGGATGCAACAGCGAGGAAATCTCAGACGCAATTATTCATTAGCCGATTTGCAAAGATCTATACACCCATTGTGTTTGCACTGGCGCTGCTGGTCTGTTTTGCCCCGTACTTTTTTGTGGATACTTATGACTTTCACCAGTGGTTTTACCGCGCGCTGGTCTTTCTGGTGATCAGCTGCCCTTGTGCGCTCGTGGTATCTATACCGCTGGGATACTTTGGAGGTATTGGCCTTGCTTCCCGAAACGGGATACTATTTAAAGGGTCTAACTTTTTGGATGTGATGACCAAAATTAATACCGTGATCATGGACAAGACCGGGACTTTGACCAAAGGGGTATTTAAGGTACAGGAGATAATTACCCAGGACTTTGATCAAAATGAACTAATCAGGCTCGCCTCTGCAATTGAAACCAATTCTACCCACCCTATCGCCAAGGCCGTGGTAGAATATGCCGGAGATAATGCTGCTGGTTTGAAAGCTGAAAATGTAGAGGAAATATCAGGGCATGGTTTAAAAGGAACTGTAGAAGGAAAAGTAATCCTTGCAGGTAATGCAAAACTGCTTAAGAAATTTAACATCTCTTATCCTTCTGAAATAGATACGCTGGTTGATACCATAGTAGTGATTGCGGTGAATGATAAATATGCAGGTTACATTACCATTGCTGACGAAATAAAAGAAGATGCAAAACAGGCAATCCAGCAGATGCATGATCTTAAGATCCAGACGGTGATGCTGTCCGGAGACAAGCAAACGGTTGTAGATAAGGTGGCTAAGGCGCTTGGAATTGATCAGGCTTTCGGGGACTTGTTGCCCGAGGGTAAAGTTGAAAAAGTGCAAGGCCTAAAAGACGCAGGTAACAGGATCGCTTTTGTGGGTGATGGGGTTAATGATGCACCGGTAGTAGCCTTAGCTGATGCAGGAATTGCCATGGGTGGTCTAGGAAGTGATGCCACAATTGAAACTGCAGACATTGTAATTCAAAATGATCAGCCCTCAAAAATTACAACAGCCATTAAAATTGGTAAAATCACCAGCCAGATCGTCTGGCAGAATATAACCATTGCTATGGTTGTTAAAGTTATTGTCTTGATTCTTGGAGCAGGTGGGATTGCCAACCTTTGGGAAGCGGTTATTGCAGATGTTGGGGTTGCCCTTCTTGCGATACTCAATGCCGTAAGGATACAGAAGATGAAATTATAAGGGTTCGTATAATAAAACTTGCATTTAGGCGTAATTAGATAGAGAGCGTTAATTTATGAAAGCGGAAATGATCAGTATTGATTGTTTCCGCTTTCTTTTTTTATAATTGCTTTTTGAAGCTTTGTTGTGTGTAGACTAGCTTAATTAAGTCCTCGTTTTCTTTTAAGGCTGAGTGTCTTTAAGAACAGGCCGTTTAAATAAGCATCATATCATTGGATTAAAGCTTTTCTTAAACAAAATGAAACCGCCTGGAATTAACCATGTTACCTATATAAGAAATTTTTTTATAACCCTAAAAAATTAAAGTTATGGGATACCATGAATGGAAAAACTGTATTGATGCATGCTTAAAGTGTGCTTCAATTTGCAATCATTGTGCAAGTTCATGCACTCAGGAAGAAGACGTGAAAATGATGGCGCGGTGTATTGAGCTTGATATGCAATGTGCAGCCATCTGCTACTCTGCCGCTCAATTGATGAGTATGGGTAGCCCTTTTGCTCAAGACATTTGCCGTATTTGCGCAGATATTTGCCAGCAATGCGGAGAAGAGTGTAGTAATCATCATACCCAGCATTGTCAGGAATGTGCAGATGCTTGTAAGGCTTGTGCGGAAGAATGCAGAAGAATGACAGGAGTAGCTGCTTAAGATGCCAATCACCATGAGCATTAATTGATTAAGGGCAGCATTCTAGTTGCCCTTTCATTTTTATAAATAGGCAAATTTATTCCATTCATTTTATTTTCATTATTCCCTCCTTTAAAAAAACGGTTCTCACGATCTACCTAAATTAAAGCTTGACGGCAAAAAGAGAAATTTAAGGCGTGCGACAAATCTGGCTTGCCCAAACTTATACACTCCATTATTCCACCTTTTTCTGATAATAATTAGACAGTGTTTTTAAGATTTAAGCTTCAGACGATTGCTCACGACTGGTTATATTCTGAATATATTGCAAATTCCTATTAGATTTTACCTAGATGTTTAAGTGGGAATATTTTATTATAGAACCGCAAAATTTAATCTTGGCCTAGGTACTTTGCGTTTGTTAAAATAATTTTTTTATATTTGGAAAAATTGTATATAGTGAAATTTTGGAGCAGACTTATTTGTATTGTAGTAATTGCGTTGAGCTGTGCTCCCTGCGCAGATGCTGCTGCATATAATCAATCGTCTCTTAAGATCAGCTTTACAAAGCCTGTTACCTCGCAAACACATAATAAAAGCGGCATAGATGCCTGTTCGCCTTTCTGCGTTTGTGCCTGTTGTAACACCCCAACATTTGTGCGGGAAACAATAGTTTCTATTGAGATTCCTATACAAATTATACAGAAGTATTTAAAAGTTATTTCCGGTAAGGCAACCTCTGCCCCCCTTTCTGTTTGGCAGCCTCCTCAATTAGGTTAATTTAAATATCAAGTTAGTGCGACTGATTCAATTCCTTTTGGAAATGATCCCGTCCCGCATTGATCTGTTTTTTTATTTATACCTAATTCAAAAATTCAATGCTGAAAAAAATCATTCAGTTTTCCATACAAAATAAATTGGTCATCGGCCTATTTACCTTAGCGCTGATTGCCTGGGGGGTATATTCCCTTCGTCAATTACCCATAGATGCCGTACCAGACATAACTAATAACCAGGTTCAGGTCATAACACTTAGTCCTTCCCTTGCCACGCAGGAAGTAGAGCGGTTAATATCCTATCCTGTAGAACAGACCATGTCTACCATTCCCGAAATTGAGCAGGTTCGTTCTATCTCCAGGTTTGGCCTTTCAGTGGTTACTATCGTGTTTCACGATGATGTAGATATTTACTGGGCCCGCCAGCAGGTCAATGAAAAATTGGCCGAAGCTAAAAACAATATCCCCGGAGGACTTGGAAACCCGGAAATATCCCCGATTTCAACTGGCCTCGGCGAGATATACCAGTACGTGATCCATGCCAAACCGGGATTTGAAAAGAAATTTAATGCCCGTGAACTTCGAAGCATACAGGACTGGATCGTCCGTAAACAGCTTTTGGGAACTCCGGGCATTGCCGAGGTAAACAGTTTTGGTGGCTTATTAAAGCAGTACGAGATTGCTTTAGACCCCGACAAATTGCGAAGCTTTAATCTGAGCATCAGCGATGTTTTTGCTTCGCTGGAACAGAACAACCAGAATACGGGCGGGGCCTATATTGATAAAAAGCCAAATGCCTATTTCATACGAAGCGAGGGATTGGTCGGCAGCCTGGACGACATCAACAAGATTGTAGTCAAGAACAACACCAACGGGATACCCGTGCTGATCAGGGACATTGCAACCGTTCAGATCGGCAGCTCTATCCGTTATGGTGCCCTTACCCGTGCTACGGCAAAAAGCCAGGGCGAGGCCGTGGGCGGGATTGTCATGATGCTCAAAGGGGCGAACGCTAATAACGTGGTCAAGCAGGTTAAGGTAAAGATAGACCGTATCGGTAAAACGCTTCCCGAAGGGGTTACCATTGAGCCCTTCCTTGACCGGAGTGCGCTTGTGGACAGGGCGATGGGGACGGTAGCTAAAAACCTGATCGAAGGTGCCCTGATTGTTATTTTTGTGCTTGTTTTATTCCTGGGGAATTTCCGGGCAGGTCTGGTTGTGGCATCGGTAATACCGCTGGCGATGCTCTTCGCTATTTCACTAATGAACCTGTTCGGCGTATCGGGTAACCTGATGAGCCTCGGGGCAATTGATTTCGGGCTTATTGTCGATGGGGCGGTGATTATTGTGGAAGCAACTATGCACATCCTGGTGGGGAACACCCTTGGCAGGGCGTACACACAGCCTGAAATGGATGAACAGGTGGAAAAGTCCGCTACCCGAATGATGAGCGCTGCTGCCTTTGGTCAGATCATCATCTTGATAGTTTATCTGCCGATCCTGGCATTGGTCGGTATCGAAGGAAAAATGTTCGGCCCGATGGCGCAAACCGTTTCTTTTGCTATCCTGGGCGCTTTCATCCTTTCGTTAACCTATGTGCCGATGGTATCTGCCCTTTTCCTAAGTAAGAAACTGTCCCACAAAAAGAATTTTTCTGATCGCATGATGGACTTTTTCCAGCGGAAATATAATCCGATGATACATACTGCCCTGCGTAGACGAAAGGCGGTAGTAATATCTTCGGTAGTCCTGTTGGCAGTCAGTGTTTTCCTGTTCACACGGATGGGCGGGGAGTTTATCCCAACCCTGGAAGAAGGTGACTTTGCGGTGGAAACCCGTCTGCTAACCGGAAGCTCCCTATCCCAAACTATTGATAAGGTAAACCAGGCATCAGAGATACTGGTCAAAAAATTTCCGGAAGTAAAGGAAGTTATAGGGAAAATAGGTGCGGCCGAAATTCCGACCGATCCCATGCCGATGGAGGCCTGTGATCTCACCATTATATTAAAGGATAAAAAGGACTGGACAACGACCCATGACCGGGAAGAACTGGCCGAGCTGATGAGTAAGGCACTGGAGGACGTGCCGGGCGTAAGTTTCGGGTTTTCACAACCTATCCAGTTGCGCTCCAATGAATTGATATCGGGAGTGCGGCAGGACATAGGAATAAAGGTTTTCGGGGACGACTTAGGGGCGTTAACCGATATTTCGCAAAAAATCGGAAAAATTGTTTCCTCGGTTGAAGGCGCAAAGGATTTATACCTGGAACAGGCCACCGGCCTGCCACAAATTGTTGTAAAGGTCAACCGTGACCGCATTGCACAATATGGTCTAAGCATAGAAACCGTAAATCAGGCCTTGAATACAGCATTCGCAGGCCAATCTGCCGGGCTGGTTTATGAAGGTGAACAGCGTTATGATATGGTGGTACGCCTGTCACAACAAAACCGGCAGGGTATTGATGATGTAAAAAATGTATATGTCACTGCACCCAACGGCAACCAGGTTCCACTTGACCAGCTGGCCGATGTATCTTTTCAAGTTGGCCCTAACCAGATCCAGCGGGAAGATACCAAACGCCGGATCATTGTCGGACTAAATGTTCGTGGCCGTGATATCCAAAGTGTAGTCACCGAAATTGAGCAAAAAATTAATCAACAGATCAAATTGCCCGCAGGATATTATATTACCTATGGAGGCCAATTTGAAAATCTGAAGGAAGCGACCAAGCGGCTTTCCATTGCTGTACCTGTAGCCTTGTTGTTGATTTTGTTGCTATTATATTTCTCTTTTGGCTCTGTGAAACAGTCCATACTGATATTTTCCGCTATTCCGATGGCAGCCATCGGCGGTATTTTTGCCCTTCTGTTACGGGGAATGCCGTTCAGTATTTCAGCAGGTGTCGGCTTTATCGCCTTGTTTGGTGTAGCGGTACTCAATGGCATCGTATTGATTACTGAATTTAACAGGCTAAAAAAACTCGGCAAATATGGCCTTAATGAAATTGTCCTCAAAGGTACCGCCATACGTTTAAGGCCGGTATTGATGACCGCCACCGTCGCCTCATTAGGCTTTTTACCAATGGCCATATCATCGGCTGCCGGTGCGGAAGTTCAAAAGCCCCTGGCTACTGTTGTAATCGGCGGGCTGATCACTTCCACTATTTTAACCTTAATTGTTTTACCCGTGTTATATACCTATTTCGAAGGCTTCAAAAGTAAAAAGAAAACTGTCGTTCCAACTGCTTTGATTGCACTGTTCATTGCCGGGCTTACTTTACTTGCCCCGGCGGCGCAGGGTCAAACGCCTGGCACCAGCTCCCCGATAACCATGCAACAGGCGATCCAGACTGCAATCGGCAATAACCAGGCGATAAAGTCTTCCGGCTTGCAAATTAACCAGCGGCAGGCATTAAGGGGCAGTTCCACAGACCTGGGCAAGACCAATATTGACGTTCAATACGGCCAGATCAATGGCATAAAAAGGGACAACAACTTTAGTGCCTCGCAGAGTATTCCGTATCCCGGCCTGTTTAAAAACCAACGCAATCTATACGATGCCCAGATCAGGGGCGCTGAAATAAACCTGTCGGTTACACAAAAAGAACTGACCTACCAGGTAAAGAGTTCCTACACACAGCTTGCCTATTTTATTGCCCTGCAGGAATTGTATAAAAGCCAGGACAGCGTCTACAGTAACTTTTTAAAGGCGGCTTCGCTCCGTTACCAGGCAGGGGAAACCAATCTGCTGGAAAAGACTACGGCTGAAACCCAGTACAATGAAGTGCTCAACCAGATGAGCAAGAACCAGTCGGATATTTTGGCCTATACCTCCGAACTTAAAAGGCTGCTCAATTCGCAGGCTAGTATAGAAATAGCAAAAGAGCAGTTCAAACAGGCAGACTGGAATAACGCCGCTCTGGATAGTGCAATCGCCGGAAATCCCTTGCTGGCTTTGCAAAGGCAGCAGATAGAGATTGCTGATAGGGCGATTGGAGTGGAAAAAGCCCGTTCCGGACCCGATTTTACAATCGGCTATTTTAACCAGTCTATTATTGGCAGCCAGAACGTGAACGGTCAGGATCAATATTTTAACGGGGGCAAACGGTTTCAGGGCGTTCAGGCGGGCATATCCATACCGCTCTTTTTTAAGCCTTTTTCTTCACGGATCAAGGCTGCCACAATAGAAAAACAGGTGGCAGAAAGCCAGTTCAGCCTGTTTCAGACCAACTTACAGGGACAGTACAACCGTGCTTACCAGGATCTGCTAAAAAACTCCCGAAGTATTGAATATTATAAAAGCAGTGCGTTGCCAAACGCAAATCTGATCCTAAAGCAGTCGCAGATCGCCTTTCAGAACGGCGAGATTGGTTATGTGGAGTATTTGCAGGGATTACGGACGTATTCGGATATCCGTTTTAATTATTTGCAGGCCATCAACGAATATAATCAATCAGTTTACACACTTCAATACCTTATGGGTTTATAAAAAATAAAATGAAAAGAATAACTAACACCATCAGCAGGATTGCCTGTATAACCTTACTGGCAGCATTTTTTGCGGCCTGCGGAAGTAAAGAAAATTCAGAAGAACAAACCGGTGTCAAAGCGGACAGTACGCACCAGGAAGATGAAAACTCGGTAGAAATTACCCAGGCGCAGTACAAGACCGTTGGTATTGAGTTGGGCACAGCCGAAATGAAGGGTTTAAGCGGGTTGTTAAAAGTAAACGGCTATATAGATGTGCCGCCCCAAAATTTGGTCAGCGTGACCACGCAGATGGGAGGGATAATTAAATCCACCCCGCTTTTACAAGGTAGTATCGTCAGCAAAGGGCAGGTAATAGCGGTGCTTCAAAACCAGGAGTTTGTACAGCTGCAGCAGGACTACCTGGAAAGCAAGAGCCAGCTTGAATTGACCGATTCCGAATACAAACGTCAGCAAACCCTTGCTCAACAGAATGTGAATGCCCAAAAGACCGTGCAGCAGGCCAAGGCACAATACCAAAGTACCCTGGCAAGGGAAAATGCCTTAAGGCAACGCCTGCAACTTATCAATATCAGTCCGGGGAGCCTTACCGCTTCCAATATACGCAGCCAGGTAAATATATATGCCCCCATCAGCGGCTATGTAACCAAAGTGAATGTAAACACCGGAAAATTCGTTAGTCCAAATGATGTAATGTTTGAAATTGTCAATAGCTCCAACCTGCACGTTGAGCTGAACGTTTTTGAGAAAGATGCGGCAAAGGTAAAGGCCGGACAACGTGTCCGCTTTACCATGACCAATGATACTACCGAACAAATGGGTGTTGTCCAGCTTGTTGGACGTGAAATCAATCCCGATAAAACAGTAACCGTTCATGCCGTAGCCAAGGGCAGTAAGGGCTTTATTCCTGGAACATACCTGAAGGCCCTTATAGAAACCGGGAGCAACCAGGTGATGGCCTTACCGCTAAGTGCTGTTGTAGACTTTGAAGGTAAGAAGTACATTTTCGTAGCGGGCACCGGACAGACCGAAGCTGCCCACCAGCACAAGGCAAAGGAAACAGAGACCGAGACGGAAAAAGCTGGGGAGACCTATCATTTTCAAATGGTAGAGGTAACGACCGGCATCAGTGACGGCGGCTTTATCGAAGTGCAAATTCCTGAAAAAATGAATGTAAAAGGTAAAATTGTTTTAAAGGGAGCCTACGACCTGCTCTCCAAAATGAAGAACAGCGAGGAAGAATAATCAAGTCAACCGTGGTAGAAATAAATCTACATATAGCTAATCTATTTTAATTATGGAAAATCAAAATCACCAGGCACTTATTCAGAAATTACTGAACTGTGCCCTAGCCTGTGAAAACTGTGCTGCCCAGGGCTTTAAAGAAGCCCAAAACGCAATGATGGAAAAGTGCATACCAATGGACATTGATTGTGCGGACATCTGCATGCTCGCTGCCCGACTGTTGCAGCGTGGATCAGAAATCTCACATGAGTTCTTGCTTATCTGCGAAAAGGCATGCCGGATGTGCGCCCAGGAATGCGGCAAACACGATCACGAACACTGCAAAAAATGCGCACAGGCTTGTACCGAATGTGCTGATGCCTGCCATGAGCACCACAGTAACTTAAATCAAGATTAATACACACATCTGATGGGGTGCTTTCTTCGGAAGGCATCTCTTTTTTATGCTGCCCTATGTAACTATAACTACTTAAAATACTGCAACAACAAAGAGCTTAACCAAGCTCAAAATTTAAAAATCAATAACCTGATATGGAAAGCAATAACAAAAAACAGCCGGCAAAAAAACCAACAGCTCCAAAAAACAGTCCGGGAAATATCCGGGAAAGCAAAACGCCCAAACCTAAAAGTGCGGCAGATCAAAAAATTATCAAGGATGCCCACCCCAAAGATCAGCCCCATTCCCCTAAAGGGAACAGCACCGATCATAAGGAAGGGGATGGACACGATCATGAACATGGCGGCATTTTCGGCAAAAACACCGAGCTGATCTTTGCCATACTTTGCGGGGTTGCCCTGGGGGCTGGTTTTGGCCTGTCGTATGTCAGCGGGCTTCCGTCCTGGGTCAGCCTTTCCCTATATATCATCGCCTATTTCTTTGGTGGGTTCTTTACCGCTAAAGAAGCTGTAGAAACCATATTGAAGGGTGGATTTGAAATCGATTTTCTAATGCTGGTTGCCGCCATTGGCGCTGCGATTCTGGGCGCATGGGTAGAAGGAGCGTTATTGTTGTTCCTGTTCAGTTTGGGGCATTCGCTGGAGCATTATGCGATGGGCAAAGCCCGAAAGTCGATTGCCGCCCTCACCAGCCTTGCCCCCCCAACTGCCCTGGTGGTACGCGATGGCAAAGAAGAAGAAATAGGTATTGAGCAGCTGGTGCTTGGCGATACCATTATCATTAAGCCCAACAGTAAAATTCCAGCCGATGGCGTGGTGGTTAAAGGCGAGGGCAGCGTAAACCAGGCACCCATAACCGGAGAAAGCGTGCCGGTCGATAAATCCCCCGTACCCGATCCTGCCAAAGATTATACGAACGAAAAGAGTATTAAGCCGCAATACCGGGTGTTTGCCGGAACCATCAACGGGGCTTCTGTATTGGAAGTCAAAGTGATCAAGGAAGCGAAGGATTCCACCATTTCACGGCTGGTAAAAATGGTGAATGAAGCGGAAAAGCAAAAATCCCCTACCCAATTGTTTACCGATAAGTTTGAAAAATATTTTGTGCCGATCGTGCTGGTTTTGGTAGCCCTGCTCTGCTTTGCCTTCCTGGTCATTGATGAGCCTTTTAGTAAAAGTTTTTATCGTGCGATGGCAGTACTGGTAGCGGCCAGCCCCTGCGCATTAGCGATCTCTACGCCAAGTGCCGTATTGAGCGGGGTTGCCCGTGCCGCCCGTGGCGGTGTACTGATCAAGGGCGGCAGGCCGTTGGAGGACCTGGGAGCTTTAAACGCCATTGCATTTGATAAGACTGGAACACTGACCGAAGGAAAGCCACAGCTGACCAATGTGATCCCATTAGACAAGATTTCCGAAGAAGAACTGCTAGTTATTGCGGTAGCTGTGGAAAAAATGAGTGACCATCCGCTGGCAGAGGCTATTGTCAAAGGGGCGCTGGAAAAGCTGAAAAAACAGACTATCCCGGAAGCCAAAAATGTTAAGGGTATTACCGGAAGAGGCGTTCAGGCCGAGGTCAACGGCAAGAAAGTATTTATCGGCAACAAGGCCTTGTTTGAAAAAGACAAGGGCGGAATCCCCGCTGAACTTTTAAAGCAGGTGGAAGACCTGGAAAAGGGCGGACACACTTCTATGCTTGTGAAACAGGATGGTGATTTTATCGGGATACTATCCCTGATGGATGTGCCCCGTAAGGAAGCAAAGCACGTACTTGCTGAACTTACTGCTTTGGGCATTAAGAAAATGATCATGCTGACCGGGGATAACCAGCAGGTGGCCGAAGCGGTGGCCAAGCAGATCGGTGTAACCGAAGCCTGGGGTAATCTGATGCCGGAGGACAAGGTAAAGGCGGTACAAAAGCTGGACAAATCTGAAAAGATGGTGGCAATGGTCGGCGATGGCGTGAACGATGCCCCTGCAATGGCAAAAAGTACGGTTGGTATTGCCATGGGTGCCGCAGGCTCGGATGTTGCCCTGGAAACCGCAGACATTGCCCTGATGGGCGACAGGTTAGAGAGCCTCCCTTTTGCAATCGGGCTAAGCCGCAAGGCAAGGGGTATCATCAAACAAAACCTATGGATCAGTTTGGGAGTGGTTGCCGCCCTGATACCGCTTACGATTTTGGGCATAGCCTCAATCGGCCCGGCGGTGATTGCCCATGAGGGTTCTACCTTATTGGTGGTATTCAATGCACTGCGCCTGCTCGCCTATAATAACGACCAGAAAAGACAGGCTCCAAAACAAAAGGGGAAAAAACATGCTTAGAAAAGTAAAAAAATTCCTGAAAGCCTTGGGCCCGGGCGTCGTTACTGGTGCGAGTGACGATGACCCGTCAGGAATTGCGACCTATTCACAGGCTGGTGCTAAATATGGGCTGGCTACACTCTGGACGGTGCTCATCACCTTTCCGTTAATGGCTGCGATTCAGGAGATTTGCGCCCGGATTGGCCTGGTTACCGCCGTTGGGCTGACAACGACCCTAAGAAAGCATTATTCCAAGTCCGTCCTTTACCTAATGATCCTGTTCAGTGTACCTGCCATTATATTAAATATAGGGGCTGATATCGCCGGTATGGGCGCTGTGGCGCACCTGATCTTTCCTTCTGTCCATGCCATGATCTTTAGCGTACTGTTTACGGCCATTCTATTGTTTTTTATCATTTATCTCCCGTATTCCAAATTCGTTTCGGTTCTGAAATACCTGTGCCTGACCTTACTGCTCTATATCATTGTTCCGTTCTTTACCAAACCGGATTGGGGGGCGGTATTAAAGGCAACATTCGTCCCAACGATAAAATGGGACAAGGATTTTATAGGGATGCTGGTTGCGATCCTTGGAACAACGATCTCGCCTTATCTCTTTTTTTGGCAAACGGCAATGGAGGCCGAAGACGTAAAGGCGGTCAAGCGCCAGGTGATGATCAATAAAAGACTGGTGAACATAAACGGAGATCATCGAACCAGATCAGAGCATAAGACCAGGGAGAAACGGCTGATGGGGCTGCTGATCCAAAAAATGGGACTGGATGTAAACCTGGGCATGCTCTTGTCAAACATGATCATGTTCTTTACGATCCTTGCTACGGGTACTGCGTTGTACAGCCAGGGGATCATGCAGATCGATACGGTAGAACAGGCCGCTAAGGCATTGGAACCGGTGGCGGGACGGGCATCCTATCTTTTGTTCGCCATGGGGGTGATCGGAACCGGCTTTTTGGCCATTCCGGTGCTGAGCGGCAGCCTTTCCTATATTGTATCGGAAACCTTCGGATGGAAGGGCAACCTGGACAAAAAGTTCCATCAGGCCAAACCGTTCTATGCCATCATCATTATATCGGTAGTTATCGGCCTATTGCTCAATTATATCGGTATCAGTCCGGTAGATGCACTGTTATATACGGCAATTTTGTACGGACTGACCTCGCCGGTGATCATCGCCATTCTGCTGCACATCGCAAACAATAAAAAGATCATGGGAGAATACACCAATGGAAGGCTTTCCAATTTCCTGGGTTTTGCAACCCTGGTTGTCATGTCGGTTTCCGCTGTGTTCCTGATCTATTTACAGTTCACCTCATAAAATAATTTCAATACGATAAAAACTGAACCATAATCTATTGCCCATGAGAGTGTTTAACATTCCCTTTCCGATAGTGATTACCGGACTTGTTTTTACGGGGATGTTGGTGTTGTTTGTAATTTCCAGCCATGACCTTAAGAGCGATTTTAATGCAATAGACCGGGGGCTGCTGATCTGGACGAACAGCCAGCATAGCAGTTTCATGGATCATGCGATGCTCCGGATAGAAAGCTTTTACTTTTGGGTTCCGTTTTATTGCTTTCTGATCCTGATGCTGTTGGCCTATGATAAGGTCAGGTTTATGCGCATGATCCCTTTCCTGGTCTTATACCTGGGCGTTCAGAATTTTTCGCTGTTTTTATTGAACAGCCTACTCGGACACCTTCGTACCTTGTACCAGCCCTATTTGGCCTCCCGGTTGCATATTGGCATTGCCGGAAAGGGCGTGGCCTATGGATGCATTCCCCTGGTATCAAACGCTGTGGGCATCGCCTTCTTCTTTTGCCTATATCTGGATCGGCGCTACCTTCCCTTAAAATTATTGGTAACGGCCTGGGCCGGGCTGCTCCTTTATGGCAGGCTGTACACGGGGTGGAACTTCCCTGATGAGGTGCTCCTTGGGGCGTTTCTTGGCCTGACCTTGTCCTATAGCTCATTTATCGCCTATCGATATTATTTGAATAGATATTATGCCGGTTAAACTGATGATTTCCTACAAAGAACTTGGCCTGGCCTGCATCCCAGTTGCCCTGCTGATTGCCGGTGGGGCAAGTGTGCTTTACCGCAAGCCCAATGCGGCAGTACAAAGCATTATCCTTCATTTTGCAGCCGGGGTGGTTTTTTCTGTAGTGGCCGTTGAGTTATTGCCGGACATGATCAAAATCCATGAACCCATAGCTATTATTGCGGGGTTTATATTGGGTATCGCTTCCATGCTGCTCATTAAATGGTATACCGCTAAACTGGAACTTAAAGAGGCCGGTAATATAGGAAAACAGCTTCTTCCCTGGGGGATGTTGACCGCCGTCAGCATTGATCTGGTACTGGATGGCCTATTGCTGGGTATCGGGTTTGCTGCCGGGGCAAAAGAGGGCATGCTGCTGGCCCTTGCCCTGGCAATGGAATGTTTGTCATTGGGCCTGGCCATAAGTAGCAGCCTGTTAAAATTGCAGCTGAATGGCGGCAAGATCCTATCAATACTGATGGGGTTGAGCCTGCTGTTTGTGATGGGTGCAGCAATCGGATTTTTTGTGCTGCACTATACGGGAGATAAGGTGCTTGAAGTCGTACTTTCTTTTGGCTCGGCGGCTTTATTGTTCCTGGTGACCGAGGAACTTCTCGTGGAGGCACATGAACAAAAGGATTCACCGTTTTACACGGCCGCTTTCTTTGCCGGGTTCCTGATCTTTATGATCTTGGGGATGGTCATTTAGGTCTTAAAAGTATTATTAAACTATTTATATGAAAATTAACCAGCTGGATGCCCACTATAAGTTATACATATCATTGGGCATTGCCCTGGTTGTCTTTTTGGCAACCTATGGAAGCCTGTCGCTTTCTATCCATTTCATGATAACCTGGCTGGCCTATGCACTAAGCAGCTTGGCGCTTGCCTGGATTACGATACTGACCTCGCACCCCGCCGAGGTCAAGCATGAAGCCCACGCCCAGGATTCCAGCCGTACGCTGGTATTTTTATTTGCCGTTGCCGCTGCTTTTGCCAGCCTTTTTGCGATTGTTATGCTGTTGCAGGGCAGTGCGGAAAAGTCAAAACAGGACATTGCCTTTCAGATTGTCGTTCCGTTTGCCTGTGTCATCAGTTCCTGGTGGCTGGTGCATACCATTTTTACCCTTCGGTATGCCCACTTTTATTATTGCGATATGGAGCGGGGCGATAAGGACAAAAAGATAAAGCCCGGTGGCCTGATCTTCCCCGAGGAAAAGGAGCCCGACTATCTTGATTTTACCTATTTCTCCTTTGTAATAGGCATGACCTTTCAGGTTTCCGATGTACAGATTACCTCCAAAAGGATCAGGAGGCTGGCCTGGATGCATGGGGTGTTGGCCTTTGCCTTTAATACCATTATTGTAGCCCTCACCATCAATGTCATTTCTGGTCTTATTTCCAAATAGGCAAAAATGTATGAAAAGGAACAAAATATCTAATAGAAGAAATAAAAAATATAACCCGAAGGCATTTAATAATTCACCTAAGGAAGTCGTGCCACCAACTCCCTTATTAAAAAGGGTGCTAAAGATCACCCTTATTGTGATAGCATCCATTTTGCTTATTGCGGCCATAATTTTCCGGGTTCGTCATTATTTAATTAAACACTGGTAAAGCATTGGCCAAATGGAAAATAATATCAAGTTATTAAGTAAGCAGATACCTATTTATGTCTCCGCTATTTTTCATGGGCACGTCAAGCCTGAATTGGTCTATCATAATCTGGAACATACCATGCGGGTGGTAGAAAGAACGTTGGAAATAGCAAACTACTACAGGCTTGGTGCCACCGAGCGCTTTATCCTGCTTACAGCTTCCTGGTTCCATGATACAGGACACCTTTTTTCCGGGCCACAGGGCCATGAACAGCAGAGTGTGGCCATCATGGAGCCTTTCTTACTCGAGCATGGGATAGACCCGGTTATCATCGAAGACATCCGGGGATGTATCATGGCCACAAGGATACCCCACCAGCCGGATACGTTTTTACAGGAGATCATCTGCGATGCGGACACCTACAACCTGGGAACAGAAGAATTCCTGGTGACCGATGAACTGTTAAAGGAAGAATGGGGGCTAAGGGGGCTCCCGGTCGGCAGGGAATGGGACAACCTTACCCTTGATTTTCTCCAAGGCCACCGGTTTTTTACTGGCTATTGCAGCGGGAAGCTGCGAAAGGGCAAACAGGACAATATTGACACTTTTACCAGGCGCATTGATAACACAAAATAAATTCAAGATCGAAACAGAAATATGAAATGGACATCAGAAAATTTCCCGTTGGAAATGAGCGATCTGGAACCCCACGTAAGGGAAAAAGCGATTGAGATCGCCAACCAGTTAAAAAAGGAGGGACAGGTCAAAGAACTGTCCGTAGTCGAAGAAGCCATTAAACGGGCGCAGGAATGGTTTTTAAATATGGAGGGCTGATTATGCAGATGGATGTTGAAAATGAATTCATGATTGTTTTAAAATTGCTGATCGCTTTTGTTTTGGGGGCAGTCGTTGGCCTAGACCGGGAAAAGCACGGCAGCAGTGCCGGGATCAGAACCTATGCGGCAGTTTGCCTTGGCGCTACTTTGTTTACAGCGATTGGCGAACACTTACACGACATTGCTGCCGCTTCAAGGATCATCGCTAATATACTGGTGGGCATCGGTTTCCTGGGGGCGGGCATTATCTATAAAAACGATAAAACGAACAGCTCCCAGGGACTTACTACAGCAGCAACGATATGGTGCACCGCCGGAATTGGTGTGGCCGTTGGCCTGAATATGCTGATTATCCCCATCGTTGCCGCTGCCGCTATCTATTTTCTGTTGAGCCTCCATCATCAAAAGTGGTATCTGAATTGGAAGAAGAAAATGCAGAAAGATCATCAAATGGAAAATTGTGACGACTGAACTAATCATAAATTATAGAATGAAAAAATTTCTTAATAGCCGGTATATCATCCTCTTTTCCTTTATCTTATTTTTTCTGTTTGCTTCATTGTGTTTGAGAATGCTGTTTTTATCGATTTCAGTAGTTCAGGCAGATTTAGACAGTTTAAATATTCTAGGAATTATGGCCAAGGGATTTGTTTTTGATCTTACGGTAGGCTTATGTTTCACTATTCCCTATTCCATTTATCTACTGTTGTTACCACAGCGCTGGAATAAAACTGTATTCAATAAGATCGCAACTTATTTTACTGTTTTTCTAATGGTTCTCATCACCATATTTTCGTTTTTCGCAGAATATACCTTCTGGTGGGAATTTGAAAGCCGGTTTAATTTTATCGCAGTGGATTACCTGATTTATACCTACGAAGTCATCAATAACATTAACGAATCCTATCCCTTGCCGCTCCTGATTGGCGGAGTATTGATCATTACGTTAATAGTGATAATCCTGAAAAGAAAAAATTTTGACAACAGCTTTAAATCAGAAACACGCTTTTTTAAACGGCTATTTATCACTACTCTGATCTGTTCGGTAGCATTCCTGCTCTTATGGAAAACAGATAACTCCTGGGCTGAAAAAAGCAGTAACAGGTATCAGAATGAACTTTCTAAAGCAGGGATTTTCTCTTTTGTAGCTGCTTTTAAAAACAATGAACTGAACTTCGACCAGTTTTATCCGTTATTGGAGATAAAAAAGGCTTTTGCAATTATGAAAACTAGCCTTCGGGAACCTGGCTCGTCACCTGGTGGCAACCCTTTAGAGGTAACCAGGCAGATCACCGGTTCTGCTAAAACTAAAACACCAAATGTAGTCATGGTGGTACTGGAAAGTTTTAGTGCAGAGTTTATGGGCAAATTTGGCAATGGACAAAAGCTGACACCCGTATTAGACTCTCTTGCAGATCAAAGTTTATTATTCACCAACATGTACGCTACCGGAACAAGAACAGTCCGCGGAATGGAAGCACTTTCCCTGGCTGTACCTCCAACTCCGGGAAACAGCATTGTCAGAAGAAAGAATAATGAAGAACTGACTACTATCGGAAGCATCTTCAGGACTAAAGGATATCGAACTACTTTTTTTTATGGCGGGGATGGATATTTTGACAACATGAATCAGTACTTCGGCAGTAATGGATTTAATATTATTGACCGTGGCAGGAATTTGTCCATCGGAGATAATTATAAAACTACAAGAACGATTCTTATAGACAAACAGGTGAGTTTTGAGAACGCCTGGGGCATTTGCGACGAGGATCTCTTTGCTGCAGTAATAAGGAATGCCGATACTGGATTTGCAGCCAAACAGCCTTTTTATAATTTTGTGATGACTACATCCAACCATCGCCCGTTTACTTATCCTCAAAATAAAATTAATATTCCTTCAGGTACAGGCAGGGAAGGTGCCGTAAAATATACCGATTATGCAATAGGCAGATTTCTTGAACTGGCCAAAACAAAACCCTGGTATGCAAACACCGTTTTTATTTTTGTAGCCGACCATTGCGCAGGAAGTGCCGGAAAGAATGAGATTGACATTACCAAATACCATATTCCGGCTTTAGTGTTCAACATTCCAGGTCAGGCGCCGGCCCGTATTGAAAAAATGTGTTCACAGATAGACCTTTATCCAACGCTTTTTTCTCTCATGAACTGGTCATACGTAAATAACAGCTATGGTAAAAATGTTCTTGATAAAAATTATGCACCCCGGATCTTACTAGGTACCTATCAAAAGCTGGGATACATGAAGGCCGACAGTTTGGTGATCCTAAGTCCCGGAAGAAAGCTGGAAACATACCTGTACAATTCATCAACAAATGAACAGGCACCTCATAAATTTTCAGGAAATGTGACTAATGAAGCAATATCCTATTATCAAACTGCCTATTATCTGTACAAAAATGGTGGTTTAAAATTAAAGAAATGAAAAGCTGCGTACGATGTTATATATATGTATTACCCTTATTATTTACGGTAAGCTGTTTTGCACGTCAGGCTGTGGATACCATACCGATAAAATTTGATACTTCATCCGTTCAAGCTAAGGTTCCCCTGCAAGAATCAAATAGCGCCCCTCCGCTATCAGCTGTCATCATCCCGATGGGAGCTATGGCTTATGGCTTTGTAAAATTGGACAACAATGCCCTGACAAGGCTTGACCTGGAAGCCAGAAATGAATTCTACAGCGAGCACCCCCACCGCCAATTTATCGTGGACGATTACCTGCAATTTGCCCCGGGAGCAGCGGTATTCGCTTTAAGTGGCCTTGCTATAAACGGGAAAAACAGCCTGATCGACCAAAGTGGCATTTATCTATTGTCTAACATTATCTTAAACAGCACCACCCAAAGCCTTAAACGGATCACGGCTGTGACCAGGCCGGACGGCACCCCAAACGCATTTCCTTCCGGCCACGCTGCTGAAGCGTTTGCCTCGGCAGAATTCCTTCGGCGGGAATACGGCGAACAATCGGTATGGTATACCGTGTCAGGCTATACCGTTGCTGTTTCGGTGGGAATGTTAAGAATGTATAATAACCGACATTGGCTTAGTGATGTTATAGCCGGAGCCGGTCTTGGCGTTTTATCAACTCAGGCTTCATATTGGCTATATCCAAAGATTAAAAAATTGTTTTCCGGTAAATCCAACAATAATGCGCTGATCCTGCCAACCTACAACAAGGATATTGTCGGGTTCGGGATGCTGAAAAATTTTTAAATGTTGCCAAAATGTAAACTAAAAAATCATGGGCATCCTGCCTGGATTGGTTGTTGTAATAAATTGATCAGGGATAATAATCATATCATTATTCCCTCCTTTTTCAATAATATGGAGTATTACCGAAGTCAAATCATATTTTTAAAGATTTGCACAGATCCATGAGTATCAAAGCGAGCTGCTAATTAGTACCTGCAAACATTTACCGGTGTATATTGAGATAAATAAATAGATGAATTGGAAACAAAAATGCGGTGATCAATAGTTTGAGTCTTCTTTTGTTCTTAGGTTCCGACTGGATACGTGAAAAGCTCTCGGAATAATTTTCTTTAAGGAATCTTTTAGTTGTATAAAAATATAATGCAATGTTTAGCAATATAAATGCAGTAAGAGCCAAATTCAAGGGTATACCTAATTCATACATGCATAAAGCCAATAATCCTATATGTCCAATTAAGATATATGTTGTAGCCTCATAAAGTACATTACGTTTTGAATGCATCCATCCTGGTCCAAAAACCTTTCTATGCACGCTAAAAAACAAATAGTAGTAATAATCTATTATCCTCATGAACCTTCTCCAAATCTTTTAGATACAATCTGCTTGAGTCAGCATACCATTAATATTTAACAAAGTACCAAACGCTACCTTGTGGGGTCTATTTTCTAATTTTATCATTGAAAAACTTATTCCAGGTATTTTGGAAATCAGAATTTAGACCATGCCTAGTTTCATCATCATATCTTACCTCTAAAAGGCCATATTTGGCATGAATCGTTTTAAACAGTGAATCAATTTCCATTTTATAATTCTTTGAATACTTGAAACCATTGAGAGTTTTCTCAACTTCGTTTTTCATTATGAATCCAATATCATAATGACCCTGTTCATGATTTAAGATTTTATTCAAGTAGTCAGGTGAACGCTTATCACGGCGAAACCAAGATTTTTCATTGTTAAATTCAACATTGACTTTGAAGACAAGCCTATTTTGTGTTTGATCAACTTTGTACCTATAATACACAGTATACGAGGTGTGCGCAGTAGATGTACTTCCTAAAGTGGGAACACCAGCGAAGTCATCAAAGTTCAAAATTTTTCGCTCTTGGGCTTTTATAGTTGAAGCTGGGAATAGAATAAAAAGTATAGCTGCTATCAGCAGCACTAGCGACTTAAAGTTGTTCTTCATTGTTTACTAAATACCTTCAAACTTTCATAGATCTTCGATGATACGCCGCTCTCGACTATAATGGATCAATGCGTTATGCCTGTCTAATTCGGGATCTTGTGCAAGTTTTAGCGTGAAAGTTAATCAATCTTGGCTTCTTTTACATATTTAATATATCGATAACAGGTGGCTATGGGCATCTGTAGCCTTTTTGCTATTTCTGATATCGCATACTTTCCTGTATCATGTAGATCAAGGGCAGTGTATGCCAATTGCAGGTTTTCAGGAGATAAGCCTTTTGGTCTGCCACCCTTTCTTCCTCTAGCTCTCGCAGCATCAAGCCCGGCCTTGGTGCGTTCACGTATAATCTCTCTTTCAAACTCTGCTAACGAAGCAAAAATATTGAATGTAAACCTACCTGTAGCGGTTGTGGTGTCAATGTGATCATGCAAGCTGACGAAGTTCACATCTTGCTCATGGAAAAGTGCAACAAGATCAACCAGGTCTCTTAGTGATCGGCCGAGACGATCCAGTTTCCAAACAACAACCTGATCGCCTTTTTTTAGGTTCTTCAGAAGTTTTTTAAGTTCTGGTCTGTCTGTATTCTTGCCAGAAATCTTTTCTTGATAAATTGTTGTGCATCCATATTCTGTAAGCGCTCTAGATTGAAGATCTAAATTTTGATCTGATGTACTTACTCTTGCGTAGCCTATTTTCATGTAATAAATTATTATCAAAAACTCATATCAAAAATAGTAAAAAAGGCGTTGATTAATGGAATGAGTTTATGATAATCGGCAAAAAAGAAAAAGATTGATCAGGCTTAATTGGGAAAGATTTGATATGATCAATTACAATACCTCAGGGACAATAATTGATTATCAAAAAACGAGGGTTTAATGATAGAGGTTAAAGCTTGGGTTGATATATGCCCCTTGATTAACTACAGCAGCTATTGCCTTCCTGAATTGGAGGACAAGGAACAGTAGCATAACTACAGAATACACAACAATCGCCTAAGTGAGGTTTCAATTGTGCTTTACAGTTTTCGCATTCATAGAAGTACTGACAAGCATCCGTTGGCATTACCTCTTCTTTTTTATACCCACATGAAGGACAGGTAATGGTAGAATTTAATTGAATTTGTTTAGCCATTTTATTGGGTTTTAATACTTGTTACCTTGTAACCTGTTCTGTTTATTTGCGATTTTAAACTATCGACTGAAATCTTTTTAGGGTCATAAGTCACCTTTGTTTCAGATTTTTCAAAGGATGTTAAGCTTTTCGCTACACCAGAAACCTTAGAAAGTGCCCCATCAATGTGTGCGGTGCAACTGGCACAGGACATTCCTGTAACCGAAAAATTAACTAATTTCAGATTACTTTGCTGTTGGACATTAGTCGATTTTGTAGGAGTCTCATATAGGGCAGATGCATAATAAGGAAAAGCCAGTAGTAGACCTGAAAATAGAGTAATGAAAAGTAAAGCTTTTTTAGATTTCATAAAAGAAGTAGGTTCACACTGACAGTTTTCTTCTTCCTGGGATTTTCCAGATAACTGTTGATACCAGGCAAAAGCAAGAACGATTACCGTAATTCCGATTAAATAAGGGCGAGCTGGCTCTACCCATGAAAAGGAAGAGGCCATACCAAAAGTTCCTGTAATAAGGGCGAGTAGTGGAGTGATACAACATAATGATGCTGCAAATGCAGACAATAATCCTACGCCTATTAATCCTGGCCTTTTTGTTGTTTTCATATTTGTGCTATTATGTGATTTGGAGCGGTTATATGTGTAAATAGAGGTTTTAATAATTCCATATGACGGGGCTCAATAGAGTAAAAGATGGTTTGAGCTACTTTACGGGCTTTAATAATTCCCCCGTCCTTCATTTTACGTAAATGCTGAGAAATTGCGGGAGTGCTCATGGCTAATATATCAGCGAGATCACACGGGCAAAGTTCATTCTCTAATTTTAGAAGAAAGAGAATTTTAAGTCTTACTTCGTTGCCAGCAAGGGCAAGAATGCTACTTAATGCCGTAAGTTTGGGCTGATTGACATGTAAAAGGTCTTTACACCCTTTTATCTGAACTGAATCGGCTATTACCCGGATACAGCTTTCTTGATTATCCATGAGGCAAAGATATTGAATTGTTAGTATTTAAGCAAATACTTAAATACAACTTAGATTAAATAGGCGATTTTCTATCAAAAAACCGTCGAATAATGGAGCATACAAGCACCACGCACAAGCGAAGATTTGTCTCAAACCGTAAACTTCTCTTTTTGCCGTAAAGCTACTAATCAGACTAAGTAATCTGAACTGTCTTAACAAGCGGGGGAAAATGATTAAGCGGACAACTGAAGGAGCCATCAATTCGATAGCTCCGGACAAACGTACTAGAGTTAAGATTTATCTATTGCCACATGGTATGTAGGGTCCTCATAGATATTCACGTCAATTACATCCCCTGCATTTTTCAATAGCACACGACAATCTTCGCTAAGGTGTTTCAAATGCAGTTTCTTACCTTCTTTATGATAGCGCTCGGTTAACTTGCTTAAGGCTTCTATGGCAGACATATCGGCTACCCTGCTATCCTTGAAATCGATAATTACTTCATTAGGATCACCACTTACGTCAAACTTTTCCGAAAATGTAGCAACAGAGCCAAAGAACAGTGGCCCATAAATCTCATAATGTTTAGTCCCGTTTTCGTCTATGAACTTTCTGGCCCTGATACGTTTTGCACTTTCCCAGGCAAATACCAGTGCAGATATGATTACCCCAATTAATACTGCAAGTGCGAGATTGTGAAGCCAGATGGTTATAACTGCAACTAGGATTCCTACAAATACATCTTGTTTTGGCATTTTGTTGAAGATCCGGAAACTCACCCATTCAAAAGTACCAATAGCAACCATGATCATTACGCCCGTAAGCGCTGCCATTGGCACAAGTCCGATAATGGGGGCACCAAAAAGAATGATCAGTAGGATTGTTAAGGCTGCTACAATTCCTGATAATCGTGCTCTTGCTCCAGCTGATAAGTTAACCAGGGTTTGAGCGATCATTGGACAGCCTCCCATGCCGAAGAAAAAACCATTTAAAATGTTGGCAGTTCCCTGTGCAACACATTCTCTATTACCGTTTCCTCTGGTTCCAGTTATTTCATCTACTAAATTTAAGGTAAGTAACCCTTCAGTTAAACCTACACCAGCCATAATCACCGCATAAGGAAGAATAATCTTAAAGGTTTCCAGGGTAAGTGGCACATTTGGAATATGAAATGGTGGGAAACCACCGCTGACAGAGGCAATATCGCTTACTGTTTTTGTGTCAATTCCAAAGCCAAGTACTACAAAGAATACCACGATGATCGCTGCAAGTGATGGTGGAACAGCCTTAGTGATTTTAGGAAAGAAAACAACAACTGCAATGGTTAAGGCGACAAGTCCTGCCATGATCATTAGGGTCTGCCCGGCTAGCCAGGTTGTTTCTCCGTTAACAACAGTTTTAAACTGTTCAAGCTGAGCCATAAAGATAATTACCGCCAGACCATTGACAAAGCCATACATCACAGGTTGAGGAACCAAGCGGATGAATTTGCCTAATTTGAATACGCCCACCAGGATCTGTACAATTCCTGCCAATGCTACTGCTGCAAAAACGTATTCAATTCCATGCGCCTGCATTAGTGCGATCAGCACAACAACTATGGCACCTGCTCCACCAGAGATCAAACCTGGACGGCCACCAAGAATAGCAGTAACAAGGCCCATTATAAAAGCAGCATATAAACCAACCAAAGGTGGAAAACCAGCCAGAATAGCGAAAGACAAGGATTCGGGCATCATGGTCATGGCCACAGTTATTCCAGCCAAGACCTCGGTCTTGTAGTTGACTTTTTGAGAAAAGTCAAAAAAACGAGTACGTGAAGACATACTTAAGAAGTTAAGAAGTAAAAAAATATTAAATAAGAGGAGATATCCTTAGCTAAGAACAGCTAAAGGAGAAAATGACAACTGAGTAATTCAGTGGTATGTCACAGGGTTAAATGAAACTTTATCCTTTTTTCTCATTTCGATTGCTGCAAAAGTAGAAAAAATCTGCAAACGTTTGTAATCAATGTGGAAGTTCTTCCCTTCTACAACATCTTGCTATGTTAATAATTGCCTTGGCCATGTGCCATGGCGCGCTCTTCAATCTATAGAAATTGAAATAAAGCTTAATTAAATTTTTTGAATTCACACATTAATCGTAATATTGCAATATGGGATTAACAAAAACAGAAATGTTTACCGCTGAACAGAACCAGCTTGCACAGCTATTAAAGGCGATGGCTCACCCGGCCCGTATAGCTATTCTGCAAAGAATATTAATTTCTAACACTTGTATTTGTGGTGATCTGGTAGAAGAACTGGGTCTTGCCCAGGCTACGATATCCCAGCATCTAAAAGAATTAAAGCTTGCCGGAATTATCCAGGGTACAATCGAAGGGGTAAGCGTTTGCTACTGCATAAACCCCGAAACATGGAAATTGCTGGAAACACAAATAGGTGCTTTCCTTGGATCATATAAAGTAGAAGCTAGCTGCTGCTAGCTTTTTTTTAATCAATTCAATCGTTTAATTGCAATATAATAAAACCTAAATATTTAATTATGAAACTATCAGAAATAAAAGCCCACTTGGCGCAGGCTGAAAGCGTAAACTTTCAATTAGAAAACGGCACACCAGTTCCTGAACATTTCCATGTGACTGAAGTTGGTGTTGTTACTAAAGACTTTATTGATTGTGGCGGTACAGTACGTCATGAAAAAGTAGCCAACTTTCAACTTTGGGATGCCAACGATTTTGAGCATCGGTTGAAAGCAGGCAAGTTGCTAAACATTATCTCGCTTTCTGAGAAAGTATTAGCGATGGAAGATTTAGAAATTGAAGTAGAATACCAGGCTCAGACAATTGGTAAATACGACCTTGGTTACGATGGTAAAAACTTCCTGTTAATTGCTAAGACAACAGCATGCCTTGCACCGGATCTATGTGGCGTTCCTGAAGTAAAACAAAAAGTACAATTGCAGAATCTTGCTGCTTCCGGATCAGTGTGTACACCAGGTGGCGGTTGCTGCTAAATAATCAATCATAACCATGTCTGCAAACAACTGCGCACCTGCTGCCGAAAGAAGAAAATTAAGCTTTTTAGACCGGTACCTTACACTATGGATCTTTCTTGCAATGGGTATCGGTGTAGCGACCGGCTATTTTCTACCGTCTTCCTCCGGATTCATAAACTCGTTTTCCAGCGGAACCACAAACATCCCCTTAGCTATCGGACTGATCTTAATGATGTATCCCCCACTAGCCAAGGTGAAATATGAAAAGATGGGAGAAGTGTTTAAAGACACTAAAGTCTTAAGCGTCTCGCTTGTGCTGAACTGGGTAATCGGTCCACTTTTAATGTTTTTTCTAGCGATTACTTTTCTAAGAGATTACCCTGAATATATGGTTGGGCTGATCCTTATCGGCCTGGCACGATGTATTGCTATGGTGGTGGTATGGAATGAACTTGCAGAAGGAAACAGGGAATATGCAGCTGGCCTAATTGCGCTGAACAGCATTTTTCAGGTATTGCTCTACAGTGTGTTTGCTTATATCTTTATTACTGTCCTCCCTCCTTTCTTCGGCCTGGAAAGCCTTGAAGTAAACATCACTATCTCCGAAATTGCAAAGAGTGTTGGAATTTATTTAGGACTTCCCTTTGCAATGGGGATCATTAGCAGATACGGACTTATTAAACTTAAAGGTGAAGCGTGGTTTAATACCAAGTTTATCCCGCTGATTTCCCCCATTACGCTTATCGCCTTACTATTTACAATTGTAATTATGTTTAGCCTGAAGGGCGAACTGATTGTACAGATTCCTATGGATGTAGTAAGAATCGCTATACCCCTGGTTATTTATTTCTCGATCATGTTTGTGATCAGCTTCTTTGCTGGCAGATACTTCGGAGCAGACTATTCAAGAAGTACATCAATTGCCTTTACAGCTACAGGAAACAATTTTGAACTGGCCATAGCAGTTGCTATTGGTGTTTTCGGAATTAATTCGGGACAGGCATTTGCCGGTGTTATCGGTCCTTTGGTTGAAGTCCCGGCACTGATCGCTTTAGTCAACCTCGCTTTTTACTTCCGCAAGAAATACTATCCTCGGGAAACCTTAAACACCATACAATAATGAGAATTGCACTTTTTTCAGATATCCATGCAAATCTTCCTGCCCTGGAAGCCTTTTTTAAAGACGTTGAAACCAGAAAAACGGACGCACTTTATTGCCTTGGAGATTTAGTTGGATATAACATCTGGCCAAACGAAGTAATAGATGAAATCCGCAAACGAGGCATACCAACTATCGCAGGAAATTATGACTGGGGCATTGGCAGGTCTAGTGATGATTGCGGTTGTGCCTATAAAACAGATGAAGAAAAAGCATTAGGTAAGGTTTCTATCTCCTACACAAACGAAGTTGTAAAGGACGAGCAGCGTGCTTATCTAAGAACCCTTCCAGCTCACATTAGACTGGAATATCAGTTAAACCATGATAAACGCAATGTTCTGTTTGTACATGGCAGTCCCCGTAAGGTGAATGAATACCTTTTTGAAGACCGTGATGAAAAAAGCATGCTCCGGATTATGGAACAGGCAGATGCAGATATTATGTGTTTTGGCCATACCCATAAGCCTTATCATAGAATTTTAAACTCAGGGAATGAAGGCGAAGATCATTTCAGGCATGCCATTAATATTGGCTCAGTGGGTAAACCAAAAGACAGCGATCCAAGGGGTGGTTATGTTATTTTAACCATCAACCCTGATAGTACAGTAACAGACAAAGAAAGCATTAAAGTTGAATTTATTCGCTTTGAGTATGATATAGAAAAGGCAGCTAAGGCCGTAGAGGATAGTCCTCTTCCGAATGAATATGCAGACATGTTACGAAAAGGATAAGGTATGAAAATAGCGCTATTTTCAGATATCCACGCCAATTTTCCAGCATTTAAAGCAATGTTGGATGATATGAATGACCAAAAACCTGATGCCATTTATTGTCTCGGTGATTTGGTAGGATACCACATCTATCCAAACGAAGTTATCCAGGAAATCCGTAAGCGTGGAATCGGAACTTTGAAAGGCAATCATGATCAAAAGGTTGAAAAATTAATTACAACCCCGAATAGTCTTCAGGAGCCAGGTAAAAATTACGCTTATCATTTAATCAGCCAGGATAACAGAGATTACTTGAAGACATTGCCTGCGCACATTAAATTGGAATACAAACTACAATCCGAGATGCTTAATCTTGTTTTTGCCCACGGCAGCACCAGAAGCATAGATAAATATGTTCTAATAAATACGGATGAAAAGTATGTTCTAGATATGATGCAGGAAGCAGGTGCACACATGCTCTTTGTTGGTCATTCTCATAAGCCTTACCATCGTATCTTAGAGGACAATAATAGGTTCAAGCACGTAGTTAACCTCGGGTCGGTAGGAAAGCCTAAAGACGGAGATCCCAGGGGCTGCTATGTGATACTTACCATTGCTGCAGACAGCTCCATATCAGATAAAAACAGCATACAGGTAGAGTTTAGAAGGTTTGAATATGACGTAGAAGCCTCAGCAAAAGCTATTGAAAATAGTTTGTTGCCATCTGAATTTGCAGATGCACTGCGACTAGCCAAATAATACTAAAGCAAATGGAAGTTAACACCAGAGACTATGAGCCAATAGAAAAGCAACTTGCAAGGTTTATGCGGGTCCTGGCACATCCAGCCCGGATGGCTATAATGATCCGGCTTGCCAGGCAGGAAGGTTGCACTGAAGGAGTAATAAACGATTTGCCAATTGAAGAGTCTTCAGTTGCAAAGCATCTTAAAGCACTAGAAGTTGCTGGTCTTTTAAAAGGAAATACCTCAAATTTGAGGTCACGTTATTGCATTAATTGGTACGCCTTTTCGGATTTTTCCGAACAATTCAATTTGATATTTAAAACCTTTGTGGAGCAAGCAAAAACGCAAACCTGCAAAACCAAGGTTTAAGCCATCTTTGATAGTTCAGCTAGGCGTTCTAATACACGGCAGAGCAAGAGAAATATTGCCATTACATATTTCACATTCTTCCAATTATCAAAAAACGGTCTATTTCTGAGAAAGTATTGTTAAGTCACTAATATGAACACTGGGTGGCAGATAACCACCATATCCGACAGCAAAAAGAAGAATTAATACCTGTGCCCAAGAAAAAAGCGGACTAAAAAAGAAAAAACGCTAAGGTGCTTCTGGAGGTGGCTAAAAACCATTAAGGAATTATCTTTTTAAACGTAAAGAGACGTCATAGCTTTTGGTGACCTGGTTGATTGGCTTTAAAGGGGACTATCTTTTTAATCCGTTTTTTCGATTCTGGTCCTGTTCATTTTTCTTAGAAAACATTTCTCTTAACTGCTCCTGCCTTTTATGCTCATATACCCTATGTTCAAATTTTGAAAGAAGCGTAAGATCCCGGCTTTCTATTCCTCGTACTTGTGGCTTAAATTCCGGCTTAATGGCTTCCCGCTGCTCCCTTTTTAGGCTATCATTAGCTTTTTCCTTCTCCTTAGCGGCCCCTGTCAGTTTATCAAGCATATTAATCTTTTTAGGCTCCTGCTGCATCAGCTGACTATACCGCTTTTCGCTGTCCTTAAACCGTTCAAATTGCTCTTTGACATCTTTTACAGACCAATCAAAAGTGTCTTTTTTGATGCCTATTTGAAGCCCGGCATTTGAATAGATGAAACGGTCCTTTTCTTCCTTGAACCCATTTTTCTCCATGATAGCAGAAACATTGACTCCCATATTTCCCCGCTGCAGTTCTGCTTTAATTTCCTTAATGGCACTTTCTATCCGGAGGTTATAATCCTTTACAAAATCGTGCTCTCTCTTTTCTTCTGGAGTTGGCTGTAAACTTTCCTTTTTTGCCCCTGCTGAATGTGTCTCAAATTTCGGAGTTTCAATGTTTCCTTTACCTAGTGCGTCTGCTTTGAAAAGGCTTGTATCCTTCTGCTTTTGTACATGTTCTTTCAGGGCCGATTTAAGGAGATGTGGATTAACATTTCTAAGCAGCTCAACCTTTACCCTGTTTTCTTCTAGTGCCTTGCTTATCTCGCTCCATTTATAGTCTATAGAGGAACCTTTTACAGAAATATTATCTTTTTTAAAGCTGATACCCGATATCCCGTTTTTATTCTCTGAAAGTTGAACATCTACGCCTCGCTTTTCCAGTTCTGCTTTAAGTTTATCTGGACTATCGATTTCTTTTTTTGACAGCACCTCTTGCAAATGCTTGCGGATTTCATTTTTCTGCTCTTGAATTTTAAGATTCTTGTCTCGGGCTGGCTTGTTTTGTTTTTGCTGTTTATTAGTCTGCTTTTCCTGTTCGGTTGCATACCTGAAACCTTTCTTTAAGGAAGAATCATAGACAACCGTTCTTCCCTGCGTTGGCCTTAGGCCCTGCTCCTTTTCTACCTTGTCGCAGGCAACTTGCAACCGGTCCTTGATACGGTGATCATTAAGCAGCTCCCCATCCATACTCACCCGGTTGGCAACAACATGGTAGTGGTCATGAGCCTTGTCTTTATGCTGCACCACCACATACTGGTGATTATCCTTTTCAATGCCGATATCTTTTAAAATACTGTCGATCGCCAGCTCCGCCTGAGCACGGTTTAACTTCTCATCCGGATGAAAATTAATCTGCACATGAAGCACCGGCTTTTGAACCGTTTTCCGATCATCGGCCACCTCCCGCATTTGCTTTCCCATTTCCCTGCTTGAGCCGTAAACCTGGTTGAAGTCGAGCACTTTCGCGCGCATCTGCTCCGGATACTTTTTAGCTTCCTGAAGGGCGTAAGATATCGCCTTGGAAAATCCGTTTCCAGTATTAGCGTTTGCGGTAGGCATAGCGTATTTTTTCTATAAGTTCTTTTAATGTACCACTCACCTCGGCTGGGATAATGCCCGTGGAATTGGCGTGCCGTGTCAGCTGGTTGAGGTTATTTGCAATTCCATTCAGAGTCTTTTTTTCTTCCCCATCTACCTTTATAATACTGCCCGAAAGCAGCACCTTGCGGGCATATTCGCTCACCGAAATACCGGCCTCTTTGGCTTTGTCCTGAATGATTCTTTTATCCGAAGGGGACACCCGAAGGATAATGTTGGTCTCTTTTTCCATCTTCAAAAACTTTGGTTTTTGTTTGCTTCGCTTGGACATAAGCAGCGCGTTTTGTCCTTGCGTTGCACTTCCAAAAAGTAGCGCAGCGTTAAGCTTTTTGGCGAGGGTTGGTGGTGGATATAATGGAGTGAAACGAAATGTATATACATCTGCCCCCCCTCGCTTCTTTACGCTCAACCCTAAGGTAGGGAGAATTTAGGATTTGTCAAAATCCTAAATTCGAAGCTGGCTTAGGGGCGGAAAAGCATAACCGGAAGGTTATGTCTTTGGAGCAGACCGAGAACAAAAAATGCCCCCATTAAGGGCATTTTAGTTTGAAGGTCAACTATCCATATATACGAATATCTGTATATTCGTATATATGGATACATCAATAGAAAGGCGGATTTGCTTACGAAGCATACTTGTTTTTAGAGCTATTATAATTTATATAAATAGTATACGTATCTTATGAAATATTAATATGAACAGGACATGAAATATGAACCCATCTTAATTCACTCTGTGGGGGAACTAATAGAAATTTTAAAAACGCATGTAGGGGACTTTGAAGGGCCAGTTTGGTTCCGAGGTCAAGCAAATTCTGAATGGTCTCTAGAACCCAGGTTAATGCGTCTTAATCCAGTCCTGCCAGAAACCTATTTTCTTAATCGTTTTAAACAAGATGCATCAATAATACTTCCTCGACGACCTGACACCGAGTTTGAATGGCTATTTTTAATGCAGCATTATGGTATACCGACAAGATTGCTGGACTGGTCAGAAAGCCCTTTAACTGCACTATATTTTGCAATACATGATTTATTAGAAAAAGATGGTGCCCTATGGGTTTTGGCTCCTAATGAACTAAATAAAAAAAGCAACTATCGTCCCGATTTTGAATTTGAAGTGCCATCATTTGAGGATGAACATTTAGCAAATTATTTACCATCTACTATTGCTAAAGAGAACAAATCTAAGTTATTTCCTATGGCAGCAATAGCACCACGAAATAGCGCAAGAATGCAAGCTCAACAAGGTGTATTTACAATTACACATAGAGAAAATATCATACTAGAAGATGTCGGAGCAGAAGGATCTCCTAGAGATCATATTTGGAAATACATAATTCCTACAACAGCTAAGACTTTATTTTTAAAAGAGTTGAAATGGTTAGGTATTAGTAGGTTTAAGCTTTTCCCGGAATTGGAAAGTCTTTCTGATAATTTAAGATAAAATGAATACAATTAAAACTTATCCTATGCCGAATTCAACTATACTTAGATTGAATTCAGAAAAAGACGAAATAAATACTGCCCCCGAATACCAAAGGCAAGGAGGCGTTTGGAATATTGAGAAAAAACAACTATTAATTGATTCTATCTTAAATGATTATGATATTCCAAAATTATACTTTCACCTTTTAACATCAATTCAAAAGGCGGAATCAAATCAGAATTTTGATTATGCTATAATAGATGGAAGGCAAAGAATAGAAGCGATTTGGGACTTCATTAATGGTGATTTTCAGCTCTCAGATGATTTTGTTTATCAAGCAGATTCTAATGTAAATGGTGCTAAGCTATCTTACACGGATTTAGCTATAGAATACCCTAAAATTAAAATTCGTTTTGACTCTTATGTCCTTCCTATCGTTTTAGTAGAAACGGAAGAAACAGAACTTATAGAAGACATGTTTTCTCGTCTAAATGAGGCTGTGCCTTTAAATGGGGCAGAAAAAAGAAATGCTTTTGGGGGCAACATGGCAAGATTAATTAGGGAAACAGCTGACCATGTCTTCTTTACAAAGAAAATTAAACTTAGTAATTCTAGATATCAGCACAGAGAAGTTTCTGCAAGGTTACTATTTATTGAATATATTAATCTCATAAGTCCTGGCAAATTAATTGACACTAAGAAACCTTATTTAGACAAGATGGTCCGGGATCTGTATGATTCTACAGATGTAATTAGTCAACTGAGCATAACAATTGTGCCTATACTTGATAAAATGAGTGAGGTATTTACTAATTATGACCCTCTTTTAAGATCCCAGGCATCTATACCAGTTTATTATTTAGTCTTCAAAGAAGCTATCTTAAAAAATAAATTATCAAAAATAACGAGAGGACAACTTTTCCAATTTATAGATTTAGTCTCAAAAAATAGAGTGATAGCTGAAGGCGACATTACAAAAGCAAACTTTGAATACTTAGAATTTGACAGATTAAATCAGCAGGGAACAAATGATTCTTACAACATACGTGAAAGAGTAAAAATACTTTCAGAGTTTTTAGGCTTACAGAGAGATTGATTAAATCAACTTAAGGTATATTGTTTAATCTTAAACTCTTGTTGTTTTAAAAATGTCAAGCTTAAAATATTCGAGGCTCGTTTTTGCTTCAAAAATTTCAACATGTGGCAGTTTACTATCAAGTACTTCAATGATTTCTTTTCTGTGTTCATGGCTCATATTACAGCCCAATACAACTTCCTTAATTGCTTCATTTGGCAATTGAAAGGGCTTATTGGAAGCGCCGCTCTTGGTCAACCTATACTCATCTTCATACCCCCATTCTGGAGATTTAGTATTTAACATCTCTATCATATAAGATGTTTTTTGTTCAAAAAGAGGCATAACTGGAAAGCTTTCAGCATAATTGACGGGTCTAATAACCCCACCAACAGTGTCATACAAAATTTCACTATCTAGACCTACACAGAAGCCTCGATGGCAGTCGGCATAATGTGCCCACATTAATAGGTTATCATTTTTAGTAGTACAAGAAAAAATCCCGAAACTTTTATGCATAGACTCTTTGGATCGAGCATGTTGCTCTTTCCAGTAATCTCCATTTTCAAAAACACCGGAGTTTTGTCTTTCAAATGCTAATTCCTGCAGCTCTTGCTCAGACATATCAGGCCATTCCCTTCGGCCAACTTCTATTAACTTTTTATAAATATTATCCGGTGTCATTTCTTCTTGCTTATAACGAAATGGCAGAGAGGCATCAAAGGGGTCATTAAGATCTGCAGGAGATGATAGAAATATTTCATTTCCGCTTAACAAAGTCTTATGAAACTCTGAACTCCAAGACCTATATTTATAAAGAGTTTTAGGTATTCCTTCGAGATAATTCATAATATTTAGGTTTAAAGAAACAAATTACAATATAGATCTTTAAAGCTTTGCTTATAACCTTTTATAAAAAAGGTCTGTTATTTTAATTAATTGTTTATTCAGGTAAGTATATAAGTTAGACCCTTTTCAAAAGATTCTTTTTCATCCAATTAGAAAGGGTTGGTTCTGTAACATTATATTGTTTAGCAATAAACTTTGTGATGAGCCATTATTGAGCAAAGCTTCTATTTCCGGACGGAAAGGATCTAACTTACTTTTCCAAGGCCTTTGGGCCTGCCCAATCTTACTCCTGACCGCTTAATAGACTGTAGCGCTTCTTTAGTTCTTTTACTGATTAGATCTCGTTCTATTTCTGAACCATAGAAAAAACCATCCCATAACAGTATTTACTAAAAATGGAGAAGTTCGACAACTTAATACATGCGAATAAAATAAGAAAAGAAGTTGATGGCTCAGAGGCTATGGCTTTATGGAAAAAGTTTCAACAAGGAAGATCCTCTTATTTAATTTTTTTAGATAATAGCAAAGCGGTTCGTGATTCAATAAGACAGTTAAATTCCATTGCACTTAATGGTTTAAGTAATGATAAGAGATGGCGGCTCCAGCGTACAATTGTTAAAGATCTACATAATGCCATATCTTCAGGTCAGAATTTTTTAGACCATTTACACCAAACTCACCATTTTAACGAAAAAGTTCATGACAAAAAATATTCAGTATTCTTTAGGGAACTAAGGAACTATTTGGTGCATAATGACTCATTTAACCTGGTTACTAGAAATGAATATAAAAAAGATCACGAACCAAAATTTTACCAGGCGATGGACAAATCGGCATTTTATAACTTTGTAAATGCCAAAGGCATGAAAATTTATAATAAGGTAGAATCTGATTCCTCCACGGTTTCTAAAAGAGAAGGAGAGTTACTGAGTGAACTTATAAACCTTCTGAATTTCTTAGATGAAAGAGATACTTTATTTGATTTCGAACCCGTACTCGATCAATATATTATTTCACTCAACGCATATTATTCAAAATGGGTCTTATCCGTATTAAAGAAGAAAATAACGGTTTCAAGTTTAAAAGAATTTCTAGAGAGTATGCAAATTATTCATAACCACTTCCCAAACAGCTATAGTGAATCAAGATTACGCTATTTAAAACTTGCCTATTACAAAAAATCAAAGAGGTAGTTTTAGGCCTAACTTCTGATTAATCTTCCCTTTTCGTTATTAGCACCGCAGAAGATGCTAGTAAAAGAAAGTTATAAAATAAACCTTCGTATTTACAGTAACAATAATTAGATAAAACACATACTTTTGATATAACAGTAGCTCTTAGCAATGATGCTGTCCATTCAGGGAACCGAGTTCAAGCTTTGATCCTAGCCGATATTAAGTCATCAGCATATAGGCTAACAGGTTAATAAGATTTATATTAAATATTCAGAGGATGTGCCCGCAATCACCAATATATCCAGGCGTTATATTATATGGGGTAGGGTTGCTGAGAGTACCCGTCTCCCTTGTAATCAATAGGTAATGATTCGTACGTAAAATAGCAGATCAGTATGTCTATTCTTCTATTACGAATAATTTCACTCGGTTTTTGCTTGAAAGATAGCCCTGTCAAATATCTGCCGATTTGCACGATTTCTAAGAAGGACAAATTTAACGAATATTACTTCATCCATTATTACCTTATGTTATAATAGTGAGATGACAGTATAATAGAAAATTCCGTTACTTTATTTCAGATAAATATTTATCCAATGCTAAAATGGCTATATCTTTTTGCGTAAGTTCTTTTTCTACACCAAATGATTTCATTCTTTTGAGCAGTTTTTTTGGAATCCAAACGTTGAGCTGCCCTTCAGGCTCTTTTTCTTCTACCCTACCCTTAACGGGATTTACTTCTTGGATGGGCGTTTTTGGTTCTTCTTTTTTTAAGCGGTCGGCAAGGTTGCCCAACTTATCTTTATAATTAGTCATAATCTTAAATTTATGTAAATACAAAATTACATATTTATGTATCTATGCACTAATCGAATTCACTATTTCTTCAGCTAAAGCGGTTATTTCTTCTTTGGCTTTACTATCTACTCCATTTAATACCCCTCCCGTTATTGGCGATCTGGTGAAGCTTACCCGGTCATGGACAACTGTAGTCAATAAAGGCACATCAAAGTTTTTTAAGAGTTCTTGTACCTCAGAGGTTACCCCTGACCGGTGCTTGATCATATTTAATACAATGCCCGCCTTAAGCCCGGCATGTTTAATTTGTGCTTCCCTAACTAAGGCGACAGTAGAGCGTATGGCCATCACGTCAAAAAATCCTGCCTTTGTAGGTATGAGTACATAATCAGAAATCAAGAATAATTCCGGCAAGCGGTTAGAAAGATACGGGGGGGTATCAATAATGACTAGCTGATGTGCCAAATTACGGATAGCTTCAAAATTATCTTCCTGAATGATAGAGAGTTCCGGCAGATCATGCTTGAGATCTGCTATACTTCCTTGTAGATCGGTATCCACCAGGGCTACTGTTAGCTGATCCTGAAAACAAATGGCCAGATTTAGAGCTAATGTACTTTTTCCTACGCCGCCTTTTTGATGTGCTATGGTAATTATTTTCGCCATATACAAATATACATAATTTTGTATTTATTCATTTATATATATATGTATTTATGTAAATACATACTAAGTATCATTTAATAGAGAGACACTTCTCATATTCGTTAAATATGTCACCTATAGTAAGCCTAATGATAGGCTTTATGATTAAATATGATAGACGTAATTTCGTTAAATTTGTCCCGGATAGTTTTTCGGAGAAGGCTATGGTGTACAAAATTAACGACTTTAAGCCGCCCGCGATATAAAATCCTTGGATTGATAGATTTTCTTTCCGTTTTTCAATTTCAAACTGCCTTTTCTTGTTTATAATAGCTGTGAAAGACTTCTTTTCCGTAAATGCTTTTTTATTGATTAATAATTGTTAATCAAATTGATTATATTGAAACCTCTGTATATTATTGATTTACAACAAAATACAAAGATACATAGGGACAGATATAACGATTAAAAGCGACAGATATAACGACTTTATGGGACAGATATAACGACTTATAGGGGACAAATATAACGGCTAATTTTCCTATGGGGGACAGATATAACGATTTTTTAGGGCAGACCCAACTAATCTTGATTGCCGTATTCATTTTTTAATGCTTGTATAACATATTCCGGCACCTTTTTAATCGCAGTCTTAGACGATTTTCCTGCTTCATGAATAAAAGTGTATACTTCAATGATTTTATTCCTTAGATCGCCTATAATGTCGTCTCTGTAGATAATGTGGGCAATGGAATTTATATGTTCGGTCCGAAATCCTAAATGTGCCTTTAGTAGATGAATGTTGTCTTCCTTCAAGCGGATTAGCTGCACGTCTTCTTCATGCAACGTTTTTTTATGTTTTATGACAAAATTAAATTTTGTTATTTTCCTTCCAGTAAGGGTGGTGTTAAAAATAAAGAACACGTCTGCTATTTCTTTTAATTCTTCCTCAGCAGGCTTAATGACACGTCGGATAAGATCTTTGGTCTGCGGGTACTTATCAACAAGAGAGAGCCTTTCGCGAAATTCCTCCGGACTAATAGAAAACACCTCTTTATCTTTCCAATGGGAGATCATCTCGTATAGCTTTTGGGTATAACTATTATCAGTCAGATACATGATGTTTTCTGCAAACTGCGTTAACCCATTAGTTGCTTTTACCAGTTCCTGAGCAGTCGCCTTGTGGATTACCACGGTTACAGTCCGAGAGTGTTTGGTTAGTACCGCACGCTCTATCAGCCCGGTCAATATCGTTTCTTCCTCAGGGTGTTTGCTTTTTTTGCTTTTGGTGGCGGGTAGCACAATTTGAACGTTAAAGCTTCGTAACTCCTGCAACGCATTTTTCACGTGGGTATAATTATTGGAGTTCTTTACAATATCATTCAATGAAAATGTGAGCTTGATACTATCGTCCAAGTTGGAGAATATTTCAAGTTGACCTATAGGCATGCCTTTCGCCACCAAAGAGATTTCCTTTTGTAGCAAAGAAATTATTTTAGTTAGGATACGTTTCTGCGTAACCGTAAAATCCCATTTAGCCATCGTAATACGATAGGGCTGCCGGATAATTTTATAGTTAAGGATTTCTTCGCTTATCGCCATAATATCGATTCCGAATATAGGGATTATATTTAATTGTTGAAATACATATTTACATAAATATGTAAATATGTAAAATCTAAATAACAGCAATCCTAAACTTTTAAAATCCTATTACTATATGTTTATACCAGTCAAAGAATAGGAGGAGACCCTCTAGTTTAAAGGCAGTTATATTGTCTACTATGATCATTGTTGTTACCTTTTTTTAAATTTTGGTAACACATAAACTTACTTAAATTATTACCTTTACACAAACGGCAACATGGGTAAAACACATTCAGAAATTGAGAATACTCTCAAAAGAAAGAAAAAAGGAAATCTTATTTTCCCTACTGACTTTAGGGGAATGGGAAGTGAGGCCGCAATTAAAATGGCACTAAACCGCTTAAATAAAGAAAACATTATTAAAAGGATTGCTCATGGCATATATCTTATACCTAAGATTGATCCGCTTTTCGGTGCTATATCACCATCTCCGGAGGAAGTAGCAGAAGCGCTGGCAAAAAAGGAAAAAGTTAATATCAAGCCAACTGGTGCATATGCGTTGCACAAGCTCGGGTTGACTACTCAGGTTCCAACAAAACTCGTTTACCTTACAGATGGGTCACCACGAGAGATCAAAATGGGTAAGACTATTATTAAATTTAAAGCAACTACTTCTAAGAAATTAGCTATGGTAGGGCCGTATAGCAGCCTCATTATCCAGGCTCTAGAAGAACTTGGAACAGACAATATAGATGAACAAACCGAAAGTAAAATTAAAGCCTTGTTAAGGAAAGAAAGTCCGGCCCTGCTCCTGAATGATTTAAAACTGGCGCCGGCAAAGATTAATGATTATATAATTAAGCTCTTATAATGACAGATTGGTTAAACCTGACAGACGCACAGCGCAAAACAAGTATAGATCAGGCTGCAATTACTAGTGGAATAAATTCAAAATCCATAGAAAAAGACTGGTGGGTAACGCTTACGCTGAAAGCGCTGTTTCAAACTGAATATGCTCAATTCCTAGTTTTTAAAGGAGGAACGTCATTAAGTAAATGCTGGAAGGTGATTCAAAGATTCTCAGAAGATATTGATATTGTTATAGACACTGAGCTGTTTGGTATACCGTATGTAGAGGAACCGACCAAGAGTTATTTATCCAGATTAAAAAAGAAGGGTTGCAAATTTACCAGCAACGAGTTAAAAAAAGCAATAGAAAAGCAGTTTATAGAACTCGGTGTTACCGAAGGAACATTAGAAATCATAGCTGAGGACGTAGATCCAACTATGACCGATAAAGATCCACAAACCTTATTCATTAAATATAAATCACTATACGATCCCAATCCCTATTTGGCTGACCGGGTCAAAGTTGAGGTTGGTGTACGTTCCAAAATTGAACCCTATACTAGAAAGGAAGTACAATCTATTTTAACAGAAGTTTATCCTAATGATGTCTACCCAGAAAAACCATTTACGGTTCAAGTGGTAGAAACCCATAAGACGTTCCTGGAAAAGGCATTCCTTCTACATGAAGAATTTAAAAAGCCAAACAGACATAAAATACGTACAGAAAGAATGTCCCGTCATTTCTATGACCTGGAGAAACTAATGGATACCGAAGCATGCAAAAAAGCACTTGCTGACAAGGACCTTTATGCAACCATTATACATCACAGGGCGCAGTACAACAAATTGAATGGCATCGACTACACGCTATTAAATAGAATAACTATCTGCTTTGTGCCACCAGAGGAATTTGTTGAAGGGTATCTCAGTGACTATGCGACTATGAGAGAACATATGATTTACGGAGAGTCCCTAGAACCAATTAAACTGTTTGAAAGAATTTCGGAGCTGCAAAAAAGATTTAATTCTTTCGAATAGACCGCCCAGATCCTATTACCGGTAAACTCGTATTTAAGAATTTGTAACGGTTAAAACGAATTCATGAATTTGGCCAAAATGAAATCATGAACAGCCTATTCGTAACATTCCAAGAAATAGACCATTTTTTGATAGAAATTGAGATGAGTATTTGATAAACAGTTATAGAATTATTGTGTCTTTTCTAGCAGGCCAGCGATGAAGTAAAGTCTACAGTTGTTTCCTCTCAACCATCAAGAAAATGGAAGAATACAAGTTATCCTATGAGAGATTTTTGGCTATATTGTAATCACCTACATTTATTGAAATGAAAAACGACAAAACATCACAAAACTACACGTTAAACAGACGTAATTTTGTTACTGGAATTATCCCGGTGATAGCTGGCGCAACAATACCATCCTGGGCTTCGGCGAAGGAGAGTCAACAAACCAGAGAAGACAATGACTTTCCAGGACTTATCACGCGAGAGAAAAAGCCATTAAATATGGAGTTTCCATTTCCTACGTTAAAAAACAGGATTACTCCAAATAACCAGTTCTTCATCAGGAGTCATTTTAACATTCCCAATATTGATGCTGCAAATTGGGAATTAGAGATTGGCGGCAACACCAATCGTGTCATAAAAATCAATCTGAGCGAACTTAAAAAGCTTCCTGCAAAAAAGGTAATGGCTACTATAGAATGTGCCGGAAACGGACGTGCTAACCTCGCCCCAAAAGTGAAGGGTTTAGGATGGGAACAAGGTGGGATCAGCAATGCTGAATGGACAGGAGTACCTTTATCCGTATTGTTAAAGAAGGCTGGCATAAAGGTGGGTACGGTAGACATTATTTTGGAAGGGAATGATGAGGGGATGATTACAGAAGAGCCGAAATCACCAGGAAAAATCAAATTCGCCCGAAGCATTCCGTTAAATATAGCAATGCAGGATCACATAATCATCGCCTATGAAATGAATGGAAAACCATTGAGTGCTGAACATGGTTTCCCGGCAAGGGCAATTATTCCAGGATGGTATGGTATGGCATCTGTGAAATGGCTGATGAAAATTACTGCATCTGAAAAGCCGTTTGATGGCTATTGGCAGACGATTGAATATGCTTACTGGAAGCGTGTTGAAGGACTACCTACCTTGACGCCCGTAACCACTACATTGGTTAAGTCTGAAATATCAAGGCCGGTATTGTTTGAAGCGGTGCCGGCTGGAAAACCTTATCAAGTAAGGGGTGCAGGATGGTCAGGTGATAGTAACCTATCGAAAGTAGAAATAAGCACGGATAAAGGAAATTCATGGCAACCAGCAAAATTAATTGGTCCTGCTATCCCTTTCGCCTGGCAGCTATTTGAATTTGAATGGGTGGTTCCTGCTAAGACTGGAAGATATAGTTTAATGGCTAGAGCGACAGATCAAAATGGCAAAACGCAACCCATGGAGCATGATTTAGACAGAAGAACTTACATGGTTAATTTTATCTCGCCAATTGATGTAGATGTAATATAGCTCAATAAGAACAAATTTCAGGATCTTGCGGTTATCGCATAAGGCTTGTCTGGCATAAACAGTTTATCACATTTAATATTCTACATCAAACCATGATCAGATTCACGTCTATACTTTTACTATTTGCTAGTTTTTCTGCACGAGCACAACATGAACACATGCAAATGGCAACTAAAAAAAATGTCTTCCTTGGGCAAATGGCCCATATGATGATGAAGATGGATGAAATATCAGCTACCACATCTGCAGACAGAGATTTCATACAAATGATGATCCCACATCACCAGGGTGCTATTGATATGGCAGAAGAAGAGATTAAGACCGGAAAAAATAAAGAAATGATTCAGCTAGCTAAAAGTATCAAAGCTGAGCAACAAACCCAGATTCAGCAAATGCAACTCCTGCTCAGCCATCCTGAAGGCTTTATCGCTACAGGCAACCAACATCAAAACGCTAACCAGAAGATGATGAAAGTGATGATGGAGCAAATGCCTGAAGAAGAACAATTGTCGGATACTGATCTGTCCTTTGCAAAAATAATGCTTCCTCACCATCAGGCTGCCATCGACATGGCTAAAGTTGAGTTGCGGTATGGAAAAAATAAAAATGTAAAAAGACTGGCCGAGAATATTATCTCAGATGAACAGATAGAAATCCAACAAATGAAGACATTTACAACCTCCCATTAACATATGAAAAAGATATCCTTGTTTACGCTATTTATATCCAGTTTTGCCCTACAATCAAAAGCACAATCAATCTATGCACAAGACAGGGTTTATACAGGCAATCAGATATCTAATACGGTTTCTGTCTTAGATCCCTCAACACAAACGCTATTAGGAAATATTGTTCTTGGTAAACCCCAACCTGATATCTTAAGTCCTCTATATAAGGGACAGGCCCTGGTTCATGGCCTGGGTTATTCCCCTAAAAAGCAATTACTAGCAGCGGTTTCCATTGGATCAAATTCAGTAACCTTTATTTCAACAGCAAAAAATAAAGTATTAAAAACTGTTTATATCGGACGTTCACCGCATGAGGCAACCTTTAACCCTTCAGGATCACAGGCATGGATATCGGTAAGAGGAGAATCGTATATCAGCGTAATTGATGCAAATAAACTGATTGAAATCAAGCAAATTCCAGTAGCCGACGGCCCGGGAATGGTTGCTTTTACTCCAGATGGAAAATGGGCTTATATTTGTTCCAGCTTTACTGCAGAAGTGGATGTAGTGAATGCAACTTCCTATGCTATTGTAAAGCGTATTCCAGTAGTTAGTCCATTTTCTCCAAATATATTCTGTAGTCCTGACGGGAAATGGATTGCATTGACACATAAGGATGTAGGGAAGATCACTGTCATCAGCACGGAGACAAATACTATACATACAGTACTAAATACAGGTCCAATTACCAACCATGTCACTTTTACTTTAGTTAATAATTCACCTGTGATGCTGGCAACCATTGGCGGAGAAAACAGCTTAAAAGTATTTAGTGTTTCACAAGATTTCAAGCTTACTGATAGCATTGCGACAGGATCATTGCCACATGGCGTCTGGACTTCAGCAGATGGTAAATTTGCATATGTCGGATTAGAAAATGATGACCAGGTACAAGTGGTTGATCTGGTAAAAATGGCCGTTGTAAAAACCATTGCTATTGGACAATGTCCGCAAGCATTGTTGTACGCTGCTAATGCCAGCCCTGCAAATGCCTCAAAAGAAAATTTAACCCCGCTTAATCTTGCAGACAAAAGTCAGGTGATTAAATTGATGAATAAGGATAATTCAATGTCATCAGGCATGCTAAACGTAAGAAGCGTAGGCTTGACTGATCTTGTCGTACAGGACTTTAAAAAACTCGAGCCAAATACTTCATATACTTTAGCGTTAACCAACTCCTCAAATGATACGTTTAACGCAGATTATGTCATCAATTCTTTTAAGACCGATGAAAAAGGAGCTTTTAGCGGTCAATCCTCGGGGATAATTAAGAGTGTAGGAACAAGTGGCGACGATTATAAACATGTGGTTCTTATTGATGATCTTTCAAAAAAGATGGTGATGATCAGTAACTAATGTATTTTAAACCAAGGATATAACTGCCCATAATGCAGCACTTGAAATTACTATCCATAAAATTACACCTTGCAACAGTGGCATTATCCCCACTGCTTTCAAGATAGTAAATGAGAGTCCGCTTCCTATTAGGAACAATGTTAAAGTTAAGCCTACTTTTGCTAATGCTACAAAGTAGGGCGCAAAAGGCTTAATAAAAGGTAAGTAGGTGTTGGCGATCATTGCCAGGATAAATAGCCCTATAAAATAGGGTATACTAACTTTGCTATTGTTGCTTTTGAACAGGAAAGATGTACCAAACGCTACGGGAACAATCCATAGTGCTCTGGCTAACTTAACAGTTGTGGCTATCTGTAGTGCTTGTTCACCATATTTACTGGCTGCCCCAACAACAGAACTGGTATCGTGAATAGCAATGGCACACCACATACCAAATTGTGACTGTGACAAGTTAAGCGCATGTCCGATAGCGGGGAAAAGAAATAAGGCCACCGAGTTGAGTATAAAAACAGTACCCATTGCAACGGAGATCTGTTTTTCTTCTGCGTTCATTACAGGCGACAATGCAGCAATAGCACTTCCACCACAGATCGCCGTTCCAGCTGATATCAAAAAAGATGTTTTACGTTCTATTTTAAATACTTTTCCCAGGATAAAACCAATGATAAGTACTCCGAAAATAGAGACTACGGTAAACAGTACGCCTTCTTTTCCTGCTTTCATTGCACTGAATACATTCATTCCAAATCCTAGCCCGACAACAGAAATTTTTAGCAGCAGGTTTGTAGCCTTGTGATTTAAATGCAGATAGGGATGTTCCATTAGTTGCGCCAATACTAATCCTAACAATAAGGCTAAAGGAGGCGACATAAATGGAAAGAGGCACAGCAAAACTGCCAGGGTGAAGATAATTTTACGGGTGTTTAAATTTAAGTTTAGCAGGTTACTCGCCTTTATTTTAGAAGAATTTGAATTGTCTTTGATTTGTGTTATGATTTTCATTGTCTTTATTTTCTGATTCAAAGATCCATAACTAAAAAACCCCGATCAAATCACTAAAACTTATCTTCCATCACTTCATGTTATAGAAGATAAGTTTTTAGACATTATTTATTCCCAACCCCATTTTTTGAAAATGAGATGTCCTTTATCGGATTGCATAAACTTGATAAAACGCTCAGTTTCCGACTTATGCGTACCAGTGCTACTCCTCACTACAGGTGTACCTCTATAGACTGTTTGTGTAACAGGAATCTTAACCATTGAGGTGAGGTCTGGTAAGCGGTTATGCCAGGAGCCAAATGTTATCCAGGCATCATATTGAGGATCATTTTTCCAGGCAGCAATACCCAATGCCGAATTTGCAAATGTACCTGCTATACGCTGCTGTATGTTTGCAATCAGATCTTGTCGACCTGCTAAATCTTCCCAAAGCCCCATTTGCCCAGCCCCATTCACATCAAGAATTTTCACACCTGGTTTACAGAGATCGCCCAGATTTTTGATGTTTTTAGGATTGCCGGGCCGTACCAGGATCGCTGCAGCACGTTTATATAACTCTGTCCGAGAGTTCGCCACTATCATGTTTGGGTGGTCAGACATGAATTTTGAAAGCATGTATTCTGCGCCTCCAAAGAACAAATCTGCATGTTTCATTGCATCCGGCATCCATTCATTATCTGGCCCGGCAGTGACTTTAATTACGATATCATGCTGCTTTCCAAAAACCTTCGCACATTCATTAATCGGTCCGAGCGGCCCACCGGGACCATAGACATATAAAGTATCATTTGGAATTTGTGCATTCCCAATGGTCACTACAGCAACGACTGACAATATGGTTAAAAATATATTTTTCATTGTGTTTATGTTTAAGGTAAATCAAAACCAAACTTTTTGTAGATGGCAGCAGCCTGCGGACTGATCAAAAAATCCATAAAATCTTTTGCAGCGGCCGGATGTGGCGCATCTTTTAACTGTCCGGCTATATATTGCGCATGGATATTCTCTTTTTCAGGAATTTCAATGAGCTCAACAGGATGGCCAATCATTTTCTGATAGTAGGCCTCAGTATACCATACTGGAGCGGCGTCACTTTCGTTGTATAGTATCCTCATTGGTGATTGGCGATGATGGATCATGGTAAGATAAGTAGTCTTATCTTTAACTTTATCTTCCATGATGGTAGATTTTAATGTTTCTCCTCCAGCTTTCACATAGGCTTCTTCAATACGTTTACCGATCCCTTCATTCTCTGGATTTGGCATACTGATCCTCAGCTCTTTATTTGCTAAATCTTTGAGTGACTTCAATGCCTTAGGATTTCCCTTTTGGACCATGATTGCCAACCTGTTTCTAGCATATAAAGTCGTTTTGCTAAACCATTCAGGGGTCATGTCTATCCGGTTCTTACCAGCTGTATAAACATCCGGCTTTAAGGTAATTCTCATGTTGCCCACCACAATGCTACCGGTTTTTATTTGTTGGGCTAAAATGCCTGGGGGAAGCGTTTCGGCAAATACCCGCTGATACTGTGGATATGACTTTTTAAAGGCTGCAATTAATTCGTCAATGCACATAAACTGGTTACCGGCAAAGAAAACCACCAGTTGGGGATCATTAATGTCTCCAAAAAGATCAGGCACATTGTCTACTCCAGGTACTGTGAACTGAACTTTACTTTCAGGTGGAGTATTCCAGGGCGGATCAAAGCGATGATCCTGGGCCTTAACATTTCTACAAAGCAATAAAAATGCAACTGTGGCTAAAAAGGTGTGATTTATATATTTCATGATTTTTTAATTATTTGTTTTAAGGATGTACAACTGCCCATCCCTGATATTGACGGATGATGATTTCACCATTGCCGCTGGGTACATAACTGATAAAATCAAATAAGGTATTTTTTTCGATCTTCCTTTCTCTGACAGTATTTTCACATTGTGCAAGAATTACTCCTCTGGACTGCAGTTCTAATAATGTTTTTTCAAAAGATCCGTTCTTCTGGTAAACAGCTACGCCATCTCCAAAGGCAATAAGTTCTGCATTGATTTTCCCTTTTAACCTGGGATCGTAGAGTGCATTTTTTAGGTTTCGAAGTGTCCCTGCAATCTTTTTCTCATCACCATTATTGATTACATACAGTGCCTTATAATTTTTCAGGGTGGCTTTTGCACCTGTAAAATTAGCAGGTGTAGTTTGGGCAAAAGTGGCCGAGGTTGCTGCGATCAGCAAAAATAGTGTACAGATTAAGGTTATTTTTTTCATGATTTTAGATTTTGACAATTTATTTAGTTGTTAATTTTACTTGTTTTTCGGAGTTTACAATTGGTGCAAATGGACCATATTTATGTTGATTTTCAGAAAAGTTATCGGCATATGGTCCGTATGGCGCATCAAAAGGTTTTTTTAACAAATCAGGGTAATCTTTTCTTTGATCTTTATGTGGTCTTGGCTGTGAGTTCACAAAAGCAGCGAGATCCCAGGCCTCCTCATCACTTAACTGCGCATCTCCATATCTGGCACCATATGGCATATTGTTCTTTACGAACCCCGCAAAGTTACTGAGTCTATACATCCCTGCGCCATCATTGTAGCTGTGTTTGCCCCATAATGGCGGATAAACATAAGTTAGTTTGTCTTCTTCGAGTATTCCCTCACCAGTTGCACCATGACAACTTTGACATTTACTGGTATATAAAATCGCTCCATGTTTGACATTCGCTGCCCTATCCAGGTATTTTAATTTTTCGGTTCCCGTTCCAAACACTTTCTCCCCTTTTTTTACACCTGTTCCAAGCCATTTCATATAAGCCAGCATTGCCTGTATCTCTTTACCAGATTCGTCTGGTACTTTGCCTGCAAGACTTCGATTGAAGCACTCTGCAATACGTGCCGATGCAGGTTCAACCTTTCCTGATCTGCCACTCATTTTAGGAAAACTGGAAATAAAACCAGCATAATTATTTCCGAACAGTTTGGTTCCACCGTCGAGGTGACAATTCTGACAATTCATACCATTTGTAATACGGGCTATGGATCCATTTGGCCCAAAATATTTGCTCGTATGTGCTATTAATTCTTTGCCATACCTGATCATCTGGCCGTACTTGGTATCCGCCGGAATCGTATTTTCATCAGGCGCTTTCCAGGCATCAGCAGGTACAACCTGGCTTTTGACGTTAACAGCAGCTATACCGGTTTCCACATCCTGTTTGGTTTTTGCTGTCAATTCTACATCTGGCTGCCCATTAAAAAATAAAGTGCAGATGAAAATGGTTCCACAAGCAACAAATAGAAACGCAATGATAGCCGTTGTCCTGGCTGTATATATAAGTGCTTGTTTGATTTCTTTTTCTGTTGATTCCTTATTCATAACCAATGTTTTTCTGTTACAAATGTGCATTTAGTCTACACATCAGAAAAAGCATAAAAAGTTATTGATGATAACATAAGGTTATGATTTTAGTACCTGTTGAAACAAATTGTTTTTATTTTAGCTTATCTACTAAAACTGTCTATGATAGATTTCCGTTTGCAAGTATTTTATGCTGTCGCTAAAAGGCTGAATTTTACAAAGGCCTCGGCAGAGTTATTTATCAGTCAGCCTGCTGTAACCAAACACATTAAAGAATTAGAGCAGGAGTTCAAAATGTCATTATTTGAACGCAGTGGAAACAAAAAAATCAGCCTCACCCCAGCCGGCGAATTATTGGTGCATTACGCAGAACAGATTTTTGGAACCTACCGGGAACTGGAATATGATATGAATCTACTTACTAAACAGCATAAAGGAATATTAAGGATTGGTGCCAGCAGTACTGTGGCACAATATATCATTCCACCTGTATTGGCACAGTTTCACAATAAGTTTAAGGATATACAAATTCAACTGGTTACCGGAAACACAGAAGATGTAGAGCAGCGTTTGATTGCTAAGGAAATAGATTTTGGAATCATTGAAGGCATCTCCCGGAACCCACAGATTAAATACGAACAATATCTAAAAGACGAGCTGGTGCTGGTGTGTTCTGGTCACAATTATGCCATGAAAAAGGAAATGATCAAACCGAATGAGTTGAAGGATTATGATTTATTACTTCGTGAACCTGGTTCTGGTACACTAGATGTTATTGCATATGCTTTAAAAGCACACCAGATAAAGGTGGGGGACTTAAATATAGAAATGCAGTTAGGTAGTACCGAAAGCATTAAATCCTATCTAATTCACAGCAAATGCCTGGCTTTTTTATCTATCCACTCCATATTGAAAGAGCTCAAGAATAATGAATGCCGCATCATAGATATCAAGGATATGGTTATCGAAAGGCCGTTTCATTTCATTCAGCTTCATGGTCAGCAGGACGCTCTGGCGGAACTATTTATGCGCTTCGCTAAAAGCTACAACTATAATGTATAGTGTTACCGAAATTTCGAGGCAATATCAGCCAGCTAAAGTGCTGCTGCTCTTTGTTTCTGAAGCTCCTGGAGGTGGCGATAAACATTTTTACCTGGGAAATACTAATCTGTTTCGAACAATTTATCTTGCATTTAGTGAGGTATTTGGCGATTTTAAATCTGTAGAAGATTTTTTGCAGTTCTTTAAAGGCACTGGATGCTTTTTGGAACATCTAACTTGTACACCTATTGATAAATCGTCAGTTAAAATCAGAAAGAACCAGAGGCAGGGGGGAATAGAGCAATTAGCTCATAAAATCAGAACATATCAACCCCGATTAATCATGATCCTAATGAAAAGCATTGAACAAGAGGTTAAAGAATCTATTGACCTATCAGGCTTATCGTTTATCGAAGAAATTGCAGTTACCTGCTATCCTGCCGGCACTGAATCAAACAGGCTTACTTGCATCCGGGATACCAGGGTTATCATCTCCAAACTGGCATCGATATTGACATAACATGCAAATATATTGCTGTAATATACCGATACAGAACAAGATGAAAATTCAAGATCAGGAAAACACCAAACAGCATGCAGGAGACCATTTGGCTAATGAAAGAACATTTTTGGCCTGGATCAGAACCAGTATTGGTATCATGGGATTTGGCTTCGTGGTGATGAAATTCTCGCTATTTATCAAGCAGATCAGTGCCGCACTGGGGAGTAAAGTGCCCCTGCACCAAACCGGAGATTCCCGCATTATCGGGATTTTTCTAGTTGCCCTGGGAGCAATTACTATCATTTGTTCTTACTTAAGATATAATTCAACGAAAGAACAATTGAATCAGGGGGTGTATTACCATTCAACACTTTTTGTTAAAGTTTTAACCGCTTTAGTTTTCATAGCTAGTATACTTTTACTGCTCTACCTTATTAAAACAACATAGGCAGTTAAATCATCTGTACTTGATGCTTTAGAAAAGAGAGGAAGGAAAGCGGTCGATATAGCGTTGTTTTTTGATATAAATTGCTGATTGCATTGGTCAAGGATCTTATAAAAATTTCACCTCTTTATGATAATCCACAGGAACAGGATAAGTCAATATTTTATGTTCCCGTAAATATTTTGGGTACCGCAATACGCTGTGAAGAATATATACCTGAATGGCCACTGAAAAAATAGGCTGTAAAACAGGCTACCGCAAAAAACATGGTGTATTCACTACCAAAAAGTTCTATACCCATAATCGTACAGGCAAGGGGTGTATTCGTTGCACCAGCAAAAACAGCAATAAATCCAAGGGCAGCAAACAAACTAACTGGAGCATTTAATAAGGTCGAAAGTGCATTGCCTAATGTTGCGCCAATATAAAACAAAGGCGTTACCTCACCACCTTTAAATCCAGTTCCTAATGTTAAAGTTGTGTAAATGGTCTTCCATAACCAGCTCCAAGTATCTGCTCCGCCAGGCTGAAAAGCAGAGGGAATTGTAACGGCTCCTTGGTATTCGCTATCCACGCCCAAACTTAAGTAATCCGGTTTCCCGATGGCGTAAGTCAAGCCTATAATAATCAGACCACCGATAACAGGAATAAGCCACTGGATCTTGCATACTTTAGAAAAAAAGGCCTTGATCTCATGCACCATTACAGCAAACAGGTAGCTGGCCAGACCAAACAATGTGGATGCTAGAATAACCTTACTAAGCAGGAGTAGGTTTACCGGCAGGTATTCAGATAGAAAGTAGGCACTTTTCTCTATGAGATCGATGTGATAAGCGGTATGATGGATGCCCCAGGCAGAGACAGTAAGATCACCAAGCACGCTGGCAATTAATGCGGGAAGTAAAGCCTTGTACTCTATTCTTCCAATGGCCAGAACTTCCATTGCAAATATGGCACCGGTGAGCGGTGTTCCGAACACCGCCCCAAACCCGGCTGCAATTCCCGCGGTAAGGAGCATCTTGGTGTCTACCTCATTTAGCTTAAACCAGCGGCTAAACATTCCTGCGATGCTTCCTCCGATTTGTACCGCGGTTCCCTCTCTTCCAGCCGATCCGCCAAACAAATGGGTAATCACTGTAGTTATTAAGATTACTGGCGCCATCTGCCTGGGCACTCCACCACCCGGCCTATGGATTTCATCCATGATCAGGTTATTTCCTTTTTCTGAGGACCTACCAACTGACTGATAAATCAGGTGGATCACAATACCTGCTAAAGGTAGCAGAAAAATGAGCCAGGTATGCTGAAAGCGAAAGTGAATGGCCCAGCCTAGCAGCCAAAGGAACAAGGCAACCATACTTCCTATTGCAATGGCAACAGGAAGTATAAGCAGCGTCCATCGAACCGCATATTTAAAAACCGAAAGGTGTTCAAATAAAAATTTATTATGTTTCATTGTAGGTTAGCGGCTGATTTATAATTTTTTATAAAAAGTATTGATTCCTGCAAATGATGCCCTATCACCAAGTTCTTCTTCTATCCGAAGCAACTGGTTAAATTTAGATACCCTTTCAGAGCGGCAGCCACTTCCTGTTTTGATGTGCCCCGCACCGGTAGCGACAACCAGATCCGCAATTGTCGTGTCTTCAGTTTCACCACTGCGGTGAGAAATAAAGCAATTGTAACCGTTTTTTTGGGCTAGTTCTACGGCCTTTAGCGTTTCGGAAACTGTACCGATCTGGTTCAATTTAATCAGTACGCTGTTTGCAATGCCCTGGTCGATTCCCTGCTGGATAATACTCGGGTTGGTGCAGAATATATCATCTCCAACCAATTCCACTTTGTCTCCCAAAAGGCTGGTCAGCTTTTTCCATCCCTCCCAATCGTTTTCGCCCAACCCGTCTTCCAACAGGATAATTGGGTACTCTTTTAACCATCCTTCCCAAAAGCCAATCATTTCATCTGTTGTGATCCGTTCTTTAGAACTTTTATAAAATTCATATTTTCCATTATTCCACATTTCGCTGGTCGCTGGGTCAAGACAAAGGGAAATATCCTTGCCTGGAGCAAAACCGGCAATATGTATCGCTTCCATGATGATTTGGACGGCTTCCTCATTAGAACTCAGATTTGGCGCAAACCCACCTTCGTCACCAACTCCGGTATAATAGCCTTTCGCTTTTAGCAGACTTCTCAGGGAATGAAAAACAGCTTCGCCCATACGGATACTTTCCTTAAACGAGGGGGCGTTATGAGGGGCAATCATAAATTCCTGAAAATCGATGTTGTTATCAGAATGCCTTCCCCCATTAATGACATTCATGCACGGTACGGGCATTACGTAACCTTCCCTTTCCACTAGCTGCTTATACAAGGGAATCCCTTTTGCAACGGCCGAAGCCCGGGCGAAGGCGATTGAGGCCGCAAGCATCGCATTTGCGCCGAGCCTTGATTTATTCTCGGTTCCATCCAGACCAATTATATGATCATCGAAGGCCTGCTGACCCTCAAAGGATAAGCCGGTGACTGATTTGCCGACTTCGACGTTAATCCCTTTTACTGCTTTTTCCACGCCTTTACCATTATAGCGCTCTGGATCACCATCTCTAAGCTCTACGGCTTCTTTTTCACCCGTACTTGCCCCGGATGGAGAAATACCCCTTGCTGTTGTTCCGTTAAGAGTGACTTCTACTTCTACTGTCGGATTGCCCCTGGAATCCAAAATTTCACGGGCATGAATTTTAGTTAATTTCATAGTTTTTTGTTTTATATTGATTTTTAGTATTTCGGTTGCTTACAAATAATTGAGTTTCTCAAAAGATCAAAACCAGTGTTCCCCCAATGATCAGCAGGGCACCAAAGAATACTTTCAGGGTAAGGGCTTCTTTCAGGAACACCATTGCAAGTATAATAGTTAGGGCAACACTCAACTTATCAACAGGGGCGACCTGGGACACTTTCCCGATCTGCAAAGCCTTGTAGTAGAATATCCAGGACAAGCCGGTGGCAAGGCCAGATAAAAAAAGAAATAGCAGGTTATGCTTTGACAGTTCCGTAATTCCTTTAAGTTCGCCTCTGGCCATTACGATCCCCCAGGCTACAATCAGTATTACCACCGTTCGTATGGCAGTAGCCAAATCAGAATTGACATTGGTTACGCCGACTTTTGCAAAGATGGCCGTAAGGGAAGCAAAGAAAGCTGATAATAGCGCGTAGATCCACCACATAGTTTTATGTTAATTTTCCGTTATTGAATAATTCCAAAGTAAATGAGTACAAGAACCGTTGCTCCGGCAATGATCCGGTAAATGCCGAACCAGCGGAAAGAATGCTTTTGAAGATAGGTGATGAAAGAGCGGATGGCCATCCATACATCCCACCCGCACCTGCTTTACTTAAATGAATGATCGTAGTTAGATTCGGTTCATGGGAAGGGCGTAGACGCTTAACGGTGTTTTTAATCAGTCCTGAAGCAATCTGATCTGCACTAGCAACTAGTAGCGCAATGGTAATAAGAACCTGCCAATTTTTTTTGCAGAAATTCTGGAAGAGGCAATAAATAATGAAGGCATAAAAAGGAAGCCAAAAACGCTTATCACTGGCCCAGTACATGATCGTATCCCAGAATGCATTATGGTGCTGATTTATCCACAAGAACCATTCAGTTTCAACCGGCAGGACCATTGCTAACACTGACCTCACTTTGGCAGACAGACAAAGTAAGACAAGCGCAATTAAGATAGCTGCCAGCAATAAGAGTTGAGAATTTATTTTTAATTTTTTCACCTACAATACTTTGACCGGCAGATTTTATCACCTGCTGGAATTTCTATTGTAGGCGCCATCAGCTTTTGAAAAAAGCGGTTGAATCGGAAGGACACCATTTCCGTATTGCAAATATAATACTAATAAAATGATGTGCAAAATCTTAAAGTAGGTGTTGAGAATTTAATTTATCACTATTCCTCCTTATTTGAATACGAGAACCAGTTTCTTATTCTTCTACCGTTTAAACAAGCATCATATCACGGGATTAAAGCTTTTCTTAAA
>JBCLAL010000007.1:0-286870 GCA_038918115.1 Pedobacter sp.
GCTCATTCAGAGCTATGTTCACCAAGAAGACACCTTTTTCAAAAGTAGTGCGGTAAATAGCATAGGGACCTTCGTATTTAATAAAGTCCATACGTCGAATCGGGCCAGCCTGTTCTTTGAGCTCCGCCAGGAACTTCTGTGCACTATCTTTTGGCAACATCGCCTGCATGTCATCAGAAAACAGGTAATAAATGCTGTCCGTTCTATTGATGTTGTGAAAATCTTTGAATTTCGAAGCCATATACTTATCCTGAATTTTTTCCGCCTGACCAAGTGCATTTGCGGATAACAGCACCAGCAAGCAAAAAGTAAACAGCTTCATACCCTTTATTTTTATAGTCTTTCTCATGGTTGAACTTATCAGTAGCAATAGTCGGCATTTTTAAACAAATGGCTCGTATAACAAAAACACTGGCCACACAACTTTGTTGAATACACAAAATCAGCATATGACTACAAGGTATATCGGATGCTCTGGCTTTCATTACAAACATTGGAGAGGATCTTTCTACCCTGAAAAGCTCCCGCAACGGGAATGGTTCCGTTATTACTGCAGCCACTTCCAGACTTTAGAGCTAAACGTAACCTTTTATCGCTTTCCGCGCGTACATACCCTGCAAGCCTGGTATAATGACAGTCCGGCCGATTTCCGATTCGCTGTGAAAGCACCCAGAGCAATTACTCAATACAAGAAGTTCATAGGTACCAATAACATGCTATATGATTTTTACACGGCGGTAAAAGAAGGTTTACAGGAAAAAGCTGCCTGTTGCCTATTTCAAATGCCACCAAACTTCCAATATGATCCTGCCAAGCTGGAGCGCATTATCAACAGCCTTGATCCAACAATGAACAATGTACTGGAGTTCCGGCATAGCTCCTGGTGGAACGACGAGGTATTCCGAAGTTTCAGCGAACATAACATCAGCTTTTGTGGTATGAGTCATCCGGCACTGCCGAACGACCTCATTCAAACCGCTGCCCTATTATACTACCGATTTCACGGATCGGAACAACTTTATTCCAGCAGCTACTCCAGAGAGACATTGATCGATTTTTCCAAAGACTTAGCGAAGAAGCACGCAAGTGTAAAACATGAATTCATTTATTTCAATAATGACATTGGTACAAATGCCATATATAATGCTCAAGAATTGAAATCCATCTTAAGCAATTTTTGAAATAATTATTTACATTCGACAACTAATCAGGCCTCCCTAAATGACCTTTACTTTCGTAAGAACATTTGTATTGCAATTAAGAGCGGCCTTTGCGTTGCTTCAGAAGAATGATCCGTTGCGACTTGCCGGTGCAACAGCTTTCTTTGCTAACTTTGCGCTACCGCCTATATTGATCATTCTAATCCGGCTATTTGGTTTTTTTATGGATCGGAAAACCTTCGCGCAGCGACTTTTCGAAAGGCTGGAAAATATCCTGGATAAAAGCAGCATTGATCAAATACGTAGCACGCTCGAAAACATCAGGGCTGTAGACCAGAATTGGATTGCGACCATCATTAGTTTTGTTTTCTTTCTTTTTGTTGCGACTACACTTTTTAGCGTGATTAAAAGCTCGATGGATCAGATCTGGACTATCGGTATTAAGCCTCATTCCAGTTTTATGTTTAAATTAAAACTACGTGCACGATCAATGGTCATTATTGTGCTGGCAGGTTTTCTTTTTACCATAGGACTTTTAACTGACGGAATCCAGGCGTTTATTGGTTCTTACCTGAACGATTCTTCCCCAAATTTTGGACGCTTCCTAATTGCACTACTTAATCAGTTGATATTTATACTTATCGTATCAACCTGGTTCACCGTTTTATTCCGTTTCTTAACGAATGGAAGACCATCATGGAAAGATTCTATGATAGGTGGACTGCTGACGGGCGTACTTTTTACCCTCGGAAAGTACATACTGCGGATCATGTTGCCCTTAAGTAACATTGGAAGCATATACGGAACTTCTGGCTCTGTGATCCTGATCATGCTTTTTATCTTCTATTCGTCTTTGATCTTTTATTTCGGTGCCTGCTTTGTGCGCATTCTGAGCATAGCACATGAGTCACCTATTCGTCCGATAAAGGGAGCATTCATTTACGAATTAAAGGAAATCGAAAAGCTTCAGTAGAAGCCGCAAAAAAAGGGGCTACCATCGGCAGCCCCTCTTAAAATGTTTTTTTCTTAGAACAGTCTGTAAGAAAGACCTAAGGTAAACAGGCTCAATTTACTACCCTGATAGCCTTCTTTAGCAAGATCTGTAAGGCCCAATTCGTAGCGTAAATCAGCACCTAGTTTGCCGACATCCAGTCCTAATCCGAACTGCCATGCAAAATTCTGATCCTTGAAGTTTCCTTTGAAGATTTTGCTGGTTGCCTGGTTAGCAGACTGCGATTGATCTAAGATGAATGAAACCATCGGTCCGGTCTGTAGACGAACACCCACACCTGCAGCACCGATTTTTGTACCGATTAATACCGGTACATCGATACTGGTGAAACGAACGTCGTTTGTTTCCGAACCATCAACGCTTTTTAAATCAGCATTTTTACCAGCAACATAAATTTCAGGTTGTGCATGGATCCCACCTGCACCAAAACGGGAATACAAACCAATAAAGTATCCGGCAGTGTTCTCACTGCTAAAAGTATTGTTTGTACTAAAGTTCGAAAGGTTTGCACCTCCGCGGATACCAAGCTGTACACTAGGCAAGATCTGGCTAGAAGCAGCAGAGCTAAAGCCTAATAAAACCGCAAATAATAGTAATTTCTTCATATATGAACGTTTGTAAGGGTGTAAAACTAAGATTTATTTCATTCTAAGCGCATTCAATTCCTCCATGCACCAATAGAAAAAATCATACCAATATTGCTTTTTCAGTTAATTCGTGATGATTGTGTAGCAGATGTGCTTGTTACAACGAAGCCCTTGGATTTCCGGAAACTAACTAATATCTTAGTTACAAACAAGACGCTTCATGAAATACATCTCCAGCCTACTTCTTCTACTAGTCTATGCGAGCTCACTCTTCGCACAAGTACTCAAAACAGCCGAGCAGGAACAACTTTTGGAATTCTATCAATCACAGCGGTATGTTGAAGCCTCCGGATTACTGCAACGCAGCTTTGGTAATGATCCGCAGGATTTAAAGGCCACTGCGATGCTGGCCTACGCCAGCAATATGGCCGGCGACCTTAAACTTGCGGAGAAACAATACCTGAAGCTCAATAATGCAGATTCCACTAACATTGGTGTACTTTTTAATCTTGCAGGCATTTATACAAAAAGAGGTAATGATGAAAAAGCCAAAGCTTTTTACAGGCGGGTGTTGGCGGTAGACAGCAACAATATACGAGCGTTGAAGCTACTCGCACTTACTAATTTGGGCACTGATGAGAAAATGAAGTATTTAAGTCGGGCCAATCAACTGAATCCAGCTGATGGGGATATTGCCTACGAGCTCGCGACGGCGCTTAGCAGTCAGCAGCAGTTGTCGGCCGCCTACGTAATCCTTTTCCGGGCATATCGGGCAGACACCAGCAACTACCTTTTACTAAAAGCTAAACTGCCTATTTGTATAGCCATGAAAAAGCTTGAGGAAGCCCAAGAGACGGGCGATAAATTATTAAAAAATGGCGACAGTTCTTCCTTTGTGGTAAAAAGTATGGCGAGACTTTCTATGGAAAAGAAAGACTACAGGAAAGCGATCTCGTTGTTCAAGGTGTTGGAAGAAAGATCGGAAGCTAATGAGTCCAGCTTGTACTTCACTGCCCTTTGTTATCAAAAGTTAAAGGAACTTAAACCCGCGCGTGACTACATAAAAGCAACGATTAAAACCGCGATATCTCCGAACACCTCAAGTTACTACGTGATGCTTGCCTACCTGAATGAAAGTGCCGGTGCGTTTAAGGCAGCGCAATCGGCCTACCTTAAAGCGCTTCATTTTTCAGATAAAGGCAGCATTTATTACAGTCTTGGCGTATTAAACGACCAGAAGCTCGGTAACAAAGTGGCCGCGCAAAAATATTATAAACGTTACCTGCAAAGCAAACCTGACGAAAAGCTTGCTGCTGACAATATCAGCTATGTTAAAGATAGAATGAAGATATTAGGTAAATAGCGGCATTACCGGTTCATTAACCGCGCAACATATTTACCAATGATGTCAAACTCCAGGTTTACAGCAGATCCGACTTCTACAGCATGAACGTTGGTATGTTCATGTGTATAAGGGATGATAAAAACAGAAAACTCATCTGCCTGTGCATTAACTACCGTTAAGCTAACACCGTTTACACAGATGGATCCCTTTTCAACTGTAACGTTACCAGCAGCTGAATCATACTTGAATCGGTATTCCCAACTTCCTTCCAGTGCTTCCTTTTTAATGCAGGTGGCCGTTTGATCAACATGTCCTTGAACGATATGCCCATCTAACCTTCCGTTCATTTGCATGCATCGTTCAAGGTTTACTTCAGAACCAACTTCAAGCGTTGAGAGGTTTGTCTTATTTAGTGTTTCTTCAATGGCAGTGACCGTGTGACTATTTCCATCAAGTGCAACTACCGTAAGGCATACGCCGTTATGTGCAACACTTTGGTCAATTTTCAGCGCATTGCTGATCTTAGAGTCAACGGTGTAATGCACATTATGCAAATCTTTTCTAATGGCGGTTACGGTGCCTAATGTTTCAATAATTCCAGTGAACATCTTAATTTTTTCTTCGGTTTTTGCGCCAGTTGTTAATCGCAGTTGATGCAGTTTCTACTTCAACCTGCGGCTTATTATTTAATTGTTCGAGTGCGACAAGGGCAGCAATAAGGGCTTCAGTATCATCCTCCATGCGCTCTTTTCCCGGAGCGTAGTATTTACTTACGAAATGCGTATCGAAATTACCTGACCGGAATGCCTCGTGCAACATTACAAATTTACCAAAGCTCAGCGTGGTTTGTATCCCGGTAATCTCATATTCATCAATGGCGCGGATCATGCGGTCTATGGCTTCTTCCCTGGATGCACCATAGGTAATCAGCTTCGCGATCATAGGATCGTAGTAAATGGGAATCTCCATTCCCTGGGAGAAGCCATCGTCTACACGCACACCATTTCCTTTAGGCGTCTTGTAAGTTTCGAGTGTGCCGATATCCGGGAGGAAGTTATTCTCTGGGTTTTCCGCATAAACACGCAGTTCAATTGCATGACCTTTTATTTGAAGGTCCGCCTGTGAAAACGCGAGGGCCTCTCCCCTGGCAATTTTGATCTGCTCCTTTACTAAATCAAGGCCCGTGATGAGTTCTGAAACTGGATGCTCTACCTGCAAACGGGTATTCATCTCAAGAAAAAAGAAATCCAGGTTTTCATCCAGGATAAATTCAACCGTCCCTGCACCTACATAATTCACAGACCTGGCCACATCCACAGCACAGCGGCCCATGTGCTCACGTATTTGCGGGCTAAGCACACTGGACGGCGCCTCTTCAATAACCTTCTGATGCCGCCTTTGCACAGAACATTCACGTTCAAAAAGATGTACGATGTTACCATGTGTATCACCGAGTACCTGTATTTCAATATGTCTTGGAGAAGAAACATAACGTTCTATAAATACAGAACCATCGCCAAAAGCAGAGGTAGCCTCGCTAACGGCAAGTTCCATCTGTTCTATAAAGTCTTCCACCTGATGCACAATGCGCATACCTTTGCCACCACCCCCGGCTGCTGCTTTGATTAATATTGGAAACCCAACTTCAACGGCCCTGCGTTTGGCCTCTTCTACGTCCGTTACCGCTTCTTCTGTTCCAGGCACCATGGGTATGTTATACTTTAAGGCCGCAGCCTTAGCAGATAATTTATTACCCATGATCTCGATGGCATGGGGTGTGGGTCCGATGAAGGTTATGCCTGCGGCAACAACCTGTGCGGCAAACTCAGCGTTTTCTGAAAGAAAGCCATAGCCAGGGTGAATAGCATCTGCACCACTAAGCTTACAAACTTGAATGATTTTTTCGCCCATCAGGTATGACTGGTTGGAAGCGGCAGGACCTATACAGTAAGCCTCATCTGCATATTGTACATGTAAGGCCGTTCTGTCCGCTTCAGAATATACGGCAACTGTAGCGATACCCATCTCTTTTGCAGAACGCATAATGCGTAAGGCAATCTCACCTCGATTGGCAATCAGGATTTTCTTCATGAACAAGTTTCTTGGTTATGGATACAAATGTAACAGGATTTCGTTTGCGCGGTCTACCATGTCGGCGGAAATATCGAGATGCGTAACGAACCTGATTGTATCTCTATTTGTAGTATTGCAAAGAATCCCTTTTTCGGTCAATTTCTCAACGACTTCTATGGCAGCATATTCCGGTTTAACCTGAAAAATGATAATGTTGGTTTCTACCGGCATCACCGCATTCACCCAGTCCAACCCTGCCAGGGTTTCAGCGATTGCTTTTGCGTGTGCATGATCTACCTTAAGTCGGTCTACATGATGATCCAGCGCGTAGATACCCGCAGCAGCAAGGAATCCCGCCTGACGCATCCCACCGCCTAATACCTTGCGGATTTTCCTAGCTTTTTTGATGGTCTCTTTTGAAGCCAGCAAAACAGAGCCCACGGGTGCACCAAGGCCTTTGGAAAGGCATATGGAAATACCATCAAAGTACTGACCATAGTCTTTCGCCTTATCGCCAGTTACAATAAGTGCATTGAATAAACGTGCGCCGTCGAGGTGAAGCTTCAATCCTTTTATATTACACAGGTTGTGGATGGGTGCAATTTGATCCAGCTTGTAACAGGCGCCGCCGCCTTTGTTTACGGTGTTCTCAAGTACAACGAGGGTTGAATTGGGGTAATGAATGTTTTCTTCGTTAATCTCCGGTTCAATGAGGTCTGTAGTCAGGATACCTCTTTCACCATGTAACAAGCGGACGGAGGCTAAAGAATTATAAGCAATACCCCCACCTTCATAACGATATACGTGGGCAGTTTGGTCGCAGATCACCTCATCCATAGGGTTGGTAAAACATTTAATGGCGATCTGATTGGTCATGGTGCCAGATGGACAATACAGGCCAGCTTCCATATCAAACATGCCCGAGAGTTTAGTCTCCAGCGCGTTAACCGTTTCATCTTCTTCGAAAACGTCGTCGCCAACCCGTGCCTGCATCATTGCTTCCCGCATTTCCGGTGTAGGTCTGGTTACGGTATCACTTCTAAAATCTATTTTATTAATCATAATGTAGTGTTTACTGCAAATATTAGATAATTCGCAAGGTCATCATTTAAGCAATTAAAATTTTACACACAGGTATCTACCTCCGCGGAAATAGGCGCCGTGACAGGATCTGACGTAAGATAATTCTTACTCCTCATTATCAGCGGCATAGATTGCGCAAGCGCATCACACACTGACGCCGAGGTGTAACAAAAAAGAACCCAATCGAGCGGATTTATTTGGAAATGAAAATAACAAACGTAATTTTAGGGCGGAACCAACAAGTTTTTATTATTTTTTTGGTAATCCCTTAACCAGATCTTAACCTGATATTAACGTAATGTCCAACTTTTAGAAACACTGTAAAAATAATTTATGAAAAAAACTAATCTCAGCGAATTAAGAATTTCTACATTTATCCCGAAAAATTTAAATTAACATGATAGTTATTGCAGATGGAGGTTCCACCAAAACCAATTGGTGTTTAATTAACGAAGCAGGAAGAAAGATTCTCTTCAATACAGAAGGATATAACCCATATTTTTCAAATACAGAATACATTGTTGGTTCTTTGAAAGTTGGACTACCTGACCATTTAGAGACTGACAAACTCACTGAAGTGTACTATTATGGTGCCGGTTGTTCTACAGATGCTAACAAGAAAATTGTTGCTGATGCAATGCAGCAGATTTTCCCAAATGCAGAAATCAACATTGGACATGATCTACTTGCATCTTGCAGAGCGCTATTAGGCGATGAGGCTGGGTTTGCAGCAATTCTGGGTACTGGAACAAATACATGCCTTTACGATGGAAAAGACATTTCTTTAAACATCGACTCTTTAGGTTATTTTTTGGGTGATGAAGGTAGCGGTTGCTATATTGGTAAGAGAATCCTTGCAGACTATATGAAAGGCTACATGCCTAAAGGTCTGAGAGAAGCTTTCTACGATAATTTTGCATTAACTAACGAAGATATATTCGACAACATCTACAACAAACCCCTTCCTAACCGGTTTTGTGCAAGCTTTAGTAAATTCTTATATGACTTTAAGGATAACTATGAAGAGTATACCTTTAATACAGTAAGCTTCGCATTTAGCGCATTTTTCGAGAACCTTGTGATCCACTATCCTAATTACAAAGATCATAAATTGAACGTAATTGGATCTGTTGGATATAGCTTCCGTGACATCCTTAGCGTGGTTGCAGACAAATATGAAATGGGTATCGGTAAGATCATCCGCTCTCCTATAGATGATCTTGTTGATTATCACTTGAGAACTTCAAAGATGTCGAACTTATAAGATATAAACCGTTAAAAAGAAAGCCGCTCATGAACATGAGCGGCTTTCTTTTTAATATTCTGCTATGGTATGGTTTTAGAAAGAAATCTCCTTACCAAACAACTTCGCGTATTTACGTTTATCAAATCGATATAAGGTAGCTGCTCTGAAAGAAACCCCTTTCTGTTTCTCATCAAGATCTTTGAGCACACCGAAGCTGAGCATTTTTTTTCTGAAGTTACGCTTATCGAGTTTCTTACCCAGGATTAATTCGTAGACGTTCTGCAACTGTGTTAAGGTGAACTTTTCAGGCAGGAGTTCAAATGCAATCGGCTGGTGTTTGATACGTCGCTTTATTTTCTCTAAGCCTTTGTCAAATATTTGCTGGTGGTCGAACGCAAGCTTGGGTAAGTCTTTAACGTTAACCCAATGTGCCTGTTTAGCGTAGGTACTTATTGGCTTCAATGCTTTATCTCCACCCAGGCGAAGCAATGCATAGTAAGCAATACTCACAACGCGACCCTGCGGATGTCGGTGGGGATCGCCAAAAGTGTAGTATTGTTCCATGTAAATATCGCCAAGTCCAGTGAGTTCATTCAGAATCCTGGACGCCGACTGATCGAGACTTTCGTTGACTCTTACCAGATTACCCGGGAGTGCCCACCAGTCTTTATATGGCTCTTCATTTCGCTCAATGAGCAATATTTTCAGCTCGCCACCATCGAATCCGAAAATTACGCAGTCGATCGAAAAGGTAGAATTAAATTGTGGTAGTTCTTCTTTCAAAATACTTTAATTTGATTTAATCTGAAAAACTGAAAATCGATTCAGCAGCTTCAAATTATTTGAGTTTGTTAATATATCAAAATCATGTTATTTCCGTTATCAAGTAACTTAGTGTAAACATCACAGTAAATGTAAATATATTTTACACTTTTGTAGAACAAAAAAGTTCTTGCAATAAATCGGTTTATTGGCCTGCTGTTCCCTTTTTTCCAATATTTTTTACATCTTGCTCCTGATCCAATTACTCAAAAGATAAATAGTAGTGTATTTGAGTGATGTACATACCCAACTTAGACGATTTATTTTTAAAGTTTAGGTTCAAGGTAATGTAAAAAAAACAAGATAAATTACTTAGTGTAGGAAATACACGTTATATTCGTTTAATTAAATATGGACCAAAAAATAAACAATATTGGCGTATTAACCTCTGGAGGGGATGCTCCTGGTATGAATGCCTGTATCAGAGCAGTTGTTCGTACTGGCATATTCAATGGAGCTAACATGTTCGGCATCAAACAAGGCTATCAAGGTCTGATTGATAACAACATCATTCCGATGGATGCGCGTTCAGTGAGCAATATCATCCACTTAGGTGGTACAATTCTAAAAACAGCGCGTTGTAAAGCTTTCATGACTGAAGAAGGCATGCAAACTGCATATGATAATTTAAAGGCACGTAACATTGATGGACTTGTTGTAATTGGAGGAGACGGCACTTTTACTGGTGCAAAGATCTTTTCTGAAAAGTTCGGTGTTAAGGTAATGGGTGTTCCGGGTACAATTGATAATGATCTTTTTGGCTCGGATTTTACACTAGGTTACGACACAGCGATGAACACTGTAATTGAGGCGATAGACAAGATCCGGGATACTGCGGATGCACACGACCGCCTGTTTTTTATAGAAGTTATGGGTCGGGATTCTGGTTGTATTGCCCTTAGGAGTGGTATTGCATCTGGCGCTGAGGCAGTTCTTCTTCCTGAAAAACAAACCAGCATAGATGAACTTGTAAATCAGCTGGAAATTGGTGCACTTACAAAGAAGTCGTCCAGTATTGTTATCGTAGCTGAAGGTCATAAAGCCGGTGGCGCGTATGACATTGCCAAAAAAGTGAAAGAGCGCTTTAATCACTACGACACTAAAGTAACCATCCTTGGACACTTGCAACGTGGCGGTAGTCCGAGTAGCGCTGACCGCATTCTGGGCAGTAGACTGGGCTTTGCGGCTGTAAATGAACTTTTCAAGGGAAACACTGCAGCAATGGTAGGTCTTCGTGGTAATGATGTGAAGGTTACCAGTCTGGAAGAGGCACTTACTAAGCACTCCTTTAAACTGGAGGATGATTTATTAGAAATGACTAAGGTTTTATCGATCTAATATGGTAGCTGTTGTATACAGTGGCTCTAAAGCTGCACATTGGAAAATTGCCCGTGAAGGCAAAACAGTGGCAGAATGTACGATGCCTGGTATCAATCCATGTCATAACAATGAGAAAACCATACTTGATGCACTGAATAAAAAAACCATCCTCATTAACAACGCGGAACGGATCAAGAAAATATATGTTTTTGCATCCGGAGCGAGTAGTGATGCGCGTGGTAAGGAACTTGCATTGATATTATCAAAATTTTTCAAGTTCAGCGAAATATCTGTTAAAGATGACCTTTATGGTGCAGCGGTTGCTGCCTGCTACAATGATACCGGAATTGTTGCGGTATTGGGAAGTGGATCTAACTGCGCATATTTTAATGGAACAATTCCAAAACAAAATAATTTTGGATTAGGTTTTATTCTTGGTGATGAGGGCTCCTCAAATCATTTAGGGAAGATGTTACTTAAGAAGTTTATTCAGGGAAAATTACCCAAGGACCTGCATAAAGCCTTTACAATAAAATCGAACCTGGATCGACCCCTGATCCTTGAGAAGATCTATAGAAAGCCGATGCCTGAGCAGTTTTTAAGCTCATTCTTAGACTTTTTTGTAGAACACCGGGCGCATCCTGCCATACAGGAGATGATTGATCAAAGTTTAGATCAGTTTATGACGACGTACCTGTTGCCTACAATTAAGGCCTATCCGAACCAGGAAATACATTTTGTGGGTGGTGTTGCCGGGCAATTTGAAGACCGACTGATGTCGGTGGCCGAAAAGCATGGTGTCGCGATCACAACAGTCATAAAAGAACCTATATATAATTTATTAAACTATTATTCAAATTAGTACAATGAGCAAAATTGGAATAAACGGCTTTGGTCGTATCGGCAGACTGGTATTCAGGGCTGCAATTAAAAGAGGATTAGATGTTGTTGCAATAAACGATCTTGTAGAACCAACATACATGGCTTACATGTTGAAATATGATTCAACTCACGGCCGTTTTGATGGTACCATTGAAGTTGAGAATGGACATCTTGTAGTAAACGGAAAAACAATCCGCATTACTGCTGAAAAAGATCCTGCAAACCTTAAATGGGATGAAGTAGGTGTTGATGTTGTAATCGAGTCAACCGGTTTGTTCTTGACTGAGGCAGATGCTAAGAAACACATCCAAGCTGGTGCTAAGAAAGTTGTTCTTTCAGCTCCTGCAAAAGATGATTCTATCCCGACTTACGTAATGGGTGTAAACCACGATAAATTAACTGCTGATCAGACAATCGTTTCTAACGCATCTTGTACTACAAACTGTCTTGCACCTATCGCGAAAGTTCTTAATGACAAATTCGGAATCGTTGAAGGTTTAATGAGTACAGTTCACGCAGTAACTGCTACCCAGAAAACTGTTGATGGTCCTTCTGCTAAAGATTGGAGAGGTGGCCGTGGTGCTTACTCTAACATCATTCCTTCTGCAACCGGTGCTGCTAAAGCGGTAACTAAAGTTATTCCTGAATTGAAAGGTAAACTTACAGGTATGGCTTTCCGTGTTCCAGTTTCTGATGTTTCGGTTGTTGACTTAACTGTACGTTTGGAAAAACCAGCAACTTACGAGGACATCAAAAATGCAATGAAAGAAGCTTCTGAAGGCTACTTAAAAGGTGTTCTTGGTTACACTGAAGATCAAGTTGTTTCTTCTGATTTCATCGGTGATGAGCACGCTTCAATCTTTGATGCGGACGCAGGTATCGCCTTGAATGAAAATTTTGTGAAAGTTGTTTCATGGTATGATAACGAGATGGGTTATTCAGCTGCTCTAGCTAAATTCGTTGAGCACTACGCTACGATCTAATTTCAGATCCTATATCACAATAAAAGGGATGTTCAATTTGAACATCCCTTTTTTATTTGATTGCATTAGGGATTTATCTCCCCTGCTTTAACACCATTGCCGTTAATGGCGGTAAGTTAATATCGATTGAATACGGCCTGCCATGGCAAACCTCTGCTATCGGCTGGTAAGAATTTGAATTTATGTTCCCTGATCCAAAAAAGTCCTGATCGTCCGTATTAAAGATTACTTTCCATTTTAATTTCGTAGGCAGGCCCACCCTGTAATTGTTTCTGGCCACAGGTGTAAGATTGATCAGGACAACCAAAGTGTCTTTCTCTTTTTGTGATTTACGCATATAGATATATACGGAATGCTGTACATCGTCGGCATTTATCCATTCAAAGCCATCATAAGAGAAGCTATTGACATAGAGCGCAGGTTCAGACTTGTAGAGCGCATTCAGCGCCTTTACTGTACGCTGCATGCCTGCGTGTGATTCGTATTGAAGCAGGTGCCAATCCAGCGATTTCTTAAAATTCCATTCGCTGTTTTGCGCAAATTCATTACCCATAAACAGCAACTTCGTTCCAGGTTGTGTAAACATATAGGTGTACAAGGCTCGGAGGTTTGCAAACTTTTCCCACTCATTCCCGGGCATTTTATAGATCATGGATGATTTACCATGTACAACCTCATCATGTGAGAGCGGCAGCATGAAGCGCTCTGTGAAGGCATATGTGATTGAGAAGGTTAGCCTGTGGTGGTGAAAACTCCGATTGAGAGGATCCAGCTTGAAGTACTTTAAAGTATCATTCATCCAGCCCATCATCCACTTCATCCCAAACCCAAGTCCATTTTCAGACACTGGCTTTGTTACGCCCGGATAGGTACTGCTCTCCTCTGCGATGGTTTGTACACCCTGGAAATTCGTATAAATGGCATCATTCATATCCTGAAGGAACTGAATTGCTCCAAGGTTCTCTACCCCACCGTGAATGTTTGTCCCGGCATCTTCAGGCTTCCTGGAAAAGGTATAGTACAACATAGAAGCTACGGCATCTACCCTTAAGCCGTCGGCATGAAACTGATCTATCCAGAACATCGCATTACTGATAAGAAAGGACCGCACTTCATTTCTGTCGTAGTTGAAAATATAGGATTTCCAATCGGGATGAAAACCTTTACGCATATCAGCATGCTCATAAAGGTGCGTACCATCAAATTTATAAAGGCCATGAGCATCTCCTGGGAAGTGCGACGGCACCCAGTCCATGATGACTGCGATATTCGATTTGTGAAGGGTATCAATCAAGTACATGAGCTCCTCAGGCGTACCATGCATGGAACTTGCAGCGAAATAACCGGTAATCTGATATCCCCAGGATGGGAAGTATGGATATTCCATCACCGGCATCAGTTCCACGTGCGTGAAACCCATTTCCAAAACATAATCCACTAAGGTGTCGGCGACTTCCCTATAGGTCAATATCCTGGTAGGATTTGAAGGATCACGCTTCCATGAACCCAAATGCACCTCATAAACTGACATCGGCTGGTCCAGAGCATTCACTTTTGCTCGCTTTCTCAACCAGCTCCTGTCCTTCCAGCTATATTTTGTATCCCAGACGATTGACGCGGTTCCAGGCGGCAACTCCCAGCGCCGTGCAAATGGGTCCCCTTTCTCCAACCATATGCCCTCGAAGCTGTGAACTGCATACTTATAAAGTGAACCGTGCAGCACGCCAGGGATGAAGCCCTCCCAAATACCAGAATCATCCCAGCGTCTATACAGCTTGTGGCTCGTCTTACTCCAATGGTTGAAATCACCCGATACATTTACCTGTTTTGCATTAGGTGCCCAGACACCGAAAAAGGTGCCTTCAACGTCATGAAGTTTCATGCGATGGGCACCTAGTTTTTCATATAAACGAAAGTGTTTGCCGGAGATGAAAAGACCGATATCAAAGTCGGTTAGCAGACTGTGCACCCATACGTTTTTTTCAGCATTAAGGTTAGCTGATGCTCCTGCCGGTATATTCTTTTTGGAAGATTTCTTTAATTCTAGGCTATTCATTATGCTTCAATTACAAGTTCAGCAGTTATCATTTGCTGGTGATAACTGCTGAACTTAGTTAAAGATCAACATAAAAATCATCAAGATGGTTTTTGTTGAATAATTAATATCAAAGCGCCTAAGGATTGAAGGTAATGGATGTATAATAAACAGCACCAACCAAGGGGTTACCAAATGAGGTACTGTAATACTTGTTTAACAAGTTTGATCCTCCAAATTTAATCGTCGAATTGATCGAAGGTACTTTGAAACTAACCTGCCCATCAAGAGTCCCAAATGCAGGAACATCACCCGATCCAAAAGTTGAATTCCATGTAAACTTCTCCTGCCATCTGTATTGCACATTAAAGCCTATATTCTTAAAAATTTCCCTGCTACCAAAACCGAAGTTGTAGCGTAACTCCGGTGTATTGAATGTGTTTATGAAATTCGCAGGAATATCGCTGATCTTGTTGTAAGATACATTTCCGCTCAGATTGTACTTGCCGAGAATATAATCAAGACCGAATGCACCTCCGTAAGTTTTAACATCATCTGTAAGGTTTACAGGAACATTAAACTTTACCGCTGTGGCCAATGGATTTTGATAAATTTCCACTGCACTGATAAAATCGCTGTAAATACTATAATAGCCATAGGTATCAATCAGCAATTTACTACCAAGTAGTCCTTTATAACCGAGTTCATAGGACTGTACGCGCTCAGGCCGTACACCGCGTGCGTCGAAGTTGTAGACCTGGAGCAATCCAGGATTAGGTGTTCCGCCTGCCACAGAGGCCAGGAGCGCACGGTAGCTCTCAGATGTAACTGCAGGATTTGTAATCAGATCGTACTTTGTTAACAACTCAGGCAAGCCACCAATCAGCCGTGTTGCGCCGCCACCAACGGCAAGGTCGATATACTGATCCTGCGTTGTTGGATTACGATACCCAGTCTGATATGAAGCGCGAATGTTGTTATTCGGCGCTACTGTTAATACACCAGTGATCCTTGGTGTAAACCGGCCTTCGAAATTCTGGCTCTTGTCATACCGTCCGGCAAAAGTTAGCTTAAACTTGTCATCAAGCAAGCGCTTACCAATTTGTGCAAAAGCACCATATTCTTCTATGGTAATGTCGCGGTTAGCATCATCAAAGATGGTTCCGTCTGAATGCAGGAAATAATTTCTGTACGAAGCACCGACCTGGAATTCAACCACATTATTGAAAACATTGGAGAAGTTGTACATTCCTTCATAATGGTACAAGTTAGTTTTGTCGTTAAATTTTGCGCCATTTTTCGGCCCTATTGGACGTGATGTGATCGCGATTTTAGCACTTTCAAAACCTGGGGTTCCTGGCAGCAAACGTCCCATATCGGCCTGGGTACGGGCAAACTGCTGGGCAGCGGCATCGGATTGTCCGGCGGCAACTGCACCTATATAGTTCCCAATATACTGTGGAAACCAGGTTGTAGAAGCTTTCCAGGACTCATTGATAAACGTGCCGAGAATAGTTGCGTTGTAAGCTTCACCAGATCGTTCCTGGGTGGTGTAGGCGCGTAAGAAGAAATCAGAACTTTTCAGTTCGAGCTTAAACTGCCCGATAGAGAAGTTTCTTAGCGAATAGCGGTCGGTACCTGTATAGACTGATGTTCCTGTACCCCAGTTTGCCTGGGCGACAGCCTCTAATTTGTCTGTAAACCGGTAATGTAGTGAAGTTGTTGTTTTTAATGACTTGGTATCATAGTCTACCAGATCCTTCTCGTTATATCCCGTTCGGGATACCGCCTGGTTGGGTATGAGATTGTTCCGCAGCCCGAAGTAAAATGGCAAATAGTTCTGTACCGCTGGTCTCAATGCCGCAGGTAAATTATTCAGAAAGTTAGCCTGCTCTGCATTTGTCGCATTTGGACGCAAACTCACATCCATAACATTCTTGATGTTCAGCCTGCCGCCTGTAGCTTCTAGTATACCCGCTACAGTTTGGTTTTGTATGCTTTGTGCCACATTGATCATGTTTTGACTGATTTCGTCGCCATAAACGTTAACACCATCATAGTTCGGGTCAGTATTGCGGTCACCACTCTTCAACTGTCTTGCTGTACGATCGAAATTACGGGTATCTGTAGCACTCCAATCTTTAGCTTGCAGAAAAGAAAAGGCAGTTTTAATACCGAACTTATTGTTCCAGGCTTTTGCTAACCGGACATCCAGTTGATTGAATTGCTGTGTACCGGTATTATCGTCATTTACGTGGTTGATACCCGTTTTGAATGCAAAACTTGCACCTTGATAGTCGTAAGGATTTTTGGAAGTCATCAATAATGTTCCATTGATACCGCCAGCACCATACAAGGCGGATGCGGCACCAGGAAGCAACTCAACATTATCAACATCCAATTCAGAAAGACCAACAATATTACCTACGGAGAAGTTCAATCCCGGGGCCTGATTGTCCATGCCATCGACAAACTGGTTGAACCTTGTATTGCCATTTGAGTTGAAGCCGCGTGTATTTACAGATTTAAAGGTTAAGCTTTGAGCACTCATCTCCACACCCTTGAGATTTGCCAATGCATCGTAGAAAGTTGGTGCAGGCAGATCCCGTATGGCGGAGGAACTGATCCGTTCTATGGTTACTGGTGATTCAAGGATCCGTTCTGGTGTACGGGAAGCGGAAACAACAACCTCCTGACCGAGGAAGGTGGTCTCTTCCAGTTCAATAGAAATGCTTGAAGCGCTGCTTGTCACCTGACGTTCGACCCTGGCATATCCTATATAGGAGAAAACTAAGGTAACTGGCAGGGCGTTTACATTGATCGAAAATGATCCGTTCTGCGCTGTAGCCGCTCCCCTGCTTGTACCTTTGACGGAAATGCTGACACCAGCGAGCGGCGCTTGGTTTGAACGGTCGGTTACTGTACCAGTAAGTACAGTTGTTTGGGCCTTCAGGGGCATAGCCACGCCAAAGACCATCAGGAGCATACAAAATACGCTGGTAATTTTCCTCGTCATACAATAAATATTTGGTTGTGTATTTAAATTTATAAAAATTTTACACAAAACAAATCTATTTTCAAATGCTTCAATAAGGGCTTAACACAAGCGCAATCTTTGAGGAGTCAGCGAATATAATGACTAGCGTGCGAAGGTCTATACTGAATGGTCAACAAGGCATTTCCAACTGATTATCAATGACGATCGGCGCAGAACATTAAAGCTTATGGACTGTTTACAGGGGATTAATCCAGAAGAAATATATTGCGTAAAGAACTTTGTAATTCTCGGACATTGTTCTAAATTGTGGCTTCAACCAAATATTCATATCCTGCCACAAGCTTAATAGTTCAGCTAATGAATAGAATTAAAGCCCTGATCTGCCTGATCGTTCCAGTTGTTCTTATCTATTGTTTTAATACAAAATTCGGGGACTTACCACCTATCATTAAATTTCTCGAGCCTTTCAGGGGCTTTTGGCATAATGCGGAAAATATCAAAGTTAAACCCCAACAAAATCTTGTGCTAAAAGGTGCAGAGTCGCCCGTCGATATCATCTTTGATGACCGGATGATTCCTCATGTTTTTGCTGAAAACGACCATGATCTATATTATGCACAGGGCTATGTTACTGCGATGCATAGACTATGGCAGATGGACTTTCAAACCCGGTATGCTGCCGGGCGACTTTCAGAGGTTATTGGGCCGAAGGCTATAGAACTCGATCGGTATCAAAGACGAATGGGCATGGTGTATGGTGCCGAAAATTCTTTGAAAGGTATGATGGAGGACCCTGTGTCCAGAAAAATGCTTTTGGCATATACTGAGGGTATCAACGACTACATTCATAACCTTTCTGCCAAAGACTTACCGGTTGAATATAAAATTTTGGATTTTAAACCGGAAGACTGGACGCCATTGAAGTGTGCCTTGCTTTTGAAACAAATGTCTGCAGTGCTTGCAATGGGTTCTGACGAATTTTACATGAGTAATATCTTAAACAAATTTGGTCCGGAGGTTACGGCAAACCTCTTTCCTGATTACCCCTTTAAGGAAGATCCAATTATCCCAACTGATACGAAATGGGACTTTGAACCACTACCTGTACCGCTACCTCCAGGTAGTTTCAATCAGATGAGCAGCAATAACATCAGCACCGTGCGCCGTGTTGAAGGGATTGGAAGTAACAACTGGGCTGTTTCAGGCTCAAAAACACAAAGCGGTAAGCCAATACTTGCGAATGACCCGCATCTGAATCTTACCCTTCCATCTATATGGTACCAGATACAGCTTCATGCGCCTGGCGTGAATGTTTATGGCGTATCCCTGCCTGGGGCACCAAGTGTAATTATTGGTTTTAATCAAAAGATCGCCTGGGGAGTGACAAATGTTGCTGCTGACGTGCTGGATTATTACCAGATTAAGTTCAAGGACAACTCACACCAGCAATACTGGTACAACGGCAAGTGGAAAAATACGACAAGACGCTTGGAGCAGATTCAAATACGTGGCGAGAAAGCAGCGGTAGACACCGTGACTTACACCCATCATGGGCCGGTCGTATACTTTCGAAAACCAGACCTCAGTTTAGCAAAACCGGTGCCGGTCGGTCACGCGTTACGCTGGATTGCACACGACCGCTCGAATGATTTAATGACCTTCTACCACCTTAACCGTGGTGCTAACTACGCCGACTACCGGAAAGCATTAACATTCTACACAGCACCAGCACAGAACTTCATCTTTGCATCTGTGGATAATGATATTGCAATTACTGCTAATGGGAAATTTCCGCTGAAATACAAAGATCAGGGTAAGTTTATCCTGGACGGCAGCAATCCGAAAGATGACTGGCAGGGCTGGATTCCTCCCGCACAGAACCCTACGGTCAAAAATCCGGCACGTGCATTCGTGAGTTCGGCCAACCAGTCCTCAACTGACCCTAGTTATCCATATTACATCAACTGGGAATTCGCACCTTATGAGCGTGGAAAAAGGATTAACGACAAGCTCAGGTCGATGAAAAACATTACTGCCGACAGCATGCGCATCATGCAAACCGACTCCTACGGAGTTTATCCAGAGAATGTACTACCAGCAATACTCCCGCTCGTGGACCGCGGTTCTTTAAATGCCACACAGAAAGAAGCCTTTCAAGTGCTGCAAAAATGGAATAAGTTTTACAACGCAGTGGAGCTTGCGCCAGGCATCTTCGAACTATGGATGAATAAACTAGATCATCTGATCTGGGATGATGAGTTTGAAGTTGATAACGTACCAATGCGTAAGCCTTCCCGGGATCGAACTGTGCAGATGATTACGAAAGAACCTGCTGCCCGTTGGTACGATGACGTAAATACACCGGAACCAGAAACGCTAAAGGCACTGGTGAATGAATCTTTCAAGTACGCCTGCGACAGCCTTGAAAGAAAATATGGAGTTATTGGAAAAAACTGGGCATGGGCAAATATCAAGCAAAGTCATGTTCCACATTTGGCGGCGATACCAGGCTTTGGCTCGAAAACCTTGATGATCGGTGGTGCTAAGAGTACCATAAACGCCTTAAGCGAATCGAATGGACCCTCCTGGCGCATGGTTATTGAACTGGGCGAAACACCTAAGGGTCACGGTGTGTTTCCAGGCGGACAATCTGGCAATCCCGGTAGCCCCTATTACGATAATATGATCAGTACATGGGCAGAAGGTAGACTCTATGATCTTTACCTCATGAATGGTATAAAGGACCCGCAGGTTAAAGCACTTCAACATATAAAAATCAGCAAAAAATAATTATGGTTTTCTTACTCGTACTCATAGCCGCATTCCTGCTTCAGCTTTTCCTCCCCTGGTGGATTATCGTGATAATATCTTTTGTGGCCTGCGCGCTACTCGGGAAAACAGGAAAGATAGCCTTATGGTCTCCATTCTTTGCAATTTTGTTGTTGTGGACGGGCGTTGCACTTTTCAACAGCATTTCAAATCAGAACCTCATGGCAAGCAGGGTTGCAGAGATGTTAGGCGTCAATAGTTGGTACCTCGTATTATTCCTTACCGCTTTGCTTGGTGCTTTTGTAGCTGGTATATGTGGCTTTTGTGGCTTCCACTTCCGCAAAGCACTATTCCAACATAAAAGCAATCGCTAACTGGTATTTGTTTCCGTATTTTTGCAATGTGGAGCATATCATAGAATCAATATTTAATATCGGCACTACGGGCGCCTTCGAGAAAACAGCACTCGAGGTGTTTCGACACCAAGCTGCCCATTGTGAGGTTTATCGGACATTTTTATACCACTTAAAAGTTGATCCAAAAAAGGTTTCTTCATTGGATTCGATTCCCTACCTTCCCATTGCTTTCTTTAAATCGCATGAGATTTTAAGTTCCGATGAGTCGGTGCAGGTGGTGTTCAGCAGCTCAGGAACAACTGGGCAGATTCAGAGCAAGCATCTGGTGACAGACGTAAGTATTTACGAGGAAAGTTTCAATCGTGCTTTTCAGCTGTTCTATAATAATCCCAATAATACTTGTATCCTTGCACTGCTTCCGTCCTATCAGGAACGTGAAGGATCCTCACTGATATACATGGTAGATGCTCTCCTGGCGCAAAGCCAACATCCAAAAAGCGGCTATTTTCTTCATAATAACAAGGGCCTTTATGAAACCCTGCAGAAGCTTAAAGAACAAGCTACACCGACTATCCTGATCGGGGTAACCTATGCCTTGCTTGATTTCATAGAAGAATTTAGGTTAGACTTTCCGGAACTTATTGTCATGGAAACCGGCGGCATGAAGGGTAAAAGAAAAGAAATGGTCCGGGAAGAACTACATGAATTGCTTACTGACGGTTTCGGAGTACAGGCGATACATAGTGAATACGGAATGACGGAGTTGCTTTCACAGGCTTACTCCAAGGGAGAAGGTATATTCAACTGTCCGCCCTGGATGAAAATAGTATTGAGGGATACCAATGATCCACTCAGCCTGTTGAAAAACAAGCAGAGTGGAGGTATTAATGTGATTGACTTAGCAAATGTGAACTCCTGTAGCTTTATTGCAACACAAGATCTTGGGCGCATCTATGCTGATGGATCTTTTGAAGTGCTAGGCCGTTTCGACAATGCAGATATTCGGGGCTGTAATCTTCTGGTTCAATAGCGCTGTAAGCGCTATATCGCTTATTAATCTACCGCTGTGATCAAGAAATAGTTTTTCTTTCCTTTTTGAACAATGATGTATTTTCCATTAAGCAGATCTACGGTACCATACTGCTGACCTGCATCTGAAGGCTTAGCTTTGTTAATACTCAAGCCACCGCCTTGAATGGTTTTCTTAACCTCTCCTTTAGAAGGGAATATGCTGGTTTTTTCCGCAAGTAATGTTCCCAGGTCAAGTCCGCCAGCAAGTTCCGACTTATTAATAATGAATTGAGGAACACCATCAAAGATTTCAAGTACCTGAGCATCATTAAGTGTAGCAAAGAAATCGAGTGAACCATTTCCAAATAAAAATCCGGATGTCTTAATTGCCGTTTCCAGTGCAGCTTCAGAGTGTGTACGGATGGTAATATCCTCCGCAAGTGCTTTCTGTAAAATTCTTAAATGTGGTGCCTGATCATGTTCCTGCTCCAGCTTGAGAATCTCCTCTTCCGCTTTCAGCGTAAAAATCCTGATCCACTTTTTAACATCGTCATCAGAGGCATTGAGCCAAAACTGGTAAAAACGATAAGGTGATGTCTTCTCCGGATCAAGCCACACTGCGCCACTTTCAGTTTTTCCAAACTTAGTACCATCTGCTTTTTTGATCAACTGGGTAGTAAGTGCATATGCCGTACCGTTATCCTTACGGCGAATAAATTCTGTTCCGGTTACAATATTTCCCCATTGGTCAGAGCCCCCCATCTGCAGGATACAGCTGTGGTGTTTCCATAAGTAGTAAAAATCATAACCCTGGATCAATTGATAACTGAACTCTGTAAAAGACAATCCCGCACCAAACTCGCCATTAAGGCGCTTTTTAACACTGTCTTTCGCCATCATGTAATTTACCGTGATGTGTTTACCAACATCTCTGATGAAATCAAGGAAACTGAAGTTCTTAAACCAGTCCGCGTTATTAACCATCACCGCGTCATTTCCTTCAGATCCGAACTTCAAGAACTTACTCAGCTGGGCTTTGATACCGTTCAGGTTGTGCTCGAGGCTCTCTTCAGTAAGCAGATTTCGCTCAGCAGATTTACCTGAAGGATCACCCACCATCCCTGTTGCACCGCCAACAAGTGCAAAAGGCTTGTGCCCTGCGCGTTGGAAATGAATTAAGGTCATGATCTGCGTTAAATGTCCGACGTGAAGCGAATCTGCCGTTGGGTCAAAACCGATATACCCTGCGGACATACCTTCACTTAACTTCTCTTCGGTATTCGGCATGATATCATGCAGCATACCCCTCCAGCGTAATTCTTCTACGAAATTGGTCATTATATAACTTTTTGCCGCAAATATAGGAAAAGCCTGGATAAAAAATTTTTACTTTTAAGGCTATGAACTTCCTCTCCCATTACTACTTTGAACGAAATAACAGCGATCACTTTGTGGTCATGGGAGTGGTATTGCCAGATCTCATTAAAAATGCAGACAAATACTGGAACATTCATCCGCAGAAATCTCCCGAACGCTACCAGGACCAAGCTGGATTAAATGCGCTTTTGAAGGGTTGGCAGAAGCACCTGGAGGTAGACAATTATTTTCACAGCTCGGAGTTCTTTAAACATGAAACTGCCGAGCTTAAAAAATTAATACTCCCCTGTGTTGCAGGTGGCCCAGTGAAGCCGTTTTTTCTTGCACATATCGGTCTTGAATTGATGCTGGATCACTTGCTATTACATGCCGGGGTAATTAACATCGAAACTTTCTATCAGCAGCTGAATAAGGCAAATGCACAGGAACTTACCAGGTTCCTTGGCCTCGCCGAAGTCCCGGATCAGTTGATATTCGATAGCTTCCTCAAGGACTTTCTGGAAAGCAGATACCTTTTCAGTTATCAGACATTAGCAAATATCAGTTACGCGTTAAAACGGATTTGCATGCGGATATGGAACAATCCATTCACAACGTCACAAATTGAACTACTCACCGAAAGACTTGATGAATACTGCAGCGACCTCGAGCCGAGGTTTATGACGATCTTTAAAGAACTTGAAGCAAATCCCCGTATAAGCGCTTTCTGAATACAATTTGTATCTTCGTTCCATGTCCGCAGAAAGCATTAAAGATACCATGAATGCACTGGTTAAGGAACTTAATCAGCATAACTACAACTACTATGTGTTAGCAATGCCTACCATTGCCGATTATGAATTTGACAAGAAGCTGGAAGCGCTGGCAAAGCTTGAAAAGGAACATCCGGAATTTGCAGATCCGGACTCACCTACCCGGCGAGTAGGTGGCGACATCACCAAGAACTTCATCACAGTTAAACATAAGTGGCCAATGCTGTCACTTGGTAACACTTACAATGAACAGGATCTCCGTGACTTTGACGAACGCATTCGTAAGGCGATCGGAATGGCGTATGAATATGTCTGCGAGCTCAAGTTCGACGGACTTTCTATCAGTCTAACTTATGAGCAAAACGAGCTTGTACGTGCAGTAACGCGCGGTGATGGTACACAAGGTGATGATGTGACCACTAATGTAAGAACCATCCGGAATATCCCACATCGTTTAAAGAGCACTGGGCAGCCTGAAATTTTTGAGATTCGTGGAGAGATCTTCATGCACCGGGCAGCTTTTGAAAGACTCAACAAGGAACGTGAGGAACTGGGTGAGATCACTTATGCTAATCCTAGAAACTTCGCCGCTGGTACAATAAAAATGCAAGACTCCACGGAAGTTGCCAAGAGGCCTCTGGATGCAGTGTTTTATTCATTGAATACGGATCGAACGATCTTCAACACCCATTGGGAGAGCTTGCAAGCTGTCAAGTCCTGGGGCTTCCATGTAAGCGAGCATTCCAGATTAGCCTTGAATATTGATGAAGTTTTAGAATTCATCAAATACTGGGAGAATCAGCGTTTTAAGATCGGATATGAAATCGACGGCATTGTTATTAAAGTTAACAGCTATGGCCAGCAGCAGGAACTCGGTTTCACCGCCAAATCTCCTCGCTGGGCAATTTCCTATAAATATAAAGCTCAGGAAGTTGAAACCATCCTGCAGAAAGTGACCTATCAGGTGGGGCGTACGGGAGCAGTAACACCAGTAGCTAACTTGAAACCAGTTCAACTTGCGGGAACAACCGTGAAGCGGGCTACGTTGCACAATGCGAACGAAATTGAACGACTTGACCTTCATGAAGGAGATACAGTCTTTGTCGAAAAAGGTGGAGAGATCATTCCAAAGATCATTAACGTAAACCTTGATAAAAGAGTCGCAGATGCGCAGAAAATTATCTATCCTTCAAAATGTCCCGAATGTGGAACTACGTTAATCCGGAACGAAGGTGAAGTAGCATTTTATTGTCCAAACGATGAGGGCTGCCCACCTCAAATCGTGGGTAAAATGCAGCACTTCATCGGACGTAAAGCAATGAACATCGACGGCGTTGGAGATGAAACCATAGAAAGTTTTTACCGTCAGGGCTTAGTGCGGCACATCAGTGATCTGTATACGCTGGAAGATCGCGCAGAACAGCTTAAGGGCCTTGAACGTTTTGGTGATAAATCAATTCAAAATATGCTCCAAGGCATAGAAAAATCTAAGGAGATGCCTTTTGAAAAGGTTCTTTTTGGACTAGGAATCCGGTATGTTGGTGAAACTGTTGCTCGTAAGTTAGCTTTTGCAACTAAAAATATTGATAAGCTAAGCAGTGCCAGCATTGAAGAACTCACTTCTATAGATGAAATTGGGCAGCGGATAGCAGAAAGTATCATTGATTACTTTAAAAAGCCCGAACATTTAAGGCAAATTGTAATGCTTCGGGAATTTGGACTTCAATTCGAAGCTGCCGAAACGACAATTTCACTACAAAGCGACAAATTAAGCGGAAAAACATTTGTAATTTCGGGCGTCTTTGATGGAATAAGCAGAGACGAGCTTAAAGACCTGATTGAAAGTAACGGTGGTAAGATTTTAGGTAGCATTTCTGCGAAACTAAACTTCCTTGTCGCAGGTAACAATATGGGGCCTTCTAAACTGGAAAAAGCACAAAAATTAAAGATTCCGATGATCGATCATCAGGAATTACTGGAGATGTTGAAATAAAGATAATGGAAAAATTTCATGGTACGGGTGTAGCATTAGTTACACCATTTAAAGAAGATAAATCAGTAGATTTCGATGGTCTGAGAAGACTGATCGATCACATGGTTGAGGGCGGCGTAGATTACCTGGTTTCACTTGGAACGACTGGTGAATCCTCAACTTTGAATAAGAAGGAAAAAGAAGCAGTGTGGGCTTTTACTGCCGAAGTAAATAATGGCAGGTTGCCACTGGTTGCCGGAATTGGAGGCAATGATACCGCAAATGTTGTTGAAAGCATTAAGAGCTTTGAAAGCAATGGATATGATGCAATTCTATCTGCCAGTCCAAACTATAATAAGCCAACCCAAGAAGGCATTTATCAGCATTATAAAGCTATAAGTGAAGCCTCTTCATTGTCTGTACTGCTGTATAATGTCCCAGGCAGAACTGCAAGTAATGTTAGTCCAGAGACGACTTGCAGGCTTGCACATGATTTTAAAAACATTATCGGAACGAAAGAAGCCTCAGGCAACTTCGACCAATTCAACCAGATCATGCGCGATAAACCCGAAGACTTCATGCTCATCTCGGGGGATGACCCTGTCGCGTTGCCGATGATTTCATTAGGGGCAGTTGGTGTGATCTCTGTAGTTGGAAATGCACTCCCTGCTGAACTTTCGGGAATGATCAGACAATCACTACAGGGCGAGTTTAAGAAAGCACTTCCAATGCACTTTAGCCTGATTGAATTTACGCGATTAATCTTTGCTGAAGGGAACCCTGGTGGTGTGAAGGCAGCATTAAAGCATTTAGGAATCTGTGGTGATGCTGTGCGCTTACCTTTAGTACCCGTATCGGCTGAATTGGCTTCAAGAATCGCAGAACAAATTACCCTAATTCAAAAATAGACTTTAATCAAAACCGCATTACAAACAAAAGGGCCCTTCAGTTTCACTGAAGGGCCCTTTTGTTAACCTTGCTATTTTACTGCAATTAGTATCGATCAACTACGCTTCTACAAACTTGTTGTCTTTGTAATATCCGCTTTTCAGTTTATCAGAAACTTCGCTGAAAGCGTCTAGAGTCCTTTGAACATCTTCCAGTGTATGTACTGCCGTAGGAATTAATCTTAATTCGATCAAACCTTTAGGAATTACCGGGTACACTACAATTGAACAGAATATGCCATAGTTTTCGCGCAGGTCCATAGTTAAAGCTGTCGCTTCCTGCAGTTCCCCTTTCAAAAACACCGGTGTAACCATGGTGTTGGTGATACCAAGATCAAATCCACGTTCTCTTAAGCCATTCTGAAGGTTCATTGCAATGTTCCAAAGATTCTCCCTTAGCTCATTATTGTTCTTTAAAAGCTCCAGACGTTTAAGCAAACCTATAACCATTGGCATTGGTAGTGCTTTGGCAAATGTTTGAGAACGCATATTATAACGCAGGAAATTTGTAATTTCTTCAGTAGAAGCCACAAATGCGCCAATACCAGCCATAGATTTTGCAAAAGTACCAAAGTAAACATCTACGCCTTCAATACAATCTTGTGCTTCATGTGTTCCTGCCCCGGTTTTACCCATTGTACCGAAGCCGTGTGCATCATCAATTAAAAGACGGAAATTAAATTGCTTCTTTAATTCAATTAACTCTTTCAATTTTCCCTGTGCACCTGACATACCAAAAACACCTTCGGTAATGACCAGGATACCGCCTCCACTCTGCTCAACAAGCTTTGACGCCCGGGCAAGTTGTTTGGCTGCACTGTCAATATCATTATGTTGATAAACAAAACGTTTACCCATATGCAACCTTAATCCATCAATAATGCAGGCATGTGATTCTCCATCATAAACAATCACATCATTACGATCTACTAATGCATCAATAATGGATACCATACCTTGATAGCCATAGTTAAGTAAAAAGGCATCGGGTTTACCTACAAATGCCGCAAGCTGACTTTCTAACTGCTCATGGTATTTGGTATTACCAGACATCATTCTGGCACCCATCGGATATGCCATACCAAAATCTGCAGCACCCTGCATATCGGCAGCCCTAACTTCCGGGTGGTTTGCCAATCCAAGATAGTTATTCAAGCTCCATACTAGGTGCTCCTTACCCCGGAAAGTCATATGAGGGCCTAATTCTCCTTCTAATTTAGGGAAGGAAAAATATCCATGAGACCATTTCTGGTGCTGACCAAGTGGCCCCATATGTTTTGTAATCTTTTCAAAAATATCCAATGTAATATGTTTTAAGGTTATTCTATTTTGCCAAATTTAAGGTTTATAAGCCTTATTTACAACTATCTACTTCGCCAGGCTTACGGCTACTCAAGCTATTATTTTACCAAAAAAGCCTTAAAGGGTTTATTCCTTAAGGCCTTACTTTTTCTTTATATTTTGTTAATCAACATTGTCATGTAGAAAAGAGTTGTTCGGACGAATCTCTGTAGATCCATCTTCATCGCTACTCAATGTGAATCTAGACACCTGCGATTCAGAAGAATGCTGAACTTGTTGAAGTTGCATTTGTTTTCTCTTGTAAGCAGGTTCATTCTCTAACTCCTGTAAACCATTGGCAGTACGAAGTTTCATACTTAGATCTTTTAACCTCAAAATGCGCTCTTTGGATTTTCTAAGCTGATCCTCCATCGATTCATCAGTTTTGTAGTCATCAGCTCCAGTTTGCTGAACCTCTGGTTGATTAACCGGTTGCTGATGTGCGCTGAAATCTGCTATCGGCTTTTCAAAAGTAAAGTCAGTTTCAGAAACTTTAACTTCGAATTCAAAGCCTGGTTCTGTCTGTACATCATTTGGATACACCTCTTCTTCAATCAGGGTATGTTTGATAACATTGAAATCCTGATCATCATTTCTTCTGCTTTTAGGCGTATTCATCATGTCACCAAACATTTCAGATTGGGCTTCTCTCGCCTTCATCACAGGTTCAGTGCTCTGTACCTGAACTTTCGGAGCCATAAAGGTATTCACAGGCTCTATTGGCTTTACTAAGGGCGCTTCTTCAGGCGTCAGTAAAGATATCTTTTTAACGTTCTTTTTATCCTGTGCACGCTGTTCCGTAGTCTGGAAACCAGTTGCAATGATGGTTACTGATAGGCGATCCTCCAGGTTCTCATCGATGCAGTTACCCCAGATTAAATCAGCAGATAACCCTGCTTTATCCTGAATATAGTCGGTAATGATTGCAACTTCATCCATTGTTACTTCGTTGACACCAGAACTGATGTTCAATAGGATGTATCTAGCGCCTTCAATTTCGTTATCTTTCAATAGCGGAGAAGCAAGTGCACCTTCTACAGCCACTAGAGCCCGGTTTTCACCGCTTGCAGAATAGCTACCCATGATCGAAACACCACTGTCTTTCATTACTGTACGAACATCTTTGAAATCGACGTTGATATAACCTGGTACGGTAATGATTTCTGCAATCCCCTTTGCTGCTGTGGTTAAGATATCATCAGCCTGTGCAAACGCAGAACCTAGGGTGAGGTTTCCGAAGATCTCTCTTAATCTATCGTTAGAGATTACAAGATAAGAATCTACATACTTTTTTAATTCGTCTAACCCGTCTTCAGCTTGCATCTTCCTACGCTTTCCTTCGAAGGAGAAAGGAGTAGTGATAATAGCCACGGTTAGTATATCAAGCTCCTTAGCAGCTTGTGCGATGATCGGACTGGCACCAGTTCCGGTACCACCACCCATGCCAGCAGTAATAAACAACATTTTAGTTGTATTACCCAGCATGACTTTAATATCTTCAATGTTTTCAATAGCTGAGTTCTTGCCTACTTCAGGAATCGAACCCGCGCCCATTCCTTCTGTTAAACTCGCACCCAGTTGCACCTTGTTAGGAATCGGACTAGACTCCAAGGCTTGTGCATCTGTGTTACAGATGATGAAATCAACACCTGTTATCCCCTGACGGTACATATGGTTTACCGCATTACCACCACCACCGCCAACACCAATAACTTTGATAATTGACGATTTATCTTTTAACATTTCGAATTGCATATCTTTCAGAATCAGTAGATTAAAATTAGGTTTTACCTGTTCATCTCCAAATGTAATATTAACACTTTTTAACATACGTTTTCCACATGTGTTAATAATGTGGAAAACTTACATCTTGTTGAAAATTACTAAGGTTTTATATAGTCTTCATCACTAACGTTCATATCGTCTTTGATGAAATCCTTCGTTTTTGCAAGTAGTTTATCAAATAAACCGCTTCCACTTTTCTTCGCTTTTTCTTTTGCCTCTTTTGGTTTTTCTACAAACACTCCGGGCTGTTTCATTTCCTCTACAAGCTCCTCCGCTTTTTGAATTCCTTTAATTAGCAATCCAACGCTGGTGGCATACATCGGGCTCTTCAAGTCGTCATAAATTGATTTAGGCATGTCTTCGTATTTCGACAAATGCTCATTTGGGTAACCGACGCGGCAATCCAGGCCTGTTACATATTCAACAAGCTGTGGCAGGTGTTTCAATAAGGAACCACCACCAGTAATTACAATACCGCCTATTAACTTTTTTTCGTAGCCTGAAGATTTAATCTCATAATAGATGTGCTCAATGATCTCTTCCATTCTCGCCTGAATAACATAGGCAAGATTTTTTACTGATATTTCTTTTGGCTCACGTCCTCTCAAGCCGGGAACGCAAATAATCTCATTTTCTTTATTTTCCTCGGCCAGGGCAGAACCGAATCTTGTTTTTAGTAGCTCCGCCTGGTTACGCATAACTGAACATCCCTCTCGGATGTCTTCTGTTACACTGTTTCCACCAAATGGAATTACAGCAGTATGACGGATAATGCCTTCATGAAAAATCGCAATATCAGTAGTACCACCACCGATATCAACCAAGGCAATACCAGCTTCCTTTTCTTCCTCACTCAATACCGATTCAGAGGAAGCTAGTGGCTCCAGTATCAACTCCTGGGTTTGAAGCCCAGCATTGCTGACACAGCGCATAATATTTTTCACAGCAGTAACTTGTCCGGAAATAATGTGGAAATTCGCTTCCAAACGTACACCAGCCATTCCTATAGGGTCTTTTATTCCTGGCTCACTATCAACAGTAAATTCTTGTGGAAGTACATGGATGATTTCTTCTCCGGGGGGCATAACCAGCTTGAACATATCATCAATCAATTTATCAATATCCTTTTTAGAGATCTCGTTGTTAAGCTCTCTTCTGGTAAGGATACCACGGTGTTGCAGGCTTTTTATGTGCTGACCAGCAATGCCAACGTTAACAACCCTAACTTCCACATTAGATTGTCCACTGGCAATTTCTACCGCCTGCTGAATGCCTTGCACCGTTTTCTGGATATTAGATACCACTCCTCTTGTTACGCCAGCAGACTCGGCTTTGCCAATGCCGAGGACCTCGATTTTATTATGCTGCGTTCTGCGTCCAACAATTACACAGATTTTAGTGGTACCAATATCTAATCCAACTACAATAGGTGATTGAATCGTAAATTTTTCTTTGCCCATAACTATATTAATTTGCTGCGTTTTATATTTTTTAGTTTTTCTGGTATCTGTTAATTACTTCCGATCTGTTTAAGGATCTCGTTTTTTACAATTGAATCTACAATCTTACGATTGCTTTTTATACTGTCTGCCGGACTTTTCTGCACTGGCGCCACTGGCCTGTACAAAGAGTCCACTTTGTTCCGTTCGCAAACCACTTGGTTTGTGTACTTAACGTTAATCGTTTTATAAGCCTCCCACCCTACAGTTGGCATAGCTTGCTTATAAAATGCCCTCAGATTCCTCATCTTCACTTCCAAAGAATCAGCATCTCCCAAAATAATGCGTTGGTTGCCGACCCGTGGAATTAATTCTATGTCTTTGTTTTCAGCAACATACATCTGTTCAATTTGGGCATCCCATAAAGTGTCAGACCTGATGAACAATGCTGTCTCAAAAAGGTCTCGAGTCAACTGGTTTTTCACCGTATCCAAACGACCATTAAAGATTTCACTAATATTTCCGTTCGCCACCAGCACGTTTGCAGTGAAGTTTGACGAAACCGGCATTTTCAAACCTTCCCGATCTACATAAAAGTCCTGTCCACCGGAATTAATGATTCGCAACACAGGCTCACGTTGCTCAATCTCAATGTGAATCACACCATTCATATCTCCAAATACCTTCGCCGAAGCGATGTATGGATTTGACTTGATGTTCTGCTCAATCTCATCCAGATTAATTTGCTCCATCGACTTTCCAATCAGGATCCCCTGATTCTTTTTCAATATATCATCAATCTCCTCCCGCTCAATAAAGTTATCTGCACCGGGAATCAAGATCTTCACGTTTGAACATTTAACTGTCCGCTTTTTGGTCTCTACAAAACTCATGAGTACAACCAAACCCGCAAGTGATAATATCCATGCTGTGCCCTTTAATATCCGCTTCCAGGCGATTCGCTTAAGCATGATATATTACCTTTAAAGGTTCAACCAAAGTATCAATATCACCCGCTCCAACTGTCAAAAGCAGAGCCGGCATTTTGGCCTCAACATACCCGAGTACTTGTGACTTATTCAATATCTTTTTCTCCTGAATTGAAATTTTATCCAGCAAAAATTCGGCATTAATCCCTGGTATAGGCAGCTCCCGTGCCGGATATATATCCAGCAGAAGCAAATCATCTACTGTACTGAGCACTTCAGCAAATTGATCGGCAAAGTCTCGCGTCCTGCTAAATAAATGTGGCTGAAAGACTACGGTGAGCTTTCTTCCAGGATACAATTCACGTACTGCGTTGAAGCATGCCTTCAATTCCTCCGGATGATGTGCGTAGTCATCGATGTACACATGATCAGCAGTTTGCACCACATACTCGAACCTGCGTTTAACACCCTTAAAAACTTCTAAAGCTGTTTTAACCTCCTCGGGCGTAATGCCAAGTTTTAAAGCAACGCTTACTGCCGCGATGGCATTCTCAATATTGTGCCTTCCTGGTAAAAGCATCCGGATGCCCTCAATAAAGAAACTGTCATCAGTATAATCAAAAAGAAAATGACCATCAGATACACTAATGTTATCTGCTGATATACCTTCTCTATTTTCGATCCCGTAACTCCTGCCCCTGTCAATCGGAAGTCCTGCCTTAACGTATAAAGTGCCTTCTGGTTTTAACTGGTCCGCAAATAAATGGAAAGAATCTTCCATCTGGCCCGAATCCCCGTAGATATCTAAATGATCAGCATCCATAGAAGTGATCACAGCAATATCAGGATGTAAGGTGAGGAATGAACGATCGTACTCATCAGCCTCTACAACCACCACGTCGTTCTTACCCGGCAGGAAGTTGCTGTTGTAATTGCTTGCGATACCACCAAGGAAGGCTGTACAGTCATAGCCCGTTTCTTTAAGTATATGCGCGATCATGGATGAGGTCGTAGTCTTACCGTGCGTTCCGGCCACTGCTATACAGTACTGACCTGCACTGATAATACCTAAAACCTCCGACCGTTTGTAAATTTTGTAACCAAGATTCTTAAAAAAGTTTAGAACCACGCCATCTTTTGGAATCGCCGGCGTATAAACAACTAAAGTTTGTTCATCCAGTGAACTGAACGGAGCTGCAATAGCGGATATCTCATCTTGATAGCTGACTGAAATACCTTCAGCTTCCAACGCAATGCAAAGTGCAGTCCGCACTTTATCATAGCCATGAACCAGGCAGCCACGCATAGCAAAGTACCGCGCCAGCGCACTCATTCCGATGCCCCCGATGCCAACAAAGTATACCTGTTTAATTGCCTCTAATTCCATTTATACCGTCCTCCTGGTTAGTTTAAGAACTTCGTTGGCAATAATATCGTCTGCATCCGGCAGTGCCATTTTACCTATATTCTCTGAAAAAGCCTCACGGCGCTGTTCATCATTTAAGAGTTCAAGCGCTGCCTTTACCAGGGTGTCCTCAGCCGAACGATCGGCAATCATCAAAGCAGCCTGGTTTTTAACCAAGGCCAATGCATTTTTAGTTTGATGATCTTCTGCCACATTCGGAGATGGTACCAGAATCACCGGTTTCTTTATCAGGCAGAGTTCTGCAATCGTCCCTGCTCCCGCTCTTGAGATTATTACGTCTGCGGCAGCATAGGCTAGATCCATTTTATTCAGGAACTCCAGTATCCGCACATTCGGATGAGGATTTGCACCAAGCCGCTCCACAATACCTTTATAATAGTATTTTCCAGTTTGCCAGATCAATTGTACATCCTGATCTATAATCTCCTGAAGATGTTTTTCCAGGCTTTTGTTTAGTGTTCCTGCGCCCAGGCTACCGCCTGTCACCAGTATAGTTTTCTTAAGCGGATCGAGCTTAAGTAATTCCGCACCGGCGAAATGTTTATTTTCGATATCAACCACTTCCTTTCGGACCGGATTTCCGGTTTTTATGATTCTATCCGCGGGAAAAAATTGTTCCATGCTGTCAAATGCAACACAGATTTTTGCAGCATTTTTCCCCAGGCGTTTATTTGTTACGCCAGCATAAGAATTTTGCTCCTGAATAAGGTATGGTACATTTTTCCATGAAGCAGCGAGCAGTAATGGTCCGGAGGCATAGCCACCAACTCCCACTGCTGCATCCGGTTTGAAGTCCGTAATCAACTTCAACGCTTTTCGCATGCTGTCGAACATCTTATATGGCAACGCAAGATTTTTCACCAGTGAACCACGCTGAATACCGGCGATGTTTAAGCCGATAATCTTGTAGCCTGCAGCCGGAATCATTTCCATTTCCATTCTACCAAAAGCCCCAACAAACAGGATCTCGCAGCCCGGCTCCATGCGCTTAAGCGCATTAGCAATTGATATCGCCGGAAATATATGTCCGCCGGTGCCACCTCCTGATATGATAATTCTTGTTGGTCTCATGTCTATATTTTATGCCATAGCCGGAATTTCACCAACTACAACTTTCTTATTGTTCTCTTCTACGTCCCTGCTTACACTAAGGATAATACCAAAGGCGATGCTTGTAAAGATCATCGATGTTCCGCCCATACTCACTAATGGTAATGGTACACCTGTAACCGGGCCCAGGCCCACAGCTACTGCCATATTCGCGAAAGCCTGGATGGTGAGACTGAAACTTAATCCTGCTGCTAACAGCGCTCCAAACGCTTTGGGACTTTGCGTGACGATCCTGACACATCGGTACAGTAATACAAGATAGAGTTTAATGATGATCAAACCGCCAATAAAACCGTATTCCTCAACGATGATCGCAAAGATAAAGTCGGAATAAGGGTGAGGTAAGAAATTACGCTCAATGCTGTTACCCGGGCCTGCTCCAAATACCCCTCCTTTTGCCAATGCCATCTTAGCATGGTCTGCCTGATAGGTCTTATCTGCGTTTTGCATTTCAGGATGCATGAACGACTGGATTCTGGACTTATAAGTTTCACGACGCGGCCCCAGGAAGACAACAAAAAGCAGCAAGACCAGCCCTCCTGCACAAACTATTCCAATTTGTTTAATACTGATCCTTCCTATAATTAACAGCAATATACTTACGCCAAAGAGCATTAACGCTGTGGATAAGTTCGCCAGTGCAATAAGGATAAACACCACACAAACAGACCCCATGATGGGAACAAATGCCTTTTTTACATCCTTTATGTTCTCCTGCTTTTTGGTAAGCATTCGCGCTAAAAAGGTAATCAAGGCCAGTTTAGCCAGATCGGAAGTTTGAAACGTTAATCCGATAAATGGAATCTTTACCCATCTCGAAGCATCGTTAAGGCTGGTTCCAAAAATCAGAGTATACACCAGCAGGGGTAACGTAATAATCATCAGAACCTTAGATATACCAGCATAGTATTTATAATCCAGCAAATGAGAAATATAGATCATCGCGATACCAAGCACAACAAAGATGATGTGTTTGGTTAACAGAATCTTTTCTACCGCTTTTCCTTGTTTATACGCAAGTGTGCCCGTTGCACTGTATACAGCAACGATCGAAATCAAAGACAGCAGTATTATGATCAGCCATATCCAGCGATCTCCCTTTGTTTTTTCCAATAGCGCACTTATCGACATAGCTACAGTTCTTTTACAGCTTTTTTAAATTGACGGCCACGGTCTTCGTAGCTGGTAAAAAGGTCAAAGCTCGCGCATGCTGGCGAAAGCAACACGGTGTCACCTTTTTTTGCCAGATGATAGGCAACCTGTACCGCTTCTTCGGCAGAAAAAGTGTTTACAATCATGTCCACATCGTCCTCGAACGCCTCATGGATACGCTTGTTATTTTTACCAAGGCAAACGATAGCCTTCACCTTGCTCTTCACCAGGTCTCTAAGCATCTCGTAATCATTGCCTTTATCTACACCGCCCATGATCAATACGATATCTGAATTTACACTCTCTAAAGCATACCAGGTAGAGTTCACATTCGTCGCTTTCGAATCATTGATGTATGTCACACCAGAAATCTTGGCAACATGTTCTAAACGATGCTCAATGTTTTTAATATCACCCATTCCCTCGCGGATAGTCGCGTTACGGATATCCAGCACTTTGGCAACAATACCCGAAGCCATGGAATTGTAGATATTGTGCTTACCTTGTAAGGCTAACTCTGCTATAGACATAGTAAATTGATCTTTTGAGTTTATATTTATGTGGATTAGGTCGTCTTCTAACCAGGCACCTTCCTCTACATGGTTTAGTATAGAAAAAGGGAACTGTCTCGCCTGCAGCTTCATGGTATGAAGCATATTCATAGTTTCCGCATCATCAGCACAGTAAATGAAATAATCTTCATCCGTCTGATTTTGCGTAATGCGCATCTTGGATGCGGCATAATTTTCCATTTTATATTCGTACCGGTCTAAATGATCTGGTGTGATATTAAGCAAGACGGCTATATCTGCCTTAAAAGCATACATATTATCCAGCATAAAGCTTGATATCTCCAGCACATACCAGTCATACTTATCTTCAGCAACCTGCCCTGCAAAGCTCTTCCCAATGTTGCCGGCAAGACATGCATTAACTCCGGCTTTTTTCAACAAATGATAGATCAGCGTTGAAGTCGTAGTTTTCCCGTTAGAGCCGGTAATACAGATCGTTTTTGCTTTAGTATACCGTTTTGCGAATTCAATCTCAGAAATCACAGGAATACCTGCCTCGCTTAGTGCCTTTACAATTGCTGCAGAATCAGGAATACCTGGACTCTTGATCACTTCAGTTGCATTTAGGATAAGGTCTTCCGTATGTTGTCCTTCCTCAAAAGGCACCTGTAATGCAGTAAGTTTATCTTTATATTCTTGCGATATCCGTCCAAAGTCCGAAACAAACACTTCAAAGCCCTGCTTCTGTGCAAGCATTGCTGCACCATAACCGCTCTCACCGGCACCTAAAATCACTATTCTCCCCGCTCCCATTATCTTACTTTTAAAGTGATGATTGTTATAATTGCCAATAAAATGCCGATGACCCAGAAGCGAACAACGATCTTCGCTTCATGATACCCCTTTTTCTGGTAGTGGTGGTGTAATGGCGACATTAACAAAATCCGTCGGCCTTCACCAAAACGTTTCTTGGTGTATTTGAAGTAAGATACCTGCAGCATTACGGAAAGTATCTCCACCAGGAACACACCACATAAAATTGGAATTAACAGTTCTTTGCGAATCATAATCGCAAAAGCAGCGATGATACCGCCTATTGCCAAACTGCCGGTATCACCCATAAATACCTGAGCCGGATACGAGTTGTACCACAGGAAACCAACGCAGGCGCCAACAAAGGCTCCGGCAAAAATCATTAGCTCACCCGAGTTCGGGATATACATGATGTTAAGGTAATCAGCGATGACCGTGTTACCGGAAACATAAGCTAGGATACCAAGCGTAATGCCTATAATCGCAGACGTACCCGTGGCTAGTCCATCAATACCGTCCGTTATGTTTGCACCGTTAGATACTGCCGTGATAATCACGACTACAAAAACCATAAACACCAGGAATGCATATTTTTCGTAACCCGGACCAATAAACTTCAGAACCTTAGCATAATCAAACTCGTTATTTTTATAAAAAGGTACATTGGTAATGCTGGTCTTTATATCCTGAGTATAGTAATAGGTTTCACCTTTTTGTCTAAGCACCATTGGCGCTTTCGACTTTGTGATATTTGTCTCGTCAACTTTTTGTCGTGCAACTATATTAGGGTGGAAATACATTGTGTAACCAATTATCAGCCCTAAGCCAACTTGACCAACAATCTTAAAACGCCCGGCAAGCCCTTCTTTATTTTTCTTGAAAACTTTAATGTAATCATCAAGGAAACCAACTGCACCCATCCATACGGTGGTTACAATCATTAGTATTACGTAAATATTAGACAAATTAGCAAGCAACAATGTCGGCACGAGAATACCGAGCAGGATCATGATTCCACCCATTGTAGGTGTTCCCTGCTTTTGCATTTGTCCTTCCAGGCCTAAATTACGTACTGTCTCGCCAACCTGCATTTTACGTAGGTAACTGATGATGTTATGCCCAAACACAGTTGTAATAATCAGCGAGATAATTATTGCCAATGATGTACGGAAAGTGATGTACTGAAACAACCTTAATCCGGGAAAATCGTAATGCTCACGCAGGTAGTCAAATAGATAATATAGCATTAGCTGATCAAGTTTAAGTTTTCAGTTAGAATTTCCTTATCATCAAAATGATACCGCACGCCATTGATCTCCTGGTACTTTTCATGTCCTTTTCCCGCAACCAATATGATATCGCCTGGTTTTGCCAGGTGACAAGCTGTTTTAATTGCTTCTCTTCTGTCAGTGATTGTTAAAGTCTTTCTCCTGTTTGTTGGTGATACACCTGCCTCCATATCTTTAAGAATGGCCTCTGGTGCTTCTGTTCTTGGATTATCGGATGTAAGAATCACCTTGTCGCTCCAGTCACACGCAACCTGAGCCATCACCGGGCGCTTTGTCGTGTCACGGTCACCACCACATCCTAGAACAGTAATAACTTGCTCGGTTCCTTTACGGATATCTGAAATCGTGCTTAATACATTTTGAACCGCATCTGGCGTATGTGCATAATCTACAATGCCAATGATTTTCTGATTATTAGCAACATAGTCAAACCTACCCTCCGCACCACTAAGTTCGCTGAGCACAGTCAATACATTCATCTTGTCTTCTCCCAGCAGGGTTGCCGTGCCATATACCGCAAGTAAATTGTAGGCATTAAATGATCCAACCAATTTAAAGAACACTTCCAGCTGGTCTATCTCCAGGTTTAAGCCACTGAAACTGTTTTCAATGATTTTTGCCTTAAAATCTGCCATTTGCTTAAGTGCATAGCTTTTTCTAGCTGCCTTGGTATTCTGCAACATAACTAAGCCATTTTTATCGTCTGCATTGGTAAGAGCAAAAGCCTGCTTTGGCAATGCATCGAAAAATCCCTTTTTGGCCTTGATGTAGTTATCAAAGGTTTTGTGGAAGTCGAGGTGATCGTGTGTAATGTTTGAAAATACACCGCCGGTAAAGGTCAGTCCTTCAATCCGGTGTTGTACCACAGCGTGTGAACTCACTTCCATAAAACAGTAGACACAACCTGCATCAACCATCTGCTTTAGCAACGCGTTCAATGCAATCGGATTCGGGGTGGTATGCGTAGCTGGAACAACCAGCTCTTTGATCTGGTTCTCCACGGTAGAAATCAACCCCACCGCATAACCAAGTTCGGTAAATAGTTTAAAAAGCAAAGTCGCAATAGTGGTTTTCCCGTTTGTTCCCGTAATGCCCACAAGTTTTAACTGCTTTGACGGATTTCCGTAGAAGTTAGCAGCCATAATACCCAATGCCACACCAGCATCTGCTACCTGTATGTAGGTTACACCTTCAGCTAAAGTATCAGGCAAAGTTTCACAAACTACCACAGAGGCACCAGCATCAACTGTTTGCCCGATATATTGATGTCCGTCAGTTATAGTACCCTTTATCGCAATAAAAACATCTTCGGCGCCCGCCTTTCTGGAATCAAACTCTAACGACCTTACTGCCCTGTTGGTTGTCCCAACAAGCTGCAGTATCGTTACGCCATATAAGATCTCCTGTAACTGCATCTTATTTCAATTCTATTTGTACACCAAGCCCTTTGCTGATCTTCGACCCGGGCACTAGCGACTGTTTAACAACTTTTCCACTTCCCACTACATTGGCCTTTAACCCCGCATTTCCCAAGAGGTAAAGCGCGTCCTTTAAACCCATTCCCATAACATTCGGCATAATGCCTTTCACAGATGTATATTCTTGATAAACAAGGCCATTACTTGTATCAACACTATTAAAGTAATCGCCTTTTGCAGCATAAAGTGTTTTAATGCCTAGCGATTGATAAACGGTCTTTACGGCTTTACTTTTGCCGGCCTTTGCCTCAGGCGCCTTAGTGTTGCCCACTAAGTGTTCCGTATAGTTTCTAGCCAATGACATGTCACTTGCATAGATTCTATCGGCAATCTCTTTAAACGGCGGCCCTGCTACCAAGGCAGCATAGTAGGCCCCTTTAGGATCATTGATAACAACAATTAAGGAATACTTCGGATTATCTGCAGGAAAATAGCCACAAAATGAACTCTGATATTGCCTTTTAGCTTTATAGCCCTTGTTTCCATCAGCAACCTGGGCTGTGCCTGTTTTACCAGCTATTTTGAAATACTTCGAAGCAAGCGAACGACCAGTACCCTGAGTAAAAACGCCTTCAAGAAGATCGCGCATTTTGTTCAAGGTCTCATCAGAGGCAATCTTTTGGTTGATCACTCTCGCTTGAAACTGCTCTATAGGATTACCGAGTTTTCTAATTTCTTTAACAAAGATTGGTGAGATCAATTTCCCATTATTTGCTATGGCATTATAAAATGCTAACATATGTAATGGCGTAAGTTGCATTTCATAGCCATAAGCCATTTGTGGTAGAGTAAGGTTCTTGTTCCAACTCTTGTTTTTAGGATTCTTAACCACGGGTTGGGCCTCGCCAGGAATTTGTAATTCCAATTTTTCATTCAGTCCCCAGCGATATAAGTGATCTGTAAATTTGGCCTGATCCTCACGGTATCTGGTATTCACTAAATGTGCTATTGCAGCATTCGACGATTCTGTAAAAGCTTTCTTCACAGTCACCACCCCGATACTTCCATGAGAATCTTTTATGATCTTACCCGGCACTTTATAGTTCTCAGTTGAGACCAGCGTATTAGTGTCCACAAGCCCATCCTCCAATAAAGCCATATAGGAAGCAACTTTAAATGTGGAGCCTGGATCCTGGTTTCCGGCAATAGCGTAGTTGAACGTTTCTTTATATTCTCCTTTTGCAACTTTGGTGTAGTTTGCAATTGCCCGAACCTCTCCGGTCTGCACTTCCATTAAAATAACGGTTCCGTGATGTGCATCACTGGCAATCAGCTGCTTTTCCAAAGCACTCTGACAAAGGTCTTGCATGTTAATATCGATTGTGGAAATGATGTCTGCACCTTCTTGTGACGCGATCTCAGCTTCCTCGTTTACTGGCATCCAAACACCACCAGCAGTACGCTGTACCAACCTTCTTCCACTTTCGCCATCAATATACTTGCCATATGCACCTTCTAAACCAACGCCATTATCAACATTAGCGTTTTTATAGCCAATAGTTCGTTTTGCCAAAAACTGGAAAGGAAGAATTCTTTTATTCTTCTGAATGGCAATCAAACCGCCGGAAAAACGACCGACACTAAACAATGGAAAGCCACGCACAACTTTCAAGTCCTGGTAGTTAACTTTTCTTTTAAGCAACAAATAACGTGAAGAATCTTTCCTTGCCCTGCGTAACATGCGCGCATATTCCTTGGGACTTTTGTCCTTAAAGAATCCTGAAAGGCTGATAGCAAGAGAATCTACTTTACCATAAAAAACCTCATTGTCGGCTATACCCCCTGCAAACATATCCATTCGGAGCTCGTATTCAGGCACAGATGTAGCCAGAAGGCTTCCGTCATTGGAGTAAATATTGCCACGCGCAGGCTCGATGTTGACATACTTTGTAGAGAGGCTATCGGCCATGGCACGCCATTTATGCCCCTCTACAAACTGTACATCGCAAAGTCTGATTAATACCGCCACGGCAAGCAGTACAATCAGGCCGAAAGCCAGATACACACGTAGTAATATATTTGCTCTAATGTTCATTGTTTTTTACAACGATTTTTTTTGGCGGTTCGGTTAAGGTTTTCACACCCAAAGTGTCAACTTTCTTTGCCACTTCAGTCAGCTTACTTTTAAACATCAAGTCCGCTTTCAGCGACTTGTATTCCCAGCTTAACTCTTTAACTTCTTTATTTAATTTATCTATGTTTCTAATGTTCTTCATCGCTATATGACTGTTTCCAATATATAGCATACACAAGAGGGATAAAAACAACAAAAACGGCAACATATCCGTTGCAGCTTCTTTACTCACACCACCTTCAGTGAACAGCTTTTTAAAAAAGGTTTTTGCCCCCATCTTTTGATGAGCCTCATCTTTTCTAGGCTTAACCCTTTTAACCTTTATCTCCGGCTCGGCCATCAATTCAGGTTCGTCATCCTCATATGTCCTGAACTGATTGCTCATATCTTTTCTCCAATCCTAAGCTTAGCACTCCGGGAACGACTGTTATCAACCAATTCGTTTACATCTGCAACAACCGCTTTTCTGGTAACCACATTAAAAGGTTTCAGCTGGTTCCCGAAGAAATCTTTTTCTACTTCCCCGCGCACCTTACCTTTAGCCAGGAAGTTCTTCACCGGCCTGTCCTCTAAAGAATGGTAAGACATAACCACCAATCTACCACCCGGATTAAGAACCTCTGCCGTTTGCTCAAGAAAGCTTTCCAATACTTCAATCTCCTTATTTACTTCAATTCTGAGGGCTTGAAATACCTGAGCCATATACTTATGCTCTTTACCTTTTGGTATATGCGAAATAATTGTCTTTCTAAACTCCGCCAGTGTAGTTATGGGTTCAGCAATGCGTGATGTAGCGATTGTTTTCGCTAGTGATCGCGCATTTTTCACTTCGCCGTAAATACCGAAGATGCGGTGTAGCTGTTCTTCAGAATAAGTATTCAGAACCGTAGCAGCAGTTAGGTCGCCCTGCTTATTCATGCGCATATCTAATGTCGAATCAAAGCGAGTAGAAAAGCCGCGTTCAGGCTCATTAAACTGATGAGAGGAAACACCTAAGTCAGCCAGAATACCATCTACCTTCCTATATCCCAGGAGTCGAAGATTATTTTTAAGAAACGCGAAGTTTTGATCGACAAATCGAAATCTTGGATCATCAATTTTATTGCGTTGAGCATCTGGATCCTGGTCGAATGCAATAAGAACACCCTCATCACCGAGATGCTTCAAGATTTCACGGGAATGACCACCCCCACCGAAGGTCACGTCAACATAAACACCTTTTGGATTAATGTTTAAACCATCAATACAGGCTTGCAACAATACTGGTACGTGGTAGTTAGATTCCATGCTCCCCTTTGTTTTTATTTCCCATTACTTCCTCTGCTAAAAGTGCAAAACTCTTTGGATCCTCATCAAACAATGCTTCATAAGACGCTTTGTTCCAGACTTCAATCTTGTCTAACTGACAAGCCAAAACAAGCTCCGAATTGTTCGAAATACCAACTGCTTCCATCAATGACTTCGGAAGATTTATCCTTCCGGCAGCATCCATCAGTAATTCAGTTGCGCCTCTTGTAAATAATCGAATAAAAATCCGGTGCTTTTCTTCGTATTGATTTAACTTACTCAGCTCCTCAATCTTCTGCTCCCAAACGTTTTTCGGATAAATAACAAGATGCTTTTCAAACCCTCGGTTGATGACTAGCCCCTCTTGGTCTACATTGGGCAATTGCTTCTTCAGACTCGAAGGCACCATCAGGCGACCCTTCGCATCCAATTTACAATCATACTCTCCCAGCAGTTGAACCATTATAATATTTACACCTTTAATGTAGGGTAAAATTAAGTACTTCTACCACTTTTTACCACTTTCTACCACAAAAAATTTATCAACACATAATTGCAGGTCAAAAATGGGCTAGACGGGCCATTCAACGAGGTTTTATTAGTGGGAAAATAGTTCGGAAAAAGCAGATTAGCTACTGGAAAGGAAGTGCAACATGAAAGGTTGAGCCTTCACCCGTGGTACTTTCAACCCAAATTTCGCCACCATGAGCATCTACAATTTTAGCGGCAATGTACATTCCCATACCTAAGCCAGAGTGCTTGCTCATAACTTCAGGTTCACGGTAAAATTTCTGAAATATTTTAGCAATGCCTTCTGCTGAGATACCGATGCCTTCGTCTTTTATAGAGAAGATTAATGTTTTGTTAGAATGATCGATCCTGGTGCATAGCTGTATGGAAGTTCCCGGATCCGAGTATTTGGCGGCATTGCTAAGGAGGTTACTGAGTACCTGCTCTAACCGCAACTGATCGACAAGGATGGTAGCGCTCTCCTTGCAGTCAATCTCTAACGTATGAAAAGGAATAATATGCTTAAGATCTTCTACCGTTTGCTGCAGATAGCCGCTAAATTCGACAGGCATCATATTATACTCTAACTGGCCGATCTCTATTTTCGCTGAATCTAGGAGTTGAACAGCTAAAGTGGAAAGCTTAACACACTGTGAATTCATCTTCTCCACAATGGCACGTACCTGATCTACGGTATTAATTTTAGGATTTAAAGCAAGTTGGCCATATGCCTTTAAAATAGTAATTGGAGTTTTTAACTCATGACTAGCCATGGAGATAAACTCAGACTTAAGTTCGTTCATCACCTTTGAAGCACGGAGTTCAGCTTCCTGCATCTCCGCTTTTATCGTTAGTTCGTTTTTACTAATCTTAAGAATTTCATATGGCGATACCGGTCCGTTTTGCTCAAGAGCACCGGCAATTGCGGAAACTTTAGCCCTGTCCAGTTGTAACGATTTTGGCAATCCGATAGAAAATACAATAGAAATTTTATCCTCGTATTTGAAAGTTTCAAAAAATGGTACCAGCTTTTTAGCATAAATAAACTGTTCCGGATCTATGGGCAGCTCACTTGCTGGGTAGCATATTTTACATAGAAGCTTGTGGCGCCGGTCTTTTTCTTCAATACCTAGCTTTAAAACCCCATGGTCGGTATGTTCAGTCATTACCCGCACCACTTCAGAAACCGCACTGGCAAAAGTGCTTCTGGTGGAGAGATTTAAATGAAGCAACTCGGCTACCTTCAGGAATTTCTGACCAGATAGCACCACATCCATTTCATTCTCTAATGTAACCTCCGCTAAGCTGATCATATTTTATTTATTTTTATAACCACCACCGACATATCATCTGTATGCCTCGCAAAATCCTTATAAATGGCTGCTGCCAGTATGATCGGGTCGTATCGCAAAATATGCGGATATTTCGAAATATCCCAGCGGGTTTTTATCCCATCGGAACACATGACGATTAACTTATACTCCTTAGCAGAAATTTGATGGCTGGTCATGGTATTCGGTATATTATGACCAATAATTCCATTGTAAGGCATTACATTCTTAACCTCAGTAGAACTCACTATCTTAGAAGATATATTACCAACTCCTAAGATCGCATAGTCATCACTTAACCCATCATAAACCAGCACCGTACCAACGCCGCCTCTTGTTTTCTTAAGTGGGGGATGCAGGTAGCGTATAATCTCAGCGGGATCATGGGAGGGACAAAGTTTAAATATACCGAAACCTTCCTCAACAGCCTTATTCGCATCTGGACCATGGCCAAGACCATCCATCAGAAACAACTTGAAGTAACGCTCGGAAAACTTATAGATAAAGCCATCTCCACTCACCTTCTCAGTCGGTTTAGGCACTACGATTCCACGAACCACAATACGACGGTTCTCAGTACGAGCATCCGTCTTGTAAACCCGTGATACCAACACTGTTCCCCAACCCTTTACCGAATAAATACTGAAAAAGTCAGACAGGCGTTTGATACTACCAAGACCGTGCCCTAAAGTACTGCCGGATGAAACACCATCAGTCATCATGTGCTGCAGATCATTGAACCCAGGCCCGTTATCAATTGCAATTAGCTCCATGTACTGATCGTTGCCTAAGCCCTGTACTGCACAGAGCACCTCACCTCCATTTGTATATTTGTCGAAATTGGAAGTAATCTCCGCTACAATGATGTCAAGATGTGCAACCTTAACTTCGGGAAAGTCGGATTGCACAGCTTGCTTATGTACACCTTTTCGTAATTGCGCATAGTAACTCCGGTCTGAAGCTTCGTAACGTGTATAGTTCTTGTTAACCATTACACCACTTAATAATAGAGACTTTGGTACCTACCCCTACAGTGGATTCAATCTCGAACTCATTAACAAGTCTTTTTGTACCAGGTAAACCGAGACCTAAGCTTTTTCCTGTAGAGTACCCATCCTTCATTGCAAGTGCAATATCAGGTATTCCGGGACCTTTATCGATGAAGATCAGGCGCACACCCAACTGATTCCTTTTCGAAACAGTTTCAATCCACACCTGTCCACCACGACCATACTTCAGCATGTTACGCACCAGTTCACTTGCTGCCGTGATAAGCTTAGTTTGATTAACTAAGCCCATCTTTAATTTGACAGCACATTCTTTTACTCGATTTCTAAACGGCACTACATCCTGATCCTGCTGGATTACCATGGATTGTTTAGTAATCACGCTGATCATCTGACTCATACTCGCCCTCATCCTCGTCGGATGAATAATCGTTTAAATCTACTTTTGAACGCAACAAGTCCATGCCGCGTTCTACGTTCAGGGCTGTATGAACACCTGTTAATGGTAAACCAAGTTCTATTAAGGTAATTGCAACTGCAGGCTGCATTCCAACAACAACTGTTTCAGCATCCAGGATTTTAGACATGCTCGCAATGTTTCCAATAATCCGACCCATAAAGGAATCGACGATCGAAACAACAGAGATGTCAATTAACACCCCTTTTGCATTTGTATCACTTATGGTTTTGATCAGATCGGCTTCTAAATTCAAAGCCAATCGGTCATATAGATCCACCTGAATGGTAACCAAAAGAAATGGTCCCATTCTTAAAATAGGAATTTTTTCCATGTTATCTGCTTACAGGTAATTGTTGTCTTTTTACTTCAAGCCTTAACGATTGGAAAGAAAAGCGTAAAGCATGTGCTAAAGACGCTTTAGTAATAATATTAGACAAGTCAATACCAAGATGTACAATCGTTTGCGCAATTTCCGGACGAATACCACTTATTACACATTCAGCTCCCATAAGGCGTGTTGCAGCAACGGTTTTCATTAGGTGCTGCGCAACCAGTGAATCTACAGCGGGTACGCCAGAGATATCAAGAATCGCAATGCTGCTTCCTGTTTCTACGATAGCTTCAAGTAAGTTCTCCATTACCACTTGCGTGCGTGCACTGTCTAAAGTACCAATTATCGGTAATGCAAGGATACCTTCCCAAACACGGATTACCGGTGTTGAGATTTCTGAGATCTCATCCGTTTGTCTTATAATCACCTCTTCACGACCACGGATAAATGTTTCGAAAGTCACAATATTGAAGCTATCGAATAACTTGTGAATGTTTTTTGAGGCTTGATACAAAGTAGCCGGATCAGTAGAAAGAGCGCCCTCAAGTACTTCAACGATTGCATTTTTCATTCCGGAAACGAATACACCTGTTTCTTTCGGACTGAAGCCAAGTTTCGCACGACTAATAGAGAGATCAGATAATGCTTCAACTACCTCATCGAATCCAGGTGCATCACCATCGCCAATATTCTCATCAGAAAGGTTTCTAAGGAAAGCCGAAAGTAGTTCTTCAGACTGTTCTTTTATCTCCTGGCTGTTCATTAAATCGTCATTATAAGAAATAATGCTCGCCTGATTTTGGTTCCACTTGTCCAGTATAACGTTGTGAGATTTTTTTAAAATCTCCGTAATATTTGCTGCCATTTAATTTATTTAATGCGCAAAGATAGCATAAAGCTGCAGTTATTAAGCTAGTAGTTATACCAGATTTTCACGCATCCACTTCACACTTGAAGCAGGCTCATCAATCGACTTCGCACCGTCCTGTTCGATAAAGGTATGTTGCACACCCGACTGCGCAGAGTGGGCAAAAATACGTTTAAAGTCTACACTACCCTGCCCTACAGGACACGGACGTTTTGTTGCAGGATCAATATCTTTTACATGCCATAATGGAAATCTGCCCGGATATTGCTTAAACATTTCTACAGGATCCATTCCTGCTGCCGTTGCCCAGGCAAGGTCTACTTCCATAAAGACTTGATGCTTATTTGTCTGCCCAAGTACATAGTCGTACGCGCTAACCCCATCTATTTTGGTAAACTCCGACTGGTGATTATGATAAGCAAACTTCATCTTATGTGCTGCGGATAATTCACCTGCTTTAGCAAAAATCTCCGTTGTACGTTTAATTTCGTCCATATTCGCTTCAGCGGAACTTGAACAAATTACCCATGAACAACCTCCTTCCGCAGAATTATCAACAATCTGTTGAAGATCGTCACGAAGATTTATACGCCGGTTTGGACTTCCGGATCCCGCCGCCTGTCTTGGCAAACCTTGGTAGTGGTTCCCAATCCACTTCAGCCCGTTGTCCTTCACCATCTTCGCAAATTCCTTTGGCTTGTGGCCATAATATAACCCATCTGGTGTTCCAGTAGCAGTTTCCAGCTCCTTTACCCCAATCTCGGCAATCTGCTTCAATACATCTGCTGCTTTAGCATCCTGCGCATTGAAAAGGAAATTAAGGGTGTAGGTCTGCAATCCAATTGATGGGTACTTGCCTTTTGCGAATGCGGAAATATAGGCTGCACTTGAAAAAGATGGAATTAGTGCTGCACCTGCAAGCATACCGCTCGCCTTTAAAAAAGATCTTCTGGTGGTCATAAAGGTAATATTAGGTTAGATGGCCATATGGCACGTCACAATTTAATAATATTCCGGCTAGCTGCAGCAATTACAAACACTAACTTTAATAAAATTGAAACCTAAGAGAGGAACCGCCGCTGAAGTTCAGGTCCTGGCACCATGCAGTCCTGCTTTTTACCCCATATTTTATAACGATTACGTGCGATGATATTATAGCAAAAATCCCGGAGAAATGGAGGTAATACAATTAAAATATACAGGAGTGACAAGCCGCCGTCTAATCTCTGCGCAATTCTTAGTGCGGCAGCAGAGTGGGTGTATACCTGCCCGGATTCAAGCAGTACAATGCTGTCCACACCTTTAAGCTGGCTTTCACGGCCCGCCAATTCTTGCTTAGCCGCATCACTTTGCAGGGCTGCAAACCGGAAAGTGCCCGCAGGATCGTGTCTTATGATGAACTGAACAGCAGCATTGCATAGATTACAAACACCATCAAAGAAAATTACTGGTTCGCCCATACACAAAAGTACGAAATGCGCGATATTTGATCGCTGTCCTTTGTGCTTCATTCTATTTTTTTATATTTGCCCAACCCTATGTCCATGCAAAAACGAACACTGCTAGACGGTCCAAAGTTTCAGATCACAATCCAACGATTGTGTCATCAGCTTATTGAAAATCATACAGATTTTTCAAATACAGTACTAATTGGTATTCAGCCACGCGGCAGCTACTTTGCCGATCGCGTGCAGCAGGAGCTTTCAAGCATTCTGCCCGACAGCAAGATACTCAAAGGTAATCTTGATATCACCTTTTTCCGGGACGACTTCAGACGTAAAGACAGCTTGGTTTATGCAAGCTCGAATTCAATAGACTTCATTATCGAAGGTAAGAATGTTGTATTGATAGATGACGTACTCTGGACCGGACGTACTATACGTGCAGCAATGGACGCACTTCTTGCTTATGGAAGGCCAGCCCGCGTCGAGTTAATGGTCTTGATAGACCGCAGGTTCTCCAGGCACCTGCCTATTGAAGCAGATTATACCGGACAGCAGGTAGATAGCATAGATTCACAACTTGTAAGGGTAAGCTGGAAAGAGACAGACGGAGAAGACAAAGTAATTTTATTATCAGACAGAAACATATAAGAAATGGCAGCAGAAAGACTATCAACCCGGCATCTTTTAGGAATTAAAGATATCAACCGGAATGATATTGAACTAATTTTCGAAACTGCAGACAATTTTAAAGGGGTAATTAACCGCCCCATCAAAAAAGTTCCTTCGCTGCGAGATATTACTATTGCAAACATCTTTTTTGAAAACTCTACCCGAACAAAGCTTTCCTTTGAGTTAGCCGAAAAAAGACTCTCTGCTGATGTCTTGAATTTTGCCGCTTCTTCATCTTCTGTAAGCAAAGGCGAAACCCTTATTGATACTGTTAACAACATTCTCGCCATGAAGGTAGACATGGTTGTTATGCGTCATCCCTATGCCGGTGCAGGCGTATTTCTAAGCAGGCACATCAATGCACAAATCGTAAATGCCGGCGATGGCGCACATGAACATCCTACACAAGCTTTGCTCGACGCTTTTTCCATTCGTGAAAAGCTTGGAGACGTTTCCGGCAAAAAGGTTGTGATCGTTGGTGATATTTTACATTCTCGCGTAGCCATCTCTAATATCCTGTGTTTACAGCTTTTAGGTGCTGAAGTTATGGTTTGCGGACCAACTACACTCATCCCAAGACACATACACCAGCTCGGCGTCAAGGTTGAACATAACCTGAAAAAAGCTTTAAACTGGTGTGATGTAGCCAATATGCTTCGTATACAACTCGAGCGTCAGGATATTAAATACTTCCCATCTCAACGGGAATATGCAATGATGTACGGATTGAACAAAGACATTCTGGACAACCTGGATAAAGAAATCCTGGTCATGCACCCCGGCCCAATTAACCGCGGTGTGGAGATTACCAGTGATGTAGCCGATAGCAAACAGTCCATCATCCTCGATCAGGTGGAGAACGGTGTCGCTGTACGTATGGCTGTACTTTATCTGCTTGCCTCTCAACGGGATTAGTCATTACCATTTTTCTTGCAATACCATTAAGTGTATCTTGCCGTTTAACAAGTTATCAACATATGTTAACTACAATTGTTAACAAACTTATTAGATATAACTATATTCGCATCAACCATATTTGAACCCAATGCAGAAGAAATACCTCTTTATTCCGCTGTTGCTGGCTGGAAATCTTTCCACCGGTTACGCGCAAATCAGTAATATAGTAAACCTCAATAAAAATTATCAAACTGGACTGGAGTTACTCAATAACGAGAAATACGTTGCTGCTGCTCAGCAGTTCAGATTGGTTGAACAGAGCAGACAAAAACCTGGCACTCAACAAGAGAGCAATGCTGAACTTTCATTACTCAGAGAAAATGCAAAGTTCTATGCTGCAGTATGTGTGCTTGAATTGGGCAATGCAGATGCCGAAGCGCTGTTCCAGAATTTCATTAAAGACTATCCGCTTAATCCAAATACCAAACTTGCCTACTTCCATGTAGGTAAGTCATACTTTGACCAGAAAGAATACAAGAAGGCACTGGAGTGGTTCGAGAAAACCGACCCTTCTACCCTTTCTGCAAAGCAGCGCCTGGAGTACCAGTTTAAACAGGGTTATGCATATTTCCAGTTAAACGACATTGAACGTGCTGAGCCATTGTTTGAAGTCGTAAAGAAGGAAGATTCTCCCTTTCAGGAAAGCGCCACCTATTATTTCGCTTACATCAACTACCTGAATAAGGAATATAAAACGGCACTTGCTAACTTCGAGAAGCTGAAAGGTTCGCCAACCTATGAGTCAAGCTATCCTTATTATATTACTTCCATGTACTACCTTGATGAGCGGTACGATGATGTAATCTCTTACGCGGTGCCAATCCTGAAATCGACAAAACAGGAATATGAAACTGAGATGCTAAGCTTAATTGCAGCTTCCTACTTTGCCAAATCCGATTATAAAAATGCAGAGACTTACTTCCGTAATTTCTTTGCAAAGAGCACCAGTGGGGTACAAAATAACTTGTTCATTTACCAGTACGGTTATACGCTCTACAAGCAGAAGAAAAGTAAGGAAGCTGTAGCAGTACTCGAGAAATTGACCAAAGATGATGTTTACCTGCAAAATGGTATGTACACCCTTGGTAAGCTGTTTATCGAACTGGGCAATAAAGAAAAGGCAAGAAGTGCTTTCTTCCGTGCTTCCAGGTTAGAGTTTGATAAAGTTGTTCAGGAAGACGCCTGGCTAAATTATGCCAAGCTTAGTTATGAGCTTAGCTTCACCTCACAGGCACTTGAGTCTACACAGAGCTTCCTGAAACAGTTCCCGAGATCCAAACGTATTAATGAAGCAAAAACCCTGCTTGGCGAGATCCTGCTGAGCAGCAAAAACTATCAGGCCGCGATTGATATTCTGGAACCCATTCCAAATAAGACTAAAGAAGCAAGGGAAGCATATCAGAAAGTTACCTATTTCAGAGGACTTGAATTCTACAATGAGCGCGCATTTCCGAATGCATTATCTATGTTCTTAAGGTCTCAGAATTTCAATGAAGATCAGGAAATTACAGCTCTCACTTCCTACTGGATGGCTGAAGCAGGATATGAACTCAGGAAATTTGGCGAGTCGGTAAGAAACTTCGAAAAATTCCTTTCGATGCCGGAAGCCAGCAAAACTAAAGTTTACAACTATGCTAATTATGCACTGGCCTATGCAGCATTTGAAGACGAAAAATACAGCAAAGCCGCCACTTACTTTGAGCGATTCCTGAATGGCAATGATAAGGATCCAAAAACTGTTAACGATGCAAGGATCAGACTTGCTGACGCATACTTTGTAAGCAAAAGTTACGAGAATGCATTGGCAAACTACAACAGCATCATAAGCGAAAAAGCAACGGGCGAAGACTATGCGCTGTTTCAACGAGGAATGATCCAGGGCTTACAAGGCCAGGATGATGCGAAAATCGCAACCATGCAAAGCTTACTGCAACAGTTCCCGGGCTCTAACTATGCCGATGATGCAGGTTTTGAAACTGCTTACACCTACTTTAATAAAGGTGATTTGGAAAGATCTAAAAATGATCTTACAGGTCTGATCAGTAAGTATCCAAATAGCAGCTACATACCACGGGCATTAGTAACCATCGGTTTGGTGCAGTATAACCAAAATCAGGATGATGCTGCTTTACAAACGTTTAAGAAAGTAATCACAGAATATGGCAGTACCGAAGAAGCAAAACAATCACTTGAGTCTATCAAGAATATCTATGTAGACAAAGGCGACTCACAAGGCTTTATTGACTATGCTGGTACTACCCCAATTGGAGACTATACCGTAGCGGAGCAGGATAACATTGCCTTTGAAGCGGCAAATGTAAGATACTTGAAAGGCGATGCCCAAGGAACTGTAGAAGCGGTAAATGCTTATTTTGACAAATTCTCAAAACCTATTCACGACAAGGAAGGACGTTTCATCAGAGCAGAGTCGCTGATAAAACTTGGCCGTGGTGCAGAGTCCGTTCCGGATTATGAGTACATTCTGAATGACTGGACAAGCGATTATACGGAGCGGTCGCTAATCAGCATTTCAGAACTTTATCTTAAAGAGAAAAAATATAACGAAGCCATCGTATACCTGAAACGACTGGAGACTACTTCAGACTATAAAGCGCACTATACCTACGCGATTAATAACTTATTAAAAGCCTACAGTGCTTTGAACATGTCTGACGACATTATCAAGTACGTGAAACTGATAAAAGAGTCTGATAAGTCTTCAGAAGAAGAAAAGAACAGCGCCGACCTGTATGCTGGAAGGGCTTATTTAATAAAAGCAGATACCACATCCGCCCTAAAGGCATTTAATAATGTGGTTTCTAAAACCAAAACTGTTGCTGCTGCAGAATCCAAGTATAACCTGGCGGCAATACAATATGCCAAAAAGGATTTCAAGACATCCATGAAAACATGCTTCGACCTGATCAACAACATGCCATCGTATGATTACTGGGTAGCGAAATCCTTCTTATTGCTTGCTGACAACTACGTGGCAACAAAAGACAACCTGCAGGCAAAGAGTACACTTTTGAGTCTTATCGACAATTACGAAGGTAATGATGAAATTGTACCTACTGCAAAAGAGAAACTGGCGAACATTAAATAAGCAACACGGAAATGAAATTAAATAAATTAATATATACCACACTGGTTTTAGTAGGTTCTGCTGGTCTTTCAGCCCAGGCACAGGACGTGAAGAAAACGGAAAAAACTGAGGACAAAACAATAGCAGAGGAAATCGAAGTTGTACGTCCATATAAGCCAATCCTGGCTGAAGCGGTGAAACTCAGAAGAAGTCCGGACCTTAATGATGTGGTTGACTATAAAGCGAAGTTCAACTATTCACTTACCGACAAGAAGCTCGAGTTAAACTCAGATATCAATAAGCTACAGGCTCAGGAACTTGCCGCAGCGCGGGAGGAAGAGTTAATTAATAACTACGCTAAGGGAGGATTCGGTAGTGCAACAACTACCCTGCTGGAGGCTTATGTCAATACAGGTAAAGATGAAGCATTGCAGGCTGGTGCCTACTTCAGGCATTTTGGTCAGGAAGGTAAACTTGAGGGTCAGAAATTCAATCAGCAGGAACTAAGTGTTTTTGGTAGAAGCATTACTGACCAGGCCACCTTCAGCGGACGCGTAAACTATCAACGGAACGGTCTGCGTTTCTATGGTCAGGATCAGTCAAGACTTGTTGCCGACTTTGTTGCGCCAAAACAAGCTTTTAACTTTATTGAAGCAGAGGGTGAAGTGGTGAATCGTTACAGCACTGATGAGGATGCACTAAGCTACGCTGCGAAGATCAACGGTTACCTTTGGGGTGACAAGTATAATGCACGGGAAAATGCAGTAACCATCAACGGCTACTTAAACAAACGTATCCAGAGCTTCAACCTTGGACTCGCTGCAGGACTTGATTTCGGTTCTACAAAAAGCATTACAACCAAAGTTTCAAACAACCTATTACGTTTGAACCCATACATTCGCTTGCAGGCAAGTGGTGTAAAAATTAACGCAGGTATTAACTTTGTACAGGAATTCGGTGACTTCTCGAGCAGCAGGATTTTCCCGCTTGTTACTGCCGATTTTACCCTGGTACCTGATTACCTTCAGATCTTCGGAGAACTTAAAGGTGACGTGAATAAGAATACCATGAAGGCGTTCACTGATGAGAACCCATTTTTAAATAACAACATCAGCATCCAGAATACGGTTGAAAAGATGAGCATCACTGCTGGAATCAAAGGGACCGGGGGACCCGGTTTTGGTTATAAGGTGAAAGCTTACCATAAAAAAATTACGGATATGCCATTGTTCGTGAATAACTTTGAAGCAAGGAATGTTTTCGATGTGATCTACGATTTCGGAAACATGAAGCTTACTGGTTTAAATGGTGAAATTACAGTTCAAATCAGTGATGCTGTACGTTGGACAGGTGGTCTGACCATGGAGCAGTACAAGGCTGCCCGTGAAAGCGAAAGCTGGTTTAAACCACAGGCACGTCTAAATTCTAACTTGTTACTGAACTTCAATGAACAATTAAGCTTTAATGCTGCCGTTTATATGCAAGGAGAAAGCAAAGCGAAGATCTACACGGCACAACCAGCTAAACCTTATGTACTTCCAGATCCTTCAATAGAGGGTATTGTGACCATGAAAGGCTTCGTGGATCTTGGTGTAGGTGCAGACTATAAGATCAACAAACAATTCGGTGCATTTTTAAAAGTAAATAACCTGCTAAACTCAAACAATAGCCGCTTTTTATACTACGACAACATTGGCTTAAACGTATTTGGAGGCATCTCCTATTCGTTCTAGGGTTTTTGCTTATTAATTGCTTAGTATAGAATTTAAATTTATTTTTACCCCGATGGAGATAGTAAAGTACGTAGCTGAGTTAATTCAGTTTCATAGAGAAGTTGGGATTGATGGCTTTGGAACCATATATAAGAAGAAATCTCCAGGCAGATACGATAGCGTAAGCAGGTCCTTCCTGCCCCCCGGATCTACTATCGCTTTTAAGCAAGAAACATCAGATAACAGTCTTTTAAAGAACGAACTGGCTGCTAAGGAAAACCTGAGCCACGAAGCTTTAGCCGAGTCGATTAAGGTCTTTGTAACCCGTTTGAATCAGCAACTTGCTGAGCAGGGTTTTGCAGATTTTGCCCCTATAGGTGTACTCCGCAAGGAGGATGGTAACATTGTACTCGAAAACGATACAAACTTTGCTTCTGGAGCCGATTTCTTCGGATTGCCAGCAGTTCCCGAGCCAATTCCAGCGCCATCGGCCCCTGATTCTCCAAAGGCAGAAAAAGAGGTTGAGGAAACTCCAGACGTGGAGGAGCCTGTAGCAATCATCCCGGCAACCCCGGTAATTCCGGTGACCATTCCTGTTTCTACCATCCTGGAAACAGAACCCGCCTCTAAACAGGAAGCTATTATTTCCGAGAACCTGATGGAGGAAGAAAATCCAGGTAAGGAAACCAATGAACAGCTGCTGAATGAAATCCGCAGACCAATCATTGAAAATAAAATTAACTACACCATCAAGGAAGAAAATGCGCACCAAAGCGGATCCTTACTCACCAAGGTAGCGTTGATCTTATTAGGCCTTCTCCTGTTAAGTATTGCGGCTTACTACCTCTACCCGAGGGTTTCCAGTTCGTTCAGCCCAGAACCAACAGTGCCTACACAGACAGAAAAGCTTGATACCGACAGCCTCGCTCGTGCTGCACGGGAGCAGGAAATTCTGGACTCCGCATCACACGCAGATAGCCTGGCAGACGTGGGTATGAAGATGGAAAAAGCACCATCGATTGACAGTGTGAAAAAAGTGACACCGACCGTAAGCGCCGCAAAAGATACCGTTGTAACTTACGAGGTAATTGGTGCTTCGGTATTAAACGAGAAAGAGGCCAGCTGGTTTATCGAAACGATGAAAAAGAGTGGTATAAAAGCTAAGATCGTTCAAAACGCCCCAGGTAAACGTTTAAAAATGAGTATTGCAACCTTAAAGGATGAGGCAAGCGCTAAAGCAGAACGCGACCGGTTGGGCGAAAAATTAAAAATTAAAGGCTTATACATTTACAAAAACAAATCGAAATAATATGATCACATTGCTACAAGTTACCGTAGACACATCAACACAAGTTACAGATACCGCCAGTCTGACCAACCAGGTGCTAACAGCACCTCCGGCAGAAATACACTTCATTGATCTCTTATTTCAAGGTGGATGGGTAATGATCCCGCTTGCCTTACTGGCTTTCTTAGGATTGGTAATTTTCATTGAGCGTTACATCACCATAAGAAATGCTTCAAAAAGTGAAGCTAACCTGATGTTGTCTATCAAACAATATATTCACGAAGGTAAATTAGATCACGCCATAACAGTTTGCAGAAATAATCGTTCTCCATTAAGCAGAATGCTTGAAAAAGGCTTGAGAAGGATTGGCCGTCCAATCAAGGAGATCGAAGGTGCTATTGAAAATGTTGGCAAGCTGGAAGTTTCCAAAATGGAGAAAAACATCAACATTCTCGGTATCGTAGCTGGTATTGCACCGATGCTAGGTTTCGTGGGTACCATCATTGGAGTAATTCAGATTTTCCATGATGTATCCATCAAAGGTGCCATTGAAATTGGAACCATTTCTGGCGGATTATACGTTAAGATGATTACCTCAGCTACCGGCTTGATCATTGGTATCTTCGCCTACGTTTTGTACCACATTTTAAATATGATGGTTGAGCGTATTATTCTAAGAATGGAGACCGATTCAATCGAATTTATTGACCTATTAGAAGAGCCAGGTAAATAATGAATTTACGTAAGAAAAATAAAGCAACGGTTGAAGTACATACTTCTGCACTGAATGACATCATGTTCTTCCTGTTGTTGTTCTTCCTGCTGGCTTCTGCAGTTGTGAACCCCCAAGTGGTAAAACTACTACTGCCAAGGTCAGAATCCGGACAGCAATCGAATGCGCAGAAGACCATTACGGTTTCGATCAGCGACAAGCTGGAGTATTTTGTAGAAAAAAAACAGGTCAACCTGGAAAGTCTGAAGGCTGAAGTAGAACAATACCAGAAGGCTTCGCCAGACTTAACCATTGTGTTATATGTAGCGCGAGGTGTATCTATTGAGAACACCATGCAGGTTTTTGATGTTGCAAATCAATTGAAGCTGAAAGTTGTTTTGGCTGTAGAACCTAAGAAGTAATGATTTACCAAGAGGAAGAAAATAACTATCCTAAAGCGCTGGCAATCTCTGCCGGGATCATGGCGCTTTTCCTTGTGCTAAGCTATTTCATAGCGATCGGAACTTTCGAGCCTCCGGTAGAAGCAGGAATGGGTGGTATTGTTGTGAACTATGGAACGTCTGTAGAAGGCATGGGTACAGATTATACCAGCCTTGAAGAGCCCTCGGCAGATCCTAATGCCAATAACGAAGTACCGGATAAGGTAGTACCCGTTCCACAGCAGCCCACTAAGTCCGTTGTAGAATCAAGTGCGAAGGAAATCCAGACGCAGACCACTGAAGAAGCCGTTGCTGTAAATACGAAGACGACAACCGCAACCAAGGCTGCGCCTACAGCGACAGCAGAAGAGAAACCCGCTACCCCAACTATTAATCAGAATGCCCTTTATAAAGGAAAGAAAAGTACCGGCACTGGAAAAGGTGATGGTACAGGCAGCACACCTGGTAACCAGGGCAGCATAAATGGCGACCCGCTATCCAACAACTATGGTGAGGGTGGTTCCGGCTTTGGTGACACCCCAATTGCACTCAGACGCTTCACCAATCTGGTTACACCTCAAGATGATGGCCAGAAAACAGGTAAAGTTGCTGTTCGGATTTCCATTAACCGCGAGGGTATCGTGATCAATGCCATTCCCGGTGTAAAAGGTACCACATTAAACGATCGCGACCTTTGGCAGAAATGTAAAGAAGCGGTTATGGGCGCACGATTAAATCAAAGTGAGAATGCACCAGATGTTCAGGTGGGTGTTGTGATTTTCAATTTCAAGGTAAGATAGCCTGCTCTATTCTATAATTTCATGAACTATACAGAGACACTGGATTTCCTCTATAGTAAACTTCCCATGTTTACAAGGATTGGAGAGACAGCGCTGAAAAAAGATCTGACAAACACCCTTGCACTTTGCCAAAGTCTTGGGAATCCACAAGATAGCTTCAAAAGCATACATATTGCCGGCACCAATGGCAAAGGTTCAACCTCACACATGCTTGCTGCAATACTCCAAAAAGCCGGTTACAAGACCGGCTTATACACCTCCCCCCACCTCAAAGATTTCCGGGAGCGTATTCGCATCAATGGAAAAATGGCACCAAAAGCCTTCGTTACTGCTTTTGTTAAACAACAAATGAAAGTAATCGAACGTATCGAGCCCTCATTTTTCGAGGTAACGGTCGCCATGGCTTTTTCATACTTCTCAATGGAAGAAGTCGACATCGCCATTATAGAGGTAGGCCTTGGAGGAAGACTCGATTCCACAAACATCATCCATCCCGAACTCTCCATAATTACCAACATCAGCATGGATCATGTGAATATCCTAGGCGATACACTTCCTAAGATTGCCTTCGAAAAAGCAGGAATTATCAAAGCTGGTGTACCTGCCATTGTGGGTTCTTATGCTCAGGAGACAAACCAGGTATTTATAGATAAAGCCGCTGAGGTTGGTACATCGCTAGAATTCGCATCCCAGCATTACGAAGTTCAGGTCTTAGACTCCCGTGATGATCTGTTAATGCTCAACGTCACTAGAGATGGCAAAACGTATTATGAAGATCTTGCCCTGGATCTTAACGGCAGCTATCAGCAATATAATATTCCTGCGGTGCTTGCAGCCGTTGATCAATTAAACAAAAAAGGCTTTGATATTTCCAAGGCTCATATTTATGAGGCTTTGCGGCAGGTAAAGAAACTTACGGGACTGCAAGGTCGCTGGCAGAAGCTTGGCGAAAGGCCGCTGGTAATCTGTGATACCGGACATAATGTTGCCGGCATAACGGAGGTGCTCAAGAATATTGACGCTACACCGCACAAGCATCTTCATTTTGTTATCGGTATGGTTAAAGACAAAGATATCAGCAAAATACTGGAGATGTTGCCAAAAACTGCCACATACTACTTTACCCAGCCGGATCTCGAACGTGCATTGCCTGTGGCATCTTTACAACAACAGGCAGCGGACTTTCAGATCCGCGGCGATGCTTTCGAGCAGGTAACTGAGGCACTGGCGGCAGCACGGCATGCCGCAGCAACCGACGATCTTGTTTTTGTCGGTGGCAGCACCTTTGTCGTGGCAGAAGTTTTATGAATTCTTTACATTCAAGGCCTGTTATTCGGTTTCCAGAGTTTATACCTTTATCCATCTAAATATATAAGATGAAAAGAGTATACCTGATATTAACCGCATTATTCCTGCTGAATCCGGCAGTATATGCCCAGAAAAAAAAATCCATTACTGTAGCCACTAAACAGGCCGGCCCAACTTTGGAGCGACCAAAGTTAGTCGTAGGCCTTGTTGTAGACCAGATGCGCTGGGACTATCTGTATAGGTACTATGACCGTTACAGCAGCGGCGGTTTCAAAAGACTGGTTAATGAAGGTTTCTCTGCAGAAAATACCATGATCCCCTATCTGCCTACCTATACTGCATGTGGCCATGCTTCCATTTATACTGGTTCGGTGCCTGCAATTAACGGCATCATTGGCAATAACTGGTATGATCCCGAGTTGAAACGTGATGTGTACTGTGCAGAAGATAAGTCTGTAAAATCAGTAGGCACCACATCCGACGCTGGTGAAATGTCTCCTAAAAATATGCTTACAACAACCATCACAGACGAGTTGCGACTGGCTACAAATTTTAAGAGTAAGGTTATCGGCGTATCCATGAAAGACCGTGGTTCAATCCTTCCAGCAGGGCATTCCGCGAATGCTGCATATTGGTATGATGGTTCTAATGGCAACTGGATCACCAGCACCTACTATATGCAACAACTGCCAGCCTGGGTTGAAGCTTACAATAAAGAAAAACACCAGAACAAATTTTACGAAAAGAACTGGGAGACACTTTATCCGATAAACACCTACACGCAAAGTACATCTGATGATAAGCCCTACGAAGGACGTTACAAGGGAGAAAACAATTCTACCTTCCCGCATAAGTTAACAGATGCAATCGGCAAGAACTATGACCTGATCAGAAGTACGCCCTTTGGTAATACCATGACCCTGGATATGGCGAAGCTGACCATCGATAACGAGAAGATGGGTCAAAATGGCACAACAGACTTCCTTGCTGTGAGCTGTTCTTCAACGGATTATGTTGGTCACCAGTTTGGACCCAACTCAATTGAAGCGGAAGACACCTACCTGCGATTAGATAAAGACCTGGAAAGCTTTTTCAATTATCTGGATAAAACCATCGGAAAAGGTAACTACCTTTTCTTCCTTTCCGCAGATCATGGTGCTGCACATGTGCCTAAATTCATGGAGGAAAATAAACTTCCTGGCGGCGTGGTGAGTAACAAACAACTAGCAGCCGGCTTAAACAAAGTTCTGGAAGATGAGTTCAAAATTCAAAAGAGTGTTCTAACGGTAATGAACAACCAGGTGATCTTTAATAAACCAGAGATTGAGAAGTCAGATGTTGACTTTGAAGACATGAAAAAATCTGCAATCAAGTTTTTGAAACTGCAAACAGGTATCCTGAATGCTGTAGACATTACTGAAGTTAGCGAATCTACCTTACCGGAACTGATCAAACAAAGAATTGCGAACGGTTATAATGCACGCCGCAGCGGAGATGTTTATTTCATCCTAAATCCAAACTGGTTCGATGGCGGAAATACAGGTACTACCCACGGCTCTTGGAACCCATACGATGCACACATTCCTGCGGTATTCATGGGCTGGAAAGTGAAACCTGGAAAAACGAATAAGCCTTACCACATGAGCGACATCGCACCGACAATTGCCGCAATGTTACAGATCCAGACACCAAATGGCACCGTTGGACAACCCATAACTGAACTGACAGACAACTAACACCATAGCCATTAGTATACAACCATAAAGCCGCAATTCTGCGGCTTTATTTTTTTGTTAACTTTACCAGCCAAATATAAATCTCCTTTATGGAACAAACTCAAATTTATAAACCTCAACATAAGATCCGCTTTGTAACAGCCGCTGCTCTATTTGACGGTCATGATGCCACCATTAACATCATGCGTCGTATACTTCAGTCATCTGGAGCAGAAGTTATACATCTCGGCCACAACAGGTCTGTGGAAGAAGTGGTGAACTGTGCCATCCAGGAAGATGTGCAGGGAATTGCAATGACTTCCTACCAGGGCGGACACATTGAATATTTCAAATATATGTACGACTTGTTGCAGGAACGCGGTGCATCCCACATCAAGATCTTCGGTGGCGGCGGTGGCGTCATCCTGCCACAGGAGATTGAGGAACTGGAGCAATATGGCATCACGAAGATCTACTCTCCCGACGATGGTCGACAGATGGGCTTGCAGGGCATGATCAATCATATGCTTCAGGAAACCGACTTTATCACCGCTACGACAATTTCAAGTGAACTAGAGGGTATACAGTCGAAGAATGTTAAAAGCATTGCCGCAGCGATCACCGTTGCAGAGAATGATCCGGAAGGTACACAGACCTTCGTGGATGAATTGAAGAAATTATCTGCTGCAAAGCAAGCTCCTGTACTGGGTATCACCGGAACAGGCGGTTCTGGAAAATCATCACTGGTGGATGAACTGGTCCGCAGATTCTTACTGGAAGTAAAGGACAAGACCATCGCCATCATCTCGGTAGATCCTTCTAAACGTAAAACCGGAGGTGCGCTACTCGGAGATCGTATACGGATGAATGCCATCAACAATACACGCGTTTACATGCGGTCCTTGGCAACCAGACAAGCCAACCTTGCACTATCCCGCAACGTTCAGGAAAGCATCGACATCTGTAAAGCTGCCGGATACGACCTGATTATTGTCGAAACTTCAGGCATTGGCCAATCAGACACAGAGATTACCGAACATTGCGATGTCTCTCTATACGTGATGACTCCGGAGTTCGGTGCCGCTACACAGCTGGAAAAGATCGACATGCTTGATTTTGCAGATCTTGTATCAATAAATAAATTTGATAAACGCGGTGCACTCGACGCTTTACGTGATGTACGCAAACAGTATAAACGCAATCACAACCTCTTTGAAGCTGCTGATGATAGCATTCCTGTATTTGGAACAATGGCATCGCAATACAATGATCCCGGCATGAACAACCTGTTTACGGCTTTGATGGATAAGATCAAAGACGTTACCGGCGTCAATTTTGAAGCGCAAAATCTAACCACTTCAGCGCAGTCGGAAAAAGTATACATTATTCCACCAGACCGAAGTCGCTACCTTGCCGAGATTGAAGAATCCAGTGCAGCTTATGAGGATTGGGTACAACAACAAAGCAGCATTGCCAGAAAGATTTATCAGCTTAAGGGTGTACTGGATCTCCCTGCAAGTGACCTTCAGGCAGGAAATCTGGAACAATTAAAGACAGGGCTTCATGACGTATACAACCACCTTGAAGAACAACTCGATGGTACCTGCAAGCGACTGCTGCGGGAATGGCCGCAAGTTCAGGAGCAATACAAACAAGAAAACTTCATTTACAGAGTTCGTGAGAAAGAGATCAAACAGCCACTGTTCTATACCTCCCTGTCGAACATTAAGGTGCCCAAAGTGGCCCTTCCAAAATATAACGATTGGGGCGATATCCTCCGCTGGCTGCTAACTGAGAATGTACCCGGCGCATTCCCTTACGCTGCTGGTGTTTTCCCACTTAAGCGCGAAGGTGAAGACCCGACCAGAATGTTCGCCGGAGAAGGCGGTCCGGAACGTACCAACAAGCGCTTCCACTATGTGTCGCTTGGTCAGCCCGCACACCGGTTGTCTACAGCATTTGACTCGGTAACGCTGTATGGTGAAGACCCACATATCCGGCCAGACATTTACGGCAAGATCGGTAACTCGGGTGTAAGCATTGCCACCCTTGATGATGCCAAAAAGCTTTACTCGGGATTCGACCTTTGCAAAGTATCCACTTCCGTTTCCATGACCATCAATGGACCTGCGCCAATGCTGCTCGGCTTCTTCATGAATGCTGCGATTGACCAGCAATGTGAAAAGTACATCAAAGACAATGACCTCGAGGCAGAAGTTCAAGCGAAGATCGATCAGATCTACCAGGAGAAAAACATGCAACGGCCGGTTTACCAGGGAGAACTACCCAATGGAAACGACGGCCTCGGACTTATGCTGCTCGGCGTGACAGGCGACCAGGTGCTGCCGGCAGATATCTATGCGAAAATCAGAGCGTACGCCATCGGCAGTGTCCGTGGTACGGTACAAGCAGATATCCTGAAAGAAGATCAGGCACAGAATACCTGTATCTTCTCCACTGAATTTGCATTGCGCATGATGGGCGACATACAGAAGTACTTTATTGACGAAAAAGTAAGGAACTTCTACTCGGTGTCTATTTCCGGTTACCACATTGCCGAGGCCGGTGCCAACCCGATTTCACAGCTTGCATTTACCTTGAGCAATGGATTTACATTCGTAGAATACTACTTAAGCAGAGGCATGCACATAGACGATTTCGCACCGAACCTGTCTTTCTTCTTCTCAAACGGTACAGATCCGGAATATGCCGTAATCGGACGTGTAGCCAGAAGGATCTGGGCTAAGGCCATCAAAAATAAATACAAAGGGAACGATCGTTCACAAAAACTTAAATATCACATTCAAACCTCAGGACGATCCTTGCACGCACAAGAAATTGACTTCAACGACATCAGAACTACCCTGCAAGCTTTATATGCGATATATGATAACTGCAATTCGCTACACACCAATGCTTACGATGAAGCCATCACCACGCCTACTGAAGAATCGGTAAGAAGGGCGATGGCAATACAGCTGATCATCAACCGTGAACTTGGCCTGGCCAAAAACGAAAACCCATTACAAGGCGCATTCATCATCGAAGAGCTAACCGACCTGGTTGAAGAAGCAGTATTGATGGAGTTCAAACGCATCAATGATCGCGGCGGAGTATTGGGTGCAATGGAAACCATGTATCAACGTGGCAAGATCCAGGAGGAAAGCCTGCATTATGAGACGCTTAAACACAACGGCGAGTACCCGATCGTAGGTGTAAATACGTTTCTTAACAAAAATGGCTCTCCTACCATCATACCTGCCGAGGTAATCCGGGCTACTGAAGAGGAAAAGCAGTTCCAGATCTCCGCGCTGGAAAACTTCAAGAAACGCAATGAAGATCGTTCAACCGACTTGTTGAGACAGCTGCAGATCAGCGCAATTGCAGGGAAAAACATCTTTGAAGAACTGATGGAAGTATGTAAGTACTGCTCACTCGGACAAATATCCCATGCCTTATATGAAGTAGGCGGACAATACCGCAGAAATATGTAAAACCATTAAAACCATGCCTTTAGATCAAAAAGGCATGGTTATTGGTTTATGGTAGTTATGAAAAAAATCATCTACCTATTACCCATTGCGCTCTTCCTGAGTGCATTTTTTTACAGTTGCTCACCAAAAACCTACACCACCGCTGCCGACACGGTAAACCTCAATAAGGAGTACCGGGTATTACTGCGTGAGGTTGTTAATTTAAAGGGCGACATCAGCAAACTTCAAAGTGATATTCCTGTGCTTGAGGCTAAAGCGCAGAAAGCAGATGCAAAATCTAAAACCTCGCTGGAGGAAAGCAGAAGACAAGCTGCCACGGCCACAGGCGGTAACCTGAAGCAGATCAAAAAGGCAGAGTCTAAAGCCGATGATGCGCAGGATGATGCAGAAGATGCGAAAGAGGCCAATAAAAAACTTGATGAGTCAAGGAAGAAATTATCCGATTCGCAGGCCGATCTTGCAAAAAAAGAGACTCGCTTACAAGATCTGGAGCGGCAAAAGCAAGCAATCAATGCTGCATAGTCGCAGTTAAAGACAGTTATACACCCGCGTGTTGTGCAAGGCTATAATGCTGCATCAATAACAGTTTTCAGCTGACTGGCCTGTACAACACCGGATTGTCTCCATTTTATTTCGCCGTTTTTGAACAAGATTAAGGTCGGCACCCCCTGAATGCGGTAGAGGTTAGACACTTCCGGGTTCCGGTCCACATCTATCTTTATTATCGTAGCACTTTCACCAATCATGCCCTTTAACTGTTGCAGTATAGGTGCCATCATCTTGCATGGGCCACACCATTCTGCTGAAAAATCCACAAGTACTGGCTTTTCTGATTTTATGAGTTCGTTGAATTTTGACATTGGGCTAAGTTTAAACTATGGCGATAACAATTCATAGTTTAAATAGTTTCCTAATTTTGTAGCCCTATTCTATTCTCATGATCAGCAATAAACAGTTATTCCTTCTAAATACTGCACAAACTTCTACAACGCCGAAAATGCTTGAAATTGAGCGTGCAGAAGGTATTTATCTGTATGACACAGGCGGCAAAGCATACATTGATCTGGTATCCGGCTTTGCTGTCAGCAACATCGGTCACCGGCACCCTCGGGTACTCGATGCCATTCGGAAGCAGCTGGACAGCTACCTGCACCTTACCGTATACGGCGAATATGTCCAAACGCCGATGGTGAAGTTTGCAGCCAAGCTTGTTTCTGTCCTGCCTGAATCACTAAACAACGTCTATTTTGTAAACTCTGGAGCAGAAGCGACCGAGGGCGCATTGAAGCTCTCCAAACGGTATACCGGAAGAAGCAAGATCATTTCCTGCCGCAATTCTTACCATGGCAGCACACACGGCGCGCTAAGTGTTATGGGTAATGAAGAATTCAAACAGAAATATCGCCCGCTCCTACCCGATGTAAGTTTCATCAACTTCAATGCAATTGAGGACCTGGAACAGATTACCACTGAAACTGCATGCGTTATTATGGAGACCCTGCAGGGCGAAGCCGGAATCCGGGTAGCAGACCGGGCCTATATGCAGCAATTACGTCAGCGATGCACGGAAGTAGGTGCACTGCTTATCCTTGATGAGATACAAGCCGCTTTTGGTCGTACCGGAAAGCTGTTTGCTTTTGAGCACTACGGCATTGTGCCGGATGTATTACTACTTGCAAAGGCGCTGGGCGGTGGCATGCCCATAGGGGCGTTCGTGGCCGACAAAAATGTAATGGGAGTTTTAGCGGAGAACCCGATCCTTGGGCACATCACAACCTTTGGCGGTCACCCGGTTTCTTGTGCTGCCGGATTAGCCAACCTGGAGGTCATTCTTGAAGAACAGCTTGTTGCTACTGTAGCAGCAAAAGAAGCATTATTCCGCCAGTTACTAGTACATCCGAAGATTAAAGAGATCAGAGGAATGGGGCTGATGTTGTGCATGCAGCTCGACAGCTTCCAGCAGGTGGAAAAGATCAGTCGACTCTGCGGAGAGGAAGGCCTTGTAATTGATTGGTTCCTGCATTGTGAAACGGCGATGCGCATCGCACCGCCCCTAATCATTACGGAAGAAGAAATCAGAAAGGTTTCTAAAGTCATTCTGGCCGCGTTAGATCAGTTAGACTAACCCTCAATAGCGCTCCAAAGCATATCTTTAAGTTCTGTTAAGCCTTTCTGAGCTACTGAAGAAATAAAAATGGATGGGATGTTTGCCGGTAATTCCGCCTTCATCTCATTCTTTAACTCCTCATCCAGCATATCCGATTTAGTTACTGCCAGAATATGCGGCTTTTGCATCAACTCCGGGTTGTAAGCTTTAAGCTCTCTTTTTAGAATTTCATATTCCTCGGTAATACTTCTATTGGTATCGGCCGGAACCATAAACAGCAGTACTGAATTCCTTTCAATGTGACGAAGAAATCGGTAGCCAAGTCCTTTACCTTTTGAAGCACCTTCAATAATTCCAGGAATATCAGCCATCACAAAAGATTTGTCTCCACGGTAAGAAACGATACCAAGGTTAGGCACTAAGGTGGTGAAGGCATAATCCGCAATTTCTGGCTTCGCTGCCGAAACTACAGAAAGCAGTGTCGACTTACCTGCATTTGGGAAGCCTACCAAACCTACGTCGGCAAGCACCTTAAGTTCAAGCACTACCCAGCGTTCAATACCCGACTCACCTGGCTGTGCAAATCTCGGGGTTTGTAAGGTGGCCGACTTGAAATGCCAGTTACCCAAACCACCACGGCCACCAGGAGTCAGGATCTTGGTTTCACCTTCAGCCGTTATTTCGAACAATACTTCGCCAGTTTCTGCATCCTTAGCTATGGTACCCAAGGGCACTTCCAGAATCTCGTCCTTACCTGACTTACCGGTCGAGGTTGAACTTGAACCGCTCATCCCATCTTCCGCAATGATGTGCTTACGGTATTTCAGGTGTAGCAAAGTCCAGAACTGTGGATTTCCCTTCAGGATAATGTGTCCTCCGCGACCGCCATCACCGCCGTCAGGACCGCCTGTGGAGGTCATTTTATCACGGTGTAAATGCGCCGAACCTGGTCCGCCCTTACCTGAACGACAGCATATTTTAACATAATCTACGAAATTGGAACCCTGTGACATATTGTATTAAATTAATGGAGATAAAGGCTTTTGAATAAAGCCGTAAAACGATGCGCGGTGGCATATTTTGCGCAAAGATAAGAAATGCAAATAGCGGGACGAATTAAATCTATCCCGCTATCTGTTGTATTTTATGTATTAGTATTGATCAACCACGGCACATAGTTCATCGAAGATGCCTTCAATGCTCCCGATACCGTTAATTTTTGTGAGTTTTCCCTGCTCATCATAGTAGGGTAACACATGGATGATCTTTGTAAAATATTCTTCGATACGCTTCTGAATCTTGTCAGCCTGGTCATCTACCCTGCCTGATTCTTTCTGGCGTTGGGCAACCCTTTTCTTAAGTTCTTCCTGGTCTACATCCAAAGCAATAACGCCTGAAATAGATGTTCCTTTTTTCTCTAAGAACTCATCTAATGCCACTGCCTGGGGAATGGTTCGAGGAAAACCGTCAAATATAAAACCTTTAGCTTCCGGATTCTTGTTCACTTCTTCTTCCAGCATATCAATGGTGATGCCGTCTGGTACCAATTGACCTTCTGCGATCAATGCACTTACCTTTTGTCCTAAAGCAGTCTGATTTTTGATATGAGATCTGAAAAGATCACCTGTTGAGATGTGAACCAATTGATATTTTTCAATCAATTTTTCTGATTGGGTGCCTTTACCTGCACCCGGCGGGCCAAAGAGAACAAAATTTAGCATTCGGTTTGTCTTTTAAATTTAATTGCCTGTGGGCCATTCTAGCCAGGCTTGTTCAACATTACGTGATGGAAAGCCTAAATGCCCTAAAAAAGCAAATTATTACACAATCCAGCAGTGCTTGCAAATATATAATTAAAAATTTATTAACATGATTTTTTTGAAACCGGCACCTCATGCCGGATGAAATTACAAGATTTACAATTTAAAGCCTTTCCACTCAGCAACAAGCACTTAGGCTACAGGTGAGGCACTATCCTCCCCTGACGGCACTAAGTGTAACTTTTACACAACCATCTTTCATCTTCAGCGGTAAGGCTGTTAAAACCTATTCCGATACGCGGCGAAAGGCGCGTAACCAAAAAAACAAATCTGTTTTATGGTAGGGATTTTGATACGCAGCCTTGAATCAAACGATTATTCCTATGCAAAATATACGATCATTACAGGAGGTGCTAAACACACCACAAAAGAAGCTGGCTTTTTACCAGAATCTGGTACTAGTAGCGGCAGCAGACAGGGTTCTGGAGCAGGATGAAAGCGACTTACTGCTTTATATTGGAAACAAATTGGGTCTTTCTGCCGATGAGGTTATGCCTATGGCAGATAACCTGAATGTACTGAGCTTTGTGATTCCAGAAGATGGCCTGCAGAAAACGCTGGAACTACAGACGCTTGTACAAATGATGACCCAGGATGGAAATATCCATGATAAAGAATACGCACTTTGCCTGGAGTATGCCAACCGTGTAGGACTTGGAAAAGGTATTCTGGACGACATGATCCAGCAGTTTTTAACTGGTGGTGCTGAGTCAGCGTAGTTCCTGCGGACTTACACCATCCATATCGCCATAATCCAGGTTCTCTCCGGCCATGCCCCAGATAAAGGAATAACTACTGGTACCAGCCCCGGAGTGTACAGACCATTCCGGAGATAGTACAGCCTGCCGGTTCTGAATGAAGATATGCCTGGTCTCCGTAGGTTCGCCCATAAAGTGACTGATGGTTTGTCCAGCTTCAAGATTAAAATAGAAATAGGCCTCCATCCTGCGTGTATGCGTATGCGCAGGCATGGTGTTCCAAACATTGCCCGGATGCAGCTCCGTTAAGCCCATTTGTAGCTGACAGGTTGGTACAATGCTGTTCACAATAAGTTTGTTCAACGTTCGCCGGTTAGCATACCGCTGTTCACCTAATTCAATAACTTCAGCTTCTCCCGCGCCTACTTTCTTTATTGGATAGCTGTGGTGTGCAGGCGCCGAGTTGATGTAAAAGTATGGTTGTTCATCACCTGAACGTTCAAAAACCACTTCTTTACTCCCTTTACCCACATATAAAGCTTCTTTATAATTCAGCGCATAGGTTGTTCCATCTACATGCACCACACCTGGCCCACCAACGTTGATGATACCAAGTTCCCTTCTTTCTAAAAAGTAGCTTGATTTCAGCTGCGCTATGGCTTCCAGATGAAGTGGTTTACGCTCGGGCATTGCGCCGCCTACAATCAGCCGGTCGTACATGCTATACACCAGATGAACGGTTTCTGCTTCAAACAAGGTTGGGATCAGAAAATGCGCCCGCAGTTCTTCAGTCGTGTAATTTCTAACATCTGCGGGATGGTGTGCATATCGGAATTCTGCTTTAGTCATATGTAATGAATTAAGTTTTGCATTATTTTAAGCTAATAGTCAAGGGTGCTGCTATACGTTGTGCCTGCTGCTGAAGGATGCGGTCCCAGTCCGCGGCAGAGTTAACCTGACCGCTCTTTGCCCATGCGAATCCAGCGTAGTAACTGATCACCGCGGAGGGTCTGATCGAAATAAGCAGGTTACTTTGATCGGGAAACTTTGATCGATTTAAAAAGGCAGTATCGATCAAATTAGGGTCAAGAACGATACCTTCACCGAGGAATACGCCATCGATTTGTTCATGATGCCTGAAATACCCCGCGGTCTTTTCCAGCCTTGCCTCCCCTTCATTCTTGTGCAGACTGATGCCAACGGTATAGTTAGGGATGGTCCGATCGCCCTCGAGGCGGATATCAAACTTCGAGAAGTTACTACCAAGATCAAGCGAGATCCGTTTAATTTCACGGACCTCATACTTGCTCCAGGGTGCATAGCTTAGCTCAAAGATGGTACGCAGTGGGCCTGTCGCAATTGTCTTATACCGCACAAAGTTTTTGGAAACATAAAGACTGTCGGCCGCCCAGATACCCGAGCCCCCTACACCTCTACTGGCACCAACATGGTAAGGATCGTACCCTTCGCCGCGATCCGTGTGATAGAAGGATGGGTCTGTGAGGTAACCTTTATACCATTTGTTAATAACCGGCAGATCTGTTCGCTTCAACCAAAGGTCTACCCCGCTGGAGAGCGTTCCATTCTCCCGATGCTGTTCCACACGCTGCTGCGCATCCGGTCCATACACACGGAAGGCCACTTTATCATTTTCCCATGCATAATCGTCCGTGCGCTCCGGAACAAACCGGGAATAAGCCATAGTGCCTGAAGCCGCAGGTTTAACCGTGCTGTCTACCAGCAGAATATACCTTGTTGTTCCATTCGGACCAACCTCTGCCTGAAACAGGAGCTCATCTGATCTTCCATCCAGATCATTGTCGAGCCATTGTGTCACTAAGTATGCTCCTGTCTCCGCATTCCGCAACCTGATTGCCTGCTCAGGCTGGTGTTTCAACAATGACTTGAGTTGTTCAACTTTCAAAGCCAACACCTCTTTTCTGGAAAAATCAAATGTATTTGTAACCAGCACCATTTTTGACAACTGTCTGCTCTTACATGCAAGAAAACTGCAGCAGAACAATAACAGTACAATCCGCATCAATAACCTCCGTCCTATGCTTCCGGTTAAGATCATATTTCTGAACTTTTATTGTTTGAACGGAATCGTAATATCGCCTCTACCAGGTAGTAATCACCATAGCTGAGCGGCGTATCCACCTCTGTTTTCTTCGGCATATTACCTACACCATGTTTCAACAGAAAGCCCCCATTTGTCTTTTCAGCCGCTAAATATGCTGGTGACAATAGGTTGCTAAGCATGATCGCTGCATCTTCGCGATACCTTACGCTTTTATCCTGCATAGCATATTGCGCAAGTTCCAGTAATGCCGAAGCAATGATGGATCCGGCGGAAGAATCATGTAATGCATCTGGGATCTCTGCTGCATCAAAATCCCAATATGGTATCTTATCCTTTGGCAGGTTTGGGTGATTAAGAAGAAAGTCGGCAATATGTTGCGCTTGCTCCAGATACTTAGGATCTTTGGTTTCCCGGTACATTACTACAAATCCGTAAAGGCCCCATGCCTGTCCCCTGGACCATGCCGATCCATCGGCAGCACCTTGATTGGTGATCTGCTTAACCAGAGCGCCGGTCTTTCTCTTATAGACAACTTCATGAAAAGAGCTGAAGTCCTTCCGATAATGATTTTTCATGGCTGTATTGGCGTGTTCAATTGCAATCTTGTAAAAACTACTGTCCCTACTATGTTTAGTAGCCCAGAATAGCAGTTCCAGATTCATCATGTTGTCTATGATAACCGGTAGCTCATCTGCAGCTGCATTATTCCAGGGTGCACTATCCCATGATTGTATACTTTTTGCCTTAGCATTATATCGGCTTGCAAGTGATCGTGCACTGTTCATCAAGATGGAATCATATGCCGGCTGTGCTGCAATTCGGTTGGCATTCCCAAAGCTGCAGAACATCATAAAGCCAAGATCATGTGTGGTTTTATTAAACTGCTCCTTTTCAAGACCTTTCATTGCCAATTCTGCTTGCTTTTTGAGCGCAGGATCGGCACTTGCCTGATGAAGCAAGAGCAGCGTACCGGGATAAAAACCACTACACCACCATCCAGAATTGCTGGTTTCAAGCTCGTCCGTTTCTGCGTGATAGGTTTTAGGAAAGCGATTTGCAGGTGCACGGCTGCCCAGATATTTATATTGTACCACAGCACGTTTTAAGGCTGAATCAATTTGCAGGCTAAGAACTGCGGGTCGGGCTTTCAACCTTTTAACGGATACATTCCTGGCTAAGTACAGGGTTGATTCAGCTTCTGGTGCTTTAGGCCCGGATGAACCTTCCATTTGCAGGTTAATAATGAGCCATAAGGGTTTATCTGTAAAATTCGTCTGGTGTGTACCTTTTTTTACGCCATCCAGGTAATAAGTTATGCTGGTATGTACGTCATCAATACGCTTTAAAACCGCAGTGTAAGTATGCCATTTTTTCATTGCGTCAGGCAATGTCGTCTTAATGGTTGTAACCTCCTGAGGCGTGATGAAGGTGTTTTGCCAGTTTACCGCATCCCCTTTAAACTCTAAGATGTCGGTTTCCGGTGGCCAGCCATTAACGGCGGTCAGCCAGAAAGCAGGCCAGGTACCCGGCTTAATGGGCGCCCTGAACTCCCCGCTAACAACATACTCAGGATATTCACGGCTGATATTGATCTGGTGTTTCGCATGCACGGCACCAGAATGGAAGCGAATAGGTAAAAAAGGGTCTGCCTTGCTTTTTCCTTCATCTTTCTTAATTAACGAGGCCCTAAGCTGAAGTAGCCCGTTTTTCAAGCTAATCTGTTCTCTATACATTCTTGCCGATCCATTATGATCGGTACCCCATGGATAGAAATAGTTCCAGTAGGTATTGAAGGTGTTTACATCCTCAAAGCTTTTCGAGTCCAGTACCGTTTCATATTGCGGTTGCTGCTTTTGGTCTTCGGCTTTCAGCTGTGCCTGTGCTTTACTGTTGATTGCTAGTGTGCAAAGGGAACAGCAGATGGCCAAAACGATGGATTTAAGATTACGCATAGGCGGATGACTGGATATTTGGTTAGTTAATGCAATATAATGCTTTGAACTTAAGCTTAGTAGTCACAAGTTATAATAGAACAAAACAGACAAAAACCAGCAAGGGAACTTAGACACACCTGACCCAGACCTGACCCACACCTCGCCCACACCTCGCCCACGTAATCGGTGTCTAAGCTGTGTTTCAGGTATGGATCAGGTCATAGTTATTTATCTTGCTTCACTTTTGTTGGTGTCTTACTTTGATCGCTAACTCAGGATCGGCACCAGAAATTCTATTTGGTTTTATTTTTGCTTTTTAGGAAGAAAAACAATTTTCATGAAGATTTTAAGCAGTTCATTAGGTAAGGTAATTGGAGCCAAGGCAGAGGGTGCAGTGGCTACCGGAGCATCTTCTATAGGTGCAAGCGCGATTGGCGCAATGGCTATTGTGGCATTTGCATTTTGGTGCAATTGCAATAGGTGCAATAGCCATTGGAAGATTAGCAATCAGGCGTGCGGTTATTAAAGATCTTAAGATTGGAACACTGACGGTTGACAAGCTGATTATAAAGGAAAAACATACTTGATGGTGATTTCCCGATGCAAACTATTTCCACAAGCCTGATGTTAATGGCCGAAGATGGACATGTCAAACTTTTACACGGGTACAAGCGGCCTGCTGCTTCCCGTACCTAATAAGGAATTCTACCCTGAAGCTTTTAAATCCAAAAGCCGGCTTTGTTACTACGGCTCATTATTTAACAGCATTGAAATCAATAGTTCGTTCTACAAAGTTCCCATGGCCACAACTGTGGCCAAATGGGCTGCCGATACGCCTGAAGATTTTAAGTTTACCTTCAAGCTGTGGAAGATGATTACACATGGTAAAGGACTGGAATTTCAGGCAGATCATATTCCGCTTTTCTTTGAGAGAATCGCTGCTGCAGGTGACAAGAAAGGAAGTCTTCTGGTACAGTTCCCAGGCAGCATCAAACCGGTACACCTGCGTGAGCTTGAGCAGCTGCTGATACAAATTAGAGCCGCTGATGCACCGCGAGACTGGAAAGTCGCCGTAGAGTTTCGTCATCAAAGCTGGTATCAAACTGACACCTACGATATGCTTGACGCCTTGGACATGGGCTTGGTATTGCATGATAAACTTACAGAAGGCACCTCGCTGCTTGAATCCGACAGCGATTTCATATATGTAAGGTTTCATGGTCTAGGTGGTAATTATCGAGGCAGTTATGAAGATCAGTTCTTGTACGAGTACGCCTTTTACGTTAGGGAATGGCTTGAAGATGGCAAGACCGTGTATGTATATTTTAACAATACTATGGGTAGCGCCATCCAGAACCTGGAAACCTTAAGAAAGTATGTTGCAGCGGAGACACAAACTGGGAATTCAGCGGAATAAGCAGCTTTAGTTAACTTCGAATACTTTTATGATGGCTGTTGTCACGCAATTTAAATTTAATTTTTAAATGCATCTATGTCAAAACGGGAAGGGTGAAGTAAAATGCGCTCCCGATGCCGACTTCACTTTCGACCCATATTTTCCCCTGATGTCTTCTAATTATTTCATGACACAGGTATAAACCTATTCCGAAGCCAGGAATGTTCTGATGAGCAGGCTCGCTTACTCGATAAAACCGATTAAATATTTTAGGTAAATCACCTGGTCGTATTCCTAAACCTTGATCCCTGACACTAAACACCGCTTTTCCGTTAGTGGTAACACATGCAACGTTGATGGTACTGCCGACAGGTGAATACTTTACCGCGTTGCTAATTAGGTTTGTTACGACCTGGCCTAACTTATCTCGATCTGCATTAACAATTGTAGGTTCAACTGGAGCGAATATGATGTTGTGGCTCCTTATATTAGCCCGGGTATCCTCTTCTGACTCTCGAACTAAGTCCGCCAAATCGAATTTCTTATGATCAATTTGTATTTGACTAGATTCTAAATGCGAAACATTTAAAAATCCATTAATGAGGCTAGACATTTTGTCTATTTGATAACGCGCCTTTTTCAACATATTGATACCTAATTCCTTCGCTTCACTCTCAATCTTCAATTGAGCTAGATGGAGATAGCTTTTCATAGAAGTAAGCGGTGTTTTCAGCTCGTGACTTACCATAGATATAAAATCATTTTTGCGTTGCTCCTCTTCCTTGAGCCGCTGAATATCGGTTGTAGATCCCACCCATCTTGCTATCTCACCATCATCGCTCAACATAGGTGACATGATAGCCAAGTGCCACCTATATTCTCCCTCTTTATTCTTCACCCTTATTTCAGATTCATACCGAATACCGGAGGATACCGCTTGTTCCAACCCTTTTATGAAACTGCTTAAATCATCGGCATGTATGACTGAATAATAACCAATGTCTCGAAGATTTTCAAAGCTCATTCCTGTGTATTCTACCCATTGCTTATTAAAGTAAATAGCTTCCCCAGTTGGTATCCCGTGTGAAATCATAGATGGCACCAAGTCCGCGATTTGCCGGAACTGCTTTTCATTACGATCGCGATTCAGGTCAGATATTCTCAGTATATCTAACTCAAAATTTAATTGTTCTATCTTATTCAGAGAAGTAAGTTCTAGATGTCTGCTTTTAGCTAGTTCTTCAAGTCTTTTTACTTTGTCAGTGATATCCTGCGCATGTTGGATGATGTATTGTATATCACCGAACTCGTCCAACACAGGACTGTGCTCCGGCTCCCAGTATCGGGTTATGAATTTCCCCGGATTGTCAATATCTGGAACATCGTATCGTTGAACCTCCATTTTATGACGCTTTTTGGTACTTATCACTTGTTGAATGGAGGCATTAATTTTATTAACCCCATTTACACCTGGAAGATCGGCATTGTCTGGAAAGGCTTCGAAAATATGTTTGCCTCGAATATATTCACGACTGGTCTTTGTTGCTTCTAGAAAAAGATCTGTAGCCGTTAAGATATGAAGGTCTGAATCTAAGATTAAGTAACTGTTCGGAGCGTTTTCAAGAATCTTAAGGTAGTGAAATGATGGAAATGCATTTTGGTCCATATTATAAGATTTCGAGACTAGGTGGGATGTAGAAGGAAAGTAAATAGCACAACGTAAATCAATTAGGTTTGTTTGAACCTCATATTTAGGTTTAGCATGACGCGAAGCGGAATAGCTTGCATCTTTATAAGAATGTTTTGCGACAGAAGGTTTCTTTTCTATTTTTAGGAAACCTTTAACGCTCATGATAAATTTGATAATCCCGGGAATCATTCTGCCCCCCATAACTTCATTTTTACTCGTGACGTCAAAACCATTGAGAAAATACATGTGGTAAGAGAGCATAACACTCATCCGCTTTTAAGATCCTGATCAGCACCCCTTGAAAGAGCAGCAACAAAAAAGCCCCTCATTTATGAGAATCTTTTGTTAGCGATAGCGCTTACTTAGCCAGTTTGTACTTAAATCCAGATAGTAAAAGATCGAATGTTCCGGCAAGCGGTGGAACGCCATACTTATCCAAGCTGTTTGAGCTGTATTTCCATCGATAGGAAGCACCTTATTCTCCTATTCATGGTAAAGCGTTACTTGGTACTTCGCAGCGGCGGGTATACTGTACATAGTAAAAAAGAAAAGGCATGCAAATCGTTGATTTACAGGCCTTTTTATTGGTTTTATGTGCACTCGAAGGGAGTCGAACCCCTAACCTCCTGATCCGTAGTCAGGTGCTCTATCCAATTAAGCTACGAATGCATTTCCGTTGTGATTGGACTGCAAAAGTAGCATTACAATTGTTAATTCCCAATTTTTTTTGAAATAATTTCTAATTCTTTTTTGCAGTAATCGCGCCCTATACGTTCAAAACACGGTTAATTGCTTCAAAATCAGGCAGGTCTCCTGCACTTTCCAGCACTTCTGCATAGATGATTTTTCCTGTTTCATCAACTACAAATGCGGCTCTTTTAGAAACACCCTTCAAGTTAAACACGAATTCTTCATAAAAAGCACCGTATGCTTTTGACACTTCCTTATTGAAATCTGACAGCAAAGGGAACTGATAAGATTGGTCTTCCTTAAACTTAGCGAGGGTAAATGGTGAATCCACTGAAATGCCGACAGCTGCTGCATTGATACCTTCGTAGAAGCCAAAGCTATCACGCATGGTACAAAGCTGCGTGGTGCAGGTACCCGTGAAGGCCATAGGAAAAAACTGAATGATGAGTTTACGCCCTGCAAAATCTTTCAAGGTTACTTCCTGTAGTTCTGAATTGAATAGTTTGAAATCTGGGGCCTGATCGCCGATTTGTAAAGCCATAATTTGTGTAGGTTAATTGTATATGTAAATACTAATGATTAGTTGCTTGTTAATTGCTGCATCTGTTTATGTAGAATACCAATTCCCTCTTCGAAGGAATGCGGGTTGTACTGAAGATCACGGAAAGCCTTGTCCAGGATAAAGCCTGTGCGTTTTGGTCGCGCGGCCGACTGGTTTAAGGTTGAAGAACTAACTTCATGTATCAATGTTTTATCTAGGTTATAATAGTCAGCAACCCGTGCCACAAGTTCTGCAACACTCATCATGTCTTTGCCGGAGATATGATAAATTCCGGTTACCTCATGCTGCACAGCTGCAAGACAAGCCCAGGCAAGATCTTCAGCAAGTGTAGGCATTCGCCATTGATCGTTCACCACATTCAGCGCAGTCCCCTTCTCCAAAGCATGCTTTGCCCAAAGCACAATGTTGCTCCGGCTCATGTCTTTAACGATTCCATAAACGAGGATGGTACGTAAGATGGACCATCGGCAGTGCGATTTTGAAACAAGCGCCTCTGCAGCAGCCTTAGTTTCGCCATAAAAGCTTAAAGGATTTGGATTGGCAGACTCCTCATAAGGACCAGCTTCTCCATCGAATACAAAATCTGTTGAAAGATGTACCAGCTGTATGTTCATGGTTTCGCAAACCGCGACTAAGATCTTTACAGCTTCAACATTCAGTGCCTGCGCAAGTTTTTTTTCCACTTGACAGGTGTCGACGTTCGTCATTGCCGCCGTATGGATGATCGCGTCAGGCTTATATTTTGCCACAACATTACGCACCTGACCAGCATCAAGAATATCCATTTCCGCATACACATACCCCGCCTGAATTGGATAACGATTTGAGCCTTTTGAGGTTGCAATCAAATTGTACTGCTTGTTTAACAAGATATTTTCTGTAATTTTCTGTCCCAGCAGTCCGTTACTCCCGGTCACTAATACGGTTTTCATACAAGCGAATTTATTACTTAAATCTTGTGGAAAATCATTTTATTTATATATACATTTTTAAGAGAAAAAACTTAACTTTGCGGACTGAATTGAGGACCATAAATCCGGACTTTAACAATTTGATATTTATAAATTTACCCAAAACAATATATGCCTAACATTGGAAAAATAGCGCAGATTATAGGACCGGTAGTTGACGTGAGTTTTGCTGACGATGCTCATTTACCTCAGATTTTCTCTGCATTAGAGATTGAAAAAGAAAACGGACAGACGATCATTTTGGAAGTTCAACAACACTTAGGTGAAGATCGCGTTCGTGCAATTGCGATGGACTCTACTGATGGTTTAGTTCGTGGAATGAAAGCATTAGATACTGGTGCGCCTATTAAGATGCCTGTTGGTGATCAAATTAAAGGTCGTTTATTCAATGTTGTTGGTGAAGCTATCGACGGTATCAACAAAATTGATAAAACAGCTGGTAAGCCGATCCACAGTGCGCCTCCACGTTTCGATGAACTTTCTACTGAGTCTGAAGTTCTTTTCACCGGTATTAAAGTTATCGACTTGTTAGAGCCTTATGCTAAAGGTGGTAAAATCGGATTGTTCGGTGGTGCTGGTGTTGGTAAAACCGTTCTTATTATGGAATTGGTAAACAACATTGCAAAAGCCTACGCAGGCTTATCTGTATTTGCTGGTGTAGGTGAGCGTACACGTGAAGGTAATGACCTTTTGCGGGAGTTTATCGAGTCTGGTGTAATCAATTATGGTGATGAGTTCCTTCACTCCATGGAAAAAGGCGGATGGGATTTAAGCAAAGTTGACGTTGAGAAATTAAAAGAATCAAAAGCAACCCTGGTTTTCGGTCAGATGAACGAGCCTCCTGGTGCACGTGCACGTGTGGCCCTGTCTGGACTTACCGTTGCGGAGTACTTCCGTGATGGCGATGGCGAAGGTGCTGGAAAAGACATCCTTTTCTTCGTTGATAACATCTTCCGTTTTACACAAGCTGGTTCTGAGGTATCTGCACTATTAGGGCGTATGCCTTCAGCGGTAGGTTACCAACCAACTCTTGCTACAGAGATGGGTTTAATGCAAGAGCGTATTACTTCAACTAAACGCGGATCTATTACTTCCGTACAGGCTGTTTATGTTCCTGCGGATGATTTAACTGACCCTGCTCCTGCGACAACCTTTGCCCACTTGGATGCAACTACGGTACTTTCACGTAAAATCTCTGAGCTTGGTATTTATCCTGCTGTGGATCCATTGGATTCAACTTCAAGGATTCTTTCACCTGCAGTACTTGGTGATGAGCACTATAATACCGCACAACGTGTAAAAGAAATTCTTCAACGTTATAAAGAGCTTCAGGATATCATTGCCATCTTAGGTATGGACGAGCTTTCTGAAGAGGATAAACTTATCGTTCACCGCGCACGTCGTGTTCAACGTTTCCTTTCTCAACCTTTCCACGTAGCTGAACAATTCACCGGCTTAAAAGGTGTATTGGTAGACATCAAAGACACCATCAAAGCATTTAACATGATCATGGATGGTGAAGTTGATGAGTATCCGGAAGCAGCATTTAACTTAGTTGGTAATATTGATGATGCCATCGAAAAAGGTAAGAAAATACTAGCTGAAGCGAACGCATAGTTATGACATTAGAAATATTAACCCCAGATAAAAAAGTTTTTGAAGGAGAAGTAACTGCGGTTACTGTACCGGGAACTATGGGTTCTTTCCAGATTCTGAAAGACCATGCCCCTATCATCTCAACTTTAGAAGATGGACCGGTTATCATTAGAAATAAAACTGACGAACAGATCCTTAACATTAAAGGTGGCGTTGTAGAAGTTTTGAAAAATAAAATCGTTGTTCTTGCTGAAGGCGTAGCCTAATAAGCATTAACGCTTACGTTGAAAGCCTCCCCTAACCCGGGAGGCTTTTTTTTGCCTGTAGTCCAGACCTCGCCGCTATCTGAGCTCTTAAATGAACAGGTACTATTACCTGGAATTTCGACGACATTTTGACAACTCCCCGCATGGTTTTCTGCATTTCACGCAGAATTCTCAAAATTTTACAATGCTTGCATAATATGTATACCGAAGACCGAAAACAGTTTTGGTATATCCATGATAGTGATTTGTACTTAGATCTACCATTGGAGCAAATTTTATTCTGAATTACCTCAAGTATCAGGTGTTATATTTTTTTTTCAACTTTTTTCATTCAGCTATTGCCTATAGCTAATGCAAAAACTAAATTGTATTTCAAGAAACAAGAGTAAATCCAAAGGACATGAACTTACAGATTCTTCAAAACGTCAACATCCTGATTAACAATATTATTCTGCTGATTATTCAGGGGAAGAGGGCGCTGTAAACAAGAATTTGAAAGATATACTTACAAGCGCCCCAGCAAAGAGGCGCTTTTTTAATAACCAGCTATTTTGAAAATCCCAACCTGAACCATGCAATACTATAATTCATCTACCCAGCTTTACCTTAACGGCGCGTTCGTACCAGCCCAGGATGCCAGCACCGACTTATATAGTCAATCTCTACACTATGGCTATGCCGTGTTTGAGGGGATTCGTGCTTACAACACCCACAATGGTACACGGATCTTCAAAGCCAAACGCCACTATGAACGCCTTAAGCGTTCATGTGAATTGGTACACATTCCATTTGAATGGGATATTGAAGACCTGGTTCGACAAACCTACAAGCTGCTGGAGTTGAATAACCTAAAGGACGCGTACATCCGTCCTTTAGTGTATTGCGATCCTAACATGACGCTTGCAGAACCTTCGGGCGTAAACATCATGATCTGTGCCTGGGACTGGGGTGCCTACCTTGGGAACAAACAGGTTCGGGTTTGCGTATCTTCTTACCAGCGCCCAAATCCGAAGTCAACCCCAATGGAAGCAAAGGTTAGCGGTCATTATGTAAATTCTATACTTGCCACAACAGAGGCTAAGGGTCGTGGCTATGATGAAGCCGTGCTTCTAGATCAAAATGAGTTTATTGCTGAAGCCCCGGGAGCAAACATATTTATAGAGAAGTCGGGTAAACTTTACACCCCATCCCTCGGCCATATTTTGCCGGGAATAACACGTGAAACGATTATTCAACTTTGCAAAAGCTTAGACATTGAATGTATCGAAAAGCAAATTACCACTAAGGATTTGAAGCAGGCTGACAGCGCATTTCTTTGCGGCACTGCAGCAGAAGTGATCGGCATGAAATCAATTGATGAAACTGTATTTCCGCTCAAGTGGTCAGACAGCCTCGGCGCTACCTTACAGCGCACCTACAAATCCCTGGTTTTAGAGAAACAAAATTACGAAGTTTTTATATAGATCATACCGAACCTAAACATGTCAGAGACCACAGAACTAAATAGATACAGTAAAACTTTCACGCAAGATCCAACCCAGGCCGGTGCACAAGCAATGTTATATGGAATTGGGCTCACCACTGCAGATATGCAGAAGGCACAGGTAGGCATAGCCAGCATGGGTTATGACGGCAACACCTGTAACATGCACCTTAATGACCTTGCTAAATTGGTAAAGGAAGGTGTTTGGAAAAATGATATGGTTGGATTAACCTTCAACACCATTGGTGTGAGTGACGGTATGTCTAACGGAACAGACGGTATGCGCTATTCCTTAATATCGCGGGATGTAATTGCAGATTCTATAGAAACAATATGCGGTGGGCAATACTATGATGGCGTTATTGCGTTACCAGGCTGCGATAAAAACATGCCCGGTTCCATAATGGCTATGGGGCGTTTGAACCGTCCGTCGATCATGGTGTATGGTGGAAGTATCCACTCTGGAAACTACAAAGGAAAATCACTAAACATGGTTTCCGCATTTGAAGCACTTGGGGAGAAGATCGCCGGAAAGATTTCTGAAGAAGATTATCAAGGCATCATCAGACATACTTGTCCGGGCGCCGGTGCCTGCGGTGGCATGTACACGGCGAACACCATGGCTTCTGCTATAGAAGCACTAGGTATGAGCCTCCCATACAGTTCCTCCTACCCCGCACTTAGCCAGGAGAAAAAGGACGAATGTTTAAGGGCTGGAGCAGCCATCAAAGTCTTACTTGAAAGGAATATCCGGCCGTCAGATATTATGACAGCGAAAGCATTTCACAATGCTATTGTAACAGTAATGGTTCTAGGCGGAAGTACAAATGCAGTATTACACTTGATAGCCATGGCGAAATCGGTAGGCATCACTTTGAAACTTGAAGACTTCCAGCATATCAGTGATAAAACACCAGTGCTTGCAGATCTAAAGCCAAGCGGTCAGTACCTGATGGAAGATGTACATTTTATTGGCGGTATCCCCGCAGTATTAAAATACCTGTTGAAAGTTGGATTGATCCATGGCGACTGCCTGACTGTAACTGGAAAGACTTTAGCTGAAAATGTGGCCGATGCGATTGAACTCGACTTTGAGCAGCAGAAGGTCATCCTTCCAGTTGAAAAACCGATTAAAGAAACAGGGCACCTTCAGATGCTTTATGGTAACCTTGCCCAACTCGGTGCTGTTGCCAAGATCAGCGGTAAAGAAGGTGAACGATTTGAAGGTCCTGCCAGGGTGTTCGACGGCGAAAAGCAGTTGATCCAGGGCATCTACAGCGGCCGGGTACATCAGGGAGATGTAGTTGTGATCAGGCAAGTAGGTCCAAAAGGCGCACCCGGAATGCCGGAAATGTTAAAGCCCACCTCTGCTATCATTGGCGCCGGCCTTGGGAAATCTGTAGCCCTGATCACCGACGGCCGCTTCTCTGGCGGTACACATGGCTTTGTAGTCGGACACATTACCCCGGAAGCATGGGATGGTGGAAACATCGGACTTGTTCAGGATAATGACATCATCTGCATTGATGCGGTGAACAACACCATCGACGTGCTGATCAGCGAGGAAGAACTCGCAAGTCGCCGTGCGAACTGGAAGCCTCTTCCTCCACCCGTAAAGAGCGGTGTATTATACAAATATTTGAAACAGGTAAGCAATGCCAGTGAGGGCTGCGTTACTGATGCCTATACCGATTAATCTGCACATAATACCTTAGAAAATGGAATTATCAATTGAAGAAACAATCAGACCGGCAGCGCCGAAAGAACTTAAGACAGTTAGCGGCTCTGTGGCACTATTGGAAGGCTTAATTACTGAAGGTACTGAAGTGGTCTTTGGCTACCCTGGCGGTGCCATTATGCCTATTTACGATGCCTTGTACGACTTCAAAGACAGACTTAAACATGTTCTGGTGCGTCATGAACAAGGTGCAACACACGCCGCACAAGGCTTCGCCAGAACATCTGGTAAGGTTGGTGTGGTATTCGCAACAAGTGGTCCGGGTGCCACCAATCTGGTCACTGGTCTTGCTGATGCTCAAATTGATAGTACACCACTGGTGTGTATCACCGGACAGGTATTTAGTCACCTGCTTGGCACCGATGCTTTCCAGGAAACTGACGTAATAAACATCACCACGCCTGTTACGAAGTGGAACTACCAGGTAACCGACGCAAATGAAATCCCTGCGGTACTTGCCAAAGCATTTTACATCGCTAGAAGCGGACGCCCTGGACCCGTATTGATAGATATCACCAAAGATGCACAGATACAAAAGATCTCCTATGATGGCTACACGCCTTGTAATCACATCAGGAGCTACAGGCCAAAGCCAAACATTCGTCACGAGTATATCGAACAAGCGGCAACACTGATCAACCAAGCAAAAAAGCCGTTCATTCTTTTCGGACAAGGTGTGCTATTGGGTAGTGCAGAAAAAGAATTTCAGGCTTTTGTAGAAAAAAGTGGTATTCCTGCTGCCTGGACCATCCTGGGCGCTGGTGCGATTCCATCAGATCACCCGCTAAATGTGGGTATGCTGGGTATGCACGGTAACTACGGTCCGAATGTGCAAACAAACTCCTGTGATGTGCTGATTGCGATTGGTATGCGCTTCGACGACCGGGTGACTGGTAGACTTGATAAATATGCTAGACAGGCAAAAGTTGTTCATCTGGACATTGATCCGGCAGAAATAGATAAAAATGTTAAAGCAGACGTTCCGGTTTGGGGCGACTGTAAAGACACCCTGCCGCTGCTCACTGCACTTGTGGAAGCACGCAAGCATGAGGACTGGCTGGCAGAATTCCGCGTGTTTGACAAAATTGAGCATGATGAGCTCATTTCGAAGGAACTTGAGCCGGAGAGCGGTCAACTTACCATGGGTGAAGTGATTCACCAGCTGAACCAATTGACTAAGGGGGAAGCCGTGATTGTAAGTGATGTGGGCCAGCATCAGATGGTTGCTTGCAGATATGCCAAACTGAACCATACCAGAAGTAACGTTACCAGCGGTGGATTGGGTACAATGGGCTTCGGACTGCCGGCCGCGATTGGCGCAAAGTTCGGCACCCCTGAACGTACAGTTGTAGCAGTGATTGGTGATGGCGGTTTCCAAATGACACTACAGGAGCTTGGGACCATCATGCAGACCGGAATAGACGTGAAGATCATGATCTTGAACAACCAGTTCTTAGGCATGGTGCGCCAATGGCAACAGCTTTTCAATGAAAAACGATATTCCTTTGTAGACATCACCAGTCCTGATTTCATTAAGCTGGCTGAATCCTACTATATAGCAGGAAAGAAAGTCACCGAACGTGAGGACCTTATTCCAGCGCTGCAACAAATGTTAGCACACAAAGGATCGTATGTCCTGGAAGTTATGGTAGAGAAAGAAAACAATGTATTCCCAATGGTACCTCAGGGTTGCAGTGTAAGTGAGATCAGACTTAAATAATTAAGGAAACGCAACATGAAAGAAGCAGAATTCACAGATAAAAAGCAGGAATACACCATCTCGGTATATACCGAAAATCAGGTAGGCTTACTTAACCGGATCGCCATCATCTTCTCCAGGAGAAAAATTAACATTGAGAGTTTAAATGTTTCCCCTTCTGAGATCCAGCACATCCACCGTTTTAACATTGTCGTAAACGAAACCCCGGATACGGTCCGCAAAGTTGCAAGGCAGATCGAAAAGCAGGTAGAAGTATTGAAGGTTTATTTCAATACCAATGACGATATCATCTGGCAGGAAATGGCCCTTTATAAAGTGCCAACAGATGTAATTGCTGAAAAAGTATACGTGGAGCGTTTGCTACGTGAAAATGGTGCCAGAGCGGTGGTGATCCGTAAAGATTATACCGTTTTTGAAACCACCGGACACCGTGAGGAGACTGACAAGCTTATTGAGGTACTTCAACCTTATGGTTTGATCGAATTTGTTCGCAGCGCCAGGGTTGCCATCATTAAGAACAGCCAGGGATTTAACGAAAAGCTTCGTGAATTTGAACGTGAAGAACCAGGGCAAGAGGTTGTTGAGCTCGAACATTCGGACGTTAAACGCAATGTATTTACGCTTTAGAATAAGAAAAAACGATTAGAGAAACACTAAACATAGATTAACCAAAACTTATAAAACCAAAATTATGGCAGTATTAAATTTCGGCGGTAAAGACGAAAATGTAGTAACACGTGATGAATTTCCATTGGAAAGGGCTCAGGAGGTCCTGAAAAATGAAACTGTAGCAATCATAGGCTATGGCGTTCAGGGACCTGGTCAGGCACTTAATCAAAAAGACAATGGCATCAATGTTATTGTGGGCCAACGTAAAGAATCAAAAACATGGGATAAAGCGATCGCTGATGGATTCGTACCGGGAGAAACCCTGTTTGAAATCGAAGAAGCGCTGGAACGCGGAACCATCATTTGCTACCTTTTGAGCGACGCCGCTCAGATTGAATTATGGCCTACCGTTAAAAAGCACCTTACACCAGGTAAAGCGCTATATTTCTCACATGGCTTTGGAATTACCTTCAATGAGCAGACCGGTATAATCCCTCCTGCTGATGTTGATGTATTCCTTGTAGCACCAAAAGGTTCGGGTACTTCATTGCGCAGAATGTTCTTACAAGGTCGTGGATTGAACTCGAGCTACGCGATCTTCCAGGATGCAACAGGTAAAGCTTATGAGCGTGTAGTTGCATTAGGTATTGCTGTAGGAAGCGGTTACCTGTTTGAGACAGATTTTAAAAAAGAAGTATACAGTGATTTAACCGGCGAAAGAGGCACTTTAATGGGTTGTATTCAGGGCATATTTGCAGCACAATATGATGTGTTGCGAGCAAACGGTCACTCTCCTTCTGAGGCTTTCAACGAAACGGTGGAAGAGCTTACACAAAGCTTAATGCCATTGGTAGCTGAAAACGGCATGGACTGGATGTATGCCAACTGCTCTACCACTGCACAGCGTGGTGCATTAGACTGGTGGAAAAAGTTCCGTGATGCAACCAAACCGGTTTTCGAAGAACTATATGACAGCGTAGCCAGCGGAAAAGAATCACAAAGATCTATTGATAGCAACAGTCAGCCAGATTATCGTGAGAAGTTAAACGCGGAGTTGGCTGAACTTAGAGAAAGTGAGTTATGGCAGGCAGGTAAAACTGTTCGCAGCTTACGCCCTGAGAACCAGCCTGCAGAAAAAGAATTAGAAGCATAAATTATTATACCCCTATGGGAAAGACTTTAGTAGAAAAGATCTGGGATGCTCACGTCGTTAAACGCGACGAGGGCTTTCCTGATATTTTGTATATCGATACACATTTTATTCATGAGGTAACCAGTCCGCAGGCATTTGACGGTCTTCGGAAAAGAGGCTTGCCGGTATTCAGACCTGCACAAACCATTGCAACTGCAGATCATAATGTGCCAACGCTGAACCAGCATTTACCAATTCAGGAAACATTGTCACGCTTTCAAGTGGACATGCTGACCAAGAACTGTGCAGAATTCGGTGTTGAACTTTATGGACTGGGCCACCCTTATCAGGGAATTGTTCATGTTATTGGTCCAGAGCTGGGTATTACCTTGCCAGGGTCGACGATTGTTTGTGGTGATAGCCATACTTCCACACACGGTGCCTTTGGTGCAATTGCTTTTGGTATAGGCACCTCGCAGGTAGAACAGGTTTTAGCTACGCAATGCCTGCTTCAACAAAGACCAAAGACCATGCGGATCACTGTAGATGGTGAACTTGGTACTGGTGTAACTGCAAAAGACATTATTCTTTATATCATCGCGAAGATTTCCGCCGCAGGTGGAACCGGCTATTTCATTGAATATGCAGGATCGACCATCCGCAGCTTAAGCATGGAAGCACGCATGACAATCTGTAACATGAGCATTGAAATGGGTGCCAGAGGTGGATTAATTGCACCTGATGACATTACATTCGACTATGTAAACGGTAGGGAGTTTGCACCTAAAGCTGAAGCATGGGATAAAGCACTTGCCTATTGGAAAACCCTTTACACGGATGCGGATGCTGTATTTGATGCAGAGCTGGTTTTTGACGCTGCTGCAATTGAACCAATGATTACTTACGGTACAAACCCGGGAATGGGCATCGGCATTGCGGATCAAATTCCAACAACTGCAAGTCAGGAGCTTTCGGAGCGACCATCATACGAAAAGGCATTGAACTATATGGGCATTGCTGATGCCGACCAACTGCTTGGAAAGGAAATCGACTATGTCTTCATAGGCAGTTGCACCAACTCCAGAATGGAGGATTTAAGAGCGGTGGCTGAATTTGTGAAAGGACGACAAAAAGCACCAAATGTGACGGTCTGGATCGTTCCAGGCTCTAAGCAAGTTGAACAACAAGCAATTGCTGAAGGTTTAGACAAAGTGTTTGAAGCAGCAGGTTTCCAACTACGTGAACCTGGATGCAGCGCATGCCTGGGCATGAATGAAGATAAAATTCCTGCAGGCAAATATTGCGTATCAACATCTAACAGGAATTTTGAAGGCCGTCAGGGTCCTAACTCCAGAACATTCCTTGCTAGTCCGCTAACCGCAGCTGCTGCGGCTATTACCGGCCGCATCACGGATGTTCGTTCATTATTAACTGAAAACATTTACGCCTAAGATGAAGAAATTTACCACCCTCAGCTCTGCCATAGTTCCACTTCCGGTGGAGAACGTGGATACTGACCAGATTATACCAGCGCGGTTTCTTAAAGCAACAACAAGGGAAGGATTTGGAGAAAACCTTTTTTGCGACTGGCGCTACGACAGTACAGGAAATCCAAGAGCCGAGTTCGTGCTTAACAATCCTATTTACAGCGGCAAGATCCTGGTTGCGGGAAAGAACTTCGGCTGTGGAAGCAGCAGGGAACACGCAGCATGGGCGTTGCAGGATTATGGCTTTGATGTCGTGATCAGCAGTTTCTTTGCCGATATCTTTAAAGGTAACGCACTAAATAATGGCCTGTTACCGATCCAGCTTTCAGATGGATTTGTACAGCGCATATTCTTAGCTGTAGAAACTGATCCTCAGGCCCAGGTGACGGTTGATCTGGAAGCACAAACCGTGACGATTGAAGCGACTAAGGAATACGAAACTTTTGAGATCAACGCTTATAAAAAATCCTGCCTGATCAATGGCTATGATGATATAGATTTCATCTTAAATCAGCGGGTAGCGATCGAGCAATTTGAACAACAAAAAGTAGTTGTCTAATGGAAGTATTTGTCAGGATAGAAAATTTAAACCTAAGGGTCAAGAACCGGCTCTTGCTGGCTGATCTCTCCTGGCAAATTGTCAAAGGCGAGCAATGGTTGTTTAACGGTGCCAGTGGCAGCGGAAAAACCATACTCTCAAAAGCCATAGCAGGCATCGGGCATACGGGCGGGCACGTAAAAGTGAACTATGATGCCGCATCTAAACGCCCGGCCGCTACCTTGTATGTACCACAGTGGTTTCAGTTCAAGGATAAACAAGGAAGCGCCAACTTTTACTTTCAGCAGCGCTTCAACAGCGCTGATGCAGAGAATACCATTACCGTTTGGGAAAGTATTCTCGAATATGTGACGCGCATACACCGCGAGACGGAACAAGCTAAATCGCTGCTGGGGGCCTTTAACCTTTGGGGCAGAAAAGATGCTCCACTAATTCAGCTTTCCAGCGGAGAACATAAAAAGCTGCAACTTATAAAAGCATTACTGTACAAACCACAGCTGCTAATCCTGGATAACCCGTATACCGGGCTGGATGTACAAACACGGGCAGTGCTGAACGAGCAACTTGACCAGGCAAGTGCGGAAGGTGTGACTTTACTCATCGTGAGTAATGACGCTGCACTCCCCACCTGCATCAACAACTTTGCTGCGCTGGTGGATGGCAAATTGCTTAAGGACAGGAAGCCGCTTTATCATGAAAAGGCATCACCAAGGCAATACAACTTGCCTGAATTCCTGAACGAGCTGCCCGATGCAGCGCCTGAAGTACTTGTTGAACTTAAGCAGGTGACCATACGGTATGGAGAGAAACAAATCCTGAGCAACTTAAGCTGGAAGCTTAGGGCCGGGGAAAAGTGGTTACTTAAAGGACATAATGGTTCTGGAAAGTCAACCTTGATCAGCCTTTTAACGGGGGATAATCCACAGGCTTATGCACAGGAGATCTACCTTTTTGGCAAGCGCCGCGGGACAGGAGAAAGTATCTGGGATATAAAAAAGCAGATCGGCTTTATTTCGCCGGAACTGCAATGGTATTTTGAACCTGGCTCTACTGTATTTCAGGCGGTAGCCTCTGGTCTTTTTGATACTGCAGGATTGTTCAGGAAACTGAGCGCACAACAAACAGAAAAAACAAACCAACTACTTACACTTTTCGGCTTACATAAAGAAGCAGAGGACTTGCTCGTACAGTTACCGGTTGGCAAACAACGCCTGGCACTGCTCGCAAGAGCAATCATCAAAAATCCGCCCCTGCTTATTCTAGATGAACCTTGCCAGGGGCTTGATGAAGCACAGACCAGTATGTTCAACGATCTCGTAGGCATTTTATGCGCTGCGGGTCGGAGTTTAATCTATGTAAACCATTTTGAGCACGCACTGCCTGAGTTTCTAACGCACGAGTTGATCTTGAAGGAAGGCGTCGCCATTAGTAATAAACACATTTTAGAAAAAGAATACACCGCATGAAAAAAAATATATTGGTCATACCAGGAGATGGAATCGGCCCGGAAGTAACAACCTGGGGCAAAGCAGTTTTAAAAAAGATCGCTGAAATGTATGGCCATGAGTTCAATTTTCAGGAAGCCTTAATGGGCCATGTGGCCATTGAAGCAACTGGAAACCCACTACCTGAAGAGACTTTACAAAAAGCACAACAGAGCGACGCCATTCTATTTGGTGCTGTTGGGCATGCAAAATATGATAATGATCCTTCAGCAAAGGTACGCCCTGAACAAGGCTTGCTGAAAATAAGGAAAGAACTTGGACTATATGCTAACCTAAGGCCGATCCTGCTTTTTGATGAACTGCTGGATGCCTCAAGCATTAAACCCAACATACTAAAGGGTACTGATATCCTCTTCTTCCGGGAGCTTACCGGCGACGTTTATTTTGGCGAAAAGAAACGTTCTGAAGATGGTAATACCGCATCTGACTTAATGGTGTATGAACGCTATGAAATTGAGCGGATCGCTAACAAGGCTTTTGAAGCTGCAATGACCCGCAGTAAACGTCTATGCTCTGTTGATAAAGCCAATGTATTGGAAAGTTCCAGATTATGGCGCGAAACGGTTCAACAGATTAGCAAGAACTACCCGGAAGTAGAAACTGAACATATGTTTATTGATAATGCAGCGATGCAGTTGATCAAGGATCCAAAACGGTTTGACGTGGTGCTTACAGCGAACCTCTTTGGTGATATACTTACCGATGAAGCATCACAAATTGCAGGCTCCATGGGTATGCTTGCCTCTGCTTCAATCGGTGATGGTACCGGATTCTTTGAACCGATCCACGGCTCTGCACATGATATTGCGGGTAAAGACCTGGCCAATCCACTTGCTTCCATCCTCTCGGCTGCATTGATGCTTGATATTTCTTTCGGACTAAAAGCAGAATCGCAGCTGATCATCGATGTGATAAAACAAGTGCTGGCAGAGGGGTTCAGAACCAACGACATTGCCGACGCAAGTTCAAACCCTTACAAGGTGTTGGGCACACAGGATATGGGCAAGCTCATTTTAAAATTCATTGATCAACAATCACTTTCTTAATCACATAGTTTATGTTACACGATCCAAACAGAGTATACGTTTTTGACACCACCCTTAGAGATGGTGAACAGGTTCCGGGTTGCCAATTGGCGACGTCGGAAAAGGTGGTAATTGCAAAAGCACTGGAGGCACTGGGCGTAGATGTGATTGAGGCCGGATTTCCGATCTCCAGCCCCGGAGATTTCCAAAGTGTTGTTGAGCTATCAAAGGCGGTTACGGAACCGGTTATATGTGCACTTACCCGCGCGAACAAAAAGGATATTGATGCTGCAGTGGCATCATTGCAATATGCAAAACGTCCGAGGATACACACCGGTATCGGATCTTCCGACATGCACATCAAGTACAAATTTAACAGCACAAGAGAAGAGATTTTGCAACGTGCTGTTGAAGCCGTTAAATATGCAAAAGGCTTTGTGGAAGACATTGAATTTTATGCTGAAGATGCCGGTCGTGCAGACAACGAATACCTTGCACGCATGGTTGAAGCGGTTATTGCTGCCGGTGCAACGGTAGTGAACATTCCTGATACCAATGGCTACTGCCTTCCGGATCAATACGGTGCAAAGATTCGTTTCCTGAAGGAAAATGTTAAAAACATCGATCAGGCAATCATCTCTGTACATTGTCATAACGACCTCGGCCTGGCCACCGCCAACACCCTTGCCGGAATTGTAAACGGTGCCAGACAGGTTGAATGTACCATAAACGGTATTGGTGAACGTGCAGGAAATACCGCGCTTGAAGAGGTGACCATGATCCTTAAAACACATCATGCCCTTAACCTGCATACCAACATTAACAGCAAGCACTTTTCAGAGATCAGCAGCATGGTTAGCAGCATGATGCGCATGCCTGTGCAACCTAATAAGGCAATCATTGGACAAAATGCTTTTGCCCATAGTTCAGGCATTCACCAGGATGGATTTTTAAAGCATCGTGAAAACTATGAAATTATAAATCCAGAAGATGTAGGTATCGATCAGTCGGATATTATCTTAACAGCACGTAGTGGCCGCCATGCGTTGAAGCACCATTTGGTGCGCCTGGGTTACGACATTGAGCGTATAAACCTGGACCAGGTTTATGAGGCTTTTCTTACAATGGCTGATGAAAAGAAGAATATTACGGATGATGATTTGCTGTTGTTAATGAGTGACGGTAAAGAAGATGCAGTTAAAAATGGCTATAAATTGAAGTTGCTACAGGTATTATGCGGCGATCCACTGAGTCCTACCGCAACCGTAAAACTTGAGTATGAAGGAACAGAACATGAAGCCCTTGCAAGAGGTAACGGCCCTGTAAATGCGACCATCAAGGCGATTGAAAGCATCATTGGCAAAGTCGTTGAGCTCAAAGAATTCAACATACAAGCTATGCACGGTGGCAGTGACGACGTGAGTAAAGTAAATATGAGAGTTTCTTATAATGGCAAGTCATACCTGGGTTACGGCTTTAATACGGATATCGTTCAGGCTTCTGCAAACGCATATCTGGATGCTGTAAATAAATTCCTATAATCATGAGCGAGACTAAAAACGTAGAACTGGACTTCCTTGCTGCTGCAGCAAGGATAGCCGGTACGGTAAGACGAACACCACTGGAATATAACGCGGGGTTGTCTTTGAAATACCAGGCAGAGGTCTACTTGAAAAGGGAAGATTTACAACTGGTGCGCTCCTATAAACTCAGGGGTGCATTCAACATGATCTCTACCCTGGAAGAGTCGCAACGCAAGCACGGGGTTGTATGTGCCAGCGCGGGAAACCATGCGCAAGGGGTTGCATTTTCCTGCAAAAAGCTTAACATCAAAGGTGTGATCTTTATGCCTGAAATCACCCCGAAACAGAAGGTTAAACAAACTGAGATGTTCGGTGGGGACCACATTGAAATTATACTTGTGGGTGATACGTTTGATGATTGCATGCGTGAAGCCTTGATTTACACTAAATCGCACGATATGACCTTCATTCCCCCTTTCGATAACGCAAAGATCATTGAAGGCCAGGGTACTGTTGGCGTTGAACTTTTTGAAGAACTTCCAGATGTAGATTGTGTGATCATGCCGATTGGTGGTGGTGGTTTAGCCTCGGGCGTAAGCAGCTATTTGCGGAATATGGCGCCGGCAGTTAAGCTTATTGGCGTGGAGCCTGAAGGGGCGCCATCCATGAAACATGCGCTCGAAAATGGTGGACCGGTAACGCTGGCTCAGGTAGATCGTTTTGTTGACGGTGCTTCTGTAAAGCGTGTGGGCGCCTTAAATTATCAATACTGCAGTGAGCTGCTCGACGAGATGCTGCTCGTTCCTGAAGGTAAGATCTGCACCACCATATTGAAATTATACAATGAAGACGCAATCGTAGTAGAGCCCGCAGGTGCCCTATCTGTAGCGGCGCTGGATCAGGTGGCTAATCAGATCAAGCACAAAAAAGTCGTTTGTATCGTTAGTGGTGGTAATAATGACATTGAGCGCATGCAGGAGATCAAAGAGAAATCGCTGCTGTATGAGGGACTTAAGCACTACTTCATCGTTCGCTTTCCACAACGCCCTGGTGCACTGAAGCTCTTCGTAAATAATGTGTTGGGTCCTCATGATGATATTACCAGATTTGAGTTCATCAAAAAAACCAATAAGGAAAGTGGGCCTGCACTGGTAGGGATAGAACTAAAAGATAGTTCGGACTATCCTTTGCTGATAGAGCGTATGGCTGCCTTTAAATTTGATACTATAGAACTCAATAAAGACCAGACTTTGTTTGAGTACCTGGTGTAGCTGAATTACAGCTGTATTGTAATATAAATTGCCTGTTTGTTGTTTTATTTCGCTTTCCGGGGCGCTTCCCTTAGCTTTGGAGAACATAAATGAAATAAATACATGCGTAAATCATTATTACTTTTCCTTACGTTACTGAGCTCCGGATGGATGGTTCAGGCACAGGAAATCAGCTCGCCAGATAAAAATCTGAGCCTTAAATTTGAGCTAAACGCTGCGGGTACACCGACTTATCAGCTAAAATACAAGAAGAAAGATGTAATTAAGACCAGCAAGATGGGGCTTGAGACTAAAGATGTCCCATCATTCCTGACTGGCTTTACTATTGCCAAAACTGAAGAAAATACGGCCGACGAGTCATGGAATCCCGTATGGGGCGAGCAAAAGACTATTCGTAATCACTACAATGAGCTACTGATTACATTAACTCAGAAATCGGAAAAAGACCGCATGATGCGCATCCGCTTCCGCGTTTTTGATGATGGACTTGGCTTTCGTTATGAATTTCCGGAACAGGATAACTTAAATTACTTCATTATCAAGGAAGAAAGAACACAGTTTGCCATGGCCGGTGACCACAAAGCTTTTTGGCTTCCAGGAGACTACGACACGCAGGAATATAGCACCGTTACTTCGAAACTTTCAGAGATCAGAGGACTAATGAAGTCTGCTGTAACACCGAATGCTTCTCAAACAACCTTCTCAGATACGGGTGTTCAAACGCCATTGATGTTGAAAAGCAGCGACGGTTTGTATATCAACCTGCACGAGGCAGCATTGATAGACTACTCGACGATGTCACTGGATCTTGATGACAAGAACATGGTGTTTGAATCTCATCTTACACCGGACGCAATTGGTGATAAAGGTTACCTTCAGGCGCCTACTCAAACCCCTTGGAGAACCGTTATCGTAAGCGACAAAGCAGCGGATATCCTTGCTTCAAAGCTAGTACTAAACTTAAACGAACCGACAAAATATAAGGATGTTTCCTGGATCAAGCCTGTAAAATATGTTGGTGTTTGGTGGGAAATGATCACCGGCAAAAGCACCTGGGCCTATACAGATGAGAAGATTCAGTTTGGTGTAACCGATTACAAGAAAGTAAAGCCAAATGGAAAACATGGTGCAAATACGGCACATGTTAAAGAATATATCGATTTCGCTGCAAAGCATGGTTTTGATGCAGTGTTGGTTGAAGGCTGGAATGAGGGCTGGGAAGATTGGTTTGGAAAAACTAAGGACTATGTGTTTGATTTTGTTACCCCTTACCCTGACTTTGATGTTAAAGAATTACATCGCTATGCAGCAGAAAAAGGTGTAAAGATGATGATGCACCATGAAACATCAAGTTCGGTACGTAACTATGAACGTCATCTTGATACGGCTTATAAGTTCATGGTTGAAAATGGTTATAATGCAGTAAAGAGCGGCTATGTTGGTGATATCATTCCGCGTGGAGAATACCACTACGGACAATGGTTAAACAACCATTATCTATATGCAATTAAGAAAGCTGCAGACTACAAGATTATGGTTAATGCGCACGAGGCTGTAAGACCTACCGGATTAAACAGGACGTATCCGAATTTAATTGGCAACGAATCTGCAAGAGGTACAGAATACGAATCTTTTGGCGGCAACAATCCAGATCACACGACAATACTACCATTTACACGTCTGATTGGTGGTCCAATGGATTATACCCCAGGTATATTCCAGACTAAAATCAGTGCATACAATCCTGAGAATGAGTCTTACGTACATACGACTTTAACAAAACAGCTTGCGTTATATGTAACCATGTACAGTCCGTTGCAGATGGCGGCAGATTTCCCTGAAACTTACAACAAGTTCCTGGATGCTTTCCAGTTCATTAAAGATGTTGCGGTTGATTGGGATGACACTTACATTCTTGAGGCAGAGCCTGGCGATTATATCACCATCGCGCGTAAAGCTAAAGGTAAAGCCGAGTGGTACATTGGCGGTATTAGCGACGAGCATGCACGTGTTGCTACAGTGACTTTCGATTATCTTCCAAAAGGAAAAACATTCACCGCGACGATTTATGCGGATGGAAAAGACGCCAGCTTTGATAAAAACCCACAAAGCTATACGATCAGAAAAGTAAAAGTTACTTCTAAGAGTAAAATAAAACAGCAAATTGCCCCAGGGGGCGGTTTCGCAATCAGTATCAAGTAGCATAAAAAAAAGGGCCAAATGGCCCTTTTTTTTATGCTTTGTTCTTGCTAACCGGAAGGGTAAAGCAAAACGTTGATCCTCTGCCCTCTTCACTCTCTACCCAAATCCGACCTCCGGCTCTTTTTATGATCTCGGAAGAGATATAAAGGCCAAGTCCTAATCCGGAGAACGTATGTTGCATGTCTCCCGAGACACGGTAGAACTGCTCAAAAACCTTGCTTAGGTTTTCTTTTGCGATACCGATGCCATAATCGCGTACGCCGAAACGAACCTCCTCGCCCAGGGGTTGGATGCTGATCTCAATCTTTCCGCTGTTCGGGGAGTACTTAATGGCATTCGTGATCAGGTTGGTGATCACCTGCCCTATTCTTTCCTCATCGCCAAAAACAAGCACAGGACTAGAGTAAGTTACAACCAACAGGTGATCTTGCGTTGTACGCTGAAGGTCCTCAACCAGTTCGGCTACCACTGCATTGAATTCAAAATCATGATTATTAAATTGAAGCCTGCCGGAATTCATTTTGGTTACGTCAAGGAGGTCACCGATAAGACTGGTTAAGCGGTTGAGCTGTCCGTCCATTTTGCTGATCATTCCAGCTTCTTTCAATGCGCCATTGCGGCGGAACATTCGTTCCAGAACTTGTGTATAAGCCTTGATGCTGGTTACAGGCGTTTTGAGTTCATGACTGGCAATGCCGATGAAGTTGTCTTTTTGTTGTTGCAGCAGTTTCTGCTCGGTAATATCTACACCTGCACCAATGTAGCCTTCTAACTCATTATTGCTGTTGTATTGCGGCTTGCCAGAAGCAACACACCAGTGTTCGGTTCCGTCAGCATGTTTGATGCGGAACTCTGCTTCGTATAGACCTCTGGTCTGAACCGAACGCGAGAAGTTCTCTTCCAACCCGGGCCTGTCCTCAGCAATGACAGCATCCAGCCAACCCGTGCCAAGTTGTTTTTCCAGCGGAATTCCGGTCCAACTGATCCAGGTTTGATTAACATATATTATTTTGCCTTGAGGATCTGACTGCCACAAACCGGTTGGTGCAGCTGTAGTGATGCTTCGTAATAACTGCTCACTGCGTTCCAACGCCTGTTTAGAAGCGAGTTCAGGACGGAGATCTCTGGCCACGGCACCGATCGCGATTGGCAGCCCTGATTCCGGGTCGTCAATTCTTATGCTATTGTTGAATACTTCGAAAGATTCATTCGTTTTAATGTTAAGGATAGACATCTTACCTGACCAATGTCCATCACGAATGACGGCAGGCATCACCTCACGTTTCATCATCTGATAATCTTCCGGGGTATAGAGTGCCTTTATATGGGTCCTTAATACCTGTTCATCGCTTTCTAAGCCAAGCAATTCACGACCTGCACTGTTAACATAGGAATGCTTTCCATTCAAATTTAAGATGGACATCATATCTACGCTGTTTGCAACCAATGCGAGAAGTTTCTGCTGTTCGCTTCGCGACTGCTTCTGCTCAGTAATGTCTAAGGTTACACCCACGATTCGCACTGCAAGTCCGGCTTCAAAGTGAACTTTGCCTTCTACCCGCACCCAGTGATAAGAACCATCTTTCCATATAATACGGGCCTCATACAATAATACACCAGTTTTGACGGCATCTTCTATAGCCTTTGCCCTAATTGCAAGATCGTTTTTGTGGAAAATGGCCACATACTCATCCCTGGAAACCGGATGGTTAAATCCATGTATCCTTGCGAACGTTGCTGAGGTCACCATCTCTCCGGTAATCAGATTAAGGTCGAAGGTACCCATGCTTACCGCATCAATTGCCATTCGGGCACGTTCTTCAGCCTCTTCGAGTCTTCGCTTCGCTTTTACCTGTTCTGTGATTTCGGTGGCGATGACAATTACCCCGGTGATGGCTCCGTCTTCTTCCCGGTAGGGTTCGTAGACGAAATCCACGTAGACGTCCTCGTTTTTCCCGTTCCTTACCAGGGGCACAGCTACCTCTTTACCCTTAAAAGCGTTACCAGAGGAGCGTACATTTGCCATTTGCTCTTCGAAGCCAAGCCCCCGGGCCTGGGTAAGTACGTCAAATATCGGCTTGCCAAGCAAGGATTTCTGTGACTGTCCATACAATTCACAGAGCTGCGGATTGATCATTTCTACAACATTTGCTTCACCACGGAAAATACCAATACCAACAGGGGCCTGCATGAAGGTTGCATAAAGTTGTTTGCGCTGGTTCTTCAGAGCATCTAGATTGGCTTTTTCCCGGTCCATCAACTTCACCAATACGGTTACATCAACAGGCGCATGGAGGATAAACATAACTTCCCCTGCAGCATTAAGCACTGGCGTATTTGTGGTGGTCCAATAACGAACTTCAAACTTGTTTGTGCCCGGTATTGGTATATCGTAGCGGTAATTACTGGTGGTATGTGTTTTTTTGAGCTGTGCAGCTTGTTCAAAAGAGTAACTGCTTAAAGCGACATTGGTCGAAGCAAGATCATCCGGATTATCCGGAAATGCCTCAAACACAGGCTTATTCAGTAAAGCCGCTCTGGTGGAATTGGTAGCAATAAGATATGCATTATTAACATCCAGAATGGTATAGGTAGGCGCATCAACACCAACAATCAGCTGGGCTGATGGGCTGGCATAAAACAATTCTTTATAAGCGTCCCCAGGCAGTTGATTTATCATGTAGTCATTCTTTGTTTTCAGACTGTTGTTTTCTCAGCTTGAATCTAATATTGCTAAATTATTAAAACAATTTAAGAAATGACAACCATATAGCTATAAAGCTGGTGCCAATCATCAATTGATAATAAACCTTTAGCTCATCCCGCAGTCCTACAGTAAATATTTTTACAATTCACTTTAGAATTTTATCATAACTTAGACCATTAACCAAATCGAAGATTTAACTATGAACCTATCTAACATCAAAACTACCTTTATTACCACATCATTGATGATTGCTGCGTTGGGAACCGCTTTTGGCCAGGAAAAAGCCAAACCTCAGGACACCGAATTTTACACCCCTGTTCCAGCAGTAGTAACGCCAGGTAAAACCAACACAGAAGCGCCATCTGACGCAATTGTCCTCTTCAATGGAAAGGATCTTTCACAATGGGTATCTACAAACGACCGCAGTAAACCTGCAAATTGGAAAGTTTCAAACGGCACATTTACCGTTGTGAAAACCGAAGGAAACATTGAAACGAAAAAAGCATTCAACAACTACCAGTTGCACCTGGAGTGGCAAGTTCCAGCGAACATCACCGGGGAAGGTCAGGCACGCGGAAACAGCGGATTGTTCCTTGCCTCTATCGGCAAAGGAGATGATGGATATGAGTTGCAGATCCTGGATCCTTACAATAATAAAACATATACCAATGGTCAGGCAGCAAGTATCTACAAACAAACTACACCGCTGGTTAACCCAGGAAAGAAACCAGGTGAATGGCAGACTTATGACGTGATCTGGACTGCACCAACTTTTAATGCAGACAGCACGGTAAAAACGCCGGCACGCGTTACTGTTTTCTTCAATGGCGTACTTGTACAAAACAACTTTGAACTGCAAGGACCAACTCAGTACATTGGAAAAGCTGGATATCGCAAAGCACATGGCGCATCGCCAATCAAGTTGCAATCGCACGGTGATAAAAGCGAACCGCTCAGCTTTAGAAATATCTGGATCAGAGAATTGTAATACAGTTTATGGCTAAGGAATTGCTTAGTTACTATTAAATACATCACACATGAAAGCCAAATTACTATTCTTGCTTTGTATTGCTACGCTTGGCTTAGCATCATGCAAAAAGGACACTTACGTTCAGGAAACTTCCAACCGGACAATCGTACTTACGATACAACCAAATCAGTGGAAAGTCACAAATAATGGCCGCACCATCACTACCGATCTGGATATACCCGAGATTGACCAGTTCAATGTTGATGTGGAGGGAATCCTGGTCTACCTTGATCATCCGGTGAATGTTAATGGATACATTGCCCTGCCTTATACCTACAGCGGGGTAAGTTACTCCTATGAACATTTTAATGGTGGAATCGCAGTAGATATACAGACATCCGAGTTTTCTACAAAGAACCCCGTTATACCAACGGTGCCAATAAGGGTCAAAGTTGTTTTGATACCGTCAGTTGACGTAACCTAAGGTTACAAGCAACTATAAAGTTAAGAAGCGACTTATGTTCAATTGAACAAGGTCGCTTTTTTTGTAACCATCAGGTTTACTGAGCTGAATCCCACGAAGGGTAACGTCATTAGCAGTTAACAACAATTCTTCGTAAAAGCCTTTATAGTAAAGATCCGCGACTTCAAAGCTTAAAGGGCCCTTTCCAATCTCAACCCATTCAGGATAGAATACAAGGATCTTTCCCTCGGTATCAATGCCGAGTTTGAGTGCATCTGAAGCATGTAGGACATTAGCATTCCCGAGCAATTTGGCTGTATAAATATGTGCTGGGTGATCATATAGCTCACGTGGATTCCCCTGCTGTAAGAGCGTCCCATCTTTAACGAGTAATAGTTTGTCGGCAAGAAAGAGGCCGTCTGCCGGATCATGCGAGACCAATAGTACAGTAACTCCAGTCTCCGAAGCAATCCGTTTCAAGTCCGCACGTAATTGGTTTTTCAACAATGCATCTACCTGGCTAAAAGGTTCGTCAAGCAACAGCATCTTTGTATCGCTAACCATCGCCTTAGCAATCGCCACGCGTTGCTGTTCCCCTCCACTAAGTTCGGTAATCCGCTTATCGCGCAGATGCTCGATATGCAGGTGCTTCATCATCTCAACCGTTTTCTCATGCTTGGACTTTACATCCGTATTGGACAGCATGGAAGCGATATTGTCGTAGACTTTAGCGTAAATATTCAGTGAAAAATCCTGTGTCACCATCTTCATCCCTTTATGTCCGGGTATTAGCTGTTCATCCGGTCCGAGTACTCGTTTGCCATCAAACACGACTTTACCTTCGTCCAAGGTCAACAGTCCATAAATAGACTTAAGCAAGGTCGATTTACCGCTGCCGCTTTCACCGATAATTGCAACAATATCACCCGCATTGATGTCAAAGCTAATATCTTTAATGCCCGAAAACTCGCTGGTTTCGTATTGTTTACTGATGTTGTTTACACTGAGGATCGTAGAATTCACTGCACAAAGATACGGCTTTAAACATAAAAAATCCCGCAGCGTAGCACTGCAGGATGGGGGGTTAATTCGTGTGTGTTAGATTCTTTAGTTAAGTCCGAGGGTTATTCCGAAAGACATGTTACGCAGTCCTTTTTGTGCAGGAGTATCAAACATATCATTCACATAGTATTTCGTGAATACACCTAAACTTCCATATCCTATGCGAACAGTTCCACCGTATCTGAACGGTTGGAAGTGATAGTCATCTTTCACTTTTTGTTTACCACGTTCATCACTAATCTGTTTGATCTTTCCATTTAACAAAAATCCAACTTCCGGGCCCACTACAAAGTAGAAGCGTTTTCCATTGTCATTCTCTTTTGTACGTAGTTCAAAGTTTAAAGGAATGTGAATGTAGCTACTAGAGAAACGGTTTTTTTCAAAGTGAATATCTTCTTTGACATAGGCCAGGTTCTGAGGCTCATTCTGTATGGTAATGTCTTGTTTTAACCGGATTAAGGTCCAGTCGAAACCGCCGGCCAAATAGATCTTGAAATTCTGGTTAAAGCGGTATCCAAATTGAAGCACATCGAAAGAAACGGTGCTAGTCTTTCCTGGTTTATAATCCAGAAAATCATTTGTGGGTGATAAACTAAAACTTTCATTATCAATCAATTTGGAGAGTCCAAGATCAATACGGGTGAAGGTTATTCCTCCGAGAAAACGTCCTTTAGTCTGATCTTCGTTAAGAATGGTGTCTCGTCTGCTACGGCGGCCGTTATGCTGATCTTCGCTACCAAATTGAACGCTGAACTTGTAGTCTTTCTTTTTAGTTGTGTCTTGCTGCGCCTGGACGTTCTGCGTAAATACACCGGCAAGCCCGCTTACCAAGAGTGCTGTAAAGATGAATGGTTTCATATTGTTTGTGGTCTATCTGTGTCTTCTTTGGTTTATTTTCAATGGTCCGATGTTTATGGCAACTAATGAAGAACCTTCGTCTTCATCTGTTCTGAACTCCACCAGCTTTTGTTCCCGTTTATCAATTTTCTCAACTACAAAGTTCACCAGATCACCTGCATTTCTGATCTTAGGTCTCGTCTGTTGTTCCACCGTCCCGTTCTCTGTTAACGCTTCCGCCATTGCAGGTTCCACATCCACCGGAGAGTTGTTAATTGCCAATGCATTATCAGGTGCTGTATGCTCTAAAGGCGTTGTTACAATAGCTTCTTCTATTGGCGCTGTATTAAGATGATGATCTGCATTAGCTACAGGTTGCACGACTGCCAAAATATTTTCATTAGGCGCTATCGACTGCTCCTTAGGTGCAGACGCAATCTTACCTGCATAAACATCAGTTCGTACTCTCGAACTTTCGCGATTTTTTTCCTGCACTGTATTAAGCGCAACACTTTCTGAAACTTCAGAACCATTCCCGGCAGATTGTGCATTACCTGCAACCGCCGCTACTGGCGCTTGTAGTGCAATTTTCTCCTGCGGACGGAACAACAATCCCGCGGATATTGCAATCATAACGCTTGCAGCAGCACTCCAATAAAGTACTATACTTCGCTTCTTTTTCGGAGCAATCCGGGGCGCAATTTTATCCCACAGCTCAGCTGATGGCTGCACCTCTGCATGCGCTAAACGATCCTTAAATAAGCGGTCAAATTCATTATCCGGTATATGTTGCATAATTTATGCCCTCCATTTTAATAATCTCCTGTTTTAATATTGCCCTTGCCCTTGAGAGTTGTGACTTGCTTGCGCCTTCGGAGATACCTAACATTTCACTGATCTCTTTGTGTGAATACCCTTCAATGGCATACATGTTAAATACCAGACGATAACCGTCTGCAAGATTTTGAATTAACTTCATTAAGTCTTGCATACCCAGTCTATTTAAGTCGAATCCCGTGGAAGGCTGTTCATAAGCATCGTCAATGGGCACCACGTTCAAAGAACGTATGTTCCGGCGATAACTCTCAATGGCTGTATTCACCATCACACGGCGCATCCAACCTTCAAAGGAACCCTCAGCCCGATATTCCGTAATCTTCTGGAAGATCTTGATGTATCCAAGTTGAAGTGCATCCTCTGCTTCCATCCGGTCTTTTGCGTAACGCATACATACCGCCAGCATCTTTGAGGCAGTTTGCTTATATAGCAGCTCCTGCATCTTTCGATTACCGGCTTTGCAGCCTTCCATAAGTTCCGTTATTGTATAGGTTCGCGTCAACTTCATGATCTGTTAATATAGTAGAGATGAAGAAAGCAAGCCGATGGTTGCATCGTAATAAAAAAATATCTTACTGTCTTGCGCGATAGCGCTTATACCACTTCACTGCAGACATAATCACTACTGCAAAGATGATCAAACCGGCAAGGCCATATATCCAGTTTACAGCAGATTTAAGAACAACAGTAAAGACAATAGCCACAAGAAAGATCGTGGCAACTTCATTCCAGAGACGAAGTTTAAAAGAGCTCAGCTTAAAAATACCAGCCTTAAGCTGGTTCATAATACGCTGGCAAATAAAATGATAAGCGATTAATCCGGCAACAAAAGCCAGCTTCACATGCATCCATGAGGCATGCAATAATGCCGGATTCAGGATTAGCATGGTAACACCGGCAAGTACTGTAAGTACCATTGCCGGTGTTGTAATAATATTCCATAGCCGTCGTTCAATCTTTTCATACTCACGCTGAAGGATATCACGCTCTACAGCAGGGCGTTCATTCGCTTCAGTATGATAGATAAACAGGCGCACACTGTAAAACAGGCCTGCCATCCAACTCACAACAAAAATGATGTGAACTGCTTGAACCGACAGATAAGCTGACATTAGTATTTGAATTCTTTTACGATTTCAATTGCATACTTTACGTTTTCGAACGGGATGTCAGGCATAATGCCGTGGCCTAGGTTGAAAATAAACCCATTCTCACCACGCATACGCTCAAATAACTGATGAATATGTTTTTTAATCACTGGTTTATCCGCATAAAGGATGTGTGGATCAAGGTTACCTTGTACAGCGATTCCTGCAGGCAATGCTTTTTTAATATTCAGTAAATCTGCATTCCAATCAACAGATACCACATCCGGCTTTGCCTCCGCCATAACTGGCGCAAACACAGAGCTACCCTTACAGAAGGAGATCACAGGAATATCTTTCCTGTTCAAATTAGCAATAATCTCCTGAATATAACGGTGTGAAAATTCCTGATAGTCATTCCACGAAAGTGCCTGTGCCCAGCTATCAAAGATCTGCACTGCATTTACACCGGCTTCAATCTGCAGGTTCAGGTAATCTACAGTAACCTTTGCTATTTTAGCAAGTAAGCTGTGCGCTATTTCAGGGTGATTATGAATTAAAAGCTTGGTTGTTTTAAAATCTTTCGAAGAACCACCCTCTACCAGGTAACTCATAACAGTAAACGGTGCACCAGCAAAGCCAATCAATGGAATGCTACCACTTAAGCGTTGCTGAATAACCTTAATCGCGTCGGCAACATACTGTAGCTTGTCTAAACAATCTACATTCAAGTTGTCTACATCCTTCGCGGTACGAACAGGATTAGCGAATTTTGGACCTACACCTTGAGTAAAGCTGAGATCTCCACCCATCGCCTCACCTGTTACCAGGATATCCGAGAATAATATCGCCGCATCAATCCCCAACAAATCCACAGGTAACATGGTTACATCCGCAGCGATCTCAGGTGTTTTGCACATCTCAAGAAATGAGTATTTGTTCTTAATTTCCCAATATTGAGGCATAAACCTTCCCGCCTGACGCATCATCCAAACTGGTGGGCGTGCTGTGGGTTTTGAAAATGCTGCATCTAAAAATAACGTATTCATTAATCTGTATTTGTTTGTAAGTTGTTTGCTTCTATTTCTAATTTTCTGATAATGTCTTGTGCCTTGGGCGTAGCCGCCAGTGTTTTTGCATGAGCCGTGTAGGCAAGCAGGCGTTCCTTATCTTTTTTTCTTAATGCCAGGTTTGCCAGATGGATCATTACAAAAGCCTTGTCGTTCTTACCACCCAGGGGAAAACGGCTGGCAATTTGAAAGTGGCGTTCAGCTTCTTCAAACTGGTTTCTTTTCAGGGTGATGTTCCCCATCATGAACTCGTAATAACCACGTCTGTTCCTAGCTAACCGGTCTGCATTGGGAACCTCTCCCAATACTCTTTCGGCATTATCATAATCTCCCTTGTGGTAATACTTGGACGCCAGTAAGACTGAACTCTGCTTAAAGTGACTCCACAACACAAAAGCGAAGAACAATGCTCCTACAGCAGCAAGTTCTTCTTGTTTATACACCAGACATATTACTGCGGCAATTAAAAACATTGTCATCAGTAAGTACCGGCCTTTAGCGTTATACATTAATTCTGATTGTCTGTGAATTTATAACCAACACCTCTGATGGAATGGAAATAAACCGGATTCTTCTGATCAGGTTCAAAATACTTGCGGAAGGTTAAAATGAAGTTATCGATAGTACGGGTACTTGGATACACGTCGTAGTTCCAAACCGTTTCAAGGATTTGCTCGCGTGAAACGGCTTCATTCTTGCGCTCTATAAGTAACTTAAGGAGCATAGTTTCCTTCTTTGTTAAAGGAACGATATGCCCATCATCCTGTTTTAACTCGAAAGAGTTGAAGTAAATAGTTTTGTCGCCAATCTTATAAGAATTCAATTCCTTCAAATCATCAGCTTTCATGCTTCTTTTTACAAGAATACCTACCCTTAAGATCAACTCCTCCAGGTTGAAAGGTTTAACCAAGTAGTCGTCAGCGCCTTTTTTCAAGCCCATTACCCGATCTTCACTGGTGTTCTTTGCAGTCAGGAATAATATTGGTACTTCAGAATTTTCAAGCCTAATGGTTTCACATACCTGGAAGCCATCCATTTCTGGAAGCATGACGTCCAGGATGATCAGGTTGAAGCGCTCTTCTTTGAAAACCTTTAGTGCAGTCTTGCCATCCTTTACTGCATGAACTTTGTAGCCCTCCAGTTCCAGGTTTAATTTTATTGCATCTAATAAGTGGTCTTCATCTTCAACCAATAATATTCTTAATTTCTGTGGCATATGCTTTAACTAAATGTTACTTCAAAAATAGCACCTTGCGGTACATTATCTTTAACGCTAATATCAGCGTCATGGTTTTGCAAAACTTCTTTAACTATAAATAAACCGAGACCAGTTCCCTTGGTCTTGCGCACGCTCTCATCGCCTACGCGATAGAACTTGTCGAAGATCAGCATCTTTTCATTGTCCGGTACCCCGGGGCCTTTATCGGCTACCCGCAAAAATGGACTGCCATTTTCAGTACCGAGGTTTACGGTCACCTCTGCACAAGGTCCAGAGTACTTGATTGCATTCTCGATCAGGTTAGTCACTACAGAAGATAAAGCAAATGAGTCACCCACAACCTTTACATCTGGTTGGATGTTCGTCGTAATCATCTGCGCTGAGCCACAAGAATGGATCTGCAAACGATCGGTGATCTTCACCACCAGATCAGACAAATTAAATTCTTCCTTAGGAAACGAATAAGATCTGTTCTCGATCTTGGTTGCCAAAAGCATGTTCTCAACAAGGTCGTCCAAGCGTTCTATATCTTTCAAAGAATTACTCAGTAAGATCGTTTGCCGCGCCTTGTCAAGGTCCCGCTTAACTATGGTTTGCAAGGAAAGCTTTATTGCAGCTAAAGGCGACTTCAACTCGTGTGTCACAGAAAGTAAGAAGTTGGTTTGTTGCTCATGCAACCGTTCTTCTTTGCGGATGGAACGATGCAGGAAATATGCTCCAATTCCAAGTAGAAATAGAAACACCGCACCCTCTCCCATCACCATCGCCATACGGGATGGCTGAAGTTTAATTACCAGCGCGCCCCAGGAGAATAACTGTACCAGGGCGTACAGTAACATGAAGTAAAATATGATGATGGACTTTTTCAATGCGGATGACCTAATATCTGGACGAATGTACCACTTAATTACTTATTTCTAAAAACAATATCCAAGGCATCAAGAATGGCCCGTTTAGCCTTCTCAAGTTCAATCTTTGTATGGGCTGCAGACACAAATCCGACTTCGTAGCCTGATGGACCGATGTAGATGCCGCGGTTAAGAAGCTCACGGTGAAACTGCTTGAATTTCTCCATACTAGCCACATCAATATCTTCTGCAGTCTGAATTTTCTCCTTGTCGGTGAAGGCAAACCAGAAGATGGACCCTACATAGAAAACCTTAAACTTATAACTTCTTGCATTCGCAAAACGCTGAATGCTTTCTGCGAACTCTGCAGTTTTTGCATTTAGCTCTTTGTAAAAGTTTGTGCGAATCAGCTCGGTAAGTTGTGCAATACCAGCCGCCATTGCAACGGGATTACCAGATAAAGTACCGGCCTGGTAAACACCTCCATCAGGAGATATGTGTCCCATGATTTCTGCCGAGGCACCGTACATACCCACTGGCAAACCACCACCTATAATTTTTCCATAGGTTACAATATCTGGCTTTACATCGTAATATGCTGCTGCACCTTCAAACCCCACGCGGAAACCAGTAATTACTTCATCAAAGATCAGCAAAGCCTTGTGCTCGTGGCAGGTTTTCTCCAGAAACTGTACGTAGGATTTCTCCTGCATAAGTAAACCATTATTCGCAGGAATACCTTCGATGATCACGGCCGCGATCTGGTCCTTGAACTGCTCGAAAGCTTCAGTAACGGCATGCTCATCATTCAATGGAATCACAATGGTTTCCAATGCGAATGAATGTGGCACCCCCTTCGATGATGTTTCTCCAAATGTTACCAATCCTGAACCAGCCTTTACGAGTAAAGAATCGCTATGACCGTGGTAGCAACCTTCAAACTTTAAAATCTTATCTTTTCCGGTGTATCCGCGGGCAAGCCGAATTGCCGACATTACTGCTTCAGTTCCGGAACTGGTGAAACGAATCTTTTCAACAAAACGGTTATTCTTAATGATTAGTTCTGCCAGTTCATTTTCAAGTGCGGTAGGTGCACCGAAGCTCATTCCGTTCTGCATCACCTCAGTAACTTTCTCACGCACTTTGGGATGGTTATGACCAAGGATCAAAGGCCCCCAGCTTGCACAGAAGTCTATGAACTGGTTTCCATCAGCATCCCAGACAAAGCAACCATCTCCCTTTTGAATAAACAATGGCGTGCCATAGACAGACTTGAAAGCACGAACCGGAGAGTTTACACCCCCCGGAAAATATGTTTTTGCTTTCTCATAAAGTTCGGCAGATTTTTCTCTGGAAATATCTGGCTTAGTTCCAGTGTTTACAGGCAGGTCTCCTTCATTGCCGGAGAACATTTTCTTAAAAGATTCTAACATTATAACCAGTTATTTTCTACAATATCTTTAATATGGTAAGTGGTAATAGAACTTGCGCCAGCACGGGCAAAGGCATACATGGTTTCCATTACCACCTTTTGCTCATCAATCCAGCCTTTTTCTGCAGCTGCTTTGACCATAGCAAACTCGCCTGACACATTGTAGCATGCAATCGGTACATCGCATTGCTGTTTAAGATCAGCAATAACATCCAGGTAAGCCAATGCTGGTTTTACCATCAGGATATCAGCACCTTCACTTTCATCAATAAGCGCTTCACGCAAGGCTTCACGGCCATTCCTAAAGTCCATTTGATATGCTTTACGATCACCCTTGCTCGGAGCACAGTCGGCCGCCTCACGGAATGGACCATAGTAAGCAGAAGCAAACTTAGTGGCGTGCGACATGATCGCGGTATTTACATAGCCATTACTATCAAGCAAATTACGGATTGCCTGAATACGCCCATCCATCATATCTGATGGTGCAAGCATATCAGCACCGGCTTGAGCATGGGTCAAGGCCATCTTGGCAATCAACTCTACTGTAGCATCATTCTGAACATAATCGTCCTTCATAATTCCACAGTGGCCATGCGTAGTATATGAACAAACACAAACGTCTGTAACAACGTATAACGCTTCGCCAAAAACTTTCTTTAATTCACGAACGGCTGTAGGCACTAGAGAATGATCATGATATGCAGAATGTGCATCTTCACTCTTCTCATCGCCCACACCAAAAAGCATAATCTTATTGATACCAAGCTTCAGTCCGTGTTCAACATCTCTTATGAGTGTATCTATTGAGTAATGATAAACACCAGGCATTGCATCTATAGCATGTTTCACACTGGTTCCCGGCACAATAAAGTACGGGTAGATGAACATATCTTTAGACAATCTGGTCTCTGCCACCATTTCTCTGATGATGGGATTTTTTCTTAGTCTTCTGGGACGGCTTAACATTAATGACCTCTCTTTTTAAATTTCTAATCCAAACACAGCTTCAGCAAGTCCAAGTTCATCAGGTGAAAAAGGCAGGATATAAGAAACACCCATTTCATCAAGCTTCTTACCCGTTGAACTGCCGATAGCAATTACTTTCTGTCCCGGATCCAGTAAATTATTCTTAAAATATGCCTCAACATTCGAGGGGCTGGTAAAGATCAAGACATCTGCAAATGTTTTATCAGTCTCGTCGGCGATAACCGTTTCGTAGATTGGAAGATCAACAACCTTGGTATCTGCATATAGTGCTTTCGGGATGGTGAGCAATGAATCTTGTGCTCTAGGGAATAGCACAGTCTCTCCGCGCACTTTTTCAGCAAACTCAACTGCCACATCCTGCACATCACCGCTCTCTCCAACATAGTCTGCAAGGTGTCCATAGCGTCTAAGTGCATCCTCAGATCCTCTTCCTACCACGCCAAACTTCACCTTTTTAGATAAAGACGGCTTAAGCTTAAAGAAGAATTCAACGCCATTACGACTACTGAAGAATATCCAGTCGATATTTTTGAGGTAGAATGGATCGAGTATGTTTACGATTGGAAACGTACGGATCAATGAACGATCTTCAATCTGGATATTGTGTTTTTCCAAGGCACGTCTGAAATAACTGTGTGGGCCAATCTCACGTGAGATAAATATCTTACCAGCTTTTTTCCGATCGGTACTGAACTTGCCAACAATCTGTTCAGCCATTCCTTCCAGACTATCGGTTCTAAAGAAAACACGGTCAGGGAAGGCATCGCTGTCCTCTGCCTTAGAGGTCCATATCTCATACTTGCCATTTTCCTTTTTACAGTAGCAGCCTAAAGGCATATGGCAGCCACCTTCAAACATATTTAAGACCTTCCGCTCCAAAGCAATTTGACTTGCCGTTTCCGGATCGTGTATTTCCTGAAGCAGATCATAAAGATCCTTATCATTTTCTCTGATCTGAATAGCTAAGGCACCCTGCGCAGGCGCAGGAATCAGCTCGGTAGGTTCAATAACCTCCACATGAAACTCACTAAGGTCAATACGCAGACGGTTTACCCCAGCTTTCGCCAGTAAGATCGCATCGTAATTTTCATCGCGGAGTTTTTGGATCCGGGTAGGAACATTTCCACGTAAATCTTCAATGTTTAAATCCGTTCTTACAGCAAGAATTTGTGCTTTACGGCGGTTGGAAGATGTACCAACCATTGCGCCCGTTTTAAGCGAAAGCTTTTGAGTTACATCAACACAATCTTTCAGGATCAGCAGAAGCTCGGAAGGATCCTCCCGCTCAGGAACAGCAGCGATAATCAAGCCTTCAGGGTGTACAGTTGGAAGATCTTTATGCGAATGCACGGCAAGATCAATTTTCCCGCTTAGCAGTTCTTCCTCCAGCTCTTTGGTGAAAAACCCTTTTCCTTCAAGCTTGTCTAATCTTAGATTTAAGATCTTGTCACCCTGCGTTTTTATGATTTTTAGTTCAGCTTCGACACCAATACCAGAAAGTCTATCCTTGATATAATTGGCCTGCCACAAAGCCAGGTCACTACCTCTAGTGCCGATAATAAGTCTTTTCATTCAGATTAATATGATATAACGCATTAACAACATGATCAAAGCGCATCCGAAGATAACGCTGATATGCTGATTGAGACAAATTTAACCTAAAAGAGTTATAGTGTTAAATATTATAGAAATAATGTAATTGCCTTGACGAAGCTTAGAACTCGTTGTTATTCACCAATATCTCTTTGGCCATAACCATAGGTACACTGATACACTTTTTCTCCATGTAGTTCATCACCCGTTCAAGTATAAGCTTGGAATTTTCATCCATAGTGCTAATCTCGTCGGCAAAAACACCATTAAGTGCAGTCATTTTGATTTCCTTGATCTTTTTTGGAACGCTGCTCATAGCGATCTCAATTTTACGCTGACGTAGTACCAGATCAAAATCTTTAATATTTTGTTCGATGATGGTCTCCGCATGCACCAATTCCTTATAACGTTCCTGGATATTCTTACGGGCAATTTCCTTTAAGGACTCTACTTCGATGTAATGCACAGGATAGTTTTTAACAACTTCAGCCGCAGTGTCATTCGGAATGGCAAGATCAACAATAACTTTCTTGCCGGTTTCACCGTTTAAAAGCTTTTTATAGATCTCTTCAGTAATGATTGGCTCTGTAGAACCAGTACAGGTAATGATCACATCAAAACCGCCCCTAAAGTTTTCCAGTTCTGTAAGTGGATATGCCTGACCATTTAGATCAGCCGCCATAGAGGCAGCATTTTCAACAGTTCTGTTAAAAATTGAGAAATTAGAGTATTTATGTTTTTTAAGATATTGTGCCAGGTTCTTATTGGTCTCACCTGAACCGATGATCAACAACCTTGAATTTGCACACATGCTCAGGTCGCGTAGTTTGCGATAAGCAAGAGAAACAACCGAAACCGGGTTTTTTGAAATATTTGTATTGGTATAAACTTCTTTGGCTGTCTTAACTACACGATCCATAATGGTACGTAAACCGTCACCGGTGAAGCCAGCAAGTCTGCAGTTCTCATATGCCTTTCTAATCTGCGCTAAGATCTCCTTCTCACCTACAACAAGACTCTCCAAAGAACAAGATGTCCTCAATAAATGATTAAAGGCTTCCACTTTCTCATAAACAGAAACATTATCTACAAAAGCTTCCATATAAGACTCTGGAAGCCCCATATCCAGAACCGTTAAAAACTTTGTAGTGAAAGCACGGTCAACTTTTTCAATGGTGGTAAAAATAAACTCAACTCTGTTACAAGTGCCGACATAAAAGATCTCCTCTATGTTTAATTCAACCTGAATTTTCTTAAGTCGGTCATCAAGTGTTTGCTCGCAAATCACCAATTTACCTAAAGCTTTTAGATCAATTTGTTTGTGAGTGAAAGCAATAATCTTTAAATATTCCAAGGTAGGTTCTGGTGTTATTTTCTAGGTAACAAAAGTAACAAGCGGATGCTGTACCACTGTCATTACGCTGTAATTAACAATAATTTAGAAAGGTTTTAAATTAATTGAGGCTTTCTGTCCAGTTCCCATCTTCCTTAATCAGCTCGATCAAATCATCCAGCGCACGTGCTGTATTTACGTTTTTTTTCACCACCTGTTTTCCTCTGTAAAGTGTTATTTTACCAGGTCCGGTACCAACATAGCCATAATCAGCATCAGCCATTTCACCTGGTCCATTAACGATACAGCCCATGATGCCTATTTTGATGCCTTTAAGGTGATCTGTACGCGAACGGATCAATTGTGTGGTTTCCTGCAGATCAAATAAGGTTCTACCACAGCTTGGACAAGATATATACTCAGTTTTAGAGATCCTCGTGCGCGTCGCCTGCAGGATACCAAAGCTGGTGCTATTAATCAGTCCGAGGTCCTGATCAGCTCCCTTACTAATCCATACACCATCTCCAAACCCATCGGTAAGTAAAGCACCTAAATCTGTTGCACCATATAGCATCAGCTCATCATTACTGATGTTTTCATAGTTACGTTTAATGATTACGGGAATCATTAGCCCCGCTGCTTGCAGTTTATGAAAGAAACTTCGCTGTTCAGCCATACCATGTGCTGCCGAGGTTTCCAATACCAGCACAACATTGCTGTCAAGACTACCGAAAACGGCTGCATCGAAATGAGCAGCGTTTACCTGCAAAAGGTTGATCGATGGATCTTTAGTTTTCGCATCCATGTACTCATGGAGTAAGAACAATGGATGGCAATTATTTTTATCCTTTAAAGCTAACCAGGTCTGGTAATTATAGACCTGCCTCAAGTTACCCGGAAAAGCAAAAGAAGGCAGATGATCACCAAGATATACCATATCTGCAGCCTGGTCGGCAAGGTTGTATTTATCTAATCCGGCACTGTATCTGTATCCAGCAGCATTCAGAAAGAAGGGATCCTTAAGGTTTTCTGCCCTTACATCAAGCATAACAACCGGATGGTGATGCCCGCCTATATTCTGTACTACTACGGTATGCCTTCTATTATATTCAAAGGGATTGTATGTCAGCGTGCCGGGCTGTATCACATCAGCTGTTGGTGTAGTCACCGGACGACGTGCATAACGTTCAGCAAGACTCCTTGCAACCGGGGCTTCAAACTCCGGATCCTCCGTTAAGGAAACACGAATCGTATCTCCAAGGCCGTCCTCAAGCAAAGTTCCAATACCAACAGCCGATTTAATTCGACCGTCTTCTCCATCACCGGCCTCAGTAACGCCAAGGTGTAGTGGATAGTTCATACCTTCCTTAACCATGGTCTCTACCAGTAGACGGTAGGCCTGCACCATCACCTGTGTGTTACTGGCCTTCATGGAAATAACCAGATTATAGTAGTTCAAATCCTCACACATGCGGATAAACTCCATTGCAGATTCTACCATACCTCTTGGCGTATCTCCATACTGGCTCATGATCCTGTCAGACAATGATCCATGATTGGTACCGATCCGCATGGCAGTTCCGTATTCCTTGCAGATATTTACAAGTGGCTTAAATTTCTTGTATATCCGCTCCAGCTCTGCCTGGTAAGCAAGTGGTGTATAATCAATATTTTCAAATCGCTTTTTGTCGGCATAGTTGCCGGGGTTAACACGAACTTTCTCCACAATCCTTGCCGCTGCTTCCGCGGCGTTCGGTGTAAAGTGGATGTCAGCAACAAGCGGCACATTATAGCCCCTGCGGCGCAGCTCCTGCTTTATCATGGCAAGGTTCTCTGCCTCCTTCATGCTGGGCGCCGTAATACGCACATACTCACAACCCGAATGTACCATCCGTATAGTTTGCTCAACCGTAGCTATGGTATCCATAGTATCTGTGGTCGTCATTGATTGAATACGGATCGGATTATGTCCACCCATAGGCACATCTCCGATGGACACTTCGCGGGTTATAAATCTTGAATAATCAGTTAAGCTGTTGCAATATATTCCACCAAGTACGGTTGGAGTTGTTACGTTTTCCATGCCCTGCAAAGATAAAGATTATATCAATCGATCTTTAATAACTAAAGTATTTGCTGCCAGGTCGTGAAAGCATTGTTGCTTTTTGTTGAGAAAACTATAGAGATACCCAAAGAAGAAGGGCAATACGGACAATATTTTTGCGGCATTGCGTCCAAATGCAGTTATCAGATCAATCCTGTTGCCCCACATATCGGTCACTTTTATGTTCAGCAGCTTCTTTCCGATTGTAGCCTGAGCCTTTGAGCTTTCGGCAAACACGCCATAGATAAACTTAAGTACCGGTATTGCTGGCAGCATGGTAATGGCGAAAGAAATGCGCATCGATTTCTCCTGGATCACAACATAACTTAGCAACAACATGAAAACAAATACCATGGTAATCATAAAATAATCGATCACCGAAGCAAGCAGGCGTTGATCAAAAGCTGCAAAATACTGCGGAGCGGTTTGCTGGTACCGAAAACCAAGAAGCTCACGTAATTCCTGGAATTCGTGAGCTTCTTTATAGTCGTTCATACCGGGCTTGCGAATAAACGTCCCCGGCGTAATGTGAAGCTGTTGCAGTTCTGATAACTGGTAAGGTCCCTCCGGTTTACCATCCACCACCACGGTGTACAACGCGGTCTTTGATTCTGACATCACGTTAGTATCTTGAAACTTCAAAGTTACTTAGACCACCATCAAGATTTATGAAGATCTTTTTGGTTGATGTTGCATAATTAGGCGTTTCATAGGTGCCGTTGGACATCTTCGTAAAGCCGGTAAAATCCTTTGCTGATAAACCGGTACTGCTTTTGATCCTGCAGCCTGCTGCCATAGGGATCTTAAGCTTTACATCAGCAACACCCGTTTTTACAATAACATCTGCAATTGGAAGAATGTCGCCAAGTCTGATGTCGAGCGCAGCAGCACCACCTTCAAATTTGAACTTTCGAACTTTATATGCAGAAAAGTCAAAATTAACCTCGCCCGCGCCCATGTTCATATTCACCTCCCATTCCGGCTGGGTGTTAAGCTTAAAATTCACATCGCTTCCACCATCATTAATATTCCATTTACTGTTTTTCTCTTCCATACTGAAAGTCAGGCGCTGCACGGAATCAATATACTCTTTTTTAAGCGTAAACGCACCCCTTGATCTTTCAACAACCGCGTCGATCAGACTGTCGGTAGGGCCATCAAGCTTAAACGAAGTACCTCCACCCGAAATATCCAACACCACCTTTTTAGCGCTGTCTGCATGGAATGGCTCCGCAAATGTTAACCTTTCGCTCAACACTGTATCAAAGTCTTCACTATCACCGTCAATGTCGATGTCAATATCTTTTTCGAAGTTATGACCAAACCATCCCCGGTGTTCAGGTGGCTGTTGACCGCGATAGAACAAGAAACCTAAAGTGATAACAACTATGCCAATGGAAATCAGATTTCCTACCTGGGATTTGTTTTTGTTGAATAGTATGTTAACTCCGGCAATGACCAGGAAGATCGGCCAGAAGCCCCAAACATTTCTCCAGTAAAATTCAATAACGTTAAAGTTTTCGAGCAGCAGTACCAGCCCTACAAACAGCAGGACAATACCCCATAATATTCTATCTAGTTTCATGGCTAAAAAGTTTTGGTGTTTTCGTTTTCATCCTTTTCGCGTGTTTCCTGGGTCAGGGTCTCATCTTTCCATTCCTGGAAGGTGTCGTTACGTTTAGACTTCATTATGAAGCTGAGCCCAATAGCAACAAATACGAGTGGCCATAATTTGTGTAGTTTAAACCAGTATGGGATAATGTCAAATTCGTTCATAAGAAAATACAATCCGATAACCAATAAAAACAAGCCACCTACTGTCCGCCCGGTATCATTCTGCTTTTTGAAGGTTTTAAACTCCTGAGGACGTGTCCAGTCCGTGCCACTGCTGTAAGGATTTGTATTTGCAAATGGTTCTGCAGGCCGCATGGGTTCTACGGGTTCTGTTGGTGCTTTCCATTCAGGTGCGGTAAAGCCACCCGCTGTACCTTGTTGATTGAAGTAATCGTTGAACTTAGAGAATTTTGCAGCCGGATTACGGTTCACCGGTACGACAATCCACATCACTAAGTATACTAGAAAACCCGTGCCTACCAGGAATACGGTAGATAAAACAAATAGAAGCCTGATAATAGTAACATCTACCTCCATGTAATCTGCAATTCCGGATGATACTCCGGCAATAACTTTCTCAAAGTCATTTCTATATAAGCGCTTTTCCATAATATGGCCTCCTTTTCTTAAAAATTAATTGGTCTGATGATCAGCTCATCCACGTTTGCTCCGGCACTTAACTTCAGGAGCTGGCTGATGCTATCTGCAATGTCTTCAGGTTGTACAAACTGCGCTTTAGGGATTTGCGTACCGTCCCAGGATGCGGTAAGCGTTTCGCCAGGCAGAACAGCGGTAACCTTAACATTATGTTTTGCCAATTCATCTCTCAATGCATTATTAAGACTAAGCAAGGCCGCTTTAGTTACAGCATAACTGCCAGCATTTTCTTTAATTTCTTTGCTTGCAGTAGAACAGATGTTTATGAGGTGCCCACTGCGATGTTTTCGCATCTGTCGGCCAAGGATTTTGCTTAAGTAATAAGCACAGCTAAGGTTAACCTGCAGCTGGTTTTCAAAACAAGAGTCTTCTTCGTCCAGAATTGACCCGGGCAGAAAAATCCCGGCATTGTTCACAAGTACATCAATGTGTTCATAGATACCCATGCAGAAGTTTGCGAATTCGTAGACTTCAGACTTAACACTACAGTCTGTGGCACGGTAGTGTACCTCTACACCGTGTTGTGCAAGTTCGACAGCTAAGGTGGTCAGTTCTGATTCATCCCTGGAGCAGATCACCAGATTATAGCCCTCTGCGGCTAACTTTTTCGAAATTGCTTTTCCTATACCCTTTGTAGCACCCGTTATAATAGCATTCATGTTTTAATAAAACACAAAAATACCATTTTTACGAAGCTTGCTTGCGATCAATTTCCTCACCAATTTCGGTAATTGTCTTTTCATCCAGCACAATCTTTGGGGTATTGTGCGTATCATGATGTTCGTACATCTTGTAAATACCAGGCGAGACCTGGTCAATAGATACCTCTTCCCAGTTACCATCCTGCTCTGATTTCATAAGCTCCCCAATCAGCATATCATGATATATTACTTTGTAATTTCCGGAACCAACAGGCTGCAACGTTAGTGAAATGGGCTGATCCTGAATTGTGATGGTAATGTTAAAAGAGTCCATAATGCTTTTTTTGCATTTAAACACGCTGCTGGCGGGATTGTTTTTTAATAAATTAAGCGAGTGCGCAACAATTTTTATTGTTTCTTTGTAGTATTCATATTAATTGTACTTAGCTAATCTATTAAATGAATTTTACAAACTTTGGTAAATATATTCTGCTCCTAAAAGCTGTTTTCAGAAGGCCGGAAAAGTTCTCTATTTACATGAAAGCCATTTTTCAGCAAATGAACTTTATTGGGGTTGGCTCACTGGGGCTTATTTCCATAATTTCCACCTTCATCGGGGCTGTTATGACCCTGCAGATTGCCTTCCAGTTGGTTAGCGACTTTATTCCCCGTACAATCATTGGATCAGTTACCCGCGACTCCAGTATTCTTGAGCTCAGTCCAACAATCAGCGCTATCGTGCTTGCCGGTAAAATTGGATCGGCAATATCATCGGAGATCGGGACGATGCGCGTAACCGAACAAATCGATGCTTTAGAAATCATGGGAATTAACTCCCCGGGCTATCTCATATTGCCAAAAATTATCGCTGGTATCACCATGGTACCTGTGTTGGTTATATTCGCAATGATGCTCAGCATCATTGGTGGTTTTCTGGGTGGCACTTTATCCGGCGCCATCTCTGCAGCCGATTACATCCAGGGTATTACCACTGACTTTATCCCTTATACCATAGTCGTTGCGCTCGTGAAAGCTTTTGTCTTCGGTTTTATAATTACCTCAGTTCCGGCATATGAAGGATTTTATGTACAAGGTGGCGCCCTTGAAGTTGCACAGGCCAGTACAAGAGCAGTTGTGGTAAGCTGTATATCTATTCTTGCTTGTGACTATATTGTAACCCAACTGCTATTATGATTGAAGTTAAAGACATACATAAATCCTTTGGACCAAATAAAGTCCTTCAAGGCATATCCGGAACATTCAAACCTGGTGTCACCAATCTGATTATTGGTGGTTCAGGTTCAGGGAAAACAACTTTGCTGAAATGCATGATTGGTTTGCACAAGCCAGAGGAAGGTAGTGTGCTATATGATGGCCGCGAATTTACAAACATGACTTTCGAGGAACGTATTGAGATCCGTAAAGAAATTGGAATGCTGTTTCAGGGTTCAGCACTCTTCGACTCCATGACTGTGGAAGATAACATCATGTTCCCACTAAACATGTTCACTGATCAGCCGAATTCCGAAAAGCGCGACCGGGTCAACTTTTGTCTCGAGCGGGTAAATCTGGAAGGGAAGAATAAACTCTTTCCGGCAGAACTCTCTGGTGGTATGAAAAAACGCGTTGGAATTGCCCGTGCCATAGCAATGAATCCGAAATACCTCTTCGTAGATGAGCCAAACTCAGGCCTTGATCCAAAGACTTCCATTGTAATTGATGAGCTTATTAAAGAGCTCACAGAAGAATATAATACCACCACCATCGTAGTTACACACGATATGAACTCGGTAATGGGTATTGGAGATTACATTCTGTTCCTGCACCAGGGCAACAAATTCTGGGAAGGCTCGAACAAAGAGATTGCTCATACCGATATACAAGAACTCAATGATTTCGTTTTTGCCAGCCGCTTCATGAAAGCCGCAAAGAAGAATTTTTAATAAACACTTATATAATATTTTATGATTAGCCTTTTAAGTCCCACTCATTGGAAAGATTACGAGCTGATAGATTGCGGGGATTTTGAAAAACTTGAACGTTTTGGCAACCTGATCCTTTCCAGACCAGAGCCCCAAGCGGTTTGGAAAAAAACACTTACCGAGCAAGAGTGGAAAAAACGTACACATATACGTTTCAAAGGCAGATCTGCCACCTCCGGCGAGTGGATTAAAAGTACGCCTCAAATTCCAGATCGCTGGAATGTTAACTACACTAATGATGAAGTAAGCATAAACTTAAGACTTGGTCTAACTTCCTTTAAACACGTGGGTGTTTTTCCAGAACAAGCCGTGAACTGGGATTACATATCTTCCTGTGTTAAGAAATTCAAAACACCTAGTCCGAAGGTGTTGAATCTTTTTGCGTATACCGGTGCCGCTTCGCTCATCGCCAAAGCTGCAGGCGCAGACACCACCCACGTTGATTCGATTAAACAGGTTGTTAACTGGGCAAATGAAAACCAGGAGTTATCAAACCTAAAAGATGTACGCTGGGTCGTAGAAGATGCGCTGAAGTTTGTTAAACGTGAACTTAAACGCGGAAAGAAATACAATGGTATCATATTAGATCCTCCTGCTTTTGGTCATGGTCCCAACGGAGAGAAATGGAAACTGGAAGATCACATTCAGGAAATGATGCAGGAAGTTGTGCAGTTGCTTGATGAGCAGGAGCACTTCCTGATCCTAAACACTTACTCACTCGGTTTTTCCTCTGTGATAGTGGAGAACCTTGTAAAGACTTCTTTTCCGCAGGTCCAAAACCTGGAAACCGGCGAACTCTTCCTGCAGGCTACCTCAGGTGTTAAACTTCCATTAGGGGTCTTTGGTAAGTTCAATAAATTCCAATCTTAATTAAAAGCATTATACTTGTATCTGATCGAAAGCATCATTCCGCCTTCGATCAGATTAAACACACCTAATCTGACCTTATATGAAGATACCTCAACTTGCAGGGACATTCCTTGTTGGCTTAACCGCTTTGGGACAAATTCTAGCATGCAGTCCGGCAGAACAAAAGGCAAATGCCACTAGCCGTAAGCAGTTTCAGGCTACCGATACCGCCGCAACCGCAGCTGCGACAGCAGAAGCCGAACGTACACCGACAGATACCGCTAAATACAGCGAACTTATTAAAAAGCTGGCCAATGGTGACACTACAGGTAAATGGCCTGTGAAGAAGCAACCCTACCCATTATCGGGTGCAATCCTGCCTTTCAAACGCATTGTTGTTTATTACGGCAACCTGCATTCTAAAAAAATGGGTGCCTTGGGCGAATATCCTCCTAAGGAAATGTGGAGCCGCCTTAATGCTGAGGTAAAACGATGGGAAAAGGCTGATCCTTCAACTCCTGTACAACCTGGTGTGCATTATATAGCAGCAGTTGCCAGCGGAACTCCTGGTAAAGACGGTAAATATATTAACAGAATGGGCAATAATCAGATCGACTCCGTGATGAAAATAGCTAAGATGCATGATGCAATCGTCTTCCTGGACCTGCAGGTAGCGCTTAGCAACATTAAGGATGAATTGCCAAGAATTGAAAAGTACCTTGCCCTTCCGAATGTTCACCTTGGTATAGACCCGGAATTTAGCATGAAAGATGGTGCAAAACCAGGTACAAGGATTGGCACCTACGATGCAGCAGATATTAATTACTGTTCAGCATACCTTGCAGATCTGGTAAAAAAGCATAATTTACCTCCAAAGGTTTTTACAATTCACAGGTTTACCCGCAAGATGGTCACCAATTACAAAAACATCAAACTGAGACCCGAAGTACAGATCGTAATGCATATGGATGGCTGGGGCGGCCCGGAACTTAAGAAAGGTACCTACCGTCACTTCATTGAAAGTGAACCCGTGCAATTCACCGGATTTAAGTTGTTTTATAAAAACGATCTAAAGCAAGCACCAAATCGAATGATGACACCTGAAGAGCTGCTAAAGCTTAGACCAGCGCCAATATATATTCAATATCAGTAATAATTCATTCCAGATTTATAAAGCAGCCACAAGGCTGCTTTTTTTATGTCCAGCCCTATAGCCTTAGGGAATGTGATAGCGGAGGGCAAGCAGTTCCAGGCGACATTGAACCTGAATTGCCCCGCAGTTGATACGTGCTTTCAACGCTTCAGCACGGACGTGGTACGTAGCAACCCCCTATCAACTACGTTGCAAGTACGGCGCAACCATAACACTGCCTACATTCCATTCGCCTGTTGCTCCGCATTTTGATTTTATAAGTTAAATTGCGATTTTGACCTGCAATGCAAGATTTCCCACTTTATTTCCAGCTTGGCTGGCAACACATTTTAGATTTTAAAGGATACGACCATATCCTGTTTGTCATGGTACTCTGTGGAACTTATACCTTAGTAGATTGGAGAAAGGTATTAATTTTAGTGACGGCTTTTACTATCGGGCACAGCATAACCCTGGCGCTCAGTGTACTAAACATTGTAAAGGTAAATGCGGCATTAATTGAATTCCTTATACCAGTTACCATCTTGATTACCGCTATAGCGAATTTAATGAATAAAAAGGCTAAACCCAAGGGCATGCAGTTCAAATACTGGCTGGCTCTATTCTTTGGTCTGGTACACGGAATGGGGTTTTCAAACTACCTGAAGAGTCTGCTGGGCAAGAGTAGCAGCATTGTAGCAGAGCTTTTTGCATTTAACGTCGGATTAGAATTCGGACAAGTTATAATTGTCATTGCAACTTTAATCCTCGCTTTTATCTTGATCAACCTTGTTAAAGTTAAGAAATGGGACTGGACATTTTTCCTTTCCGCAGCCATATTTGGTATTTCATTTATGATGGCTGCAGAAAGGTTACCAGGCTTATTTTAGAACAAGCCTAATTGTCCGGTATCTTCGATGTCATCTGGATTCGTTATCTCCAGATCAATCTTCTTTTTTACCCATGGTTTCTTTACCACGGACTCTTTCGGCGCTTCATGTGGCTCTTCGGGGGCTTCTTCTGGTTCAGGCTCAACTTCAGTTTCCTCAGTTGCACGCTCTTCAACTGCACGCTCCTCAGTTGCATCTGAAGCCGTTAAAGGCAGCTCCTCTACTTGTTCATCAACTTCGTCATGCTCGGCCGCAGCTATAACCGGTTCAATCTCTTCCGCATCCACTACTTCAATGTTCTTTATATCATGTGGGGTTAACCGGTTTCCTAATGCTTTGATGCCTTTAGTGTCGATAAATTCATTTAGGATTACTTCAAGGGTCTCTGGAATCTGGGTCTTTCCTTTAAGCACCTCCACGACAAGCTTTGCTGCAGGATTGCTGGTGATGCAGACCAGTTTAGAACCTGGTTCTTCGCTTATGAAAGATTGTTTCTTTCCAACCGCTATACTTTCAAAGACAAAGCGCTTTACAAACTGATTTTTAGCCTTGCCATCATAGTGCAGTACTGAAAAAGGCTTTTCAGGATCGTACTTTTGAATAATGATCAAATCTGCATCGAAGTGATTGCTCAGTTCGAAGGTACTTAGCTCATACCATCCTTCGCGGTGTACCTGAAGGATCTTGTCGTCGCCATCGAATTCACCAAGATATTTGCCTCTACCGTCAACATTCAACCTTCTCAGCAAGTCATCATACCAGATCTTTAAGCCGGAAAGTGTAGAAACACCTTTGCTCTTCAGCAGGATCTTTTTAACCGGAAACTTGGAGAGAATATTACCCTGGGACCCGCGGCCTTTGATATTAATCTCAGCGAAGTCTACATCGAAGTTAACCTTCTTAAGCTTTGAATGTGGTTTAAGCTGAACCGAGATGATCTCTGCTTCTCCATTTGGATTCGCAGTAAAATACAACATTTTGGAACCTTTCGATCCTTTGGTCAGGTCATATTCCTTATCCCGTGTAATACCTACAACAGCGAAACGCTTGATGTATGAAATACCACTTGCCCCATCTTTATAGATCATGTTGTAAATGGTGCGCTCATCATTTTTCTTGAACACAGCAGCATGAATGATACCTTTCCCTACGAATGTCTTATCGGCAACCTTGGTGATGATGCACTTTCCATCTTCACGGAAAACAATAATTTCATCGAGGTCGGAGCAATCCGTGATGTATTCATCCTTCTTAAGACCTGTACCGATGAAACCATCGACACGGTTCATGTAAAGTTTAACATTTGCGAGCGCAACCTTCGAAGCCTCTACCCTGTCGAAAAGGCGGATCTCGGTTTTACGTTCGCGACCTTTACCATATTTATCCTTTAGTTTCTGGAACCATGCAATGGCATAATCCGTAAGGTGGCGCAGGTGATTCTTCACTACTTTAATTTCATCCGCAAGCGTCTTCATCTGCTCATCTGCCTTCTTTACATCAAAGCGGGTGATGCTGCTCATTGGTTTGTCAATCAGCTTCTTGAAATCTTCTGGTAAAATTTCACGGTAAAGCGCTGCTTTGAAAGGAGAAAACAGCTTGTGCAAGACCTGGACAACGGTATCGAAGTTGTTGGAATTTTCGTATTCAGGATGCTTATACATCCCTTCCTGAATAAAGATCTTTAGCAGTGAGCTAAAGAATATCTTTTCCTGCAGTTCGTGCAGACGAATCTCCAACTCTTGTTTCAACAACGCTTTTGTGTTGTTCGTATTCTCGATAAGAATGTCGTTAACACTTAAGAACTGCGGTTTATCATCCTTGATGATACAGGTATTTGGCGATATGGATACCTCGCAGGAGGTAAAAGCATATAGCGCATCAATGGTTACATCAGGAGATATACCAGGTGCAAGTTGTATTACGATTTCGACGTGTTGCGCCGTGTTATCTTCAATCTTTTTAATCTTAATCTTACCCTTGTCATTTGCAGAAAGGATGCTGTCGATCACGGAACCCGTTGTCGTAGAATATGGAATCTCGGTGATGACTAAGGTCTTTTTATCTTTTTCGGTGATCTTGGCACGGACCCGGATCTTGCCACCACGCATACCTTCGTTGTACGCGGAAAAATCGGCCATACCTCCGGTAAAGAAATCGGGCAGAATATTTGGACGAACGCCTTTAAGTACCTCTATCGAAGCATCCAGCAGCTCCACAAAGTTGTGTGGCATAACCTTGGTTGCCAAACCTACGGCAATACCTTCGGCGCCCTGCGCCAGCAATAAGGGAAATTTAACAGGTAGGGTAAGCGGTTCGTTGTTCCGGCCATCATAGCTTAACTGCCATGTGGTGGTATCCGGATTAAAAACAACATCATTAGCAAATTTGGAAAGTCGCGCCTCGATATACCTGGCAGCTGCAGCGCTGTCGCCGGTAATTGGATCCCCCCAGTTTCCCTGGCAATCGATCAACAGGTCTTTCTGGCCAATCTGTACCATAGCGTCACCGATGGAGGCATCACCATGGGGGTGATACTTCATCGTATTACCGATAACATTCGCCGCTTTGTTGAAGCGTCCATCATCCATCTCCTTCAGCGAATGTAATATTCTCCGCTGTACAGGTTTAAGCCCGTCGTTGATATGGGGTACCGCACGGTCCAGGATCACATAAGAAGCATAATCGAGGAACCAGTTTTCGTAAAGTCCGGTAATCGGTATTACGGTGTGCTTATTTTCTTCGTTTAATTGTGCTTCAGTTTCTTCACTCATCAAAAGGGGTTTAAATCCCGTAAAGATAAGGTTTTAAAAAAATATTTTGCCCGTTTTAATGTAGTTCTTACGATTCTCCGACTAGTCTTTCTTCAACGAAAAGAAAGGGTAACAAGCGCTGAACACCTTGCACCTTAAGGATTTCGCCACCCACCCGGTAAAACAGCACTTCAATTGGCTCTGCCTGTTTTTGTTCCACTTCGGCCATCACCTGCAAACATCCGCCACAAGACGTTATTGGCTTGGTAATTTCAAAAAGATCGGTCTGTGCAGTAATGGCCATGCTTTTGATTATAGCATGTGGATGAGTTACACCTATTGAAAAAAGGGCCACCCGCTCTGCACATAATCCCGAAGGATAAGCAACATTCTCCTGGTTGCTGCCAAGCACAACTTCGCCGGTATCCAGGCGTACTGCCGTGCCAACTTTAAATTTAGAATAAGGTGAGTAAGAGGTTTTTAAGGCCTCAACAGACTGTTCACATAATGCACGGTCAGCGGCATCAAGTTCATCGAGGTTTTCATACCGAGTATAGTTGATGTTAAAGTTTAATTCTGTCATAGATTCTCTTTTAAAAATTTTGAAGGGCTCGCAAGAACGGGAAAATTTAACAGATTGTGCTAAACAATTTGTAATAATTTATGTAATAAGGTGTACAAAGCCAAATGTCATTGTAATGGCATGATATTGGTTTACCTACTGCATTATCAACCACCAAACCAACTACGCAATTGAATACATATATACGCAAGAGTTTAAAGGTTATTCTTTGGGTCATCGCCAGCATTATTATGCTTGTTGTATTGGTGGCCCTGTCTCTTAACATTCCGGCCGTTCAGAATTTCGTCAAGAACAAAGCAATAACCTACCTGAAAAACAAAACTCATACGGAGGTCAGGCTGGAAAGTATCAAGATCGCTTTCCCTAAAGATGTAGTACTTAACAAATTCTACATTGAGGATCTGAATAAGGATACACTCCTGTATGCCCAACGCCTGGCGGTTGACATCAGTTTGCTTAAACTGATCAAGAACAAAGTAGAAATCAACAACATAGAACTCGAAAATATTCGTGCGAATGTTTACCGGATCGATCCGGACACAACATTCAACTTCTCTTTTCTAATGGATGCGTTTATGTCCGAACAGAAAAAACCTGAAGAAGAGGTCCAGAAGGATACAACCTCCACAATGAAGTTTGCGCTGGATAAAATTAGCCTGGAAGACATTGGTGTTAAATACCGTGATGATGTTGCTGGTAATGATGTTGTATTTTATCTCGGTGAATTTAAATCCAGGATTAAGGACTTCGACTTGGCAAACCAGCATTATGTTATCAAGGAACTGGCTTTAAAGAACACCTCGTTGAAATACCTGCAGCAAAAGCCACTTACACATTTGGCTAATCATATTGAAGCTTCCGTAGATAGCACCAAGACTGAAGCTGGAAAACTACCGCTGGTAGAAATACAGGATTTTAATTTTAACAATATTAAGATCAATTTCAATGATAAGGTCTCTGGCATGAATGCATTGGTTGATCTCAATAACCTGAACATTGAAGACCTCTTTGTGGATCTTACCAATGGCAATTATAAAGCCGAGGAAGCAAAAATAAATAATACAAAAATTAACTTCAATCAAGTCGCCACCAGTACCCGGGCGAATGTGAACATAAACGAGTTTTCAATTACCAAGCTGCTGGCGGACCTGAATAAAGGCAATTACCAGGTGGATAAAGCTTTGTTAAACAAATCAGATATCAGGTTTGCGTTCAAACCAGCGGCACCATCGGCAAAAACAAATGATAAAGCTGCGGATAGCGTTCAGGCAAGCCCGATGGCCTTTCTGGTAAATAACCTATCGCTGGCACAGAACAACATTCAATTTGACAATCTTGCTGCCAAGCCAGCTGCCGGAATGGATTTTAACCACCTGAAGATTACCAATCTTGGATTGCATGCAGATTCACTAGGCTACAGTGATACCGGTATTAAGGTAAAAGTAAAGAGCGGAAACATGCAGGAGAAGAGTGGTTTCAGGCTAAACACCCTTAAAGGGGATGTTGTTTACTCTGATAAAGCTATCAAGATCAACAACCTGGTTATTAAAACGCCGAATACTTCTATTGAGAACAATACGCTGCTTACTTATACTTCTTTAGAAGACCTAACAAAGCATCCGGAACGTGTTAAAATGAACCTGGTAGTCAAGAATACCACCATTGGGTTGAAGGACGGAAGTTATTTTAGTCCCGCTATCCCTGCAGCTTACCGGAATGAAAAATTCAATGTAAATGCTGATGTAAATGGCTATATGAGCAACCTGAATATTCGTCGGTTTCAGATCACTGGTCTAAAAAGCACCAGGATAGACATCAACGGAAATGTAAAAGGCCTACCTGATGCTGAAAAAGCGTTTATAGATTTGAACATAAAACAGTTTTCACTTGGCAAGGGTGATCTGCTGGCCGTGATTCCAAAATCCGCTTTGCCGGCAAGTATAGAATTGCCTAACCGGATCCAGGCTACAGGTAAATTCAGGGGTTCGATGACGAACTTCAATACAAACTTCAACGTGAACACCGATATGGGATCTGCGAAGTTATTGGCGGGCATGAAGGGACCAAAAGGTCGTGAAAGCTACACAGGACACGTGGAACTAAATGGATTTAATGTTGGTAGACTTTTAAAACAGCAAGATCAATTAGGGCGTATAACTGTACGCGCCGACGTTGCTGGTACTGGACTTGAGCCAAAAACTGCAAAAGCAAGATTCAATGCAAAGCTTCTAAGTGCAACATATAACAAATACACTTACAGGAACCTGAATGTATCCGGAGATTTTTCAAATCAGACCTTAAACATCAAAGGGGATATGCCAGACAGTAATGCGAATTTCGATTTAGCTGCTTTGGTTAATATTGCCGGTAAATATCCAGCAATTAAAGCGGACCTGAATCTTAAACGAATTGATTTACAGAAATTGAACTTCAGTCCTACTGAGTTTAAAGTAGCCGGTCTGCTTAAGGCAGATGTAAAAACTGCAGATCCTGATTACCTAAACGGTGATGTGTCTGTCACTAGTTTGCAACTTGCACAAAATGGAACCTTGATTAACGTAGATACGATTGCGGTACATTCAGAGGCAACTGCTGAACGTAATCTCCTGACCCTGAAATCTGAAATTGCGAGTGCACGCGTGGATGGAAAATATCAGCTTACCAGCCTTGCACCAGCCATCATCAACCAGATCAACAAATATTACCAGTTCGGAGAAGTGACCAAGATCCAGGATCAGCGATTCAATTTCTCCATGAACATTTACAATTCGAAGCTGCTTAAAACCTTCGTACCAACGCTGACCACGTTTTCTGGCGCCCGCATGAGCGGATTAATTGATACGCAAAAGGACAGCTTACTCATGAGTGTTTCAGCGCCTCAGGTGGTATATGGCGACTTCCGTGTTGACAGCACCAGGATAAACGTTAATAACAATGATGCAAAACTTAACTATGGCTTGTATGTAAAGGCTATTCAAAGTCCTTCCATCTCGCTATTCAACACGGAAATCAAAGGTGATGCTGCAAACAACCTTTTGAATCTGGGTATCTTCCTTCGGGATAGCAAGTTGAAAGACAAATACGTTCTGGCAGGAACTTTCAAATCTCTGAATAAGGATTTCCAATTTAGTATGGACCCTACCAAGCTGCTGCTTGACTATGAGAAATGGACGGTAGCACAAGACAACTATATTCAATTTGGCGCTGCAGGTATTTTAGCGCATAACTTCAATTTAAGTCAGGGTAATCAGCTACTTGGCATTAACAGCACCAGTAATACGCCAAACTCACCATTGAGGGTGGAATTCCGCGAGTTTAGAATTGAGACCTTAACCAAGTTTGCAGAGCAGGATAGCTCGTTAGCTGGCGGCGCAATCAACGGGACTGTAGATGTAAAGGACCTTGCTTCCACTGCTAAGTTTGAGGCTAATTTGACCGTAAACAATTTACGTTACCAAAAAGACAACCTGGGTACATTACGCATTGCAGTTAACAACAATACAGAAAATGCATTTGACGTGAATGTAGCCCTTGCCGGCGTACATGAGTTCAGGCTGAATGGATTTTATTATACAGGACCAACAAGTTCAATGGACTTGACACTCAACATTGATAAAATTGACCTTAGTGCCTTGGAAAGCTTATCTATGGGACAGATCAGACGTGGCTCTGGAACTGTTACTGGTGCATTAAATATAAAAGGCACCCCTTCGGCGCCTAAAGTGCTTGGTGATATCAACTTCAACCAGGCTGCATTCAATGCTACTTATGTAAATTCATATTTCAAAATGCCGAACGAGAAGATCAGCTTCACGGAGAGCGGTGTTAATTTCAACAACTTCACGATCATTGATTCGCTTAACAGAAAGGCAGTGATAAGTGGCGGAGTAATCACCTCAGATTATACAAACTTCAAGTTCAACATGGACATCCGAACGGACAATTTCCGCGTGATGAACTCTACACAGCTGGATAACGATATGGTTTGGGGCACTGTTTATCTGACAAGTAACATCAAGGTACGTGGTGACTTGAATCAGCCGGATGTAAATATGGACGTCCGCGTTCTGAAAGACACACGCTTTTTCTTTGCACTGCCTACCGCCGATCCTTCAGTAATTGATCAGGAGGGCATTATACAGTTCATTGATGCTGATGCCGCTCCGTATAACGGGCAGCAGGCGCTTGGCACAGACAGCGTGAAAAAAGCACCAGTTACCGGTATAAATCTCGTTGCTGCATTAAAGGTTGATCCTAAAGCTGAATTTAACGTTATTGTCGATCCATCAAATGGTGATGCCCTTGCCATCAAAGGTGATGCAGATCTAAATGCTATCATGGACCCAAGTGGCAAAATAAGTTTAACCGGACGTTATGAAGTTGCCGACGGTTCGTATAACCTTACTGTTGGACCACTTGGCCAAAAGCGATTCTCCTTTGTTAAAGGAAGTACGATTGTCTGGACAGGAGACCCAATGTCTGCAAACGTGGATCTTACCGCATTATACGAAGTTAAAGCTGCTCCTATCGACTTACTTAATGATGCTTCCAACTTCCAGGCGAAAACAAAATTGCCCTTCCAGGTTTACCTGATGATGGATAATGAGCTGATGAAGCCAGATATTTCATTCAGGCTGGACCTCCCGGAAAATGAGCGCGGCGCATTAAATGGTACCGTTTACACCAGACTTCAGCAGGTGAACCGTGATGAGAGTGAGTTGAACAAGCAGGTATTTGCATTACTTGCCTTAAACCGATTCATTGCAAACAACCCATTCCAAAGTCTGGCCGGAGGTGGTGGCGGTGTATCAACAATGGCGAGGAGCAGCGTAAGTAAACTGCTTACCGAGCAATTGAACAACCTGGCTTCTGATCTGATACAAGGTGTTGAACTTAATTTCGGCGTAAATACCTCGGAAGACTACTCGACAGGTGCATTGGAACAGAAAACCGACCTGGAAGTTGGCTTATCTAAACGTTTGCTGAATGACAGGCTCACGGTTACTGTAGGTAGCTCTTTTGGACTGGAAGGACCACAAACCCAAAGTTCAAACTCTACCAATATTGCCGGAAACGTTAACGTAGAATATGCATTATCTGCCGATGGCCGCTACAGGCTAAGGGCATACCGAAGAAATCAGACAGAGGCCATTGTAGAAGGGCAGATTGTTGAAACCGGATTAGGATTCGCACTGGTGGTAGACTACAATAAATTCAAACAAATTTTCCAAAGCAGAAAAAAAAGATCAAGAATACAAGAACAGAGCGAACAAAATGAGACAACTAATTAGACCTTTTTTATTTATCCTTATTTGCCTGGTATGGTCCGCTTGTAGCAATACAAAGTACCTTAAACCTGGACAGATTTTATACACCGGCGCAGAAGTTAAAGTGAATCCCGACTCTGCGAAGAAGATAGATGATCAGAAAGGTGTGAAGTCCGTTTTGGAAAGCAAGACCCGCCCCAAACCGAATAAATCTATATTGGGTTTAAGACCGAAACTCTGGATCTATAACATCGCAGGTGAGCCTAAAAAGCCGAAGGGAATCAGAAACTGGTTGCGCAACAAAGTTGGTGAACCACCAGTACTACTCAGTCAAGTGAACCTGCAGCTTAACAATGATGTGTTAACCAGTTACCTGATTAGTCAAGGTTATCTTCAGTCTGTTGTGGCTGGTGATACCGTAATTAAAGACAAAAAAGGTGAGGCGATCTATACTGCAAACACTGGCGACCGCTACAAGATGGCGAGCGTAAGCTTTCCTGAAGATGTAGACTTTCTGACCAGCATCATCGATCAGAATAAAGACAAAACCTTACTGGAAACTGGTAAATTCTATGACCTTGATGCTTTCAAAAATGAGCGGGTACGTATAGACAATGACTTAAAGGAAAATGGTTTCTTTTACTTTAATCCTGATTATCTTCTATTGCAAGTAGACAGCACGATCGGTAAAAGCCAGGTTGATGTGCGCGTAAAGGTTAAGGATGTTGCACCTGATGCTGCTTTGAAACCATTTACAATTCACAACATTAACGTGTACCCTAATTACTCTTTACGCAGGGACAGTACTTTAAGAAAGTTGCAGCCACTGGAGTATAACGGTATGAACATTTATGATGATCGAAATACCTTTAAGCCACGTGTGTTTGACCGTCTGGTATTTTTTAAACCTGATGAACTATATAATAGAAAAGACCATAATCAGTCGTTGAACCGGATGGTTAATATTGGTGCTTTTCAGGACGTCCGTGCGGAATTTGTACCTATTGACAGCATGAAGAGCAATCAGCTTGACTTGAATATTTTCCTTACACCGCTTCGTAAAAACTCTCTATCCTTTTCTGTTACTGGAACAAGTAAGTCAAACAACTTTGTGGGTTCCGAAGTAACCTTGACCCAGACTACACGAAACGTTTTCAGGGGTGCGGAACAATTGGACGTAAGTGTAAGTGGTGGTTTTGAAACCCAGGTGAGTGGCGTATCCAAAGGACTTAACTCCTACTCGTTAACAGCAGAGGGAAAATTAACTTTCCCACAGTTTATCATACCTTTTTTCAAAGTTAACAGCACCAATGCTTTTATTCCTAAAACCATTGCAAGGTTGCAGTACCAATTACTGGAAAGAGGATCGTTGTATGGCCTCAACTCCTTCACCGGCGAATTTGGCTATAACTGGAAGGAAAACCAGTACAAGGAGCATAACTTTAATCCGATCTCGATAACCTATGTGAGACCTACGGTAGACTCCGCAAGACGTGAGCGTCTTTTCGACTCCATTCCAGGCTTACGAAGCACTTTAGAGAAGCAGTTTATTATAGGTAGCAGATACAATTTCACCTATACCAATCAGATGGAAACCCAACGGAAAAACAACATGTTTTTCTATGGAAGCGTGGAAACTGGTGGTAATCTTTGGGGCTTGTTTGTTGACAAGAATGCCGCAGGAGAAAGGACCATCTTTAATACGCCACTTACGCAGTTTGTAAGATTGGAAGCAGACCTTAGGGACTACTATAAACTAACCAGGAATGTTACCTGGGCAAACCGTTTCAATGTTGGTTATGGTCATGCCTATGGTAACAGTACTTCCCTACCCTTCGTAAGACAGTTTTTTGCCGGAGGAAGTAACGACATTCGGGCGTTTGCAGCACGGTCTTTAGGTCCGGGAACTTACCGGATTGATACCGCCCGCTTTGCTGATCAGGCTGGTGACGTCAAGATTATGCTCAATTCGGAGTTACGTTTCAAACTGGTTAGTATTTTACATGGAGCACTCTTTGCTGATGCAGGTAACGTATGGTTGCGTAGAGAAGATCCACTTCGCCCCGGCTCCGGTTTCAGGTTTAAAGATGCCCTGAGTGAACTGGCCGTTGGTGCAGGTGCGGGTTTAAGAGTTGATGCGTCCATTTTTGTGGTTCGTCTGGATGTCGCCTTCCCTGTCCGTAAACCTTGGCTTGCTCCGGGTGACAGATGGGTATTTGATGAGGTCGATTTCGGAAACAAAGCATGGCGAAAAGAGAACCTTATTTACAACATTGGGATAGGTTATCCTTTTTAAAGTGCATATGAGTTTAACAAAAAAATTTGCCCGTTTCTTCAAGAGCTTTGGTAAGTTGTTTATCGCGGCCGGTAAAGGCTTTTCAGAAGATCGTGTCACTAAACTTAGTGCAGCACTGGCTTACTATACCATTTTCTCGTTAACACCGCTAATCATTATTCTGATTTCACTTACCAGCATCATTTGGGGTAATGATGCAACGGAAGATAAGTTGTTTTTGGAGATCAACGGATTTGTAGGCCCTGAAGCCGCAAAACAGATTCAGGCCTTGGTGGCCCATGCAAGTTTATCTGGTAAGAGTAATATCGCACTTATAGTAGGAATTGTATCGCTTTTTGTGGGTGCCACGGCCATATTTACGGAAATCCAGGATAGCATTAATCTCATCTGGAAGGTTAAAGCAGTTCCAAAAAAAGGCTGGGTGAAACTGCTGACCAATCGCTTACTATCTTTTTCCCTGATTGCTTCCATGGGCTTTTTACTCCTAGTCTCGCTGGTGATAAACAGCATTGTAGTTGGCTTAGGGAACCGGCTGGAGCACTACGTACCGGAAGTATCATCGTTGCTGGTCCTGGTGCTTACAAACGCACTGACACTTGCAGTCGTAACAGGAATATTCACGATCATTTTTAAGGTACTACCAGATGTGATCCTGAAGTGGCGCACCGCGATTATAGGCGCATTGTTTACGGCAGTTCTTTTTAGCATCGGTAAGTATCTGATTGGAATCTATATTGAAAAGGGTGATCCTGGCTCTGCCTTTGGCGCTGCAGGTTCGATCATTGTGATCCTGCTCTGGATCTACTATACCTCCATCATCCTTTATTTTGGAGCAGAGTTTACACAGGCATATGCCGAGAAGTACGACCTTGGTATACAGCCCACAGCATATGCGGTGCATACCAAGATTGTTGTAATCGAGAAGAATGTAGATGTCCTGCCAGCCCAGCATCCAGAGGAGACGAAAGCGCTCCCGGAAGACAAAGAAGAGGCTTAGCGCTAAGCGCTAAGCTCTACAATATCTTCTGTAACCGCAGCTGTGGCGGCATCAAGGTCAGCTGAGATCAGTTCCTCAATGGTATCTTTCTCAATTCGCAGGTTCTTGATAATATGCTTTTGGCGATCAGGGGTATTTTTACCCATGTAGTACTCAAGAAGGTTTTTGATGGTTTGCTCTTTCAGGATCACAGGATCAAGCCTGATGTCTTTACCAATGAATAATCCAAACTCATCCGGAGATATTTCACCCAGTCCTTTGAAACGCGTGATTTCTGGCCTGCTGCCTAACTTTTCAATTGCTTTTTTACGTTCTTCGTCGCTGTAACAATAAATTGTTTCCTTTTTATTGCGGACCCGGAATAACGGTGTTTGTAAGATATAAACGTGGCCTGCCCTTACCAGATCAGGAAAGAATTGCAGGAAGAAGGTCATCATCAACAGGCGGATGTGCATACCATCTACGTCGGCATCTGTGGCGATTACAATATTGTTGTAATGTAAACCTTCCAGACCATCCTCGATATTTAAGGCATGCTGCAGCAAATTGAACTCCTCATTTTCATACACGACCTTTTTAGTAAGTTCGAAGCAGTTTAAAGGCTTACCTTTCAAGCTGAATACCGCTTGTGTTTCTACATCTCTTGACTTGGTTATTGAACCAGAAGCAGAGTCACCCTCAGTTATAAACAAGGTGGTTTCATACCTCCGTTCATGTGTGGTATTAAAATGGATTTTACAATCCCTCAGCTTTTTATTGTGCAACGATGCCTTTTTAGCACGATCATTAGCAAGCTTTTTGATGCCGGCGATATCCTTACGTTCTCTTTCCGACTGGAGAATTCTTTTAAGTAAAGCATCAGCAACGTCTGAATGTTTGTGGAGGTAATCATCCAGTTCTTTCTTTACGAAATCATTGATGAATGTACGTACGGTTGGACCTTCCGGACCCATGTTCTGCGAGCCAAGCTTTGTTTTTGTCTGAGACTCGAATACCGGCTCCTGAACGCGAATGGAAATGGCGGCAATGATTGAAGCACGGATATCAGATGCTTCATATTCTTTTTTGTAAAATTCTCTGATTGTTCTGACAACCGCCTCGCGGAAAGCCGCCTGGTGCGTACCCCCTTGTGTAGTATGCTGACCATTTACAAACGAATGGTAGTCTTCGCCATATTGCTGACCATGGGTCATCGCGATCTCGATATCATTTCCTTTCAGGTGAATGATTGGATAACGGATATGTTCTACATCGGCAACCTTGTTCAGTAGATCATAGAGCCCGCGCTCGGAGAAATATTTTTGTCCATTATAGTTAACGGTTAAGCCTGTGTTCAGGAACACATAGTTCCAGATCATGCTTTCTACAAACTCGGAGATGTAATGATAGTTCCGGAAGATGCTGTCATCAGGATAGAAAGTGATTGCAGTACCATTACGTTGGGTAGTGTCGATTATCGGATTGTCGGTAACGATCTCCCCTTTTGAGAATTCTACCTTCTTGGTTTTCCCATCCCGGTAGGATTGAACAATAAAGGTCGTGGAAAGTGCGTTTACCGCCTTTGTACCCACCCCATTCAGACCTACAGATTTCTGGAAAGCATTGCTATCGTACTTTCCACCGGTATTGATCTTGGACACACAGTCAATAACCTTCCCCAGGGGGATACCGCGACCATAGTCACGGATGTTTACTTTATGTTCAGAGACACTGATTTCAATAGTGCGGCCCGACCCCATTACAAATTCATCAATGGAATTATCGAAGATTTCTTTTAGCAAAACGTATATACCGTCGTCCTGCGCTGAACCATCTCCCAATTTCCCGATATACATTCCGGGGCGCAGTCTGATGTGTTCTTTCCAGTCTAAAGACCGGATACTGTCTTCATTATAATTCGGTTCTGCCATATGTATTGTGTGTGATTATGCAAATTTAGCGCAATTAAGCGCTACCACAAGCACAAACTGTCAACTTATTAACATAATGGACAGCTACTTGGGTCATTTTTAAGGCCTTACCTGAAAGCCAAAAGTATTGCGTACATTTGCAGTGGCTCAGGCAATCTCCTGGTCCAATTTCATACTTAAATTTTTACATATTGTTATTCGACGAATTAAATCTGATTGAGCCGATTCTCAAAGCGCTGCAAACAGAAGGCTATACACAGCCAACCCCTATACAAGAACAATCTATACCAACCATACTTCAAAGCAAGGACCTTTTAGGATGTGCGCAAACCGGAACAGGTAAAACTGCAGCCTTTGCCATTCCGATGTTACAGTTGCTGCATAATCCGCATGCAAATACGAAAGGTTCTAAAATGCCTATCCGTGCCTTGGTACTTACCCCAACACGCGAGCTTGCCATTCAAATTGAAGAAAGCTTCAAGGCGTACGGCAGAAACCTGCCTCTGCGCCACCTGGTAATATTCGGTGGTGTTGGACAAAAGGCCCAAACAGATGCATTACACCGCGGTGTAGACATTTTGGTAGCAACACCAGGCCGTTTACTGGATTTGATGAATCAAGGCTTTATCAGCTTGCGTGACATTGAGATCTTTGTGCTTGATGAAGCGGACAGGATGCTTGACATGGGCTTCATCCATGATGTTAAAAAAGTTATTGCAAAGCTTCCAGCAAAAAGGCAGACGCTGTTCTTCTCGGCAACAATGCCAGCGGAGATCCAGAAACTTGCTGATACTATTTTAACGAATCCAACTAAAGTTGAAGTGACTCCTGTTTCTTCTACTGCGGAAAAGATACAACAGGCCATTTATTTTGTAGAAAAGAACAACAAGAAGGATCTATTGATTCACTTGCTTCAAGATAAATCTATTGAAACTGCTTTGGTTTTTACCAGAACCAAGCATGGTGCCGACCGCATTGTTAAAGAACTGCTTAAAGTTAAGATCAAGGCAGAAGCGATTCATGGTAACAAGAGTCAGAATGCACGCCAGCGTGCATTGACGAACTTCAAGTCGAAGGAGACCAGAATTCTTGTTGCGACAGACATTGCTGCACGGGGTATTGACGTAGATGAGCTTGCACATGTGATCAACTATGAACTTCCGAATATACCAGAGACCTATGTGCACCGGATTGGACGTACTGGTCGTGCGGGTTTAAGCGGCACAGCATTCTCTTTTTGTGATGCTGAAGAGCGTGAATTCCTAGCAGATATCGAGAAGCTAATTGCTTTGAAAATCCCTGTGGCGGAAGATAACCCATACGCAATGAGCTGGCAAGGACTGATGGCTAAAGCTGCAAGTCCAGCAAAATCAAAAGGCCGTAGTGGCTCAGGTGGCAGACAAGGCGGCGGTAGTCGAGGAAACAACGGACAACGCAGACAAGAGCGTGAGCCAAACCTTAGTGGAGCAAAGCGTTCTCCTAAGCCAGCGAGAAAAGCATAAACATGCACTGACCGATCTGGTCGTATATACAAAGAAGGCCGCATCAATAACTTGATGCGGCCTTCTTTGTAATATTTGTCTTTAAACTTTTCTGATACGAATAATACGCATCCAGTGGAATACCTTCATAACCGGATAAGTCGGATCAAATTCAAACCATCTGCTGGCGAAGTTTGGACTATTCGGCTTCTTGTGGTGATTGTTCTGGAATAACTCACCAAGCATCAAAAAGTCGAGCGGTAAAGAATTCTTACTATGATCATCATTATCATGGTTTGAATAACCATACTTGTGTCCGCACCAGTTTACGATAGCGCCATGTAGAGGCCCCATGAGGAAGTGAATTGGCAACAACAGGAACATCCACCATTGCGTTGCAAAGGTAACGTAGAACCAGATATAGAAGCTCACAAAGATGATGCGGGTAATCCAGGAGTCTCCAATTCTGTCGATAATCGGCCATGACGGGTACTTGTCCCTGAACTGTGGCTCGGGCTCAATGTTATACTTGGCGTAGTTTAGATAAATGTTTTTGGTCTGAATCATCATTCCCCAAACATCTTTAACAAAATGTGGAGAATGTGGATCTTTCTCTGTATCACTATAGGCATGGTGCATACGGTGAAGGATGGCATATGCCCTTGGATTAAGGAAAGATGAGCCCTGTGCTAAGAAAGTGAGGGTATAAAAAACGCGTTCCCAAAAAATATTCATATTGAACATTTTATGTGAAGCATATCGATGTAAGAAGAACGTTTGTGAAAAAAGAGAGAGAAACCAGTGGGCTAAAAAGAAAAATAAAATAATCATAAAAGGTGTTAGTACTTGTAAAATTCGAAACAATTCATGCTTTCCGAATTATAAAAGTACTAACATCCCTTCAGAATAAGGTCATTTAGGTATCTTATCTTCCAAAATCATCTTGAACACGTACGATATCCGATTCATCGGAAGGGTTCTCAGCATCTGTGTGTTGCCAGATTTCAGAGATCACACCCCAATCATCCAAACCGATCAAACGGTGTCTTTCACCTTGTTGTAATTTGATCTTATCTCCAGAGTTCAATTGTTGAATATCGCCTTCTTCATCATTAGGGCTTGTTTTTACACCTACGGTGCCACTAACAACCTGCCAGATTTCAGCACGACGGTGATGATATTGCCATGAAAGACGTTTGTTTGGTGCAACAACTAGAATTTTTGGGCTTAGCTTTCCACCAATTTTCAAGTCTTCTACATTCAAGCCATCGAAGTAAACATTGGCAAATTGTTGTGCCTGTGCTTCATCGATGACAAAAAAACCACCCCAAGGGCGTGTATCGTCAACGTTAACAACATTGAAACCTTCGCTGTTTAGACGCTGCGCAATGCTGTCGAATATTTCTTTTTTCTGTTCTGACATAATTAGGTTTTGCTTTTATGGAGCCAAATATAAAAAAACCACTACGTTCTGCAACCATCATCCCAGGTAAAATTGGAACAACTATTGTATTGACTATTAAAACAATGTTAACCTAAAGCACTACAAAATGGGACTACTAAAAACAATTATCGTTGGCGCTGCTGTTGTAGCAGGCTATAAATACGCAACGAAGAAAAGAGTTGAAGATGGAAAGTCTTTCCTGGACGATATTCAGGATAATATCCCTGGATGGAAAGATAAAGCAATGCAGTTTGCCAATAAAGCAAAACAGGATTATGCGCCAAGCACAACAGACTTACACGGCATGTAGAACCAACAGCCAATTAACATAAAAGCCCGGATCAATGATCCGGGCTTTTATGTTTTTATCGCACAACTACATCTTCGATCTGCACAGTGTGGGCGCTAAAAAAGCCGAGTGCCCGGTTAGTCCAGTTATTTGGGGGATTGGACGGCGTCGTCACGTCGTTCGGATTTCCAGATGCATATTGCTGTTCTAAACTTCGCCAATAAGTGTAGATGTTTTCATCAATACTCTGCATTTCCACAGTTACTGCATCACCGGAGTTAATTTCAAGGTCTTCTATACCAGAAAGAAACAAATCCCTTTTTACATAGCGGCCATCGGTGAAGAAATCGCTTTCCGAAAATATCTGACCCACTTTCTTGCCATTCAACACCATTTTAAACAAATAGTAATTTTTGGTTTGTGGCGGATCCTGATAGTTCACCGCTATGATCTTCCTGGCCTCTCTACCGAAGGTTTGCTCGGTAGCAGAAAGTGAATCCAGCTGAACTGGGAAGGGCATTGTTGAGCTTGCGACGTACTCCTGCTGGTCTATCGCTACTTTAAGCGTATACTTCTCTCCTGCTATCCCAGACAGGTTATTAGCTTGATAAAGGCCTGGGCTTGCCTCTTTAAAGATTACTGCTAAACCCTTACTATCCAATAGTGTTACGATTGCCCCGGAAACTGCGGGAAAGTCGTTTGAGGCATCAAAGGGAACTGTTCTTGAAATCTTTACCGTTTGCACACCATTAATGTTGGTCAGATTACCTTCTATGACCAATTGTGGTTCCGCTGTTTCGAGATTCAGATCCAGGATCTTTTTACAGGATGAGCATATAACAATGCAAAGCATGAGCATGACCGGAACTAGGGCTTTAATTCTTTTCATGTTTTAAAATTTAAAGTTGTAAGTCACTGATGGAATGATACCGAATAATGCGGTTTGTTCAGCAACTGTTTTGGTGGGATCCTTCTCGTCATCACGGAAGTTAATAACATAGGGGTTTTTGTGATTGTAGGCATTATAAAGGCCGAAACTCCAGCTGGATTGATAATGGGCCCGTTTCTTACCTTCAAGCGTGGCACCAATATCAAGACGATGAGTGGCGGGCATACGTGATCCATTCCGGTCAGAATAGTAGAATCTGGTGATCCCATCTAATTGATATTTGCCGGTTGGAAACGTGATGGCGTTGCCAGAGCCATAGATGAAAGTACCCGAGAAGCTCCAGCGATCATTTAACTTGTAGATACCGACCAGTGAAACATCATGTGTTCTATCTTGTCGGGAAGGGAAATACCTGCCTTCATTTATCTCATCAAACTTCCGTTCTGTTCTGGATAAGGTATATCCTATCCAGCCGTTAAATTTGCCGTATTTCTTTTTCAAAAACATCTCCATTCCATATGCACGGCCAGTACCATAAACCAGCTGCGATTCCACATTCTCATTGGCCAGCAACTGTGCCCCATTCTTATAGTCTATCTGGTTCTGCAGCCATTTATAGTATAACTCCACAGAAAACTCATAATTGTCGTCCTTGAAATTCCGGAAATACCCTGCAGATACCTGGTCTGCTATCTCCGGTTTGAGGTTATTGCTGCTCATTACGTAGAGATCTGAAGGTGAGCTGGCTGTAGAATTTGAAAGCAGGTGAATATTCTGGGTGTTGCGGCCGTAAGCCGCTTTAATGGAGTTCTCGTTGTTAATGACATAACTTGCCGAGATTCGTGGTTCCAGGTACATATATGACTTCACGACGTCGCCAGAGCGGTAAGTTCTTGAGCTGCTTACTTCACCAGCGGCATTGTAGGTGCTAAACGTCCCAGGACCGAAAAGATCGAACCGGCTCAGGCGCAGCCCGTATAGTAAATTAAAGGCATCACCAATGCGCCATTCATCCGATATATATGCAGCAGATTCCAAACCTCTCCGGTTCTCTAACACCTTCGGATTAAAGCTTGAATTATTCGTTGCGGAGATTCGCCCAGGCGTTATGGTATGTTGCGTCGCGTTAATCCCGAAACGTAGGGTATGGTTACTGCTTAGATAGTATTGAAGATCTTCCTTAAGATTGAAGTCCCGGATTCTTGACAACACCCGGAAGTCGTTCCCGACATCAAAGCTCTGTACAGTATAATCATAGTCACTGTAGATGATGGAGGTGTTTGAAAAAAGCCTGCTGTTGAAGATGTGATTAAATCTTAAGGTTGCTGTGGTGTTACCCCAATTTGTGCCGAAAAGGTTTTTAAGTCCAAGTACATCCTTTCCAAGGTAACCTGAGAAGTGAAGCGTATTCCTGTCGTTGAAATGATAATTAATTTTTGCATTGATGTCATAGAAGTAAAGTGAGGCCTGCTTCAGTGAAGTATCAGAAGACAATTTCAGAAAGGCATCTGCGTAAGTACGCCGGCCGCTGATCATAAAGGATCCTTTTCCGGAGTCAATTGGTCCTTCAAACTTTAATCTTGACGCGATTAAACCGATACCTCCTTGAAAGGTGTAGTCTTTTGAATTCCCATCTAACATACTGATGTCCAGTGTTGAGGACAACCTTCCGCCATATTGCGCCGGCATTCCTCCTTTATAAAGATTTACGTCTTTAATGGCATCTGAGTTGAAAGTCGAGAAGAAGCCAAAAAGGTGGGATGCATTATACACAACAGCCTCGTCGAGTAAGATAAGGTTCTGATCAGAGGCACCTCCGCGAACGTAGAAGCCAGTGTTGCCTTCACCGGCCGACTTGACCCCTGGTAACAGCTGCAGGGTTTTAACCATGTCTTTTTCCCCGAACAAAACCGGTACACTGTTAATCTGCGCCATGTTGAGCTTCTCAAGCCCCATTTGAGGACTGCTTACATTCTCATCTTTCTTATTGCCACCTTTTATCACCACTTCCTGCAGGTTATTACCTGTTTTTAGCGAAACCGTTAACTGCTTGTTCTCTGTAAGGTTTACATTCGTGCTAAAGGTTTCGAATCCTACATAGGCAATTTGCAAGGTGTACTCGCCTGGAGTAGCACTAATTGAATAAAATCCATAACTATTAGTAAGTGTTGCATTACTGCGCCCCGTTCCAAGTTTTACCGATGCACCGATCAGTGTTTCGCCGGTCGCTGCATCTTTCACTAAGCCGCTTATGGTAAATCGACTTTGTGCCTTTATGCTCAGCACCCCGCACATTAAACAGAATAGAAGAATTAGAATTTTTAATTTGGCCATATCAAGCAAACATACGGCTTTATATGAAAGGGTTAGCTCGCCCGTTATAAAAATGTACGCTTTCAAACTTAGTTAACGTTTGGAAAATGACGGAACTTTTTCAGGAAAACGGAGGTTAGAGTTAGGTTTAATTCCTAAAATTGCGTTGATGAAATACTTGTCTTTAAAAATTGCGGAGATTAGCCAGGAACCTGGTGATAACATGGTGATCAAATTCGAGCAAACAGCGAAGCAGATAGGTTACCTCGCTGGTCAGTTTTTAACATTTATTTTCGACATAAATGGCAAGGAAATTCGCAGATCTTATTCTTTGTTTAGTACGCCAGGATCAGATGAACCACTTAGCATCGCCGTGAAACTTGTTGAAAACGGAGAGATCTCCCGGCATCTGCATCATAAAACTGCTGTTGGAGACGTACTCACCGCGGTGGAACCAAATGGCATTTTCACCTATGTGCCTTATCGAAATATCAAGCGCAGCGTATTCCTCTTTGCCGCAGGAGTTGGCATTACACCAATTTTCTCCATTATGAAAACTGCCTTGCTGGAGGAAAATGAAAGCAAGATCGTATTGGTTTACAGCAACCGTTCTGTAAATGATGCCTTGTTTTATGACCAAGTGAAGGACTGGGAAGCCAGGTATCCTGAAAGACTGAAAGTTATTTACTTTTTCAGTAACGCGAAGAATATTATGAAGGCCCGGCTGAATAAGTTCCTCATTGAACAGATCGTAGTTGATGAGATGAATTTTGATCCGCAGCAAGCCTTATTCTATACCTGTGGACCCATCGATTACATGGTAAACTGCCGTATCGTACTATTATCCCTAAAATACACCATTGATCAAATTAAACGGGAAACCTACCACATTCCTGAGGACGAGCTTGATGAGGATGACACTACGGAAAAGAAAGTTGCCGATAAGAATACCTACAAGGTAATTCTGGATTGGCGCCAAAATACCTATGAGATCGAGGTACCCTACTACAAGCGCATACTCGAGGTGGCCTTAGAGCAAAACATCAATATACCATATAGTTGTACGGGTGGGATTTGCAGCACTTGTACTTCAAGCTGCGTGTCAGGTGGTGTACGCATGGATTATAATGAGGTACTCACAGACGAGGAGATTGCAAATGGAAGAGTGTTGTTATGTACTGGTCACCCAACAGCAAATAACACGAAGATCATCATTGGCTGATAATTATAGTTGTATCTGGGTAAACCATTTTGCGAATAGCTGTTGATAAACGCCATTTTTCCGGATGGTATGCAACACTGCATTGATCTTAGCTTTAAGCTTAAGATCACCCTTTTTCATCGCAATGGCATATTGTGTATCTGTTTCCGGGAGGAACGTTCCAATCTTCAGCGATTTGTGCTTCTTCAGAAAGCCACCTGCTATCGGTGAGTCATCGATCAATAGATCAATATCACCGGCCAGTAAGGCCTCATACATTTCTCGATTGGTATCTATGTGTTTGAGTGTATATGCAGGATAATTGGTCATCATATACTTTTCTGCTTCTGCAGCTGCTCTAACACCAATAACTTTGTTCTTTAACTTAGTAAGGTCATCAATGTGATCCTGTTGGTTAATAACTGCACATAAGCGAAACTGAAGATAGGGGTCACTGAATTCTAAGATACGCATCCTTGTGGGCGTAACTGAAACCGCCGAACAAATCAAATCAAGTTCACCACGATAAAGTTGTTCGAGTATGTCTTTCCAAAGAGATACTTCGTATTGAATCTCAAGGTCAAGGCTTTTTGCAATAATTCGCAATAAGTCTACCTCAAACCCTTCAAACACCTCAGACTGGTAGTCTGTGTGCATAGGAAATGGTGCTGCGGAGTCTAAACCTACCTTTAATACCTGCTTCATGATTATAAAAGTAAAAAAAAGACCCGCCAAATGGCAGGTCTTTCAAGTAGAAACTTTTAGTTACCAGATTTTAACTCGTTTTTCAGGTGCTAAATAGAGTGAGTCACCCGGTTTAACATTAAAGGCAGCGTAAAACTCAGGAATATTTCTCACTACGCCATTCACACGAAACTTTGCTGGAGAATGCGGATCTGTACTTACCTGATTCCTCAGCGCTTCCGCGCGGGCTTTGTGTTGCCAAACCTGGCCCCAGCCCAACAAAACCCTTTGTTCGCCTGTAAAGCCATCAATTGGAGGTGCAGCCTTCCCATCCAGGCTTGCTTTGTAAGCTTTCAAGGCGATACTCAATCCACCTAAATCACCGATATTTTCTCCCAGGGTAAATGCGCCGTTCACATTCAGATCCGGAAACACTTTAAATTCATTATACTGTGCAACAAGCGCGTTGGTACGTTTCTTAAATTCAGACTGGTCTTTGGCCGTCCACCAGTTACGCATTACGCCATTTCCATCAAAGGTGCTTCCCTGATCATCAAAACCATGGCCAATCTCATGGCCTATAACTGCACCAATTCCACCGTAGTTTACGGCATCTTCAGCCTTCATATCGAAAAACGGAGGCTGCAGGATAGCTGCAGGAAATACAATTTCGTTCATAGGTGGATTGTAATAGGCATTTACCGTTTGCGGTGTCATACCCCATTCTGAGCGGTCAACAGGTTTTCCGAGTTTGTCTACATTTCTATTGTATTCAAACTCCGTAGCACGCATCGCGTTGCCAAACAGGTCATTTTTTTTAACCTCCAATTTGCCATAGTCCCTCCATTTATCAGGATAGCCGATTTTTGGGGTAAACTTACTGATCTTATCTAAAGCCTGTTTTTTAGTTTCAGGGCTCATCCAGTCGAGTTGTTTAATGCTGGACTCATAGGCTTTCAGCAAGTTGCCAACTAGCGCCAGCATTCTCTCCTTTGCTTCAGGTGGAAAATGTTTTTCAACATAAAGTTTTCCAACCATTTCTCCCATTGCTCCATTTACGCTGTTTACCGCACGGCGCCATTGAGGCATCTGCTCTTCTACACCATATAGTGTTTTACTATAGAAATTAAAATGCTCTTTATCCAAAGCAGAGTTTAGCAAAGTCGCCGATGCATTTAATACTCCCCATTTCAGATATGTTTTCCAGTCATCCAATGGCGTATTCTTTACAATTCCATTAAGATCCTTGGTGTACTGAACTTGTGATACTACAATGCTGTCTGCCTTGTTTAATCCTGCTTCAGAAAGCAAGGTATTCCAGTCAAAATCAGGCGCCAAAGTGTTTAGCTTTTTAACATCATACTTATTATACAAGGCAAGCACATCGCGTGTATCTTCCTTCTTCATGTGTTTAGTAGCAATGGTGGTTTCCAGCACCATGATTTTCGCCGCTTTTGTTTTTGCATCCGGTATGCCAGCCAGGTTGAGCATATTTTCGACGTGCGCCAGATATTTACTTCTCAGCTCAGCAGACTTAGCATCTTTTAACATGTAGTATTCACGCTCCGGAAGCCCAAGTCCACCCTGCCAGGTACTAACAACATAATTCTTAGGATCCTTCGCATCCTCGCTGACATAGATGCTCATCGGAGAAGTGTAACCCATCTTATTTGCTCGGGCAAAGTACGCAGCAAGGTCTTTTGCATTCGCAATTGCATCAATCTTCTTGAATTCCGCGTTTAACGGATTCAGCCCAATTGAGTCACGACTTTTTTGGTTCAGGTAAGAAGCATAATAGTCACCAATCTTCTGCTCCTCAGAGCCATCTTTAGATTGGGTCTTTGAAGCATTTTCAATAATGGCACGAACATCATCCTGTGCTTTTTCGTTCAGGATGTATGCGGCACCAAATGCAGATTTGTCAGCTGGAATTTTGGTGTTTTTAATCCAGTTTCCATTCACATACTGCATAAAATTGTCGCCCGGAGATGCGGTGGTATCCATGTTACTCAAATAGATGCCAGAACCAAGTGGCTCCGTGGGTTTGTTGCCCTTGCAGGCACCGAGCACTAGCATGGTTGCTGCCAGTACTGGGAAAAGATGTAGTTTTTTATTCATAATAGTTATCAATGTTAATATTCATTGTGTCGCATTACTTAGGCGCTATGAAGTATTATTGCACAAAGGGTATTGCTGACAAGGTCAGTTAATCCAGACTTGCGCTTATTCTTCAGACTTATAACACAAAGTGGCGTCATTTCCGTTATAATATTAAACAAATAAAATAGAATACAAAAAGAATGATTTACCGAAGCATTATGTTACGGCATTCAGCAGTAAATCATCGAAAAAGAACAACAAGTATGGAGAAAATTCAGAAGTTATACACCGCAGAAGCAAGTGCTACTGGGGGAAGAAACGGACATGTAAAATCATCAGATGGTGTACTTAATATGGATGTTAGAACACCGCGTGAATTAGGCGGAGGCGGTGGTGAATTTACAAACCCGGAACAACTTTTTGCTGCGGGCTATGCTGCATGATTCGACAGTGCTCTAAGTCTTGTTATCCGCTCGGAAAAAATACAAGCAGGAGAAACAACCGTAACGGCGAAGGTTAGCATTGGGAAGAATGATCAGGGCGGTTTCGGTCTGTCCGTAGTTTTACAGGTATCTATTCCTGGTGTTTCACAAGAACAAGCAAAAACACTAACCGAAAAAGCACATCAGGTATGTCCGTACTCAAACGCAACGCGTAATAATATTGACGTGGAATTGGTGAATGTTTAATAAATTTGTTATTTCAATCTAAAAATATGGCACGTCCTAAAGCAACCCCCCCACCAACAATAGAAGAAACTATTGGCAAAAAAATTGAGAGCATTAAAAGTGAAATTCAAGCCTTGCAGGAGCAGCTTGACCATTGGGAAAAGATTTCCGAAGATTATCAGGTCAACAGATCAACCATTGAGAGTATCCTATCTGTGCATCAAGCACCCGATATCGCTGCTCAGCAAGGTAAATCATCAAAAAAGGCATCTAAATAAGATGCCTTTTTTTAATTTATAAAACCTGTCTTCAGGTAGTTTGATGATTATCATACTCGATAGAGATAATACCATCACCTTCAATTAAAAAGCACAGTAAACCGACAAGCACAAAACAAGAAAGCCATACTTCGGAATACGGTCTAGCCACATCTTCCCGCAGATTGACAAAGAAAACAGCGCCGAATAGAATTACGAGGTTTAAAAAACAAACCAGGCGCGTATGCGTACCCACCGCAATCATCAAACCTCCGAGAATATGTAAGACAATAATTATATGTGCCAGTAAGCTGATCGATGTGGCCTTTCCTAAGCTGGCATTCTTCATCAGAACGGTAAATGCTTCCAGGTTGGTTGCAAACTGAACACCCTTCCAAATTAAAATGACCCCGAGTAATATTCTGAAATAGTCAAGCCATTTTGGGTGATGACGATCACCCCATTTTTGGATTTTCGCTAATAGTTCCATACGCTTTACATTTTGGTTGACTTAAAAATAAAGATTACGAATCTATTATGCAAGCAAAAAGGCAGCAAACCACCCTTGTAGAAAAATCAGATAAGTAGCTGAATAATAAAAGCTTGCGCGTAGGAGTTTGGAAAATGTCGCTAACTTTCTCTGAACGCAATATTTTCCATGTTTAACATTAAAAAATAAAACAATGATTGTGTTTTTTATCTTATCTTACTACACACTTCATCCCCCTCTACCTGCCGATCCAACCTTTCTTAAGCTTACACTTATCAGGGACATCATGGAATCAACTTCTACTTTAAACACCTATAAAGCTGTATTCGAACACATTCCGGTTGCCTGCATTCTGCTCAGGCCAGACTACCCGGATTTTACCATTGTCGATGTAAACGACCAGTATGTAAAAACTTTAGGCTGGCCAAAGGACCTGTTGCTGAACAAGCCTGTTTTTGATGCGCTTGGCTTTGATAAGTCGGATCCTTCATCAATTCAGTCGATCAAGAATCTACGATCCTATCTCCTGCAAGCTACAGAAACAAAAAAATGTGCCGAACATAGTGCGATCAGATTCGACGTTGTAAATCCCATGACAGGCGAACTTGAACGCCGGTACTGGACAAGCAAGTCGACCCCGGTTCTTGATAACAACAATCAGGTTATGTATATCCTTAACTGTCCCATTGACGTTACGGAAAATGAAGAGCTTCGTATCCGCAGCAGGAAGATGGAAGATGAGGCTAAACTGCAACGTGTATTTTATGAATCTGTCTTTTTGCAGGCACCTACAGGTATCGGCATCTGGCTTGGTCCGGAATTTATTACTGCAATGATAAATCCTGCACTGGCAAAATTCTACGACCGTAAGCCAGAAGAACTTATTAATAAACCAATCTTTGAAGCCTTTCCGGAAGCGAAGCTACTGTGGGGTACTATAATGGCCACTGTTTACGAGACCAGAAAGCCCTACACGGGGGCGGAACTTGCAATCGATCTTCGGGTTGATGGTGAGTTAAAACGCTCCTATGTAAATTTCAGTATTGTGCCTTACTATGAACCAGATGGACGCATGACGGGTGTTATTGGCGTTTCCATTGACGTAACTCAACAGGTGTCATTGCGAAAAGAACTCGAAAAAAGTGAGCTCATCATGAAGATAGCAGTAGAGTCTGCTGGTTTAGGCATCTGGGATATCGATCTGAGAACCCGCCAGGTATTCTCATCCAGCCACATCTGGATTGCAGGATTTCCGATGGAGCGATCTACATATTCATTGAGCGAATTCCTCGCGCATCTTATTCCGGAAGATAAAGATAAGCTTGATGAGGCACTTTATGGCCCTGAACGTCATTTTACGGTGATTCTCCGCGCAGTATGGACCGACAAATCCATGCACTGGATACAACTTACCGGCAACATACTCAAAGATGGTGATGAACAATCCATCCGTGTGGTTGGAACCACGCTAGACATTACCGCCCGGAAGGAACTGGAACAACGTAAAGATGAGCTTCTCAGTACCGTTAGCCACGAACTTAAAACTCCGGTTACATCCATTAAAGCAATTGCACAACTTCTTGAACGCAAGTTTGAACCCTTAGGGGATAAGGTTGCTATTGATTTGATCCATAAGATCGTAAATCAGATTAAACGTTTAACCAACCTGATCCATGACCTTTTGGATGCGAGCTTGATCGAGGGTGGAAAAATGCAGCTTAATAAAAACCACTTCCTTTTTGATGAGCTTGTTGAGGAGGTCGTTGCTGATGTACAACGTACATCGGCAAGCCATACCATAGTATTTGAGCGTCCCCCCGAAATTAAAAGCTTTAGTGATAAGGAACGCATCAGACAGGTCATCATAAACATGCTTACCAATGCAATCAAGTATTCGCCCAAGGCAGATAAAGTTGTTGTCCATCTTATGTTACATGATCAACGCATCAGGTGCTCCGTTGAAGACTTCGGCATCGGCATTGCGGAAGAAAAGCAAGCGCAAATATTTGAAAGATTTTACCGGGTAATTGACGATAAACATTCAGGTTTCCAAGGCATTGGCATAGGCCTCTATATTTCCAAACAGATCATTACACGCTTAGATGGCAAGATCTGGTTTGAAAGTAAGCCTGAGCATGGTACAATTTTCCACTTTGAGGTTCCACAGTTTTAGCGTGTGATTGGTGAAACAGGACTTATCGCAACAGCTACCCTGGAGTCGGCACAGCCATAGTACAAGAACCATTTCGATTTGTAGAACACAAGCCCTTCGATAAATACCGTGCCGTTGGCATATTGGCCTGCTTTCTCATAAGCCATTTCAGGTTTAAAGAAAGGCTTATCCAGGCGACCTTTAACTTTTGTCGGGTCATTGAGGTCGAAAAGCACCTGACCGGCGCTGTAAGTTTCGGGGTTCAACTGCGGATCGCCGATACCTGCTACGCCATTCTTACCATTATAAAGCAATAAGATGCCCTTGTCAGTTATTAATGCCGGAGGACCGCATTCGGTTAGTGCACTATCGAAGTATCCCTTTCTCGGGGAGATCAGTTCGAGCAATTCACCTTTATCGTTTAGCAGCGGCTCCCAATCTACAAGATTTGTAGATGTTGCTGCATAGACGTGGTTTTCGCCCCAGTACATCCAATACTTACCATTGATCTTGGCCATTTGGATCTGGTCTCCTACCAATTGCGTTATAACAGATCCGGATTTATGAAACAAATCTTTAAAGCGGCCACCATATGCCTTACTGAAAGTCGGGCCGTGTTTTTTCCAGGTGATCAGGTCTTTAGATGTGGCAACGGATAATCGTGCAACTTTTCTGTTCCAGGAGGTGTACATCATCACGTAAGTGCCATCTGCTGCTACTGCAACACGTGGATCTTCACACCCACCGGGCCAGTCGTTCGCTTTCTGATCATCGTTCCCTGGATAGAACACCGGTTTTGGCCGGCGTTTCATCGTTACACCGTCGGTACTTTCTGCATAACCAATTCTTGACGTTCTGTATCCTATGCCCACGCCGGATTTATCTTCCGCCCTATAGAGTACAACGATCTTACCGTCCTTTACAATTGCTGCAGGATTAAAAGTATCGTTAGACTCCCATGCCACATTTTTGTTCTCTATCACGGAAAAGAAGGTGGTTGTAGAATCGGGTGAGATCACCGGATTTTGTTTCACACGCTCAAAGCCAGAAAAAGCCCAGTCTGGCAGCGCATCCTTCTGCTGTGCCATAGTAGGAAGGTTCATTAATGCCAGAAAGAGGGAAAAGATAAATCCTGATTTACCCATTTGTATCATGTTCATATTGGTTAGAAGCCTTAGGTTCATGAAGATACAAAATACGCCTTTATGCTCAGGCTTGTTTCATAAAATAAATGCAAGGTGGTAGCCCTTTAAACACGTAGTTGGTAACCTCACAAAGCCAGAGTCTAACCAAAGTTTTCTCTCCCTCATATTCCTCCAAAAGGTAGTCGCCGCCTCCACCCAGGTTTGCATCTCTGGTGCGCTCAAGGACCAGGCGTTCTGCTTTTGTAAATGGCACATCAGACAGTTTCAGGAAACACTCCTTCGCCTCACCACTAATCATATCAAGCATGGTATCTGCTCCCTGGACCATTTCCAGATCATCCTTACTACCTTTCCAGTCTGGCAAGTCAACAAACCACCGGTCATCCCGTTCTTTATAAAACCTAAATACTTGTGTCATGCCGTAAATATATAGCTATTACCCCCAGTAAATACCAGATAACTTTCGTTGAGACCGGTTAGGGTCTCAACAACATATACAACAATGCTGCAATGCTTGCACCTGCAATAGGTCCAACTACTGGTATCCAGGCATACTCCCATTTGCCATCACCCTTCTGCGGAATTGGTAGCAGGTAGTGCATGATACGAGGTCCGAGGTCACGCGCCGGATTGATTGCATAACCTGTTGTTCCGCCCAAGGAGAGCCCGATGCCCCAAACCAGCAAGGCCACCGGGAAAGCACCAAGAGCGCCCAGGCCCATAGGTAATTTTTCCGGACCCATTTCCGGATTGGTGAAATAGAACAGCACAAAGATTAGGACAAAGGTGCCAATGATCTCGCTAAGTAAGTTCGAGACTGTATTTTTTATCGCCGGCGCTGTACAGAATACTGCAGCTTTGGTAGCGGGGTCGTCGGTTTTTAGAAAGTGATCTTTATACATGAGCCAGACCAGCAGTGAGCCAAGCATTGCTCCAAGAAATTGGGCTAGGATGAACATGGCTACATTCGACCAGGCGAACTTTCCGGCGATGGCAAGGCCGATGGTTACTGCAGGGTTCAGGTGGGCTCCACTGTACGGACCAGCGATTACAACCCCTGTAAACACCCCCAGTGCCCAGCCTGTGGTAATCACCATCCAGCCACCATTATAACCTTTGGTACCATTAAGAATGACATTGGCTACAACGCCGTTGCCCATAAGAATTACGAACATCGTGCCGATGAGTTCGGCAGTAAATTGATTCATATCAGGAAATTTAATGTGATTAATCCAGTTCAGTCCAAACCTTCAGGGCACTTACCGCTTTGTTCCATCCTTTAATGTGGGGCTGCATGTTACTATCCTCCTGGGGCTCAAAGTTGAGATCCACGGCCCATTGCTGCTTTATCTCCTCTGTACTCTGCCAAAATCCGATGGCGAGGCCGGCCAGATAGGCCGCACCTAAGGCAGTAACTTCCGTCACTTTGGGACGCAACACTTTAACCCCAAGCACATCAGCCTGGAATTGCATCAATAGCTTATTGGCGGTGGCACCGCCATCTACGCGAAGTTCAAGGATGTTTTTGCCTGAGTCGGCCTCCATGGCTTTGAGCACGTCCATCGTTTGGAAAGCGATACTTTCCAGGCTTGCGCGGCACAGGTGCGCCTTGCTTGTGCCCCGCGTAATACCGAATATAGTACCGCGGGCATATTGATTCCAGTGTGGGGCACCGAGTCCGGCAAAAGCAGGGACCACGTATACCCCTGCACTGTCTGGAACCTTCATGGCAAGCTTTTCAACATCAGCGGAGTTTGCGATGATGTTGAGCTCATCCCGCAGCCACTGCACCAATGCCCCTGCTATGAAAATACTGCCTTCCAATGCATAATGAACCTGATCCTTGATCTTCCAGGCAATGGTGGTCACCAGGTTGTTCCGGGAGCTTATCGGCTTTTCCCCGATGTTCATTAACATAAAGCAACCTGTTCCATAAGTATTCTTAACCATTCCCGGATCTGTACACATCTGGCCGAAGAGTGATGCCTGTTGATCGCCAGCAATACCCGCGATCGGAATGCGTGCAGCAAAGATGGATCCTGCAGTTTCACCATAAATCTCACTGCATGATCGCACTTCCGGGAGCAGGCTGGCAGGAACATTAAACAGTTCTAACAGCTCCTGATCCCAGGTCATAGTGTGAATATTGAACAGCATTGTTCTAGAAGCATTGGTAACATCCGTCACATGTACCTTGCCGTCTGTCAGATTCCAGATCAGCCAGCTGTCGATCGTGCCAAACAGCAACTTTCCTGCCTCCGCTTTCTCCCTGGCGGATGGCACATGCTCTAGTATCCATCTGATTTTTGTTGCCGAGAAATATGCATCCACGATCAATCCTGTTTTTTCCTGAATCACTGCATCCTGTCCATTTTCCTTCAGCGAGTCGCAGTAGTCGGCTGTACGTCTATCCTGCCAGACAATGGCATTGTATACCGGCTCACCGGTTTCTTTATCCCAGAGTAAGGTAGTTTCACGTTGGTTGGTTATTCCGATTGCCGCGATATGCTCCGCCCTAAGATTGGCGTTCAGAATAGCTTCGGTCGCAACGGATACTTGTGATGACCATATCTCCCGGGCATTGTGCTCTACCCATCCTGGTTGAGGATAAATTTGCGTAAACTCCCTTTGAGCCACAGAAACGATGTCGCCACTATGGTCGAAGATGATGGCTCTCGAACTGGTCGTACCCTGGTCAAAGGATAAGATAAATTTTCTCATACGTGTTTATATTTGGTTTGGTTGTTTATGCTTGCGGGAGGTAGTTTTTAGCCAACTTGTAAAAGGCTTCCAGTTGTTCCTGTTCCCAATCAGGGTCGAGTCCCCGTTCTTTCGCTATCAATCGGACCACCCGTGGTGCAACTTCCATTGCTTTTCTTGCATCGAGAAAAAGCAGCCTCAGTCTACGGGCAAGTACATCTTCAAGCGTGCGGGCCATTTCGTTTCGTACCGCCCACACCACCTCTGCCGCCAGGTATGGCCAGTCGGGGCATAGCGGTACAGCAAGTCGATCATTCTCCCGGGTCATTGCCCCGATTTCGGCAGCATCAGTTCCATAGGTGGTTAGCGCCGGCATGACATCAGCTGATGAGTTTTGGTCTGTTAATGATCCATGAATTTTCAACTGCTTTGTACGGCTGGGCACATCCTGTAAACCGCCCAGTTTAATGGCACGGTCAATGGTATCTTCTGCCATCTTCCGGTAGGTGGTCCATTTACCGCCGATAATGGATAGCAGTCCGGAACTGCTGATGGTAATTTTGTGACTTCGTGAGATCTCTTTCGTACTACCAGTTTCTTTAGCCGGAGCGGCCAGGGGACGTTGACCTGCGAAGATGGATCGGATATCTTGTTTTTCAGGCTTCCTGCTCAGGTACTGTCCGGCAGTAGTTAAAATGAAGTCGAGTTCCTGCTGCAGTGCTACGGGTTCGAGATCATGCCGTTTCAAGGGCGTATCTGTTGTTCCGACCAGCAGGTGTTTATGCCATGGCACTGCAAAAAGTACCCGACCGTCTGAAGTTTTAGGGATCATGATGGCAGTAGCCCCTGACAGGAACGATGCATCTAACACAATATGTGCACCTTGACTCGGCACAACGGTATTTTTTCCTGTAGGCTGGTCCATTTGCAAAATATCATCAACAAACACACCGGTCGCATTTATGATCACCCTGGCGCTTAAGTTATACGAGGTACCTCGTTCCTCATCATGCACAGTAACTCCAGATAGGCGTCCATTTGTTTTCCCTAGGGCTGTAACCTTGAAATAATTTAAGATGGTTGCCCCTTGTTCCGCAGCAGTTTGGGCCAGGTTTATGGCAAGTCGCGCATCATCAAATTGTCCATCGAAATAAGAAATTCCGCCGACTAGACCTTTTGACCTAATGTTTGGAAGTTCACGCTTGATTGCAGCAGCGGAGCGGAATGTAGATGTACCAAAGGAAAATCGGCCGGAAAGCCAATCGTACAGTTTTAATCCAGCAAGGTATTTAATGATTGCGGCCCAACTGTAGCAGGGAATGATAAACTCCTGAGTGCTGACAAGGTGAGGCGCATTGCTGAGCAGGTTACCACGTTCTTTCAGTGCTTCGTACACCAGTGCAATATCCCCCTGAGCAAGATATCGTACCCCACCATGGACAAGTTTGGTGCTTCGACTGGATGTGCCTTTAGCGAAATCGGCCTGTTCGAGCAGTAATGTTTTGAACCCCCTTGATGCAGCATCTACAGCGGCACCCAAACCTGTAGCACCACCTCCAATTATAATGATATCCCATTGCGCTGTTCGCGATAATTCTTCAATGAAACGGTCACGATCAAATAGCCTCGGCTTAGCTTTATCCATGTCTTAGTATTTTGAAGCACCCGTATTATCTTCCCGTAATCAGAACCCGGCACTAGCTGGCTGGTAATTGCTGTTAGAATCTGCAATCCACCTTAAAATTCAATATACAAAATCTTGCATACTAAGGTATTTACGCCGGATAATTTTTTGATTATTTTGCGCACTTACACTTCAAGTATGTGCGCACGATATACCCTCACAAGAGCCGAAAAGGAACTTCAGAAACTGTATGAGGTTGAGATAAAAGATGGCTTTGAACCCAACTTCAATCTTGCGCCTACACAGGAAGGATTGGTGATTACCGCTGATGAGCCTGCTGTGGCACAGAAGATGCATTTCGGCCTGGTACCCTATTGGGCAGAAAGTACAAAGCTTAACATAAGTACGCTGAATGCTAAAAGTGAGGAGGTACTGGAAAAGAACACCTACCGTCCCTTGCTTTTAAACCATAAGACCTGTTTGGTTTTAGCTGACGGATTTTACGAATGGGACCGGAAGTCAGGTTCGCCAATACCTTACCGGTTTGTGCTGCGCGACCGCCCGGTATTCGCTTTCGCGGGGCTCTGGAGCCAGTGGAAGAATCCTGAAAAATCTGTTATTTATCGATCGTTCACGATCATGACCACCTCGGCTAATGCAACCGTGGGTAAGGTTCATGACCCAAAAAACCGTATGCCAGTAATCTTAAACAAGGTGGAAGAACGCCTGTGGCTAACGAAAACATTATCACCGACCTCGCTGTTAGAATTATGCCTGCCATACCCCGATGAACTGATGGAGGCTTACCGGGTAAGCCCAGCCGTAAATGCTACTGTCATCAAAGGCATTATAAATAACAGGCCTGAATTGATGTTACCGCTAAACAGCGCCTAAAAAGAATAATGTTGTTACGTACTTAACGATATACATTATAATAGGTTAAAAATTTTGCGTAAATTGAATTAACATAAACGTTCATATCATGAAAAAGCGCTTACTCCTATCCTGCCTGACAATGTCTTTGTTGAGCAGTGCATTCGCACAGAAAAATGACTTGGTATCTAGTTTAATCGAAAAGAAGCAGTTTGCCTTTGTAGCTTCAAAAGTTGAGCAAAAGCCTGGAACAAATGGTATCAGTGCTAATGGAAACCCGGCAAACTTTGATCGACTGAATCCAACTACTATTAGCATCGAGACAAGCAAGAAAATTACTACAGATGCAAGTGTAGCTTCAGCAGTTCTGACCGACTACTATCGGTACGGTACAGATGGAAGCTATTTCAACGTTATGAATATCAAGAAGAATAATTCCTATGTACCCCCGCTTTCCTTGAACGAATCGATTTACCTGGTCCAAATGCCAGAGAAGTTGCTTATGGTAAAGCAGATGTACGCGTTTGCGGGTCTGGATAGCGTCGCTAATGAGGCTTTAGACACCTACAGCGCAAAAGAATTCAAACTGCTTTCAAAGAAGAAAAGTGACAATCAATGGCTTCTAAAGTACCGGGTCGGTAAAGGGCAGAAAAAAAAGATCTTCTACCTTAAAGTTGAAGAAGATGGAAGAGCTATATTACAGGAAGAGGCGGGAATAGACAACCAAAACGTAGTATATGGAAAGATTTTCCGCACCACGCCTGCAGAGAACATTTAATTAGCTAATGGACAACAAAAAAGCATCCCTGATAATGTCAGGGATGCTTTTTTGTATACAAGGTATTTTTTATGTCTCCAGTAAATCTAGCTTTAGAGCGCTTTAATATCATTGTCCCCGAATAATTTTCTGAATTATTGGATCTATATTTGATGGCAAATCAGCTGAAATTGGTCGGTTTATAGGATTTTTCACCTTCATTTCCTTAAGCCACGTTATCCAATATTGATCGATGACTTCCCTTTCGAACGGATTGCCTTTTGCGGCGTTAACCCCTAAAACTACTACTTCTAAGTTATTAAGATTTTCGTTCGCCTTTATGAAACCATACCCGCTATCCGTGATCGTCTGCTTGAAATTAGATGTATTTAGTTTTAAGGCCTTAACCAGTTCAGGTGTCAGATACGAACTCTTACTTCCTTCTGTAAATTTAGAATCCTGATGAAAAATATATCCGTCTGTTAATATAAACAAGATGTTTCGGTGGTTAGGTTTGATACAATAATCCTGAACCTTGTTTTTAAAAAAGCCCCAAATGTCAGATCCGACATACTTCCTATCTTTAATTGCCAGCGTATAGATCTCCTTTGTTGCTGATACATATTGAGGTGAGATTTGCAGTATCTTTTCCTTTGTTACCACATCTTTCGTAAATGAAAGCTTCAAATTTCTAGCAAGGTCGTTGATCTTTGAGTTTTGTGGTTCAGGCTCAAAGTACACCTGTATTTGATCATCATCTTGTATGATCGGTTTAGCCCGTAAATGACGCTCGAAACCTTTAGCAATAGACTCGATGTATCCCAAATCTCTCTTATAAAACTCCATTGAGGCATTGGGATACTTTTCTGTGCTAATACGATCAGACAGATCCAGTAGAATACTTATATTCAAGTTATCCTTTTTCCCAGGCTTCCCTGAGGAAGCTACGCTATTGTTGTCTTTCTTTGTTTCCTTATTCTCCCCATTACATCCAGTACAGCCTGAACATCCAGAAAAGAGTAACGCAACTGCAATAAAACAAATGATGATTCTACTATCCCTCATGGCCTATGAAACTTTGGAGTAAACAATGTTTTGGAAATCAGCATCGATGAGTTTCAACCGTTTCAAGTGATCGTTCGCCACAGCCTCACAGCTTTCCAGAATTTCGGTTTGCTTTGAAAGTGGTAGTGCAATTTCCGAGCTTACTGCTTGAAACCAACCTTCTTTGTATTGGCTGTGATATAGGAGATACTGTTTGAGATTCAACACAAATCCATCAATAATAGCTTGCAGCTCAGTGATCCTTCCACTAATCTCAACCACCTTTTTCTTTTGCACGTTTATCTCTTCGGTAATCTCCAATTCTGATGTTTCAAGCGATTTAACCTCCGCGAGTTTGGAAGCGATGTGTCCTTTGATTTTGTCCAGGTTCTCATGCTCTTTCATCGTTAAATCGAAAACTAAACCCCAGATAATGTAAACTACGAACCCTGCGAAAATAATCATCCAGAACTCAGCCTCGCCCAATGCAATTCGTAAATTATAAGGAAGTGAGTCGGGGGTTTTATTGAAATCATATATTTTCTTTTCAATTTGATAAGCTAACAAACTGTCAAACAGAAAGGTTACAACAAACAACCCAATTAACCTAAACACGTTCTTAATGCCTTTGCCTTTCTGCACCATATGGATGATGTAGCCGAGGCCTAGAAATACCGAAGGAATGGTAAATATTAAAACAGCTTCAAGCCAGCCAGCGTTCAAGGCGTTATTAAATGCCTGAGCATCGAAAATAGCAGCAGTTAAACTATCATTGGAAAAATCTTTGAAAAAGGCAGAATATGTCGCCGAAATATAAAATACGAACAGATAAAGGGTAATCGGCACAAGCAATAAAAGCCCGATATAAAATTGTGCTTTCGGTCGTTTAGTAGAATCAACGCCATATTTGGCGGGCTGATGATTAACATCTTCAATTTCGTTTTTTATGGAAACGATCTTATCAGATAGTAGGCCCCTTTTCTCTTCAAAAATGGAAATCGCAGCTTCGGTATTCTTTAGCTCGCTATGTTTCCGGCTTTTCTCCTCAAGATATGGCTGTTTAAGCTTCGCCTGATGTAGTTCCTGTTCCCTACACTGTTGCTCAAAGCTATTATAGACATTTTCCAAACATGCCTTAAAATTTATTGGTGATCCCATCGCTTTCAGCGCAGCACCGTACCCGCTTTGATAATAGGTGACTCTAACAGTTTGCTCCTGCAGTTCGTCGTCTGCATTAACCGTGCTTTCTGACTCCTCTTGCTTCCTGGTGAGGAATAATTTTCTAATTTCCATTATCGTTTACTTTAATGCTTCTAATATTTCTTGTAGGTCTTTCTCCTGTTTCGCGCAATCGATCAAATAGTCACAAATTGCAGAAATGTTTTCCTGTAAAAACCCAAACGCCTCACAGTACTTCTTAAGCAAATTATACTCATCTTCGGTGACCTCTTTATCTACCCAGATCATTATTGCCAGGTCGTATAGATATTCGATCTTTTTTTTGACCTCTGCGGGAACTTCCAGGTTGTAAGCCGAGTTTGTCAGAATGTTATTCAGGTGATCCGTATCTACCCCCCTGAGTTCTGCAAATTTGTAGAGTTGTTTAAGCTCCAGCACATCGAAATTGCTGTCAGCACATGCGATTTGATAGAGCCTGAGAAAATGGCTTTGCAATTCAGTATTAATTAAAATCTCCATATTATTTAAATTTGATAGGTTTGATTTAGATGTCCCGAATGGGCTATACTCCGGAAAAAAAGGCTGCTTACTGAGGTTACCGGCACCCTAATAGTTTTCCAATGTCTGATGTAATTGAGACCTGTATGTATATATTGCATCTAGGTTAGGAAGGCTAATTTTTTCACCCGCATCCTTGCCTTTATGGAATAACTCCAGGTACTTATTAGCCGTATTAAAATGAAAACGGCAGACTGGCTTTCTATTATTATTGTCTAACAGTACGCCATAATAAGACTGGGTGTCACGGGCTGCGATTCGCTCTGCCGGGATCTTTTCACGTAAAATTGCCTTTACGATTTGAAAAGCATCCAACTCCTCTTCTGTAGTGATAACCTTTGTTATTTCAAGCGCCTCATTCGTGTCGTTAGCTTTGCCCTCATCTTGCTTCTCAATTTGTTGACTGATATGTAATGCTGATTTTAGTCTATCACTGATAGATTCATTAATGGAGACTGTCAAAGCCTTTTTTGTATACTCCTTGAAAGTTGACATACGGTTTGCAGTTAGCGGTTTGTCGAAAAATCTGTTAACCAGCAACCTTACGAGCTCATCTGATGGCTGTTCAATTTCTTTTTCAAACTCTTTTCGGATGGCTTTGATATACTTTAGCCCTTCTGCAGAATCAAGGATACTTTCAAGATTATACTGGTTTTTCGTAAAACCTTCTAATATCTTGATCGAACTATCTTTTAAATCTTCAATATCTATGGTAAAGAAAGGCTTTTCATCCATAATATTTGGCTTCTCCAGATCTGTATAGAAATTGTACAGGGTACCATTGGTAAGGACACCAAATCTTGCTTTTGATACATGGTAGTATCGGTGTAGTTGAGAGTTATGAGCATCAACATTCTCTTTCCAATGTTTACATTCGAAAATCAGAATTGGCTCGTCTCCTTTACGTATCACATAGTCGACCTTCTCCCCTTTTTTTGTACCGATGTCACAAACATGTTCAGGTACAACCTCCGTTGGATTGAAGATATCATAACCTAAAATTTGAATGAAGGGCAATACGAATGCATTTTTCGTAGCTTCTTCCGTATTTATTTGATTTTTTAGACCAACGACTCTTTGTTGAAGTTGTTCTAACTTGATTTTGACGTCCATCTTTGCAGTTGCTTTTCTTTGCTTCTCAAAATTATACACCGAAAGACTTCTGTTTATACGGGAAACCATAAACAGGAGTCTTTCTTTTGAGATGCACAAAAAACTTTGCAATGGCTTACACCAAAGTACTGCCATAGCATTGCTGCAAGCAATGACAAAAGATAAGATTATAGTACTTCGTCACCGGACAAGTGTGATTTCCTAGGCGTAAGTACTACCTAACGTAATCAACTATGCTTATCTGAAGCTGAATAAGTAATCTTGAAAATGGTACCCTTAAGATCATCAGCAACATACAACGCCCCATCTGCGCCCTGCGCAATGCCCATTGGTCTGTGCTTGTAAGCTCCTTTAGGATTACCACGATCTACGCCCATGAAATTATCAGCAAAGATTTCCCAAGAACCCGAGGGTTTTCCATTTTTAAAAGGTACAAAGGCAACGAAGTAGCCTTTCTTTAATGTTTGCGACTGACCGTGAAAAACAATAAAGGCACCATTCTTATATTTCTCCGGGAACATGTTCCCGGTGTAGAATAGCAGGTCATTGGGTGCAAGGTGAGCTGGAAAGTCTACCACAGGATCAAGATATTTATCATCTATAGACCGCTTACCATCACCACCGTACTCAGGAGAAACCATCTTCTTGTGCTTGATTGGATCATAATATACGTACGGCCAACCACCATCAGAGCCTTCGCTGAGTTCGTAAAGTGTTTCTGCAGGCAAGGCATTATCCTGTTCCTGAGTATAGATCTTTGGGAACTTACCCATCAATCCACCACGGCCATGTTGCGCCCCGAACAGCGAGTTTGTAGCCGTATTCCAATCAAGACCAACCACATTCTTTAACCCTCTGGCATAAGGAATACCCTCAGCATAGCTTTGGTTACGTTTTGTTGTGCTAAATTGCCAAATACCGCCCACGGAGTCGAGCAGCTTGCAATTTTCAAGTCCACGGCCCTTAGCATCAGTGCAGGTCTCATCGTAAGAGCCAATAGCTACATACAAGTTGTTACTGGCATCTAATGCTAGGGCTTTAGCATTATCCCGGCCTTTATCTACTAAGCCCCTAACTATAATTTCTGCTTTCCCAGTATCCAATACTTGCCCCTGTGCGTTCAATCCATATTTATATACCCCGCTGTTTGAAGATGCATACAAAGCATCACCGTGGATGCGAATGCCTGTACCCGGATAGCTGGCAAATCCAATGGATCTATCCATTTTACCATCCTGGTCTGTATCACTTAACCAAAGAATTCCTTTTCCATTTTTCAATGCACTTAGCTTTACATAAATGTCTCCGTGCTTGTTAACTGCAAGGTGTCGTACTGCGCCTAGTGAATCCGCAACTATGCTTGAAGTAAAGCCCTGGGGTAAAATAAGTTCTAATCGTGTAGTATCAATACTTTCGGTTGCAGCCCTCTCCTTAGATGCCGGTTGGCAGCCGCTCAGAAGATGAATACATAAAAGAAAGATTCCACTTTTCTTACAGTAGTTTACGACATTAATCATGAGAATTGGATGTAGTTAAAATTTCAATTAATATTTCTGTTAAGATAACATTTGAGTGAAGTATTTTTAGCAACACTCATTGATAAATCCGCTTTATCACAAAAAATTTGCATCTACATACGCCATCCCGTTAACACTTAGTTTATTGGTCTTCAAGTTGCATCCAAGAAGAACCTAGAAACAACATTAAAAAGTACTGGACATCGGTAGTCAGAACATTTGCCAAGATTGGTTGATGGTCCTTTATGGAAAACCTCCAGACGAGACATCCTCAATTTAAAATAAATCTATTTACCTAATCTTAATGTTATGTTCGGTTCCAAAATCAATCTGCACAGAGAAGAATGGCTTGATGTTATTTTCGATCAGAAAAACAAAAGTTATGGCGCCTATGCGTTACGACGTCAAAGCGACGCCAACACTTCCAAATCATTACTTTATGCCGGAACACTATTCATTCTCTTGTTCCTGAGTCCCAGAATTCTCGGCTTGATCAAAGGCAACGTACCGGATGAGGATTTAACCGGGCAAGTTGATGTGGTGATTGCACCGCTACCCCCAGTAAACCCCGAAACGCCACCACCGCCAGCTGTTGAACCACCTCCTGCAAGACAAGATCACGTGGAATTTCCACCCCCTCTTGTTCGGGCAGATAACCTGGTCCATGATGTTCTACCCCCACAGATCAAAGACCTGCAAAATGCTGACCCAGGTCAGAAGACAATTGCCGGCTCAGCAGATGCTGAGATTGTGATTGTTGAACCAGCTGGGGATGGTCCAAAGCGGGACATCGCTGTCGCTGCAGAGGATTCGAAGATCTATGACATAGGGATATTAGAGGTGCCGCCGAGTTTTCCCGGAGGAATTAACAAATTTTACGAATACCTAAGTAAGTCGATCAAATACCCTCAAATGGCAGCAGAAAGCAACATTTCAGGCAAAGTCTTCGTATCCTTCGTGGTGGAGAAAAACGGAATGCTTACTGACATCAAGGTCGTAAAAGGTTTGGGCGGCGGAACTGATGAAGAAGCTGTCCGGGTGCTGAAGGCAAGTCCAACCTGGATTCCAGGAATTCAGAATGGCAAGCAGGTAAGGGTAAAGTATAATATCCCAATCAGTTTTTCGCTCTCACAATAATTAAGTAGCTCGTCTTAAGCACTGGATTGTTTCTGTTTAAGGCGAGCTAAATCTGAGTACTCAGTACATTAAGGTTCCCCGCGGAACCGCAATAAAGCCAAACCTGTAAACAACCTGATCCCAGAGTTGTTAGTTCTACAAACTCCAACATGAAAATTCAACGACAGCAACATACCAGCATTGTACAAAAGGCGGCGAGAGTTCTGCTTGGCACATTCATGGTTTTTGCCGGGATCGGCCACCTCACTTTTCAGCGAAAGGCATTTCAGGCCCAGGTTCCAGACTGGGTTCCAGTACCGAAAGATTTTACTGTTGTTGCTTCAGGGTTTGTAGAAATTGCATTAGGCTTAGCATTGATCTTCTGGAAAAGAGAGCGGGTAAATACAGGATTGTTTCTGGCGTTGTTTTATGTTCTGGTGTTTCCAGGAAATATTGCACAATATACCGGGCATAAGGATGCATTCGGATTAGATACTGATGGGAAGCGTTTGGGAAGATTGTTCTTTCAGCCTGTTCTAATTATGTGGGCACTTTGGTCTACCGGCGCATTGAAAGCTGTCAAGCTTCCTGAGATTAGATAGGTTCAGCCCTTTTCTCAATCGGGTAATTAGCATTTGAAAATGATAATGTTCTTAAGTCAGCAATCTGTAGATTCGAATTCCTAATGTATCATCTCAGCATTAAACCTGCTTTAAGCTGACTTTTTTCAAAATAAGTCACAACTCCTCAGATCAAACTACTTTTGCCCACGTTGAGGGGATTAGCTCAACTATCTAGAACGTTTACCCGGCAGGCAAGTGGTTAAATATTCGGATACTGCTATATTATACAGCCATCTTGAAAAATCTAGGCCAGTACAAGATGGGCAAAGCCTGCATCTACTTTAAGAAGTCGGCGCACCTTAACCTAGATGTACTGGAACAGCTTTGTAAAAGCACGATAAACTATCTCCAAAAATCATAGAAACGCTTTCATAAAGTTCACTCAGCCAACTGATACCGGATATTTGCTAAGGCTATTCCTTCAGGATTAATCATCGGATTCCCTTCACCTCGAGGATAAAAGGTGATGGTGACAACGTTGAACGATGGGTCTTTCTTTATTCCGACTGGCCTCACACTATAAAGCAATGCGCCACCAGGGGATTGTACTGGATGGTCAAATGACCCTCTTGAACCATCTCCTACAAATTGCCCCCAGAAAACTGAACAATTTAGCACCTCGTTTTGCAAGTTGGGCGCCAGCTCAAAACCGAATTTTGTACATGGCTTAGACAAAACAATAATTATAGAACTTTCAAATCTGGAGGTAAAGAGCACCTCTGGATGCTCATTTTTCCACGTTGGGCAGCGTGTTCCATAGAGGTGTCCATCCATAGGGGGCTGGAGTTGTTGGCTTCAGCCTGCGAACAAACATGGGCTTCTCATCACCGTCGCCGCTATAAAAAGCCATGTTGATGTTTTTATTATTGATTTGATGATAGGTGCTCCCTTCTTCTAAATGAGAGATTTTTAATAAACAGGTACCCTTTATGTAGTCTGTACCCGGATTTCCCCAATTTTCAATATATCCATCCCAGGCGGTCGGAGTTCTCAAAGGCGGAAAAGGAATTGGCTTACCAGGTTCAGTACCGGTTTAGGGATATATCCTGGAACATCAGGTATGGTCAAAGTTGCTGCGGTGATTTCTACCGCAGCCGTTTCTGGGGAATCGCTTACAACATCCAATTCGTTTTTACTGCAACTTGTGAGTGCGACAAAACAGAATATGCTTAGATAGATTAGCTTTTTCATACTTCTGATCCTTTAAAATCAAGAAGTAAATTACCGAGGATAAAATCGCCCGGCAATCACTACATGTAGTGATTCGATCAGGTTCTTTGTAAGCTACACCTTCGAACACTTTTCGTAAGAAAAATCCGAAAAGCTTTAATATATTACAAAAGACGTGGTGGTCAGATTTATATTACATCTGAATGGTTTCGAATACCTTTATTCAACTTAACAATTACCCCAACATCACCTTTTTCACAATAAATTTGCAACTCTTCCAAATTTAACTACTTTTGCGACCGATCGGGGGATTAGCTCAGCTGGCTAGAGCGCTTGCCTGGCAGGCAAGAGGTCAGCGGTTCGACTCCGCTATTCTCCACCAACAAAAAAAGGCTTACCGTGTAAACAGTAAGCCTTTCTTGTTTCTAATTATCCAGTCAGCTGTTACCAGCAATTTAAGACAACCTAAATTTCCTGCAACTCCACCATCCGCTTAAATTTATGCGATGAACTTACCAGCCCCTGGAAGCTGCCTTCGTCAACTATCTCTCCCCTGTCCATGATCACGATCCGATCAACGTTCTTTATCGTCGATAAACGATGCGCCACAATTAACACCGTGTACTTACCTTTTAATGCTTCTATACTCTTCTGAATCGCTCGTTCGGTCTCTGAATCCAACGCAGAGGTAGCTTCATCCAGAACCAGAATGTCGATTTCCTTATACAACTCACGGGCGATAGAAATGCGCTGCTTTTGACCACCGCTTAAATTGATACCGTTGTTTTCCAGCATGTGCTGCTCCCTGGCAGGCAATGCATCCACAAAATCCTTTATGGATGCAAGCTCCAAAGCATTTTCGAACCGCCGAATGTTCTCCGCTGTTGGCTCAGCCCAGAAAGTAACGTTGTTAAAGATCGTATCATGAAAGATTACAGGATCCTGCGTGATATAACCGATCCGCTCTTGATAAGAAGAAATCCGGATCTCCTTATGGTCAATCCCATCAATCAACAGCTGGCCTGTACTCACAGGAAGAAGTCCCACCAGGATGTTAACCAGTGTCGTTTTTCCACTTCCACTCTCCCCTACAAAGGCGATGGTCTCATTCTTATTTACCTGCAGACTAATTTGACTAAGTGCATAGCTTCCATCTTTATACCCGAAATCAGCGTTGCTCAATGCAATTTCACGATCAAATGCCGAAAGTGTTCTACCGCCTTCCACTTCCTCGCTTGCCTTAAGCTCCCGCTCAAAGCTTTTCATGTTAACAATAGCGCCAGAAACGGCAAGAAATCCGTTATAAGCCGCCTGCATTTGCAGTAAAGAATTGAGAGCCCTATAGAAAAACAGCAGGCTGATCAGTATAGATGCCATTGACCCACCAAAACCCTTAATCTGGATGACAATGACCATGCACACGACAATGATGAGCAGGGGCTCACGGCTGGCGGTTACAAGCGAACCCAGCTTACCTACTTTCTTTGTCTCACGTGAGATAAATTGTATCGATTCAATCAGCTTTCTATTGTACTTGAATATCGAACCGGTTGCCTTCAAGTATTTGAAATTACCCGCAAATTGAATGATCAAACCCTGGTACAAGTTCGCACCACTTGTCACAACGTTCGAGGTATTTTTTGTCGTTTGATAGATACGTTTGTAAATGAGATTGGTCATCACACCACCCATACAAATCAGCAAAGCAAATTTAGCGTCTACAAAAAATGCAAAAAGCATATACACGCCCACCATTATTCCATTTTGAAAGGCATTGGAGTAAGACTGAAAAGCCTGTGCTAGATTAAGCACTTCGCCGGTCATGGTGTTTTGTATGCGCCCCACATCTGTTACTACGTACGACTTGTATGACATCCTGCTTAAGGATGTGGTTAGCTGCACGCGGATTGTTCTGATAAAGAGTTGCTGTAAGGAAACATCATAAGCACCATTTAAGTACACGGCGAAGCCTTTCAAGATAAAAAATATGGCTAAAACCAGTAAGATATTGAAAAGTGTAACGGATAACCCTACCTGAGCCATTCCGTCAAGGATGAATCGCAGGTTACCCATGCCCTGCGCAGCAGTTTTTGAACCATTCTCATCTGCTAATTGTAATAACGGAAGGAACATCGCCAGGCCAAAGCCATCCAGGAGCCCCACGCCTATACCAATCAACATTCTGAGCAGAATGCGGTAACGAAGGGTCTTGTAAAAAAACAGGAAATTGTCAAAGTAACTCATGAGCGTAGTTTTAGGCATAGCCATAATTAGCCTCAACAAATTCTAAAAAACCTGGCAAAGGACAACAGTTATAAATAAGTAAATGAAGGTTATAAGAAGAATGGCGTTTTAATGGCTTCGCCCCTGTCAGTCCCAAGAAGGACTAAATAATAATCGTAAACCAGGTAGGCTACAATAATCTTTACATGATGAATTTACAGGTTGTTCGAGGAATTAAAGAATGTTTTTCAGGATTGTGCATAACAAGCGAGAACGCTTGGGAAATGACAGGGCGTTCTGAGAAAGTTTGTTAATGACGGTCTATCAACAAGGACATTTCTCAACACTTGGACCACAGCTGAAACACACTTTAAACACGAATTACGTGGGTGAGGTGTGGGTCAGGTGTGGGCCAGGTGTGCGTCAGGTGTGACTAAGCCTACTTTGTCTTATACTGGTATCACTTTACACTGTTGACTACATTTTACTGAATTTAGTTTACATCGTTAGTTTGCTTTACTAACAATACTTTACAGCGGTAAAAGCTGTTAAGAAACAAATTTACGGAGAGCTAATATTTCAATGTATTTACTAACTTGAGGTTTTCAACCAAAGCTAAATCCAACGTATGAATGTCCTAAAAACAATGGCTATCTTAAGTCTTGCTGCCTGCTGCAGCGCCTGTAACAACAAGCCGGCAGACCAGAACAATAATTCAATGTCTAACGCCGACAGCAGTAAAATTGAACTCCCCTATACCAAGAACAGCCGCTACAATTGGGAATTCAACAAGGATCAGCAGAATGAAGCTATAGTGCTTAAGGTCTTCAAAGCCATGGAAAATCTCGATTACAAGACCATTGCCGAACACACCGCAGATAGCCTGGAGTCGAACATAGATGGCGTAGAATTTCATGGAACACGGGAGCAGATCATGCAGTTGAACAAAGATTTCTTTGCCGGACTGAAGACCCTTAAAGTGGTGCCTCAGGATTGGAGAAGTGTGATAAACAAAGACAAAAATGAAGAATGGGTGAGTGTCTGGTTCAGTCAGTACTGGGAAGACCGCAGCGGAAAAAGAGATAGCCTTAAAGTCTTTAATGATATCCGCCTTGAGAAAGGTAAGATAACGGCCTGGAACGAGTATATCCAGCATTTCCCTAAGTGATAGCTGTCCGCAAGCCTGCCTATTCCAGCATTCAGACGATCTTTTCCGCGGGTAGAGACCTATAAATTCCTTATTATTGCAACTTTTTCAGGCATTCGACGCCTGTAAGGTGAACTAAAATATATTAATGGAAAGTATTATCTCTGCAGTTAATGATGTTGTTTGGAGCAACGCACTTGTATTTTTATGTATGGCAACAGGAATCTATTTTTCCATTGTCACGCGCTTCCTCCAGCTTCGCTACATCAAGGAGATGTTGAGATTGCTTTTCGATGGTAAAAGTTCCGCACAGGGCGTAAGTTCATTTCAGGCATTTGCTATTGCTATTTCCGGCCGTGTAGGCACCGGGAACATTGCCGGGGTGGCTACAGCCATCGCCATGGGCGGACCGGGTGCAATTTTCTGGATGTGGCTGATCGCCTTTCTTGGAAGTGCCTCCGCCTTTATAGAGGCTACATTGGGTCAGATTTACAAGCAGGTCAAAGACGGACAATACCGTGGTGGACCTGCTTTTTACATAGAAAAAGGGCTTGGTCTTAAGTGGTACGCAACACTCTTCGCCATCGCTACAATTATTAGTCAGGCACTCCTGCTTCCCGGAACCCAAAGTAACAGCATCGCGCTAAGTATGAAAAATGCGTTTGATGTTCCTGTAGCCTATTCTGGTATTGGCGTCGCCATCCTTTTGGGTCTGATCATCTTCGGAGGGGTAAAACGCATCGGGAAAGTTGCGGAGATCGTGGTTCCGTTTATGGCGGGCGCATACATCCTGATGGCAGTAATCATTATGTTCCTGAACATCACACAGATTCCTGCCGTGATCTCCTTGATCATCAAATCTGCCTTCAGTCTGGAGCCGGCCTTTGCAGGTATACTAGGTATGGCCATTTCCTGGGGTGTAAAACGTGGAATTTACTCTAATGAGGCTGGTCAGGGTACTGCTCCACATGCTGCTGCTGCCGCGGAAGTTTCCCACCCCGTTAAGCAAGGTCTCGTGCAAGCTTTTTCTGTGTATATAGATACCCTCTTTGTTTGTACTGCCACCGCATTCATGATCCTTTTCACCGGCAATTACAATGTACAAAATCCGGAAGGCGGTTACCTGGTGGAAAACGTCCCCGGCGCCAATATTGGTGCTGAATATACACAACTCGCCGTAAGCGAGCATTTCCCATCAATCGGAAGCGGTTTTGTTGCGGTTTCGCTGTTATTCTTCGCTTTTACCACCATCATGGCCTACTATTACATCGCCGAGACTAACCTAAGCTACCTCGACAAAAAAGGACGCAAATGGCTGGTAAATCTCCTGCGCGTGCTGATCCTTGGCGCTACAATATTCGGCGCCATAAAGACCGCCGAAGTGGCCTGGATGCTTGGTGATATCGGTGTAGGCGTAATGGCATGGCTGAACGTAATCGCCATCCTACTGCTGCGTAAGCCTGCCTTAAAGGCGCTTAAAGATTACCAGGAGCAACGCCGTGCCGGTAAAGATCCGGTCTTTAACGCCGAAGCCCTTGGAATCAAAAATACGGATCAATGGCGGTAGTCTTGGTGGCTACCAGACATCATTTTTAGAGAAATTCAGGGAGTCTTTCACGAAGGTGGCCAGTTCATCTTCTTCTCCCGCATGCTCCACACGTTGCTTCAACGCAGCTTTCCAGTCTGCAATCGCGGCTTCGGGTGAGTCTCCTTTCCCCAGGATACCGTGTTCCATATCAGGGCCAAGGTGACAGGCGAATTGTTCGCCCTCCTGGAATACAACTGGCTGTAATGTCTTCAGTGTACGGTCAACATCAGCGGCAGTGAAGTCTATAGCTACTATTGCCGACTGATCAATTATCATTTGTTCCATAGGTTTTCAAGGTGTTAGTTGCTATTCTATCCGTTATCAACAAATCCAGGGTATAAGGTCATACCACCATCTACATAAATCGTGGTTCCCGTAACATAGTCGCTGTCGTCTGAACCCAGCCACAGTGCTACGTTGGCTACATCCTCAGGTTTTCCGATTCGCTTATATGGGATAAGTTTAATCAGCTTTTCGCGTTGTTCTGGGTCGCTCCAAACATCTTCATTAATGTCGGTCGCGATGGCTCCTGGGGAAATGGCGTTTACCCGGATCTTCTGCGGTGCTACTTCCAATGCCAGGGATTTCATCAGCATCAGGATACCCCCTTTAGAGGAAGCGTAATTTACATGACCTGCCCAGGGGATAATATCATGTACTGAGCTCATGAAGATGATATTACCTTTTGACATATCTTCCGGTCCAACGGCAGCCTGTTCCTCAAAATGCCTGATTGCAGCGCGTGCACAAAGAAATTGTCCGGTGAGGTTGGTGTGAATGACCTTGTCCCATTGCTCGATGCTCATTTCCGAAAAGCTACTGTCCTGCTGAATACCGGCATTATTAACCAGTACATCAATGCGGCCACATTGTTCGGCTGCCTTTTGGAACATCTCCGTTACGGCACTTTCATCACTAACATCTGCTTGATGAATAAACCCTGAACCTCCACCTTCTTTGATGCGGTTCAGGGTCGCTGTGGCACCTTCTTCATCACCATGGTAATTGACGATGACATTATAGTCTTGCTGACCAAATGCGATCGCTACGCCCTGGCCAATACCGGAGCTTGCACCAGTGACCAAAACAGTCTTTTTATTTCCTTTTGATACCATTGTTTGTCGTTTGAATGAACACTAAAAACAAACGACCTGGCTAAAGGTTTAGGGTTAAAGTGCAGTCAAGGGCTTCCCGCCGGTGTCGGTCTCTACAATTTCATAGCCCAGCTTCTCCAATCCCGGTTTGATCTGGGCTTTGTCTCCAACAACTACGATGACCATCTTATCGAGCGGAAGATGTTTGCTGCCAAGTGTGTCGAGTTCGGCTTTGGAAATACCCTTGGGGATCTTTGTCTGCTGATCAACAAAATCGCTGTCCAGATTATAGGTGATGATATCATCAAGGAAGCTTGCACCGCCGGCTTCTGAGACTAGCTTGAAGTGTTCGTCATCTGCAACGTGATCAGAGCCCTGGAACATCATGTGTTCAAAGAAATGGGCAAAACCCGATTTACCTACCTGCTCTCTCGCTGAGCCGACATGGTAAGTTACATCGACATGTACGATCGGGTCCGAATGATCTTCATGCACAATGACTGTAAGCGTAGAGCTGCCGCCATAAGACAGGAGATTTTGAGCTTAGTCCTTATTTAATTTAGATTTGTTTGTACTGCTTTTAAGTTTGTAAAAAATCCGAAGAATAACAACAACACATTAGTAATTAACAACTTAAACGAAAGAACAAGATTTATGAAGAGGCATTTTCAGCGGTAAAAGCTTCACTTCTGAATAATTTGAATAGCTTTGGGCTATTTTAAACTTAAAACACACCCATGATCCATTTTCTTATCCGGCACGCCGTTCTGTTTACAAGTTTAATGCTCTTCGCCAATATCGCAATTGCCCAAATCGGCAATGGTGGTTGGTTCAACCTCACACATACCCAAAAACTTACACCAAAGTTCGACCTGCTAACCGACTTTCAGTTCCGTTCAGCTAACAACTTCGATTATCTTGGCACCAGGTTACTTCGGGGTGCGTTCAGCTACAACATCAATAAAAAACATTCGGTGGCACTCGGATACGGGAACATTACGGACTGGGACGTGATCAATGAAGAACGCATCAGTACCCTGGAGCACCGCGTTTTTCAGCAATACATTTTCAAGGATGTGGTAGAGCGCCTTCGGTTCAACTTCCGCATGCGTTTTGAGCAGCGATTTAGAGGCCCAGAGTCTGACTTCTCACAACGCCTCAGACTTCAGGCAGCAGTGGTTGTTCCGATAATCGCGAATGAGAACTTCAGTAAAGGCGTGTATTCTCTTTTACAATCAGAAGTGATGTTTAATGTGCAGCATAAAGAACGTATCAACAACAGCTTTTTTGATCAGCACAGACCACTTGTAGCACTTGGTTACCGCTTCAATAAAAACGTGGATACTGAAGTTGGTTATTTAAGGTTACAACAGAGAAAGCGTTCAGGCGACATTGAGCGCGACCTGGTTCAATTCAGGATCCTGACGAACTTCTAAGCTAAAGTTTATTTAGGCAAGGTTTACACTGATTACCAGGTAAGCGATACATAACAGCATCAATATCAATAACAAGGGTCGTATAAACTTCCACCAGGCTTTGGGACTTACATTAACGAGTGCGAGTGATGGCAGTAACAAGCCTGTTGGTGTTACCATACCCATAATACCCATACCAAAAAGGTAACTGTTAACAATTTCCCGACCGGGTACACCGGCAATTACCGCTAATGAGCCCATGATGGGCATTGTTACCACCGCCATTCCCGATGTGCTTGCAATGAAAAGCGTAAACACCATGTATACGAAAAGCATAATGACGATGAACATGGAAGGCGGAAGCTGATCGACCATATTTGCAGCATAATACAGAATACTGTCGCTGATATTCCCTTCGTTCAGTACTATGGTCACCCCTCTCGCTGTACCGATGATAAAGGCTACTGAAAGCAATTCCTCAGCACCCTTTATGAAGAGTTCGACAAACTTTCTCTCGCCCATACGTGTGATCAGGGCAACCAGAATAGAAGAAGCAACGAATAATGCAGACATTTCTGGTAACCACCAATTGAACATGACCACGCCCGCAATAAGCACCAGAAAGGTGGCTAGAAATATCATTAACAGCAGATTGGTTTTACCGGCAGCCTTTTGTTCTTCCTCCGCTTCCGCGTGTAAACCAGCGAAGGGGCTTTTCACCAGACCATCACATTGAAGCACGAAAGATGCCTGCGGGTTTAGCTTTACTTTTTGCGCGTACCGCACCACATACCAGATGAATAGTGCAGTAGAAAACACGAACATGGCCAGTCGCCCGTAGATGCCATCAGCCCAGTTTATACCCGCAGCATTAGATGCGATAATTGTGGAAAAGGGATTGCTGAAGGAAGATAAGGTACCAAGCTGTGTACCGCCAAAAAGAACGGCCACAGGCACCAGCAGATCGTATCCTGCGGCAAGGAACAAAGGCACCATAATGGGGTAAAAGGCAAGTGCTTCTTCTGCCATGCCAAAGGAGGCACCACCGAAGGAAAAAAGGAAGCCAAGTATCACAATCAACCAGGCCTCTCTGCCCTTCATCCTTGATGATAAATTTCGTAGTCCGGCTTCCATGGCGCCTGTTGCATAAAACACGCTGATGAAACCACCTGTTACCAGGATAAACAAGATGATGTCTATCGTATCATAGATGCCCTTAATTGGAGCGGTAAGTACCTCAACCGGCCCCTGACGATTGGCTGCTATCCTTTCATAGGTGCCAGGAATAGAAACAGGTTTTCGAATGCTCCCATCTTTGAATTTCTCCAGTCCGATCTTTATCTCCATAGCATCCAGCGTCTCCTGTGTAAAAGGCAGATTGTCTTCGCCTTCAGGGCTGTTGTAGCTGAAGGCGGCACTTCCTTCCTGGTAGGATAAGGTGTGGTATTTTCCTGCCGGGATGATCCAGGTTGCTGCTGCTGCGATGATGATTACCATCATTAAGATGGTTATGGGAGAGGGAAGATTTTTGATGGCCGCCATGTGAAGAACAAAGTTGGAATTAATAATCGTGGAATTCAAATTATGTTAACTTTGGTCAGTGACTAACCTATCACCAATAAGCGTATATGAAGAAATTGATTTTATTATTTACCATGCTGTTCTTTGCTGCCGGCGCTTTTTCCCAAAGTGTCGTGTCGCTGATGAACCGTTCGGGAGATTTTTTTGAAGCCATGAATAATGGCAAATTTGAAGAGGCTACAGGCTTTTTTGATCCGTCATTACAGGCGCAGGTAAAACCTGAAACCTTAAAAGGCTTATGGGATAAACTGAACAGCCAGATTGGGAAATATGAGAGCCTGGATGTTGTGCAAAGTAAGACTGAAGGCGAATACTTTGTTGTGATTGTTGAAGGCAATTTCGAGAAAGAATCACAACGTTTTCTACTGGCCTTTAACAAGGCGGAGAAAATGGTAGGCTTTTACCTGCAGCCAACTGCACCGACAACGACCTATACGCTTCCTTCCTATGCGGATACCTCAAAGATCACACAAACAGAGGTTAAAATTAAAGGTGCTCAAAATGACCTGGTGGGCATGCTTACCAAACCTAAAACGGGCAGTAATTTCCCGGTTGTTATACTGGTACACGGTTCGGGTCCTGGCGACATGGACCAGAGCGTGGGTGCGGTTAAACCCTTCAAAGACATTGCACTCGGTTTAGCGGCACAGGGCATTGCAAGCATCAGGTATGTGAAGCGTACCTTGGTACATCCACAGGAGTATAAAGGCGCCTTCACGGTGAAAGAAGAAGTAACCAATGATGCGGTTACGGCAGTCAATTTGGCGAAGACTATTCCAGAACTGAACAACAAGCAGATCTACGTATTCGGTCTAAGCCTTGGTGGTATGCTTGCTCCAAGGATCGCGACCCTGGCACCAGATGTAAAAGGCATTATACTCGCTGCTGCACCAGCAAGGAAGTTTGCGGACCTGATCCTTGAGCAGAACAGGTATATGTTTAGCCTGTCAAAAGACACCAGCAGTGCAACAAAAGAGCTATTTAATAAAGGACTGGAGGTAATTGAAACCACACGTTTGAACAAACTGGGGAACATTAAACCTGATTCGATGATTGTGGGTTTGCCAGCATCGTACTGGGTTGATCTGAATAACTATGACCAGGTTGCAACAGCGAAGAAGCTGTCGAAACGCCTTATGGTTATTCAGGGTGGAATGGATTTCCAGGTTAGCGATGCTGATTTTAAGATCTGGAGCACTGCTTTGGGAAGGAAAGCAAACCTTAAGTTCTATCCGGAATTAAACCATCCACTAACCGTACAAACGGAAAAAGGCACTTCAGAGCAGTACAAAAAACCCGCAAATGTAGCGGAGGTAGTCATCAATGACATGGCTGCCTGGATCAAGGCCGGCAAGTAAGCTTACTGCCAGCCTCCGCCTAGGGCGCGATACAAATCTACAACCGCCTGTAGTTTCTGCAGGCGGTCACTTACTCCACTTAATTCCGCCTGTAGCAGGGCCTGCTCAGATGTTAAAACATCGGTGTAGTTTGTTGCTGAAGTATAACGCAGCAATTCACCGGTGAACTCAACTGATTTCTGAAGGGCTTCGATCTGCCGGGTTCTAGAAACCTCCTTCTCCACCGAAGCCTGGTAAGCGTATAAAGCATTTGAAACTTCCTGACCTGCATTTAACAAGGCATATTGAAAGTCATTCAGCGACTGCGCCTGTATAGACTGTGCCCGTGTTAATCGTGCTTTATTTTCCCCTTGCGCAAAGATCGGCTGTGTTAACCCCCCGACAACATTAAAGAAAAGTGAGTTTTTAAAGAAGTCCTGTAAGGAAAGATTGGAAAAACCACCTGATGCGGTTAGTGTAAGTGCAGGATAGAAAAAAGATCTTGCAACATTAACATCCTCAAGTGAGGCACGAAGGGCATACTCTGCGGCCTGTACATCGGGCCGGTTCTGGAGCAATTCGGCAGGCATGCCCAGGCTGATGTTTGCAAATGGTTGCTGTGCCTCGAGCTTGTTTCGCCTGATCTCTCCGGGTGCCCGTCCGAGCAGTACAGAAAGTGCATTCTCTGTCTGACGGATGTTTAACTTAAGATCCGGGATGGAAACTTCTGCGGCATAGCGGTTAGCTTCGGCTTGTACCACCTCTGCCCCGGAAACAACTGCGCCTTCCTTAAGCGCCTTCAGGGTTTCTACCGTTTCAACACGCGTTTTCAAGGTCAGCGCTGTAATTTCCAGCTGACGATCTAAGGCTAAAAGCGTATAGTAAGTATTGGCGATATCTGCAATAAGTTGCGTCTGTATTGCACGTTTTGCGGCATCCGTCTGCAGGTAACTGTTAAGTGCAGCACGTTTTGCACTGCTGAGTTTACCCCATATATCTGCCTCCCAGGAGGTGCTGAGCTGCAGTCGGTGTGTTGTGGTTTCGGTACGGACATTTACGTTATTCCCGAAGTTGAGGCTCGCTCCGGAGGTTTTCGCTTCAGTTACACTTGCCGTGGCGTCCAGTGTTGGAAGCAAGGCTAAGCGCCGCTGGCGTAAGATGGCTTCCGACTGCACAATATTCTCGACTGCATTTTTCAGATCCAGGTTATGCTCCAAACCCTCCTTTATCATGTTTTTCAACAGGGGATCGTTAAACATACTCTGCCAGGTTCTGGCCGCCATGTTTACCGTGTCTGCTTGCATTTGATTCCTGTATTGCTCATTGTAAATGAGCGCTGGTCGGGTATAGGTTTTGCTTATGCTGCAGGCACTTAAAACTGAAACGGCTGCTGCTGCTGCAATGATGCCTTTACGATAACTTCTATATGTTCTGTAACTCATTGTTGTTTTACAAAGCTTGTAAGCCGGTTAAGTGGTTCTGTCTGCTTCAAGTACATCTTCAGCTTCACCATAGTAGTTTTTAGCAGGTCCACTGATTTTTTCCTGCAAGGTCTGGAAGATCACAAAGAGCACCGGGATAATGAACACGCCCAGCAGGGTTCCGATAAGCATACCACCCACTGCGCCTGTTCCGATAGACCTGTTACCAATGGCACCTGCGCCGGTAGAAAACATCAATGGCAATAATCCAAATATGAAGGCAAAGGAGGTCATGAGAATGGGTCTGAAACGTGCTACAGCACCGTCAATGGCCGATTTCACGATTGGCATTCCATTGCGTCTGCGCTCCAGTGCGAATTCGACAATCAGAATTCCATTCTTCGCGAGTAAGCCGATAAGCATGATCAGTGAAATCTGTAGGTAAATATTACTGTTCAGACCAAAGATGACGGAGAAGAAATATGCACCAGCTAGTCCGAAAGGAAGTGAAAGAATCACGGCAAATGGCAAAATATAGCTTTCGTATTGCCCGCTTAACAGGAAATATACAAACACCAGGCAGAGGATGAATATAAACACGGTTTGTCCGCCTGAAAGAAGTTCCTCCCGGGTAAGGCCCGAAAAGTCGTAGCCGTAACCAACCGGCAGTGTCTGCGCTGCAACCTCCTGGATGGCCTTGATGGCGTCTCCAGAGCTATAACCATCAGCAGGGTTTCCGGTGATACCGATTGAACTGAACAGGTTAAAGCGGGAGATCGACTCCGGTCCGTATACCCGTTCCATGCGGATGAAGGTGGTTATTGGCGCCATTTGCCCTTGGTTGGTACGTACAAATATTCTGTTCAGACTCTCCGGGTTAGCCCTGGAAGGTGCATCTGCCTGTACCATTACCCTGTATTGCTTTCCAAACTGGTTGTAGTTGGAAGCATAAAGACCACCGAAGTAGCCCTGCATGGTACTTAGCAAGGAGCTTACACTCAGCCCTGCTTCCTTACATTTCTCCAGGTTTACATTCATCATGTACTGTGGGAAGTTCGGGTTGAAAGAGGTAGTTCCGAATTGTATCTCCGGGCGTTTGTTTAGCACGTCCAGGAACTTGTTATTCACTGCAAAGAATTCCTGGGTGGTATGTGCCGTCTGATCCTGCAATTGGAATTCAAATCCGCCACTGCGACCAAAGCCGGAGATTGTTGGCGGCGCGATGAACACTACCTTGGCATCTCTGAAGCCGCTGGTTTTTTCCATCAGGTCACTGATGACTTCGTCTACGCTGCGTTTACGGTCATTCCAGTGTTTAAGTTTGATGATAACCATGCTGTAGGCACTTCCGGCGCCCGCCAGGTGGTTCTGCCCTACAATGCGCAGGGTATTACGTACTTCAGGAATGCTATGCGCTATGCTATCCACCTGGTTTGCTACCAGTGTAGATCGCTCCATAGAAGATGCGGGTGGCAGGCTGATGTGTGCGTATAAGCTACCAAGATCTTCCTTTGGCACAAAGGACGTTGGTGTGGATTTCATCATGTAGAACAACCCTCCGGTAAAGACAAGAATTGCAGTAACCGTGATCCATTTCTTCGCGGAGAGGAAGCGTACAGAACGTTTGTAGCGATTGGTCATCCTGTTGAAAGCGACGTTGAAAGCAGTGTAGAAACGGTCGAGGAAACCGCTGTGTTTAGCGTGCTCGCCATGCGGTTTCAGCAATATGGCACAAAGTGCCGGACTGAGTGTTAATGCATTGATGGCCGATAGGATAATCGCTACTGCTAAGGTGATACCAAACTGCTTATAGAAAACGCCGGTAGAGCCGGTAATGAAAGTTACCGGGATGAACACGGCAGACATGACCAGGGTAATGGAAATAATGGCTCCGGAGATTTCATCCATAGCATCTACGGTGGCCCTTCTGGCAGATTTGTAACCATGGTCCAGTTTGGCATGCACCGCTTCTACAACTACAATGGCATCATCTACCACAATACCAATGGCCAGCACCAGTGCAAACAAGGTGAGCAGGTTGATGGTAAAGCCAAACAGGTTCAGGAAGAAGAAAGTTCCAACAATTGCCACCGGAACCGAAATAGCAGGGATTAAGGTAGAGCGGAAATCCTGAAGAAAGATAAACACCACAACGAACACCAGGATGAAGGCCTCTATCAGGGTGTGTACCACCTTTTCTATGGAGGCATCCAGGTTTTCATTTACGTCTACCAGTGTGGTGTATGCTACGCCTGCGGGAAAGTTTTTGGCAGCTTGCTCAATCAGCTTTTTCGATTCGTTGATCACATCGCGGGCATTGGAACCGGGTGTCTGACTTACCGCGATACCCACGCAAGGGAGGCCATTTGTGGTGTTGCTGGAGGTATAGTCCAGTGATCCAAGTTCTACCCGGGCAACATCCCTGAGGCGCAGCAACTGTCCATTGGGCGCAGCCTTAACCACAATGTTCTGAAACTCCTGTGCGGTGGTTAAACGTCCCTTGTATTTAATAACATATTGAAATGCTTGTTCGCCGCTTTCGCCGAACTTGCCTGGTGCAGCTTCGATATTCTGTTCAGCGAGGGCGGCGGATACATCTTCTGGAATCAGGCCATATTGAGCCATGACATCGGGTTTAAGCCAGATACGCATCGAATAATCCCTGGAGCCAAATGCACGGGCCTCTCCCACCCCTGTTATACGTTGTATTTGTGGGATGATGTTGATCTTGGCGTAGTTCTGCAGGAAGGTCTGATCGTAGGCAGGCACCTTACTGTATATGGAAAACACCAACAAACTGGTACTCTGGCTTTTCATTACCGTAACCCCTGCTTTGGTAACCTCCTGCGGCAGCAAAGCTGTTGCACGGGATACGCGGTTCTGCACGTTCACTGCGGCAAGGTCCGGGTCGGTACCTACCTTAAAGAAGATACTGATCGTGGCGGTTCCTTCATTGGTTGCTGAGGAGGTCATGTAGGTCATGTTCTCCACGCCATTGATCTGTTCTTCCAATGGCACAACCACAGACTTCAGAACCACGTCGGCGTTTGCACCAGCATAGCTTGCAGAAACCTGCACGGTAGGTGGCGCAATATCCGGGTATTGCGATATGGGTAATGCGATTAGCCCGAGCAATCCAAGCAGTACAATGATCACGGAGATCACAGTTGACAAGACCGGGCGCTCTATAAATTTCTTAAACATGTTCTATCAGTTATGTGCGGTATAAACGGCTTCTGAGTTAACCATTACAGGGTTAATTTTCGTACTGTCTTTAAGGTTAGCAACACCCTCAAGCACGATCTTATCTCCGGACTTCAGTCCTTTGTCGACCACGAAGAAAAGACCTGCGGTATTCTCGCGAATGGTGATCTGCACATTTCTGGTGACACTATCCGGACCTACTACTGCCGCAAAACGTTTGTCCTGCAATTCGAAGGTGGCACTTTGTGGGATTAGCAGCCCGTCATTAACCTGTGCGGGTATGCGAACCGTGGCACTGCTGCCGCTTCTAATCAATCCTTCCGGATTTGGGAAGCTTGCACGGACGTTTACGGAGCCTGTTGCGGTATTGATCAAACCGTTGAAGGTCTGAATGCGGCCTTTGTGTTCATATAAAGTTCCATCTGCAAGTACCAGCGACACTGCAGGCATTTGCTTAATTCGTTCTGCAAAGGACGCTTTAGCATCTTTGTTAAACTGCAGCAATAATTTTTCGTTGAATGCGAAGTAAGCGTAAACATTGCCGATGCTGGAAACGGTTGTAAGTGGTTGTGTGGTGGATCCGTTCACTAAGCTTCCCAAGCGAAAGGGTATGGAGCCGACTACCCCATCCACAGGGCTTCTTACGGAAGTATAGCTGAGGTTGGTCCTTGCATTTGCAAGTGCAGCCTCCGCTTGTGCGAGGGCGGCCAGTGCCGCCTGATACTTGTATTCTGCAGACTCGAGTTCGTATTTACTGATGATGTCCTTTTCAACCAGTGGTTTCACCTTCGTTACTGCCATTTTCGCGGTACTTACTTCAGCCTGTGCGCTTTTGATGCTCGCTGCGGCGGTACGCACTTCCTGCTCATACTGAGGTGCATTAATTCTGAAAAGCACCTGGCCGGCCTTAACAACTGTTCCTTCATCAACGTAGATCTGCTCTATATAGCCGTCTACCCTTGGACGGATCTCGATATTCTGCTGCCCCTGAATACTTGCGGGAAAGTCAGTGTTTAAGGTTGCATCGCTGGGATGAAGTTCAAGAACTTTATAGGGCTTGATCTGATCTGAACCAGCAGTCTTTGTAGCTTTATCGCCCTTTCCGGCACAAGAGCTTAAAACAGAACCTGCAAACAGGAGTATAGCAAGCTGAATAGATGTTTTCATTTGAGGATTTCTATTGCGAATGTTCAATTGTTATTGGTAACAGCAACATTTCGCCCCCAACATTCAGCAATATTTACCTCAGATAAAGATCTAATGGTAAACTGCGGCTGATTAACTCAGAAAAAAAAGGATCTTAGCGTTCAGGAAGCAATTTGATTGCGTATTGGTAAAGATATTACCTATACACACAAATTGAACAAGCGTAACTAATAGGTTACTTATTGATTTAATCAGCTGATTAGTGATTTTCTGAGATAAGCAACGATCAATTCGGCGGTACGTTCTGATGCCCCTGGCTCACCCATTATGGTTGCAAGTGCCTTATAGTCAAGCAGCATCTCTTCCCTGACCTTTCCTTCAAGGATATCGTTCAGTGTTGAAGTAAGCAGTTCGGGATTGCAATCTTGCTGGATAAGTTCTGTAACAACCTTTTTATCCATGATCAGGTTCACCAGGGAAATAAATTTGATTTTAATCACCATTCTGGCAATGGCAATTGAAATTGTGCCTCCCTTGTAAACGACAACCTGAGGAACTTTGAAAAGTGCCGTTTCGAGTGTTGCGGTACCAGAGGCAACAATTGCAGCATGTGCGTTATGCAACAGGTCGTAGGTTTGGCCAAAAACCACTGGCATATCCAGGTCAACACTAAATTGTGCATAGTAAGCAGGTTCAAAAGAGGGTGCCCCTGCAATGACAAATTTGTACCCGGGAAGATCTTTAGCTGTACTAAGCATCACTGGTAATAACCGCTCAATTTCCTGCTTACGGCTGCCCGGCAACAGCGCGATGAACTTAGCAGTTCCAAGATGATGCTGTTCGCGAAATTGCGGATTTGGCTTGAACAAGGCGATCTCATCCAATAATGGGTTTCCAACGTAGTCGATCTCCATATCCCAGCTTTTGTAGAAATCGACTTCAAAGGGCAGGATACAGAACATCTTATCCACCACCTTCTTAATCTTCAACACACGTTTCTGGTTCCATGCCCAGACCTTTGGTGAAATGTAGTAGCAAACCTTTATACCCTTATGCTTAGCGAATTCGGCAATCTTGAGGTTAAAACCAGGAAAGTCGATCAGGATCAAAGCGTCAGGCTGGTAGTCGAGGAGGTCCTGTTTACAGGATTTCATATTCCGCAGAATGGTGTTCAGGTTCAGCAGCACCTCTGTAAAACCCATGAATGCCATATCAGCATAGTGTTTTACCAGGGTACCACCCTCCTGCAGCATTTTGTCGCCACCGAAAAACCTGAATTCAGCGGTTGGATCTGTCGCCTTCAGCGCACGCATTAAGTTAGCACCATGCAGATCTCCGGAGGCCTCGCCTGCTACTAGGTAATACTTCATTGTTTTGACACTTTGTAGTAGAAGAATGCCATTGCCCACAGGAAGGTTGAACTTATTAGTCCACGTCCAAAGTTGTCCATGTTGCGCCGGAAAACGATTTTTAGCATCACGGCATTAACCGCAATGCAACCGATGAGCAGCAGGTCTGCTTTAGCGAGAAATGACACCTTATGCATGATGTACCAGGTGATTCCAATAAGTATCCCGGGTACAATGATCCCGGCGCCAATTCCTGCCCAAACTGTATCTTTTATGAATTTAAACATTGAAATTCCAGCTATTTAGTACTGGGATGGCATGATGTGCGGTAAGGTCAAACTGTACCGGAACCACGGAAACGTAATTATGTTCCAGTGCCCAGACATCGGTATCCTCACCTTTGTCAAAGTTTTGGAATACACCGGTTAGCCAGTAGTATGGACGTTGGTAAGGATCATTCCTTTCATCAAACTCCTCTGCCCATTTTGCATTTGCCTGGCGGCAGATCTTAATACCTTTCAGGTCTGCACCCTTAGGGAAGTTTACGTTTAGCAAGGTAGCGGGTGGTAATCCATTCGCAAGTACTTCTTCACAGATCACTTTGATGAACTTTTTGGTATGACTAAAATCCGCTTCCTGAGAGAAGTCGTCCAATGAGAAGCCTATAGAAGGTATAGATTCGATAGCACCTTCAACAGCGGCGGACATGGTGCCAGAATAGATAACATTGATGGAGTTGTTGAGACCATGGTTTATTCCTGAAACACAAAGATCAGGCTTTTGACCTTTGAAGATCTTGTTTACGGCAAGCTTTACACAGTCTACTGGTGTGCCGGAACATTTATACATTTCTACGCCAGGGTAAAGCGCTACCTTATCAAAACGCAGTGGTTTGCCGATAGTGATGGCATGTCCCATCCCCGATTGCGGACCATCAGGAGCAACAACAACGACGTTTCCAATCTCCTGTACAACTTCGATTAAATTTTTAATACCCGGTGCGGTGATACCATCATCATTTACAACCAGGATATTGGGTTTGTTGGTGTGTTTTTTCAAGGTCTAGTGTTTTATGTTTTTGCACTTCAAAAGTACAAGAATTCGATAGAATGTGTAAGCTTTATGTGGAATGGGATTATATTTGGTTATAACTTATATTGATGAAACATAAATTAATCCTCCTCGCAGGACTTCTATTTACGGGTTCAAGCATTTTTGCGCAGACCGGGTATGAATGGAAAACTGCCACTTCACCTGGCTACGCTTACAAATATGTAACCAACGACCCAATAAAAACCAGGTTTTATACCCTAAAAAACGGCTTAACGGTAATACTCTCGCCAAATGCTAAAGAGCCGAACATTGAGTACCGCATGGCTGTACGGGCAGGAAGCAATACAGACCCACGCACGAACACCGGCCTTGCGCATTATCTGGAGCACCTGTTGTTCAAAGGAACTGATAAGTTTGGAACGACCAATTTTAGCAAAGAGAAGCCTTATCTGGATAAAATTGACGCTTTGTACGAAAAGTATAACGTAACTAAAGATGAGGCTGAACGTAAGGCGATATACAAGGAAATCGACAAAACCTCTAATGAAGCATCAAACATCTCCATTGCAAATGAATACGACAAAATGATGCTCAGCATTGGCGGGCAATCTACCAACGCTCATACCTGGTATGAGGAGACGGTTTACAATGAAGATTTTCCATCCAATGCAACTGACAAGTTCTTAGCTTTGCAATCGGAGCGATTCCGCAATCCAATCCTTCGCATCTTCCACACGGAGCTTGAAGCGGTATATGAAGAGAAGAACCGTAGCCTGGACAGTGATGGTAATAAATTGGACGAAGCAATGTCCAGCTTCTTATTCCCGACACACAACTATGGTCAGCAGACAACCATCGGTACCATTGAGCACCTGAAAAATCCGTCGTTGATTGAAATCAGAAAGTACTATCAGAAATACTACGTACCTAATAATATGGCAGTGATCATGTCTGGTGACTTCAATCCAGATGTGATGGTTAAAAAGATTGACCAGGCATTCGCTTACATGAAAGCGAAGCCTTTAGCCTTATACAATCCCCCTGCAGAAAAGCCTTTAACCAAGGTACAAACGGTAGAAGTTTATGGTCCGAGTGCGGAAAATGTAGACCTGTATTACCGTGGCTATCCACAGCACAGCAAGGAAAGCCTGATGCTTGGCTTGATTGCCAAGATCTTCTCAAACGGGAAGGCCGGCTTGTTGGACATTAACCTGAACAAACAACAGAAGGTGCTGAAATCAAGTGCTGGTTACCAGCAAATGAAAGATTACGGCATGTTCTATTTTAGCGTACAACCTAAGGCTGCACAAACGCTGCAGGAAGCTAAGGCTTTGCTAATGGAGCAAATTGATCTGTTAAAGAAAGGGGCATTTGATGAATCACTGATCGGTGCTACCGTTGCAAACACGAAACTAACCCTGCTGCAGGCTTTTGACAGCAACAGTTACCGGGCAGAAGCGGCAAGTGACGAATTTATCATGAACCGTGGTACGGAGTGGAACAAGACCCTGGAACGTGCAGATGCCATGGGAAAGATCAGCAAGCAAGAGCTTGTACGATTTGCAAATCAGTTTTTTGCTGATAATTACGTGGTTGGATTTAAATTCAAGGGCGAAGACAAGAATCAGCCGAAGGTGGAAAAGCCGATGATCACGCCGATCAATCCGAATGCAAACGCAACCTCCGCTTTCACAAAGCAAATTGTGGAAATGCCTGTTAAAGCGATTGCACCAAAGTTCCTGGACTACCAAAAGGATCTTAATTTTGGTAAATCTGGCTTAGCTGAAGTGGTAACGGTACAAAACAAGGAGAACGACATCTTCAAAATGTCGTACCGGTTTGATATGGGAACTTACAATTACAAACTACTTCCATATGCTGCCCAGTACCTGAACTTTCTGGGGACAGACAAGTACACTGCAGAAGAAATCAGTAAGCAGTTTTACAATATTGCTTGTAGCTACAGCATGAATGTGGGCAATGAGCTAGTAACAATAAACATCAGCGGTTTGCAGGAAAACTTCGATAAAGCGGTGAGCCTGGTTGAGCACGTTTTCTTAAACGCCAAAGCAAACGAGGAAGCCCTTGCGGAATTAAAGAAGAGCATACTTAAAAACAGACAGAACACCAAGACAAATAAAGCAGCGATTTTAAGCGGACTGGTGACCTATGCGCAGTATGGACCAAAAAATCCATTGAACAATGTATTGAGCAACGATGAAGTGAACAAGATTACTTCCGCAGAGCTGATGTATATTATTCACAACATCTTCAACTACAAGCATGCGATAACCTATTATGGTCCTAAGCCCCTTGCTGGTGTTGAGCAGGACGTTGCTAAGTTACATGCCTTGCCAAAGGCCTTCACCCCTGCAGCACCAGCTGCGCAATATCAATATACAAGTACGGCTACAAACCAGGTGCTGTTTGCTGATTACGACATGGTGCAGTCAGAGATCCGTTGGTTTAGAAATGAAGGACCATATGATCCTGCAATGTCTGGAAAGATTGCATTATTCAACAGCTATTTTGGTGGTGGTATGGGTTCCATTGTTTTCCAGACTATTCGCGAATCGAAGGCACTGGCGTATTCTACAAATGCATATTTCTCTTCTCCGGATGCAAAGGACAAGCAATATGGAATGGTTGCTTATATCGGTAGTCAGGCAGATAAAATGAATGAAGCCGTAGCCGGGATGAATGAGCTCCTGACCACGCTTCCACAGATTGATAAGTCTTTTGAGGGTTCCAAGAGCAATGCACTGAACTCAATTGAGACCGAGCGATTGACGAAAGATGCGATGATTTATAGTTATTTTGCTGACAAGAAACTTGGAATCGATCATGATGCCCGCATAGACAGCTACAACAGCCTCAAAGCCCTAACTTTCAATGATATAAAAGCATTTCACAACAGCCACATTGCAAACAAGGCTTACAATTACTGCATTGTGGCCTCGGAAAAGAAAGTAAAGCTGGAGGATATGGAAAAGTTTGGTCCGGTTACCAAGCTTAGCCTTGAACAGATATTCGGATACTAGCAGATCTACTTCGCTGGCACAAAATAAAAGGGGCAGACCGATGGTCTGCCCCTTTTATTTTTGATGGTTGTTTTTACAATGATTTCAACCAGTCAACAACTTCTTCCCTGGTTTTACCAGTTTTTTGTTGAAGTCTGCCGTAAAGTTCATCGCCTTTACCATCTTCATATTTCAAATCATCGTCTGTAAGATCAGCATATGCTTGTTTAGCTTTACCTTTCAGTTCGTTCCATTTACCTTTTAATTCTAACTCATCCATAATATTATGTATTAGGTTATAAATTCTGTTTGTTGGTAATAGAACACCGATGCTAATGATTTTGTTTTAGCTGAGTTCTGCCGCTGCAGCAACAATCTCTTCTACAACTGCCGGATCCAGAAGTGTTGAGGTATCTCCAAGGTTGGCGGTTTCCCCTTCAGCGATCTTGCGTAATATCCTGCGCATAATCTTTCCAGATCTGGTTTTTGGCAATCCGGATACGAATAAAATCTTATCTGGTTTTGCGATGGCACCAATAACGCGGGTGACGGTTTGCAAGATATCCCGTTTGTTTAACTCGGCATCATGCTGTGAGTTGGAGAAGATAACGAACGCATAGATACCCTGACCTTTTACTTCATGTGGAAAGCCTACTACCGCGCTCTCGACCACGCCGGAGTGCATGTTAATTGCATTTTCGACTTCGGCTGTACCAATCCTGTGGCCGGACACGTTGATCACATCATCTACCCTTCCGGTGATTCTGTAGTAACCATCCTCATCGCGCAAACAACCGTCACCAGTAAAGTACATGTCTTTATAGGTTGAGAAGTAGGTTTGCCTGCAGCGTTCATGGTCGCCGTAAGTTGTTCTGAGGATTCCAGGCCATGGAAACTTAATACAAAGATTACCACTGACACCGTTACCTTCGATCTCATTACCAAATTCGTCTACCAATACGGGTTGAATACCAGGTAAAGGCAGTGTAGCATAGCTTGGCTTCGTCGGCGTAACAAAAGCAATTGGCGAAATCATGATACCACCATTTTCGGTTTGCCACCAGGTATCTACAATGGGACAATTGCCATTGCCTATTTCATCATTATACCAGTGCCAGGCCTCTTCATTGATCGGTTCACCAACAGAGCCTAACACGCGCAAACTGCTTAGGTCATGGCCTTTTATCGGCTCTGTACCAAAACTCATCAAAGAGCGGATAGCGGTTGGCGCAGTGTACAGAATATTTACTTTGTGCTTATCAACAATCTGCCACATTCTGGAGGCATCAGGGTAGGTAGGAATACCTTCGAACATCAGCGTCGTTGCGCCTTGTGAAAGTGGTCCGTACACAATATAAGAGTGTCCGGTGATCCAACCGATATCTGCAGTACAGAAGAAGACTTCATCCGGCTGGTAGTTGAACACATTCGCAAAAGTATAGCCTGCATAGACCATGTATCCCCCTACGGTATGCACCACACCTTTTGGTTTGCCGGTGGAGCCGGAAGTGTAAAGAATGAAGAGCATATCTTCCGCATCCATCTCTTCTGCCGGACAATTGGCATCTACAAGCTTAACCTCATCTTCCCACCAGATGTCGCGGCCTTTAATCATGGATACCGGCGTACGGGTATTGGTAAGTACGATAACTTTTTCTACGGTTGGACAACCGATCAGCGCGTCATCAATAACTTCTTTCAGCTGGATCTGTTTATTGCCACGGAAGGAACCATCGGCTGTGATCACCAGTTTGCATTGTGCGTCATTGATGCGGTCGGCAATGGATTGTGCAGAGAATCCGCCAAAGATCACGGAGTGTACGGCACCGATCCTGGCACAGGCTAGTACAGCCACGGCAAGCTCAGGCACCATAGGCATATATATACATATACGGTCGCCTTTTTTAACACCATTTTTCTTAAGCACATTGGCGAATCTGCAAACCTGCATATGCAGGATCTTATAGGTGAGTGTTATGGAATCTCTTTCAGGATCATTGGGTTCCCAAATAATGGCGGGGGTATCGCCATGCTCCTCAAGATGACGGTCAAGGCAGTTCTCCGTAATGTTGAGTTTTCCACCTTCAAACCATTTCACATTGGGTTCAGAAAAGTTCCAGGATAAAACGTTATCCCATTTTTTTCTCCAAACGAAGTTCTCGGCTATTCCTGCCCAGAATTCTTCCGGTTGTTCAATGCTATGTTTATAGGTTTTCTGGTACTCTTCAAAGGTTTTAATTTGCATCATGTTTATATTCTAGTAGGTCTGTTTCAAATCTACATATTCAAAATGAAAAGATGAGGTCTGTTGTCTAGTTTGAAAACCGGGAATTTGTATATATTGTACATCTGATTAAATAAAGTTTTGAACATAACCTTGAGGATATAACAATGAAAGACGTAAGATCAACCTTCTTTTCAATGGTTTTTGCAAGTTTGGTTTACTGTGCGGGGGCGGCTGAACCGGCTGCGGCGCAGGAACAACAGAAAACCGCAGACAGCACTGGCTATTCTTTAATAAAGAAATCTCCGGCCGTAAAAGATGTGGAGTTTAGAAGGGCTAAGAAAAAGGGAAGCGGCGTAGTGATTACTGTTGGTGAAAAGGTGAATAACCTGCAGAACAATAACATTACCGCTGCGAACGTTACTGGTAACACGACATCTGCTGAAAAGCAACAACAGCGGGGACCCGAATTTGACCGGATTGATATTGTAGAAGGAAAATACGGGGACATCAAAGTGGAAAAGAAATCCAGCACTCAGAACACGTATACGATAACGGACATCACATTTCCACTGCGATTGCTGATGTATTCGGGAACTGATTTTGTGGAGTTTAGACTGTCGGAACCGGCCAAGTGGAACATTGAAGTGAATTATAAAAAATAATTGCAGACCCTATTGCCATTCAAATTTATTTTTATGATATTTGCACACTCTTAAAAGAATTAAGCGACTAATATTTAACACTATATTTAAAGGCATGTCAAGAGTTTGTGATTTAACCGGAAAGATGGCAATGAGTGGTTTTAATGTTTCTCACTCGAACGTTAAAACTAAACGTAAGTTTTATCCCAACTTACAACTTCAGAAATTTTATATCCCTGAAGAGGATCGTTGGATAACATTGAAGGTATCTACTTCAGCTATCAAAACCATCAATAAAATTGGTATTAATGAAGCGATCAATCGTTTCATGAAAAAAGGATATTTGTAATAAACATTAGCCGGTGATCTGGCTTAAACAATATAAAAATGGCAAAGAAAGGTAACAGAGTACAAGTTATTCTAGAATGTACTGAACATAAGACTAGTGGCATGCCGGGTATGTCTAGATATATTTCTACCAAAAACCGTAAGAACACTACAGAGCGTTTAGAGTTGAAAAAATTCAACCCTGTTTTGAAAAAAGTTACAGTACACAAAGAAATTAAATAATACATCGGTATTAAATTAATACAATCTATTAGATCATGGCAAAAAAGGTAGTTGCAACCCTTAAAACGGGTAAAGGTAAAGAATATTCAAAAGTTATTACGATGACTAAATCACCTGTAACAGGTGCATATTCTTTCAAAGAAGTTATCGTTCACAACGATCACGTTAAAGATGCTATTACTCCTCAAGCAGGTAAGTAATTTTAATATTTAATCATATTAAAGCCGTTCCGCTCAACCGGAAGGGCTTTTTTATTTTCCTATAAGTTCAAATGGGTCTATTCGATTTTTTTAAGAAAAAAGAAGCCGCTCCGGAAGCTAAACAAGCGCTGGACAAGGGGTTAGAGAAAACCAAAGAAGGCTTTTTGAGTAAAATAACCAAAGCCGTTGCTGGAAAATCTACTGTTGACGACGATGTACTGGACAATTTAGAAGAAGTTCTGGTTACCTCTGATGTAGGGGTTACCACTACGTTGAAGGTTATAGACCGGATACAGGCCCGGGTTGCGAAAGACAAATATTTGTCGACTTCTGAACTTAACGGTTTGCTACGCGACGAAATTCAGTTGCTACTGGCCGAGAACAACAGCAACGACTTTAGAAATTTTGAATATGGACAGCACAAGCCCTATGTAATCATGGTGGTTGGTGTTAATGGCGTTGGAAAGACCACCACTATTGGCAAGCTGGCACATAAACTTAAAGCGGAAAACCTTAAAGTTGTACTGGGTGCGGCGGATACATTCCGTGCGGCAGCAGTAGAACAGATAAAGCTTTGGGGCGAACGGGTTGGTGTACGTGTGGTTGCACAGGCAATGGGCTCCGACCCTGCTTCTGTTGCTTACGACACGCTGCAATCAGCCGTAGCAAACAACGAAGATGTGGTGATTATTGACACTGCAGGTCGTTTGCACAATAAAGTGGGCCTAATGAATGAACTTGGTAAGATTAAGAATGTGATGCAGAAGGTTATTCCGAATGCCCCACATGAAATCCTGCTGGTACTTGATGGCTCCACAGGCCAGAATGCCTTTGAACAATGTAAACAGTTTACTGAAGCAACTGACGTGAATGCACTAGCCATTACCAAACTTGATGGTACGGCAAAAGGCGGTGTCGTTATCGGTATATCTGATCAATTTAAAATACCTGTTAAATACATCGGTGTAGGTGAAGGAATGAACGACCTTCAACTATTCGATAAAAAAGCTTTTGTAGACAGCCTATTTAGCTGATCTGCATTCTTGCAAGGAAACAACACATGAACACAAAAACTATTCCCTCCATCAAAGCAACAAAGAAACCTAAGGTAAACGTAATCACCCTGGGTTGCTCCAAGAATATTTATGATTCTGAAGTACTGATGGGCCAGTTACGCGGCAACCAGATGGAGGTAGTACATGAAGCTGACAAGGTTAACAAAGACGACATCATCGTAATTAATACCTGCGGCTTTATTGATAATGCAAAACAGGAATCGATAGACACGATCCTGCAATATAGTCAGCTTAAAGATGAAGGTAAGGTTGGGAAAGTAATTGTGACCGGCTGTTTGTCGGAGCGCTATAAGCCGGAGCTTGAATCAGAAATTACCAACGTTGATGCTTTCTTCGGAACAAACGACCTCAACAACATCCTGAGTTCTTTGGGTGCTAATTACAAACATGAACTTATCGGTGAACGTTTGCTGACTACGCCTTCTCATTTTGCATATTTCAAAATTGCAGAGGGATGCAACAGACCTTGTTCATTTTGCGCCATCCCGCTGATGCGTGGTAAGCACGTCTCAAGAGATATGAACGAGCTGGTGAATGAAGCAAAGATTCTGGCGGCTAACGGTACCAGGGAGTTGATTTTGATTGCTCAGGATCTTACCTACTACGGCCTTGATATTTATGGCAAGCGAAATCTTGATGAATTGTTAAGGCGACTGTCGGATGTTCCGGGTATAGAGTGGATCCGTTTGCAATATGCGTATCCTTCAGGTTTCCCAATGGAGATCCTGGATGCGATGAATGAACGCGAAAATATTTGTAAATACCTGGATATGCCATTGCAGCACATCACTGACCGTATGCTAAAGTCTATGCGAAGGGGTATTACTAAACAAAAAACCATAGACATTGTTAATCAGATTCGGGACAAGGTTCCGGGGATAGCAATGCGTACAACGCTGATCACCGGTTACCCTGGAGAAACAGAACAGGATTTTGAAGAAATGCTGAGCTGGGTTGAAGACACCAGATTTGACAGACTTGGATGTTTCACATACTCCCATGAAGAGAAAACACATGCACACAGCCTGGTAGATGACGTGCCTGAAGAGGTGAAACAAGAACGGGTTGATGCGATCATGGAAGTTCAACAGGGTATTTCTTATGAAATTAACCAAGAGAAAGTGGGTCGTACCTTTAAAGTGTTGGTAGATCGTAAGGAAGGCGACTTCTTCATTGGAAGAACGGAGTACGATTCTCCTGAGGTTGACAATGAAGTACTTATCGATGCGGCTTCACACTATGCTGCCCCGGGAAGTTTTGTGAACGTTCATATTGACCGCGCTGAGGATTTCGACCTGTATGGACAGATTGTAAAATAAAATACACAGGCGCCTGAATATAGTCTAATACATTAATTTCGTTTCAACATGCAGGCAAAATACATCAGTTATCAGCAAACGAATTCCTTTTCCGCTATCGTATTAGATTATATTCAGGCTAATGAAACTTTAAAGCCATTTTATAAGTACCCGGTGAACATGGCCGGGTTTGAGGCTGCAATAAAAGAAAGGCCAGTTCTGGCTAACCGAGCGGCCTTGGTGGAGGTGCTTAACAAGCAATATGGATCCATCAGCACTTCGGACGCCGTAAGGCAAAACATCGCCCTGCTGGCTGACGAAAAAACCTATACCATCACGACTGGTCACCAGTTGAACCTCTTCACTGGTCCATTATATTTCATTTATAAAATTGTAACGACCATTAACCTGGCGAAAGCGCTTAAAGCGACTTTCCCTGATTTTAATTTTGTTCCGGTTTATTGGATGGCTACCGAGGACCATGATTTCGAAGAGATCAACCACATCAAACTTGAAGATAAAAAGTTAATCTGGGAAACCAATGCTGCTGGTGCAACCGGGAAATTGAAGACTGCTGATCTGGATGAAGTACTTGGAGCCTATCAGGGTTACCTGGGTATCGGTGACTTTGGTGCTCATCTCGCGGAGATGGTTGAAAGTGCATATAAAAAGCACGAGAATCTGGCGGATGCGACCAGAGCTTTAGTTGATAACCTGTTTAAAGCTTCCGGTCTGGTTTGCATCGATGCGGATGAACCTTCATTGAAGGCTCAATTTGCCCCGGTGATTAGCAGGGATATTCTGGAGCAAAACAGTTTTTCGACAATCGGGCAGTCTAACGCAGCGCTTGAAGCTGCAGGATACAAGCCGCAGGTAAATCCAAGAGAAATCAACTTCTTCTACATGACTGATGGGTTGCGCGAACGCATCGTGGAGGAAGCTGGTAATTACAGTGTACTTAATACAGGGATCTCATTTACTGCGGATGCGCTTAAAGCCGAAATAGCGGCCCACCCGGAAAGGTTTAGTCCGAATGTGGTGATGCGTCCAATGTACCAGGAGATTATTCTTCCTAATCTGGCCTACATTGGCGGTGGAGCGGAGGTTACATACTGGCTTCAGCTGAAGGCTAACTTTGATTTCTACAAGGTGCCCTACCCTGTGCTGCTGCTGCGTAATTCGGCGCTTGTAATTGACAAGCGTAGCGAGCGCAAAATGCAGATCCTCGGCATTGGACATGTTAGCTTGTTTAAAGACAATGAACAGCTAAAAACAGAATGGGTAAAATCACACGTAAATACCTACCTTTCTCTGGCTGATGAAGAACGTTCCATCAGTGCGGTTTTCGACCATATTAAGCTAAATGCTTACAAGATCGACAAGACACTTTCACAATCTGCAGATGCAGCGAAGAAACGTGCGCTTAAGCTGATCGAGAGCTTAGATAAAAAAATGATGCGTGCCGAGAAGCGTAAACATCAGACATCATTGAATCAGATTGACGGACTGAAGAACAAGCTTTTCCCTTCTGGCGTATTACAGGAACGGGTACTAAATATTGCACCGCTGTATGTCATTTATGGCGATGATTTCATTGCAGCACTATTAGATACATTCAAGCCGCTAGATCATAAATTCACTGTTCTGTTTGCATCGTCTTAGGTCATGTTTCCTGTCTATAGCGTACGGGGCAGCAGGCATTACACAGCTGCTTCGCTTCAATGGCTTCCATTAAGTTGCATTAAAACGTAACTTTGTCAAATGACTTTTCAAACGATTCCTGAAGACCAACTACGCGCTTTTACAGAAAAGGTATTTTTAAAAATGGGTTGCCCTGAAGCAGATGCAAAGCTAGCTACAGACGTGCTGCTTAAATCTGACCTCCGAGGTATTGACTCCCATGGCGTGGCTCGCCTTGTGGGCTATGTGCGGCTTTGGGAAAAAAAGCGGATCAATGCGAAGCCGAATGTGCGTGTTGTGCATGAAACGGCCACAACCGCCACCGTAGATGGTGATGCTGGGCTGGGGCTTGTGGTAGCACCCTTTGCTATGCAGGTTGCGATAGAAAAAGCGAAAGTTTACGGAAGCGGGTGGGTGGCTGTGAAGAATTCCAACCACTTTGGGATCGCCGGATACCATTCACTGCTTGCCACAGCGCAGGACATGATCGGCATAAGCATGACAAATGCAAGTCCGCTGGTTGCTCCCACTTATGCCAACGAACGACTGCTGGGCACAAATCCCATGTGTTACGCTTTTCCAGCCGGGAAGTACCCGCCGGTAGTCGTAGACATGGCTACTTCAGCAGCCGCAAATGGTAAGCTTGAAATTGCAGAGCGTGCTCACAAAGAAATTCCCGAAGGTTGGGCCCAGGACAAGGACGGACAGCCATCTTCAGATCCGGCTCAGCTCAAAGCTGGTGGCTCATTGCTTCCACTGGGTAGTGATAAGGATCATGGAAGTCATAAAGGTTACGGCTTGGGCGCCACGGTCGACATCCTTTCTGCGGTGCTATCAGGCGCCAATTATGGCCCATGGGTCCCTCCTTTTGTCGCGTTCCTTGAACCCCCTGCCGATCCGGTAGGCGAAGGTATTGGACACTTTTTCGGTGCACTACGGGTTGACGGCTTCAGACCAGCAGACGACTTTAAAGCGCATCTTGATAATTGGATCGAAACCTTCCGCAATGCTAAGCGAATTGATCCGGCACAGCCCGTAATCATTCCTGGGGAACCAGAAACAGCTTTCGAACAGGAAAGGTTGATTACCGGCATTCCACTGATTCAGGCGGTTGTTGATGACTTGAATAATCTGGCAGACAAGCTCGGTGTAGACCGGCTAAATTAACACTAAACTTATTATGTTATAAATAAAAAGTCCTTGCCAGAATCTGACAAGGACTTTTCATTTACCCAGGATTTCTCAAACAGAATTCCTGAGATATTTTAGTGTGTTAGTGGATGCCTTTGAAAATCCTGCTCCACCTGATTTTGCTAAAGAATGAACCTTGATCCTTAACGCTCATCCAGATGAATAATGCTTTACCAACTATATGATCTTCTGGTACAAATCCGAAGAATCTTGAATCAAGAGAGTTGTGTCTGTTATCTCCCATCATCCAATAGTAGTCCATCTTGAAGGTATAAGAATCTGCTTTCTGACCATTGATTAACCAGTTGGCACCAGATTTCTCCAGCTTATTGCCTTCATAAATACGGATTGCACGCTCGTAAAGTGGCATGGTTACACTGTCAAGTTTCACTGTCCAACCTTTCTTTGGCACCGTGAACGGTCCGAGGTTATCTACGTTCCAGGTTCTGTTCTTATCTTGCGGGAATACGCTGATGTCTGCATAATCTGCTGGTGCAGTATCTTCAACTACTGAGGCAACGAAGTCAAGCTTTTTAACTTCGGCCATCATCTCCTCGGTACCAACAAACTGGTAAGTATTTTCCTGTCCAAGCGCAGAGATGTCTGAGTTGATGTCAAAGCCCATCTCAGTAAAAACATTGAAGTTGACGTCAGATGACTTCATTTTAACTGCGTAGGTAATCTGTCCGGTAGGTTTAAGCTTTTCAGGTACGCCATTTACGGAGACAACACCATTCTTCATGGTAATTACATCTCCCCCGATACCGATACAGCGTTTGATGTAGTTTTCACGTTTATCTACCGGTCGACTAACGACTGTAAATTGACTGTTGACAGCCTCACGTCCCATGGAGCGAACCATGCTGTAGTAGTTTTGATCCTGAGCTTCAAGCGCAACGGTATCACCTTCAGGAAAATTGAAGACAACGACGTCATTACGTTTGATATCCGAAAGTCCAGGTAAACGGCGGTACTTCCATTGAACACCTTCCCAGTACGCTTTACCGCCGGTAATAGGCATAGTATGGTGTGCGAAAGGGAATGCAACTGGCGTCATTGGAATCCTTGCACCATAATTCACCTTACTCACAAAAAGAAAGTCACCGATCATCAATGAACGCTCCATTGATCCGGTAGGAATTGTATAAGCTTCAATAAAGAAAACTCTGATGATGGTAGCTGCTATAACCGCAAAAATGATGGCGTCTGCCCATTCTCTGGTCTTAGACTTCTTTTTTTTATTTGGATCGGTAGCTTTTTTCTTCCAGAACTTATAGTTCATATCAGTTTATTTAAAATTAAATATATCGGCTATGTTGAAAAAGCCATGTTTATCCTGCAGCCATTCTGCAGCAATTACAGCACCTAAAGCAAAACCAGCCCTGCTGTGGGCAGTATGTTTAAACTCTATTTCATCCACCTCAGAACTATAAACCACAGTATGCGTCCCAGGCACCTGATCAACCCGCTCTGATGCAATTAAGAGTTGTTCAGCTTTAAGGTTATCTGCTGGTGCATTACCATCCAGTATGTTTACCCACTCCTGCTTACGCTCCAAATTATCGATAATTCCTTCGGCAATGGTCATTGCTGTTCCACTAGGTGCATCCAGTTTCTGTGTGTGATGAATCTCTTCAACCTGAACATCATAGGCCGGAAAGTTATTCATTAAGTTAGCCAGCACTTTGTTGACATGAAAGAATACATTTACCCCAATGCTGAAGTTAGACCCATAAAGCAAGGTATTGTTACTGGCTATACAATCATTTTTAACTTTTTGTAGTTGGCCGTACCAGCCAGTGGTACCAACTACGACAGGAATTCCCGCATCGAAGCAGGTATATATATTTGTTATCGCCGCCGATGGGGCGCTAAAATCAATGGCGATGTCCGCTTTGGAAAGGTTCTCTGCCGTAAGGTCTTCCTGATTTTCAAGGCTGATCTTAAGTACAACCTCATGTCCGCGTTCTAAAGCATATCGCTCGATGATCAGGCCCATTTTACCGTAGCCCAGCAATGCAATTTTCATGTTTAAAAAAGTAATAGGTTTATAAATAGTCTTGGGCTAAGCATTTAAATTGCTACAGTTTAAATGACACCTTTAGGGCCGGAACATAGGATTGGTATCCAAAGCGTGTCCCCGAGTTAATAACAGACGGCTTGATATGCACCGAAAGATCATCACCAATGTCGAAATATTTCAATCTGGCGTCAACGTAAGCTTCTACCACTTGAATGCCATATAAGCCAATAAGTGAGAAGATCACTACTTCCCGATTTCGTCTATAGGTGTCTTTCGCAGAGGTAAGACCAGATGTTTGTACATCATAATATGGACTACCGATAACAGGCTTGCCGCCATTAGCCTGTCTGTCGCGAAGCTCCGCAAGAAATTCCTTGTATTTATTGTTGTTGTCTATGTAAGATAGCGTCAGGACAGTAGCACCGGTGTAGATCGCAGCAATTTTAATCCCACGGTATATATTCAGACCATTGCCGAACTGGCCCCAACCTGGAATAATTGCCGAACGTAAAATTGCTTTCCTTGCCGCTACTTTACCGATGTTGACATAGGTAGATTTAAGCGTATCTACTCTGGCTACTTTTGCCCCGGAGCTATCCGCTTTTATGGTTATTGGGTCTTGTGCTTTCACCGCAAGGGATGCAAGCACAAGTACAGCTATGAACCATATGTTTCTGGCCATTACCAATCTAATAATTCTAAAATTCTGCTCAGGTCATCATTAGAAACGAAAGGAATTTCAATAGCACCCTTTCCGTTCTGACCAACTTTAAGTTTAACCTTGGTCGCGAACTTAGAGGCAAGATCTTTCTGCAACTTCTGGTACTCAAAAGAAGTAGCAATTGGCTGTTTAGGCACTTTTCCTTTAAGTTGTAACGCATGAATGCTCCGGGCCATCTCTTCCACCCGTCGAACTGACAAACCTTTGTCTATGATCTCCTGGTGTATGAAAAGCTGCTTTTCCACGTCATCAACATTGATAAGGGCACGCGCGTGACCCATAGATATTTTCTGATCACGGATAGAGACCTGGATTTCTGGTGGTAATTTCAGCAGGCGCAGGTAGTTTGTGATTGTTGTCCGGTTCTTACCTACACGCTCACCAAGCTGCTCCTGTTTCAGGTTACATTCTTCCATCATACGCTGGAAACTAAGGGCAACCTCTATAGCATTCAGGTTCTCACGTTGAATGTTTTCTATGAGTGCCATTTCCAGCATTTGCTGGTCGTTGGCCGAGCGTACATAAGCAGGAATGTCATCGAAGCCGGCAAGCTTCGCTGCACGGAATCTTCGTTCTCCGGAAATTAGCTGATACTTACCATTTTCCATCGTGCGGACGGTAATGGGTTGTATAAGACCCTGTACGCGAAGAGATTCTGATAACTCATGAAGAGAAACCTGGTCGAACTCGGTACGTGGCTGATAAGGGTTAGTTTCTATATCTGCCAGGGCGATTGCACCTATGCTGCTTTCAGGACGTGTTTCAGGCGCAGCAGCGGCAGGTATAGCGCTCTTCTTTGGCGCATGTGCCGTTTCCGTATCATCCAGAAGTGCACTTAATCCCCTGCCTAAACCCGTTTTTCGCTGGAAAGATGTCATTAAATATTTTTAATTTTTGCCGTTGTCAATTCTTCAGGCTCTGGGACCATACCGTTTTTACGGACAATCTCCCGGGCCAGATTCAGATAGTTTATTGCGCCTTTGCAGTTTGCATCATGCATGATCACAGAAACGCCATAACTCGGCGCCTCACTTAGACGGGTATTTCGCTGGATGATCGTATCGAAGACAAGGTCATGGAAATGCGTACGCACCTCTTCCACCACCTGATTAGATAACCGTAGACGAACATCATACATGGTCAACAAGATACCTTCAATCTCAAGTTCTGTATTTAGGCGGGTTTGTACAATTTTGATGGTATTTAGCAATTTACCTAAGCCTTCCAATGCGAAGTATTCACATTGTACAGGAATAATAACCGAGTCGGCAGCAGTAAGTGCGTTTATGGTGATCAGCCCCAAAGATGGAGAACAGTCAATGATGATGAAGTCATAATAATCCTTCACCTTTCCCAGAACAGATTTCATTTTGAACTCCCTGTTGGACAAATTGATCATCTCAATTTCAGCTCCAACAAGATCAATATGTGCAGGCAAAAGATCCAGGTTCGGCGTCTCTGTTTTTTGAATCGCGTCCGTTGGTTCTATATCGTTGATAATGCACTCGTAAATACTGTTCTTGATGTTTCTTGGATCAAACCCTATTCCTGATGTAGAGTTGGCCTGCGGATCAGCGTCAACCAATAAGGTCTTGTATTCTAATACGGCTAAACTTGCGGCAAGGTTTATGGCCGAGGTTGTTTTACCAACTCCACCCTTTTGATTTGCCAACGCAATTATTTTACTCATCTATCTATCTAAATTTACCTGTTATGCGTAAGAGACGCTGCAGCACTAGCGTTTATTTGTCCCGAAAGTCGTAGTTTTGAACGTTTCAGGGGCTTTTTAACAAATAGCTAAGATACAAACTAAATAGCAATTATACTGTTAAAGCCACAAGTGTTTTGCACATCTTACTAACAAATTACAAGCTATGATCACCATCATTTCCGGCACTAACAGACCCAATAGTAATACGCTTAAAGTTGCGAGATATTATCTCAAAACGCTACAGCAGCTGGGTCAGCAAGCCCAGATCTTTAGCTTGGAAAGCTTACCTGAAAAGATCATTACCTCCGACCTCTACGGTAAACGCAGTACTGAATTTCTGCCTATCCAGGAAATGGTGACACACACAGAGAAGTTCCTTTTCATCATTCCAGAATACAATGGCAGCTTTCCCGGTGTCCTTAAAACATTCATCGATGCATGTGAATTCCCGGACAGCTTTTACAACAAGAAAGCCGCACTTACAGGGATCTCTTCTGGGAAATATGGTAACATCCGGGGAATAGACCACTTTTCGGGGATCTGTGGCTACTTACACTTGAATGTCCTGCCGTTGCGGCTACATATACCAGCCATAAAATACGAGTTTAACGAAGCGGGTGACTTCTTCAAAGAGGATACATTGAAGTTTACCAACGACCAGATTAACAAACTAATCAACTTCTAAACTCCAAAGGCGGTCCAGGTACGGCCTTCATTGCCGAAGACAAAGTAACCTGGGTGCAGGAGTTCGGCCATGTCTTCCATAACACCTACCAGGATCTGTGGATCCGTAGCAGTGAGCTCCTGATCGTCCAGCAAATATACGCGGTTAAAGTTTACGGATGGCCACTCCTTTTGCAGCAAGCCCGGCACAATGCCCATAAGCTCAAGCATGCTTTTGCCTTCTTGCACGTAGATCAGAATCTGTGCCTCGAGCGGATCAATCTGCATCACCCCTCCAGCCGCTTCAACCAGATCCTTAAGTCTGGTATTTAACTGGTTGTTCGTGTCGAGGCAAATTACATGTATCTTTTCCATGAATTTAATCTTGTGTAAAACGAGGTCCACACGCTCCTGAAGCAGCTCGCGCAACGCTTCATCTTCAACACTATTTATCAACTCATTTAAAAAAGACATACTATTAAATTGGTTACTTTGTGCAAAATTAGTATTCCTGAACAGATGCGCCGTATTATTCAATATATATTTTGTGCCCTGCTGGCCTTGAGCTTTAGTGCCTGCAGGACCAAATCGAACAATGATGATAAAACCGTTTTCAACCTGAATATCGATCAAAATCTAACTTCGATGGATCCTGCTTTCGCGAGAAACCAAAATGCCATCTGGATGATTAACCAGATCTTTAATGGACTGGTGCAGGTAGACAGTAATCTGAACACCATTCCGGCGATTGCCAAAACATGGGAAGTTTCAGATAATGGGCTGGATTATACCTTTCACCTGCGCAACGATGTTTATTTCCACGATGATCCGCTATTTAAAGATGGCAAAGGACGTCAGGTTGTAGCAGAAGACTTCAGGTACAGCTTCTTTCGCCTAATTGATCCTAAAGTTGCCTCCTCCGGTGGATGGATTTTCAGCGACAAGGTCAAAGATATAAACAGTTTCCAGGCCATAAATGATACTACCTTCCGCATTCAGTTGAGCAAGCCTTTCCCGGCCTTTCTTAACCTGCTTACCGCTCAATATTGTTCCGTTGTACCGAAAGAAGTTGTTGAACATTATGGAAAAGACTTCCGCAGCCACCCAATCGGTACAGGCCCATTTAAGTTCAAATACTGGAAAGAAGATGAAATTCTGGTGCTGCTAAAAAACGAAAAGTACTGGGAGAAAGATGGTAACCAGCGTCTGCCCTACCTGGATGCTGTGAAAGTTACGTTCATCAGCGATAAACAAAGTGCCTTCATGAATTTCATTAAAAAAGAGCTTGACTTCTTTGACAAGGTAGACGGCAGCTACCGTGATGATATTCTTACAAAAAGCGGTCGTACAACCACCAAATACCAAGACAAGTTCCAGCTCTTAAAACGTCCATATCTTTGCACTGAGTACATCGGCATCTTGGTAGACACTTCTAAAAGCATCGTAAAACACTCACCATTGCGCATTAAGAAAGTTCGTCAGGCCATTCAATATGCTATCGATAAACCAAAGCTCATCAAGTACCTGCGCAACAGCATTGGCATCCCTGCCACAGCGGGCTTTGTCCCACTCGGCATGCCCGGTTTCGACAGTATAGCCGTGAAAGGCTATACCTATAACCCCCAGAAAGCAGCGAGATTACTAGCCGAGGCAGGGTTCCCTGATGGGAAAAACATGCCGATAATTACACTAAGCACCTCCACCACCTATAAAGATCTGATCGAATTTGTGCAGGGGGAGCTGGATGCTATTGGGATTAAAGTTAAGGTAGATGTAAGCCCTAATGCCAGCCTTCGAGATCTGATGTCTAAAAATGAGGTAAACTTTTTCCGTGGTTCCTGGATTGCCGACTATCCGGATGCGGAGAACTATCTTTCTGTGTTTTACTCCAGAAATAAGGTACCATTCGGACCTAATTATACAGGTTATTTCAACAAAGAATTCGACAGGCTTTTTGAACAAAGCTATTTTGAGAATGATCCGGAAAAGCGACATGCACTATATCACCGGATGGATAACATGGTCATGGAGCATGGCTCCATGATCCCGTTATTTTATGACCAGTCGGTCGTAATGCTGCAAAACAACATTAGTGGATTTCCATTGAACCCGCTTAATTTGATGATCCTTAAGCGGGTTAGAAAGTTGAAGGATTAACCTTGTGTGCCGCCCATCTGGCCGCCACCCATTTGCTGCTCTCCTTGTTTTAAATCGTCATTTTTAATGGACTTCTTTTTCTTTGGTTGTGCATTGAAGTTCATCTTTCCAAAGTTATAGCTGAAGTTTACGCCGAAGGAACGGATTGGGTAAAAGATGTTTGTTGTCTGAAGGAAGGATGGATCCTCATTACGTGTTTCGATGTGCAGGTCTCTTGCAAATACATTAAATACGTTAACACCAACAGTCGCTTTCTTCTTCATAATCTCCTTTTTGAGGGCCCCTCCATAAAAGGCCATCGCGCCGGTTGTGCCCTGGAAAGATCTTTTTGCCCCACTGTACACGCCGAAGATCTCTGTGTTCCAGCCACCGGTAAAACTTATTGCAGAGCGCAGAAATGCTGTATAGTTCGCATATACCCCGGTGCTGATGTCGGTATTTGGATTTTTAACCTCATAACTGTTTAAACTGAAGTTCGCCATCAAAGTCCATTTTGGAAGTGGATTATACGATCCGAAAGCATTGAATCCATAGGACTTGCTTGTACCAACATTGAGATAAGACGTTAACCGCTGGTCCGGATTAAACACACTTTCAATCACATCCTGTGTGTTCCGGTAGAACACGGAAGCATTAATCACAGAACCTTTGATAAAGGTAGAGTATCCAAGTTCCAGCACATCTGTAAGCTCCGGACTAAGTGCAGGGTTTCCCTGACGCTTATTCTCCGGATCACTTTCATCCAAAAACGGGTTCAGGTAGAACAAGCTCGGTCGTTGCATCCTTCTATTGTAGCTCAATTTTAAGGTAGTTCTTGCAGAAAAGGCCTGTGATAGGATTGCACTTGGAAACAGGTTAAAGTAGTCATTTTTGAAATCGAGGGAAGTACCTGCTGCACCATTTATATTGGTGTACTCAGCTCGTAAACCACCTTTGAAAGATAATTTCTTTGCCAGTTTAAAGCTCATTACACCATATGCAGCCCCAACGTCTTGTCCATAATCAAAATCCTGCGCTGTGTTTTGGTACTTGCTTTCAATATTCCTGAAAATTCCTTTTAAGCCTGTCTCCAAAACCACCGTTTTCGAGAATGGATAGGTATAGTCTGTCTGTAGGGTATATTCGTTATTCTTCCCTGTGTTATCACCATTCAACTCCGTAGCATCCACGTTCGGATACCGGTATCTGGTGAGGAAATCATTTGCATTTCGTCCAAACGATGCCTGGCCGGAAACACTGAACTCTTCACCATCACGTTTGGTCGTTCTTCTGTAATCTGCAGACCAGTCGATGTTGCTCATCGAGGCTTCACTTTTAGTCTCACGTTCAAAGTTGGAGGTAGAATTATCTGCCAGCCGTCTAAAGACACCCAGTACACCATCATTACCGGTTTCAAAGCGGTTGTATTTTAAACTTGTAGAAAGACTATTGTAATTGTTGATGTCGTAGTCAACACCAATGTTACCATTCCCTCCCCAACGTTTAGACTTGGTGAAACCCTCTTGTGCAAGGGAAGTATTCTCAACCCTGTCTACGTTCAAGAGCTCAACACGGGTATCCTGCGGAATTGCATATTGCACCCCAAAGTTGCTGGTTACACCTAATCTACCCTGGCGGGTGTTTAAGCTAAAATTTCCGTTATTCTGACGGGTACCAGCCGAAGCATTCACCGACCCGCTCACACCTTGCGCGGTTTTCTTTTTCAAGATAATATTGATGATACCACCTGAACCTTCTGCATCGTATTTAGCAGAGGGGCTGGTAATTACCTCAACGCTCTTGATCTGTTCCGCAGGAATCATTTTCAAAGCATCAGCAACACTGTTCGCCATTGTACCTGATGGTTTTCCATTAATTAGTACACGAACCTGCGAACTACCACGCAATGAAACATTTCCATCAATATCAACGGAAAGCATCGGCACCTTGCGCATTACATCGCCAGCATTTCCACCTGCCGTGGTTACATCTTGCTCAGCATTATACACAAGCTTATCAATCTTGGTCTCTACCATTGCTTTCTGACCAGTAACAGAGACTTCAGCCAGATTATTGGCAGTAGGCGACAGACGGATAGTTCCAATATTAAGGTCCGGTTTCTCCGGTGTCGTCGTTACAGTAATGACCTTTGTAGTATAGCCAATAAATCCGATGGTCAATTTGTACTTACCTGGTGTTATATTCTGTAAAGCAATCTTTCCTTTGTCGTCAGAAACGGCTCCATTTATCGCTTTATTGTCGCTTAATCTTACAAGTGAGGTACTTGCGTAGTCCACTGGCTTATTAGTGACAGAATCCATGATTGTGGCAGCTATTTTTCCGACCACGGTAATACGGGTCGTCGTTCCGGCAATCGGAAACTGTGCCTTCAACTGCGAAAAGGACAGCATCCCTAAAAATAAAAGTATCAGTTTTCTCATAAAATCTTAATGTATGCTCCATTAGTCTGGAACTTGTACAAAATGTTACACCTGCTGTCACTTTTTCCCGGGAAACAATATGCTAAGCACATCGTTTATATCAAATAGACAGCTATTTTTCGTTGTTATTCTACATCTTTACTTATTATGAATTATCTTGAAATCTTAGACGACGTAAAGACCCATGTTGAACATTTGTTCCAGGCCAATACGAATGATCAGCTGGTATATCACAACCACGCCCATACCGAACATGTGGTTAAACATGCAGTAGAAATTGGCAACTTCTACAAACTCTCCGATCGGGACTTCTTTATTGTACAGTGCGCTTGTTGGTTTCATGACGTAGGTTACTTGGAAAGCCCTCAACAACATGAGCAGAAAGGAGCTGCAGCAGCCGTTGCCTTCCTTCAACCCTACGAGCTTGATCAGGAAATCATTAAAGATATTCAAGGTTGCATTATGGCTACGAAAATGCCGCAAGCTCCAAAGAATCTGCTTCAGCAAATTGTATGTGACTCTGACCTCTACCATCTTGGAAGCGAACATTTCAAAGAGCGCAACAAGATGATGCGCAAAGAGACCATGGCACTATGTCAGAAAGATATTGACAAAAATATCTGGCGCTTGGGTACGCTGCAACTGTTAGAATCTCATCATTATCACACTCAATACTGTATAGATAAACTTAACCCGACAAAACAGGAGAACATACGTACCCTGAAAGCACAAGTACAGGCTTCCTTTAACTTCGCTACGCCACAAAACAACGCTGAACAAATAGAAAGCAATACCCCTGCAAAAGATAAAAGGAAAAAAGACGATAAGGACACCAGACCAGAAAAAGGTATAGAAACCATGTTCAGGATCACCTCGAATAATCACCAGCGACTAAGCGATATGGCCGACAATAAGGCGCATATCATGATCTCCATAAACTCGATCATCTTGTCGGTGGTACTCAGTATCTTGATACGAAAGCTTGAGGACAATGAACACCTGATTTTTCCAACAGTAACCCTACTGCTGATATGTCTGGTAACCATGGTTTTTTCCATACTGGCTACCAGGCCAAATGTACCCTCCGGAAGCTTTGATCCAGAGGAGGTACTGAAACAAAGGCCAAACCTATTGTTCTTTGGTAATTTTTATCGCATGAGCCTTCGCGACTATAATGAGGCGATGGAAAAAATGATGGAAAATAGAGATTACCTATATGGAAGTCTCATTAAAGACATCTACTCACAAGGGATTGTACTCGGCAGAAAGTACAGGCTGCTGCGTATCGCTTACAATGTATTTATGTTTGGAATTATTTTCTCCGTATTAAGTTTTATTGTGGCCGTAGCCATTGAAATGTAAATGAGCATGTATAGCTTTTTTAACCGTGACCTGAGTTGGCTAACTTTTAACGAACGCGTATTAGAGGAGGCGGCTTCGATGAAGCTGCCGCTGATGGAAAAAATCAGGTTCCTCTCCATCTACTCTTCTAACCTCGATGAGTTCTACCGGGTGCGTATGCCTGTGCTGAAAGCGATAGATCGCGACAAAGACATTCAAAACCTTGACTTTCCCTACAGGGAAGCGAAGCGCCGCATAAACCTGCAACAACAACGCTATGGTGATATTGTACAGTCCATCATTATCCCCGAACTCTCAGCGGCGAAAATCGACTGGATCTATCGCAAACCTATCCCGGACACGATCTCGGATATTGTCCGGGAGATTTTTAGCAATACCATTCAGCCACTACTAAAACCTGTATTCCTGGATCTGGAGAACACCAGTTTCTTCGCAGAAAACAGTAAACTTTACCTCGGCATCATACTCGAGCATACATCCAATACAGAAAGATTGGTAATGCTTAACATCCCGTCTGAGCAACTCCCAAGATTATATACCATTCCAGATGGGGATAAAAAATATGTGTTGTTCCTCGACGATATCATCAGGTATAATCTTAAGTACATGTTTGGTGCTGGAGCAGTCACCGCAGCCTATTCGCTTAAAGTGACCAGGGATGCAGAACTGCATCTGGAAGAAGAAATTGATGAAAACATTGTTGCTGCACTGGAAAAGGAACTCGCAAAGCGAGATTATGGGTTGGCGACAAGATTCCTGTGTCAGCCAGACATACCATTAAGGCATCTTTATAAAATGGTACATACCTTAAACCTGCAGCATGCAGCTATAGTACTTGGCGGATATTACCACAACCTCAAAGACCTGAGTAACTTTCCGCTAAGCGACAATAAATATGCATATCCCGCCTGGCCGGGTATTTCACTGCCTACAAAGGAAAACGATCTAGGCATTTTCTCCCGTATCCGGGAAAAAGATCTGCTTATTAACTTGCCCTATCAGGACTTTGATCCCATTCTTGAGTTCTTTGAAGCTGCAGCCACAGACCTCAAGGTCACGGAAGTTTATTGCACTTTATACCGCGTAGCTAAAAATTCCAGGATTGTAAGTGCGCTCATCAATGCTGCCCAGCAAAACAAAAAGGTCGTGGTTATGCTTGAACTTAAAGCCCGCTTCGATGAAGAAAACAACATCAAATGGGCCAACAGGCTTAAAGCGGCTGGCGCTGCGGTGATTTACAGCAGTGTAAAATATAAGGTTCATGCAAAAGTTGCGCTGGTTAAGCGTAAGTTTGATGAAGGCGGTGAGGAAAAATTCGGACTGCTATCTACCGGAAATTTAAACGAGAGTACGGCTAAGTTTTACACAGACCATGCGCTTTTAACAGCAAGGCCGAACTTACTTAATGAACTTGAAAGCTTGTTCCAGTTCTTATCTCAACCCAAAAAAACACAGGCGCTCAAAGATAACATCAGCTTCAATGAATTGCTTGTGGCACAATTCAACTTGCAGCAAACATTCCTGGAACTTATTGAGCAGGAAATTAAAAATGCACATGCCGGACGCCCTGCAGCCATCACCATCAAACTAAACAATCTTGAAGAAAAGCGGCTGATCAGCAAACTTTATGACGCTTCTAATGCAGGCGTAAAGATCAATTTGATCATTCGGAGCATCTGCTGCCTCGTCCCCGGTGTACCCGGCCAGAGTGCAAACATCCGAATTATCAGAATAGTAGATCGTTACCTTGAACATGGCCGCGTATTTATTTTCCATAACAACGGGGATGCTAAAGTATTCATGGGCTCAGCAGATTGGATGAACCGCAATATTTATACAAGAATTGAAGTCTGCTTCCCTGTTTATGATCCCGTTGTAAAACAAACCCTGCAAGAGATTATTGCAGTACAACTTAATGATAGTCAGCAAGCTGTTGAATTGAATACTGCACTTGAAAACAGGCCCGTTGTTAACAATACCGGCATTCGTGCTCAGGAAGAGATTTATAAACAGCTTCGCGCGGCCCCGATAAAAAATGAAGTGTTATGAAAAATTTCATCGTTAAAACCCTGCATTTACTCGTGCTTGCGAGTGTTACATCTTTGTTCGCTTGCAAGCCTGTATCCAAGCCAAACGCCGTCACCCTGCCTGGGTACGACCTCGCTAATCCGGAGAAGTTCAATATGCCCGAAAGCTTGTTGGAGATTTCCGGAATCGCCTTTAACAACTTTGACCCTACCACGGTTTATGCCATTCAGGATGAGGAAGGCCGCCTGTTTTCCCTTGAGTGGGCAGTTAAGAAAGCAAGCAGCGTAAAGTTTGGATCACGGGGAGATTATGAAGACATAGCCATCCTTAATGAACAGGTGTATGTGTTAAAGAGTTCCGGAGACATATACAGCTTTCCTCTTGATACAGTTGATGGAGATCTTAAAACTAAAGTACAAAAATGGGAGGACTTCCTGCCGAAAGCAGAATACGAAAGCCTGTATGCCGATCCGCAGGAGCAAACGATGTATGTACTTACAAAGAGTGAAAACAAGAAAGAAAGGAAAACACTCGGATTTAAGATCAAGATTAACAAAGACACTAAGGACCTGGGCACCATCACAGAATTTCAAATTGATCAGGATGCCGTACAGGAACTTGGCTTTAAGATTAAATCCGGGTTGCGGGTTTCCGCATTAACCCGACATCCACGTACCAAAGAGTGGTACATCCTTTCTTCAGCAGAAAGGTTGCTGGTTATTGCAGATCCAAACTGGAAGGTCAAGGCGGTACATGAACTGGATGCGACTACATTCAATCAGCCAGAAGGCATTGCATTCGATAAAGACCTGAATTTGTACATCTCCAATGAAGGGGACGAAATCACCAATGGCAACATCCTTAAATTTGCATCCAGGCAATGAGAAAGTTCTTTACCCTGATATTACTGCTTATAAATCTCCTAACGCTCACTGCGCAAGATATACCCTTGATTTCGAGGATCATTTTCATTGGTGATGCGGGGGAAATAGATCCCGAACAAAGCAAGGTAATAGCTCATGCTGCAGCACAAGTACTGCAAGGGAAAACATCAGTTGTATATCTGGGTGATAATATCTATCCTAAGGGAATGGGACTGCCTGGTAGTGAAGAGGAGCGGGAAACACAGCAAATATTACGCTCACAGTTCAGTCCAATGCGTGCAAGAGGTGCCAGCGTATACTTCATCCCCGGTAACCATGATTGGGATAAATCAGGACCTCAAGGGTTAGCAAAAATAAAAGCACAGAGCAATTTTCTGAGACAACAAAATGACCCGAATCTAAAAATGGTTCCGGCCGATGGCTGTCCAGGTCCTGTAACCATAACAATGGCTGATAATCTCTCCATTGTAGCGTTCGACAGTGAGTGGTGGGTCTTCCCGCATCATCAGGAGCAGGCAGCAACTGACTGTAAATGCAAGAGCAAAGCAGATGTTGTAGCACAAATGCAAGCATTTGCTGCTGCGCACAAAGACCAGGTGATACTACTCGCATCCCACCATCCTTTTCAAAGCTATGGCAGTCATGGCGGACATTTTACATTTATGCAGCACCTTTTTCCACTTAGAGACATCAACAAAAATCTTTACCTGCCCCTACCAATAGTCGGATCAATTTACCCTTTGATAAGGCGCAATTTCCCTGATCCGGAAGATCTCCGGAATATATCCTACAAAAACATGATCACCCAGGTAGACGCCGCTTTTGCCAGCGTACAAAACCTGACACATGTTGCAGGTCATGACCATGGTCTACAGTTCATAAAACGTAATAACGACATCCAGATCGTTAGTGGTTCCGGAACAAAAACGAGTCGGGTGATAAAGGGAAAACATGCGCTGTTTGGTAAAGCGACGCCGGGATATGTCGTCGCGGACTTTTACGCCGACAAGCGCCTCGAATTTAAATTTTATGAAGAGCAGGTGAGCGGTGTGTCTGAAACGTTTAAATTTGTAAAACATTATACGGCTCTCAAGGATTAGTTCTTTATCAGGAAATATGGAATGATGAACCGTTAAACACAATAACTAAATGCTAGCACTTACGGTTGATTTAACCAGACAATATCCGGATCAAAGCGCAGGCTTGATTGGTGTAGAAAATCAATTTTCACTCCGGCCCTTTATCGCGTATCTGGAAAAAAGAATTGAAACTGAAAAGACGGCGAAAAAGAATATTTTCAACTATGTTCTGGAGCAATTTAGAAAGTTCCCTGAACTTGAAGAACCGCTTCAAGCGCAGAACATACCTTCATACGTACCTCTTTTTGAGTTAATCTATACATCGCTGTCGCCAATTATTTCAGAGGAATCCGAGCATCTCTGGGCATTATCGGCGCCACTCACACCCGCATTTTATTTCGGAACACCTGCTTTCTATGCAGTGTTAGTCGATCCGCTAAGTAGAGAGCTGCGGCCGGGATTGAAGCTCCCGACCTTACCTCAGATGCATGATAGCCTGCTAAAAACCTTCTATAACATCGTACTGGAGCAGTTTTATGGTTTCAAGCTTTCCGGATGGGATCTCACCATCAAGTCCATACTTGATCCAAAAACCCAATTGGTACGTTATTACGAATTCCACATCGATACCAGGTTCATAAAAATATACACTGAGATGGAGCTCCCTAAGCTTCAGCTTGAAAACTTCAAAGACCACCGCCCTGATGAATCCGGCACATTACGTTTGCTTCAACGGCTGCTACCACCTGAACGCTTCAGGCTTGAAGGCTTCTCCGTCGTAGAAATGATTGATGTTACGGCAGCGCATGCCCTACAGTCTATTAAGGATGTGATCATTGCACATAACGAGTGCGCAAGTGGAAGCTATGACAAACGCATATCCACTGCACTTAAAACCATCGCAGGTACAAATGCATTGGAGTTTGGCATTCTTCCCTATGTGACTTTAGGCGGTAAAACATTGTTGGATGACCATTCCAGCTTTAGAAGCATCTTGCTAACGTATGTAAACCAGCAGGAAAGTGCTAGCAAATCAAAACGTTTACTTGAAGATTATCTGGCAAAACCTCGAACGCTCATCTTTCCAGAAATATTGGAGCAACAGCAACAGGATCATCCAATACTTAGAATACTGAGTAAAAGCGGCATCCGCTCTTATGCACTCTTTCCCTTATACTACAGCGGTGAACTGGTGGGTTGCCTGGAGATATATGCCAAAAACCCGCGATACCTTACGGCTAAAACGCTATCTAAGATTGAAGCCGCATTTCCGCTGTTGGCACAGTTATTTCACAACATCTCCGCCGATTTCAATAATGAGATCACCAGAGTGATCACCAGTAAGTTTACTGTCATTCAGCCCGCGGTACAATGGCGGTTCGACCAGGCGGCATACAACTACCTCAAATACAACTGTGATGAAAAGGATCTGCCTATAGAGCCTATAGTCTTTAAAGATGTACAACCATTCTATGCTGCAATAGACATGAAAGATTCGAGTACGCTACGAAACCTGTCCATCCGAAAAGACCTTAATACGCACTTTAAGCTCCTGGAAGAGACATTCCTTGCAATAAAGGAGACCGCAGACAAAGACGTAGTGGAAAACCTTCCCAAACAGGATCAGGTCTGGAATTATAAAAAGGAAACACATCTCAGCGACCGTCAGATTATCCGTATTGAAGATTACTTGACACGTCAGCTCCCGCCTTACCTCAGACTTTTAAAAGAAGCAAGGCCTGAAATTTCGTACATTATAGACCGGTATTTTGAAGAAACCGTGCCAAATGGTCCCTTGTATAAAAACCGCAATCTTTACGAACATAGCATGCAGACGGTAAACCGCAGCATCAATGCCATGCTGGATGAATTTAATACCGACATTCAGAATACCTTCCCATGTTATTTTGAGAAGTTCAGAACCGATGGGGTCGAGTTTGATATCTATCTTGGGCAATCCATCGCCCCGGAGCAGCCGATGCCGGCAAACCTGCTGCAAACTTTCCGTTTTAAACACCTTGCTGCGGTTGCGAATATCGCCAGAGCAGCGCACAACCTGATTCCTGGCTTAGCCATACCATTACGGACAACCCAGCTGATCTTCGTACACGAAAAATTAATTGACATCAGCTTCCGGCCAGATGAACAACGCTTCGATGTTGAAGGCGGATACAACATCCGTTATCAACTGGTAAAGAAACGCATCGATAAGGCCCACATTAAATATACCGATGAAAGGCTCACGCAGCCCGGAAAAATCGCCGTGGTTTACATGAATAGATGGGAAGCTGAAGAATACCTCAACTATTTTAACATACTTGCTACCCAACAGATACTCAAACCAGACGTAGAATACCTGGAAATTGAAGAGCTGCAAGGTGTTGAAGGACTGAAAGCGCTCAGAGTCAGTTTAAACTTTGATGATCTGCCAAACTAAAGAAGGTTTATGAAAAAAATCCTACTCCCCTTACTGCTGCTTTCACCACTCCTGGGTCTGGGCCAACAATACAACCCTGAACCATACATCATTAAACCCATTGCACCAGAGTATGATGCTGTAGGACCACTACACCGGAAATTTTTCGGTGAAAACTATCGTAGCCTCTGGGCAACCCCGGTGAAACTTCGTGTGCTCGATATCAGAAAAGAAAAAGGCGGATTGAAGATTGCGAAACTCGGCGGCGGCAATCAAACGAAGTCTATACGTTTCGTTGATCCTAAAGGAAAAGAATGGGTGCTCAGAACCATCCAGAAATATCCCGACCGTGCCTTGCCAGAGGGATTGAAAAAGACCATCGCACGAGACATCGTACAAGATCAGGTATCCACAGGTCACCCATTTGGTGCCCTTATAGTGCCGCCACTAGCGGATGCACTTAACATTCCACATGCCAATCCGGAAATCGTCTATGTGGGCGATGATCCCGGTCTGGGAGAATACCGGAAGGAATTTGCAAATGCAGCATACCTCTTCGAGGAACGCGAGCCGCTGCAGTTTGAGGATACTGACAACACCGAAAAGGTTCAATCCGAACTACAGGAAGATAACGACCACCTTACGGACCAAAAACGAACTTTGAGGGCACGATTGCTGGACTTTGTCGTTGGCGATTGGGACCGTCATGAAGACAACTGGCGATGGGCTAAAGAAAAGAAGAATGGCGAAACGACCTACATTCCTGTTCCCCGCGACCGGGATAAAGTCTTTTATAAAACAAGCGGTATCCTGCCCTGGGTACTTTCGCACCAATGGCTAAAAGGAAATCTTCAGCCTTATTCACCTGAGATCAGGGATGTTAAAACCTGGAATTTTAACAACCGGTATTTCGATAGGTATTTCTTAACTGATCTAAGTGAAGCAGACTGGCGGGCGGAAGTAAAAGTAGTCCAAGAACGGCTCAACCCGGAACTTATTGAAAAAGCACTAGGACTTCTCCCTTCAGAAATCCGCGGTCTCAACGACACAGAAATACGTACAAATCTGAATGGCCGTATCCATAATCTTGAAGCAATCGCATTGGAATATTATAGATTTCTGGCTAAAGTTGTAGACATTCCTGCTTCAGATAAACGCGAGCAATTCAGTATCGATCATAAAGAAAATGGCGATTTAGAACTGCGTATCCAAAACATTAAAAAAGACGGTGGTACCGGCAGAAGTATCTTCCACCGCACCTTCAAAGCAGCAGAAACGGAAGAAATCCGCCTGTATGGCTTTGGCGGAGATGATGTTTTTAATGTTAGTGGTGCAACAGCATCACCTATTCGTTTAAGACTAATCGGAGGTTCAGGCGCTGATCAGTTTGATGTCGACGAAAACCTCAAAGGAAGCAAGAAGCCTTTCATCTACGACCGTATCGACGAAAACAATAAATTACCACAGAAAGGATACGCTAAACTCAGGTTGGCAAGTGACACTTTGGTAAATTCTTTTAATAAGAAAAGCTTTGTGTTCGACCAGTTCGGACCGCTTTTCAACGTTAGCTATAGCATCGATCGTGGACTACAACCTGGCGTAGGCCTGATCTATGAAAAGCAGGGCTTTAGAAAGACACCGTATGCTTTCCGCAACGAATTCTGGGTAAACTATTCGACCGGACGTAAGTCATTTCACCTCAACTATGAAGGCGATTTTAAAGAGCTGATCGGTAAGAACGACCTAAAGATTGACATAGATTATCTCGGCCCAAATAACCAGAGCAACTTTTTTGGACTGGGTAATGACAGCCAATTTGATGATGAAGGTCGAAGGGAAATCTCCTATTATCGCAACAGATACGACTATTTAAATGCCGACTTTAAACTGAAAAGAGGACTGGCAAAAGGCCTGACACTGGAAGGTGGTCTCTCAAATGAATTTTATGCTAGTAATTTGGCAAGAAATCAACGAAGGTTCCTGGGGGAGTATGACGCGCTAAACCCCAGCGAGGATATTTTCAATAATCGATTTTATACTGGACTTATTGGTATCGTCACCTATGATACGCGTGATAACGAAGGTGTGCCGACAAGAGGAATCTACTGGCGAACTGCATTGAGTGGTAAGCAGCAGATCGGCGAGGAAAAAGATCGCTATGGTTACCTACGTACAGAGTTGAGGTTCTACCTTAATCCAGGAAAATCCGGGCTGGTTCTTGCAAATCGTATAGGCGCAGGAACAACTTTTGGCGATCCAACCTTTTATCAGCGCATGCAACTCGGTGGTGTAAGGAACCTGCGTGGCTTCCACAGCAACCGGTTCACAGGCAGATCAGCGCTTTATTACAATCTTGATGCTCGTATTAAGCTGTTTGACTTCACTTCTTACATTACCCCTGGGGAGGTAGGCTTAATTGCTTTCAATGATATTGGAAGGGTTTGGGAGCCTGGAGAGTCATCCGCCAAATGGCATGATGGTTATGGCGGCGGATTGTATGTTCGCCCTGCAGAGCTGATCCTGATTCAGGGCACTGTTGGCTTCTCAAAAGAAGGCGCCCTACCCTATATATCTGTTGGTTTCTCATTTTAAGCTCTAAATGAACAGTTTACCTAGATTATTTTTAACATCTAATGTTAACAACCATGTTAATTAGTGTTCATAAGGTGTGTAATACATGTTTATAACCTTCGCCACCCTCAACCAAAACGGGCCATAACAGAAAGGCCGCATCTTCAAAAATGCGGCCTTTCTGTTATTAACATAAAATGTTAATAACTATGTTAATTAGTGTGGATTACACCACGATGTTCACAATTCTACCTTTAACAACAATCACTTTGTTAGGCGTTTTACCATCAAAATATTTCTGCACCTGCTCATTTTCGAGAACAAGGGCCTCAATCTCTTTCGGCTCCATAGTAGAACTGATACTCAGATTCATACGAGTCTTCCCATTAACCGATATTGGATAATTCACCTCGTCTTCAACAAGGAATTCGGAGTTGAATACAGGGTAAGCGGCAAATGACAATGTACCAGGTTGGTTTCCTAACAAGGTCCAAAGTTCTTCACATATGTGCGGTGCATAAGGTGAAAGTACAATCACCAGATCTTGCAGTATTTGCTTATTGTTGGACTTAAGATCCGTCAGCTCATTTACGGCGATCATGAAGCTCGATACAGAAGTATTGAATGAAAAACGTTCAATATCATCCTGTACTTTTTTAATGATCTTATGCAAAGTTTTAAGCTCCGCCTTGCTTGGCTCAGCATCACTTACACTAAACTCCCATGCATCGTTATGGAACAACCTCCAGAACTTCCTTAAGAACTTAAATACCCCTTCAATACCATTGGTGTTCCAAGGTTTACTTTGCTCAAGCGGGCCCAGGAACATTTCGTACATCCTTAAAGTATCAGCCCCATAATTTCCAATGAGGACATCCGGGTTAACCACGTTGAACTTGGATTTAGACATCTTTTCAACCTCAACACCACAGATATATTTGCCGTTTTCCAAAATGAATTCAGCGTCCTTTAACTCGGGACGGAAATCTTTGAACTTCTCTATGTTCAGTATTTCATTCTCAACAATGTTTACATCTACGTGAAGTGCTGTAGTTTTATAGCTGTGCTTTAACCCATGAGATACCAGCGTATTCGTAGACTTACCTTCATCATCCATAACACGATATACAAAGTTACTGCGACCCTGGATCATACCTTGGTTAATCAACTTCTTAAAGGGCTCCTCCTGTTGTACAAAACCAAGATCTTTTAAAAACTTGTTCCAGAAACGGCTGTAAAGCAGGTGGCCGGTTGCATGCTCGGCCCCGCCTATGTAAAGATCAACATCCTTCCAGTAGTCAATAGCTTCTTTTGAAGAGAAGGCCTGGTCATTTTGAGAATCCATATACCGGTACCAATACCAGCTGGATCCTGCCCAACCTGGCATAGTACTCAACTCATATTCATACTGCTGCTCGTAGGACCAGTTTGTTGCACGGCCCAAGGGCGGTTCACCTGTCTCGGTCGGCAGATATTTGTCCACTTCAGGAAGTAATAATGGTAACTCCTCTTCCTTAATCAAATATGGAATACCGTCTTTAAAATACACCGGAATCGGCTCTCCCCAATAACGTTGACGACCAAAGATCGCATCACGCATACGGTAGTTTATCTTCGCCTTACCAACCTGGTTGTCTTCAAGCCACTTGTTCAACGTTTCAATGGCCGTTTTATAATCCATGCCGTTGACCATTCCCGAATTGATGTACTGACCTTCTTTCGTAGGGTCAGCCTGAACATCTAAATCCTTTTGACCATCTAAAATCTGTAGGATCGGCAAATCAAAATGCTTCGCAAATAGCCAGTCTCGCTGATCACCACTTGGTACGCCCATTACCGCCCCAGTTCCATAACCGGCAAGTACATAGTCGGCAATCCATAGCTGTACACGCTCACCACTCACGGGGTTGAGTACATAGCAGCCAGTGAAAGCGCCAGAAACGGTTTTGGTATCCGCCATACGGTCCAGTTCCGATTTCTTGCGGGTCTGTGCAATATAATGCTCAACAGCTTCTTTCTGCTCAGGCGTGGTCAGTTCAGCAACAAGCTCGTGCTCAGGCGCAAGCACAAGGAAAGAAACCCCATATATCGTGTCTACCCGGGTGGTGAACACTTCAATATGTCCGGTATGATTTTCAATAGGGAATTTTACACTAGCACCTACACTCTTGCCAATCCAGTTGCGCTGCATTTCTTTAACAGGTTCCGGAAAGTCGACAGTATTTAGTCCTTGAAGCAAACGTTCTGCATAAGCAGAAATGCGCATGCTCCACTGCATCATCTTTTTCTGTTCAACGGGATGGCCCCCACGTTCGGAGTACCCGCCAATAACTTCATCATTAGCAAGTACAGTTCCTAATGCAGCGCACCAGTTTACAGTACTTTCTCTAAGGTAAGTCAAGCGGTATTTAAGCAATTCAATTTGCTTAGCCTCTTCTGTCATCGAAGCCCATTCTGTAGCATCAAAAGTCAGGACATCCTCGTCTGCAGCAGCTTTAACACCAACACTTCCCGAGGTTTCGAATTTCCCGATCAGGCTGCTGATGTTTTCAGCACGGTCTGTCTCAACATTATACCATGAATTGAACAGCTGCATAAAGATCCACTGTGTCCATTTGTAATAAGAAGGTTCGCTTGTACGCACTTCCTTACTCCAATCGAACGAGAAACCAATCTGATCAAGCTGCCTGCGATAGGTATTAATGTTCTGTGCTGTCGTTAAGGCAGGATGTTGCCCCGTTTGGATCGCATATTGTTCTGCCGGTAAACCGAAGGAATCGTATCCCATCGGGTGAAGTACATTGAATCCTTTTAGTCTTTTATATCTTGAAAAGATGTCTGAAGCGATGTATCCAAGTGGATGTCCAACATGAAGTCCGGCACCAGATGGATATGGGAACATATCCAACACATAATACTTTGGCTTATCAGCGTTCGTCTCTGCCTTAAAGGTTTGATTTTCTGCCCAGAAGCCCTGCCACTTTTTTTCTATTTCTTTGAATTGATAATCCATTTACGCGATTTCCTATGTATACGGCGAAATTAAAGATTATTTGGCAATTGCGAAACCGGTGAGCCGATTACTAAGGATCGAAACCGTTTAATCCATTACGCAACGGAAACCTGTATGTTCCAGACCAGTGTCAGGGGCCGTCGGCATTCTTGAGCTAACCCGGTAGCCCTCGCAATAAGATGAATTACATAGATATGAACCCCCTCGAAGTACCACCTCCGGGCCATCGCACCATTCCCATACGTTCCCGGCCATATCATAAAGACCATATCCATTGGCGGCGTAGGACTTTACAGCCGCAGCACCTGCTGATCCGTCCCAGGCATTATCCCGGTTTGGAAAACTGCCCTGCCATGTATTGGCTTTTGGCTTTCCAGCTTCAACAGGCTCATTCCCCCAGGGATATAATGCTGCTTCAATGCCTCCACGCGCTGCAAACTCCCATTCCTCCTCTCTTGGCAACCGCTTCCGGGCCCAATGTGCATAGGCCTTCGCATCATCAAGGGAAACATGTACAACAGGGAAATTTTCTTTTCCGCGAAGATCGCTCCCTTCACCCCGTGGATGTCTCCAATTAGCAGCTTTGGTCCACTTCCACCATCTGGAAGGATCATTCAGGGGAATAGCATATCCAGGCGGACTGAAAACCAGCGATGCTGCAACAAGAACACTATCGGGCGGCTTGGCTGTACCCTCCGGAAGCTGCTGCTTTAGCAACGCCCAATCAGGTGCCTGCTCCGCTGTGGTCACATATCCGGTCGCTTCAACAAAGGCCAGAAACTCCGCATTGCTCACTTCAGACTTATCCATCCAAAATCCCCGTTCTGGAGCTGGTATCCACACCATGTTCGCAGTGTCGACCAGTAATTGAATATTGCCTGGGTTGTTGTAGGCCATGGCGAAGCGTACTTCTGGCATCCCGCTACAAACACTTACAGCGCCAGGATAGACAGGATTTTCCGCATTCCTGCAACTTGTTAATGCAAGTAAACTGCTAAAAATCAATTTACACAACGATCTATTTCTCATTGTTTTGTTTTATAGATGCTAACAAAGCTGAAAGTTCCTGAACAATTTTGGGATATTTTGCTGCAAGATTATTTTTTTCCGCTTTATCCACACTGAGGTCATATAATTGCGCAACGCTGGAGTTTCCGGTTTCAATATTCACCAACCTTGAAACTGCAGGTCCCTCCTCCGGATGTATGTATTTCCACTTACCACGCAGGATAGACAAGGCACCCCCTTGTTCAATATAAATTGTACGCCCATCAGCTCGCTTACCAAGGAAAGTATCCATATGATTTTCACTGTCCCGGGCGTGTCCTTCATCTACCTTTTGGTCCAACAAACCCGCAAATGACTTCAGGAAATCTACTTGCGTCACCAAAGCATCTGAAATCGCCGGCTTGATCATTGCAGGCCAGCTGATAATTAAGGGTACTCTGGTGCCACCTTCAAATGCGCTGTATTTACCTCCGCGCAATTCCCCTGCAGGCCTGTGACCAGCTGATCGGGTAACCGCTTCATCTTCATAACCGTCGTCAAGCACAGGTCCGTTGTCACTGGTAAACACGATCATGGTGTTCGATGTGATTCCAAGTTCGTCAATTTGTTGCATGATCTGGCCTACCGTCCAATCCAGTTGTAAAATTGCATCACCACGTGCACCCAATCCGCTTTTGCCCTTAAACATAGTCGCTGGTACACGGGGAACATGAGGCTCGGTCGATGCGAAGTAAAGAAAGAACGGCGATTTGTAATGACTTCCAATAAACTCCTTTGCTTTTGCAAGAAAGGTGTAAGACAACTCTTCATCTGCCCATCTTGCCATTTTACCACCTTTCATATAACCGATTCTCCCGATTCCATTGATGATGGTTTGGTCATGGCCGTGCCCTGTAGAACTCTTCATCTTCAGCAGCTCAGGATGTTCCTTTCCAGTGGGCTCGTTACCAACTTTCACCTTATAATTAACCGCAATAGGATCACGAGGGTCCAAAGCTATCACCTTCTGGTTTTCTAAAAACACTGTTGGCACACGGTCGGCTGTAGCCGGAAATATGAAGCTGTAGTCAAAACCTACATTGTTAGGGCCAGGTTTAATCTCCGTATTCCAGTCTTTGTCCACCTCCTGCCCCAAGCCCAGGTGCCATTTTCCAACAATTGCAGTTTGGTATCCCGCACTTTTAAACACACTGGGCAAGGTTTTAACATTTATTGGCACGATCAAGGCAGCATCCCCTGGTAGTACCCCCGTACCATTTATCCTCCAGGGATATGCGCCTGTGATCATTGCGTATCTGGAAGGTGTGCAGGTTGCCGAACTGGAATGTCCATTCGTAAACCTGATTCCCTTTGCCGCAAGTTTGTCAATATTAGGTGTCTTGAGTTTAGCTGCGCCATAGCAACTCAGATCACCATAACCGAGATCATCAGCATAAATGAGGATGACATTTGGCGATTGCTGTGCACAGGCATATTGGCAACAAACAGCAAGAATTGCACTTAATACTAAAGCTTTCATCTATTTCAACTTAGGATTGATATTTACCTCATTCTGTGGAATTGGCCAAAGCTCATCTTGTCCAACCCGGAAAGCCTTGGAAGTAACATACCAGCGCCTTTGTGGATCTACGGTTGTACCTTTTTGCCGGACATTGGTTGCAGTTGGAAAGGGCGCACCATAAAAGTCTCCCTGCAAAACCTCGCCGATGATATTCCAACGCAGCAGATCCCAGTACCGGATACCTTCAAGCGCGAGCTCATTTCTTCGTTCCCGTCTTAAAATCACGCGCAATGCAGCTGGGTTGATTTCCCTTACCCCAGGCATATTAACTGTGAGTCTGCCACGAACTTTATTTATCGTCTCATCGAGTAAGCCTTGATCAATGGCGGCACCAGACTCAAGTTTCGCCTCCAAGTAGCTTAGTAAAACCTCCGCATAGCGGATCACTGGCAGGTCAATGCCCGAATTCTGCAGATCGCCGCCCGAAAAAGCTTCACTGTTAAACTTCTTCAGCGCGTATCCCGTACGTGTTGCCTGTTTGGTTGTCGTAAGCTGGTCCGGCGAACTCGCATCATCCGGATTACTATTATAAACGATATTTTTAAACTGCTGACCGTTATGTAGAACAGTGTACCTTAGCCTGGGGTCACGATTAAGAGAGATATTTGCAGCTGAATACCTGGGATCTGAATACGAAAATGGTGTACCATCATTAAACTCAAAAGATTCTACAAGACCCCCCAATGGGCAGTGGATCATATTGCCACCTAGCTTTGCCGGATAATTGTGTTGCAACATGGCATTCGGCGCAAGATCCTGCTGATACTGCGTGGCAAAAATAATTTCCTTGCTAGCCTCATTGGTGCCATTAAACAAACTCTCATAGTTTGGATCAATGATGTTCTCATTCAGATCGATAATTTGCTTGTATACGTTAGCGGCTTCCTCCCATTTCTTCTGAGCCAGATAACTACGCCCTAAAAATGCCAATGCCGCCTGCTGTGTAGCTCTTCCACGTTCAATAGCTGGAATACTATTCTGTTTAGGAAGGATTGCAGCCACCTCCTTCAATTCTGCATCGACAAAGGCCAGCACCTCGGCCCTTGTATTTTTATCCACATTGTTTGCCTCCTGCAAATTAAGCGTCTTCTGTATAAGCGGTACGGCACCAAAATGCTGAGACAAATAGAAATATTGGCAGGCGCGGATAAATCTGGTTTCGGCCGACATACGCGCGATCTTTGCCGCGTCCACCGGAGCCTTATTAACGTTATCCAGAAAGTAATTGCATCGTGCAATGCGATTGTAACTTGCACTCCAATAATTAGCCAAATAGCTGTTGGTAGCTGTTAATGTTCCATTTGTAAGTGTATTGTATCCTGAGTTCTCACCTCTTCTGTCATATGCATTATCAGTAGCAAACTCCAGGAATAGCAAACCATGATAAGACCACCAGTCTGTGGCCGAGAACTCAGCACCAGTAGGATTTACCGCCATCTGTATCCCACCACGATAAACACCCGTAAGCGCCATCATGGTATTGGCCTCACTATCCCAGAATGTCTGACTTGAAAACTGATCAAGTGGTGTTCTGTCAAGTTCCTTCTTGCATGATACCGTACTCAATACGATCATCATTAAGGACATTATATATTTAAATACCTTCATCTTTCAACTTCTTAAAAATTAACATTTAAACCCAGTGTATACACGGCAAGTATTGGATAGTAAGCTCCACTTGTATTGATTTCTGGATCCCAACCCTTTGGATATTTACTGAAGGCAAGTGGATTTTGTGCGGTTGCATAGATCCTTAATCCATCAATACCTTTTTCTTTCAGGGCTGCTGAATTAAATTTGTATCCCAGTTGTATGTTCCTCACCTTAAGGTAACTGCCATCAAGCATCCAGAAAGAAGACATCAGTGTATTTGCCGTACCTGTATTTGTAATGGTTTCTAACCGTGGGTATTTAGCATTGCGGTCTGGATTCGTGGCCGACCAATGTGAGCCAGCCTGATAGCGCTGAACGTTACCATTCTGGTAGAATGCCCAACCCGCATATTGATCAAGATAGCCATTAACCCCGGTTACACCCTGTAGCAGCACTGCAAGATCAAAGTTTTTGTAGCCGAACGACAAATTTAATCCATAGGTGTATTTAGGAATTTGGCTCCCCAGCACTGTTCGGTCGTAGGCAGCATCAACCTTCCCATCAGGAATCCCTGCTGGTCCGCTGATATCCTGATAGCGCACGTCCCCTGGTCTGACATTGGGATTTATTGCTTTTTGATTCGCATAAGCGGCGATGTCCGCCTGGTCCACAAATAGGCCGTCAGCTTTGTAGCCATAATAAATATTCATTGGGAAGCCGGTAAAAAGCGTAGAACCGTTTCCAGTGAGGCCATTTGGCTGCCGGATGTTCCCCACCCCCAAATCCAGCACTTTATTTTTGATAATTGAAAAGTTACTGTTTATGGCATAAGTGAAGTCGCCGATATTGTTCTTGTAATCGAGTGTAAATTCAAAACCCCGGTTACTCAAACGGCCTGCATTCTGCACACCTACAGCAAAACCCAACACCGTAGACACACTTGAGGTCGGACTTACCAGGATATCGTAGGTGTAACGATCGAAATAGGTGGCACTAAACCCTAACTTCCCGTTAAACAAACTTGCATCAATCCCCAGGTCCTTAGTCCGGGTAGATTCCCATCGGATTGTTGGGTCCACCAAGATGGTGTTCGCAACACCGGTTGACAAAGCACCGCCAAATGAATAGTTGTAGCCCGAGTTTAGAACATTCTGATAAGCATAATTACCAATATTCTGATTTCCTAAAGTTCCGTAAGACGCTTTGATCTTGAGGTCGCTTAACCAACGAATCTTGTCTTTTACGAATGGTTCTTCTGAAATTCGCCACCCGATAGCACCCGCAGGAAAGGTAGCGTATTTTGATGCCGCCGGAAATCTGGATGAACCATCATAGCGAAGCGTAAATTCAGCAAGGTACCGGTTCAGAAAGTTGTAATTTACCCGGGAGAAATAAGAATCCAGGGCATATTCTGCTGCAGTACCTGTATTCTTTTGTGTACTGGCATCGCCGGCATTAATTTCTGTAAGGGTGTTACTATTGTAACCGGATCTGTTGGCACTCAATGCACTACTGCTGTTGAATTCATAGGAGTGCCCTGCTAAGACACCAAACTCGTGCTGTCCAAAGCTGAGCTTATACTCTGCAAGTTGCTGTAAGGTTTTATAGGTGTTGGTCGAACTAACCTGATTTAAACTTCCAGGGCCCAGCCTGACAGTACCGGATAGACGTTGGTTAGCCAGAAAACGACGAGAGTTATCGCCCAATTGCGTGTAACCAGCGATTACTGATAATTTCAGGTTTTTGATCAGCTGCCAATCAAGCCTCATGTTGGCAAGTATGTCCGTCTGCTTACTCTTGAAGAATGACTCATTATCAAAGTAGGACACTGGTGTACCTTTTGCTACAACACCCGGCCCATAGTCTCCATTGCTCAACTGGTTTACGAAAATCGCCGGCACTCGAATCACTTGTCCGATGCTGGTCAACATATCGTTCCAGTCGAGCGTCGCAGGAGGTGCAGGCTCCTCATTGAGGTATTGTGCGCCAGATAGACGGGTGGTTAACTTCAGCTTTGAGCTAATTTCGTTGGTCAAGTTCAATCGAAGATTATATCGGTTGTAACTATTCTTTTCAACGATACCGTTCTGATACAAATAGCCTGCTGAGAGCAAATATTGGGTCTTGTTAAGATTATTTGAGATGGACAGGTTATGTCCGGTTTGAAGAGTGGATTTTTTAAATACTTCGTCTACGTAATTCACATTCGGGTAGTTGTCGGGATCCGAACCGTCACGAAACTTCTGTATCTGTGCTTCCGTGTAAGCACCTGGCTGTGCCTCGTTTAGCAAACTGGCATACTCCCAGGATTCCACAAACTCGGGATAAGCAGTTGCCCGTTGTGTACCCGTGTAGCCGTTATAAGCTACCTTGATCTTACCATCTGTGTTTGAACCTGTTTTTGTAGTTACCACGATTACGCCATTTGCAGCTCTTGATCCGTAGATTGCAGCTGTTGAGGCATCCTTAAGAATCGAGATGTTGGCCACATCATTGGGATCCACGTCATTAAAAGAGTTTACCGGAATACCATCCACCAACACCAGTGCACCCGCATTTGCACCAAATGAGCCAACACCACGTACCTGTATGCTCGCGCCATTCGCACCCGGTTGTCCGCTTCTTTGTACCACCGTGATACCCGGCAGCTGGCCCGTCAGCGCATTGGTCAGGGAACTTACGGGTCGGTCATTTATTGCCTTGGCGGAAAGCTGGGAAACTGAACCAATCAGATTTGCCTTCTTTTGTGAACCATAGCCCACTACAACCACTTCGCCGAGCTTTGCAGAAGCAGATGTAAGTGTGATCAGCAATTGTCCCGTACCACTCAGCGTCACCTCTCGGCTCTCGTATCCGACATACGAAACGCTTAAGACGGCATCTGCAGCAATGTCCTTTAAAACAAATTGTCCATCTGCATCGGTAGTGGTGCTCTGACGCTGCCCTTTAACTTTGATACTCGCACCAGGCAACGGGTTTCCTGCTTCGTCTAACACTTTTCCACTCACATCTTTGAAGCGACCATAAACCATTGTCCTCTTCCATAGATTAGCTACTGCCGGGTCAAGAGGGCCTGCGCCATGAGCTAAACCAGTTTGCTGAAAACCTGTAGCCAGGAGGACCATTGTTAGGCCCCACCTGGAAATCTGCATTTTATTAACCATGTCTCAACGATGTTAATTTGCACCCTGATTGGCAACTATGGGCCATCCTGGATTCTGATAAATTACTGCGTTATTTAAATCACCTTTGTTTGCGGTTATAATCAGGTGTTTTATAGCGATTGGCTCCAGATAATGAGCCTCTGTCCATCTGTAGCCATTAAACACGAAATTGCTGGCGGTATTATTCACCCGGTATGGACGCATGTAGGCGCTCTCTGACTTTCTGGAAACGTTCGCGGTCTTTCCCGTCGTGCCGGATTCAATAAGTACACTTCCGGTAGCTCGCAAGTACCATGCTTGCATCGGCCCCCAGACTTTGAAGCCTTCAACAATATAAGGCGAGGTCTTCAACTGGTCTAATGCACGCCATCTTTTCAGGTCATACATCCGCATTCCTTCCGCCATCAGCTCTGTACGTCTTTCCCGGCGGATGTTATATAAGGTTCTGTCCGAAAGCAGTGCACCTTTCGAATATGCAGCCATGTCGTTTTTGGCTTCTTCAGCCATAACTGTTGCATTTATTGTTGTATTATAATCTGGATTCACACCTGCACGGTTACGGATCGCCTGCCAATATTGCGCTGCCTTAGCATTTACAACACCTTCTTTCAAATAGGAAGCTTCGATATAGTTCAGGTATGCTTCGACGGCACGGAATACGATGCTGCCAGTCTTCCCCATACTTCCCTCTGCGTTTGCAGCCAAGTAAGAAAAACCTTTCTTAACAGAATAGCCGGTAACATCTCTTGTTTCAGCTAATCCGACGATATCTGGTCTACCGCTTAAAATAGCTGATCCATCAGGATTGGTCCTGTCTTTAAACCTTAACTCTCCGGGATTTTTCATGAATAACTGGAGCCTGTTGTCCCGTCCTGCTTTTACCAGCTGTAGGGAGTCATCTCCCGCATATCCTGATCCCGCAGCATATATCGGTAATCCATTCGCCATAAGGACATTATCCACAAAACCCCTGGTGTACCCTGTGTTTGCACCATTGTTATTGATGTAATGATTTACATTATTGTTTATGCCTTGCGTAGGATCATACTGCCGCCATAGTAGCACCTCAGCATATTTACTCATGTCTATATCTGCAAACATCGCAGCATATTGATTATCTGAAGAGTCATAGCCGTTGTCTTTAGTGTTTGATACCAATGGAACGGCATCAGCAACCTGCGCTGCAGCATCCATAGCCTGCGTTAAAAAGAAATCAATCTCTGAGTCGATGTTAATGTTGAAACCCGAAATTTTACCTGCGCCAGGCCAGCCTGAACCTCCCGGAACCATTGCGGTATTTTTATGATACGTTAGCCAGGAAGCTTCATGTAAGGCTACTCGAGATTTTAGTAATAACGCAACATTTTTACTGATCCTGTTGGTACCATTTGGAGAAACCACTTTCAATAAAGTAATTGCAGAATCCAGATCTGACAAAATGAAACGTGCGACTTCATTCCTTGGACGACGTTGGGAAATCTGAACCAGTTCATCCATTTTATCAGGTAAGGTGTTTTTAACAATCGGAAAATCACCGAAGGTTTGTACCTTATTAAAATAAGTATAGGCTCTTAGAAAATAACCCTCTCCTATGTAATGCGCTACGTTAGCAGGTGTTCCCGCAATCTTGTTTTCCTTCCAGCGTGGAACAACCGTTTCGAGAAAGTAATTTGCATTGCGGATCTGAACAAAGTTCCAGTTTTCATCGGTTTCCTGTTCGTCAGTTTGTGGTACCCGCTTTTCACCGGGAACCCATATGTTGGAGAAGCCTGATGTAGCCTGATTATCGGTATTGTTATCAATTCCGAAGGTTCCCGGACCCCATCCGTCATGGGTTGAAAATCTGTACTGTCCAATAGTATATGCTGCCAGGTCCGACTCCTTCCACAGGAATTTATCAGGCGTCACCTCAGATAGAGGCTGCATATCCAATTGTTTGTTGCAGCTTGATACGGTGCTTGCGCCAAGCGCTATAAAGAACACCGCTATGGTGTTGTATATTCTTTTCATTTTCTTAGAATTTATTGATGAAGCAATCAATTAGAAGGTTAGGTTAACACCACATGAATAAACTTGCGCAAGTGGGTAGGTCTTTCCATCACTGTAGCCTCCAAGACCTACAGTCTCCGGATCGAAGATCTTACTCATCTTAGTGATGGTAAACAGATTGTCTCCCGACAGGTAAAAACGTGCACGTGAGATACCAAGCTTCGGCAAGAAGCCCTTCGGCATGGTATATCCGATCTGCAGGTTTTTAAGTCTTAGGTATGCCCCATTTTGGATATACCGGGTCTGTGTCTGCTGGTTCTTTGTAGTATTGAAATATGGTTTAGGAAAATAGGCGTCTGTGTTTACCCCGGCAAGTCCACTGGCTACCATCACAGACGTTTCATCGCGAAAGTAGTCCATGTGTTCGGTGAAGCCGGCCGACTGCCACATACCGCCGCTGGCTCCCCAGAAATAAGCTCCGGTCGGCATATAGTCACGTTTACCCACACCCTGAAAGAACACCCGCAGATCAAAGCCTTTATAATCCATTCCGAGATCCAGACTGTAGCGGTAACGCAAAGATGAATTACCGATTATGGTCCTGTCGCCGGTATTTCCTAATACGCCTGCTCCACCATCCACTTTGCCATCACCATTGATGTCCTTATACATAATATCACCTGCCGTCCAGTTTCCACCCATTGCATTCTGATTTGTAGTTGCAAGGTGCGCATCCATTTCTGCCTGGTTTTTAGCAATGCCCACAGTCGTATACCCCCAGATCTCTCCGTTCATTTTATTGTTATACCAGGTACTGATATTACCAGTCGGGTTAGGATAGTTTGTTACCCGTTGCTGGTCATCGGACAACACCGCACGCACCGAATATCCAAATTCACCGATGCGGTCCTGCCATTTAGCTTCAACCTCAAAGCCATAAGATTCAAGGTCTGCATTATTCACCTGCGGTACCGCAGTTCCTAAGATCAGCGGTAGTTCTGGCGCCGGCCCAACCATGTCATTTGTGTTTCGTTTATAATAATCGAAGCTCAGATTGAATCGGTTCTTCAACATGCCCAGGTCAAAGCCAATATTCCAGCTGGTTACGCGCTCCCAGGTTAGCATTGTACTCACAAGGCCCGGAGCGGTCGAAGTATTTGGCTTTTGTCCGTTTAACAGCCAACTGCCATTGTTTACAACGATCGGCATCGTAGTATAAAAGGGATACCAAAGGTTAGTATTCTGATTACCGAGTTCACCGTATGAACCACGGATTTTAAACGCCTGAACAAGATCCTTAAGTGGCCAGAATTCCTCCTGAGCTACATTCCATCCCGCAGAAAATGATGGGAACAGATTCCAGCGTTTGTCACGAAGAAAACGTGAGGAGCCATCATAGCGCGCATTTACCTCTAATAGGTAGCGTTCTTTATAGTTATAGTTCAGTCGGCTGAAAAAGCCGGTTGTCGCCCAGTTCTGATAAGTACCTTCCAGGGCTTTACTGTCTGTGGTAGCCGTACTGATGGTCGGCAACTCAGGTGTGATCAATCCACTGCGTGAGCCAGCGAGCGACCGTACTTTATTCAATTCAGTGTTGAATCCGGCAAGCACTTTAAAATAATGAGAATCATTCAGCCTGAATTCATAGTCAGTATACAGGTTTCCTGTAAAGTAGTTGGCTTTGTCATTAAACTCCTGAACATAACTATAGTCTGCGGAATTATAACCGACAGCAAGTGGATAACGATTTCCTGCAACATCGTAAGCATATGCAGGCAAAACATCCTGGTGGTTATTTCTGTTGGTAATCCTCACATTTCCATCGGCAACAACATTCCAGCCTTTTGCCGGATTTAAGATCAATTGACCCTGTTGGAAAAGAATGTCACGTTGATTGATCACACGCCCGCCATTCACCATCTGTGAGATCTCACTTGGCTCCGAGTAGAAGCCATTCGGATCTTTTACCGGAACTGTTGGCCACCGCCTGGCGACATTGTGGTAAAACAAATCGTTTTGATGAGATGCTTTGGTGTAATCTTCACGAAGGAATCTACTGGTATAATTAAACTTCGCAAACTTACTTAGCGTAGTGTTGATCTTTCCTGAAAATGAATAGCGTTTAAAAGCATCTCCGGAATAGGTGGTAATACCGCCCTGGTCAAGATAGCCTCCTGAAACAAAATACTGTGTTTTTTCTGTTCCACCGTTCAGGTTAATGGAATGGTCTTGCGAAAACGCATAATCCCGGTATTGCTCTTTGAACCAATCCGTGTTGGCATTAGAACCGGTGTAATATTCCCATTTAGAACCATTTGCGTCTGCAACTGTCGTATAGTCAATTTCACCTTTCTGGTATTTAACAATCCGGTCCAGCACCGCTTCAGAAAACTTTGGCGACTCACCACCATTTGCGGCAGCTTCATTCCAGTAGTTCGCGAAGGTATAGGAATCCATCATGGTCGGCAGCCCCATTGGCTTTGTCCAGCGGAAGTTATTCGTATAGCTGACACTGCTTGTTCCCATCTTTCCCTTTTTTGTAGTGATCAACACAACTCCGAAGGGTGCCCGTGAACCATATATGGATGAAGCTGCAGCGTCTTTCAGCACAGTTACGGTTTCAATATCTTGCGGATTGATCGCATTCATGTCGCCTTCCATCCCATCAATTAACACGAGCGGAGCCGAGGATGAACCCGCGCCAATTGTACCGGTGCCGCGGATATTGAAGCTCAGATTTTGGTTAAGCTCCCCACCCAAGCCGTTTGTTTGGAAATTCAGCCCGGGAATCAAACCTTGCAAGGCCTGACCCACATTTTGCACTGGCCGGGACTCCAGGGATTTTGCATCTACCGTAGACACAGCCCCGGTAAGATTTACTTTCTTTTGTGAACCATAACCTACGACCACAACATCATTAAGATTGTTGGACTGGGCGGCTAATGTAATCACCATCGCTGACCTGCTTACTTTAAGCTCTTTAGCATCATAGCCTATATAAGAGATGACCAGGCTTGCTGCGGCATCCACATTATTAATCGTGAATCGCCCGTTCGTATCAGTTATACCGCCGAGGTTAGTGCCCTTAACTTTTACAGTAGCACCGGGAATGGCTTGCCCGCTTTCATCCACCACCCTTCCACTTACCGTGATGGTTTCAATGTAGGATCTAACTGAGGTCGTCCCTGTTGCAGGATAGGTAACTGCGGCACTCGCTGGCACAATTGCGGCCACAACCAGCATCGCTGTCACCTTCAGGCAAAGAATTTTCTCTTTCCAGCCTACCGGAATAACATACGTTTTAAAGTAGTTTTGTTTCATACATGTATTTGGTTTTTGTTTAATATTAGCTGTGATCAGGATTTACACCTGTTGATAAAGTCCGAATTCGGAAAGTGTAGGATTAAGCCGCGATTGTTCAATCCTAAGCCGGACCTTCGACGCTTTTACGGTTTTAAATCGTAGTAGTCGTTTATATCCCACAGTGGTCCCGGTCACAAGCTGCTTCCAGCTGCTTCCATCCCAATACTCAAAACTGAACCGTTCTATTCTCTGCCCAACGCTAATATCTTCCTGGAGCGAAAGAACGTCGAACGTTTCCTCCTTGGCCATCGTAAATTCAATTGTTGCTGTACTGTCCGCACCTTTTGTGCTCCATCTGCTGCTATAATCGCCGTCAAGCATTGCCTTAGCATTATTTCCATTTGCAGATGAAATCTTTGCGCCTTTAGCGAGGTTCGTTCTGAAAGTTTCAGATCGAAGTCTGCTAAATTCTTTCAAACTGCTTGCATCCTCAGGTGCAATGAGACCCGCTTTATTTGGTGGGATATTCAACAACAACACGCTATTTCGGCCCACCGAGCTATAGTAAATATCAAGCAGCTTTTCAGGTGTTTTCACCTTGGCATCTTCCTGTTCATGGTAAAACCATCCAGGACGGATAGAAACATCCGTTTCAGCAGGATACCAGACTAATCCTTTCGCCTGCTTGAGATGCTCGCGGCTGCCAATGTCCTGTCCCTTAATGAACCCCGAAGGCTTTATATTGATAGTCTTTTGGGATTCTGCAGACACAGCGACCTGATCCAGGTTGTTTGCGGGCAACACGCTCCATTCTGTCTCTCGTCCATACCCCGTCTCCGTACCAACCCAGCGTACATCCGGCCCCATAATGGCAATTACTGCTTTCGGCTGGAGTTTACGGATATGCGCATACCAGCGATTGAAGTCGTACTCCTGTTTTTTACCGTTAGGACCTTCGCCATTTGCACCATCGAACCAGACTTCATCAACCTGACCATAATTTGTCAGAAGCTCGGTTAGCTGTGTCATGAAAAAGTCGTTGTAGGCTTCAGTACCATACTGTGGGGCATTCATGTCCCATGGAGACAGGTAAACACCAAAGCCAACATTATACTTTTTGCAGGCCGCAGCAACCTCAGCAACAACATCCCCCTGACCAGCTTTCCAGGGGCTCGCTTTTACTGAATGACTGGTAGTCTTTGTCGGCCAGAGACAAAAGCCGTCGTGGTGTTTTGCGGTAATAATCACTTGCTTAAATCCTGCCTCTTTTACCACTTGCACCCACTGTTCTGCATCCAGCTTTTCGGGATTGAAAATTCGCGGGTCTTCTTTACCGGTACCCCATTCCGTACCGCTATAGGTGTTAATGCCGAAATGGAAGAACGCGGTGAGTTCCAGTTGTTGCCAGCGAAGCTGCTTGGCTGAAGGAACGATCTTTGCCGCCCTCGCAATGATTGACGCCTGGCTTTCTCCTGGTTGTATCACCGTATAATTCGACTGGGCACATACAGCCCCGGATAATGCGAGCATAAGGCCCACCATACCAGTTCTCTTTACTAAACTCATCCTATTCCGCATTTAAAATCGTTTGCGCATCTTTATCCTGAAGTCTTGAGATCTCCTTTTGAAGGGCCTTATATAATTGGGCAGTGATCGCTTCATATCCCTTTTTGCCATAGATGTTCAGCATCTCTTTTGGGTCCTTTTCCAGGTCGTACAATTCCCAACCCTCTACCCGTTTATAGAAGCGGATCAGTTTGTAGCGCTGTGTGCGTACGCCGAAGTGAGGAGAAACGGAATGTTCCCCATTTTCGTAATAATGATAGTACATCACATCCCGGCCAGGCGTAGTACTGTTTGTTAATCCCCGTAACATGGACATTCCTTGCATTTCTTTTGGAACAGGAACGCCCGCAGCTTCCAATAACGTTGGTGCGATATCAACATTCATGACCATCTGTTTGGCTATTGTGCCTGGTTTAATCTTACCAGGATAGCGCATTACCATCGGGGTACGGAAGGATTCCTCATACATGAAGCGTTTATCAAACCAGCCATGTTCACCCATATAAAATCCCTGATCAGAAAGATAGATCACGATGGTATTCTTATTCAACCCTTTTTCGTCGAGATACTGTAGTGTACGCCCAATGTTCCTATCCAGAGATGCAGCTGTACTAAGGTAATCTCTCATATACCGCTGATACTTCCACTCCGTTAAAGCTTTGCCCTTCAAATTCTGAGCTTCAAACGCGGTCTGCACTCCGGCATAGTAAGCATCCACTTTCGCGCGCTGTGCAGGATTCATCCGCTTAAAATTTCCGCTCTTTTCTTTTTCTTCCTGGGACGAGAACATCTTCAGGTCGTAGCCCATTAGCATTGTCTTTTCTATTGACATATCCTGTACCGCAGCAGCTTTCCTGTTTGCGTAGGCATCATAAAAGTTTTCCGGAATCGGGAATTTCACATTGTCATACATTCCGAGATCAGCAGTATCTGGCAACCATATGCGATGGGTTGCTTTATGGCCAATAACCAGACAAAAAGGCTTCGATTGATCCCTGTTGTTGAGCCATTGCTCACTTACATCCGAAATTACATTTGTAACATACCCCTCCATGCGTTTCCTCGTACCATCCATCATGTCAAAATCTGGATTGTAGTAGTCCCCCTGGTCAGGTAATACCTGCCAATAATCAAATCCTTGTGGATTACTCTGCAGGTGCCACTTGCCAATCCAGGCAGTTTGATAGCCATTATTACGCAACTGCTTTATAAAAGAGTCCTGACTTCCATCGAAAACAGAACTTTCATTATCCTTAAAACCATTTTTATGGCTGTATCGTCCGGTAAGTATCACGGCCCGACTTGGACCACAGATTGAATTCGTAACATAAGCCTTATCAAAGCGGGCACCCTCTTTTGCAATCCGGTCAATATTTGGTGTTTGCATTAGTCCCTTACTGTAGGCACTGATGGCTTGGTAGGCGTGGTCGTCCGAAACAATGATTACGATATTTGGCCTATCAATGGGAACAGCAGTAGCTGCTGAATTTTTAAGCTTCTGTTTATTTTCTGAAGTTTGTGCGACAACATGCGTGCTGAACAAGCCCGCCAATAAAGAGGCTATCCAAAACGATCTGGGAATAAAAGTATACGTACCTTTCATTATGATATTTTAATTGATTAGAAAAAGCGTTCAGAAGAGCGGCAATACGGCTGACCTTCTTACCCAAATGTAGCGCAACCCCAAATTGGGGATGTTCAGTATCATCCAGAATTGATCTAAAATTGTCTAAGGCTCAGTTTGATGCTACGCACAAGTAAAATTCTACCCTGAATTGTTTCAAATCGCTGCCTTCTTTGCATACTTTTATATTTCTAACTGGTATAAGCTTGAAATATTTGCATTATAGGACGATTGTCTTCCTCACTTACTTTCTTTTCTTGGGATGTACAGCAGCAATTGCTCAGGTAGGGTACTATTTCAAGCAGATTTCTCTTGATGAGGGCCTGACGCAATCATCTGTGCGCTGCATGTTAAATGATCAGCGCGGCTTCATCTGGATCGGCACAAAATCCGGTCTGAACAGGTATGACCGTTATAACCTGAAAAGCTACCTATATAAAAAGAATGATCCAGGCTCCATTCCCGGAAATCAGATCAACTTTCTTTCTGAAGATGGCACTGGGAACATATGGGTTGGTACGGAGAATGGACTCGCACTTTATGACCCTACAACTGACAAGTTCATGGTGGTTCATGCGAAAGAGAAGTCTGTGGTCCCGCGTTCAGCACTGAAGGTTAAAAATGGAATGCTCTTCGGCGGCTCGGGTACGCTATATACCTATGAAGCAAATAGAAAAATGTTGGTCGAGGCACCTATAAAGGGGAAAAAGAGCACCGAAGCATATACGAGGATGGTTCACTGGCATGACGGGCAAGTATTGCTCCAGACCAGAAGAGACGGCGCATGGATGTATAATCTGAAAACCGGCACCATGGAGCGGGCAGGCTTTATTGAAGACCGCGAACTGATTGGTCTCTACATAGACAAGAAGCAGCAAATCTGGGTGGCACCCTATGGCAAAGGTGTTATCAACTATGATAAATACGGAAAAAAAATAAGGCATTATACCAGTGAAAATTCAGGGCTTAATAACAATGTCGTGCTGGATGTATTGGAAGACGATGATAAGCTTTGGATAGCTACAGATGGCGGCGGCATCAACATTCTAGACCTGAAAACCCAACGCTTCTCTGCACTGGAGCAAGTCCCAGGCAGCCCAGGGTCATTCCCGGAAAAATCAGTATTAAGCTTATACCACGATCATGAAGATAACCTCTGGGCGGGCACTATCCGCGGTGGTCTGATTTCTATTCAGAAAGGACACATGACCACTTACCGGGAAGTAGCACTTGGTGGTACACATGGTCTAAGCCACAAGACAGTGTTGAGTGTGTATGAAGATAAATCGGGGATCTTGTGGGTAGGAACTGACGGTGGCGGCATTAACCGCTTTGATCCGGTTCAAGCTAAATTCAAGCACTTGCTGCCTACATATGGGCTTAAAGTTGCGTCCATTACAGAGTTTAGTAGTTCGGAGTTGTTGGTCTACTTGTTTAATAAAGGACTTCATCTGTTGAATAAGACTACGGGACAAATCCGACCCTTGCCGGGTATAACAGAAAAACAGGCAGCATATATTCGAACCTCCGGTATTTCAATAAACGTAAATCGGGTATCTTCTGAGTATTTGTATTTATTTGCCGATCAGATCGTCCGCTATCACCTTCCCACTGGAAAAATCGATCCCGTGGATTACAAAGCAAGCTCCAATGCTTATAGCTCACTGCTTAAGATTTCTTCGGATGAGGCACATTCCTTTCTATTCGCACCGTACGGCATTTTTGAACTTAACCATACGACAAACAGAATTCACCCGATATTAAAGCTCAAAAGTAATGGGGATCCAATCACTGCAGTAGCCCGTGACGATCAGGGTAACTTCTGGATCGGTAACCGCAACGGATTGATGTACTACAACAAGCAGCAAAAATCATTAAAAAAGATTCCAACCAGTTTGTTCAATGACATTTCGACACTCGTAATTGATAAGCAGAATCGTCTATGGATCGGAGCCCAACACATGCTGTTCCTTTTTAATGCTCAGGAGCACAAATTTATTGCTTTCGACGAATCGGACGGTGTTGTTCCAAACGAGTTGTTTTACAAGGCTTCCTTAACAGCAATTAATGGAAACACATACATCGGCGGTGTAACAGGATTGCTTGAAGTTAAGAAGAACTTTGGGACAGATTTAATCAATCCTCCTGTTCTGAAATTAATGTCATTAGAGGTTAATGGGGTGCCGCTTACGCCTAAAGACAATAAAACTTCTGTAGAATGGAACCACACCTCCTTGTTGGTAACCGTAATGGCCCGCGAAAAGGATGTCTTCCGGAAACGTATGTTTCGCTATAAAATAGCTGGTCTGCAGTCGCGCGTAATTGAGACTTATGATCATGCATTAGCAATAGGGTCCCTTCCGGTCGGCAGTTATCAGATCTTGGTATCTTGTAACCTCAAGAGTGGTGGATGGAGCCCATATAGTAAAATTCTGGAAATTCAGGTAAATAGACCATGGTTCCAATCATTCTGGTTTATCGCACTGATTTTGGTTCTGATCGCCGCCACCTTTGTTGTATTTTACCGGATGGCCATAGCAAAACGGGAGCGCAAGCTGCAATGGGATATGAAGGAGCATAAACAGCAAACTGATGAAGCCAAAATTGACTTCCTTATCCACATCAGTCATGAATTACGAACACCGCTTACGCTGATCTACTCTCCACTTCGACGACTATTAGGTGAGAAAACCCTAAGCACAGAGCTTGCGAGAATATTGGAAGGTGTTTACAGGCAGGCAAGCAATATGCGGAATATCATCGATATGGTTCTCGACCTTCAGAAAATTGAAGTAGCACAGGAACAACTGGACCTTCAGGAACATGAGCTTAATGACTGGCTGTTAAACATTGTAGAAGAATTTTCGGCTGAATTAGATCAAAAAGGGATCACCCTGAATTATAACCTTGATGATACCATCAGTCATGTGGTTTTTGACGCTAAGAAGTGTGCCCTGGTGTTGACAAACCTGATGGCAAATGCACTGAAATTTAGCCCGACAGGGAGCAAAATCACCGTTAGCAGCCAGCGAAAAGAAAGCTACGTTCAGGTCTCCGTAATAGATGAAGGGATTGGATTTGAACATGTTAAAGTAGATCAGTTGTTTAAACAATTCTATCAGGGAGCTCACCGCGAATCAGGAAGTGGAATCGGGCTCTCCTATTCGAAAAAACTTATTGAGATGCATGGAGGAAAGATACATGCACTTGCAAATGCGGACAAAGGCGCGACATTCTACTTTGAACTTCCTTATAACCTTCAGCCAGCAACATCAGTCAAGGGTACCTACCACCAAACACTTCAGCAGGCATCCAGCTATTCTACAGAAAATTACACCCTGTTAATTGTGGAGGATGAACCTGAAATGTTAAGCTTTCTTGCAGATAGCTTGCGACCATTCTTTAGAGATCTTGCTGTTGCGAGCAACGGCCTGACAGGTTTGCAGAAGGTCGAATCTCTCCGCCCGGATATTGTGCTTAGCGACGTGATGATGCCGGGAATAGATGGGTTTGAACTTTGCAGGCGCTTGAAAGAAGATCTTTACGTAAGTCACACTCCAATAGTGCTGCTAACGACACAGGGCGACGCCGAAAGCAGGAACCTGGGCTACAAACTTGGTGCCGATGCCTACATTGCTAAACCTTTTGATCTGGACCAGTTGAAAACCATCCTTGGCAGTTTGTTGAAGAACCGGGAATTGGTTAAAGCGCGCTTTAAAGGCTTAAGTCCCTCAACTGTGGCTATAGCGGGCACGTTCAGTACTGCAGACGAACGTTTTATGACCAAGCTGAACCAGTTGATAACTGAAAATATCGAAAGTAAAAACCTGCATGTGGATTTTCTTACCGATAAGATGGCGATGAGCCGTGCAACCTTGTACAACAAGCTCAAGAGCATTGCAGACATCGGAGTGAATGACTACATCAATAAGTTAAGGCTGGAGCGGGCAGCACAGCTCCTAAGCCAAACCGACATGACCATTATGGAAATCGCCGATAGCCTTGGGTTTAACAATCAGCGGTATTTCAGTACGGTGTTTAAGCAGAACTATGAATGTACCCCAACAGCCTATCGCATTGCTCAAAAGCAAGCCACAAATGCAATCAGCGAGTAGCTTTGTCTAAGCTATCGCTGTTGATAAACCCTGACCCAGTCTACCTGCATTTCAAAGGGAAGGTCCTGCTCATTGAGTGCTCCGGGCCAACCTGCACCTCCGGCTTGATTTAAAATCAGATAGAAAGGTTTATCAAAAGGCCATTGCTCGTGGGTGCCTGCATCGGCTTTTGCATAGGTGTACTGCAATTTATCATTAACAAAAAACTGGATCGACTCCGGGTTCCAGACAATTCCATAGGTATTATAATCACCATCATTATAATTCGCCTGATGTGTTGCGGTACTTGCGCCCTTCGCGTTTGTCACCGCAGGATTATGGATTGTTTGATGAACCACTTTTTCGTTGTTCACATGTTCCATGATGTCAATCTCGCCGCTGTGGGGCCAGCCGCCGTACGCTCCAGGACCTTCCGGCATCATCCAAATCGCTGGCCAGGAGCCCTTCCCCTTTGTAAATTTAGCGCGCACTTCAACTTTTCCGTACAGCAGGCTAAACTTACCGGCTGTTTGAATGCCAACGGAGTGGTAGGGAACCGAATCGCCAGGCATGTTAGCCTTATACATTTTTAGCAAGAGCTTGCCCCCTTTTTGGTATACGTAATCTGGTGAAGCCGTCAGGTATCTTGCCCAGGCCGCATTCCCACGGCTGCTGTATCCCCATTTACTTTCGTCAAAAGCACCTTTAGAATTGAATTTATCGGAGAATACAAGTTTCCACTTTACCCGTCCCTTAGCAGGATCACCAGCTGGTATAAATTGTTGCTGCGCGGCATTGCTCGCGACAGACTGTGCTTTGATGTTGAGTGTGGAACAGGCAAATCCTATGCAAAGGCAGTGAAGCAGAATCGTTCTTTTTTTCATTCTATTTATCAGGGTGTAGATTTAAATTCTTGTAAGAAAGAGGCCGCATTTGACTTTCAAAGTACGACCCCTCACATTTAAAGTGTATAGAGCGTATGAGTTTCTTATTGCTTATTCAGGTAGAAATCGTCTCCGTAAACAGTTCCGGAATTGGGCTTATAGTAATATACCGTTGCTGATGTATTGCTTGCTCCTGTGGTAAAAGTAACAGAAGCATGCTGATAAGCAGTGCTGGTAATGGAAGCGCCCATTGAAGAACCGCCGTAATTTTTTACGCCAATGATTGCCGAGGCCCCTGTGGTTGCAACCTTTCCATAGCCGCCAAAAGTATAGGTTGTATTCGGAAGCAACCCCGTCACAGTTTGTTCGAGCGTTGTCGTACCACCTTGTTGCATAATGGCCTTTGTTCCAGAACGTGCATTATTTGACACCAGCGTAGTTGTTGGTCCGGCAGTCCAAGGCGTAACCGTCGAAGACTCCAGTCCGGGATTACCCAGCTCTTCTTGTTTATATATACGTACCCAATCTACCTGCATGTTAAAAGGGAGGTCGGCATTTGTAATAGGTCCTGGCCAGCCTAGCCCACCAGATTGATTGAGGATCAGGTAAAAAGGTTTATCAAACGGCCACTGTGCAGAAGTTGCTCCAGCTTGTTTTAAATAGGTATATGTAAGTACGTTATTGACGTAGAATTCTATTGATGATGGCGTCCAGATGATACCATACAAATTGTAGTCATCAGGATTGTAACTTGCAGCCTGGGAGGCGGTACTTCCGCCTGATGAATTTGTAACGGCTCCATTATGAATGGTGTTATAGATTACGTTTTCATTATTTACATGTTCCATAATGTCGATTTCACCACTGTTTGGCCAGCCACCGTAAGCAACAGGCACCTCAGGCATCATCCAGATGGCCGGCCATGATCCTTGACCTCTTTTAAATTTGGCTCGCACTTCCACCTTCCCGTACCGGATACTGAACTTGGTAGAACTTTGAACACCGCCGGAATGATAAGGTACATTGTCTCCCGCGATAACAGCATTGTCCATTTTAAGCACCAGATTGTTTCCATCCTGATAGACATAATCCGGTGAGGATGTAAGATACTTGTTCCAAGCCGAGGTTTGACGAGGACAGTACATCCATTTACTGGCATCAAAGTTCCCGGTAGAATTGAATTCGTCTGAAAACACCATTCTCCATGTAGCCGGAGCCGCTGCGACGGCATTTGCAACAGCTAGTTTTTGCGACTGATCTGGTCGGAATTGTTCGTCTTCCCGTTCGGACTTTGAACATGCAAGCAGCAGTAATAAGCAGCTGCACATTAATTTAATTTTTTTCATTTCTTTTCCTTTTGAGGTGAATATTTGGTTTGATTTACAGCACTAAAAATTAGTGCTGTATACCAAAATTACCCCTTAAGACTGTTCGGTGTTTTCAATCCTGTCTACGTTTTGTTCGATTTCAGCGAGAACAGCTGTCGTTGCCATTCTGGGCAGTCCGCCTGGTGCGCTTCTGACTACTACCTATTTGAAACTACCAAGTAATCCCAAAGACAATAACCCTCATAAGCATAATGCCAGATCATCCGGAGAGATCGCTAACCCCATGAAGCGCAAATCGGCTGTGCAATCCTGTCTATTTTCTATTCAAATTTGTACAAGGAACTACCTTGTTACATAAAGAAGCGGCATTTGTCTTTATATTGGAGGCTTATTTTACTAACCAATAAAATGAAGAAGATTCTAACCTGTATTATCGTCGCAGCAATTGCGCTGCCCGCTTTTGCTCAAAATGATGCAAACATGGGTATCATCCCCGTACCCGTATCTATCCAGAAGTCGAACGGAACTTTTGTACTTGATAAAACCGCGGTGCTTGTCGCAGATGCTCAAAATCAAAAACATGCAGACTTGTTAAATGCGTTTGTTGTTACTAAAGGTGGATTTGCATTGCGTGAAACCAAGACGGTAGCTCCAAAAGCAAAAGCTGTAATCCTTACATCAGAAGGGGCTGATAAACTTCCGGTAGAGGGCTACAAAATTTCCATTACAAAGGACAGAATTACTGTTATTGGTAAAGGCGCAGGTTTGTTTTACGGCGTACAATCGCTAATGCAACTCATGCCGGAAAAACAAAATGATAAAATCACGATTTCAACAGCTGAGATCAATGACTTTCCTAGATTTAAATATCGCGGACTACATCTGGATGTAGGACGTCATTACTTTCCGGTATCATTTATTAAAAAGTACATCGATATGATGGCCGCCTATAAGTTAAACAACTTTCATTGGCACTTAACTGAAGATCAGGGCTGGAGGATCGAGATCAAAAAATATCCAAAGTTAACCAGCGTTGGTGCTTCACGTAATGGAACCATCATTGGCCGTCATCCAGGTGTCGGAACTGATAACGAAGTTTATAAGGGCTATTACACGCAGGATGAAGTAAAAGAAGTGGTTGCTTATGCTGCTACGAAATTCATTAATGTGGTACCTGAGATTGAAATGCCGGGCCATGCTTCAGCAGCAATTGCAGCCTATCCCGAACTGAGTGCATTTCCGGATCGTGATACCTTCATTGATCCAAAGACACCATGGTCCGGTTCGAGAAAAGGCAAGCAGGTACAACAAACCTGGGGCGTTTTCGACGATGTATTTGTACCAACTGAAAACACTTTCAAGTTCCTGGAGGACGTTTTAGACGAAGTCATTGCACTTTTTCCATCAAAATACATCCATATTGGTGGTGATGAAAGTCCTAAAGAATACTGGAAGCAATCTGCTTTCTGCCAGCAGTTCATAAAAGACAACAACCTTAAAGATGAGCATGGCTTGCAGAGTTATTTTATTCAGCGTGTGGAAAAATACGTTAACAGTAAAGGTCGCTCCATTATTGGTTGGGATGAAATCCTGGAAGGTGGTTTAGCACCAAATGCTACAGTAATGTCCTGGAGAGGTGAAGACGGTGGAATTGCTTCAGCGAAACAAAATCACGATGTAATTATGACGCCAAATAGTGGTGGATTGTATTTCGACCACCAACAATCCAAGTCGGCAGATGAACCGCTAAGTATTGGAGGACACTCGACGGCAACTAAAGTTTATGCATACGATCCCGTTCCGGCAGCATTAACACCTGAACAACAGAAGTACATCATCGGCGTACAGGCTAACGTTTGGACAGAGTATATTGAAACCCCAGCAAAAGTAGAGTACACAATCTTTCCAAGGTTATACTCACTAGCAGAAGTTGCATGGAGCCAAAAGGACCGTAAGGACTTCAAGAATTTCTATGAAGAACGCGTGCCTGCACACCTTGCCCGCTTAGATAAAACCGGCACCAATTACTGGGTACCAACACCGATCGGGCAGGAAGAGCCGCTTTTGAATGGCGAAGACTTCAACATCGAGTTAAAAGCACCAGCTAAGGGCGCAAAAATTTACTACACCCTGGATAACACCCGCCCTTCTGAAACTGCACACCCTTATGAAAAAGTAGTTAAAGTGACTGTTCCAAAAGGTCAAAAACGCATTTTAAAAACGATTGTCATTATGCCAAGCGGAAAACGAAGTGTAGTTACAGAGACGATTTTGAACAACGAAGCACCGGATGTTCAAGTTAAATCCAACAAATAACGGTTGATGAACATTCTGAAACGATGCTGCCTGATAGCGCTTGTTGCGGTCTGCGGATTACCTTGCTTGGAGGTTAATGCGCAGGTCGGCAAACCTGCAAAGCCCAACATTATTTATATTCTTGCAGACGATATGGGCTATGGGGATCTAAGCAGCTATGGGCAGCGTCATTTCAGTACCCCAACACTCGATAGCCTTGCGGCAAATGGTATAAAATTTACCCAGCATTATGCCGGTGCACCAGTTTGTGCACCATCAAGGGCAGCGCTGATGACTGGTCGAGATATTGGACACGGCTGGATCAGGGGAAATTTTGAGCAAGGTCCCCGAGGCCTTGGTGCAGGACTGCCACTCCGGCCCGAGGATATCACTATTGCAGAAGTGCTCAAAAAAGCATCGTATCATACCGCAATTATTGGCAAGTGGGGATTAGGCATGGATGGTACCACAGGTCACCCGAACAAAAAGGGTTTTGACTATTTCTATGGCTATCTTAATCAGGCACACGCTCACAATCATTATCCGGAGTACCTGTACCGTAATGAGGTGGAGATCCAGATTCCAGAGAATGCCAACCGCCGACAAGAAAAATTCTCCAGCGATCTATTCACTACGGAAGCACTGGAATTTTTAGACCAGCAGCAGCAAGATGAACCCTTCTTCCTGTACCTGGCCTACATCACGCCACATGCTGAAATGATTGTTCCTGATGATAAACTATTTGAATCTTTTAAAGGCAAATTCAAAGAACAGCCCTATGCAGGTAAGGACTACAGTAGGGAAACCTCGGTAGGTGGTTATGGAAGTTCGGCAAATCCGATTGCTGCTTATGCGACCATGATTGTGAGGCTGGACCGCGACATTGCAAGCATTGTAAACAAGCTTAAAGAAAAAGGTTTGGATCAGAATACCATTATCATGTTTTCAAGTGATAATGGTCCTCATAAAGAAGGTGGCGCAAATCCTGATGCACTCAATAGTGCAGGCGGCTTTAGAGGTGCTAAACGTGATGTTTATGAAGGGGGAATCCGGGTACCTTTCATTGTCTCCGGTGCAGGTGTTAAAAGTCGCGTTATTTCTGACCACATCTCAGGCTTTGCAGACATATTGCCTACACTTGCGGCTTACGCTGGTGTGAACTTGCAGCAGAACAACATTAAGACAGAAGGAGTATCGTTGGTTCCGGTTCTTTCAGGCAATCAAAAAGGGCAAAAAGATCATGATTATCTATATTGGGAGTTCCATGAAGGCAAGGTTCCTGCCCAAGCTATCCGGTATGGTAAGTGGAAGGCGGTACGATTTGGTGCCTCAGGACCGATTGAACTTTATGATTTAAAGTCAGACAAGGCAGAGCAACGTAACGTAGCTACCAAGCACCCGGATCTAATTGCCCGTCTTACAACTATGTTTAAGACCGCGAGGACACCTAATCCTTATTGGAAAATCGATTAGTCTTTAGGCGGAGATTCCTTAACCTTCCAATTCGCAAGCTTAATTTTTTTTTTTACAAATACATCATTTGGAAAGAATTTATTGCCAACTTGAAGTAACCAAACATCAAGCCGAAGCATGAACCACTTATCTGTCTACGACTACGTCGTATTTTTGATCTATTTCATAGTAATATTAAGTTATGGATACTGGGTATATCAACGCAAAAAGAAGACACGGACAGACACAAAAGACTACTTTTTAGCTGAAGGTTCTTTAACATGGTGGGCAATAGGTGCATCAATCATTGCCTCCAACATATCTGCCGAACATTTTATAGGAATGGCGGGATCCGGGTTTGCCATGGGTCTCGCCATTGCTAGTTATGAGTGGATGGCTGCCGCAACGCTCATCATTGTTGCGGTGTTTTTCCTGCCCATCTATGTCAAAAATCACATCTATACGATGCCGCAGTTCCTCTCCGGCCGGTACAATGACACCGTAAGTACATTAATGGCCGTGTTCTGGCTGCTCGTCTATGTTTTTGTAAACCTTACCTCCATCTTTTTTCTTGGCGCCTTAGCCATTGAGACGATTACTGGTATACCATTTTACATCTGCGTGGTTGCGCTGGCAATATTCTCAGCCATCATCACCTTGGGTGGTATGAAGGTGATCGGCTATACCGACGTGATCCAGGTGCTGGTGCTGGTGCTGGGTGGCTTGGTAACCTGCTACATGGCCTTACAGCTTGTGTCTGAGAAGTTAGATGGAAATGGGATCTTTGGAGCCCTCTCCACATTGAGAACCGAGGCAGATGATCATTTTCATATGATCTTCTCTGAAGGACATAAGTACTACAATGACCTGCCTGGTATTGCGGTGCTTGCCGGTGGTCTATGGATTAACAATTTAAACTACTGGGGATGTAACCAATACATTGTTCAGCGTGCACTTGGAGCTGATCTGAAAACCGGACGTGCAGGACTACTTTTTGCCGCTTTTCTTAAATTGCTGATCCCTGTGATTGTGGTGATACCTGGGATCGCAATTTTTGTCTTATTTAAACAGGGATATTTTCAAACTGAAATGCTGGACGCTGCGGGAACGGTTAAGCCAGATCATGCCTATCCTGTTCTGATGAACTTACTGCCCGTAGGTATCAAGGGATTGGCATTTGCAGCCCTGACCGCCGCTATTGTTGCTTCCCTTGCTGGTAAGTGCAATAGTATTGCAACCATCTTCACTCTGGATATTTACAAGAAATTTATCAATACAGAAGCCTCAGAGCGGAAGATGGTTGGCGTGGGCCGTTGGGCGGTGATTATTTCTTCTTTGATTGCCATTATCGTGGCACCCGCATTGCGGAGTTTTGATCAGGTGTATCAATTCATCCAGGAGTATGTAGGGTTCATTTCACCTGGAGTGTTTGCAATATTCCTATTAGGGTTTTTCTGGAAGAGAACAACCTCCGCAGCAGCACTGACGGCCGCATTGCTTACCATCCCACTGTCTACCCTTTTCAAGTTTTTGCCGACACTCACACAGGGCGCAATTGAGCCAATTCCATTTCTAAACCGGATGTCATGGGTATTCTGTATTATACTCTTCTGCATGGTGGTGATCAGTATTCTGGATCCAAAAGGCAAAGACAACCCAAAAGGATTGGAAATTAGAAAGGAAATGTTCCGCGTTACACCAGGCTTCATTGTGTCCTCGGTTATAATTTGCGGAATTCTTGCAGCACTTTACACCATATTTTGGTAACTTGTAATAACCTAAAAACCAGCGAACTATGAGACAGCTTAGCGAAAAAGAGAAATCCCCCCTATCCAGTATTGAAGAATGGGAAGACGACGTGTTGGCCCGCTACCCGGAACCAGAAAAGGAGCAATCAGCATTCCGCAGCTATGACAGCGAAACCGACAATCCGATACGTGAATTCTACAGGCTCAATCACATCTACCAGACTTACGATAATGTGCTCGCGAAGAAGGCAAAGTTCCTGAAGTTCGAGCAGATGGAGATGCCCTGGTGGTCGGCTATGGAGTACTTGAACACGCTTGTTGATGACTCAGATCCTGATACCTCACTCGACCAATTACAACACCTGTTACAAACAGCAGAAGCCATTCGCGCAGATGGTCATCCAGACTGGTTCGTACTTACCGGCTTTATCCATGACCTTGGAAAAGTACTATGTCTTTTCGGAGAACCACAATGGAACGTTGTTGGAGACTCCTTCCCTGTTGGATGTAAGTTTTCAGACAAGATCGTATTCCCTGAATTCTTTGAAGACAATCCGGATTCGAAAGATGAGCGCTATAATACCAAACTTGGCGTTTATTCAGAACATTGCGGATTAGACAATGTGCATATGTCCTGGGGCCATGATGAATACATGTATCACCTGACCAAAGATTACCTGCCAGAAGAGGCTTTATACATGATCAGGTATCACTCTTTCTATTCACAACACCGCGAACATGCCTATGATCACCTACTGAATGCACATGATTACGAGATGTTTAAATGGGTAGATAAATTCAACCCATATGATCTTTATTCGAAGAGCCCGAAGGTGCCAGTGCTATCAGAGCTTAAACCATACTACGAGGATCTGATCGCGAAGTATTTGCCACCTACGGTGAAGTTCTAAGCAGTACATAATACCTGGTTCTTGCCGTCGTTCACGGCAAGAACCATTTTACAAGTGATTGATCTTCCAACGTTTCCTCTTCTTACTTTTACGTCTCACGATTGGGTTTACAGCTAGTTTACTTTCGGAGATTTAGTACTCCAATTCCAATCATCATTGATTCTGAGGTTATTTTATCATTGGGGCGGATACGTGCCCCGTACAGTGAAATAGAATATAGTTACACTCTTGAACACAGTTCATGAAACTCTTTTCATCTAAACGCGAGCACCAGCCTGAGACGGGCTACTGCGTCACGACTTGAACTCTACTACTAAAGTCTACACCAGTTATATCATTTTTTTCTAATACTAGCTTGAGCTTCTCTGAAACAAATAGCCCTCCAACTCGAGGGTGAAAGAAATCTAATGAGTTATCAAAATCCTTTGATAACACTAAGGTCTTAACATGTATTATACCTGTATAATTCTTCATCTCTTCTTCGTCCTTAAAGACATGTTCAAGCTTAGGTTGATTACCGAAACCTCCGGATGTAAAGACCGTTCTTGAGAAATCTATCACATTCCAATCCTGAAAAGCCGAGTAAAATAGCCGATACGAATTATCTAAATTCATGGTCTTTGAATCATAAATTTCCGCTTCAAAATCCCTGGATGGTTGGAAATTAAAGGACTTCAATAATTCTAGTATATCCCTCTGAATCAAAAAGTGGCAATGATTAAGAAAGGGGCTAAAACTCATAAAGGTCGTCCATTTAGCTGACTTTAATGACTTGAAATGAAGCTTATAATCGATTTCTGGACCTTGATCATTAGGATTAAAGGCAGTAGACTTAAAATCTGAAATTAATTGCCTCCAGGATTCTTTACTGTATGCCTTTTGGTCCAATGACACTTGGTAAATACCATTTTGTACGCCGATAACTTTCGGCTCGCATTCTAAATTAATAGTGTAATACATTGTTAAAGTCCTAAAATTGAATAATGTGCCGCCAAAATGATAAGCCTTGTCTATCATGGACTTAATTCATACAAACAGATATTCCTACAAGTCGCGCCTTTAGGTACCAGACCTTCTACCAATCTTGAAACCAATACGAAGTACCAGATATTTTGACCTCGTTGATAATCTTTTGAACATCCTCCCGAAGTTCTTCACTGTTATAATAATCTACACAATGCATAAAAATTGCTGTTTTACCTTCATAATCAGCTATTTCAGACGGCTCTAAAGACGCTAAATTTAGCTGTACCAATGAGTCCAGTCTTTTACCGGCGGGACCAGCAAACGCATAATCTGTTAGGTCATTATATACCGCCGGAGTGATATCTCTGTTAAATAAAGTATCGTTGCCGAAAGCTCCAACGATACTTTTATAAAGGACATAGTCTCTGAAAACTCTTTCTAATTCGACACCATTAATTCGTAGTGGACGCCGTGCTTCTTTGTCAACTGAATTACGAAAGGTACACCCTGGTTCAAGAACGAGTAAAGCGATAAAAATAAAACTCAAATTTCTCATTAGAATCCGCATGTTATGGGCCTGTAGTTGATAAATGAACCTTGCGAAGTTTACGCCAGCTACATCATACAAATAGGTCACCCGTTTTAACCACCTAAGCTAGTACGCTTGCTTCCATTCACAGGTTTACATCTTCATACAGAACCAAGTACCATTTACCCCCAATCTCCTTGAACTGCCTTTTTAAATAAACACCTGGATCTTCGCTAGTAATTTCCTCTTCAATAACGCCGTCCAGCAGTGTTACTTTTCTCTTGAACAAAGTAGTATCAACCGGATGATGCACAAGCGGTCCTACATCAGAATCACACCAGTCTTATCTTGTATAAGGGAAATTCCTGGAAACCTTCCTCATCATCCGATCTATGACGTCATCGCTGGATGAAAAAACATCATCATTCATTGCTTTATAGAAACGCCATAACATGTTTCCGGTCTCACCATCATTGAGAACCATGGTTAATGAACCAGACCCGGTTTTACTGCCGAGGTCACCAAACAGGACCGTAGTAACTATCGCACCAGCTTCCGATCTTGTCTGTTCGGTCTCATACTTTCCAGAGATAACTGCATCTACACCCAGTGCTTTTGCAACTTCATCCTTGGTAACCTCACTTAAATTATCAAGCAACCCTGCCCGCTTCAAAAGAACATTCGTCTTTTCAACATCCTGGAACTCCACAGAATAATTCTTGGATTTCCTAAGCAAAAAGGTGTACATGCTTGATTGAATAGCAGTACCCATTGCATATTCCTTCTGAGCATGTGCTTCGAGATTGAAATTCTCCGGTTGTTTTCTAAAGGATATTTTAGAGGCAAATGGTAAAATTGCCACGATCTTATGCCCGGTAATAGCGCTTTTTAGATTCGGACTTTCATAGACCTGTTTGGCATTTTCATACTGAGCAAAAGCAAGGAAGTTTGTACTGATGAGTACAAGTAGTAAGAAGAGCGTTTTTTCATGTTATTATTGAGTTCACAATAATATACAAATCAATGGAAATAACATAAATCTTGAATTAATTTCCTTAATAGATTTATCTAATCCACCGCAGGCGGAGGCTGAATTGAAACCTCTACCGTGCCTTCGGGCTTCACGAAACTGGAGGTATCATCACTTACTTTCACAAATTTGGAACCTTCTACTAATTTACCATGCTCATCAACAGCAATTAAGGTATAAACTTCTTCAAACGAAAGCCGGAATGTTAATCTCTTCTTCTTTCCCTGTGCGTCATTCAACTCAATCCAAAGCTGATCATTATTAACGTTACCCTTGTAAAATCGCCTTTTTGGCTTCTTAATCAACTCCAAGGTGTCGATTAATTTTGAAATCTCTGTCATTTCAATCTTCTGTCTCGAATTATCGATATTATGAATCCTCCATACTGTTGTTGAAAGCTGCATACCCTTGACAGTTTGATTTGCAATATACCCGGACCAGGTACCTGTAAAGTTCTTAACAGAATCAATATGGTTTTTCTGGGCTAATGCCTGAAGAGTGCCTATCATAAAGAATGTAAGCATAAGCGTAAAGCCAAAGTGTTTTCCTGAGCGCATAATTTCAAAATGAAATGGTTTGAGAACATTGTTCTTCAATATAAGAAAAAACAACCTGAGTGCAAGGTCAAAAAAAAGCCCGGCATCGCTGCCAGGCTTCAAAATAAAAGAACTAAACTAATAGTAACTGCTATTCAAATTTACATTCTGCTTTTCCGCAGCTTCAATCCTTGTAAAATCTGAAAGTATAATCGGTGCGCCTTTCTTCACGCAAACGTTATGTTCAAAATGTACCGCTGTTAATCCGTCTTCAGTAGCTACGGTCCAGCCGTCTTCAAGCGTATAAATATCCGGACTACCCAGCGTAATCATCGGTTCAATGGCGAGCACCATGTTCTCCTGAAGTTTTTTACCATTACCTCTTCTGCCATAGTTGGGAACCTGTGGATCTTCGTGCATCTGACGGCCCACGCCGTGGCCAACAAATTCTTTTACCACGCCATAGCCATGCTGTGCATGGGTATACTGCTCAATTGCATAAGCAATATCGCCGATGCGGTTTCCAGTCACCGCTTGCTTGATACCCAGGTATAAAGAATCTTTCGTCACCTTAACCACCTGTAAGATCTCCGGCGTAGTTTCACCAACAATGAAAGTATATGCATGATCTCCGTGGAATCCGTTTTTGTAAACCACCGTATCAATCGTAATTACATCGCCATCTTTAATAACGTACTGACCAGGAAAACCATGTACCACCTGTTCATTAACAGAAATACACAACGCATACGGGAAACCATGATATCCTTTACAAGACGGTATACCGCCATTATCGCGTATGAAGGTTTCTCCCAGTGTATCTAAAGAAAGCGTCGTAACACCCGGCTTTATTGCTTTTGCAACTTCTGCAATGGTTGAACTAACCAGCAAGCAACTCTCCCGCTGTATCTCTACTTCTTCATTCGTTTTATATAAACTCATCCAATCTGATATTTCTGCAAATTTACGAATGTCATCATTTATCAATGTTTATGCAAGGTCAAGTTCTAAAAGTAACCCTGCTACGGCTACCAGCATCCAGACAGGAGAAGCAAAATGTAGCGTAACCAGCGAGCGGTCTGACAGGGCTCACCCCAGGCTCAAACAGGGCTCACACAGGGCTCACACAGGGCCTTGACAGGGCTATTGCCCTGTTAACCCCGCTGATATCCCTTGGTGACAGCAGGAAAGTATCTGGTGATCCCTTGACCGGATGTTAAGGAATGTTAATATTTGTCTCAGGCTGATGTTTTTAGGTATCTTTTCAGCGTTAAGCTTTTTTAAAAGGAACTATTAAAGGGATATATTTACTTTACAACCTTATATTTTTTATTTTCGCATCACCTAAAAAGAAATACATGGAAGAATTTGAAGTAAGCGATGCTTCTAAGAAGACTAAAACCATCTACATATCCACTATTTTCAGTATTGCCCTTGTTTTGGTAATGCTCGGAATGCTGGGCCTTATCCTTGTGCATGCGAAAAACCTTTCAAACTACGTGAAAGAAAACATCGTGCTCAACATTATCGTGGATGAGGGTGCAAAAGAATCAGAGGTACTGCAATTACAGAAAGAACTTGATGCGAATACAGCCATCAAACAAACTCAATATGTAAACAAAGAACTTGCAGCAAAGAATCTTACAGATGATCTGGGTGAAGACTTCGTGAATTTCCTGGGTTATAATCCCTTGTTATCCACTATAGATGTTTACCTGAAGGCTGACTATGCGAATAATAAAAGCATTGAAACCCTCAAAGCACAGTTAGCTAAGAATCCAGTGGTTAAAGAAGTGATCTATCAGAGTTCACTGATTGATATGGTAAACCAGAACATCAACACCATTAGCTTGATCATTCTTGCTTTTGCCGGCATTCTGCTACTGATCTCGATTGCACTCATCAACAATACCATCCGTTTAGCTATTTATTCGCAGCGTTTCCTGATCAAAAGTATGCAGCTGGTTGGTGCTACACGCAACTTCATTCGCAAGCCATTTATCCTGATTGCAGCACTGCACGGTTTAATCGCTGCATTAATCGCAATCATCATTCTGCTTGGCTTCCTGTTCTACGCACAACGCGAGATCCCTGAAATTGTGATTCTCAGAAACTACACAGAATTTGGAATTGTATTGCTGTTCCTGGTTGGTGTCGGTATCTTCATCACTGCAATCAGCACGCATTTTGCTGTGACAAAATACTTACGTTTAAAAATTTACGATCTTTACAGATAATGTTAGAAAGAAAAACTCCTCCTGTACATCAGGATAGCAAAAATCAAATGGTCTTCAGCAAGAAGAACTATCAACTGCTGATCATCAGTATGCTGATCGTTGTATTTGGCTTCATTCTTATGATCGGTGATACCGACATATATGATGTTCGCAAGACCTTAATTGCACCGATGGTGGTTTTATTTGGATTTGGATTCGGCGTTTACGCTATTTTAAAGAAGTAGTTAGTACATGACCTATTTACAAGCCCTGATCCTTGCAATAATCGAAGGATTAACTGAGTTTTTGCCCGTTTCTTCTACTGGTCACATGGTTATCGCCAGCTCCATCATGGGCATTGGCGAAGATGAATTCGTAAAACTATTTGAAGTTGCAATCCAACTTGGCGCCATTCTGGCCGTAGTTGCGCTATACTGGAAGAAATTTATTGACTTTAGCCGCTGGCAATTCTATTTGAAGCTGGTTATTGCCGTTATTCCAGCTTTATTTTTTGGATTCATCCTGAACGATTTTATTGATAACACTTTAGGCAACCCGATCTTCATTGCGGTAGTATTGCTTGTTGGTGGTATTATACTCCTGTTTATTGATCGTTTCTTTAAAAATCCGACCATTCACGATGAACAGGAAATGAGCAACCTTACTGCTTTTAAAATCGGTTGTTTTCAAGTACTTGCCGTCGTGTTCCCGGGATTAAGCAGAAGTGCCGCTACCATCATTGGTGGTATGCAACAGAAACTCAGCAGAAATGCCGCTGCAGAATTCTCCTTCTTCCTGGCCGTACCTACCATGTGTGCAGCAACAGGTTATAAGTTACTTAAAGGCTACGAGCTGTTGAATCCAGAAAACATCAAATTGTTGCTTTTTGGTAATGTTGTTGGTTTTATTGTTGCAATTATTGCAATCAGATCATTTATCGGTTACTTATCCAAACACGGATTTCGTATTTTTGGCTGGTATAGAATTGCAGTGGGGATCATCATCCTGGCACTGTATTTCGCCAATGTACCACTCGTAGTCGCATAATGTCTGAAATTATAGAAATGCCGGTTCCGGCAACAACTTTCCCAGAATTCAATTTTGCTGAAGGTGAGCTTCTGCTCATCAACAAGCCATACAAATGGACCAGCTTTGATGTGGTTGGAAAGTTAAGGAACTCTTTCAAACCCCTTAAACTTAAAGTTGGTCATGCGGGAACGCTTGATCCCCTCGCCACCGGACTGCTGATCATCTGCACAGGTAAACTCACCAAACAGATCGACACCTTCCAGGCGCAGGAAAAAGAATATACAGGAACGATGATCCTGGGTGCTACAACCCCTTCTTTTGATATGGAGACGGAAGTAGATCAACACTTCCCTACCGATCACCTGAACGATGCGCAGATCAATGCGGCAACTGCTGCCTTCACCGGCGACATACAACAATACCCGCCTGCGCACTCTGCAGTGAAGGTTAATGGCGAACGTTTATACGTAAAGGCTCGCCTTGGTGAAAAAACAGAGCTTCGCCTGCGAAATGTTACCGTTTCCGTATTCGAGATCACCAGGATCGCATTACCGGAAGTGGATTTCCGTATTGTGTGCAGCAAGGGTACTTACATCCGCTCCCTGGTGTCTGATCTCGGTGCGGCCCTGAACAGCGGTGCCTACCTTTCCAAGTTAACCAGAACCCGCAGCGGTGATTTTCTCCTGGAGAATGCCTTTGAAGTTCAGGAGCTTGTAGCACATATCAGGAGTTTAAAACAAGCTTAGCCATGGCCGATCGTGTAGAAAACAAGAATCTTCAGCATATCAAGGAGGTATTGTTAATTGCTGCAGGCATAACTTCCGCCTGCTTCGGCCTTAAAAGCTTCCTGATGCCCAGTGGTTTCATAGATGGTGGTGTAACCGGAATTTCCCTGCTGATCAGTACACTTACCAACCTACAGCTGCACTACCTGATCCTAATAATTAATATTCCCTTTGTAATATTAGGTTATAACCAGATCGGGAAGTCCTTTGCAATTAAAACAACAGCGGCAATTATCCTGCTGGCTGTGATGCTGGTCGTAGTTCCCTTTGAGCCCATAACACACGATAAGCTGCTCATTGCGTTCTTCGGTGGCTTATTCCTGGGCGGCGGTATCGGACTGGCTATGCGTGGCGGTTGTGTGATCGATGGCACAGAAGTTCTGGCCTTATATATCAGCAGGAAAAGCGTGCTTACCGTGGGTAATATCATCCTGGTGCTTAACATCATGATTTTCTGCGTAGCGGCCTTATTTCTGAACATCGAAACGGCGCTGTATGCCATTCTTACGTATTTGTCAGCTTCTAATACCGTCGACTATATTGTCAATGGCATTGAACAATATACCGGTGTAACCATCATCTCCGATAAAAACGAAGAGATTAAAGCTTTCATTATCAAAGACATGAAACGGGGCGTAACCATTTACAAGGGTGAAGGCGGTTATGGAATTAAGAAAGATATTGATATTCTGTATACGATTGTCACGAAAATTGAGATGAGCAAACTGCAAACCGCCATCAGACAAATAGATGCTGATGCTTTTGTGGTACAGCAACAAATTGCAGACCTCAAAGGTGGTGTAGTTAAGAAACATGCCTTACATTAAACATCGAGCTTTGAAAATTTATCATCACTTATCGGAATTCAAGAAACTGGATAATGCTGTTGCAACCATCGGCACATTTGACGGGGTCCATTATGGCCATCGTAAGATCATTAGCCGGTTGGTGGAAAAGGCACGCAGCACCAATGGCGCGTCGGTAATACTCACCTTCTTTCCACATCCGCGACTGATCATCGATCCCGAGAATCAGGACCTGAAGATGATCAACACCATCGCCGAAAAGGCTGCCATTTTGAAGGAACTTGGCGTAGATCACCTGATCATCACACCATTTACCAGGGATTTCTCCAACCTTAGTCCGGATGAGTACATCAATGACGTTCTGGTGGGCACCATCGGCATCAAACACATCATTGTAGGTTATGATCACCATTTTGGTAAAGATCGTAAAGGCTGTATGACTGACCTTATTGCTGCCGGCAAGGTACAGGGCTTCGATGTAGAAGAGATTCCGGAACAGGATATTCAGGACGTTGCGGTATCATCCACGCAAATTCGCAAAGCATTGTTAAGTGGTGATGTTGCCCTTGCAGCGACCTATCTTGGTTACAACTTCAGCATTCGTGGACGGGTGATTAAAGGCGACAAGATCGGCCGCACCATTGGCTTCCCTACCGCCAATATTTTCGTTGAAGAAAGCTATAAACTCATTCCTTCTGATGGGATCTATGCAGTAACCGTAGATCTGGTTGAAGGTACTTTCAAAGGTATGGCCTATATTGGTCAGCGGCCAACAATAAACGGCATGACCCGCAATATTGAAGTAAATATCTTTGATTTTAATCAGGAGATTTACGGTCAGGATATCACCATGACCTTCATGGAATTTCTGCGGCATGATGTGAAGTTTACCGGTCTGGAAGCGTTGAAAATTCAACTGCAACAGGACAAAGAGGACACCCTGGCATATTTCAGTAAAATGTCGAATTAAGGTCAAGGGACGCTGTTTCGCTTCAAATAAGGCTGCTTTTTGCTTATATTAGGCCAAACTGCATTCATTTATGAGCCATCTCCCTGTATTAATCATTGACCTTGCTTTAATCCTTGCAGCTGCGGGTATAACCACGCTATTATTTAAAAAGATCAGGCAACCGCTTGTCCTCGGCTACATTCTGGCAGGCTTGCTGGTTGGACCGCATATCGAGTTCATTCCCACCGTTACAGATAATGAAAGCATCCACATCTGGGCAGAGATAGGTGTAATATTCCTGCTTTTTAGCCTGGGCCTAGAATTCAGTTTCAAGAAGCTGGTAAAAGTTGGTGGATCCGCATCTGTCACGGCAGTGGTTGAGGTCGTCTCCATGCTGCTCATCGGTTTTTCTGCCGGACTGGTTATGGGCTGGTCTACCATGGACTCCATCTTTCTGGGCGGCATACTTTCTGTTTCATCCACAACCATTATCATCAGGGCTTTTGAAGAGCTTAACGTTAAACATAAGAAGTTTGCCGGACTGGTTTTCGGTGTACTGATCGTTGAAGATCTGGTGGCTATCCTCCTTTTGGTTTTGCTGTCCACCCTTGCTGTAAGTCAGCAATTTGCTGGTGTGGAAATGCTTACTTCCATCCTGAAGCTCTGCTTTTTCCTTGTGCTATGGTTTATCGCCGGAATATTTCTCATCCCAACTTTCCTAAAGAAAACCAGGAAACTGATGAATGATGAGACCATGCTTATTGTTTCCATTGCCTTATGTCTGCTGATGGTACTACTGGCAGTAAAGGTCGGTTTCTCCGCAGCACTTGGTGCCTTTATCATGGGCTCTATTCTGGCAGAGACGACCCAGGCCGAGCACATTGAGCATCTTACGAAATCCGTGAAAGATCTGTTTGCCGCGATTTTCTTTGTCTCCGTAGGTATGCTGATCGATCCAAGCATTTTGGTCGACTATGCTGTGCCGATCCTGATCATCACCCTGGCGACTGTACTTGGAAAGTTTCTCAGCTCTGGCCTGGGCGCATTAATTTCCGGTCAGCCCCTGAAAACCGCAGTACAAACAGGTATGAGTCTTGCGCAGATCGGCGAATTTTCCTTTATTATTGCTACCCTTGGTCTATCTTTAAAGGTAACCAGCGACTTCCTCTACCCCATCGCTGTAGCGGTGTCTGCAATTACAACGTTTACCACACCATACCTGATCAAAGCTTCCGAGCCCTTCTACCTGTTCCTGGAACGTACGCTACCTAAAAAGTGGGTGGCGGGCATACAACGCTACAGCAGTTCTACTGCAGGTATCACTACGCTGAGCGACTGGAAGATCCTGTTACGCGCATACACCACAAATACAGTGATCCACTCCGTGATCCTGGTTGCACTTGTTTTCCTGGGTGCAAAGTACCTGCAGCCTTTTATTACAGCGCACATTATTAATGGTGACCGCGGCATCATCATAAGCCTGATTTTAACACTCATATTGATGGCGCCATTTCTATGGGCACTCTCCATCAGGAGGATGCAGCGAAACGCCTATTCGCATCTATGGCTGAATAAAAAGTACACCCGCGGACCCCTAATTGCATTGGAGGCGCTAAGGATTGCACTCGGAACTTTCTTCGTTGCCTTTCTGATCTTCCAGTTTTATGATACATTGGTCGCGACGTTAACCGGTATGGCCATTATTGTCACTGGTATCTTTATCTTCTCCAGAAAACTGCAGGGCTTTTACGACAGACTGGAAAATCGCTTTTTAGGGAATTTGAATGCGCGGCAGGCACAACATGCGCAGCCAGAGATCCTACCCTGGGATACCCACCTTACTGAGCTGATCGTATCTCCCGATTCGGTACTGGTGGGTAAAACCCTGGTTGATCTTGCCGTACGTGAAAAGTACGGAATCAACATAGCGCTGATTGAAAGGGGGAAACGAATGATTCCGACGCCCAGCCGTGATGAACGGCTTTATCCCCACGACAAGGTGCTGATCATTGGTAGTGATGACCAGCTCGCTTCCGTAAAACCGCTGTTTGAAGGCCAGGCGGAGACTAATGAAGAAATTGACTTCCCTAAAAACGAAATGACACTACAAAAGGTTGTAATCAACAGCCAATCGCCGATCTATAAGCAGAGCATCCGTGATTCCGGTATTCGGGAGAAATCACAGGGTCTGGTTGTGGGCATCGAAAGAAAAGGCAACAGGATCCTTAATCCGGACTCCAACCTCGTTTTTGAAAATGAGGATATTGTCTGGATTGTTGGTAATCACAAAAAGATTCCGGAACTGCTGAAGTAATAAAATACCAGGAATGAAAATAGACCAGGAGAAAAGCGATTTCCTTGACGAAATGCTCGAACATTGGAAAGCAGAACAGCTGCTGACTGAAGCTGATGTTAATCGTTTGAAGAACAGCTATGAAAGCAAGTCTTTCGACTGGCGACGGCTGGCTCAATATTCCTTTTGGATTGCCATGGCCTGTGGCGTGATCTCCCTTGGTGCACTGCTCATAGATAAAGATATCCTCACTTACCTTGCTAAACTCTATGACACGCCCGATATTCTGATTGCCTTGCTTTCTGGCGCTGCTGCTGGTGTGCTGTACTATTACAGTTTCCAACGAAAGAAAACCCATAATACGCAGGTGTTCAGCAATGACGCCATGGTGTTCTCTGCGGTGATGCTTACGGCGAATGCCATCGCGTATTTAGGCAAAAGTCTTGGCCACGGGAACGCCAACTATCCTTTGCTGATCTTATTTTCCGTCTTTGTTTATGGTGTGCTGGCATTTGTGTTTAAGTCGCGCCTGATCTGGATTTTCGTGCTGATATCCCTTGGTGCCTGGTACGGTACAGAAACAGGGTACCTCTCCCGCTGGGACATGTATTTTGCGGGCATGAACTATCCCCTGCGCTTTGTTGCATTCGGACTGGTGCTTACCGCTGCCGCTTTGTTGTTACGCAAGTACAGTGCTTTTAAGTTCTTCCAGCCAACAACCTACATCTGCGGCATGATCTATCTTTTTGTATCATTATGGTTGTTGTCTGTATTCGGGAACTATGGCGACCTGGATGAATGGGCAGCCGTGCGACAGCTGGATATGTTCTACTGGGCCATCATCTCGGCTGCCGCCTGTGCGATTAGTATTTTTGCAGGCTTGAAGTATCGCGATGATATTGCCCGTGAGTTCGGTATCACCTTTCTCTTTTTGAATCTTTACACGCGCTATTTTGAATACTTCTGGGATACCTGGCACAAGGCTTTGTTCTTCTGTGTGCTTGCCGCTTCGTTCTGGGTGATTGGACGCCGCGCGGAGAAGATCTGGAACCTCGAGTTCCTCAAGAATAAATAGTTAAGATTTAATGACCTGCTCGTAAACCACTTTTACCAGGTGGTATGCTGAAAGTGCAAAGAACAGGATGGCGATGCTTTTATTAATGACATAGCTGCTTAGCGTGAATTTCTCCTGGATGTATTTTGCAAACCTGGCAAAGCCGTATAGTACGATCCCCGCACCTATTCCCGAGCCAATGCTGAACATGCTTAAGGCAAGCGTTCCGGTGTCGATCCATTTATGCGAGATCAGGTAGGTACCTAAGAATAACCAGTAAGGTACTTGCATGGGATTTAAAATGCCCAGCAAAATACCGTAACGTACGCTGTCTTTTTTAGAAGTATCTGTTTTCGGCATTTCCTTTCTGGAGCGCCAGGTAATGAAACCAAGCACCAGGAACACCACGATCATGGCAATATCAATAAGCCGGTCGAGCTGTATACTGCTCGCGAACCATTCCACGAAGCGCATGATCACGAAGGTGAACAGCATCTCCACAATGGAGAAGGAAATTATGAAGTAGTACGCTTGTTTTAAGCCCCTGTTTAATGTAATCTGCGCAGCAGTAAGATTGATATTTCCCGGAGGAATGTAACCTACAGCATTGCAGATTATACCTAATAATAGCGTTAAAACAAGCATCGCCGAAGATACAATTATTTCAGATGCTCGGCCAGATACTTACCAGTGTAGGATCCCTTTTGCTTCACCAATCCCTCTGGTGTGCCTTCGTAGACCAGTTTACCACCCTGATCACCGCCTTCCGGACCGATGTCAATCACCCAGTCGGCACACTTGATCATGTCCATATTGTGCTCGATCACTAAGATGGTGTTCCCTTGCTCAATAAGCGTATTCAAGGCTACAAGTAGCTTTTTGATATCATGGAAATGCAAGCCGGTAGTCGGCTCATCGAAAATGAACATGGTCTTGCTGGCATTATTTCCTTTGATCAGGAAGGATGCAAGCTTGATCCGCTGCGCTTCACCACCGGAAAGCGTGTTTGAGGATTGTCCGAGGTGCACATAGCCGAGTCCCACATCTACCAGCGGCTGAAGTTTGTTAATGATCTTTTGTTCATCCTTAAAGAACTCCAGTGCTTCATCTATAGTGAAGTCTAGTATCTCAGAAACGTTTTTGTCTTTATACGTTATATCGAGCACCTGCTGCTTGAACCTTCGTCCGCCACATGCTTCACATGGCAGGAAGATATCAGCCATAAACTGCATTTCGATCTTCACTTCGCCCTCGCCCATACATACATCGCAACGGCCGCCCTCCACGTTGAAAGAGTATGCCGCAGGCTTGAGCCCGGCAGCTTTAGAAGCGGGCAAGGCTGCAAATAAGCTTCGTATATCGTCCCAGGCCTTCACATAGGTAACCGGGTTTGATCTTGAAGAACGGCCAATAGGATTCTGATCCACCAGCTCTACCTGGCTTACCAGGTCTGTGTTTCCAAAAATTCCATCATAAGCACCGGTCTGCTCACCGGCGTAGTTGCCGATGGCTTTTTGCAATGCAGGGTACAGGATCTTTTTAACCAAACTGGTCTTTCCTGATCCTGAAACGCCGCTAACAACAGTAAAGATGCCAAGCGGGAACTTCACGTCGATGCTTTTAAGGTTATTCTCTCTGGCACCTTTGATGAGGATGTGATCCTGCCATTTACGGCGCATTGTTGGCACGGCGATCCGTTCTGCACCCGAGAGGTATTTGCCGGTAAGGCTCTTCTTGTCTTTGATGATCTGGCTGTAGGTACCGCTGAACACCAGATTACCACCATGCGTACCGGCTTCAGGACCGATATCGATGATGTGGTCTGCAGCTTTCATCATTTCCTCTTCATGTTCCACAACCAGCACGGTATTACCTACGTTGCGGAGTGAAAGCAGTACTTCGATGAGTTTGTTGGTATCACGTGGGTGCAAACCGATGCTCGGTTCATCAAGCACATAAATAGAGCCGACCAGGCTACTGCCGAGTGAAGTGGCTAAATTGATACGCTGCGACTCCCCACCAGATAAGGTATTTGACAGACGGTTCAGGGTGAGATAACCGAGGCCGACATTGTTAAGGTATAACACCCGGTTTACAATCTCCGAGAGGATCCTTTTAGAGATCTTCTTGTCTGTTTCAGAAAGTTCAAGCTTGTCAAAGAAAGCCTGAATGGTAGAGAGTGGCATCAAAACCACGTCAAGGATTGACTTACCTCCGATTTTAACATAGGAGGCATCTTTTCTCAGCCTTGTGCCTTTACAATCCGGGCATATGGTTTTTCCGCGGTAACGCGAAAGCATTACGCGGTACTGTATTTTATAGGTATGCGATTCCAGTTCCTTAAAGAAAGCGTCGAGGCCTTCAAAATATTTATTACCCGTCCAGAGCAGCTGCTGTTGCTTTTCAGTAAGCTCGCTGTAAGAGCGGTGTATTGGAAAATTAAATTTATCAGCATGCTGAATAAGCTTATTGAGCCATTCGCGCATCTTTTCACCTCTCCAGGGCGCAATCGCGTTGTCATACACGCTCTTGCTTTTGTCAGGAACAACCAGGTCCTCATCAATACCAATTACATTCCCGTAGCCTTCGCAGCGTTTGCAGGCGCCGTAAGGGTTGTTGAAGCTGAAAAAGTTTGGTGTTGGTTCCTCAAACCGTATTCCGTCAAGCTCAAAGCGGTCGCAGAAGTGATTTACTTTAGCTTCATGCTCAACGTAGCAGTCGCCCTTACCCTCAAAAAAGGCAGTCTGTACCGAATCTGCAATGCGGCTTACGGTTTCATCATCATCGTTTACCACGATACGGTCAATGAGGATCTTCACCGTATCTGCGTCCATAAGCTCATAATCCTTGAAGCTTTCATCCTCAAGGATGGCTTCGATCTTGTATAGCTTATCTTTCAGGTAAACGCGCAGGAATCCTTTTTGCAGGAGCACGGCCAGCTCTTCTTTTACCGAACGGTTATTATGCGGGTGGAGCGGACAGAAGACGGTGACTACCGCATCATTGCCCAGCTTAATAATAAAATCGACAACGGTAGATACCGTATCTTTTCTTACAATCTCGCCTGAAACCGGTGAATAGGTCTTCCCTATTCTGGAGAAGAGCAGTTTCAGGTAGTCGTATATTTCAGTGGAAGTACCAACGGTGGAGCGTGGATTGGAGGTGATTACTTTTTGCTCAATGGCAATTGCCGGTGCAATACCTTTGATGTAATCCACATCAGGTTTATTCATACGGCCCATAAACTGGCGGGCATAGGATGAAAGGCTCTCTACGTACCGGCGTTGACCTTCGGCATAAAGTGTGTCGAATGCCAGTGATGATTTACCAGATCCGGACATTCCAGTGATCACAACAAGTTTGTTTTTGGGGATGGCAACATCAATATTTTTAAGGTTGTGAACCCTGGCCCCTTTTATGATAATGTTTCTATGCGGATCTTTCTCTAGTTCTTTACTCATTTATCTATCCCTGGATTATTGCAAATATAACCCAATTAACTTAATTTAAGTTTTTTGCCCTGCCGCAATAAACTGGCCTGAAATTCACAATTTGTTTTTTTTAACACTTCTTTGGCTTTATTGTGGAAAAAAAATGCTTCTTTTGAAAAGAATAACACAATAATTCGAAACCCATCTTAAACCCCAATAAGGAGAAGCGCTATAGAAGAAAACTCTACTAAATATTTTTCAGCAAAAGCAAGGAATTTAGTATGGAAGCTCCTATGAAGTTACAGTTAAACAGTGACCAGGATTTAGTGAAGTTATACCTTAACGGTGATGAATCAGTGTTGGAGGAACTTTTACGAAGACACAAAACCAAAATATATACATCAATTTATTTACTGGTAAAGGACCAATATCTGGCGGAAGATATCTTCCAGGATACCTTCATTAAGGTTATAAATACACTTCGTTCCGGTCGTTACAATGAAGAAGGCAAATTCTTGCCATGGGTATTGCGTATTGCGCATAACCTTGTAATAGATTATTTCAGAAAAGAAAAACGTACTCCGGTGATCACCAGCTCGGATGGCACAGACATTTTAGGTCTGCTGCAGATCAATGAGGAGAGTGCTGAAGATCGTTTACTTCGCGAACAGACACATTCAGATCTGCGTGCGATGATCCACCTGCTGCCAGATGAGCAGAAGGAAGTGCTGATCATGCGACACTATGCAGACCTGAGTTTTAAGGAAATTGCAGACCTTACCGAAGTAAGCATTAACACGGCACTGGGCAGGATGAGATATGCCCTGAGCAACCTTAGAAAAATGATGAAGGTTAAGGAAGTAAGCTAAATCATAATTACACATTTTTTTAATACTAGGTGTAAAATAAATGTTGACTTGTTTCGTTTTGGATATAAAACTTAAAACAATTTAATGCTTATGATAAAAACCTTTACTTCAACTAATTGTGTAAACCTTTTACATCAATCACAGGAAGCTTGTAAAGCACAGCACATGGATGAAAACGATGTGAAGATTTATGAAAGTCTCAAGCCGGAGCTGGACAGGTTGTACTACACACCATCCGAAGAATTGATTGAGCGCATTCTGGCTTATTCTAAGACAAGCCTGTAAGTACTGAAGCTGCCCTGAAGGCAGCTTTTTTTGTTTAGCAAGGGTAATTTTCAAAACTGGCCACTGATCCTTGTTGCTGGTGATCTATATTTGTGTATGCTTAAAAAAGAAAGGTATCAGGAGTTTGTGACGCATTTTTCTGCGAAGCAACCTGACGCCGAGACCGAACTTCATTACAACAATCCTTATCAGTTGCTGGTGGCGGTGATCCTGTCGGCACAGTGTACCGACAAACGCATAAACCAGGTTACCCCTGCCCTCTTTCAGCGCTTCCCCGATGCAAGGGCACTTGCTGATGTAACACCCGACATTGTTTTTGATTACATCCGTAGTGTGAGCTATCCAAACAATAAGGCAAAACACCTTGTAGGCATGGCCAGGATGCTGGTGAATGATTTTAATAACCAGGTACCTTCGGACGTTAAGGAATTGCAGAAGCTGCCAGGTGTTGGTCGTAAAACCGCCAATGTAATTGCCTCGGTAGTTTATAATGCACCAGCCATGGCTGTAGACACACATGTGTTCAGGGTATCAAGGCGTATTGGTTTAACCAACGGGAAAACAGTACTTGCTGTGGAGAAAGACCTGGTTAAGAACCTGCCTGAAGCCTTAATTTACATTGCGCACCACTGGCTGATCCTGCACGGAAGGTATGTATGCGTAGCCAGGTCGCCGAAATGTAGTATCTGTGAGATTACGCACATGTGCCGTTATTTCGAACGTATCACAAAATCGACTAAAAAGATTAGTTTAGATATCGAAAATATATAATTATTTAAGCATCAAAGGTTTTTAATTATCAAAATAAATTGTATTTTTGCTAAAGTAATTAGCACAAACAAGCTGAACAAATATTTCATTAGCGAAGAGATATTATATATTTACCTGAAGAATTTAACAATATGAACCCAAACGCAGAAAAATTAAAAGCATTACAGCTTACCCTGGATAAGTTGGAGAAATCTTATGGAAAAGGAACTGTAATGAAACTAGGCGATGCCGCTATAGAGGCTGTTGAATCTATTTCAACAGGTTCCATTAGTTTGGATATTGCACTAGGTATAGGTGGCGTTCCTAAAGGCCGTGTGATTGAGATATATGGTCCGGAGTCTTCCGGTAAGACTACTTTGGCCACACACATCATTGCCGAAGCACAGAAAAAAGGCGGTGTTGCTGCATTTATTGATGCGGAGCATGCTTTTGATAAATTCTACGCTAAGAAACTTGGTGTAGACGTAGAGAACCTTTTGATTTCACAGCCTGACAACGGTGAACAAGCCCTTGAAATTGCTGATAACCTGATTCGCTCGGGTGCAATAGACGTGATCGTTATTGACTCGGTGGCGGCATTGGTACCAAAAGCGGAGATTGAAGGTGAGATGGGTGATTCCAAAATGGGTCTGCAGGCACGTTTAATGTCACAGGCATTACGTAAGCTGACCGGTACAATCGCAAAGACTGGCTGCTGCTGTATCTTCATCAACCAATTGCGTGAAAAGATTGGTGTGATGTTCGGTAACCCGGAAACTACTACTGGCGGTAATGCCTTGAAATTCTATGCTTCTGTACGTCTTGATATCCGCAGAACTTCCCAGATTAAAGACTCTGACGAGGTATCTGGTAACAGGATCAAAGTTAAGATCGTGAAGAACAAGGTTGCGCCTCCTTTCCGTATTGCAGAATTTGACATCATGTTCAACCAGGGTATTTCTAAAGTTGGTGAAATCATTGACCTTGGGGTAGATTTCAACATCATCAAGAAAGCTGGTTCATGGTTCTCTTATGGCGATACCAAACTTGGACAAGGCCGTGATGCGGTTAAACAACTGCTTTTAGATAACCCTGAGTTGTCTGATGAGATTGAAACAAAGATCAGAGAAGAAGTAACCGGTGAAAAACTGGAAGAAAAAGAATAATCATTAAGAGCCTTAGGCTTGAGGTAGAGCAGCTTTCAAAAGCTTTATACTTCAAAAGTACATGAATGAAAAACGGCCTGTGTTTGTACACAGGCCGTTTTTTATTGCGGTAAGTATTCGTTTAAAATGGCATCCTGGATAATGGTGCTACATCTTGCCCCACGAAATCCTGTTGCAGGTACTTGAAGTGTGCTGCCATGGCGATCATGCCGGCATTATCTGTACAATATTGAAATTGCGGGATGTAGGTTCTCCAGCCCAAATCCGCTTCCATTTGCTTCAATGCGGTACGCAACCCGGAATTGGCAGACACCCCGCCGGCAATAGCAATATCCTTTATACCATATTGTAATGCTGCCTTTTTAAGTTTGGCCAGCAGGATGTTCACAATGCTATGCTGTACAGATGCACAGATATCATCCAGATGCTCCGGAATGAAATTTGGGTTTAGCTGCACATTGTCGCGGATGAAGTATAAAATAGCGGTTTTAAAGCCGCTAAAGCTGTAGTCCAGATCTTTGATCTGCGGAACAGGAAACTTATAGGCTAATGGATTTCCCTGCTTCGCATGCTTGTCGATGAGCGGTCCACCGGGATATGGCAGGTTCAGAATTTTGGCCGTTTTATCAAAAGCCTCACCTGCGGCATCATCGAGGGTTTCCCCAACAATTTCCATATCAAAATAATCCTTCACCAGTACAATCTGGGTATGTCCACCAGAGACGGTAAGGCACAGGAAAGGGAAAGCTGGTTTAGGATCATCAATGAAATGTGCGAGGATATGCGCCTGCATATGGTTCACAGAAATCAATGGCACATTTAATGCAAGTGCAAAAGACTTTGCAAAAGAAACACCCACCAATAAAGCGCCCAGTAAACCAGGTCCTTGGGTGAAAGCGACAGCATCAATATCTTTCTTGTCCACCTTTGCATCGGCTAATGCCTGATGTATCACTGGCACGATATTTTGCTGGTGAACCCTCGATGCAAGCTCGGGGATCACACCGCCATAATTTTGGTGAATTGTTTGGTTTGCTATAACATTGGACGTAATTTTACCGTTGTTACAGACGGCAACGGAAGTTTCGTCACACGAAGACTCGATAGCAAGAATTATAGACACGATTTTTATTTATTAAGCTACAAAAATATCAAAAAACTATTAAAAATAATTCTTTGGCTGGTTGCATCGGTTTTACTGTTGGTTGCTGTACTGTTATTCTCCCTGCAGTTTAAACCGGTACAAACGTTTGTTGCTAAAAAAGCAGCAGCGTACCTCTCTACGGAGCTGCAAACAACGATTTCAGTCAGCGGATTATATTTAAAGCCTTTCAAATCTGTAGTGCTCGAAAATCTTGTCGTCCTGGATCAGGAGAAAGACACCTTGCTGAACATGCCTAAATTCATGGTCGACATGAACCAGCTTTCCCTGAAACGGCGTATTGTGGATATAAATACCATACAGCTTAACGATGGGATCATCTACCTGAAGCAGTATAAAAGTGGCAAGACAAACCTGGATTTCATTATAGATTATTTTGATTCAGGTGCAAAGCCTACGGTTCCTCAAAAGAAAAAGAAAGCACCATACAAGATCACCTTTGGCCGGGTGATCCTCAACAACGTTAATTTTCGTTATGTAAATCAGAAATCACTGACTAAGGTGAATGGGGTGAACTTCGATGATGTACACCTATCAGCACTGAACGGCATATTCGAAAAGCTGAATACCACAGATCACTTGCTGCAGGCAGACATTAAAAACCTCACCTTTCGCGAAAAGAGCGGCTTTTACCTTAAAAACCTGAGCGCCTTTACTACCATTGACAGCAACCAGATTGAATTACAAAAGCTGTTACTGGTCACAAACGAAAGCAGGCTTCGCGACTACTTCCGGATGAAGTTCAGCAGTTTCAACGACTTTAATGATTACATCAACAAGGTTCGGATGAAAGCGAACTTCAAGGACAGTCACCTTTCTGCCAAAGATGTTGCTTTTTTTGCGCCGCAACTTTCGGAAATGAGCCTAAGGCTTGATATTGACGGAAAAATTGATGGCTTGGTAAAGAACCTGAATGCAAAAGGACTGTCTGTGAAGGCAGGCAAGGCGACCTACATTAAGGGCGACTTTGTGGTTAAAGGATTACCCTACCTGAACGATACCTACATGGACCTGAAAGTAGATATGCTGGGTACGAACAAAAAGGATCTTGATGAACTGTTTAGCAAGACGACGGGCAAATCCGTAAAGGTCATTCCAGCGATCGTGACCAAGTTTGGTAATGTGAACTTCAACGGACGCTTCACCGGCTTTCAGAACGATTTTATTGCTTTTGGAGAGTTTAAGACTAAACTCGGGCGGCTTGTTTCTGACGTGAACATGAAGATCAGCCGTCAGGGCATTCCCTCCTATTCAGGAAATGTAAAAAGCTATGATTTTAACCTTGGTGAGCTACTACATGAAGGATCGCTTGGACGGGTAACAGCCTCCGTGAATATTGAAGGTGTAGGTACCGATATTGAACATCTGAAAGAGAAGATCAATGGTAAGATCAGTTACATTGATTTTAATAAGTACCGCTTCAGGAATGCAGTGGTGAATGGAACCTTCGAGAAAAAGCTGTTTGATGGACAACTAAGGTTAAATGACAAGAATATAAAACTGGCATTTGACGGCACTGTGGATCTTAACCCTAAACTCCCGGTGTTTAATTTCAATGCGACGTTGAAAGAAGCGAAACTAAAATCAATAAAGCTCATTAAGGATTCTTTGAAGGTGGATGCGGTCTTTTCGACTAATTTCAGTGGAAATGACCTTAACAACATTCAAGGCAATCTACTGATCTCAAGCATTAAGTTGACCAATCCCAAAGGTGTGTACAACGTAGACTCCCTGGAGCTGAATGCCAGCGGCTTGGGCACAGACAGGACGCTTGCCATACGTTCGGACATCTTCGATGCAAGTATCAAAGGGCAGTATGACCTGAACTCCATTCCGGCATACTATCAGGCGCTCGCCAAGACCTACATACCATCGCTAAAAACATCATCCACTAAGTATAACGATCAAATCTTTGCCTTCAATCTGATGGTGAAGCGTTTTGAGCCAATTGCGGAGCTTGTTGCTCCCGGACTGGAGATTGAAGACCAGGCGGTACTTGTTGGGAACTTCAATTCCAAGGCTAATATAGCTACCCTGAATGGCTTCGTACGCAAGATCAAGTATCAGGGTGTAACCGTAAACAACCTCATTCTGGATGAGAATACCACGCCTAATGCACTGCAGGCCATCATCACCTCAGACCGCGTTGACCTTAACGACAGTCTGTACATCAAAAATGTCAACATCTCTAACGTACTTAGAAATGATAGTCTTGCACTGAACGTGAAGCTGTCAAATTCAGATGATGCGAATCAGCTGGATTTGAACGGTCTGGTTGAATTTGCCGGCGACACTACGGCGCGCATCAGTATCCTCCCTTCTCTGGTAATCATCAACAATGAAGATTGGAAAATTGAGGAGAAGGTGCGGATTAACTTTGGTGACGGAAAAACAGCCATTAGGAACTTTGAACTTACCAACGGCAGTCAGCTGTTAACCATAGACGGGGCCCTCTCCAAAGATCCCGCAGATATGCTAAAGCTTGGTTTAAGAAACTTCAGCCTTGCAACTCTTAATCCCTTTGTAAAAACATTGGGTATAAAGCTGTACGGGAAGGCCAATGGTGAAACGAGGCTCTCGACGCTATTGTCTTCACCGAAGATCAACGATAGTCTCAGGATTGACTCACTGATGTTCAATGAAACTTACATCGGAAGCCTGGTAGATACCTCCTCGTTTGACGCATCGAAAAAAGCAGCGAACATTTACACCAGGATCCTAACCGATGACTCGGAAACCTTCAAACTTGACGGACAGCTTGACCTGGCGGAAAAGCAGATTGCGCTTGATGTGGTCATGAATAAAAGTAAGCTTGCCGTGCTGGAGCCGTTTGTGAAAAGCCTGGTCTCTAACCTGAAGGGTATGATATCTTCAGACATAAAGGTGCGGGGCTCCTTCAACCAACCGCAGATTGATGGTACAATTACCCTTGATCAAGGGCAGCTTACGGTGAATTACCTGAAAACGGCTTATACGATTTCGCAGTCTATAGAGGTGGAGAACAGCGTCGTCCGGGTGGATGATCTCCGGCTTAAGGACGTCAATGGAAATATTGCAACCGCAAATGGTTCCGTGAACCTGAATAACATCAACAATCCTGAGCTTAACATTGATATCGATGCGCAGAACTTCATGGCACTGAATACCACTGCAAAAGACAATCCGCTGTATTTCGGACAAGCATTTGCGTCGGGCAGTTTCAGGTTTAAAGGACCTACCAACCAGATGTTCATCGGCATTGATGCCAAGGCAGAAAAGGGCACAATATTCAACCTGCCGCTAAACAGCTCCGAGACGGTGACCAGTAAAGACTTCATCACCTTTGTGCCAAAAGACACGGCTAAGCTGGTGAAAAAGCCTACGACCTTTGAAGGTTTGACGATGAGTTTTAAGCTCTCCATTGATCCCAGCACTACCGCAAATATCTTTACGACGCTCGGTAACCTGAGCGGAAGAGGTAATGCCGATCTGAACCTGGAAATTAACAGTTTCGGTGACTTTGAGATGTCTGGAGATTACATCATTGAGTCTGGAAATTTTGATTTCACCGCGCAGGAGGTAATCAACAAAAAGTTTACGATCAGGCAAGGCGGAAGTATTCGCTGGACAGGAAATCCGCTGAATGCGCAGATCCAGTTAAAGGCGATATATGCACTGCGTGCTAGCTTGAACGATCTTTATAAGGCCGCCAACCGGACGGCGAAGACCGGCGGCAACGACCGTGTACTTACAGAAGTAGAGATGGGCTTGTCTGGCCTTCTGTTGAAACCGGATATTAAGCTGGACATCTTCTTTCCCTCCGATCCCGGTATCAAGGAAGACTTCCAGGCCTACTTCAACGACATGAACAACATGAACCTGCAGGCCTTAAGTTTGATCATCAGGCGGAGCTTTGCCCCGGGTTCTGGTGCCGATCTTGGCGAACAATTGACCTCAGGGGTAACCAGTACGGCTACGGAATTGCTCTTCAACCAGTTTAACAACGTATTATCGTCTTTAAACCTTGACTTCGTAGATATCAACATCAGATCGTTGAGTGAAGCCAATGCTTCTTTCAAATTCTTCAACGACCGCATTGTGTTAAATGCGGGGATTGTTGACAAGCGCAGTAACAATGACCTTGCACTGATTGGCTTTTCGAAAGACAACGTGGGTGGTGAGGTTGAGGTTTTAGCTTTGATCCGTAAGGACGGCTCATTGGTCGGAAAGCTGGCGAACAAGCCACCAACGCAACAAAGTGTATTCAGTAGTGCTACTTTAAACCAGAATAACAATGTTACGTCCCTGGGTTTAATTTACACGCAGCAGTTTGATTCCTTCAAGGAGTTCATGCAAAAGATTACCGGGGAGTTCAGGCGCAATCAACAGCGCAGGGCCGCACAGGAAGCTGCAGAGAAAGAAGCCGCGGAGAAAAAGGCGCAGCAAGAGAGAGAAAAGGCTGCACGGGAGAAGGAACAAAAACAAGTTCAGGCGAATGCCGGTAATGGCATAAAGAATACAGAACGGGAGATCCCTAAACGAGAACAGCCCCTTAATAAAGAGGCTGTTCTTGAAGATAGACAAAAGAAAAAATAGCTTTAGCCTTTCATAATATGGTGACCCATTTTATCTCTTTTAGTTAGAAGATATTGCTCGTTATGTACGTTGCTCTGGATCTCAATAGGAATATTTTCGACAATCTCCAACCCGTAACCAAGTAAGCCTGCACGTTTGGTTGGATTATTAGACATTAAACGCATTTTAGTAACACCCTGTGCTCGCAAGATCTGCGCACCCACGCCGTAGTCACGTTCATCACCTTTAAAGCCTAGTTTAATGTTTGCCTCAACGGTATCGAAACCAGCGTCCTGCAGGTTGTATGACCTAAGCTTATTTACAAGCCCGATACCACGACCTTCCTGATTCATATAAACAATAAGCCCTTTACCCTCCTGCTCAATCATCTGCATGGCTTTTTGCAATTGTGGACCGCAGTCACATCTGCATGAGCCGAAAATATCACCGGTCATACATGAACTATGTACACGAACCAATACCGGCTCATCTTCTGCCCAGGTACCTTTGTTTAATGCAAGGTGCGTGGCATTGTTGTCGATCTGGGTATAGGCCGTCATCTTGAAATCACCGTAAGCCGTTGGCAGGTTTACTGTAACCTCCGGAATAACCATGCTTTCTTTAGAAAGACGGTAGGTGATCAAGTCTTTAATCGCTATGATCTTCAACTGGTGCTGTTCTGCAATCTTCATCAGATCGGGAAGGCGGGCCATTTCACCATCATCCTTCATGATCTCTACGAGTACGCCTGCAGGTTCCATCCCCGCTAGCCTGGCCAGGTCTACAGAAGCCTCGGTGTGTCCTGAACGACGCAGTACGCCACCATCTTTAGCCCTTAAAGGAAAAATGTGACCTGGTCTGCCTAGTTCCTTAGGATCGGTATTCGGATTGATTAATGCTTTGATTGTTTTTGAACGGTCGGAGGCCGAAATACCTGTTGTACAGCCATGGCCAATTAAATCAACAGATACGGTAAAGTTTGTTTCGTAAGCGGCGGTGTTTTTGCCAACCATAAGTTCAAGGTTCAGCTCATCGCAACGCTCTTCAGTTAATGTAGCACAAATTAAGCCCCTGCCGTAGGTTGCCATAAAATTGATTACTTCTGGCGTGGCATTCGCGGCAGCAGTTACAAAGTCACCTTCATTCTCTCTGTCTTCATCATCTACAACTATAATTACTTTACCAGCTTTTAAGTCTTGAACTGCTTCCTCTATCGTATTTAACTTGATATCCATTGTTAGAATTTTAAAGTTCTACAGCCGGTATAACCAACCAGGCTAATTTAGAACCTATACAAAGTTACAACCTTAAAAGATATTTTCCCTTTATTTATATCACAGATACGTAATCAATCCCTGGAAGAAGGATCATCTTTTATCGTGTAGAAAGGGATGTTTAAGTTCGCTGCTAACCGATGGAATATCAGCTTAGTAGCGCAACAGTGTTCCTATTCTGCTGTTTTACTTTTTCGCTTAAAGAGGTTAACCACAAGGCTTTTGTAGTAGCCGGCATCAAACAGTGCAGAATCTACGGTAGCTTTATAGGTCAGGAAACCCGCGAGTGGACTCAGCAGGATGATGGCCATCCAAGCACCGGCAATCGGTTCCAGCGTACCTTGTACTGCCGATTTCTCCGCTACGGTGGATATGATGTGATAGATCAGGAAGAAGATTACCGCCATAACTACCGGCAGTCCCATGCCGCCTTTACGAATAATCGCACCGAGTGGCGCTCCAATGAAGAAGAGGAGAATACAGGACACCGCCAGGGTATACTTTTTCCAGTATTCAATATCAATTTTGATGAGGTTTACCGTTTTATCCCGATGCTCGGTTTTCCGAACCTGCGCAGACTGATAGATGGAATTTGCGATATCAGCCGCACTTTGAGAGACCATAGCCCGTTCCGATTTCGGGATATTATTGATGATGTCTTTTTTGATAACCACGGGCTTAATCTTGATCTTCGTATAGCCTTTGGTATAGTTATTCTGCTTGTAATAAGCACCAATATTTTCCTTTGCCGCTTTATTGAGGCTGTCCATCTCCTTTCCTAACGAATCCTTTTTATGCACAAGCCCTTTAAGGTTCAGCATCGCATTGTTCGATCTGAAGCTGTTTTCATCGGTCTTATTCATCTTGAAGCTGGAGAGGTCAAATGGAACGTCAGTTTGTTTAAAGCGGATCCTGTAAAGTTCCTGACGTGGATTGTAGTAAGAATTGCGCCCCGGTGATTCCTGATAACGTACACCATCCTTAAGCTTAAGCAGCAGGGTATTATTATCAGTGGTTTTATTCATGGTACCCTCTTTAGCCATGATGATGTTCGCAATATCATTCTTGTCATTGGCCTGATAGATCATGATACCTTCAAGCCGACCATCATCGGTTTTCTTGTCTACACGAATACTATATCCAGGTATGCTGTTGTTAAACACACCTTCTTTGATTAGAAATGCAAGCTTTTTATTACGGATGTCCCATAGCAGTGATCCAAACTTAAGGTTAGTCTTCGGGAGCATATATTCTGAAAAGAGAAAGGCACTTACGGAGAGCATGATGATGACCACAAAGAGCGGCATCATTGCCTTTTGAAGCGACACACCAGCAGATTTAATGGCCACGAGTTCATAATTCTCACCCAGCGTTCCGAATGTCATGATGGATGATAATAATACAGCGAGGGGTAGCGCCATAGCAACCTGGGCCGCTGAAGCATAGAACATAAGTTCCAGTATTACATACCATTCGAAGCCCTTGCCGATAAGATCATCGACGTATTTGAATAGAAAAAACATAAGTAAGATAAACATCACCACAAAGAATGTGACGATGAATGGCCTTACAAAGGCATTAATCAGAAGGATATGAATCTTTTTCAAGACGCAAAGGTACGCAATGGTGATTAATTTCAGGCACCGATCACACTGTGAAGATAGTGAATCTGGTTGTCCCAGATCTGTGTTCTTTCGTTTAGGGTTTCATCGGTTGCAAAGTCTGTTATGGATAGCGCAACGTCATTGGTAAGCTCGTCCTGCACTATTTCCATTTCAAAATAGCAATGTGGGTCATCTTCCAGCCACTTAAACTTTACCAATCTGTTTTCTTTAATGCTAAGCAGTTTTGCTTTTTGAACCTCGCCATCCCAGCTAAATGTGTAAACCTGATCCCGGAACAATACATCATCTGCAAACCATTGCGACAGTCCATTTGGTTCGCTTATGAAGCTAAATAAGATACGTGGTGACGATTTTAGCTCGTACTCTAACGTAAATTTCTTCTTTTCTGACATTGTAAGTCCCTCTTCCTGAATTTAATCGAACAATTTTTTTTTATTTGTTTCTAAAGAAAAGTAATTTATTCTATATTTGCAACTCTTTAAAAAATAACCACCCGGCGGGGTAGCTCAGATGGTTAGAGCGCAGGATTCATAACCCTGAGGTCGGCAGTTCGATCCTGCTCCCCGCTACTAAGAAGAAAGCCTTTAGAATGATTCTAAAGGCTTTTTTTATGGATATATCTACCTTTAGAGGCTGGCTGCTTAAGTATTTAGACGAGGTGTGTTTTTCAAGATTCCCCTTAATGCTCAACGCCGGGCATGACTTAGAATCTTGTATATTGACTAGCCATATTTGTTCTGATTTCTATCTTTTATCAGCTTCAGAACAACGGCGTAAGCACCCTGCTTCTCCAAGCGCCCGATCAACCAGGCGATAAAGCTCAGGTTGAAGATATCGCTATTTTCAAGATCTCCCGGAAGGCTGTACACGGTGGTCCGATAACGCGCTTCAAAGGCGATATCAGGTTTGTTTAGATACTGCTCAACGAGCTTAAGGAACAATAAAACCCGCTGCTCTGAGGTATTAATCAGATATTTTTTATACCTGCGCCTGAAGCTGGCTAATCGGGAAATGGCAAGTTCAATGTTGGAGAACTGTGCATGAATTAAAATCTCCATTACGTTTTTTCTGATGGTCCATATCATACCCATCTTCTTTTCATACCAGGCATTTGTTTGCCTGAGCAGGCTGAGCTGCTTTAAGGCTGCACGGTTATCACACAGTGCTAAGCACATGGTGAGACATATCCGCAGGTCTGCAATCTCCTCGGGTTTATCTGCCTTCTTAGTACTGGCGAGCGATCCCTCTAGTAATGCGATCGCATCATGAGAAAAGCCGGTAAAGAACAGGTTTAAGGCAGAAATTAACTGGTAACGCAGGTTAAACAAACTATGATATTGAGCATCAGCTTCCATCAAACACCTCATTTCTTCAAGGTATCCTCTACTCGCTGCGAAGTCCTTGCGCCGAAGCTGATAGTTTGCCAGAAAATACAGGATAGAAATATGATAGAAAACATGTGCTTTCTTTTCTTGCCCCTGCCCTGAAATAAACTGGTTACTGCGACTAACATAGCGTTCGATTAAGCGGTAATCCTGTTGTATTGCTGCATATTCGTTTGCAATAACAAGGATCTGATAAATGGCCTTGTAACTCATCAGATCTCGTGCAGAGATCTTGTATTTCCGTATGGACAGAATCATCAGGTTTGTTAAGTTGACAACCTTGCCGTTGAAATTAATTTCCTGAAGTTCGAGACGTAGAAATGCATAAGCCAAATTCAGCTTGGCTTCCAGCTGCATCTGCGATTGGTTGTTTAAGAAGCGTGCGGTGAGGCTTTCGAGCGGCTCTGATCCGGAAAGGTGAGCGTATTGCAACTTGAGCAGCAGAAGTTCATTCAGCAGGCTAAACTGCTCCAGATGCTGTGCTATTCGCTCGGCCTTGTTTAAACATTTAAAAGCGATCTGGACAACATCATTCTCCAACAGATATCTTCCTACTACAAGTAAACGGAGTGCATCGTAGGCCTCAGAATGATCACTCTCGAATGTTTTCTGTGACAAAAACAACAGCAGACTATCCTGAAGCCTTTTTCGTAAAGCATGGTAAGCATCTCTATTTTTTTCAAATTCATAAAGCTTATTTACACCTTCAATATCGTCAGTTTCCATCAATTCCAGGAGATGCATGTTTTTTACATCATTCCTTTTATTTTTCCGTTCTATATACTGTTTAAATTGCTTTCTATCAATATTACTTAGTAATTTAAACAGTGCGGAGAGGGCATCCATACATTGAATTTTTGTCCTTAAATGTACAATAATGGAATAATATATCGTCAGTATGCTTCGAATTATAGATTGTGTGGTACGGCTTCACATAGCACATTTGCTTCCATAAACTTTTAAACAAATTGATTATGGAAACGCTACAACACAAAACAGAAGAAAATGCAGTATTCTCAAAACGTCAGGACTCTGAAAAAAATCCCTTTAAGCCAACTGCCGCATTTATAGGTGCATCTTGGCTTGCACTATTAACAGGTATGGTTGGCTATTGTATCGGCCTGTGGAATGCAAGTATGGAGCTTAACGAGAAAGGCTATTACTTCACGATTTTACTATTTGGATTGTTCGCCGTTATATCGGTACAAAAGAGTGTTAGAGACAGGGCTGAAGGGCTTGCGGTAACGGATCTTTACTATGGACTGAGTTGGTTCGCCACGCTTGCCGCTATGATCCTGTTAACCATTGGTCTGTGGAACGCAGATCTGGCCAGAAGTGAAAAAGGTTTTTATGCAATGGCTTTTTGCTTAAGTATGTTCTCAGCCATTGCCGTGCAAAAAAATACCCGAGATGCAAAGTTGCTATCGGATAATGAAATGTAACGTAGCAGTTCCAGACCGCAGTGTCGGGGTTACCAGGCCTGCGGTTTTTTACCTGCCAGATTAGCTACCCATGCAGTTATTTTTCCCAGCTGCACAGCACCTTTTTGCTTTTCCTGGCAGTTTCGAGGCTAACTTGGGCTAACTTATATTGACAATTGCTCAAGCCCCGACAGGATGCCTTTTTATGGTATTTTGTAGCATTTGGGCCATTACAGATGTAGACTTTCGCTTCTGGTAACTTAGCAAGAAAGAAGGTTATGATGATTAGAAAGCGCATTTTCATATTAGGTACAATTTAGATTTAATGCGTACTTGTCAGTCAGGATATTGCATGCTGTATTGGAATCAGGCTACTATATTTCTAATTCGCAATGAAGCTGATGTGAACACCTGTACCGCTGTCAAGTCCATTTTCAAAACTAAGCGCCCCATTGATATTTTTCATACGGTTTACCGTATTTGATAGTCCATTGCTAAACCGAAGTTCCGGCGCCAGTCCGATGCCATTATCCTTATAATGGATGTTCACTTTGCTGCCCTTTCTGCTGAAGCTTAGTATTACCCGTCTTGCCCTGCTATGCTTCTTCATATTCACCATAAGTTCCTGTAACACCAGGTAAATCTCCGCTGTTACGCTGGGTTCTATTCCCTCCCATATACCTTGGCTATGCCCGCGGATGTCGATATCTAAACGTTCATGTGAAAAGACTTCTAACATATTCATCAGCTGCTGTTCAAACGCCTCGGCAGAAGTGAAACTTGTATCTTCATAGGATATGTCACGTGAGGTTTGGTACAGTACATCGAGTTTATCCAGTAGCTCTTCTACATTCACTTCCTGCGCATATTCGAGTTCGGACATCACCTGGTATACACCATTTGCTACACGGTCATGCACTTTCTTAACATATTTAAGCGTCGTATTTTTCACTTCTATTTCTTTCTCCAGCCGAAGCTGCTTTTTACGGCGTAAAAAATAGAAGTATCCTGCGAGCAGGGCCATTGCAAGTGCGACAAGCAAGATGCTGATCCTCAAAATAGTGTTTTGATTCTGAGCGTTTTCAGCCCGTGACTTTAGATAGTCAGCTTTGTGCCTTTCTGTTTCATAACGAATCAAGGCAAACTGGTTTTTAGCTGCATTGCGTGCGGTTTGCAAGCTGTCGCGTTTCAGCTCATAACGGTTGAAGTAGCGCCTGGACTGATCTTCAGGGCTTAGCCGGATCAACTTTTGGAGCGCTGCTAATTCATCATCAGGACTTTTAATCTGCTGCGCAACACGGTACATTTTCAGGCTATAATGCAGTGCAGAATCGGGCTGATGCTGCATGAAGTAGTCTGCCAGATGTGCATAACTTGAATTCTGTCCCCATAAATCATCTTCACGAAGTCGGATAGCAAGGGCCTCTTTATAGCGTGCTGCGGCGTTATATTTTGGATTCATGTGACAACGCGCTGCTGCAAGATTCGAAATAACCCGGGCATATTGTGCCCCTGAAAGACCCTGTTTAAGGATTTCATTATAAAGCTGAATAGCAATCTTATACTTCCCGGAGTCACGATAGACATTGGCGATGTTATTTTTAATGATGATGGTTGCCAAACTATCTGGCGCATAATTTAACGTTTGTTCGTAAAAGCGGATGGCGTCATCATAGTTCTTCAAGTTCTCGGCAGCAACGCCAAGATTTCCAAGATTGTACCTCAGATAACCGAAATGTTCAGGATTAAGCTTATTGAAATAAGAAAGTGCACTTAGGGAAATCTCCTGACCGCCAAAATAGTCGCCGCTGTTTGTTGCAATAACGCCCATGCTTGCCAGGCAAGTCGCAACGCCTAAACTATCTTTCCGTTGAAGAAAAACCTCTTTCGCTTTATTGAAGTATACAAAAGCACTGTCCGCTTCACCCCTTTCCCGTAAGCTAATTGCACGATCATAATTAGGGTTGCTAAGAACAGGCGCTGTAGGTGTATCCGGTTTTGAGCAGGAAAGAAATAAAGTAATAGGTAGTAAAAGTAGAATTAAGCGCGTTATCAAGATCCTCTATTTTACCTAAAACTAAAAAATAAAAAGGAATGATCAAGCCTTAATTCTACTGGGTAAAGTCAGTGGATTAAAAATGATCAGGCGGCATAAGCCGCCTGATCTTCTTTTATGGTTTTGGTGGCGGTGGTGGCGGCGGCGGTAATTGACTGCTATCACCTCCCGGACCTAAATCCGTTGTACCTTGCGTACTAAGGGTGCCACTATCTTGTGTACTGTTATTTAGATCTGATGGATTAGTTAAGCCCAATAAAATTGCTATAAAGATTGGTAAAAACATGCTCAAAAATTTTAGAATGAAATACTCGCAGGCACCCGCGACCATTCGCGGGGGTTACTGCAGGGGTAGTTCAGAAGGCCTTCTGAAATTTTTGGGAAGTATGAGAATCAATACGGGAGCAAGTAACTGCTTCCCAAACCGGTTATTCACTACCGTATGTCATCTCGTTTTTAAATCTGTTTTGTACATTTACTGAGATAGCTAATCACAGCTTGTACTGAATTCGAAAGCAAATGTACATGGCGTTATTAAGCTGTATATCATAAGATTACGAGGATTCCTAAGATTCCGTTTGAATTCCGGAAATGCGATACCAATGATTTATATATAAGTTGAAAAGGTTTGAAGATTACAGAGCGGAAGTCATTGAGACTTACCGAAGCAGAGAAAAAGAAGGATCTTTACCTCCAAATCTGCAGCGGCCTACAGCTGCTAAACTTAGGGCTGAATGCTTAGATGTTTTTGGAAGCAGGTATATGGATACCGATCATGAAACGTTTAAAGCAATCTTCGGAGAAAAAAGTAGTGCTGAGGAATACTACAAGAAAATCAAGGCGACCAGCGCCGATAAATTTAAACCTCTGGACAATTTCCTGAAGAGGAACACAGAGGACACCAAGGATAAAAATATTGAGCTACTAGCATGGCTGCTGGACATCAAACCCAGACCTTATCGACCAGTCGACATGTACTTTGTTGGGCGTATGTCTACGAAGAACGTACCGCTTCCGACAACCCAGGAGCAGCCTGAAGCGCTATTAGCTGCTGCTGAAGTAGTGTTAGCAGCACCACCTGTTCAATCTCAGGGAAGCACGGAGGCAGTTGCGAAAGAAAATTCCAAGACTCCTTTTCGTAATCTGCTTACCCGAAAAGCGCTGTTTATGGCGCTGCCGATCTGTATTTTAATGGGCATTGGTCTTTCGTTAAATGCCAACAAGAAACAATGTATGTACTGGAACAATGATAGATATGTTCCTGTTGCATGTGATCAGAAAGTATCAGACTTGGATATTATTGCCCTTGTTCCTGAAAAGTTGAAAAAATTAAAGAGGATTACCAGGCCAGATACGCTTACAGAATATTCCGTGGGTAAAGTCTGGCGCGGAACCATCAACGGAAACATGGAATTCTTTACGGATAGTGGTACACATCCTACAGACAACAGAAAGAGGCTACTTCCACTCACGAAATATATACTGGAGAAATACATTCAACATAAAACGTCTCAGGATAGCAGCATAAATAATAACAAAAAAGGCCAACCCAAGGTTGACCTATAATACTTCAAACATTCGAGACTAGCTATTATGGAATAAGTCGTTCCTGACGCAAGATCTCGAACAATTCATAGAAGGAATCTTTTGTGCTCTTATATGCAGTAAATCCTAACTTCCTGCTTTTTGACATATCAGTCATTACTTCAATTGGCCGACCTAAGTCAAGGTCTGTATGCCATGCAGAAGCAAGTCTTTCAAGCTTATCTTCCTTAAGACCATATTTTTCTGCCATTTGGCTCCAGGTTGCACCATCTCTGGCCATCTCCGCTTCTAGCGGATGAACCTCGCCGTCGTAGCCTACAGCCTCAACATCAAACCAGGCGGCAAGTTGTTTCCACAGCCAGCTCCATCGGAACACATCGCCATTGGTTATGTTAAAAGCCTGATTGGCTGCTGCAGGAGTGGTAGCTGCCCAGATCAGTTGTTCTGCAAGTATGCGTGAATCGGTGACATCCGACAAGCCGTTCCACTGCGCTTCAGATCCCGGCCAACGGAAAGCCCGGCCTGTTTCTTTACAAATGCTCGCGTAAACTGCCAATGTGGTCCCCATGTTCATCGCATTACCCACAGCTTTTCCAACTACAGTATGTGGACGGTGGATACTCCAACTGAAGCCATCCCGCGCTGCGGCTGCATATACTTCATCTTCTTGCGCATAATAGAAGTTTTCGACTTCTAAGCGGGGATGTTCTTCGCGTACCGGCGTTTCCGGTAAGGTTCCCGCTTTTGCGTAGGCATCAAATGGCCCTAAATAGTGCTTCAAACCGGTAACTAATGCCACATGTTTTACCGATTGCTTAACAGATAAAACTGAAAGCAGGTTACGTACCATCAGGCTGTTAACTCTGATGTTTTCTGCCTCTGTATCATTGCGCATCCAAGTGGTTATGAAAACATGAGTGGGTGATATATCGACTAATGCTTTCTCCAGGCTTCCGGTATCACGAAGGTCGGCTTGTACATGCCGTAAATTTTCAATGTCTATTTTTGGATTTCTTGCGAGTCCGTAAGTGGTCCAGCCTTCAGCAAGAAGCTTTTCTGCCAAATTACTTCCGGTGATGCCACTGGCACCAACAACTAATGCTATTTTACTCATGATATTTAAACGGCTTTGCGTGTAGTTTGTTTCCTGGAGAATACCACACGATTGTCAACACCCAGGTCTACCAAACAAAAAAGCCGATAAGCATGGCTGATCGGCTATCTGGAAGTTGCTCTTCCTATTTTTTTACGGGCTTCAATCCACCACTTGAGTCTACAGTTAAGCCGTCTGTACTTTCTTTAACTGCACTATCTACAAGCTGTAATGAATCTGATGATGATGTACCAAGCGCAGCAGTATCGTTAATTGTACTGTCTGCAGCAGTATCGTTGTTCTCAGGATTGTCACCGCATGCAGCCAATCCGATTGCGGCGATAGCCAGCAAGGTAAAAACGTATTTTCTCATATATAAAGGTTTAGGTTATTGTTGGTCTTGTAATGGATTTTGACTGCCGTAGTCAGGCTTACCTTCCTGATCAAAGGCTGTGCTACTGGCATCATGGCCACCTGCTGAAGAAGTTCCTGAACTGAGAAATGTAGCCAAATGGTTCAATTCTTCATCCCATGCAGAGGCTTTGGGTTTCACGGATTCCTGTTGTTCATCTTCTTGTTGGGTTATTTCAATGCTGCTGCCTGCCCCGGTAGACTTAAAAACAACCTCAAGTTTGTAGGCGCTATTCAGTTTTTCATCCGGAAATTGCCAGTTCCAGGTGTACACCAATCTTTCCTGCGGTTTAACCTCCTGGTACGTTCCGTCAATGGTTAGCCCTTGTCCTTCAGCTCCATCAAATTGATAAGCGATCTTGCCACCTTCGTTGATATCATTTTCAACGGAAGTTAGGGTTAAACCTAGTGGCTTCCACCATTGCTTAAGCTGTGAACCATCAGTCCACGCTTGGTAAAGTTCTTCTACAGGCACATCGAAGGCCTTATTTACAGATATTTTTTGCTGTTCATTAGATTCCATAAAGATGATTTTCTTGATAAAACATCCCCTGGAAAATATTGTGTTAAAATTCTAAATAAAAGTGGGAGAACAACTTACCCCCGCTGAACCTGGAGCTACTTATATGTTGAAGCTAATTTCAGAGCGTCATAAGCATTTACGATACCTCCACTTCGCGAAAGTGCAGAAAAAAGGATTCTACTGGAAGTCCCTTTTTCATCAGTATGCTTCACTTTACGATCAACTTTCCGCACAGAACGCACAATGATATCCTTCACTTGTAAAGCCGTGAGTTCCGGATAATAACTCATGATTAGCGCTGCAAGACCCGAAACCACTGGTGATGCCATACTCGTACCATCAAATTCCTCATACTTTGAACCAGGCACTGTAGAGTTAATCATAAATCCTGGGGCAAATACATCAACAGTGTACTTGCCATAGTTAGAGAAGGAAGCTTTAAGCTCATCATCCTCTTTGTAAGCACTTGCACCAACCTCAATCCAGTTCTTAACATGCGGCAGATCAAACTTAGTAGTGTCTATAGGAGGCGTAAGTGGCACCTTTGATCTGTTAAATCTGGGATCATTCTGTGGCATACGACTTCTGTCTCCGCGTGGAACCGGTGGTTTGAAAAGATCCTCAATTGGCTTCCGTACCTTCCGTTGATAAGCAGCAGAGGCCTCACTGTCGTAATATTTGGTTGGAAAGACATCAGCCTTGTCGTTATTCAGGTTGTCATTTCCGGCCGCATGTACCAACAACACGCCTTTTTCTTCAGCATATCTTATAGCATCATCAACCACCGCTTTATCCCACTTATAACTTTTCCCAAAGCTCATGTTTATAATGCGTGCACCATTATCAACCGCATACCGGATGCCATTCGCGACATCTTTGTCCCGCTCATCACCTTCCGGAACAACGCGGATTGGCATAATCAATACGTTATCGGCAACACCTTTTATTCCAACACCATTATTTCTGTTTGCCGCAATAATCCCAGAAACGTGTGTACCGTGCTCTGCACGCGGGCCAGTCACGTCATTATTTCCATAGTTACGCTGCTTTCCATTAGCATAATCATCGCCCACCAAACTATCCCGTACATCATACTTCGGGTTGAGGTTATATTTTAGCGTGATTTCTGTACCTTCATAGGCCTTCTTAACATCTTTATAGAACTCCGGATAACCCCCACTTTCACGACTACCCTTACGAATGATTTTTTTTACTTGCTCCTCAATCTCATCGTCAGGCTTGTATGCCTCTATATCCTCAAGGGATGGAATAGGCTTCTTAGTCACAACGGAAACGGAATCTAGTAGTTTGTTGATAGCAAACAGTACTCTATAATTCTGATCAGCATCATCATACTTCTTACCTAAGTCTGCAGTCACCCTGCGATACAAGGCGAACTCCTCTTTACTGAGACTGTCCAGATTTTTAGTGCTTGTAGTCGACTTATATTTTGGACTCAACTTGCGGTAGATTCTCACAAGTTCAAGATTATCGTACACGAGGTTGCCAGTTTTCGAACCAATAAAGTTCCAGCCATGAACATCATCAATGTAGCCGTTGCCATCATCATCAATGCCATTACCTGGAGTTTCCTTCTTGTTCGTCCAAATCTTACCCTTGAGATCTTCATGATTGATATCCACCCCGCCGTCGATCACCGCTACGATAATTTCCTTGTTAACCTTCTTGTCTTTCAAGAGTTCACGATATGCTTTCTCCGTACTGATACCAAAATAACCATCCTGAAGAGGATCTAAATTAAACCAATTCTCAGGCAACTTTATCTTTTTATTTTGTGCCTGAGTGCTAAAGCTGCATACGACTAACAGTATGCAAAGAAATTTGTGTCTCATCTATAAGGAGTTATGAACAAACCAATAATCGATTGCTGATGTAAACTGGTCATTATACCAGTGGCAAGCAAACCAAAACTGCCAAATAAACGCAAGTTCAGGGCGAAATGATACATCCGTTTACGTGAATATATCGGAAAGATAAAGAAAACAGAACTAACAAGAGATACTGATAG
>JBCLAL010000008.1:0-235202 GCA_038918115.1 Pedobacter sp.
CACTTTAGTTTGCCCTGCTTTGCATGGTTTTTGTAATTGATTTATAAACAGATCATTCATGTAAATTCCTAGCCGTGCCTCATCATTCCATAAGTTTTGCTGCCTACTTCCTTACTGCGCCACCAACCTTGATCTTAAAACCGGATTATCCAAGATTCACCATCGTTGATGTAAATCCAGCATACCTGGAAGCTGTAGCCTCGCGGCGCGAAGATCTCATCGGTATGGGGATCCTGGAGGCTTTTCCAGCCAGTCCAATGGATGGACATTCAAATAACGTGGAGAACCTGCGACAGAGCCTGTTTAGGGTTTTTAAAACTGGTAATCAAGATGTGCTCCCAAGTCAGCGGTATGATATTCCCGTCCGTGGGCATAATGAATTCCTTGTACGTTATTGGAAGGCAACAAATGCGCCGCTTTTAGATGAGCAAGGCAGGGTTGAATACATTGCCCATGTAGTCCTTGATATCACGCAAACCGTTGAAACTGCAGAAAAGGAAAGGTTTGCCTTTGAAGTTTCGGAAGCTAGACGTAAAGCGACCGCACAAATGGAGGAGCGCCTGCGCCTGGCGGTTGATTCTGCGGCACTCGGTACCTGGCATATTGACGCGAACACCCGGGAGTTCATCGTCTCTCCACGCTTCAAAGAACTATTTGGTTTTACCTCTAAACAGGAACTAACCTTTGCGGATGCATTGAAGCAAATTGATGAAGCTTATCGTAAGAAGATTACCAAGGGAATTGAAATTGCCTTTAGTCAGCGGCAAATTCAGGATCTTGAGTTTCCCCTGCGCGGATATAGCGATGGTAAGTTCCGCTGGCTTCGTGCAACGGGACGCTTCTACGCCGCTCAGGATGGCAACGGCGCTAATTTCTCCGGTACGGTGATGGACATCACCAAGCTGAAGCTTGATGAGCAACGCAAGAATGACTTTATAGCCATGGTGAGCCATGAGCTGAAAACACCGCTTACCTCCCTTAGTGGTTACATCCAGTTGTTGGAGGTAAAGCTTGGGCATAATCCCAGTGTGCTGGTGACTAACATACTGGACAAGGCGAGGAAGCAGGTGGGTAAGATGATCGGTATGATAGAGGGATTCCTGAATGTCTCCCGCCTGGAGGCCGGCAGAATACAAATCCGACCATCAAGATTCGATATGGCTGAATTGTTAAAGGAAATTGAAGCTGATAATGAACTGGATACCCGCTCACGTACGTTGATTTTCAAACCGGTACAAACAACCTGGTTGGAGGCCGACCGTGAGAAGATTGAGCTGGTAATCACCAACCTCATCAGCAATGCCATAAAATATTCGCCCATGTATTCCACCGTGCAGGTCGCCTGCGTTACCAGAGAAGACCGGAAGGTAGAGGTAAGTGTAAAAGACGAGGGCATGGGCATACAGCCAGAAGACCAGGGACATCTGTTCGACCGCTTCTACCGCGTAGAGAATCAGCAAACCGCTTCCATTGCTGGTTTTGGTATCGGGCTCTATATCTGCAAGGAAATAATAGAACGGCATAAGGGGAAAATATGGGTGGAGAGTGAGCCCGGCAGGGGCTCTACGTTCTCGTTTTCCCTTCCGCTGGGTCATTAACGTGTAAAAGATGGAACTCTGAATTTGTGCTTAGTAAAGGATAGACTACTTTTCAAAAAAACAGGAAACGATTGAAGATATTATTGATTGAGGATGAACCAGGTCTGGTTTCTGTGATCATCAGGGGATTGAATGAAGCGGGTATGGAGGTCAGCGTTGCCGCCGATGGACAAGTCGGCCTCGAAATGGCGCAGAAGCATGAATTCGATCTAATTATATTAGACATCATGCTGCCGGGCATGAACGGCATACAAGTTTGCAGGGCGTTGAGAAATGCCGGGAACAACATTCCGGTCTTAATGCTCACCGCGCTAAGCAGCACCGAGAATATCATAACAGGATTAGACAGCGGAGCCGATGACTATCTGGTGAAGCCATTCAAGTTTGCCGAACTGGAAGCACGGATCAGATCATTGGTGCGCCGCAGCAAACATGTTAGCAGCCCGAGCAACATCATCAGCATAGAAGGTCTGGAAGTGGATACACGTGCGAAAAGCGTTACCCGTTATGGCAACCCGGTTGTCCTTACCGCCACAGAATACCGCTTGTTAGAATATTTCATTCGGAATCAGAATGTGGTACTATCGCGCATTCAGATCCTGGAACATGTATGGGATATTGACTTTAACATGGGGACCAATGTTGTTGATGTCTACATCAATTATCTTAGAAAAAAGATCGATCACGGATATAAGCAGAAGTTAATCCATACGGTATTCGGTATGGGCTACATCTTTAAAGCAGATGCCAATGAAGTTCCAAACTAAGATAACCCTACTTTTCTTTGCCATTTCAGCTGCTGGACTGATCTTGCTTAATGCAGCAATCTTTTATTTCGTTTCCCAATTCAGTTTCAAAGATTTTTTTGACAGGCTTGAAGCCAGGGTTAACCTTACTGCACAAACCAGCCTGTTTGCTGATCAACATAATGATGCTTATAAAGAAGTACGTGCGCGGTATTTAGAAAAGCTTGAAGATGAACAGAACTACATTGTCAGGATCGACACCAGTGCTACCAATTTCCCGCACCCTTTGAAACTTCCCAAAGACTTCTACGCTTCCATCCTTGAAAATGGAAATGCAAAATATAACGAAGGGAACCACTTCTATTTTGGTAAGATCTTTAAGACAGCAACGGCCCGCTACATGGTGGTTGTGGCTGCATCTGATCCGTACGGCTTCAAGGAACTGCAGCAACTTAAAAAGGTGCTTATCGTCTGTTTCCTGATCTCTATTGTACTTTCGTATGTCGCTGGGGCGGTGCTCACACATTACACCATGAAGCCCATTCAGGACATCACTGTGAGTGTGAAAAGGATTAAGGCGAATAACCTCCATTCCCGGCTACCTGAACTAAAAGGTAACGATGTGGTTTCGAACCTGATCTCTACCTTCAATACGATGCTCACGCGACTGGAGACCGCCTTTGAAACGCAAAATAACTTTATCAGCAATGCTTCACATGAATTGAGAACACCACTCACCATCATTACCAGTGAAGCTGAACTGCTGATCTCCGGGAAAAAGCTCAGCCCGGAGGCAGGTCATTCTGTGAAGACCATACTTGCAGAAGCTGAAAAGCTGCATCATATCCTCACCAGCTTACTTGCCCTTGCACAGTCGGGCTTTGATGGCAAGAAACAGAACTGGCAGCAGATCCGGGTTGATGAACTTGTCATGAATGTAGCGGATGCGGTTAAGAAGATTGATGTTGATTGTACAATTGATATCGACTTCAGCACTTTACCGGAGGATGAATCCTTGCTGTATACCTCCGGAAACAACAACCTGTTGCTGCTGGCACTTAGTAACATTGTAATGAATGGTTGTAAGTATTCCAAGAACCAGCCGGTAAAGGTGCAGGCCAGGATTGAAAACCACTTTATTGTTATTGTGGTCACCGACAATGGTATAGGTATTCCGGAGAAAGATCAGCAACATGTATTCGAGCCATTCTTCAGGGCCTCCAACACCAGCCAGTTTGAAGGTTACGGTATCGGTCTGCCTTTAACCCTGAACATCATCAGGCTGCATAAAGGATCTATCGGTATCCGTTCGCAGGAAGACCAGGGCACCGAAATCCAGGTGTACCTTCCTATTGCCGCGAACATCGCTTAAATCCCAAACATTAGCCCGGTCATCAGGGTAGCATAGGTGTTTTTCTAATTACTTTCTAATAACTGCAGCTGCTTTCTTAACAGTGTGAGGCTGTAAAGGTCTTTGCGCGCGCTGTGGGCAGGATTCGCAATTTAAAGTCCTAATCATTTCTAATGAGGGTTTAAGGGACTACTTATATCGTTCTAATTTTTCAGGGGTAGAATTGTAATGTAAACCATTAAGCAATTACCTAAACCTACTCACATGAAAACGATTGTAATTCCCACAGACTTCAACCTGAAATCATTAACCTGTATTGAAACACTTTGCAAGCAGGAACCAGAAACGCAATTCCGGCTAATCTTCATTCATTTGTTTAAGATGTCTGATTCCATTACAGAGCTTCTGCTGCTGTCGCGCCGCAACAAAGAATATGACTATGTTGGGGAGGACTTTTATGCTGCATGTGAAGCACTTCGCTTGCGCTTCCCGCAAGTTGCCGACATCAAAGTAGACTTCTTTTACGGTAGCACATTGAGCATGTTCAGGAACTACCTGGAAGCACATGGCATAACGGCAGTGCTTGATCTGAAGGCCTGTTCGCTTAAGCCCCTGAACCGAATGAGCGTGAATCCGGAAAGTCTTTTCCAGAGATGTGGACTTGATGTAATTGCTCTGCAACCGGTTAAAGAAACCAGTAAGATCTATAAACAAGAAATGCTTCTGGAAGAAGCTGTTTAACGCTGTGTACCTAAACCTACGACCATGTTACTAAAAAAGAACATACCATTTACTTACATACTCGGGAAGATACGCAAGGAGCTGATCTTTGTATCGCTCTATTCCATATTGGTGGCCCTGATGTACAATAACTTCCATTTTACCAGGATTTCCATTCCGATAGCCATTCCAACCATTCTGGGTACGGTAATATCCCTGTTGCTGGCGTTCAAATCTAACCAGGCCTACGATCGCTGGTGGGAAGCCAGAACGTTATGGGGTGCAATCCTTAACGACTCCCGCACGCTAACCCGTCAACTGTTGTCGTTCATTGATATGGATTACGGTTCGGAAGAGAAGCGCGCTTTCTGCCAGCGTATGGCATACCGTCAAATTGCTTGGAACTATAGCCTGAGTCGCCACCTACGGAACCAGGACCCTTTGTATCAGCTTGAGCGCTGGATATCACATGATGACCTGCAATACGTTAAGGATTACACCAATGTACCTGTAGGCCTGCTGGAGCTGCAGGGGGCAGATCTGCGCTACGCTTATAAGCTGGGCTGGATCAATGAATTCCAGCAGGTGGAGATCGACAAGACCCTTAGCCGGTTCACCGATGAGCTTGGTGGTTGCGAAAGGATCAAGAATACCGTGTTTCCTGCTACCTACAGCATTTACATCCACATGTCGCTGATCCTGTTTATTCTCTTATTGCCTTTTGGATTGATTGAGTTCTTCGGTATCGTTGAAGTACCGCTGGTTATCGCCATTTCCAGTTCGTTCTTCCTGATCGAGAAGATGGCTATCCACTTGCAGGACCCCTTTGAAAACATGCCTACAGATACACCGACGACCACCATCTCGATGACTGCAGAGCGCGACATCAAACAGATGTTAAAGGAGAAAAGCAAGCAGGATGAAAAACCACAGGGTACCGTTCAGGGCCCAACAAAGGTATTTTTCATTCTTTAAGACCTTTTGTATACCTACCTACCGTTGGCGGGCTGCATATGCGGCCCGCTTTTTTTGTGCCCTTAATTCATCAGGATTGTCTTATTTTAGTGGCTACCACGCCGTAATCTAACATGAAAAGATACTTACTTGTCCTGCTCATCAGCTTTATCACTATACATACTTCAGCACAAGCGCCACATGGGGTTCCGGCAAGAAGAAAGATAGACCTGAGTGGTTCCTGGCAATTTGCACTGGATACGCTGCTTAATGGCATTGCTGAAAGGTGGTATGCCAGGACACTGGAGGATAGTATTGATTTGCCGGGCACCACTGATCTAAGCAAAAAAGGCTTCTACAATAAGGACAGTACCACCATGCACCTGAGCCGGGTGTACAGATATGAAGGGCCTGCATGGTACCGCAAGAAGCTTACTATTCCGGAAGATTTTAAAGGTAAGTACATCAGTTTGTTTCTGGAACGTACTAAGGTTTCGAAAATATGGATCGATGATCAGCTAGTTGGTGGATCCTCAATTTTGCAGTCGCCGCAGGAATTTGACCTTTCAAGATACTTAGCCCCGGGCGAACACGTCTTAACCATTCTGGTAAATAACAATCTGAAGCTTACACCATATGGCAACGTACATATTTATTCGGATGATGCACAAACCAACTGGAACGGCATCCTTGGCGAGATGTACCTTCAGGCTACCTCCAGAACACACCTGAATGATCTGCAAATTTACCCGGACATTGCGAAGAAGAAAATTGATGTTCAGCTTGGCATCAGCAATGCAGACCAATTAAAGGACCTGAATATTGAGTTGGTGCTAGCGCGTACTGTGAATGGAAAAACTGAACAGCTGAAAACACAGCGCTTCAAAAAGGCGAGTGCCGGAAGACTGAACTTAGCCTATAACCTGGGTGATGATATGAGACTTTGGGATGAGTACGACCGTCCGATATACAAAATCACTGCCGTAATTACGGGTAATAAAACCAGGGATGCGCTGAGCGCCGATTTCGGAATGCGCAAGTTCGCTACAAAGGGCACCCAGTTCAGCATCAATGGTCGAACGGCCTTCCTGCGTGGTAAACATGATGCTGCCGTTTTCCCGCTAACCGGACATACGCCGATGGATGTTCCTGGCTGGTTAAGCGTTTTTAATATCGCCAAAGCATACGGCATTAATCATTACCGTTTTCATTCCTGGTCGCCGCCAGAAGCAGCGTTCACTGCAGCAGATCAGCTGGGTATTTACCTGCAGGTGGAGTTGCTATTCTGGGGCGGACTGGACACAGACTCGCTGGCACTCGCCCTACGTGCAGAGGGAATGGGTATGTTAAAGCATTTTGCGAATCATGCTTCTTTTGTGATGTTCTCGCATGGCAATGAAATCTGGGGTGGTCACGACCGTGTAGAACAAAATATACTGGCATTTAAAGCATTTGATCCTCGTCCCTTGTACACCATGGGTTCCAATGTTAATATCGGCTATCACCCCCTTCAGAAATCTTCTGATTTTTTCGTGGGCTCCAGAATCGGTTCCAAAGGGGATACCCGGTTAACACATGCTTTTGCAGATGCTAAGAACGGTGGCAGGCTGAATTCATTACCGCCGGCTACAGACTTTGATTACAGCTACCAGGTATCACAGATGCAGGTCCCAATTGTGAGTCATGAGATCGGTCAGTACCAGATCTATCCAGACTATCATGAAATATCAAAGTACACCGGGGTTGTTGAAGCCAGGAACCTGGAGGTTTTCCGCAACAGGTTGAAAGCTGCAGGCATGCTGGATCAAAATGCAGACTTCCAGCAGGCGTCTGGTAAATGGGCGGCACTTTGTTATAAGGCAGAGATGGAAGCCGCACTGCGTACGAAAGGCTTTGGTGGTTTCCAGCTATTGGATCTACAGGACTTTCCAGGCCAAGGCACAGCGTTAGTTGGCATACTGGATGCCTTTATGGACAGTAAAAACGTAATATCTAAGGCCGACTGGCTGATGTCCATCAACGACGTGGTGGTATTGGCAACATTTCCAAAGTATGTCTGGACAAGTGCTGAATCGCTGCAGGCAAAGATCGAGGTCGCGAACTACGCTAAGGCGGAGCTGGCAAACAACATCAGCTGGACATTGAAGAACAAAGCTGGAGCCGTCCTTGCCTCGAATAGCATTAAAGGATTGGTTATCAAACAAGGGGGCTTAAGTGATGTAGGCGTTGTTAATGTTCCTTTGTCAGGAATCACCAGCCCGGAAGAGATCTTCCTGGAGCTCTCAATGGAAAATACAACGTACAAAAATATATATCCTTTCTGGGTATATCCACCAGCTACTTCCATTGCCGCCGGTAAGGATATTGAAGTGCTAACCAAGCTTGATGACCGGAGTCTGAAGGCATTACAGAAAGGTGGCAAGATATTGCTGTTTCCGCAGACAAATGATATCAAGGACAAGTCCGTGCCGGAGCTTTTTCCACCAGAATTTTGGAACTGGGGAATGTTCAAAGGCATCTCTGAGAATGTTAAAAAGCCGGTTTCACCTGGTACCCTGGGCTTGCTGACCAAGCCTGAACATCCGCTGTTTAACAGCTTCCCGACGGATGCACATACCAACTGGCAATGGTTTTCGATCATCAAGGTGAGCAACCCTTTGATTCTGGATGAAACGGACCCTGCTTTCCGGCCGATTGTACAAGTTATTGACAATCTGGAACGCAACCACAAGATGGGTATGGTGTTCGAGTTTAAGGTTGGTAAAGGCAAGCTCCTGGTTTGTATGTCCCAGTTAAACCTGATCATTGATAAACCGGAGGCACAGCAGCTATATAAATCCATGTTGTTGTACATGAAGTCAGATGCTTTTCAACCAAAATACCCGGCAGATGCTGAAGTATTACGTGCCCTGGGTCTTCGTTAAACGCCCTTGGGTTAATCCAATGGCAAAATGTTACTTAACTGCCTCGTCGTAAATGGTATATTGTGTCATCAAACTCTTGTTATGAACAACATGTTAAAGGTGATAAGTAAAGCCGCACTCTCGTGCCTCCTGATTCCCTTAAGTGGTATTGCCCAGGTAAGCGGCACTTACGATTTTAACCGTAAACCTTTGAAGCAGGACAGCTATGTACAGCTGCCGCTTGGAAGTATTAAGGCGCAGGGTTGGCTGCTGAAGCAGCTTGAGCAACAACGTGACGGCGCTACGGGTCATGCAGAGGCACTTTATGCAGAAGACGAGAACCTGGGCCGCAACTCCGACTGGCTCGGTGGTACGGCCTCCGGCTGGGAGCGTGTGCCTTACTATGTGAAGGGCCTGGTGGCCCTTGCTTACACCCTCGACGATCCCGGGCTTAAAGCTAAAGCACAGAAATACATCGACTGGACCTTAAATAATCAGCAGCCCAGCGGACTTATTGGTCCTGCCAAAATGAAAGATTGGTGGCCCCGGATGCCGATGATGTATGCACTCCAGGGTTATTACGAAGCCACAAACGATAAACGTGTTATTCCTTTTTTAAGCAAGTACCTGAAGTACGAGCTTGCCAACCTCGATGCAGATCCACTGCGCGACTGGGGTAAGTCCCGGGCCGCGGATAATATGGAGATCGCGATTTGGGTCTACAACAAAACCGGCGATGCAGATATGCTCAGCCTGGTTGAGAAACTGAAACAGCAGGCTTACCCCTGGATCGATATTTACACGAAGAATCAGTTTTATTACTTCGGCGACGACTTTCAGCCGAAACATATGGTGAATGTAGCACAGGCGTTGAAATTTCCAGTTGTTTATGGGCAATTGGATCAAAAGGCAGAAACCTTAAAAGCCCTGGATGCAGGTATCGCGCACCTGATGCGCGATCATGGGCAGCCGCAGGGTCTAAGTTCCGGTACGGAGTTCCTTGCGGGCAAAAGCAGCATACAGGGGGTAGAAACCTGTACAGTGGTGGAGTGGATGCAGAGTCTTGAAACTGCAGGCCGGGTAATCCATGAGGCACACATCGGCGATGCGCTGGAAAAAGTTGCTTTTAATGCCTTGCCTGCGCAGTTCAGCAGGGATTTCAAGAACCACTCTTATTACACCCTTCCGAACCAGGTAATCAGTGTACATGGCGAACACGGCTTTAATCAAGATTACGGCACAGGGATCATCTCCAGTCCGTACTCCGGTTTTCCTTGCTGCCGTTATAACATGCATATGGGCTGGCCATACTTTGTGAAGAACAGCGTAGCCGCTACCCCGGATAAAGGCCTGGCTATACTTACATACGGTCCGATGGAGGTTCAGGCGATCGTAGCCGGGAACCGAAAACTCAAGATCATCATGGATACTTCGTATCCCTTTGAAGAACAGATCAGGCTTAAACTGTCGCTTGATAAGCCCGCTGCGTTTCCATTAACCTTGAGGATCCCAACGTGGAGCGTAAACCCGCAGGTTCGCAAGAACGGCAGCCTTTTAAAAGGGGTGCAGGCAGGGGAGCTGCTTAAACTTGCCGGCAGCTGGAAGGACGGTGATGTGCTGGAACTAACCTTTCCAATGGAGGTGACTACCAGGCCACAGCTTAACAATGCCCTAAGCGTAGAACGTGGTCCGCTGGTATATGCGCTTGAAATTAAAGCAAAAGAACAATTGACTAAAAAACATGCGGTGGAGGGTTTTGCAGATTACGAGATCCTGCCGCAATCGGCTTGGAACTTCGGACTTGTCTTAGACACAGCTACTGCAAACAAGTCTATTAAAGTCTTTAAGTCTGCGCTGCGTGGTAATCCATTCATCGCAGAACAATCGCCAGTCAAGTTGAAAGTACAGGCTAAGCGTATTCCAGACTGGAATATTTCATACAACAATGTTGCTGCTTTTGACGTGCCGGTGAGCCCATTGCAAGTGTCTGGGGAAGCAGAGGAAATCACTCTGGTACCTTTCGGATCGGAGAACATAAGACTCAGTATCTTCCCGCGCATCGGTAGTCCCCTCAACGCAAATAAAACCCTTAATGAAGCATTCAATAAATCTACTCCGATAGACTGGGTCTTTTACGGCGGCGGCTGGTTCTGGAAAGATGGTGCTATCCACTCCGCTTCCAACGCCGGTTCCGGTAGTTACGGGATCAATGGCTCCAAGATCGTGGCTACTATGTCTGACTTCTCGGACCTCGAGTACGATGCTGATCTTAAACTCACTACATCTGGTGATGCAGGCATCATCTTCAGGGTTTCTAAACCGGCCATCGGGCCAGATGCATACCAGGGTTACTACGCGGGTATCGATCCTCAAACAGGCATGGTTACCCTAGGCAAAGCCGATGGTAAGAACTGGACACCAATCAGCAGCAAGCAGGCAACGCTAAAAACCGATCAGCAGCACAACCTTAAGGTACGTGCAAAAGGAAACAAACTGGAAGTCTTCCTTGATGGTTCAAACCGCCCCTTGATCTCGGTACTTGATGATACCTACAAACGTGGTAGTGTGGGATTGAGAGCCTATAAAGCACAAGCCTCCTTCGACAGGATGCAGGTAAAAGCAATTTAAACAAAGTACAGCAGCTACTTCTTCAGCTCAGATGGACTGAAGTTGTAGCGCTTCTTAAACGCAGCAGAAAAGTGGTTGGTGTGCCGGTAGCCGAGCATACCTGCAATTTCCTTAAGACTGTACCCTTGTTCATCCTCCAAAAGCAATTTCGCCTTCAGCATCTTCATATCAGTTGTAAACGCGAAAATGGTCTTCCTGAACAATTCTTTGAAGCCTTCCTGTAGCTTTGTTCGGTTCATGCCTGAAAGCTCCGCTAGCTGTTCTATCGAATACGAGCGATGCAAATTCAGTGAGATCATTTCCTTAATGTCTGTTAGCACAGCAATCTCCCGCACGGTCCAGCGCCCGAAGGGCTTTTCCATGTATTCTGAGGAAAGCATCGTCACCAACAGTTCCGATACCTTCGCTTTAAGGTAGGCCTCACGAAGGCGGGGATGACAATCGCCCTGAAGTATTTGAGCGATGATGCTACGCAGCTCAGGCGTAATCCGCTTTGCTGCGCTGTTCCCTGCGGTATCAATACCCTCATCAATCGGAAACTCACCTGTAAGCTTCATATACGAATCTTCCGACAAGGTCAGATCAACAACGCAGGTTTGTGCCTCCGGTAGATCAAGACTTTTGGAATCGCTAACCGTATGACAATAATTAATGTACAACAGATCCTTGCTGAAATAGATATTAACCAGCGGGTAATCTTCCTGCTCAAATGCTGCTTCTAATATAAACTCTGCTTCTTTCTTAATCTGAACCTTAAACATGCGCTGCTAAATACGTACGAATTCCTGCAAATCTCGTAGTTGGGATCTTCTATTTTTGGGCAAGTTAAGAATTAGTCTAAATAAGCATAACATATAAGATGCAAATACAAATTAAAAGACCCGATCGTATCCTTACTATTTTTCTCTGCTTGATGCTCTTGCACATTGGAGTCTTCGGGCAACAATTACATGCCGTTCAGGGTCTTGTCACTATGCAAAATGGCACCCCTGTTATAGGTGCTGGTGTAGCAATAAAGCAATTGAAGAAAGCAAAGCTTACCGATCAACATGGCAAGTTTGAACTTGCTGGAATTCCGGCAGGCAGTTATATCATCCGCTTGTCGCACCTCGGATTTTCAGATCTTGAAGCCAGGATTAGTGTTCCGGCTACTCCAGGGCAGGTTCTGCGCTTTACGCTGAATACCCAGGACAACGACCTCTCGGAAGTGACCGTCGTAGGGCGTACGCTGGCACAGGAAACGAACCGTCAAGCCTTCAACGTATCTGCCATCGACGCAACGAAGCTCTACAACACCACGCTCGATATCTCCGGCGCCCTCGACCGGGTGGCCGGCATCAGGGTTCGTGAATCGGGCGGAGTAGGATCCAACTTTAACCTTTCCCTGAATGGCTTTTCCGGTAATCACGTTAAGTATTTCATTGATGGCATCCCCATGGATAATTTCGGTTCCTCCTTCCAGATCAATAACATCCCGATCAACGTTGCCGACAGGATAGAAGTTTACAAAGGTGTGGTTCCAATGTGGCTGGGCTCAGATGCACTCGGGGGAGCAATAAACATTGTGACCGGCGACAAATACCGAAACTACCTTGATGCATCGTATTCTTTTGGATCTTTTAACACCCACAGAAGTGTTTTCAATGCTGCTGCAACAACCAACAACGGCTTTACCATACAACTTAATGCCTTTCAGAATTATAGCAATAACGACTACAAGGTAAATGTTGAAGCCTCCAACATCAACACCGGTGCCTACGCGCCACTAGCCTCCCTAAAACGCTTCCATGATACCTATCATAACGAAACCATCGTCGCCAATGTAGGCGTGGTAGATAAAAGCTATGCGGATAAATTGTTGATCGGGATCACCTTGGGTAAGAACTATAAGGAAATCCAGACAGGGGCACGTATGGTCTCCGTTTTTGGAGGTTGGCATAGAAGGGGAAATATCATTATGCCAAGTTTGAAATACCGAAAGACTGACCTGATAAAAGGGCTTGATCTAACGGTAAATGCCAATTATAACCTGGGTGAAGAGCAGAATATTGATACAATGAATGTACGTTACGACTGGTACGGAAACAGTAAACCCCAGGGCTCAAGCGGCGAACGCTCGCGAAGCCTCTACAAATACAAGAACAACAATGGTCTGGTAACAGCAACTGCAAATTATAAAATTGACGAACAGCAGTCGATTGCACTAAGTGAGGTTTTCAGCACCTTTAATCGTAAGGGTAGTGATGAGCTGAATCCTGCCAATAACGACTATGAGCGTCCGAAGAAGACAAATAAGAATGTACTTGGACTGGGTTACAACTTTGCTGTGCAGGATAAATGGAGCGCGACCGTTTTCACTAAATACATCTACCAGGGCAATGTTGATGGAAGTGGAGGCAATGCACGGTCAGGACAGAACAAAATCGGCTATGGTGCTGCAGCAACTTACTTCATCAATTCCAACCTGCAGCTTAAAACCTCATATGAGTTAACTAACCGGATGCCTGAAGCACAGGAGATCTTTGGCGATGTCGAAAATCAGGAAGGTAATCCCAGTTTGAAGCCTGAGCAAAGCAACAACCTGAACGTCGGCCTTAGCTACAACTTCGCTCTAAACAAAGACAACTCCATCCTGCTAAATGCCAATGGTATTTACAGGAGAGCAGACAATTTCATCTATAACAGACTTAACAATAATCAGTCGAAGCTAGTGGCAGATAACCGGGAAGGCGTAAGCACATTCGGTGGGGACGCAGAGATCCGCTATGCACATAAAAAGTGGTTCACCGCAGGTACAACCATTACCTACCAATTCCTACGTAACCTTCAGCGCTACGAACCGGGTTCAACGGGTGAAAGTCCGTTGTACCTCGATCAGATGCCAAACATCCCATACCTTTTTGGCAATGCCGATGTATCCGCATCCATTCCCAACCTCGGCCGCAACGGAAATCAACTGAGCATAGGCTACAATTTACTATATGTTCATGCCTTCTGGCTATACTGGCCCAGCCTGGGTGGCCGGTCTGACAGCGATGAAAAGAAGGTCATCCCGCAGCAACTCTCGCATGATCTTAACTTGGTTTACAGCATTGCAAAAGGCCGCTATAACATCGGCATTGAAGCGAAGAACCTCGGCAATGCCGATTTGTACGACAACTTCAGCCTGCAGAAACCTGGGCGGGCCTTCTACCTTAACCTCCGCTACTTCTTTAATGGAAACCATTAAGGATCAAGTCTGAAACAGAAAACCAATAAAAACCGAACATCAAAACACAATATACAACAACGCTGAACAGCTCAGTAGCAAACAATCAAAACATGAAAACAAACATCAGTAAAGCATTTTTAGTCCTGGCATTCGCAGCCATATTCACGTCCTGCAGTAAAAAAGACGCAAACGTAACGCCAGAGGAACCCGGCACAGAAAATCCGGACAGGCTTGGCAACTTCGTAATTGCCGTTACGCCGGCAGCTTCAACCGGCGTGGCCGATTACCTGCTCAGCACCACTAACCTGGAGAGCGGGGTAAAGTCCATCATAGGCAATGGCATAGAACAAGACGGTACGTACAGGTACTACGTAACCCATAACAACAAGTTCTTCAGCATGCTCTATGGTCAGGGTAATCCGGGCGCAGTAACTACCTACAACATTAAAGAAGGTAAACTGAACAAGCTCTCCAACTTCCAGACCGAAACCGTACAGGCTTTTGCTCCCGTTAACGACGATCTGCTATTGGTGAAAATCCCACGTAACATCGCCACACCACTCGCCAACTTCTACCGCGTAAATACCAATACACTGCTCATTAGTGGTGAGGGAACTATTGATGTCCACGCGCCATCAAATAACGGTGAAACTGCATTCTTCAGCTGGATAAAACAGGTTGGCGATAAGGTTTATGCCCCTTATTTTTCCATAAAAGCCTGCTGCAACGATGCTTTCGGAACAGATTACCCCGATAATGCCTGGATTGCGGTATACAGCTATCCTGAGATGAAGCTAGAAAAAGTCATCAAGGACGATCGTACGAGCTTTATCGGCCGATACTTTACAGATGGGCTTGGAGTTGTTGAAAACGGCGACGTTTATGCGTTCTCATCCAGTGTGGCAACCAAGGGCGGCGCACTTACATCTACAAAGCCCTCAGCTATTACCCGCATCAAGGCAGGTACCACGGAGTTTGACAAAACTTATTTCATGAATGTAGAAACTGCTTCAAACGGCTACATCATCACCAACTGGCTATACCTTGGTAACAACAACTTCCTGGTAAATGCTGATGCGAAAGCAGACAAGGCGGCCTTCAATACCGGAAAGCGGATCGGAGTTATAAACGTGGTCGACAAAACCTTCAAGATGGTAACCGGACTGCCGGAAGTTTCGCAGATCCAGGCGGTAACCTCTAACAACTACAGCCCTCAAGATGGAAAAACTGCGTACATCGGAATAAACCTTAAAGACGGATCAAGCTACGTCTACAAAGTGGATGGCAGCACAGCAACAGGCACAAAAGGATTGAAAGTAGAAGGTGGTGCAATTACGGCCATACAGCATTTACAATAATATTAAAGGCTTTAAGACAATGATTACAGAAGCAAAAAAGAACCATTCCAAAAGGTTGTCCAGGGATTCAAACTTTACACGTATAAACAAGTGGTTGCATTTATGGCTGGGTCTTGCCTCTGGCATCATTGTCTTAATTGTTTGCCTCACTGGATGCATATGGGTGTTCAATGAAGAAATTACTGGCCTGCTCGAACCGGAAACAAAGATTGCCAAACAAAATCGTCCGGTGCTTAAACCATCAGAACTCCAGCGAATTGCCGCAGAGCTGTATCCGGAAAAGGTTATTGGCTACGCGCAGTATCAGCAGGGGCGCACCATTAACCTGGTGCTTCGCAACCCTGAAGAAACGGGCAGACGTGGCGGAGGCATCACCCTTAAGGTACATCCTTATACGGGTGAGGTCATTAAAAAGGAAGTTCGAAAGAAAGGAGAAGTAGATTTCTTCCGCTTTATCCTGAACGGACACCGATTCCTATGGATGCCCTTTGAAATCGGGCGACCGGTAGTGAATTATGGTACACTCGTGTTTGTGGTGCTGCTGATTACGGGCATGATCTGGTGGTATCCCAAAAAATGGAACAAATCTACGGTAGACAAGAGCTTTAAAATTAAATGGGGCGCCTCATTTAAGCGGGTGAACCTTGATCTGCACAACGTGCTGGGTTTTTACAGCTTATTGGTTCTGCTCGCTATCGCCCTTTCCGGAATGGTGTATGGTATACAGTGGTTCAGTGAAGGACTCTATTGGGTGACTTCCGGAGGAGAAAAGTTACCTGCTTACCAGCGACTTCAGTCTGATACTACGCAAACTAACCAGCGTTATACCGCTGCTCAGGCCATGGACATTGCCTGGAACAACGTTGCACGCAAACATCCGCAAGCTCAGGGTTTTTATTACGTATACCCAGACCTGCTGAAAGCAAGTTCAGCCATAGACATCACCGTTTATCCAACCGCAGGACAGTTCTACAACAGTCAGGGTTATACCTTTGATCGTCATACCTTGGCTCCACTCACACGCAATGATGTCTATTCCAAGGCTTATGCGTCTTCAGGTGTAGGAGGTAAGCTGCGCAAGATGAATTACGACATTCATGTTGGAAGTATTCTCGGCCTGCCAGGCAAAGTACTCGCTTTCCTAGCCTCGCTGATTGGGGCCAGCCTACCCATCACCGGCTTCCTGATCTGGTATGGGCGTAAATTTAAGAAGAAAAAGAAAAATGCAGCTCCTGGCGCAGTTCAGGTTAAGGTTTCCAACTCACGCCCCTCAAAAGCAATGGTCACTAAAGATCTACCTTTGCCGGTGTAGTACTTTGTTTTGTGCAATCCCTTGCACGAAATATTACTCCCCTTCAATTCCTGGAAAACAGATTTGCAATGGTGTTACCTATTCGATTGCAATATTTACACCTGAAATCCTAAATTCGTTTCTACACAACCAAATATAAACTTAACGGGGCACTGCTCCTGCAATTATGTTATTACTAGGAATTGATTTAGGCACATCGTCCATAAAGGTGTCGGTGGTGGACGCTGCAACGCAGCGAATCATCATCTCCGGGCAATATCCGGAACAGGAAACGGAAATCACCGCAAAACACCCCGGCTGGGCCGAGCAATCGCCCGAGATGTGGTGGCAGCATGTGAAACATGCTTTTACCCTTTGTAAGCGGGGTGGAAAGTTCGATCCGCAGGACATTGCCGCCATTGGCATCGCCTACCAGATGCACGGACTGGTGCTGGTAGATCAGCAGCAGCAGGTGCTGCGAGACAGCATTATCTGGTGCGACAGCAGGGCAGTGGCACTTGGCGATGAAGCCTTCGGCGCACTGGGTGAGGAATTCTGCCTTTCACACCTGCTAAACTCACCCGGAAACTTCACCGCATCTAAACTCGCCTGGGTAAAGCAAAACGAACCTGAGGTTTACGCAAGGATCCATAAAATGATGCTACCGGGCGATTTCATCGCCATGAAGCTTACCGACGAGATCACTACTAGCGTTTCTGCACTCTCAGAAGGCATCCTTTGGGATTTCCCGACCAACAGCCTGTCGGCCGAGCTGATGAATCACTACGACATTGATCCGGCACTTATCCCGGAGATCCGTCCGCTATTTTCAGAACATGGGCGCGTAAGTGCTGCAGTAGCGGCAGAACTCGGACTTAAAGCAGGCACCGTGGTAAGCTATAAGTCAGGAGACCAACCCAACAATGCTTTATCGCTGAACGTACTGCAACCTGGTGAGGTGGCGGCTACGGCAGGAACCTCCGGCGTGATCTATGGTGTAAGCGACCAGTTAGCATACGATCCACAATCGAGGGTAAACACGTTTGCGCACATTAATTATACGAACACCGAAAAGCGTTTAGGTGTTCTGCTTTGCATCAATGGAACAGGCAGTCTGAACCGCTGGGCTAAGAATACCCTTGCCCCATCGCTTAGCTATAAACAGATGAACGATATGGCCGCGCAAGTGCCTGTGGGTGCAAATGGCCTCCGTGTGCTGCCTTTTGGCAATGGTGCCGAGCGTATGCTCAACAATAAGATCGTTGGCGTGCACTTCCATGATATCGATCTGAACCTCCATCAGCCTTCGCACATGTTTCGCGCCGTACAGGAGGGTATCGCATGTTCCTTCCGTTACGGACTGGACATTATGCGCAGCAATGGTCTTCATCCAAGCGTCATTCGTGCAGGTAAAGCGAATCTTTTCCTGAGTGAGGTATTCCTTGAAGCTTTTGTAAATACCACCGGCGTACCGGTAGAGCTCTACCAGAATGATGGTAGTGTGGGTGCCGCACTGGGTGCCGGCATTGGTGCGCGTATCTTTAACAGCGAAGCAGAAGCCTTCAGTCAGAGCAAGCCGCTGCAACTGGTTGAACCTCGAAAACGGGATATCTATGAATCGGTTTACCAAAGCTGGCTGTCACACCTAAACAAGCAAATCTAGAACTAAGAACAATAAAACTAAATTATGGGAAATGTAATAACAGGAGAAAAGGAGTTCTTCAAAGGCATCGGACAAATCAAATATGAAGGATTGGAGTCAGACAATCCACTGGCGTTCCGCTGGTACGATGAAAATCGCGTGGTAGCCGGAAAAACCATGAAGGATCACCTTCGCTTTGCAGGCGCATACTGGCACTCCTTCGTTGCCACCGGAGGCGATCCTTTCGGCGAAGGCACCATCACCCATCCATGGGACGCGCAGTCCGACCCAATTGCGCGTGCAAAGGATAAGATGGATGCGGCATTTGAATTCCTGACCAAGATGAACCTTCCGTACTATTGCTTCCACGATGTGGATGTGGTAGATTTCTGCAATGATATACAGGAGAATGAGCGCAGACTGCAAACCCTGGTTGAATATGCGAAGCAAAAGCAGGCAGAAAGCGGGGTAAAACTACTTTGGGGTACTGCCAACCTTTTTTCACACCGCCGCTACATGAACGGTGCGGCGACAAACCCTAACTTCCATGTGCTGGCACATGGCGCAGCGCAGGTGAAGTCGGCCCTGGACGCAACCATTGCGCTTGGTGGCGAAAACTATGTATTCTGGGGTGGGCGTGAGGGTTACATGAGCCTGCTTAACACCAACATGAAGCGTGAACAGGAACACCTCGCCAAATTCCTGCACCTTGCAAAAGATTATGCACGTAAACAGGGCTTTAGGGGTACTTTCTTCATTGAGCCTAAACCTTGCGAACCGACAAAGCACCAATACGATTACGATGCGGCTACGGTTATCGGCTTCCTTCGTCAGTACGACCTGCTTGGTGATTTTAAACTGAACCTGGAGGTTAACCACGCCACACTTGCCGGGCACACTTTCCAGCATGAACTTCAGGTAGCTGCCGATGCTGGCCTTTTGGGTTCTATAGATGCCAACCGTGGCGATGTTCAAAACGGATGGGATACCGACCAGTTCCCGAACAACATCAACGAAGTAACGGAATCGATGCTGGTGATACTTGAAAATGGCGGTTTCCAGGGTGGCGGTATCAACTTCGACGCGAAGATCAGAAGGAACTCCACAGATGCGGCAGACCTGTTCCACGCGCATATTGGCGGTATGGACACCTTCGCGCGTGCACTGATCACCGCAGATGCCATCTTAACGAAATCAGATTACCGTAAGATCCGTACAGAGCGCTATGCATCGTATGATTCGGGTGCAGGGCAGGATTTTAAGGCCGGTAAACTAAGCCTTGAAGACCTGCGCAACTATGCCGCCGAACATGGCGAACCAGAAGCGATCAGCGGCCAGCAGGAATTACTCGAAAACATTGTCAACAGGTATATCTAAGTGGAATTTAATATTTAACAATACATGAATTCATTGGGAACCTACGACTATGTCGTTTTTCTTGTCTACTTTATCATTGTAGCCGGTTATGGTTACTGGGTCTATCACAAGAAAAAATCTGATGCGGAAAACTCTAAGGACTTTTTCCTTGCAAAGGATTCCTTAACCTGGTGGGCAATTGGCGCGTCGCTGATTGCCTCTAATATCTCTGCCGAGCAATTCATCGGGATGAGTGGATCCGGCTTCACCATGGGGCTGGCAATTGCCACTTACGAGTGGATGGCTGCCGCAACCCTGATCATTGTGGCCGTCTTCTTTATTCCGGTGTACCTGAAGAATAAGATATACACCATGCCGCAGTTCCTGGGACAGCGGTATAACAGTACGGTGGCCATGATCATGGCCATATTCTGGTTGTTGCTGTATGTGGTGGTAAACCTGACCTCCATTTTGTACCTCGGTGCATTGGCCATCAACAGCGTGTCGGGCATAAACATCACTGCATGTATGTATATTCTGGCCATTTTCGCGGTGTTTATCACCCTCGGCGGGATGAAGGTTATCGGGTATACGGATGTAATTCAGGTATTCTTCTTAATACTCGGGGGATTGGCAACGACCTACCTGGCACTGGAGCTTGTGGCCACACACTTCGGAGGTTCCGGAGTAGCCAGCGGTCTAAAGCTGATCACAGAAAAGGCTTCCGACCACTTCCACATGATCTTCAAACAGGAAAACCCGCATTACATGGACCTCCCCGGGCTTACGGTACTGATTGGGGGCATGTGGATCGTTAACCTAAACTACTGGGGCTGCAACCAGTACATCACCCAACGGGCACTCGGTGCCGACCTGCAAACGGCAAGGAGCGGCCTGCTGTTCGCCGCAGTACTTAAGCTGCTTATGCCTTTAATCGTGGTGGTGCCCGGTATTGCAGCATTTGTCCTCTATAAAGAGGGCTTTGGTAATTTCCAGGATGCCATGCAGAAAGGCGGTTCCCTGAATGCAGATTCAGCTTATCCGGTGCTGCTTAACCTATTACCAGAGGGACTTAAGGGCGTTTCATTTGCGGCACTTGCAGCAGCGATTGTGGCTTCCCTTGCAGGAAAAGCGAACAGTATCGCAACCATATTTACGCTGGATGTTTACAAGAAGGTGTTGAACAAAAATGCTGATGAACATAGGCAGGTGATCGTTGGAAGGATTACCGTTATTGTAGCGATGGTTATCGCGATTATCATTGCACCGCATTTGGGTATGGACAAAAAAGGAGGCTTCCAGTTTATCCAGGAATATACCGGATTCGTGTCACCGGGTATATTCGCAATGTTCATCCTGGGCTTTTTCTGGAAGAAGACAACATCAAATGCGGCACTGTTTGCAACCATCGGCGGTTTCCTATTGTCTGTGTTTTTCAAAGCACTGCCGACCTTTGCGAACCTGGCCTGGTTAAGTCCTTTCGGCTTTGCCAAACTGGTAACGCAGGAAGATGGCCGTCAATTGTACGAGATTCCGTTTCTTGACCGGATGGAATTTGTATTCCTGATCAGTGTAATTGTCATGTGGATCATCAGCACCATAGAGGGCCGCAAAGGTGCCAATCCAAAAGGATTGGAGATTGACAGCAGCATGTTCAAGACCACCAATGCTTTCGCTGCAGGTGCAGTGATCGTTCTGGGGATCATTGTTGCGCTTTATACCGTTTTCTGGTAGTTTATAAAACAAGTTTTTGCAGCCGCGATGACGAGAGCCATCGCGGCTTTTTCATGTCCGAATAAGATTGAAAATGGGAAGTGACCAGGGGTATACCCCATGCGGTTCCTCTTCGCCTCTTCTTCGGCTTCTCTTCGCCTTTTGTTCGGCTTGGAGGCGAACGAAAGGCGAAGCGAAGGCGGACCGATAGCGCCTTAGGTACATCGTTGCTTTATCGCCATATTCTTTTTTTTGGTATGTTATTGCCTCAAAATTTCGCAGTATCTTGGGGTGATTGTATTTCCTGATAAATTAAAAGTGAAGGGGGATAAAGCAAACTTTTTTGATAGCAAGCTTGAGTGTTTTTCTGATTTGCTCGGCGGCAGGGTATCAAGATGCCGGCCACCGGGGAGAAAAAGCCGATAATTCCTGGATCAGGATTAACCAGCTTGGCTACAAGCTAGCTTCAATACAAGTTGCGGTATTTGTAAGTAAATCGAAAAGCAAAATCCGGAATTTCAATTTGGTCGGTAAGGCGGATGTCTTAGATGAAGCACAGCTGGGTCTTCAATGGTTGTTGAAAATGCATCCTCGAGAAGACTGGCTGTTTAACTAACTGGCAGACGACCGGGATCACCAGGGGATGCGATTACCTACAAAAGATTCAATAGACTATGGCGTTGGAAGAGGTAAAGGCCGACCGGCTTACTTTGCAACTGGCTAACCTCAGGGTCTTGGGAAGTATAAGAACCGGGCTAATGGTGTTGCGTCAACTGCCGGAAAATTCGCAAGCGCTTTTGCGATGGCTGCTCAGGTTTACCAAAATCAAGATCGTGACAGCTCAGCCTCGGGCAGCAAGTTTCGAACATTTAAGTAATGGATGACTGCTCTCGAGAAGTGCTAGCTATTGAGATCGGCACATCTATATCTTCCCGCCGAGTTACACGTGCATTGGAACAGATCATAGACTGGCGTGGCAACCACTTTCCCTGCGCATGGATAATGGACCTAAGTTTACCAGTCATCATATTCAACTTTGGTGTAAAGATCAAGGTATCAGTATCCAATACACGCAGCCAGGTAAGCCAACTCAAAAAGGGTATATAGAACGATTTAATAAAAGTTATCGCAAGGAAATTTTAGATGCATACCTATTTTTCAGTTTAGCTGATGTAAGGGAACATACTCAGATATGGATGAATGAGTACAATAATGACAGACCTCATGAAGGGCTTGGGAACATGACGCCAGCAGAATTAGCGAAAAATGTACAGGAACGAGAAAAAACCTGGTAATAATCTTAATTAGAAAAGTCCAGTTTAGCTGTCTGAAAAAGGGGGTACTTACACATGGCTAAAACCTCCCATGTAGGTAAATACAAAGTCCAACTATTACCAGTAAAGTTCCTACAACCCTATAGTTTGTTTGTTCTTTGTTGTATCATTAAGTTTTGCTTTAAGCTGATGAGGTACATAGATGTAAAGTGTTAAAATATGGAGAATTCAAACAAAGAATTGCATAATATCAAGGCCTCAGACCATTTAGCGAATTAGCGCACCTTTTTGGCCTGGATACGAACAAGCATAGGGATTATGGGCTTCGGATTTGTTGTTGTGAAGTTCTCGCTTTTCATGCATGAAGTGTCAGCAGCGCTGAATGGAAAGCCAATTGAAGAAAGTTCAGGGTATTCACATGAGATCGGAATAGTGTTGGTGGCTCTAGGAGCAATCACGATTTTAAGTTCTTATATAAGGTATCATCGATCCAAAAAACAACTTGAGTTAGGGAAGTATTCCCAATCAACTTTATCTCTCCAGCTCATTACTGGATTACTGCTCATGATGAGCATCATTCTACTGTTGTATTTGGTGAACATGATCTAAACCATTCTTCGATGGTTATTCAATCCATGCGCTGAGCCGTTCCACGATATTAGTGTTTTATGTGGTCTTAGAAAAGACCGTTTTTTGATGTATAATGAGACGGCTTTATGATAAGAGCTACCATTTTGCAGGATATTTAGACAATTGTGTACGCGTCCATAAGAATGTTCAATCATAGAATAAGGAAGACTTTGGTAGTCAATTCGCCTTTGGTTACTTTTTACTACCCGCTTTTGCAGCAAACTTGATTGCTTCTTTAATGCGCAGATAAGTTCCACAACGGCAAATATTACCTGCCATTGCATCGTTGATGTCCTGGTCTGAAGGGTTCTTGTTCTCTCTAAGCAGAACAGCGGCTGACATAATTTGTCCAGCCTGGCAATAACCACATTGCGATACATCCAATTCAAGCCAGGCCTTTTGAAGCGGGTGATTGTTAGTTTCTGACAGACCTTCAATAGTTATCACCTTTTTTCCTACAGCTCGGCTCGCCTTTGTAATGCAGGAGCGTACAGCTTCACCATCCAGATGCACTACGCATGCGCCGCATTGTGCAACTCCACATCCATACTTAGTTCCCACAAGTCCGACATGATCCCGCAAAACCCATAATAAAGGAGTATTTGGATCCACGGCTAACTTGTAAGTCTTCTTGTTAATATTTAGAATTATCATAATTGAAATCGGTGTTAAGATATGCTGAGCTAAACTTCGCTTTTAGGTAAAGCAAAGGGTTGCTGATAATGACGTTTGCCGGAAGCCCTGTAGAGCGCATTTGCTACAGCACCAAAAACCGGGGGAAAAGGTGGTTCACCCAGCCCGGTCGGGTCTATATCATTCTGTACAAATGATACTTCAATTGACTTTGGCGCCTCATGCATTCTGATCAGGCGGTAACTATGAAAGTTTTGTTCCTGGACCACACCATTTTTATGTGTTAATCCACCATACAAACTGTTACCTATGCCATCCACAACTGCTCCCTGAACCATATTTATCGCAGCATCCGGATTGATCACAATGCCACAGTCAACCGCACTGAAAACCCGCTCTACATAAGGATGGCCATTCTCTAGTACCAGATCTACAACATGTGCAGCATAGGAGTTGTGACAGAAATAAGCGGCAACACCACGGCTAAACTGTTTCGGTGATGCACTATTCCATCCAGATTTTTCACGTACCAATTCCAGCACGCCGGCATAACGCGCGGGGTCGTATTCATTGTTATTGCCCACAGGGTTTTCCTTTGCTCTTTTTAACAACTCTAACCTTAAGTCGATCGGATCTTTGCCCATTGCCTCTGCAAGCTCATCTAAAAAACATTGTTCAGCAGCTGCATTGAAATTAGACCTGGGTGCCCTGAATGCACCGATAGTAATATTGGAAGGGATCTCCCAACCCTCTGCGAGATAATGATCTACTGCGCCAGCCGGAAAACGGTTTGCATGAATGGCATGTTCTGGAATGCCGCCCCCTTTCACATGGAAGGCAATTAGATTCTTGTTGGCATCTAAGGCAGCACGGTAGGTAGCGGTGTACATTGGCCGGTAAATACCGTATGTTGTGTCATCCTCACGACTATAAATTAGTTTAACTGGCGTTTTTGCTTTTTTTGAGATCAGGGCGGCTTCTACCAGATAGTGACCGTAAGCTCTGCGTCCAAAGCCCCCGCCCATCCTGGTCATCTGGATCTCTATTTTATCTGGCGGAAGATTTAACACTTTTGCCAGGGTCGGTTCAGTCCAGCCGGGTGCTTGTAACGGGCCGACCAGTAATGCTTTTTCATCTGTCACGTGGGCAAAGAAGTTCATCGGCTCCATGCAATTATGTGCCAGGAATGGTGCATCGTAGGTCCGCTCAACGATTTGTGCTGCATTCTTAAATGCAGTTTCCGGATCGCCGTCTTTTCTCAATTGCTGAGCAGGCATTTTCGCATATTCCCGCATCTTCAACAACTGTGTTGTGGTACTCTCGAGTGCACCCGGCACAATCACTTCTCTTTTTCCATTCCTGCCGGCCATGGTGTTTTTGACATCTCCAGCAGGTATCCATTCCACAACTAATTTTTTACGGGCGTTCATCACCTCCCATGTGGTTTTACCTACAACCACAATCAGGTCATTGAATGTTCTAACATCGAAGCCTCCCTGTTCAAAGCCTTCTTCATATACCTTTATGGTAAAAACATCTTTAATACCCGGCATCTTGCGTGCAGCGGCAGCATCATAAGACTTATGCGTCACACCAAATGCTGGCGGATGATGTATCATGGCAATCAGCATACCTTCATGCTGATAATCTAGGCCGAAAAGCGGTTTACCACGAACAAGCTTTGCGCCTTCTACATTTTTTTGAGACTTTCTAACAACATTAAAATCTTTAACATCTTTTAGTTTTACACCTTTAGGCACTGGAATTCCAGCAGCTTTGGCTGCAACATCCCCGTAGGTAGCTTTTTTATCACTGTTAGCATGGTAGAGCATTCCAGCCTTGGTGGTTATTTCTTCTACTGGTACGCTCCAGATTTCTGCAGCAGCAAGCTTTAGCATCTGACGTGCCATTGCACCCGCTTCCCGAAGCGGCTTCCAGTACATACGCATCGAATTACTGCCGCCGGTAAATTGCGGACCTAACTTAACATTATCATGCGGACCCATTTCAACAACGACTTTTTGCCAGTCTACATCCAGCTCTTCAGCCACAATCATAGGGAGTGAAGTCATTACGTTTTGTCCAAACTCTGGATTTGGGCAAAGGAGGGTAATCACGTTATTAGGGCTTATCTTAACGTAGCCGTTAATTTCAGTCCATTGTTCAGCAGGTTGCTCTGCCTGGGTATGTGGAAGTGCTAATTTGGCAAGGCCGCTAAAATGAATCATTAGCCCACCGCCTGCTAAAAGCGAGGTTTTTAAGAATGTACGCCTACTATTGTTTGTTTTAAGGTTTTCCATTTAGAATGTCTTGACGATCCATGAAATGATTATTTCTCTTGTGGCGCAAATGCACCAGTCGTTAGCCAGGTGATCCAGGCCTTCTTAAATTCAGCGTGGCTTAAAGGTGGAAGGGTACGACCCTCGCCCATATTCCACCCCGCCAGTACCAAGTCGTCATCAGCATGTTCAATTAGTTTTTTGATATCCTTATGCCCATTCTGTTTCGGATCTACAAGCTGTTTAGCCAGCTCATAAGGTGATCTGCCTTCAAAAACCATTTTCATATCTGCCGGTGGTAAATGCCAGTTAGGATTTCCAGGGGGCGTATGTAAACCAGGTGTATTTGTTGGCTGGTGACAGTTCATGCACTTCATCGCATACACACCCTTCCCGTCAGTGCCTCTTTTTGGAAGCATCACATGAAGGTGACTATCATCGCCCTGCAAAGGAACGTCTCCAGCAGGATGACAATTCATGCAACGTGGACTCATCAGTACTGCATACACCTTTTCAAAAGCCTTTACAGATTGCAGACTATCCGTTACCACAACTGGTTTCCCTTGCAGCACCTTTTTCTTGGTCCCAATTGCTGATCCGAAGGCCATAAAGCCCACTATTAGCAATAGCACGGCCATCACCAGGAATGACCTTAGCGTACCTTTATGCTTGCTTTCGTTAAGTTGGTTGCCACTCATATCCAATTAATGTTGTTGTTCAATATACATGATTAGCAGTTAGATGTAGCGCCTAGTGCCTACTTACCCGTCGACAGTTTCACTGGCCTGGCAAGTCTTGAAAACGTAAGTGAACCCATTTTCCACTTCCCATTTTCCTTAATATATACCTCTGTTACCATAAAAGGGTTTACGACTTCATTGCCACCCACAACCGCCACCAGGTCAATATCATTCAAAAGGATGGCAGTATTACCAATCATCTGAACCGACGCAGAATAAACCTCAGCCTTTTTATAATGAATACTTCCAGATTTGATAACATTGAGCTCCTGCGCTGTTCCCCAGCTTCCGCCCATGTGTACAAACATGGCTTTTGCATGAAATAACAAACTCAGTGAATCGACGTTCTTATCTGCCATCCAAAGCCATTTCTTTTTAGACAGATCCAAAACCTCTTGTTCTGCCTTCGTAGGAGAAGTCCGGTTGTTCGTTGGCGTTTGTGCATTGGAAGTCTGAAATCCTACAAGGATCAACAGCGCAAAAAGTGCTTTTTTCATAAGGTCTGTATTAGGTTTAATCATTGGTTGTTAATTCAAACTACGGTATTCATTCGGTGTACGTCCTACGCGCTTTTTAAAAAGCCGGATGAAATGTTGTGGGTATTTGAATCCTAATTCGTAAGCTATTTCACTCACAGATTTATTACGCTCAAAAATCTTATCCTTTGCAACATCAATTATCTTATCCTGAATAAAGTCCTGCGCGGTCTTACCTGTTTCCTTTTTGATCAGATCTCCAAAGTAGTTAGCTGAAAAATGAAGCTCTTGTGCAAAATATGCAACCGAAGGCAGTCCGATGGAGTAAGGCTTCTCTGATTTGAAATAACCATTAATTAATTCTTCAAAGCTTTCCAGAACGCCTTTATTGACAGTCTCTCTTGTAATAAACTGCCGATCGTAAAAACGATCGCAGTAGTTAAGCAGTAACTCTATAGTAGAGGCGATTAGTTTTTTACTGTGCTTATCAACAGACTGCTGTAATTCGATGTTAATCTTTGCAAACAAATCCAGTATCAGCTGACGCTCTTTGGATGACAGATGCAGTGCTTCACTCGTATGATAGCTGAAAAAATTGTAGTCACTTAATACTTTTGCCAGTGTTGTCCCGCGGATCAGGTCCGGATGAAATACCAAGCCATGTCCCATAGGCTGATAGATGTCCACTTTATTCTCTACGTCTATGGTTTGACCGGGTGAAATGAACACCAATGTTCCCTCCTGGTAATCGTAATAGTGCCGGCCGTACTTCAAATCGCCACACTTGACGTCTTTTAAGAAAATGCAATACAGGTCAAAATTCATTTTTGAACCTGTTCGCTTTTCGGCTTTTGAAAAATCTATTACGCTGACCAGCGGATGTAGTGTTTCATGGTTGTTAAAAGCATTGTATTCACTGATTGTCTTAAAGTTATACTCTTGTTCCATAGTAGTATGTCTGTCCCTATACAAACTTAAATAATTCAATGAAGTTGTAGTTACAGCACTATCACGATCGGTAAAAATGGTAGTAAAAGCAGGAATATGTATCCTCGACAGGGCTTATTCCTGGGGATATTTGTAATCGTATTAGATTAGAATAATTACAAATGGAATCAGTTAAGTTAAATAATGGCATAGAAATGCCCATACTAGGTTTTGGAGTATTTCAGGTAACAGATCTGGTGGAATGTGAGCGCAGTGTGTTGGACGCTATAACAACCGGATATCGGTTAATTGATACGGCGGCCTCCTATATGAACGAAGAGGCTGTAGGAAGGGCAATTAAAAGCTGTGGTGTCCCAAGAGCGGAACTATTTATCACAACTAAACTATGGATCCAATCTGATGGTTACGCTGGCACAAAAAAAGCCTTTGAAGATTCGTTAAAAAAACTGCAACTGGAATATTTAGATCTATACCTGATTCATCAGCCTTTTGGTGATGTCTATGGAGAATGGCGAGCCATGGAAGAGCTTTATAGAGAAGGTAAGGCCAGAGCTATCGGTGTGAGTAATTTTCAGCCTGACCGTCTAATTGACCTTATCGTGCACAATGAGGTAGCTCCAGCGGTAAACCAGATTGAGACCCATCCTTTTCACCAGCAAATTTCTTCACACAGTTTTTTGAAAGAAAACAACGTGCAGATTGAATCCTGGGGGCCTTTTGCTGAAGGTAAAAATAATATCTTTCAAAACGAGATGCTTGGTTCTATCGCGAACAAGCACAACAAAACCATTGCTCAAGTGATTCTACGCTGGCTTACCCAGCGGGGTGTAGTGGCCATTCCAAAGTCTGTGCGCAAAGAACGCATGGAAGAGAATTTTGACATATTCGATTTCCAGTTGAGTAGCGAGGAGATGGAAACCATCAAAACTTTAGACACTAATACCAGTAGCTTTTTTGACCACCGGGACCCTGCAATGGTAAAATGGCTGGGTGAAAGAAAACTAGATCAGTAAACATCTAACAAAAGAAAATGAAAAAGAGAATATTAGGTAAAGGTGGACTGGAAGTATCGACACTTGGACTGGGATGCATGGGAATGAGTTTTGGATATGGTCCTGCTGCCGATAAGACTATGGCCATAGCGTTAATACGGACCGCCTTTGAGCAAGGCGTTACATTTTTCGATACAGCCGAGGTGTATGGTCCATACACTAATGAAGAACTATTGGGTGATGCTCTAGAACCATTTCGTAATGAAGTAATTATCGCTACCAAATTTGGCTTTAAAAATGCTAAAACTAGTGAAGGGCTTGACAGCCGTCCCGAAACGATTAGAGCAGTAGCTGAAGCGTCACTTAAAAGATTGCGCACCGATGTATTGATCTATTCTATCAACACCGTGTTGATCCCAGCATTCCAATGGAAGACGTTGCCGGAATGGTTAAAGATTTGATTGCAGAGGGCAAAATAAAATATTTTGGTCTGTCGGAAGCCGGCGTTCAGTCGATCCGAAAAGCACATGACGTGCAGCCTGTCACTGCGGTGCAGAGTGAATACTCCCTCTGGTGGCGTGAACCTGAAAAAGAAATATTGCCAGTACTTGAAGAACTTGGAATCGGCTTTGTTCCCTTCAGTCCGCTTGGCAAGGGCTTTTTAACAGGGAAGATTGATGAAAATACGAGTTTTGATAAAACAGACTTTCGAAATACAGTTCCAAGATTTTCAGAAGAAAACCGAAAGGCCAACCAGGTACTGGTAGACTTACTTGCTACCATAGCTATTAAGCAAAATGCAACCAACGCCCAAATTGCACTTGCATGGTTGCTTGCTCAAAAGCCATGGATTGTACCCATTCCGGGAACAACGAAACTTAATCGCCTGAAGGAAAATATCGGTTCTGCCAGCGTTCAACTATCACTGCAGGATCTAAATGAAATTGAAGCTGCTGTTTCCAAAATCGAAGTACAAGGTCACCGCTATGCTGAACAAAGCCAAAAAATGATTGGCAAATAGCATTTATAAGTGAAATCACTAAAATCTAAAAACTATGAAAATTTCAATGTTCGCCATCTGCCTATTAGGCGCTCTGACAGGTTGCAAAAATGCATCTAAAGAAACGTCTATTTTTCCTAAAGGAGAAAAAGCAGCAAATGTTCACCATACCGGAAATGTATGGCTTACTGAGCTGAGCCCACCTGACAGTGTATTCCGTTACGGTACCTCAGTTGCAATATCTGATCCGGATGCACGCCTAAACTGGCACGTTCATCCTGGTGGCCAAATCCTAATCGTTACTGAGGGTGTGGGCTACTATCAGGAAAGGAATAAACCTAAGAAAACAATAAAAAAAGGGGACGTAATCAAATGTTTACCAGGGGTTGAACACTGGCATGGTGCAACACCGGATCAGGGCGTAACCTATATCGCGACCTCTCCTTCAGAAAAGGGAAAAACCGTTTGGCTAGAGAAAGTATCTGATGTAGAATATTATGGGAAAAAATAGATTTATTATAGGGCTAAGCATCCTTTTATCACTTTTCTCAGCATGCAAAGTTTTAAACCCGCAAGCAGGCGTCGGATCGTTAACGATTAAGGAACAGGGCAGCTTTGCTATTGGAGGAACTCAGAAAAAAGATGCAGGAAAATTCGATTTGAATGATGCCCTTAAGCCCGCTGGGCAAACCTTCCACGGTGATCATGCTTATGTATTTTACCAAATACCTACATCTTCTAAACGCTATCCTCTGGTCTTCTTACATGGTGCCGAACAATCAAAAAAAACCTGGGAAACTACCCCTGATGGCCGTGAGGGTTTTCAGAATATATTCCTGAGAAAAGGTTATAGCGTTTATCTGCTTGATCAGCCCCGTCGCGGTGCAGCGGGTAAAAGTATGGTTGCTGCAACTGTTTCTCCTTTAGCCGATGAGCAGTTTTGGTTCACACAATTCAGGATTGGCAATTACCCTGACTATTTTCCAGGAGTTCAGTTCCCTAAAGATGCTGCCGCGCTGGAACAATTCTACAGGCAAATGACCCCCAACACCGGGCCTTTCGATGCTAATGTCATCTCTGATGCTATTTCAAGTTTATTTGATAAGCTAGACGGAGGCATACTGATCACACATTCCCAGGGAGGTGGTCCGGGCTGGAGCACCGCAATAAAAAATGATAAAGTGAGAGCGATTGTAGCCTATGAACCCTATAGTGGCTTTGTATTCCCTAAAGGTGAATTACCACAACCGATCAAATCATCAGGCCTTTTTGGTGAGCTAAAAGGCACAGAAATACCATTGTCTGATTTCAATAAACTGACCAAACTACCAATTATCATCTACTATGGTGATAACATTGCAAAGGAACCGACTACGGTATGGAACAAAGACCACTGGCGATCGGGCCTTGAAATGGCTAGAATTTGGGCAGCAACCATTAATAAACATGGAGGTGATGCAAAAGTAGTGCACTTGCCTGAGCTTGGAATAGATGGTAATACCCACTTCCCGTTTTCAGATCTGAATAATGTCCGGATCGCTGATTTGCTGGCGGATTGGTTAAAGGAAAAAGGCCTGGATAAGTAACATTGGTTACAACTTCAGTAATCCGTCTACCCCAAGTGACCTTTTTGACCGGATCTTTGTGATCAAATAATTGATTATGAAAGCAATACTCAAATTTAGCATCATATTAACTACGACGATCTGCATGATATCAGGTTGCTCTAAGGCTCAAAATTCAACTACTGATCCAAGTGCTATTGTGCCGGGCAAAGTGGATTCAGGAAAAAACGTGCTGATTGTCTATTTATCGAGAACCAAGAACACTAAAGCAATTGCTGAAATTATCCAAAAGACAGTAGGCGGTAAATTGGTTTCATTGGAACTGCAAAAACCGTATCCTGAAAATTATCAGGCTATTGTGGCTCAGGTGGCTCAGGAAAATAGTAGCGGCTACTTACCTCCCCTAAAAACTAAAATTGACAGCATACAGAAGTACGATTTGATTTTCATCGGCTTCCCCACCTGGGGCATGCAGTTGCCTCCACCGATGAAAAGTTTCCTAAGCAGCTATGACCTAGCAGGAAAAACCATTATACCATTTAATACTAATGCGGGCTATGGCATCGGAAGCACATTTCAAACCGTAAAAGATTTGGCGCCATCTAGCAACATTCTTGAGGGCTTTTCCACTAGGGGCGGAATAGAACGGGATGGTGTTTATTTGTGATGGAAGGTGAAAAGGAAAAGCAGGCGCAGCTCGAGGTTCAAAAATGGTTGCAGAAAATTGAAATAGTAAAGTAGATAAGCAAATGAAAATATTTGGTAGAAAATCGCTCTGCATTATACTGGTACTTACCGTAGCACTCTTTTCAAAAGCTGATGCACAAGAGCAAAGTATGGAGGATTCATTGAATCCAAAAGAGCAAAACCTTATTGCCATTTCTGCACAAACTGCTAAGGGTAATCTGAAAGCCCTAAAAGACAATTTAAATAATGGACTGGATGCCGGGATGACTATAAATGAAATCAAAGAGGCTATACTACATAGCTATGCCTATTGCGGGTTCCCGCGTAGTATTCGAGGCCTGCAAACCTTTATGATCGTGCTAGATGATCGTAAAGCTAAAGGTATCAAAGATGCGCCAGGCGCTGAGGCATCGCCGGTTATAGCCCAAGGCAATAAATATGATCGTGGTAAAGCAATACTAGAAAAATTAACAGGCGTAAAAGAGACTGGTCCAAAAAAGGGCTATGCTGCTTTTGCACCTGCCATGGAGGTCTTCCTTAAAGAACATCTGTTTGCAGATATCTTTGAACGGGATGTGCTAACATTTAAAGACCGTGAACTGGTAACCATATCTGTGTTAAGTAGTATTGGCGATGCTGAACCTATGTTACGGTCGCATTTAACCATATGCCTCAATGTTGGTTTAACCCCAAACCAATTGCAACAATTTGTTGAAGTAATTAAACCTGTAATTGGAAAAAAGAAAAGCCTGGCTGCCCAGAAGGTTTTAAATGAAGTCCTGGCTGACAAAAAGAAAGATTAACACAACAAAAATGAGAAAAATAATTTTAGTAGTCATACTAGCAATGTCTGCTGCAACTTCGGATGCAGTCAATGCACAACCTCTTCACAAGTCGCATCAGCAAAATCCCTATACCCTGGTATATGATGGTGCTATTACTAAAAATGAAAAAGGAAAAGTGAATATTCATCCTGTAAAATATAAGTTGAACGGAATAGATATCGCTGCAAATGTCTATACACCTGCAAACTATGATGGTAAAGGTAAATTTCCGGCTGTTGTGGTCGCACATCCCAATGGAGGAATAAAAGAGCAGACTGCAGGTTTATATGCCCAACGTTTAGCAGAGGCTGGCTACGTAACCATTGCTGCCGATGCAGCTTACCAGGGCGCAAGTGGTGGAGAGCCGCGTCATACGGACAAACCTGCAAACCGTATTGAGGATATTCATGGCATGGCTGATTATATTAGCCGGTACCCGGGCGTTGATGCAAGTAGTTTAGGTGTTTTAGGGATATGTGGTGGTGGTGGCTATACTTTAAAAGCAGCACAAAGCGACAAACGTTTTAAAGCAGTTGCAACTTTAAGCATGTTCAATTCAGGTGAGGTAAGAAGGAATGGTTTTCAAAACTCCCAGGTCGCCACAATTCAAGAGCGTTTAAAGAAAGCAACCGATGCACGCAAGCAGGAAGCAGCTGGGGGTAAAATAATCTATGCTGGCGTAGCAAGTATTACAGATGAAGAAATATTCAAGACCTCAACTGACCTGTATCGTGAGGGATATGAATATTATTACCGTACCCATGCGCACCCCAATTCAACCTTTCTGTATACCATGAGCAGCATGCTCGACTTAATGACCTGGGATGCTGCTACTAACATGGATCTACTCGATCAGCCGCTTCTGATGATGGCTGGTAGCAAGGCTGACACAAAATATATGACTGATGAAGCTTTTAGTAAAGCTACTAACGCAAAGAGCAAAGAATTATTTATTATTGATGGAGCCACTCATATACAAAGCTATTGGAAACCTGAGTATGTGGCACAAGCTGTAACTAAACTACGTGAATTCTATAAAGCTAATCTTTAACATTATGAGATATAAAGCTAAATGCTTTTTACCCGTTGTAGTAGCCTTTTTTATGGCCTGCACCCAAGGTCAAAAAACAGCAGAAACATCGCCCATTCTTTTTCCTAAAGGTGATAAGAACACAAATGATAATTTTGTAGGTGAGGTTTGGGTGAAGTCCCTTATTGATGCAGACAGCTTGAATGAAAATGCAGTTGGAAATGTAACCTTTGCTCCCGGTGCAAGAAGTAAGTGGCATTCACACCCAGCCGGGCAAATCATATTAGCTACAGACGGCATTGGATATTACCAAGAAAAAGGGAAGAAAAAAGTGATTCTACGTAAAGGGGACGTGGTTAAATGCCCTCCTAACCTCCCCCATTGGCACGGCGCAAGTGCAGATAGCTCGTTTGTTCAGATTGCAATAACTAGTCGGCAAAAAGGACCAACTGTATGGCTTGAGGCAGTTCCCGACAGTATGTGTCTTGCTAAGTAATTAAATGCAAGACCATTGAGAAATTCTAATTATAAATGAATATTCAAACAAACAACTTTATGAAAGCATCAATTCTGGTCCTCTTTCTATTTGTAATGAATGTACAAGGTTCCTTCGCGCAAACCACTACAACAGGTACTGAACAGCAAATTAAGGAACTATCCAATCTTAAGTGGCAATGGATGGCAGATAAAAATGTTGACAAACTTGCTGCATTGTTTCATGATCAATCCAAGTTTGTACATATGAGTGGAACCTGGAAAAAAGATGAAGAACTCGACATTATAAAAACAGGAAGCATTTGGTATAAGAAAGCTGATGTTCATGATGTTGCTGTGGAAGTAATAGATAACAACAGCGCAATTGTTTGGAGCAGGATTACGCTAACTGCTCATGTTCGTGGAAATGATGCGTTGACGGAATTCACAGTTACCGAAGTTTACAAAAAGGAAAGAAATAATTGGAAGCTATTGGCATTGACTTTTAGCAGTGTTCGAGACACGCATGTAATCAAGCATTAAATATTTGTAAGATCAATAGCTTACCCTTTCCGCTACGTTCAGCCACCACAACGGGTTTTCCTAGATGCGTATTCAATATGATCTACAAATTGCCAAACTAAACTGGTTCGGCAAAATAATGGGCATTCCTGCGGAATGCCCATTATTTTGTTATCCTAAATCCTTTAAAACAGATTCTGGTGTTCGAACACCAACTAACTGTATCTTTTCAAAAGCCTGACGAAATGTTTTAAGTTCCTCAGGTGAGAACCTTACGTTGATCGACCCTATATTTTCTTGAACGTGGTGAAGTTTTGTAGTACCTGGGATGGGCACAATCCAAGGCTTTTCAGCCAGTAGCCAGGCAAGTGACAGCTGGGCAGGCGTTATCCCCTTGCGTCTTGACCAGGCCCGGATAAGATCAAGGAGCACAAGGTTCTTTTCCATTGCTTCTGGTTTAAGGTAAGGGACATCTATAAACCTGGATTTTTCTGAAAACTGCGTAAATTCATTAAACTTATCAGCAAGAAACCCCCGGCAGACCGGTCCCCAAGGGACGAAGCCAATGCCTAGTTCCTCGCAGGTATCAAGCACCTGGTTTTCAGGTACCCTTTGAACGAGTGAGTACTCACTTTGAAGGGCAGTAACGGGTTGAATTGCATGAGCTCTTCTTAAAGTTTGGGGCGATACTTCGGAAAGTCCAAAATGCCTGGCCTTTCCTGCTGCAATTAGATCCTTTACTGTCCCAGCTACATCTTCAACAGGAACTCCAGGATCTATACGGTGCAGATACAATAAATCGATATAATCAGTTTGTAAACGTTTAAGCATACCATCAACCGCCTTCCGGATGTTTTCAGGACGTGCATCGTTGCCTGCGCGCTTACCGTCTACGAACTTAAAGCCAAACTTACTTGCAATAACAACCTTATTCCGCACCGGCCTAAGTGCTTCACCAACATATATTTCGTTAGAAAAGGGTCCGTACACTTCTGCCGTATCAAAAAAGGTTATGCCTTGATCAACAGCGCCTCGGATTACTTCAACCATCTCGCCCTTATCTCTAGGAGGATTGTAACTTCCACTGGTCATGCTCATGCAGCCTAAACCAATCGCGGAAACTTCCAGCTTGTTTTTTCCAGAACCCAAGAATCTTTTGTTTAAGTCTAGCTTGTGTTCTAAACTATTGAAGGCAGGTGTTTGATTACTAACTTTAGCAAAAGTTGAACTTGTAAGTAAAGATGCTCCAAAAGCAAGCCCCGCCGATTTCAAGAAACTTCGTCTTGCAGAAGTTTCTTGAACCTGGTTTTCAATTCGTTCTCTCTCTGATTTTCGTCCCATAAAATTATAACTTTTAACGTTTTGATAATACCAAAGGTCATTATAAGCACAGCGGGTATTGTAGATGGATTACGGTATTTGCTACCATTATTCCTGATTAAGAAGGACATCATATGAGGAGCAAAAGCCACATAGTGTAGCTATTAAACGAATTCATTAGTTTGGCCAAAACGAGAGTTTAGAAAGCTAGTCTTTCGTTTTCTAAGAAAAAACCATTTCTTTACAAGCATATTTCATCCATAGATCTACAAAAGGCAATCTTCCGTCTATAATGTTGTACCTGTTACCAGTGATAAGAATAAGATCACAACTTATAAGTCAGTGTTGTGTAGTATAATCCTCCTACAGCAGGGCCACCGAGAAAGGGGTTATAGTAATGGTTGAGCAAATTGGTTGCGCCAACTTTAATGTTCAGGTGTTCCTTTAAAAAATCGTAATTTACTTGTGCATCAACATTGCCGAAAGCCTTTACATTGCCGTTTACAAGGAATGACTGCCAGAAGAAGCTGCTTTGATGTTTATAGCTGATATTAAAACTTAGGCTCTTTATAATATGTTCTCCGCCAAAAGACACATTTGTCATCCACTCAGGTGTATTGAAGCCATCTTCAAAGCCATCCGTGTTTTCTGTTTTGCTTAGTTTTGCATAAGCAACGTTTCCGCCTATGTTGTAGGGGTCAAATAGCTGATAGCTAATGCCAAAGCTGCCTCCGAAATTATATACAACGCTTCTTGAATTCGTGTAGATCCGGTAACGGCTTTGCTGGCTTCTGTTATTTAGGAAATGAGGAATAGAATCCACCCTGCTGGTGCCAGGCACATTCATCTCTATTTGTGCAATGAAATTATTGTATTTATTGTAATAGAAGTCGGCATCGACTTTCAGGCTGCCTGCCAGAAATATGCCTTTATAACCCAGCTCAAATGACTTGATGTGTTCCGGTTCCAAATAAGTGTACTGGTTCTTTACAAGCAATCCTTTTTCCTTTTCAATGGCTTCTGCAGTGGAAAGCCCACCATTATTAAAGTCGTTAAGTACTGCTGCCTGGAAGTGATCTATTGAACTGCGCAGGTAGGCATTTTCAAATACACCATCAGACATTATCTTCAAACCTCCAACCCTTCTTACTCCACCACCGTGGCTGTTGCAGAACTCAAATAACGTCGATTTTTGCTTTTATAAAAGTGTCGAAATACGTAAATTAAGGCATGCAAGGCAGAAAGGATTACACCGAAAAGCTGTTCACCAGCTTCCAGCTCTCGAGCCGGGTTCCCAAGGAAAACCTGTACCGCAAACTGCGCGAAACGCTTGACTTGCGCTTTTTATACAAGGATACAAAAGAACTCTATGGTAAGACAGGCAACCCATCAATTGATCCGGTAGTCTTTTTCAAATTGCTCTTAACCGGTTACCTGGAGAATATTACATCTGACCGTAAGTTGGTGGAGCATTGCTCTATGCGGATGGATATATTGTATTTCCTAGGCTTTGATATAGACGAGGAACTACCTTGGCATTCAACAATCAGCAGAACAAGGCAGCTTTACCCAGCCTCCTTGTTTGAAACATTGTTCAACAAAGTGTTTACCCTTTGTGTAAACAGCGGAATGGTATCTGGCCATACCCAGGCAGTAGATTCAGCGCCGATCAAAGCAAATGCTTCAATGGAAAGTGTAGTGTTAAAAACACCGACTACCTCCATAGATAGCCACTTGAGGAAAGTAGTTGAAGAGAATGGAGAAGTTAAAAAGAAGAATGATCCGCCATCAACAGCTGGATATATTACTGCGCCGGAGCACCATTTAAGGCGGGTAAAGAAACACCAGCAAAACCTGATTGATAATCCAGTTGGGGCACCCGGAGCTTCACACGAGAAAGCACAGTTACTTAGCAACAAGACTCATTACAATCCCCATGATCCAGATGCTCGCATTTCAGTGAAGCCTGGCAAAGCCAGAAAGCTGAACTATCATTGCAGCATGGCAGTTGATACAGCAGAAGGTGTAATATCACATATTCAGGCAGACTTTGCAGATGGCAGGGATAGCCAGTACTTACCTGCCATTAGCATGCAGGTACAAAACCGTTTAAAGAAGAACGAACTGGCAATGACCGACCTGCTTGCAGATGCAGGTTACTCTAATGGCTCCAATTACAATTTCCTTGAGCAAAGAGGAGTTACTGGTTGGATACCGGTATTTGGAAAGTATAAGCCAGAGATCGAAGGCTTTCGATATAACAAAGAAAAAGATGAATATCGCTGCCCGATGAACAAGCCCTTACCTTTCAAAGGCTTTCATACAAACCAGGATGGAACAGTACTGAAAATCTACCGGACAGCAACAAAGAATTGTAAAGCATGTCCGATGAAAGCCACCTGCGTGCCAAACAAAACATGGAGACAAATTATCAGGACAGTTTATGACGAGCAATATCTCAGGGCTTTCAGCAGACAACATAGTAAAAGAGGCAGGCAAATGAAAAAACTGCGGCAAAGCACAGTAGAACCTGTCTTTGGTAGTTTGACTCACTATTATGGTTTAAGAAAAATAGGTGTACTGGGGCAAGCCGGCGTCCATAAAGTCATGCTGATGGCGGCAATTGCCTTCAATTTGAAAAAGTACCTGAAAAAAGGAGGTCAAAAACCTTTTCAAGCCTTCTTTGAAGCCATTAGAAACACTCTAGATCAGTACTTACTTGCATTTTTCGCGAAACCAGGTAGGCAGTACCAGTTTTCCCTAATAGCTAAGTAAAAAATCTTAGAGGTCGATGTTTAGGAAAATGTAGCCATTGTGCAACAGCCACGAGGGATTAATGATAAATAATTACTCTCTACATTTAGATGTTCCAAAATATCTTGTTTATCGTTCTCGGAAATCAACTGCAAACCAAAGGTTTCCGAATACCAGATGCCTTCTGCAATTACCATGGCAATAAGGTTTTAACTCGATCGTTTCCTACATTTGAGACAGCATTCTTCTTATACCATTGATGCTAAAGGGTCAAGTATTCCTTTTTTATCATAATCGCTTGTACGATTATTCGCATCATTTGGAGATAGCGTTCATCCTTTTCTGTTTCAAGTACTGATTGAAGATGATATCCAAGTAATCAGTTCGTCAAGACTTTTCTTTTACAATTTCGTCCCAAAAGTTCATCTTTATTTTTGAAATGATGCATAATCCCACTTTTGCTTATACCTGCCTTGAATAAAGTGACTAGACTGATTATTTTCAGTTTACATCGTTAAAAGGAAAATACTTGTAGCAAAGCGATCCTATATCATAAATGTCACATTGATGTGTACCATATGTAGTACTATAATTTAAAGGAAAGTCACCCATCTGTTCTAAATAATCAGTGGTTAACAGTACGTAGGCATTAGAAGGCACACTATTCTTCAATAACCGATGTGCGTCTACCAGGATGTTGCCATAGAGCTTACAAAAACGGTCAATTTTAAATTCTACCATTTGTCCGTAGTGAGCTATCGCTTTAAGATCTAGTTCATTAATGCTGGGAAATTGCCAACGGTACTGACGGATGATCTTTTTGAAGGAATTCCGCATTTTGGCAAACTGTTGTAAAACATCTTCAACGGAAGGTGGTGTGCCCAAATGATAAAACAAAATAGCATCACCTTCTATTTCCGATATTTTCAAAGAAAGCTGGTTACATTTAATTATTCCCTTTAATAAATGGCGAATAACGGAAATTCCTTCTGATAGGCTTATTTCTCTGATAAATTGCGAATATCCACTAATGTCCACAATGAAAACCAAACCTTTATTATCTTCAAACATAATCATGTCTTTAATTGCGCTCTACTGGACGAATTTATTTAAGTATTCTTTGTTCCAAAAAGAAGATGCTGAACTTGGAGCTCAGCATCTTGCTATGCTTCTTACCATGGAATTTCACCTGTGCCATCCGGGTTCGTCTCTTCGCAGAAAAGTTTTCCAGTTGGACCATCCTGGCCAATTAACGCATATTTAACAATACGCTTAGCAGCCACCTCAATGGAGCCACCATTCTTACCCGTGAAATCAGTCGCCGTGAACCCAGGGCTAACGGCGTTCACCTTGAAGGCGGTATTACGAAGTTCGTAAGCAAGGTTAACCGTATACATATTCAGGGCCGCTTTTGATGATAGGTATACGACCCCTTTTACATGGTAGTAGATGTAATTTGGGTCACTGTGCAAGGTAAGAGAACCTTGACTTGAACTAAGGTTCACGATCCGTGGTTCCGGTGAATTTTTCAGAAGATCCATAAACGCTTTGGTCACCCTTGCCGGGCCGTACACATTGGTGTCATAGACTTTCTGGTATACATCGATATCGGTATCTATGGCAGTCTGAGGAACCATATGCCCTTCGCTGTCGATATCAATACCACTGATTCCTGCGTTGTTGATCAGCACATCTAATGAGCCAACTTTACCTCCGATTTCTATGCGGGCAGCATTGACCGAATCCTGATTGGTCACGTCAATTTGAACCGCTTCAACGTTGTTTAGGCCTTCTGCTTGTAGCTGTTCGGCCGCTTTCTGGCCGTTACTTAAATTACGGCTACCTAAAAAGACATGAAATCCTTTTTGCAATAACTGGCGTGCTGATTCGAAGCCAATACCCTTATTTGCTCCGGTAATTAATACTGTTTTCATATTTTTTTGTGATTTTGTATATCACAAAAGTCGTTGGCAGACAACTGCCATACTTTGACTTTTATCAAAAATGAAAAAGGATACGTTTACCGCTTTCTTAGGCGGCTAAGCGTCTCTGGTTTAATACCCAGGTAGGAAGCAATCATGTTTTGAGAAAACCTTTGAAAATATTCCGGATGGTGTTCCAGCAGATCCTGGTACCTTTCTTCCGCATTCATACTGATGGCAGTATGAATTCTTTTTTGTGTAGTAACCGCTACTGATCTTTGCTCAAGCCGGAGAAACTCGGCTATAGCGGGTATCTTAGCTTCTAAAGCATGCAGTTCTGCTGGTGATACCTGCAGGATCTCCGAGTGATCGACCGCATCAATATAATATCGGGCAGGGGTTTGTGTCACCACGCTTTCCCAGTCCGACATCCAGTTTCCTTCAAGGGCGAATGCGACAACGGCTTCTTGTCCGCGTTCGTTCACGGAGTAAATCCTTAAAGCTCCGAATATCACAAAACAGATGTATTTGCTAACGTCTCCTTCCTGTACCAGGAACTGCCGGCGGCGGACCTTTTTGAGTTTGAATGCATCCCTGATCAGCCCCTCGTCGGTTGAGGAGAGCGGAAACTTAGTGTAATTCCGGAAATAGTCAAATAACAATTTATAGCTCCCATCACGGTGCGTCTCTACTGTGCTTCGGATTGATACACTTTCGATGGCATGAGATTCTGTCCGCTCCGTAACTGCTGTCGGATCGTTTAAAGTAGACTGTGCTGCCATATATTATTTGATTTATATCACTAAATTATGTAAAAAATTTAAGTAGGCCTAATCGTCTTCTTTGCTGGTCTAGCAGGTAATCAACCTCGTCGAATAAAAATCGGGATTTTACGCTTACTTATCATCTGCAACTGCAATACGCTTTTGCTATTCCAGAGTATGTACACAGTCAACTGCAGAGCTACCTGAAAATTTAATACATGTCAACTTGGTTTTTTGATTAAAGTCAAAAACTGCAGGCAGGGCGTGCTGCACTTTCGTTCGGCAGCCTACTTGTCCACTGCCTTCAATAAATGACTCATCAACACTTAAATAAAACCATTATGCTTACAACAATTTATTTCGTCGCCCGCCTATTGCAACTTATATGTTTGCTGATTTTAACCCTACTGTTTACAGGACATGAAGCAGTTTGTTATAGGCTATTTATCTCCGGATGCAGGTCAGTTGCTAAATATATGGGCAGATTGATCCGGTTCGATTTATTGTGGCGGCGTTAGTAAGTGGCCATTCCTTGATAAAAGTCAACAGTATTTTATGGTTTTTGTCAAAAGTGCGGCGACTTATCCTCTTCAACTTTGGTATCAGGAAATAACATTACCAAATCATGAAAAAGACCCTTATGCTTTCAGTCAGTACATTGCTTCTTTACAGCTGTACCAGCAAACCGACACAAATCACAACAGCGCTGCAGCGCTTGCCCGTAGCCGAAATCCGAAGCGGGATGGCTACCACCTATCAGGATTATCCTGCGACCATAGAAGGGGCGATCAATGTAGAGATTCGTCCGCAGATCGAAGGCATACTTTCTGCAACCCTGGTGGACGAAGGTGCCTATGTAATCAAAGGACAACCTATCTTTAAAATTGACGACCGCCCGTTCCGCGAACGCTACAATGATGCCAGGGCTGTTCAGCAGGCAGCCGAGGGCGCACTGATGACGGCTGAGTTAGAAGTCGAAAAACTGACTTCCCTGGTGGAAAACAAGGTTGTCTCCGACTTTCAGCTTAAAACCGCTAAAGCTGCATTACTGGTGGCTAAGGGCAACCTTGCTCAAGCAAAAGCGCAGGTCGCCAATGCCGCAATCAACCTGGGATACACCATAATTAAGGCTCCTGTAAGCGGCTACATTGGTCGTTTTCCCAAAAAACAGGGCAGCTTGGTTGCTTCGAATGATCCTGAAGCATTAACCCGAATTTCGAATGTGCAAAACGTCCGCGTTTATTTCTCTTTAGGCGAGAACGATTTTGTCAATTTTAAATCCCAATATCCAGGGAACTCACTTACCGAAAAAATGAGCCAGCTACCTCCGGCCACACTCATTCTGGCCGACCAAAGTAACTACAACATCAAAGGTAAGATCGATATGGTCGACGGGCAATTCAATGAGACCACAGGAGCCATAACGCTTCGTGCCACCTTCCCCAATCCTTCAGCATTGCTACGGTCGGGTAACACCGGAAAGATCCGGTTAAGCCTCTACCATCCTCATGTTCTCAAAGTACCGATGGAAGCGACTATTGAAATGCAGGATAAGGTGTTTGTATATGCCGTTGACGAGAGCAACAAGGTTGCGAGGTCACAGATCACAATCATCGGCAAAAGCGGAGACAATTATCTCGTCAGCCAGGGCGTCCGAAAAGGCCAGCATATCGTATTGAGTGGTATCGATCGCCTTCAGGAAGGCACTATCATTCAACCAGTCAATGCGGGCAATAAAGTAGCTGAAATAACAAATAACTAATCCCATCAAGATAAAACCAAAAGTCATGTTCAAAAGATTCATAGAAAGGCCCGTCCTTTCCACCGTAATATCCGTCTTGTTGGTCACCTTAGGCATACTCGGCTTGATAAGAATGCCCATCCAGCAGTTCCCTGACATTGCTCCGCCTGCGGTGCTGGTGTCAGCGGTATACCCTGGCGCTAATGCGGAGACTATCCTGCGTTCTGTTGCCCCTTCTTTAGAAGAAGCAATTAACGGCGTAGAAGATATGACCTATATGAGTTCTACGGCGAGTAATGACGGCACATTGGGGATCACCGTCTATTTTAAACAGGGTACTGATCCCGACAAGGCCGCCGTTAACGTTCAAAACAGGGTGGCCCAGGCACAGAGCCAATTGCCTGCTGAAGTGATCCAACAAGGTATTACCACCACCAAGCAGCAAAACAGCCTTATTGGCGTTGTCGGCATGTTTACAATGGACCCTAAAAAATATGATCAGACCTTCGTGGCTAATTATGCTCAGATCAATATCATTCCAGAGATCAAACGTATTCCGGGGATCGCTTCCGCCACCATCTTTGGCGGTGTGAAGGATTATTCCATGCGGGTATGGCTCAACCCGGCGCAGCTTGCTACATATAAGATCACTCCCGCGGAGGTAATGGCCGCTATACAGGATAAAAACCTGGAAGCCGCACCTGGAAAGTTCGGAGAAGGCAGCAAGGAAACATTTGAGTATGTGATCAAGTACAAAGGTAAATTGACCAAACCAGAGGAGTACGGAAATATTGCGCTGCGCACCAACACTGACGGATCGATGTTACGTCTGAAAGATGTGGCACGCCTGGAGCTGGGCGCTTATTCTTACACGAGTGTCAGCCAGGGCAATGGCCAATCTGGAATTGGTATTGGGATTATACAGTTAGCCGGGTCAAATTCAAACGAGATCCAGATCGCTATTGACAAGCTCCTGCTTAAAGCCTCGAAGTCCTTTCCTGATGGCATCACTTATAATAACTTTTATCGCACTAAAACATCGCTGGACGAGTCAATCACCCAGGTTCAGCATACGCTGATTGAAGCATTTATACTGGTTTTTATAGTTGTATTCATCTTCTTGCAGGATTTTCGTTCCACACTGATACCGGCCATTGCCGTTCCGGTGGCTATTTTGGGAACTTTCTTTTTCATGAACCTGTTTGGTTTCTCAATTAATCTCCTCACGCTATTTGCCCTGGTGCTCGCCATTGGGATTGTTGTCGACGACGCGATCGTCGTTGTTGAAGCCGTGCATGCAAAGATGGAGCATGAATACATGGACTCCCGGACAGCCACAACTGCCGCAATGCATGAGATCTCCGGAGCAATTATTTCCATCACGTTGGTGATGGCCGCGGTTTTCCTCCCTGTCGGTTTCCTTGACGGTTCAACCGGCATCTTTTATCGTCAATTTGCCTTTACCCTGGCTATTGCCATCGTCATTTCAGCAGCCAATGCCCTGACACTAAGCCCGGCACTTGCCGCCTTGTTCCTAAAGAACGTACATGTGGACGGCGAGGGTACTGCGCCTAAAACCTTTCGCGAGAAGTTCAATGCCGGATTTAATCGCAGCTTTCATTCACTCACCGAACGGTATACGGGTGGATTAACGTTTCTGATGAGTCACAAGTGGGTCGCTATGTCAGCCCTGGCGCTGATCACTACTGCTGTGGTGTTTATGGTCGCCAATACCAAGACCGGCTTCATTCCAACAGAGGATCAGGGATTTGTCGCCATTTCGATCTCTACGCCTTCCGGGACTTCACTCTCGGCTACTACGGACGTGATAAAGAAAGCCGAAAAGGAACTGCGCGCACTTCCTGCCGCCCGTTTCGTATTTTTCCTGTCGGGCTTTAATTTACTGACCAACTCCACCAGCCCCTCTTCAGGCGTCGCGTTTGTCTTATTGAAAGATCATAAGGAACGTGGTGAAGTGAAAGATATTAACGCCGTTCAGGAATTAATTCGTGCTAAGTTAGCGGCTATCAATCGGGGAAACTTCTTTGTATTCAGCTTTCCGACCGTGCCGGGTTTCAGCAATGTGGAAGCGCTGGACTTTGTATTGCAGGATAAAACAGGAGGCAAGCTGGACCACTTTAGCGGCCTAGCGAACAACTTCATAGCGAAGCTGATGCAGAAGCCCGCGGTAGCTTATGCCTTTACGACTTTCCGCGCAGATTATCCACAATTGCAGCTTGAGGTTGATGACGATAAAGCCAGTCAGCTCGGTGTGAACGTCCGTGATATTCTGCAAACGCTGCAGGCTTATTTTGGAAGTGTTCAAATTTCCGACTTCAACCGCTTCGGTAAGTATTATCGGGTTATTGTTCAGGCAGAAAATGCTGATAAAACTGATCCATCCGCCATCGACCGAGTTTACGTCCGAAACAGGGCCGGTGAGATGGTACCCGTTAAGACATTGGTAAAGTTGACAAGGGTTTATGGATCGGAGACAGCGTCCCGGTATAACCTGTTCAATTCTATACAGGTGAATGCCATTCCTAAGCCCGGCTATAGCTCTGGGGACGCCATCCAGGCTATACGGGAAACGGCAAACGAAGAACTTCCCAATGGCTTCTCCTACGAGTTCTCCGGACAGACCCGCGAGGAGATATCATCAGGTGGACAGTCTGCTGTTGTATTTGTGCTCTGCCTGGTATTCGTTTACTTTCTTCTTGCGGCACAGTATGAAAGTTATATCCTTCCTTTCTCGGTTATCCTGTCGATTCCAACAGGCATCTTCGGCGTTTTTGCCGCTATTGGTTTAGCTGGCATTGAAAATAATATTTACGTTCAGGTGGCGCTGATCATGCTGATCGGACTGCTCGCCAAAAATGCCATTCTGATTGTTGAGTTCGCACTGCAGCACCGTAAACATGGAGCCACGTTGGTTACCGCTGCACTGGAGGCTGCCCGATCACGCTTACGTCCCATTATCATGACTTCACTTGCTTTTATTGCAGGCATGATACCGATGATGGTGGCAACCGGCCCCTCTGCGCAGGGAAACCACTCAATCAGCATCGGCGCTGCCGGAGGGATGCTCGCGGGTGTAGTGCTTGGTCTGCTCATAATCCCGGTCTTGTTTGTAATCTTTCAGCGTTTGAATGAAAGGTTTAGCGGGGCACCCGTAGTTGTCAAGCAGCTCGAACTGGGCAAAAAGCCGGTCCTAACCGGACATGTTAGCCCTGCTAATTATGCAGATTCTCTTTAAAAAAAATAAGGTTTAACCTTCCGGGGGCTTCTTACACCCCGGATATATCCATATCAAAATGAAAAAGTTACTAAACGGATACTTCTTAGTGGTGGTGCTGCTGGCCGGCTCCTGCAAAGTTTCTAAAGATATTGCAGTGCCCGATCTACATTTGCCAGAAGCCTACCGGAATGCTGGTACCGATACGATCTCTATAGCTAAGTTACCTTGGAAATCATTCTTTTCCAGCCCAGTGTTACAGGAGCTGATTGACAGTGCAATTATCCACAACAATGACATGCAGATTGCTATGCAGAATCTGAAAGCCGCAGGTCTGCTACTCAATCAATCTAAGCTGGCCAATTTGCCGACACTAAGTGTCGGCATTACGGCGAGCACTGCGCGGCCCTCAGATAATAGCCTGAACGGGCTTAGCCTAAACCAGTTCTTAGCACAAAAACACATTGAAGATTATACTGCTTCGGCTGTGATGTCCTGGGAAGCGGATATTTGGGGTAAAATCAGGAACAGTAAGGTTTCCGCACTGGCCACTTATCTTCAAACCACTGAAGCACGTAAAACGGTCCAAACGCAGGTGATTGCATCGATTTCCCAGGGGTACTATAATTTGTTGACCCTCGACGAACAGCTTAAAATCGCCAGGAAAAATCTGGCACTGAACGACAGTACTTTGCGGATCATTCGCCTACAATTTCAGGCGGGTCAGACAACTTCTCTTGCCGAACAGCAAGCAGAAGCTCAGCGTTTGATGGCAGCACAATTGGTTCCGCAATTTGAGCAGGAAATCACGATTCAGGAAAACGCGCTAAGTGTCATGATGGGAATGTATCCCGGGAACATCATTGGACGTGTTAGTTTGGCCGACATCGCTGTACCTTCATCATTGATGGCAGGGGTACCTTCATCATTGCTGAGCCTCCGCCCTGACATACGGGCCGCAGAGCTAGATATAGATCGTGCAAATGCAGCAGTAGGTATTGCGAAAGCCCAGATGTATCCCAGCCTGGTCATTACTGCTGAAGGAGGTGTCAATGCTATAAAAGCAAGTAATTGGTTCAATATACCCGCCTCCATCTTTGGAATGGCGGCGGCCGGTCTGACGCAACCGGTTTTCCAGCACAAACAACTGAAAACACAGCTTGAGCTAGCTAAAATAGAGCGGGAGAAATCTGTTATCCGCTTCCGTCAGCAGGTATTGGTCGGTGTAAAAGAAGTCTCAGATGCGCTCACCCGTTTGGACAAACTTTCAGAACAGCAACGATTAGCCAACCAGCGTGCAAGAACCATGAGCGCGGCGACGGGAAATGCAACGATGCTTTTTAAAAATGGCATGGCCAGCTATCTGGAAGTTATTACTGCTCAAAGCAACGTCCTTCAAAGCGAGCTGGATCTCGCCGCTATTAAACGGGCACAATTGCACGCTATGATCGAGCTGTACCGTTCGGTTGGTGGAGGCTGGCACTGACCGGATGATCTTCCACGGGCCTTGTTTATTCTTTGGCCCGTGGTTTAACGATGTAACGAAAAAACTGCCATTTTCGACTAACACCTTCTTCTGTTTACTCACTACTGGCTCTCAATTTTCTTTATTCTCCCCGAAATGATGAGTCCGGCAATAACGAGTAATGTTCCTAATATTGCCCCTATGGTGATACGTTCATGGAGGAATAGATAACCATAAGCATAGCCCAACACCGGCACAAGGTAAAGCCAGGTGCCTGCGGCAACTGCATCGATTTTGAGGAGATGCAACCATAGTTGATTCGCCACAATTGAAAGGGCTATAATCATCCAAAGCAGTGTCCCAAATAGGTTAAGATCCCAATAATGTACGTGATTCTGACCAAACAGCCAAGCAAATGGGAGCAAAATCAGACCTCCCCAAAATACCTGCCACACGTTAAATACTTCATTAGATAAGGATAACTTTAATTTAGAAAAATAGATGCTGCTAAAGGCATAAGTAATAACATAGGTCAGCAGAAGGGCAATACCCATAGGTTTAATTGTCATTTCCCTTAGGTCAAGCAAGGAAGCTAGTAATAATCCCGAAAATGCGATCAGCATACCCCATAACTCAGCTTTGTGAAGTTTTCGTTTTGAAAATCCTACACCAAAAGAGGCGATCACTAATGGTGTGATGGCAATAAAGAGTGTACTAATCCCCGCGGATGCATAACGTTGTGAAGCCGAGAATGAGCCCAGTGTGAGTGTCGTGTTTAGCAATCCGTATATAAAAATTGGTTTCCATTCTGCTTTTGAAGGCCAGAACTTAGCACATTTGCGACTATAGTAAAGGGGACCGAAAAGCAGGCCTGTCCCTAAAAACCGCATGGCTGCGAGCATCAAAGGGTCCGCAGAATCGAGACCAAACTTGATCGCTACAGAGCCGGTGGCCCACAATGCAGCAAATAGTAAACCAGGAATTATTAAATTGCGCATTCGTATCTCTTTTGGAAGTCTCAAAAGTACTTTCAGGAAGTGGCGGAAAAAAGCAAAAGATCTTCATCGTTTCCTTAAATAATTTTCAATGATCAAGCTCAGAGATGATTAGTTGAACTTACAGTATATAATGAATATTGAATTACGACACTTCAGATTGATCAGCGCAATTGTAGAGAAAAAGAGCTTGTCAGGCGCCTCAAAAATTTTGCACCAGACACCAAGTGCATTAAGCTATCAGTTAAAAGAAGCTGAATTACAGGTGGGTATCCCGCTCTTTAACCGCGTGGGAAGAAAGATGGTGCTTACTTCTATTGGTGAACGATTTTTAAGTTCGTCCAAAATAATTTTGCAGGAACTGGACGTGCTGACCTACGATATAAAGCAACTCAATCAAGACCAACGTGGTACCATTCGAATCAGCACAGAATGTCACACCACGTACTACTGGTTGCCATTAGTACTCAGAAAGTTCTCGCAACACTACCCTCACGTGAAGATCGATGTTCGCTATAACAGCACCGAAGATCCTCTCTCATTACTATTTGCTGGTGAACTGGATATGATGATTTCCTACACTTATAAGCAGGATAAGAACATCAGACAGATTGAATTATTTCGTGATGAAATGCTGGCGATAATGGCGGCCGATCATTTCTTCACCCAAAAAGCACACCTTGAAGCGGTAGATTTCACACAGGTTACATTGATCACGCATGCATCAAGTCTGGAACAAACGAACATCTATGAAGAGCTACTGAAAGACAAGAAGCTTTCACCTAAAGATATCATCCATATTCCATTCACGGAAGCCGCTATCGCGTTGGTAAAAGAAGGGATCGGAATTATGGTCCTCCCTAAATGGATGCTCACTCCATATTACAAAGAGCAGAACCTGGTATTCAAGTCTATTACTGCAGAAGGAACCTTTCGAAACCAGCATCTGTTGGTATTAAACAATACCAGATGGCCTGATTATTACGATCTTTTTATCGACTATATGCAGGAAGAATTGACGCGAAGAGATTAAAAACACTAAATCTATATTTTACTCGATAACTTGTCTGTGAAGATGACGAATGGTTGAACTTTCAGTAGATTTTGCCATAAATTCCTCTTGTGAGTTCAGTGAATCCAAGTTAAGTAAAGAATACTGAACAACCCAATCGTTGACAGTATTCCGACTCATACCGTAAAGCTTAGCTGCCGTACGATGGCTGTGGAAACCGGATTGTATTTCTCCAACAACTTTTCTTTTGACATCTTCGGGATAAGATCTACCGATCTTTCTGAGCGGTTTTACCGTTCGCTTTCTCTGTTTTTTTTCCATTTACTTTACATTTAAATGTAAAGCTATTTCAGGACAAGACAGAGCACTTCCTGAATATGAATGCACAACAATCTACTAAGAGAAGATGTCGGGTATGAATTAAGAGCTCCTAATTTATCAGATTGATAATTTTGGTGACTACCAGGTTTAACATGGTCACCTCTTCAAACGTGTTTTCTTCTGCTGCCGAAGCTATGGACTGGAGTTGCTACATTTGAACAGACAGGAAGTTAAGGGAATTTAATAACTTAACAATATGTCAAGAGAGAGAAAAGCGTACCCCAAGGAGTTCAAGCTGATGAGCGTTGAACTTAGCAATACCAGAAGTGATTTGACTGCTTTGGCGAAAGAATTGGATATCAAACCCTCACTGCTTTATCGGTGGCGTAAGGAGTATTCGAGTAAACCAGGTACAAGTTTCCCTGGCAATGGAAAAGTCATATTGACAGAAGCGGAGCAGGAAGTAGCCAGACTGAAGAAAGAGCTTCGTGAAACCCAGATGGAGCGCGACATCCTAAAAAAGGCTGTAAGCATTTTCTCCAAGAGCGATGGCAAATTTTCGGGTTCATAAAGGCCCATAGTTCAATATTTACCATCGAGAAAATGTGTTCAGTATTCAAGGTAAGCAGATGTGGGTTTTATAATTGGTTGAAACGTGAGCCTTCAAACCGGAGTATGGAAACTCAAATGCTAGAGCATGAAATACGACAGGCTTTTCAGAACAGCAAAAACACATATGGGAGTCCAAGGATCACCCAGTTGCTAAATAAAAAACAGATCAGAGTATCTAGACCACGTGTTGCCCGCATAATGAGAAAGATCCATCTACGAAGCATAGTGAAGAAGAAATTCAAAGTTACCACGGATTCAAACCATAAATTTCCTATACCGGAAAACAAGCTTGACCGAAACTTCCAGCCGGGCACCCTTGGTGCAGTCTGGGTATCTGATATCACCTATATAAGAACAAAACAAGGTTGGCTGTATCTGACCACTGTTATAGATCTGGGTGACAGGAAAGTAATTGGCTGGTCTTTGAGTACCACAATGAAAGCCGCTGACACGGCCATTCCAGCTTTCAAAATGGCGCAAAGAAACAGACGAATTACCCAACAACTAATCTTCCATTCAGATCAAGGTATTCAGTATGCCTGCAATGAATTCCGGGAACTATTGGAAAAAAATCCATTTATAAAAAGGAGCATGAGCAGAAAAGGAAATTGCTGGGACAATGCAGTGGCTGAAAGCTTCTTCAAAACACTAAAAACAGAATGTGTTTACCAAAATAAGTTTACACATAAGGAACAGGCAGCCTTGGTCGTCTTTGAATACATTGAAAGCTGGTACAACCTGAAGAGATTACATTCAGCACTGGGGTTTATGTCTCCTGAGGAATTCGGAAAAAACCTGAACAAACAAAATATTGCAGCTTAACTAAATGTCTGTTTTATTGTTGCAATTCCAGACCTTTCATTATGATTATGGAGAAATTAGCGAAAACGTTAACCCAGTAGCGCTCTTGAAAGTCTCTGAGAGGGTCAACAGGGTGTAATGAAGCAGAAGTTACGCCAAAATTGCCTTAAAATCACCTTGCGTCTTTGTATAAAATCTCAGCGCAAGTGTCTTGTAATAAGTTAAATACAAGAAAGTCCATTACAAGTGTTGTTATATCTTTATGCCAGACACATCTCGTAATGAATTTTATTAATAAAATAGCCTTATTTACAATGCTACTGGTCAGTAGTACATTATTATCTTATGGGCAAAGCTATAGGGTGAAGGGTGTAGTGGTTGACACTACCGGCCAGCCATTACCCAGTGCAATAATTAGAATTAAATGGGGCACCGACAGTCTCGGAATATCAGCCAATACAGACGGCTCTTTTTCGTTAGCCAAAGTTAAGTCCAGGCAATTTACACTCTCTGCTGCATACATTGGTTTTAAAACCTTTAATAGAAAATACGCTTTCGACAGCGGTGATATATTTGATGTTGCTAAAATCATACTGAAGGAAGAATCAAACACGCTTGATGGCATTGTCATATCCGGAATACCACCAGTAAAGATTAGTGAAGACACCGTAAGCTTTAATGCTTCCTCTTTTCCTGTAAGGGAAGACGATGCGGTAGACGAAATCTTAAAAAAGCTACCAGGAATAAAAGTAGATAAAGATGGTAATGTTACTAGTCAGGGCACACCAGTGAGCAAGATCCGAGTTAATGGAAAGGACTTTTTTGGAACGGATGTCGCCACAGCCATAAAGAATCTACCAGCAAATATCATAAAGAATCTTCAATTTATTGATGATTATGGTGATCAGGCTAAGCTTACAGGTCTGAAAACCGGAGATCCTCAAAAGATTTTAAATTTGACCATACAAGAAGACAAAAAGAAAGGATATTTCGCCAGGGCTTCTGGTGGACTTGGTAATGCAGACCGGTACAACACCAGTTTACGGGCAAATAGCATGAGAGGAGAACGTCAGGTAAGCTTCGATGGCACTGTGAACAATGCTAATAACCGTGGCGGTGGAGGGGATGGTTTGACGATTAGAAATGCCGCTGGCCTAAACTATAGAAACGACTGGAATGAAAAGATATCAGCAGATGGTTGGTATAAATTTGAGGATGTAACGAATAATACAATCAGTAAGGCCCTAACACAAAATTTTTTGCAGAACACAGCGGGTGACTTCACCAGACTGGAAAATTCAAGAAATAACAACACCAATAAACGTGACAACCATGGTTTCGGCGGTAACTTTGAGTATAAGGCTGATACTCTTAATTTTCTAAAAATAACTCCTGAATTTCATTACGATAACAACAATGGTAATTACAGTGGGCTTTCAAGTATTACCCAGCAGAGCCTATTAACGAATAGGATAAGCAGTACCGCCAGTACCAACAAATCGCTGAATTTTAAGACTAATATCTTTTACAACCATAAGTTTAGTCGTAAGGGTCGGAATTTGAGTGCTTGGGCAAACATTAACCTCAATGATGGGACGAACAGTAACGATGTTTTCAACGATTATAGAATAACCGACAATGGTTTAGATTCTACAAGAATCCAAAATCAGCTGAACGACCAGCTCAACAAAAGCTTTGGTACCTATGCCGGGTTTTCTTATATGGAGCCATTGTGGAAGAAGACATATATCGAATTTAACTACAACTATGGAAGAACTGCTACAACAAACAACCGGAGTGTCTATGATGTCGTTGGTAATGCAGAGCAATTCAATACAGACTTAAGTAACGATTACGATTATCAGTTTATCACGAACAAATTAGGTGTAAGCTACCGCTATATTAGTGATAAATTAAATTATACGCTTGGCATAAATGGGCAACCTTCCTCGCTATCAGGGCAGAACTTAACCCGGGATATCGAGACCAGACAGAAGACCTTCAATATCATTCCTTCAGTCAGATTAGCTTATAAGTTCAGCAACCAAAAGAATTTTAACTTTAACTATTCAGGGCGGAATAACCAGCCTGGGTTTTATCAACTGCAGCCAATTACTGACAATTCAAATCTGCAAAATACAATCACGGGAAATCCGAATTTAAAACCAGAATTCGTGCATAACGTGAATGCTTCGTATAAACAATCAGATTGGAACCTTGGGCACGTTTTCTTTGCAAATGCCCGATACAGCCAAACGCAAAATAAGATCGTAACTACAAAAGTGTTAATTCCTGGGACGCTAAATCAAACAACCAGCTACACAAATACTGACGGCTTTTACAATGTTCATGGCGACTATTATATTGGTAAACCATTTATGAGTCGTAAGTTCACTATAGGTTACTCTGGCTCAGCAGATTTTAATAATAACGTAACCTTCATTGACAATAATAAGAACTTTGGTAAGAACACTGTTTGGAGACAGGAATTAGAGTTTAAAGTAGATCTGGAAGATATTGTGAACCTGGAGATCGAAACAGGTTATTCTCAAAATAAGACGGAATATAGCCAGGAGGGGTTTGAAGACCGACTAACCCACAGGTATGAATATGGGATAGAAGGCCGCAATTATTTTTTCAAAGACCTAACGCTTGGTTACGACCTGACGAAACAAATTAACACAGGATTCAGTAACGATCAGGTGCGTAATCCCACGATTTTAAGATTGTTTATGGAATATAAAATGTTGAAGAAGAACCGTGGCACAATAAGGGTTGACGGCTTCGATCTGTTCGACGAGAATTCCGGGATCTCCAGAGATGTGTTTGATAATGTTATTGTAGACAGGCAAGTGAATCGATTGGGCAGGTACTTTATGCTGTCATTTATTTACAGGATCAATAAGTTCGGATAATTATTCATCAACTAATAATTGCCAACTAATTGTCCTCAATTTTATCATATGAATTTATATAAAGTGGTTTATAATAACAAGTGAGCTGCCAAGACCAGCTAGCCTGATATGCGAAGAAAGGCAATGAGAAGGATAGTTGAGTAGAGTATCTAATCACAAGAATTTTACAATGAGTTCATTAAATATTTGGTGGTTATTATTTAAATATTAATTTTGTTTCAACCAAATATATCCTTATGCCTAAACTTTTACCTACCTCACCAGGGCTGAATCGTCACACCGAACCATGTGACACCTGTCAGCACTACAATAAGTACCCCCCAAGCTACTTTTTCCACGCAGTTAATTTTCGAGTCCAGCATAGTATTCCGGTGAACTAAGTTTTATCCGGCTATATCCCTTTTTGTAATTTTTTAAGCACGCTTGCTATCGCTATGCGTGTTATTGAGCATGCAATTAACCCATGGATGAACAATTTAAACCCGCTAACATGACCTGATCATAAAAAAAAGGAGTGAATGCGCCAACACTCAACTCCTTTTTCCTCCGAGAACAGTAATAAACCATTGTCAGATTTTTAACAATCAACTACAAATTTATGAAAAAAAGGGAACAGTGTATCCACACCTCGAGCTTCCGCTTTCGAAACAAACGAGCCATGCTCCTTGCGAACGTGATCTTTGTATCATCTTTATTTGCCTGTGAGCAAGCCGCTGCGGCGGCATTTCCCAACAGCTTTGTATCGGCAGAACGTGCCGATGTTGTTGTAACCGGGCAAATCACAGACGCTAAAGGCTCCGGCATTCCCGGGGTAAGTGTAAAACTTAAAAGTTCAACCATCGCCACCACCACCGATGCTTCCGGCCGATATACCATCCGGGTGCCCGAAAATGGTGTGCTTGTATTCAGCTATGTAGGTTATGTCACGAGCGAACAACCCGTAAATGGGCGCAAGTCCATCAGCCTAACGATGCTTGAAGATACCGAGGCATTGTCTGAAGTAATTGTGGTTGGTTACGGTACCCAGAAAAAGGCTGTAGTATCTGGTGCGGTTACTGCGGTTAAGGGTACCGAACTTGCCAAAACTCCAACCGCCAACCTTTCCAACTCCCTGGCAGGACGGCTTCCCGGCGTTACCGCCGTACAGGCCAGTGGTGAGCCCGGGTATGATGGCTCCGCCATCCGTATCCGTGGGGTAAACTCCCTGGGTAACAACAATGCGCTTATCGTAATCGACGGGGTTCCAAACCGCGCGGGCGGTCTGGAACGTATCAATCCGAACGATATTGAGAGCGTTTCTGTATTGAAAGATGCATCGGCGGCGATCTATGGTTCACGTGCGGCGAACGGTGTAATCCTGATCACCACCAAACAGGGGCAAAGCGGTAAACCGCAGGTATCTTACGACTTTGGATACGGCCTGCAACAGCCGGTACGTATTCCAAAAATGTCTAACTCTGTACAATATGCAGAGATCCTGAATGAACTTAAGATCTTCGGTAACCTCCCGTCCAATCAATGGTCGGCTGCCTGGGATGCATTTAATACATCGGAGGTATACCGCAGAACAGATAATAATACCGATTTCACGGCAACCTACCGCCCTGATGAAATACAAAAATTCAGAGATGGTTCTGATCCCCTGCGTTACCCGAATACCGACTGGTACGGTACTACCCTAAAAACTTGGTCACCTCAACAGCGCCATAACCTGCAGGTGAACGGTGGTAATGAAAACACCAAATATCTGGTTTCCATGGGCTATCTGGATCAGGATGGCTATTATGAAAAATCCGCAACCGGCTTCCAGCAATATGATTTTCGTGTAAACCTCGAATCGAAGTTCAATCAATACGTAACCGCTACACTAGGTATTACCGGTCGTGAGGAGGTACGAAATTTCCCCACCGTTGGTGCAGGTGATATCTTCCGGATGTTAATGCGCGGTCGTCCGAACGAAATTGAAGTATGGCCAAATGGCTTACCGGGTCGTGACATTGAATTTGGCTACAACCCTTATGTAATTGCAACAGACCAAACCGGCTACGATATCGACAGGAGGGATTATTTCCAATCTACCGGCAGACTGGAGGTGAAAATTCCTGGTGTGGAGGGCTTAAAGGTTACCGGTACAGCATCAATCGATAAGTTCTGGGGCAGACGCAAAAGATGGCAGACGCCATGGACGCTTTACGACTGGGATAAAAAGACGTTTGAAGCAGATGGCGTAACACCAGTGCTCACCGGCTCTGTCCGTTCTGAACGTACAGACCCGAGCTTACAGGAATATGCAGGCGATCAACTGGCGATAAACCTGATGGGTATGATCAACTACGACAAGAAGATCAATGATCACCAGTTTAACCTGATGGCTGGCGTAACAAGGGAGAAAGTTGATAACAGCGGCTTCTCCGCTTTCCGCAGATACTTCCTTTCCACAGCATTGCAGGAATTGCTTGCAGGTAGTGATAAGGAACAGGCTGTAAGCAATCCTACCGGTGAGCCCTACGGCCTTTACAGAAGGGCAAGATTAAGCTACTTTGGCCGGGTGGGTTATAATTACAAAGAAAAGTATCTTGCTGAGTTCCTTTGGCGGGCAGATGGTTCCTATATTTTTCCTGAAGACAAGCGCTTCGGGTTCTTTCCCGGGATTTCTGTCGGCTGGCGTGTCTCTGAAGAGCCATTCTTTAAGGACAACATTTCCTTTGTCAATAACTTGAAGATCCGTGGATCATGGGGACAGATGGGCGCTGAGGCTTACTTCGGTGATGCACTCGCAGAATACCAGTACCTGAGCACCATGGGCTTTGGAAATTATGTGATCAACGATCAGTTACAACAAACAGTGGTGGAAAACAATGTACCCAACCTCACCTTTGGCTGGGAAGTAGCCAACAACACCAACATCGGCTTGGATGCTGCCTTCCTGAATAATAAACTAACCCTTGAACTTGATGGATTTTACAATAAACGTACTAATATCCTGATTTCCAGAGGCAACTCTATACCTGGCAGTTCGGGTATCACAAGTAAGTTGCCACCGGTTAACTTGGGTAAGGTTGACAATAAGGGTTATGAATTCAAGCTGGGTTATGCCGACCATGCCGGAGATTTTGGATATTCAGTTAGCGTTAACGGAGGATATTCTAAAAATAAGATTGTGTTCTGGGATGAGACTCCAGGTGCTCCGGAGTGGCAGCGTTCAACAGGAATGCCTACTGGAACAACGCTGGCATATGAATATACCGGCGTTTTCAGAGACCAGGCGGAAATTGATGCTAACCAGATTGATTATGGTGGCTTAACCGGGCGTCTGCTGCCAGGGGACATGAAATTCAGAGATGTAAATGGTGATGGAAAAATTAATGGTGATGACCAGGTGCGTCTGGATAAAACAAACGTCCCAAGGTTTACCGGTGGTTTTAACCTTAACCTGACCTATAAGAATTTTGATTTCTCTGCGCTTATTCAAGGTGCGACCGGCGGTGTTCAAATTGTTGGCTTAACAGAATCGGGAGACATTGGTAACTTCTTGGAGTGGTCTTATCTAAACCGCTGGAGCATTGATAATCCAAGCAGCGAACATCCAAGGCTTTCTAACCGGGGTCAGACCTATTATACTGACACTAATAAAGCCGCACAAAACACGTATTGGATAAGAAGCAACAATTATGTGCGCTTAAAGAACGTAGAGTTGGGTTATACCTTGAACCCCGATGTAAGCAAGAGAATCGGACTGCGCGGGCTGCGTATCTACGCAAATGCTTTGAACCTGTTTACACTGGACAAGATCAAGATCTGGGATCCTGAATCTACCAATTCCAGTGCGCAGTACTATCCACAGGCACGTGTAATCAATGCAGGTATCAAAGCGTCATTATAAAATCGGCATTTTAAATTAAGAACCTTGAAAACCATCATTTGTATGAGACCGATATTTAAAAATACTAGTTTATACGCAGTCGCCCTGCTGGCAACAGTGGCGCTAAGCTGCAAGAAAGATTTTCTGTCGGTGCAGCCACCGACAGCTATCCAGTCCGATTTGGTCTGGAATGATCCTGCGCTTGCGCAGGGTTTTGTTACAGATATTTACAATGGATTAGGTGTGGGTGGTTTCAATGAGCAGATGCTCTCTTCCCTTTCTGATGAGTCATTGTTTACGCACCCAAACCGTGGAATCGACCTCATCAACGGAGGTATTGTAAATCCAACCAACCTGGGTTGGGTAGACGACACCTATGGCTATAACCCGATGTATAATCGCATACGGCTATGTAACATTACCATTGAAAAACTTGAAGGCGGAGAAAATGGTATCGCCGATCAGAACGTAAAAGACAAGTTGCTGGGCGAGGCGTATTTTCTTCGTGCATACTTTTACCAGCAGCTGCTACGCTACTATGGAAGTGTACCGCTGATCTCGAAAAGTTATGGACTCGATGAAGATTATGCAGTAAAAAGAGCCACGTATGAGGAATGCGTAAACTTTATACTCGCAGATTGTGAAAAAGCCAATGGACTTTTGAAAGGCAGAACGATGGAGAAAGGACGTGCTACTGCAACAGCTGCATTGGCTTTAAAATCCCGTGTGTTGCTTTATGCTGCCAGCGATCTGCATGATATTCCAACAGCAAAGACGAAGTCTTCCGTGATTTCGGGTTTTGCAAATCCAGAGTTTCTTGGCTATATTTCGGGTGACCGTACCGCACGGTGGCAGGCAGCACAAACTGCTGCAAAAGCAGTTATGGATGCGGGAGCAGGTTATAAGTTGAACCTTACCGCGCCAGTTTCAGCGAGTGAAGGACGCATTAATTATAAAAGTATAGCTATGGGCGGCGGCAGTAAGGCACCGGGTATAGATGCATCGGCAGCAAGCGAGCTGATCTTTGCACGGTATTTTATCGACCGCAGTGATATGCGTTATGGCCGGGCAAACGGGCCGAACGGGTATCATAACTGGGCAGGAAATACGCCAATCGGTTTGCTGGTGGATGATTATGAAATGGCTGATGGCACAGCCTTCAGCTGGAGTAATCCTGCGCAGAAAGCTTCACCGTATGTAAATCGTGATCCACGTTTTTATGCAACCATATTGTATGATGGTGCAGGATGGAAGCCAAGAAATCTGGTATCAGGTAATGTGGATCCTGCAAACCAGATCCAAACGGGTGAGTACGATCTGGTGGTAGACGGGAAAACGGTGACGGTACCGGGCCTGGATACCAGGGGAAGTTCCATTGAAAACTGGAATGGCAGCTGGACCGGCTATTACACCCAGAAGTTCATTGATCCGGATCCCAACATTGTTGAGGCTTCTAATCCGCAGTTTGTGCCATGGCCCTTCTTCCGTTATACGGAAGCCGTATTCAACTATGTAGAGGCCAGCATAGAGCTTGGTCAGGAAAGTGAAGCGCTTCTATGGCTAAACCGCATCCGCTTCCGGGCAGGTATGCCGGCTATTACCGCTACAGGTGCTGCTTTGAAAGAAGCATACAGACACGAGCGCCGCATTGAGATGGTGTATGAAGAACAACGCTACCATGATGCCCGCCGATGGATGATCGCGCCACAAACGTTGGGTCGTAAAACAACTTATATCAAGATCACCGGTAAGTTCAAACCAGGAAAGTCGCTGGCCAATACCTACCGTTACGATCCTGAAATATATAATTATACTTATACGCCGATTGAAGAGAATGCACAGGAGAATCGTAAGTGGGATGATAAAGTCTACTTCAGACCCTTCAGTCGCGATGAGATCAACCGAAACAATCAATTGATACAAAACCCCGGATATTAATCCGATTATTTGCCGATGAGAAAAAGAATTTATGGTGTTATAACTTTCATGTGGGCTTCCACTTTCTGCTACGCACAGCAGAAAGGGAAGCCTTACGTGCAAGAGATCAATGGTACAAAGCTATCCTTCTCCATGCAGCCGGTACCTGCCGGTGAGTTTACCATGGGAAGCAGCAAGGGCAATGCAGACGAAAAGCCTGTACACAAAGTTAAGATCAGTGCATTCTGGATGGGTACCCATGAAGTTACCTGGGACCTCTATGAAGCTTTTCTGTATAAGGATTACGAGACCAGCCACAGCATTGGTGCCGTTCCGGCGAATGTGGATGCGGTAACCAGGCCAACAAAACCCTATCTGGACATGACCTTCGGTATGGGCAAGGAGAACCACCCCGCATTAGCGATGACGCACTACAATGCTATCCAATACTGTAAATGGCTATATGCACGCACCGGCGTATTTTACCGCCTGCCAACCGAGGCAGAGTGGGAATATGCCTGCAGGGCGGGAAGCACAACCGAGTACACTTTCGGGGATGACCCTAAGGTCCTGGGTGAATATGCCTGGTTCAAGGATAACAGCGGCGGGAAGTCGCATGAAGTGGGTAAGAAAAAGCCCAACAAGTTGGGCATCTACGACCTTCATGGTAATGTTGCGGAATGGACCTATGACCAGTATCAGGCCGATTACTATGCCAGCCTGAGGGATGGAACACAGGATCCGGTAAACGTTCCTGATAAACTCTATGCACATGTGATCCGTGGCGGCTCCTATGATGATCCCGCAAAGGATTTGCGTTCCTCAGCACGCCTGGCCTCAGACCCATCATGGAAACAGATTGATCCGCAGATCCCGAAGAGCAACTGGTGGTTCCCGGAAGCGCCATTTATTGGTATGCGCCTGGTTCGTCCAGCGGTACAACCCGCTGCCGAGGAGATTAAAAAATACTATGATACACCTGTAATTCCTGATTATTAAAACTAAAAACCAAATATAAACAGAATGGAAAACGAAAAATTACATGGTCATCGCAGGGACTTCCTTAAAGCCGGTGCCTTGCTTACCGGCGGTTTGCTGCTCGACCAATTTGCATTTGCTGCAGGACACTCCGGTGTTGACGATACGATAAAAATTGCGCTTATCGGCTGTGGTGACCGCGGTACGGGGGCAGCCTTCCAGGCGCTAAGTACGAAGTCAAACCTAAAGCTGGTGGCCATGGCCGACGCCTTTCAGGACCGTATGGATCAGAGCTATAAGCTGCTAAGTGATAAGTTCAAAGATAAAGTTGATGTGCCTGCCGATCGCCGTTTCACCGGCTTTGATGCCTACAAGAAGGCCATCGCTTTGGCCGATGTGGTGCTGCTGGCTACCCCTCCAGGCTTCCGTCCGATGCATTTCGAAGAAGCTGTAGATAAAGGTAAACATGTGTTTATGGAAAAACCTGTCGCCGTGGATTCACCGGGGATCCGTAAGGTGCTTGCAGCGGCAGAAGTTGCCAAGAAAAAGAAGCTGAACGTGGTGGTGGGACTTCAACGCCGCTACCAGACCAACTACCGGGAGACCATGAAGCGTATTCATGATGGCGCCATCGGGGATATCGTAGGCGGACAGGTCTATTGGAACAGCGGTGGTGTATGGGTGAAACAGCGTCAGCCACAGCAGACAGAAATGGAATACCAGATGCGTAACTGGTACTACTTCAACTGGCTTTGTGGTGATCATATCGTAGAGCAGCACGTACATAACATTGACATTGCCAACTGGGCGAAAAATGCTTATCCGGTATCTGTTCAGGGTACAGGTAGCCGCGCCTGGAGAACGGGTAAAGATTATGGTGAGATCTATGATAACCATGCCGTGGAGCTTACCTATGCAGATGGTGCGGTGATCTATAGTCAGTGTCGCCATTTTGAAGGTACCTCAAACCGGGTGGATGAAACCTTCCAGGGTACGAAAGGTCGTACGTACCTGTCGGCAAATAACCAGGGGATTCTTTGGGATCACACCGGTAAGGAGCTCTTCTCTCATCCTACAAAAGGAAATGCAAACCCATACCAGACCGAGCATGATGAACTGTTCGCTGCCATCAGCAAGGGTGAATATAAGTTTGCAGATGCGGAACGCGGTGCAAAAAGCTGTTTAACGGCCATCATTGGTCGCTACGCAACGTATTCAGGACAGACCATCAAATGGGATGAGGCACTGAACGCGAACAATAGTCTATTCCCGGATCAATTGGCCTGGGATGCTAAACCAAAGGTGCTGCCGGATGCGCAGGGCCTATACCCGATTCCAACTCCTGGTAAAACCAAGGTGATCTAATCGGGAAGGATGCTGATATACCGGTCTTTTGCCTGTTTTTTGTTGTTTCTGTTCCCCCTGCTTATTAGGTCCGGGGAACAGAAACTATATACAATCAGCGGCTTTGCACAGGGTACAAGCTATAACCTGCGGTACTATGCAGCAAGTGAATTGCTGCAGAAAAAGGATGTAGACAGCCTGCTAAGCGGTATTGATGCTTCCATGTCCCTATATAAACCGGGCTCATTGATCAACCGCTTCAATGCCTCGGAGCAAGGCGTACAGCTGGATGCGGCCTTTAAGCAGGTGCTGCTGAAATCTTTTGAGATTTATAAAGCAACGGCTGGCCGCTTTGATGTGACAGTTGCTCCGCTGGTACAACTTTGGGGTTTTGGTCCGGTCCCAGTGCAGCAGTTTCCGGACAGTGCTACCATAAGGGAGACCCTGAAGCTGGTGGGCATGGATAAGTTGCAGTTGAAGGGGAACCTACTCCGAAAGGAACATCCGGGGGTGCAGGTAGATCTGAATGGTATTGCACAAGGGTACAGCGTTGATGTGCTTGCTAGTCTCTTAAAGTCCAGAGGCATCCGGTCCTTTATGGTCGAGATCGGCGGTGAAGTTGTTGTGAATGGTACCAAGCCGGATGGCAGTGGCTACCGCGTTGGGATTGAAGGTCCGGTGCCCAATGGCCGGGTGGTGGAACTTAAAACAGGCGCAATTACCACGTCGGGCAATTTCAACAAGTATCTTAAGTATAAAACAGGTAAGATCAGTCACCTGATAGATCCAAAAACCGGCTACCCATTAAACAACCAGATGATCAGTGTTACAGTTTATGCGAAGGACGCAATTACGGCGGACGGCTACGACAATGCACTGATGGCGATGGACGTGGCAGAGGCTATGGCTTTCGCAGGAAAGCAAAGGTTGGAAGCATATTTTATTTACCGCAAGGCAGACGGTCGTTTGGCGGATACACTTACCACTGGCTTTAAGCAGCTACTGGTACAATAAAGCATAAAAATCATCATGAAAAGAGGAGAATTTTTAAGAAATAGCCTGCTTGCAGGTGGATCACTGGTGGCAGGATCGATCATCTCTACGGAGGCGGCTGCTGCTGCAGGCAATAGCGCTGCGGCTCCAAAAGGTAAAACCTTTAATCTGGATTATGCTCCACATGAGGGTATGTTCAGCAATAGTGCCGGAAAGAGCTTCCTGGATCAAATACAGTTTATGTATGATCAGGGTTTCCGATCCATAGAGGACAATGGCTTTCTGAACCGCCCGGTAGAAGAACAGACAAAGATTGGTAACCTACTGTCAAAATTAGGCATGCGCATGGGCGTCTTTGTTGTGGATGGCGGCGACAACTGGAAGGTATCACTGACCAGCGGTAAAAAGGAGTTCAAGGACAAGTTTGTTGACACCTGCAAGCGCTCGGTAGAAGCTGCGAAGCGCTGCAATGCAAAGTGGCTGACTGTAGTACCGGGATTTTACGACCGCAAGCTGCCTTATGGTATACAGATGGCCAATGTGGTTGATGCCATGCGTGCTGGGGCAGCCATCTTTGAACCTGCAGGCTTGATTATGGTGCTTGAGACACTAAGCGATACGCCGGAACTGTTCCTGCAACAAACGCATGAAACCTATAATGTTTGTAAGGCTGTAAATAGTCCTTCCTGTAAGATCCTGTACGATATCTACCACATGCAGCGCACAGAGGGCAATCTGATTGTGAACATAGACCGCTGCTGGGAAGAGATCGCCTACATACAGATTGGAGATAACCCTGGTCGGAAGGAGCCAACAACCGGAGAGATCAACTACAAAAATCTCTTTAAGCACATACACAGCAAGGGCTACAAGGGTGTAATGGGTATGGAGCATGGTAATTCCAGACCAGAGGCTGCGGGTGAGCAGCGGGTTATTCAGGCATACCGGGAGGTGGATCAGTTTTTATAGCCAAGGTGGTCACTCCGGCTTAATTTCGACAACCTGGATCTGCTTCTGCTGGCTGTGCTTACGACCGAACATATCTGTAGCGCGCACTTCAAGGGTATGGGTGCCAACATCAAGCTTAGGTAGGTTCACGCGCCAAAGGTGGCTGGAGCGTACCGGGTCGGAGGGCCTTCTGCCTTCCTGCAATGATTTTGCGCTGTCATACTGATAGAGGTTCATGGTGTAGTGCGGATCAATGTCGCTGGTATAGTTCATCGGCTTCCAGGCTCCGCCATTGATCCGGTATTCCACAAGATCATCCTTTCTGCCGATGAAAAAGTTGGCATATACGGGATGACGTGATACGTATTTCCTGGCTACAACATCCGTCCCGAAGAGGTTGATCTGGTATTCCGGTTTTTCGCCGGCGACTTTATAATCGAAATCATATTTATTGCCCTTTATGTTGAGGAACATGTAGCCCTTAGGCGTGCCGTCTCGCATGGTAGAACCAGGGACACCCTGTTTGTTGAAGGTTCCGGAGTACCAATCGCCGGAGGTTGTGCCTACATTATATTCGTGGTGCGGCTTCGCCTGTTTCCAGCCATCTTCCGCTTTGTAAAAAAGTTGTGTCTGGTAGTGGGTATGTGCAGAGAGGGAAAGTGTGTTTGGAAAAGGTTCAAGCAGGTCAAACAAGCGCTGCCGGTCTTCGTTGCGGAAAACGTCAGATTGTTCATGGTACAGCGGGATGTGAAAGGCCAGAACGATCAACTTGTCCTTTGGTACAAATTTAAGATCGTTTGCGATCCATTCCAGCTGGTCGTTACGAAATCCGCCGAGGTAACCTTTTCCGGTACGCGGGTTAGGATAGAGGATGTCATCAAGAACAACAAAGTGTACATCACCGTAGTTGAAGGAATAGTTATTGGGTCCAAAGGCGGCTTCAAATCCTTCGTCTGAAAGGCTGTCTGCACTTACATCATAATTCATATCATGATTTCCCATTACGTTGAACCAGGGTATGCCCAGCTCCGCAATGGTTTTAATGTATGGCTTATGCAAGCTGAGGTCGTCACCAACCAGGTCACCCAAACTAAGGCCAAATACCGGCCCTTTGTTAAGCTTTGCTTCTTCCACAATGCCCTTTTTGAAGAAGTCCATTTCCTCCAGCGTATACGCTTGCGGGTCGCCAAAAACCAGTGCCGTAAAGTCTTTTTGTTCCTTTGCTGCATACAATGGAAAGTCTATAGTCTCCGGAACCTTGCCGGTTGGCGAGACGCCGGCATACTTCAATGCCGGGGAGCCGGCAGGTTTATGAATGTAGTAGAATTGTGGCTGCTTTTTGTCGTCAAGTGGGAGGTCATAACCTGCTGGTTTGCTCACAAACACAATGTTGTCATTGCCCAGGGGTAACTGATAGCCTCCTCTGGAGTCGGTTTGTACCACCTGTGTGCCGTTGGTTACCGAAACACCGGCGATCCCTTTTTCATTCTTGTCTAATTTTCTGTTCCCGTTCAGGTCGTTGTAGACCGTCCCTTTTGCTACATCCTGTGCAGCGAGCAGCTGCGAGGTACATAATAATCCGGCAAATAACAGTGTTCCGCGCATTTTTTCTTTTTTATGCAAAGCTATACCGGGTAGGTTAAGGGGCAATTAGATCAATAAAAACAAATTGTAAAAAGCATCGGCTGGTTTTAAGCTTTCAGCAGATTATTTGTAATTTCCTCGCATAAAACAGGAAATCAGATGATCAGTAATCATGAAATAGACTACCATGTATATGGTGAAGAAATGCAGTATGTGGAGGTTGAGCTCGACCCTAATGAAACGGCTATTGCTGAACCAGGCGCCTTTATGATGATGGAGGATGGGATACAAATGCAAACCATCTTTGGTGATGGCAGTCAGCAGCAGGGTGGACTGATGGGCAAGCTGTTCAGCGCGGGTAAGCGCCTGCTTACTGGTGAGAGCTTGTTCATGACCGCATTTACCAATGTTGCTTACGGCAAGAAGAAGGTCAGCTTTGCCTCTCCATATCCCGGGAAGATCATACCGATCGATCTTTACCAGCTTGGGGGCCGTATAAACTGCCAGAAAGATGCTTTCCTCTGTGCGGCAAAAGGCGTAAGCGTAAGTCTGGCTTTTCAGCGGAAGCTCGGTACCGGTCTGTTTGGTGGGGAAGGTTTCATCATGCAGAAACTGGAAGGTGACGGCATGGCTTTCATGCATGCTGGTGGGCATGTGGTAGAGAAAACGTTGGAGCACGGGCAGTCGCTTAAGATTGATACCGGCTGTCTTGTTGCATTCACTTCCGGTATAGACTACGACATTGAGTTTGTTGGCGGCATCAAAAACACCATCTTCGGCGGTGAGGGCGTGTTCTTTGCCACGCTACGGGGCGCAGGAAAAGTATGGATCCAGTCGCTGCCAATCAGCAGGCTTGCCGGCCGTATCCTGCAATACGGTACCGTAAACCGCAAAGAAGAAGGTAGCATACTTGGCGGACTGGGTAACCTGCTCGACGGTGACGGCCGTTAGGCTCAGTTCTTCAGCTGATAACGCAGACCAAAGAACCACCTGATGCCCTGATTTGGGGCATAAACATAGGTAGGATCAAAGGTCAGGCCATAGGGATTCTCCGGCGTTGCCATGGCCTGACCTGCTTCATCAAACTGCACCTGCTTATCAAAGGGATCATGGGCACGTGCAATAAGAAATGGATTACCTTTATTGGGTGTCCAATTGAGCAGGTTCTTTACGCCACCGTAGAGGTCCAATCCACTTGCAAAACTTTTCGTGAGTTGCAGGTTTTGGATGCTCCACCATGGAGACACGCTTCTTCGTGGGTCCGTAGCACTAAGGAGGGGCAGGCGCATCGGACCATATAAATTCCCGGTATAGTCGAGCTGCAGGCCAGACCGGTCATGCTTGTAACCAATATTCCAAACTCCGGTAAAATGCTCGGTAAATAATTGTTTTATTTTGACCCCTTGTTGCTTGCTGTAAACATCCATCAGGGTACCGCCAAGCAGGAACTTCAAGCCATTCTTCATACTTAGATCTGCATTCAGCGAAAAGCCTTTTGAAACGGCATGGCCATCAAGGTTATTATAGATGATCTTGTTGGCATCAGTCTCGTAATCGGCAATGATCTTATTGTTGAAAAAGGTATAGAAAGCCGTTGCATCAAGCCCGAAGATTCCACCGCTGGCGGTATACATACGCTTTACGAAGTTGATGTTTCCATTCCAGGAGGTTTCGGGTTTCAGGTCGCTGATAAACACCACATCCCTCGCGCCGGTAAGTGCAGCATGGTCCTCCGTAAAAACATTTGCCACCCGGAAACCATTACCAAAGCTCAGACGCAGAATGTTATGCTGATCTGCTGAATTCCACTTGTAATTGACCCGCGGCGTAAGAATGCTGCCATGGATGGAATTGTAGTCATAACGCAGCCCCAGCAGGATGGTATTGCTGGTGTCCAGCCGTATCTCGTCCTGCAGGAATAGTCCTGGAAGGCTGATATTTGATGCGATAGCTGTAGCCGGTGTATTATCGTCGTAATTGGTATAACGGTATGCCAATCCGGCAAGCAGATCATGCGCTGCCAGTCTGCGGTTCCAGGTAAGCTGTGCAAAGCCGACGTTCTGCTGTGCCTGGTAGTTCAGCTCGCCGTATACACTGTTTTGCTTGTGAGCGTTAGCGCTGAAGCTCAGGAACAACTTTTCCCGGAATGGCAGCTGATACGTCCCGAAGAGTTCCCAGCGACTGGTATATATGCTTTCGCCATAAACAGCATTACCTCCGCGGTGCCTTTTCTCCCAGTTCATCTGCCCGCCCCAGCGATCTTCATAAACATAGCGGCCGGCAATGGAAAACTGCCGGTTTGCTTTTCGTTCGAATTCCCATTTGTTGAAAATCGAGATCCGGTGCTGCTGCGTGACATCGGTAAAACCGTCTTGATTGTTGTCTATAGGCTGGTTGTAGATGAAGTGGTTTATACCCAGCAGGGCATGAGCATGTTTGCCGGCATCAAGCCTTGCCCCCAGGTCGGTATTAAGCTCCCCCCAACTGGTACCGAAGATGTCCGCGGCTATTTTCGGTGCCTGCTCCGGCCGTTTAGTGATGATGTTGATTAATCCGCCTACAGCTTCACTGCCGTATAGTGAAGAAGCGGGACCTTTTACGATCTCCACACGGTCGATTATGGATTGTGGAATGCCGCTAAGCCCATACACTGTTGCAAGGCCGCTTACGATGGGCATGCCGTCGATGAGGATCATGGTATATGGACCTTCAAGTCCGTTGATGTGGATGTCGCCCGTGTTGCAGATGTTACAGTTGAGCTGGGGCCGTACGCCGTTGATGTTCTGCAACCCTTCGAATATGGAGGGATTTGGATTGGCACGGAAGAATTTTGCTGTATAGACCTCCACTGGTACGGGGCTGTTAAGCTTTGAAACCGCCTTCATAGTTCCTGATACTACAACTTCATCAAGGGGCTTAGCGTCGTCTGCTGGCGCTACAGCTTGCTTAAGCGTTATACTGTCGGTTTTATGTCTTGCTGTTTCTTGCTGTGCCTGTGCAAAGAGCTGAAGCGCCTGCAGGTTTAATGAGAGTAAAAGGAGTATTATTAGCTTCATAGTTGTTGATTGGTTAGTGTTGCAAATATATAATGTTAGACAAGACTAACAATGAAGTTGTTTTAAATATTTAAACATGTTCCGGAAAGTGTAATTTTGGAACATGTATTCGGTTGTAGAAGAAAATTACCTCAAAGCATTATTGTCCTTGTCCAGCACGGGGGAGGAAGTGAGCATCAATGAGCTGAGCAAGCGGCTTGAGATCAAGATGCCGACGGTAAATAGTATGATGAAGCGTTTTGCAGAGAAGGAGCTGATCACCTATGAAAGCTACAAGCCGGTGAAGCTTACCGCAAAAGGTAAGAAAGAAGCGGCGATGGTGGTGCGTAAGCACAGGCTAACGGAGATGTTCCTGGTAGAGAAGATGGATTTCAACTGGGAGGAGGTGCATGAAATCGCCGAGCAGATCGAGCACATTAAGTCACCTTTATTTTTCGAAAAGATGGATGCACTCTTGGGGCATCCGCAGTTTGATCCGCATGGATCGCCCATTCCGGATAAGCATGGAAATGTTGTAGAAACCGCCTACCTGCCTTTAAGTAAATGTGAGGTTCAGGACCAGGTTGTACTAAAGGCGGTGTCCGATTCATCAGAAGGATTTCTTCGCTTCCTGAATGCCAGGACGATTCTGCTTGGCGATCAGCTGCGGGTACTTGGAAAAGAAAATTTTGATGGAAGTATGCAGGTGGAGGTTTATGGTAAAGCTACAGAAACCTTCAGTCAGCTGATCTGCGACAAATTGATGGTAGAGAAAATTTAGAAAGGTGTAGCGTTTTTATCAGCAAACTCGTAAGTTTATTATCACTAAATTAACGCGTATGAAAAATGCTATTAAGTTCCTGTCCCTTTGTTTGTTTTTTCTGATTAGTGCCTGTGATAAGGAAGATGTTAAACTGGATACCAAGACGCTTTCGGGCAAATGGAAGCTGGCTGAATCTTACCTGAGCACTGGTGCTGCTGGCGAATGGAAAAAGGAGAAAGGCGAATTTGTTGTAGAATTCAGAACTGATGGCACGCTGGCAGGAAATGTTTATCCTGAATTTGTAAGCTACAGTATCAAGGACAGTTCCACTGTTGTTTTCAAGAAGAAAGATAATTCGGAACAAAGCTACAGCTATGAAATTAAGGATGGCAAGTTGCGGATGAGTCCAACCGGTCCGATCATGTGCATCGAAGGCTGCGGACTGGGATTTGTGAAGTTCAAATAAGAATACCCATAATACACTTCAACATGGCGCGGCTAACCACCGCGCCTTTTTTATGACTGGCATCCTGCTAAAACTCTATTTCCTTAGAAACCAACGAAATATTTTTTTGTTATCCTATTCCGAAAAAGACATTTTATGAAGCAGGAGCAGGCGGAGCACAATTATAAAGATCGATTTGAAGAGTGTTATAGCAGATTCGAAGCCGTTTTTGAGTATACATCAGCGGCGAGTAAAATCATCGATTCAGATTTAAAGATATTAAAAGTGAATGCTGCCCTGGTGGAACTGTTGGGCTATTCCGAGCAGGAAATTATTGGCACGGAGATCATGGAATATGCCTGTAAGCAGGTGCAGCATCATTGGCAGGACCTTCAGTCGGCCATGTGGGAACATGGTAAACCGAGATTCAAACTGGACGCCTGTCTGGTACGCAAAGATGGGGGCCTGGCATGGGTACACATCACAACGGTACGTTTTCAGCAGGATGGAGAATACTTTGCATATACCGTACTCGATGATTATACGGCGCAGAAGGCACTGGAAGAAACGCAGGCGCGACTGAGCATGGCACTGGATAATTCCAGGATGGCCGTCTGGGAGCTGAACCTAAGTTCGGGGCAGCTGATTCATACTACAGGCTTCCGCCAGCTTTTTGGTATACAGGACTTAGAACCTAACTGGCGCATCGATCAACTGCTGAGCCAGTTCATCCCCGAAGATGAGCAGCGGCTGCGGGAAGTATTTGCTGCTGCTGATGCTGAGGCGGTGATCGACTTTCAGGGCCGCGTGCAAACACATGATGGCGTGTTAAGGTGGGTATATTTGCAGGGGCGGGTTTCGCCAGCACGGGAGCAGCTGCCGATTACCATTGTAGGTACCATTGCTGATATAACAAAGGAGAAGCTTGCAGAACGGGATAAAGACGACTTTATCAGCATTGCCAGCCATGAGCTACGTACACCGATTACAGCTATGAAAGCTTCGCTGCAGCTGTTGGAGCAAATGAAAACCATGGAGAGCCCAAGAGCGGCGGCGCTCATCACACAGGCGAACCGAAGCATGCGCAAGATAACCCTGTTGATAGATGACCTGCTGAATGTAAACAACTATAAGGAAGGTCAATTGCGACTTAAGAAAACACGTTTTCGAATTGGTAGTGTGGTGGAGGATTGCTGTATGCATGTTACTGCTGATGGTGTTTTTGACATCGTCAGTACTGGTGATCTGAACACAGAGGTTGAGGCCGATTCGGAACGTATCCAGCAGGTGGTGATCAACCTGGTGAACAACGCCATGAAGTATGCCCATGGCAGCAGGGAAATAGGTATTGACATTAAACGGCTGGATGGATCGGTAAAGATCTCGGTGACGGACCATGGGCCGGGCATACAAAAAGAAAAGTTGCCTTTCCTGTTCGACCGGTTCTATCGTGCAGACATCAGCTCAGGGCAGTACTCTGGTTTGGGTTTGGGACTATACATCTCATCAGAAATTATTAAAAGGCACAAGGGCCATATTGGTGTTGACAGCGAGCCTGGCAAAGGTAGTACCTTCTGGTTTACACTACCCTGTGAAGACTAAGCGTTGATGCAGCAGGAGCAGGCGCTGCAAAAAAAAAATGGCCCTCGCGGGCCATATCGTTTTCTTAAAGATCTTCTTTATTTTTTAGTGCTGAACTTGTAAGTGGTGCTGGTTTGATATACCGCACCTGGTTTCAGCGTGATGGAAGGAAAGTTCGGCTGGTTCGGTGAATCAGGGAAGTGCTGAGTTTCCATCGCAAAAGCAGTCCGGTAATCATCTTTATGTCCACCTTTCATTTCATTCAGGCTCTTCATGAAGTTACCGCTGTAGAACTGCAGGCCGGGTTCCTGGGTGAAGATCTCCATCACCACGCCAGATTTATCTCCGCTTACTGTTGCAACCACATCTTTCTCGCCATGCGCATTTAACACATAGTTATGGTCATAACCGTCTCCAAATTCAAGCTGCTCATTTTTGTCTTTGATTCGTGTACCAATCTTTTCCGGTTTGTTGAAGTCGAAAGGTGTGCCCGCAACTGGTTCTATTTTACCATTCGGAATCAAGGTTTTGTCTACAGGTGTGTATTTGTCGGCCTTAATTTGTACGGTATGATCCAGGATGCTGCCACTTGCCTCGCCGTTCAGGTTAAAGAAAGCATGGTTGGTCAGGTTCACCACGGTATTCTTATCGGTGGTTGCATGGTAACTGATCTTCAATCCGTTGTCGTCCTGCAGGTCGTAAGTCACCTTTACGTCAAGCTCGCCAGGGAAACCTTCTTCCATATCCTTAGATATATAGTGTAATTCCAGGGTATGTTCGTTTGGCTGCTGGGCATCCCACACTACATCCTGGAAGCCCTTTTTGCCACCGTGAAGTGTATTCGGACCGTTGTTGGTGAAGATGGTATATTCTTTACCGTCAAGGCTGAACTTGCCATTGGCAATTCGGTTACCAACACGTCCGATGGTTGCACCGAAGTAGGGTTCTTTTGACTCCTGGAAGCCGGTTACCGAATTGAAGCCGGCAACAACGTCAATGAGGTTGCCATCCTTATCCGGTACATACAGGCTCACGAGCCTGCCGCCATAGTTGGTGATCAACGCTTTTACGCCCGACTTGTTTTCCAGGGTATAAAGCGCTGTTTTCTTGCCGTCGATGGTTTTTTCGAAATCTTTTGGGTTTAATGCCACTGTACTGCTTTGGTTAGTTGAGTTTGCTTCTTTGGTATTGCTGCCACTGCTGCAGCTGCTTGCAGCCATAACGGCGCAGAGCACAAGAAGGTTAATTCGGTTGGTTTTTACGTTCATTTTGATGAAATAACAGGTTAAGCTGATCTATATTTAGTTGCAGCACTAAGAACGTAAAAAAATCCAGAACCATCAACCCCGTTTGGCGCCCAGTAAAGATAGTGCTCCCACAATGAGACCCGTAATTCCCATGGCAATAAACGTGTTTCTGGCTGCTGGGTCCCTGGAGATTGCCGGTGCAGCCGCTATGCCGAGGGCCATTACCCCTGAGGCCAGGTCTATGATTGCATGTGTTTTATAGGATATACATTTAATTGCACCCCATTTTGCATCGGTAAGCAGGCTGGTACCCAGTTCGGCAATTGCGAAGGAGCGGCAAACCGTGGCAGCCTTGCTGTCCTTTTCAAATCCCATTAGCTTAGGTGCCAGCAATACGGCCGGAATATAACTGTAATCGGCATAAACATGCATCTCTTTGGTGATTCCTTTTATCATGATCGTAGGGTTTAGTTATTGGATGATGGTGAAAGGGTACAAAATCAATGCCCATGGTAGCGGCTGGTGGGCAGCGCCTCAAAATCAAGTATATTCTGCAGCACATGGGGTAATTACCTGTTAGTAAATGGGTAACCGGCACGGTCGAAACTGAAAACAGGAACGCTGGCATCTTGTTTAGTAGCAGGACTTACCCTTTTAGCTTACGTTATGCGCCGAATTAAACTTGTGTACCTGCTCTCTTTTCTCCTCATGTATGGCGCTATGCCCTTGTGTGCACAGCAGCTTGGCGGAGCCGCCAAGGAAGATTTCAAGATCCGTATTGTTGCCGACAAGCTAAGTGATCCTTGGGAAATCAGCTATGGTCCGGATGGGCAGCTCTGGGTGACGGAGTCTAAGAACTATAAGGTTTGGCGGATAGATCCGGCAAGTGGAAAGCGGCAAGCGCTGCTGGATCTCAGCGAAGCGCGGGAGTTCCCGAGATATGATCAAATTGATGATAAAGAAGATGGTGGCAAACCCTGGCCGCAGGGTGGATTAATAGGCATGGCGCTGCACCCGGATTTGTTGAAAGGCAAACCTTATGTTTACCTAAGCTATATATACCGGTTTAAAAATGCTGATGCGGTAGGTAACGGTTCAGAACCCGCATTTAAAGGTTACCATTTTGTAGGGCGACTGGTGCGCTATACCTATAGCCAGAAAGACCAGAAGCTGGCAGATCCATTGGTGCTCTGCGACAGCATACCGGCAAGCAGCGATCATAATGGCGGGAGACTGTTAATTGCTCCGGTGCAGGGTAAAAATTATCTGTACTATAGTATTGGCGACATGGGAGCCGGGCAATTTGATAATGGTGGCCGGCAGAATAAGGCACAGGACAAGAACAGCTATGAGGGCAAGGTGCTGCGTCTCAATACCGAACCGGACAAGGATGCGGATCCATTTGACCGCTGGATCCCCAACGACAATCCTTTTAATGGAAGCCGGCAAAACGCGGTATGGTCGCTTGGCCACCGTAACCCGCAGGGACTTACCTATGCGCTTGTAAACGGTAAGGGTATGTTGTACAGCGTGGAGCATGGTCCTTATGGGGATGATGAGGTGAACCTGATTGAAAAGGGGCGGAACTATGGCCACCCGCTCATCATTGGCTATAATGACGGGAACTATGACGGTAAGGCTGCCTCGGTATCTGATCACCAGGAGATCCCTGGAAAGTGGCACACCAGTTATCCCCTGATTGTTTCAGAATCGGAAAATGCAAAGGCGATGGGCGCCGCATTCCGCGGACCCGAGTTCAGCTTTTATCCCATTCCCGCAGATACGCTTGATCAGCTGTTCAATAATAAAGTTCAGGGTAAAGATCAGGAGTGGCAGGCATATGGGCCATCGAGCATTCAGCTATACACCAGCGATGGGATACCCGGATGGAAAAATTCTTTATTGATCACTACACTGAAAGGATCATCGCTGCTTCGGTTGAAGCTGGATGCGAGTGGAAAGATTTTAGATAAAGTACCCACGGTATATGTTAAAGGGAAAGTGCGGTATCGTGATCTGGCGATTTCTGCGGATGGTAAGAAAATCTATTTATCTGCGGATAATGCTGCGGTGAGTTCAGGGCCCTCTAAAGAGAATCCAGCGGAGGTTTCTTACAAGGGGTGTATACTCGAGTTAACGTACACGAGGTAGGGTTCTCTTATATTTAAATTTTTTTTTCAAAAAAATTACCACCATGTAATTTGTTCTGCCATACTTCTTAATACTCGGAATGACCGAGGATTAAAAATTAAATATTATGTTAAAAATTTATCCAGCCATCAAGTTCTTGAGATTGAAAAATGGTTTAACCCAACAACAAGTTGCAAACAAACTGAACTGTACAGTACCCGCCTACAGTAAATTGGAAACTGGCACAACGGAAATAACGCATGGCCTTTTAAAGCAGTTGTCGGTAATTTACGACATGAGTATTCGTGAGATCTATCAGCTTGCATTAGACCTCTCAAAAGACGAGGATTACGAAAAGCCAGGTGATAAGAATTAGAGCATCATTGAAGGTATGAAGAAAGCATCTTGGTAAACTATGAAGTACTATCGCCCTGGTTAGTGAAGGCATTCCAAATCGCCTAAACTAATCCGGCGATTTTTTTTAAGATGATCTTAAGATGTTTTTTAACGTACGCGTGTTAGGGTTCTCAAATTTTTAAAATTTTTTTAAAAAAAATTACCACCATGTATTTTGTTCTGCCATACTTCTTAATACTCGGAATGACCGAGATTAAAAATCAAACATTATGTTAGAAATTTATCCATCCATTAAGTACTTGAGATTGAAAAATGGTTTAACCCAACAACAGGTTGCAGACAAACTGAGCTGTTCAGTGCCTGCTTACAGTAAATTGGAAACTGGCGCAACAGACGTGACGCATACCCGTTTAACGCAGTTGTCGGCACTTTACAACATGATGATCTATCAGATCTATCAGCATGCAGAGCCAGTAGACAACTCACTGGAGGAAACAAACAAAAAGCTTGCTAATAAAGTTCAAGAGCAGCAAGCAACCATTTCAGCGTTGCAGCGGAAGATCATTGAACTTTATGAAGAGAAGCACCGTGATAAAGCAGCGTCATAATTAGATTTATACCAGGTCTTTATCATTAATCAATATCGCCCGGGTTAGTAGAGGCATTTCAAACAGCCTAAGCTAATCCGGGCGATTTTTTCTAGACAATCTTTAAAACAACTCCTGCATGTCTCGGTCTGCAGTGTTAATTTTCTTTAGGAATTCATCGAATCCTGGTCCTTTCTGTTCACTGTACATACCGTATGCATCAGAGATGAAGGAAATACGCTCCTGATTATCTTTTAAGATATAGATCACGGCGTTATCTCCGGGATCTGAATGGCCTTCGAAACGGTATGTTTTAATAATAGTTAAATCTTCGGGACTATAGGTTTGGTCGATCTTATTACCTTTCATATGTCCGTCTTCCGTCATTGTCAATTCATTATCGTAGCCCTTCTGCCTTAACTTTTCTAAAATCTGACTCAGGGTGTTCATTTCTGCTGGTTGTTCCATCTTTTCTTCGGTTTATGTAAATAAAACAACAGCTGTTCTAAATAGTTTTTTAGGAAAGGGGCACAAAAAAACAGCTGCCGTTTAGCGGCAGCTGTTTATATTAGTTAGAAAGTTGTTTTCTGGTTATAATCCAAAAGCCGCTTTTACCTGGTCAACATAGTCCAGTTTCTCCCAAGTAAAAAGTTCCACCGTAACTACCTTTTCTTCACCATTAGGCGTTCTGAAGGTTTTGGTTACGGTTTCTGGTTTTCTGCCCATATGTCCATAAGCAGCAGTTTCGCTATAGATTGGATTTCTAAGTTTAAGTCTTTGCTCGATGAAATAAGGGCGCATATCGAAGATGCCTTCAACAATTTTCGCGATTTCACCATCAGTCTTAGATACCTTTCCAGTACCATAAGTATTGATGTAGATACCCATAGGTTTGGCAACGCCAATGGCATAACTTACCTGTACCAGAATTTCATCAGCCACACCTGCGGCAACCAGGTTTTTAGCGATATGGCGAGTTGCGTATGCTGCGGAGCGGTCTACCTTGCTTGGGTCTTTACCTGAAAAAGCCCCACCACCGTGCGCGCCTTTACCGCCGTAAGTGTCTACAATGATTTTTCTTCCCGTTAAGCCGGTATCTCCGTGTGGCCCACCAATTACAAACTTGCCTGTAGGGTTGATGTGATATTGGATCTGATCATTAAAGAGGTGTGCGTACTGCGGATTCTTGCTGATAATTCTCGGAATGAGAATATTCACCAGGTCTTGCTTGATCTTATCCAGCATTGCTGCCTCTGCATCAAAATCATCGTGCTGTGTAGAAATCACGATGGCATCAATTCTAACAGGGCGATTGTTATCATCATATTCCAGGGTAACCTGTGATTTTGCATCCGGTCGCAAATAAGTGATCTCGTCCATTTCGCGTCTAAGCAGTGCCAGCTCTTGTAAAAGCTTATGGGAAAGATCCAGTGCTAATGGCATGAAATCCTCTGTTTCATTGCTAGCATAACCGAACATCATACCCTGATCTCCAGCACCCTGATCCTCCTTATTGGATCTGTCTACGCCTTGATTAATGTCTTGAGATTGTTCATGAATTGCCGAAAGAATTCCGCAGGAGTTTGCCTCAAACATGTATTCGCTCTTGGTATAACCTATTTTTCTGATGACGTCGCGCGCTATCTGCTGTACGTCCAGGTAGGTTTTTGATTTTACCTCGCCAGCTAAAATAACCTGACCTGTGGTAACAAGGGTTTCGCAGGCGACCTTAGAATCAGAATCGAATGCAAGAAAGTTATCAATGAGTGCGTCTGATATTTGATCTGCTATTTTATCAGGATGACCTTCAGAAACAGATTCTGATGTAAATAAGTATGACATTCTAAATAATTTATTAACAATTAAAAATTAAATAAAATGGATGATGATCCTGGTCAAACAGTCAGTAAAAGGAAGTGTATGGTGGTTAGCACTTTTTTTTACGTGGTTGCAATCCCGCTATCGTTAAATAGCATCTACAAATCAGTCCACTTTAAGCGCCCAAAAATAGGATATAAATTCATATAGTCAAAAAATATCAATTATTTTGCAACTTCTTTAAAAAGCTCACTTTGTCTAAAACGAACATCTTATTCATCATCAATCCGATATCCGGGGGGCGCGACAAGACTAATATTCCAGGGCTGATCGACAGGTACTTGGACAAGTTGCGTTTTAATGCCAGTTACCGCTTTACCGAGTATGCCGGTCATGGTGCCGAGCTCGCGGCAGCAGCAGCACAGCAGCATTTTGATGTTGTTGTTGCCGTTGGGGGCGATGGAACGATAAATGAGGTGGCGACCGCAGTAATGGCACAGGGTAAGGTGCTTGGTATTTTGCCTTTTGGCTCGGGCAACGGACTGTCGCGCTATCTTAAAATTCCGATGAACACCGTCAAGGCTATAAAAGTGCTCAATGGGCAACATGTAAGGCGTATTGATACGGCCGTATTTAACGGTAAACGATTTTTTAACATGGCAGGAATGGGATTCGATGCCCACATCAGCTCGATTTTTGCAGGAAATAAGAAGCGTGGCTTGTCGGGCTATGTAAAACTGGGATTGAAGGAGATGTTGAACTATAAACCGGCAACTTATGAAATCGAGGTGGATGGTAAGACTATGGAAAGGAAGGCTTTTGTGGTTAGCATTGCAAACAGCTCCCAGTATGGGAATAATACATACATTTCACCTGAGGCCTCTATATCGGATGGCTTGTTGGATGTATGTATTGTGAAGTCCTTCTCCTTACTGTTGCTGCCAAAGCTGGCTTATCAGATGATAAGTGGCAGGACACATCGAAGCGATCTCGTGGAGATCATCCGAGGGCGCTCCATAAAGATTGTACGCGATCACGCCGCACCGATACATATTGATGGGGAACCCTTTCAGATGGACAGAGAGATTGAAATTAGTATTGCACCTTTATCTTTAAATATAATAACACCAGCATATGAAGCCTAAGAAGAAGTCATTGGAGGACCTTGGTGGAATCATGTATTCTACCAATCCGGACTTTGATTTTCCGGAAGAAGAGATTATTGAAACAACTGTTCCCAACAAGCAACAGGATCTGCGTGTAAGTCTGGATCGTAAGAACAGGGGTGGAAAAGCCGTAACGCTGATCACGGGGTTCAGGGGCAGCGACGATGCCCTGCAACAATTAGGGAAGATGCTGAAGACAAAATGTGGGGTTGGAGGGGCTGCCAAGGATGGTGAGATTATCATCCAGGGTGATTTCCGGGATAAGGTTTTAGCGTTGCTGCTGAAGGAAGGCTTCAAAGTTAAAAAAGCGGGTGGTTAAAGCATTTGGTGAAATAAATACCTGAATCTGACTTCGCTTTCGTCTTTAAGTATTTAGCTTTGGGCTTTAAACCAAATATTATGTTAGAAGACTTATTAACCGGACCTGATCTAAGGTATCTTGGATTGGATTCAAGTTTAATGAAGTACCACTTAAGTGTACCTGTTTTAGTTGAAGAGGCTCTGTTTAATGGAGAGGGTACGCTCGCCGAGTGTGGTGCACTGGCGATCGATACTGGAAAATTTACCGGGCGTTCGCCTAAAGATCGCTTTATTGTTGCCGATGCCATCACCAATGATGAGGTTTGGTGGGGCGATATCAATATAAAGATTGAAGGAGAGAAATTTGATAAACTATATGAAAAGGTAACTACATACCTTAACCATAATAAGTATTATGTGCGGGATACGTTTGCCTGTGCAGATCCGGACTACCAGATCGGTATTCGCGTGGTTACTGAAACCGCCTATCAGAATCTATTTGCCCATAACTTGTTCTTACGTCCCCAGCACCCAGACGCTCAAGTCCGTCCGGAGTGGACAATTGTAGCTGCACCAGGATTTGAAGCTAATCCGGAAGAAGATGGAACTCGACAAGGTAATTTCACCATCATTAACTTCAGCAAGAAGATCATATTAATAGGTGGAACAGGTTATACTGGCGAGATCAAGAAGGGTATTTTCTCTGTATTGAACTTTCTGCTGCCTGTTGATCGAAAAACGTTGTCTATGCATTGTTCAGCTAACGTAGGTGCCGATGGAGATACGGCGATCTTTTTTGGACTTTCGGGAACAGGGAAAACTACGCTATCTGCGGATCCAAAACGAAGTTTGATTGGTGACGACGAACATGGTTGGGGTGAGCACGGGGTTTTCAACTTTGAAGGTGGCTGCTACGCAAAATGCGTGGATCTTAGTCCTGAAAAAGAACCTGAAATCTATGCGGCAATCCGGTTTGGTGCGTTGCTTGAAAATACCAACTATTTTCCTGGAACCAGGGCAGTGAACTTCGCAGATATTACTAAGACTGAGAACACCAGGGTAGCTTATCCGTTAACCTATATATATAATGCTGTAGAACCTTCAATGGCCCCCATGCCTAGGCACATATTTTTCCTGACTGCTGATGCTTACGGTGTATTGCCACCGATATCAAAATTGAACAAGGGGCAGGCGATGTTTCATTTTATTTCAGGCTATACGGCGAAAGTTGCCGGGACAGAAACCGGTGTAACGGAACCACAGTTGACGTTTTCCGCATGCTTCGGAAAAGCTTTTATGCCTTTGCATCCTACAAAATATGCCGAATTGCTAGGTGAGCAAATGGAGCGGCAACAAGTGCAGGTATGGTTGGTGAATACCGGATGGAGCGGCGGGCCATATGGAATTGGTAAAAGGATGAAATTAGCGTATACCCGGGCGATGATTACTGCCGCAATGGATGGAGTGCTCGCTGCAGTGGTTTATGCTACTGATCCGGTTTTTGGGTTGGAAATACCACAATCCTGCCCGGGTGTGCCTTCGGAGATTCTGAATCCTAAGAACACCTGGAACGATGGTGCTGCATACGACCGGCAGGCGAATTTACTGGCGCAGGCATTTTTAGATAACTTCAAAGCATATGAGCAATTCGCAAATGATGAATTGCGGGGATGTTTACCTAAAGTACGGGAAATAGCCCTTTAAAGCACGAAATTTGGGTTAAAATTTGCATTTCATTTTTTTTTTAGTTTTAATTGTGAAAGATTGTCTGGGAAGGGGCAATCTTTTTTTGATTTTACCAGTGTCTCTCGGTTAAGGTAACGAATTGATAACTTTTGAAATTTTAATGTAATATTAAATTGGAAATTTTAAATTTGTTATAGCAACAATTGCCTACATTAGCCGTTGAAGTGTATTACAGAAATTATTTGAATTAAAACAAACTAAAAACAAAAAACTAAAAACAAAAAAATGGCAAACGCACCAAAAACTACACCAGTTAAAAAAGAAGGCTCATCTTCAGCTTCTAACATGTTCGCAACATTAGTTATTCCGATTTGTATTATTATTGGTATCTGTCTTTACAAGTTTGTACTTGGTAATCCAGGAAACTTCGTGGATGGTAATCCTGACAATCACCCGATTCCAGGTAACTATGCAGGTATGGCTTACAAAGGAGGATTTATCGTACCGATCCTTATGGGTATGCTTTTAATGGTAATCGTATTCTCAGTAGAACGTTTCATCGTTATTGGAAAAGCAACTGGAACTGGAAGCTTAGATGGTTTTATTAAGAAAGTACAAGGACTTTTAAGTGCAAACAACATTGAAGCTGCAATGGCTGAGTGTGACAAACAACAGGGTTCTGTAGCAAACGTAATTAAATCAGGTTTGAAAAAATACCGCGAGATGGAAGTAGAGCCTAACATGGATACAGATCAAAAATGTCTTGCAATTCAAAAAGATATCGAAGAAGCTACAACTTTAGAGATGCCAATGTTAGAGCAAAACTTAACTGTAATTGCAACCTTAGTATCAGTAGGTACGTTGACAGGTCTATTGGGAACAGTAACAGGTATGATTAAGGCCTTCGGTGGTTTGGCTACATCTGGAGCTCCGGATCAGGCTGCACTAGCGAATGGTATTTCTGAGGCCTTGATTAACACTGCAACTGGTATCAGTACTTCAACTGTTGCAATTATCATGTACAACATCCTTACTTCTAAGATTGATAAATTAACTTATGCAATTGATGAAGCTGGTTTCAGCATCATCCAGACTTATGCTTCTACGCATAAATAAGAAATAATGAATTTTTTTTACCGGCTTTATGGAAAACCGGAAGAATAAACATCATTAATAAAAGAAACATAAGTAATATTTAAATTATGCCAAGAGCAAAGGTTCAAAGAAAGAGTACTTCGATCGATATGACCGCCATGTGCGACGTATCGTTCCTACTACTGACTTTCTTTATATTAACAGCTACAGCACGTCAACCTGATCCTCTTAAGATTACAATTCCATCATCTACCTACAAAATTCCGGTACCTGATGTTGATATTGCAAAATTATCAATTGGACATGGCAAGGTGTTTTATGAAGTAGCGGGACAAGACGTGAAGATGGCCACTTTGGATAAAATGGCAGCTCAGTACAAGATTGAATTTACACCTACGGAGCGCAAGCGTTTCGGCGTAATCCAATCGTTTGGTGTACCATTTCAGAGCTTGAAGCAGTACATCAACTTACCTGATGAAGCTGCCCGTGAGAAATCTGGTTTGGCTACTGGAATACCTACAGATTCAACTAACAATCAGTTAGCTGACTGGATTCTGAACTCTCGTCAGGCTGTTGCGGAGTTGCATTCTGAAGCGATGCGTATCAGTATTCGCGGAGATGCTGAGGAAGAGTATCCAACGGTTAAAAAGATCGTAGATATCTTACAAAAACAGAAAATTAATAAGTTTAGTTTAATTACATCGGCCGAGGGCGGTGCTAAATAAAAAAAGGCAATGGCAGAATTAGATACCTCCAGCGGGGGTGGCAAAAAAGGCGGCGGTAAAGTTAGAACCAAGAAAGCCAACACGAAAGTAGATTTAACCGCAATGGTGGATTTGGCTTTCTTGCTGATCACTTTCTTCATGCTAACCACGTCACTTTCGAAGCCCATTGCAATGGACATTGCAAAACCCGATAAAGACGACAAAAACGATACGAAGTTAGAGCTACGTGCTTCACAGACCATGACGATCCTACTTGGTAAAAACAACAAAGTAGCCTGGTATATGGGTGAAGCAGGTAAGGAAACACCTACTATTGAAGGTTTTACAGAAGTAAGACAGTCTATTCTTAAAAACAAAAAGAAAGTTGCTGATTTATATGGTAACGATCCAAAGAGAACGCTTGTAGTAGTTATTAAGCCAACTTCAGGAGCAACCTATAAGAACTTTGTGGACATTATGGATGAGTTGAATATTGCTCAGATCACCGCGGCTCCGGCTATCGATGATGAAAACATCCTCGATTCTGAGATTACTGTAATGAAGCAAAATGGTATACTCTAACATTTTAAACAACTAAAACCAAGCACAATGTCTAAAATAGATTTGTTCAGAAAAGAATGGCTTGATGTTGTATTTGAAAACAAGAATAAGTCTTACGGTGCTTACAAGCTTCGTCAGAACAATGCTTCAACTACAACTAGAGCAACGCTGATGGCATCAGCAGCATTCATTTTGCTGTTCTTAACGCCAAAGATCATTAGTTTGATCAAAGGCTCACTGCCAGAAGAAGAAGTGGTGAAACAGGTAGAAGTTGCGATTCAGCCACCTCCACCAGTTGACCCTAAGACTCCGCCACCGCCACCGGTGGAGCCACCACCACCAAAAACCGATCAGGTGAAGTTCCCGCCTCCGATTGTAAAACCGGATGTTGAGGTGCGTGACCAGGAACCCCCACAGATCGAAGATTTGAAGAAGGCTGACCCAGGTCAGAAAACCATAGCCGGGGATCCGGATGCTGACATCGTGATTACTGCACCCGTAGGTGAAGGTCCGAAACAAGCTGCAGTGGTAGAGGATAACCAGGTTTACGATTTCGTAAGTATCGAAACCCCTCCAAGTTTCCCAGGTGGTATTGCTAAGTTCTATGCTTATGTTGGTAAGAACGTGAAATATCCGCCAATGGCAGCTGAGAACAATATTCAGGGTAAAGTTTTCCTTTCTTTCGTAGTAGAGAAAAACGGTGAACTTACTGATATTCAATTAGCTGGTAAAAAGCTTGGTGGTGGTACCGACGAGGAGGCAATCCGAGTATTGAAGGCTAGCCCGAAGTGGACCCCAGGAATTCAGAATGGAAAACCTGTACGTGTTAAGTACAACATTCCAATCAGTTTCACCTTATCGCAATAAGTGTTAAATAATATGTTTAACTACAATAATTTTAAGCAGAAATCGCCTCAACAGCGATTTCTGCTTATTTTCGGCCTAATCATTCTCCTGTTTTATTTCGGATTAGGCATCCTTTTAATCTTTTGGACAGACATTCCTTTCGACTTCAAACCGATGTATCGGATTATGTTCGGGGTACTGTTGATCGTCTATGCCATTATCAGATTTTTCCGACTCAATAATCAGACAGAAAGATAAGCATGAAATACCTGGGATTACTTTTGATATTAATTTCGTTCGGCGCTTGTAAACAAAAGCAGAATGGGGACGCTGCGGCAGAGAGCCGGACATCAGGTTCTGTGAAAATTTTGGTTGATGAAACATTCTCCAACATTGTAGACGAGCAGCTTATGGTTTTTAATTCGGACTATCCTGATGCGAAGGTTGAATTGATAAACGGTCATGAGGAGCAGATTATACCTACTTTTTTGAATGATAGTGTACGTGTGATTGTACTATCGAGGATATTGACACCAAAAGAAGAGCAATACTATACAAAGCGTAATATAGTTGCTTATACGCAACGATTTGCCATTGATGGGGTAGCTTTAATTGCGAATGTTGAAAACCCGGATAGCACCGTGACAGCTGAGGACATGATCGCCATAATGAAGGGAACTTACACAGGTAATAAGAAGCTGGTATTCGACAGTCCTTATTCAAGTACCCTAAAGTATTTTAAAGATCTGGCTAAAATAAATACGCTTCCATCCAAGGGTGTGTATACTTTAAACAACAACTCGGACGTTATTAAATACGTTGCAGAAAACAAGGATTACGTTGGCGTAATTGGCCTTAACTGGTACCTGCGTGCTGCAAACGGAGCTCCGAATGTTTATTCCAAGGTTAAACTATTGGGTGTAAAGAATGTCAAAGGTGGTAAAGGCGATAATGCATTTTACAAACCAACTCAAGATAACCTCATCAGTGGAATTTATCCGTTTTTAAGAAATGTTTACATTATCAATTGTGAAGGCAAGGATGGAGTCGGTACGGGATTTGCAAACTGGTTGTCGAGTCCTCGCGGACAACTTATAATCTTGAAATCAGGTCTGGGACCACATAAGCTGCTTTCAAGGGATTTTAACTTAAAGAAATCAAACTAAATAATATATTTGAAATATGAAGATGACAAAAAAAGCAATAACCTTGAGTCTAGGTTTAGCAGTAATGGGTTCTGCCTCTTTTGCTCAAAGCCTTGAAGATGCCAAGAAAGCCATTGATGCTGAACAGTATCAAAAAGCGACTTCGATGCTAAAAGGCCTTGTTAAATCTCAAGCCAGCAAAGGAGAGAATTATTTTAATTTAGGTGAAGTTTACTTAAAGACAGATTACATTGACTCTGCCAGAGCGGTGTTTACACAAGGGTTGACTGCAGACCCTAAAAGTCCATTAAACTATATTGGTCTTGGACAGGCAGATTTATTATCAAACAATGCGGCTTCTGCTAAAACTAACTTTGACAAAGCGGTAGACGTATCTAAGAAAAGCGACTACATTCCTCAACTATATATTGGTAAAGCATACATAGAAGTAGATAAACCGGACTTCAACGCTGCATTGCCGTATTTACAAAAGGCAGATGAATTGGATAAGAATGACAAGGATGCTGAGACTTTTTTAGCCCTTGGCGACTATTATGCTTACCAAAGAAAAAATTCGGAAGCGCTTCAGAGCTACATGAGGGCCCTGAACATCAATCCTAATATTTTAAGAGCTAAAGTTCAAATAGGAAGAATGTATAAAGAATCTCGTGCATTTCCGGAAGCAGAAACTGCTTTGAAAGAAGTTATTGCACAGGATCCTAACTATGGTCCGGCTTACAGAGAACTTTCTGAGTTATACAACCAATGGTCATTTGGAGATCCAAATGGACAAGCTAAATCGGCAGCTGCAATCGAAAACTATCAGAAATACCTTGATTTAACTGACAAGTCATTTGATTCACGTATCAGATACGCACAGATCTTGTTCTATGCAAAGGATTTTCAGAAACTGGAGGCAGAGACTAATGCATTAGCAGCAATGGCTCAAAACAGCCCTAAGGGTCTTTTGATCTCACGTTTGAGAGGTTATTCTGCGTACGAGAACAAAAACTATCCTCAGGCATTGGAATACATGAATGATTTCTTTACTAAGGTTAAGGACACCAGCCGTATTGTAGCGGATGACTACTTATACCTAGGTCAAGCGCAGATGCAACAGAAACAAGATAGCCTTGCCTTAATCAATATCACTAAAGCTGTTGAAATGGACTCAACTAAAGCTGAAGCATTGGCAAACATGGCAAAAGCTTTCTACGAAGCGAAAAATTATCCTAAAGCAGTTGCGACTTATGATGTTGTTAACCGTTTAAACCCGAGTGGTGTTGGTTCATTATATAACTATTACTATCATGGTTTAGCAGCTTATTTCAGCTATGCTGCAGATTATACCGCGAAAAAGAACCCATCTAAAGATCTATTGGTTAAAGCAGATTCATCTTTTGCTAAATTGGTAAGGTTATCGCCAACTACCTACGATGGTTATCTATGGAGAGCAAGGGTTAACTATTTCAAAGATAGCGAAACTGCTCCTCAAGGTATCTATGTGCCATACTACCAACAATACCTTGATTCTGCTGAGGTGCATGTAGACAAACAGACACCCGCAACTAAAAAGAACATGGTAGAAGCTTATAACTCAATTGCTGGTTTCGCATCAACTAATGATAAAGAAAAAGCAAGAACTTACTGGAACAAAGCATTGGCAATAGATCCACAAAATGCAACTGCATCGGCTGGAATTAAATCTCTATCCGCTCCTGCTAAAACCGGCAAGAAATAAGGTTAAATAATTCAATTAATGAAAAGAGAGTGCCGCAAGGCATTCTCTTTTTTGTTTAAGGTCATTAGCTGACCGACTGTTAGAGAAATGAGCATGACAAGATATCTATTCGCAGTTTTATTAATGCTAGGGGCATTCAATGTCTCAGGACAGCAATTAGAAGCTGCAAGGAGAGCGATTGATGCAGAACAATACCAACATGCCGGAAAATTATTAAAAGAGCTACAGCGAACAAGTTCTAAGGCCGGAGCAGCATATTACTATTTGGGTGAGGTTTATATGAGGACTGGAAATGTCGATTCTGCAAGAACGGCCTTCAAGCAAGGAATTCGCTTAGAAGCAAAATTTCCCTTGAACTATGTAGGTTTAGGCCAGGACGCGCTAAGCCAAGGCAATGTACAGGCAGCGAGGACTTACTTTGAGAAGGCGTTAAGTCTTAGCAAAAAACGAAATTTTGAGACGCCACTTGCCATCGCAAACGCTTTTATGAATGCATCTAAGCCAGACATAGCTGCAGCTTTACCCTATTTACAAAAGGCAGATGAACTCGATAAAGCAGATAAGGCTCCAGAGATATTTATGGCACTGGGGAACTACTATGCTGCTCAGGGTAATTTAAATGCAGGTTTAGAGAATTATACAAAAGCGCTAGCTATTGATTCGAACTTTTCACGTGCAAGTCTTCAGATCGGTGAGATGTATGTTGATGGCCAGCAATATGCGCTGGCAGACTCACTACTGCAAACCCTGGCAAAAACTGAACCTGATTTCGGGCCCACGTACCGGATTTTTTCGGAAATGTATAAAGCACAATACCTCCTTGATTCTACCAATACTAAAGCTGCAAAATTAGCCGGCGAATACTATCAACGCTACCTTGATGCTACAGGCCGGAGTTTCGATGGGTTGCTTAACTATGCGCAGTTACTTTACGACTTGCGGGATTTCAAGAACCTTGAACAGGCAGCAGGAAATTTAAGCGGTATGTACACCAGCAACAAGCAGAAGTCGAATATGATGCTACGCCTGCAAGGCTATGCTGCCTATGAGAATGGGCGCTTTCCCACAGCATTACAATACCTAAACAGCCTTTTTATTGCAGCTGATAACGCTGCTGAACTCAGGGCAGATGATTATCTGTACTTAAGTTTGACACATCAAGCCTTGCGATCACCGCAACTTGCTTATGATAATGCGTTAAAAGCAATTAAGGTCGATGCTACGAAAACTGCAGCCTTGGAAAACATAGCCCTGGCATATTACACCGCCAGAAATTGGGTTAAAGCAGTGGAACTGTATTCAATAATGAAAAGTATGGGTGCAAAGCCGGCCAAACTTGCGGAGCTGAACCTTTACCATGGGACTGCTTTATATTTCCAATATGTAGAGGGCTTTAATAAACAGGGAAATGCGTCAAGGAATTTACTTTCTCAAGCGCTGGCGCTCTATGATGAAGCACTGAAAGTTTCGCCTGATCTTATGGTTACGCATTTATGGAAGGCAAGAGCACTCTATTTACTGGAAGATCCGTATAATCCTCAGGGCCTAATGGTAGCGCCTTATCAGGCCTACATTGACGGCGTAGAACGCAGTAATCAACCACAGACAGCAGCAACGAAGCGTAATATTGTAGAAGCTTATACAGTAATGGCAAACTTCGCAGTCCGAAGAAATGACAAAGATGCGGCAAGGAATTTTTGGAGTAAGGTCTTGTTATTAGATCCGCAATATCCCGATGCCCTTGCCGGGATGAAGTCGCTTAACGCCTCTGTTAGAAATGCAAGGAAGTCATATTAAATAACTTAAGAAAAAAATGGAGCGGGGTTGATATCCTGCCATTTTCTTCTATTTTTGTGTGCAAAGCATATTTATGGAAACCCAAAGTGTACCATCAGATTTCTTACCGATTATATTTCAGGTATTAGTAGCACTAGGATTTGTAGTTGTAACGCTTGTTGCGACGCATTATTTAGGTCCACGCAGGAAAACGGCTGATAAGTTGTCTACGTTTGAGGCAGGAATCAAGGTGGTGGGTAATGCCAGGCAGCCATTTTCCATCAAGTACTTTTTGGTGGCAATTCTTTTTGTGCTGTTTGATGTTGAGGTAATATTCATGTACCCATGGGCGGTAAATTTTCGCGAATTAGGCATGGAAGGAATGCTGGAAATGTTTGTGTTTATGGGCACCCTTTTACTAGGCTTCATATACGTCATAAAAAAGAAAGCGCTGGACTGGAATTAAGCTATTTAGATTCTTTCTAAATCCGGCCAACATTATGTAAATTCCTCTATTATTGTAGATTTGTAGTTCATTCTTAGTCAGAATGAACTTTTTTTTTGTTAGATCATGAGTGAAATCAATATCGTAAACGCCCCTCCGGGCATAGAAGGATCTGGCTTCTTTGCCACATCCTTTGATAAAGTCATTGGACTGGCTCGTTCGCACTCGTTATGGCCACTACCATTTGCGACCTCATGCTGTGGTATTGAGTTTATGGCAACCATGGGATCGCATTATGATTTCGGCAGATTTGGGTCCGAGCGATTAAGCTTTTCTCCGCGTCAGGCAGACCTGTTAATGGTAATGGGAACGATCGCAAAGAAAATGGGTCCGGTCTTGAAACAGGTGTACCTGCAAATGGCCGAACCACGTTGGGTGATGGCTGTTGGAGCCTGTGCTTCGAGCGGGGGAATCTTTGATACTTACTCGGTGCTACAAGGCATTGATGAGATCATTCCAGTTGACGTGTATGTACCGGGATGTCCGCCACGTCCGGAAGCGATCCTGGATGGCTTCGGTAAGATTCAGGAGCTGGTACGGAATGAGTCAGGAAGAAGGCGCGATTCACCGGAGTACAAGCAATTATTAGCCTCATACGGAATTTTATAATGACAGAAGAGACCAATCATACCCTAATACAACTATTAAGCGCTGAATTTGGAGATCGGGTAACAAGCGTCGACGAGCCTTACGGTTTGTTGAGCATTGAGACGACCCGGGAAGATATTATCAAGTTGTTAAACTTCCTTAAGCAAGATCCACGAACGAATTTCCACTTCCTAACAGATATTACTGCTGTACACTATCCGGAGCGTGCACTTGGGTTGGCAGTAGTTTATCACCTGCACAATATGGTTTCTAAGGTGCGAATTAGGATAAAGGTATTTTTAAACACCCAGAGTCCGAACATTCCAACCGCCACCAACCTATGGAATGGCGCTAACTGGATGGAACGTGAAACCTATGACCTGTTCGGCGTTCAGTTTGATGGTCACCCGGACCTGCGCCGCATCTTGAATATGGATGAGCTTGGCGTACATCCGATGTTAAAACAATACCCACTTGAAGATCCAAACCGGATGGACAAGAAGGATGAATATTTTGGTAGATAATTATGGTACATAACAGACCTGTATTAACAGATAATGATCCACAAAGTGAGTTGGTGACCCTGAATTTGGGACCAACGCACCCAGCTACCCACGGTGTGTTTCAGAACGTGCTGCAACTTGATGGCGAAAGGATCGTGAGTGGCATTTCAACCATCGGCTATATACACCGGGCATTTGAGAAAATTGCTGAACACCGTCCATTTTATCAGATTACCCCGCTAACAGACCGCTTGAACTACTGTTCTTCGCCGATTAATAATATGGGCTGGCACATGACCGTTGAGAAGTTGCTAAACATAACGATGCCTAAACGTGTGGACTACCTGCGAGTAATTGTGATGGAACTTGCACGTATTTCAGACCACATAATCTGCAACACCATCATTGCCCAGGATACCGGCGCCACCACAACCTTCCTGTATTTATTTCAGTTCAGAGAACACATCTACGAGATATACGAAGAAATCTGCGGTGCAAGGCTAACTACCAATATCGGACGAATTGGCGGATTCGAACGGGATTTCAATGAGATTGCCTTCGCGAAGATCAATAAGTTCTTAAAAGACTTTCCTGCAGCTTTAAAAGAGTTTGAAAACTTGCTTACCCGTAACCGGATTTTCATAGACCGGACCGCCGGTGTAGCAGCTGTTACGCCTGAACAAGCCTTAGACTACAGCTGGACAGGTCCCTTGCTGCGTGCTACCGGCGTAGACTATGATGTGCGCGTCAGCGAACCTTATTCCTCTTACCAGGACTTCGATTTTGAAATCCCTGTGGGCACAAACGGTGATATCTATGATCGTTACCTTGTTCGTAATGAGGAAATGTGGCAGAGTGTAAGGCTCATTGAGCAGGCTTTGGAGAAGTTGAGAAATGAACCTTTAGGCATTTTCCATGCTGATGTGCCTGACTTCTATCTGCCGCCGAAAGAGGAAGTTTATAACAACATGGAGGCATTGATCTACCACTTCAAAATTGTGATGGGTGAAATAGATGCTCCAAAAGCAGAAGTTTACCATGCTGTTGAAGGTGGAAACGGTGAACTTGGATTTTATCTGATTAATGACGGGGGTAGAACGCCATATCGTTTGCACTTCAGAAGACCAAGTTTTATAAATTATCAAATGTATGCGCCCATGAGTAAAGGTATGCTATTGTCGGATGCCATTATCAACATGAGTAGTATGAATATTATTGCTGGAGAATTAGATGCTTAGAGTAGAAGAACAACAACCTGTCGTGTTTCCAGAGACTTTGATAGCAAAGTTTAATGAAATTGTAAGCAGATATCCTGAAGGCAAGCAGAAATCTGCCTTACTACCGATTTTACATGAAGTGCAGGCGGTGTTTGGATGGCTTAGCGTTCCTTCTATGGACAATATTGCGGCTTACCTGGATATTAAGCCTATAGAAGTTTATGAAGTAGCATCATTTTACACGATGTATTTCCTTAAGCCGCAAGGCAAATATATGCTGGAGGTCTGTAGGACCGGGCCATGTTGTCTGGTAGGCGCAGAAAAGGTGATGGAACACCTTGAGCAACGCCTAGGGGTTAAAGAGAATGAAGTGACGCCTGACGGTCTTTTTAGCTGGCGTGGTGTAGAATGCCTTGCCGCATGCGGATTTGGACCGGTATTACAGATCGGACCGGAATATACCTTTTACGAAAACCTGAATGCAGAAAAGGTTGATCAATTGATTGAAGACTTACGAAAGAAATAATGGGGCGTAAACTATTATTAGAACATATAAACGTGCCGGGCATCAATACTTATGATGTTTATCGCCAAAATGGTGGCTACCGTGCAGCAGAGAAAGCCCTAAAAATGACTCCTGATGAAGTTGTGGAAGAGGTTAAAAAATCTGGGCTGCGCGGCAGAGGAGGTGCGGGTTTCCCAACCGGTATGAAGTGGAGCTTTCTGGCCAAACCAGAGGGAGTACCACGTTACCTGGTTTGCAATGCAGATGAGTCTGAGCCAGGAACCTTCAAAGATCGTTTCTTGATGACGCATATCCCGCATGCACTAATCGAGGGCATGATCGTTTCCAGTTTCGCGCTTGGTGCAAAGACATCATACATTTATGTTCGTGGCGAGATGATGCCACAGATAAGAATCCTGGAACGTGCCATTGCTGAGGCGAGGAACGCGGGTTACCTTGGTAAAAACATTCTCGGCAGCGGATACGACCTGGAACTTTATGTACAACCAGGCGGTGGTGCATATATCTGTGGTGAAGAAACGGCTTTGCTGGAATCACTTGAGGGTAAGCGTGGAAATCCAAGGATTAAACCGCCGTTTCCAGCTATTGCGGGTTTATATGGCTGTCCGACCGTAGTGAATAATGTAGAATCTATCGCAGCGACGGTGCCTATCATCAACGATGGTGGTGAAGAGTATGCCAAAATTGGCGTTGGAAGAAGCACAGGAACTAAATTGATCTCGGCTTCGGGTAATCTGGTCCGTCCTGGCGTATACGAAATCGAACTCGGCCTTCCCGTGGAAGAGTTTATCTATTCAGACGAATACTGTGGAGGTATAGCAAACGGTAAAAGGCTCAAAGCCACAGTTGCAGGCGGTTCTTCTGTGCCGGTATTGCCTGCAAATCTGACGCTTAAACAGGCGAATGGTGAACCAAGAGTAATGAGCTATGAAGGCTTGTCTGAAGGTGGTTTTGCAACCGGTACGATGATGGGCTCTGGTGGTTTCATTGCGTTTGATGAAGATCAGTGTATGGTACGAAACACCTGGAACTTCGCCCGCTTTTACTCGCATGAAAGCTGTGGACAATGCTCACCCTGCCGTGAGGGAACCGGATGGATGGAAAAGATCCTCCGCAAAATCGAACATGGCCAAGGAAAAATGAGCGATATAGACCTGTTGGTCGATGTAGCTAAAAAGATTGAAGGAAATACCATTTGTCCGCTGGGCGATGCAGCCGCATGGCCGGTAGCCAGTGCGATCAGGCACTTTCGAGATGAATTTGAGTGGCATGTAAAGGAACCTCAACGATGCCTCGAGACCAACTATGGTCTGGCAAACTATGCGGTCCCTATTGCAAAAACAGAAGTTACTACATAATTTAACCAAATACATATCATCTGTTATGAGTGATAAAGTGAAGGTGACAATAGACGGGATCACGGTAGAAGTGGAACCCGGAACAACAATATTAAATGCCGCAAGGCAGATTGGAGGCGACATTGTGCCGCCGGCAATGTGCTATTACTCTAAACTTGAGGGTAGTGGTGGTAAATGCCGTACCTGCATTGTGAAGGTGAGTAAAGGCTCTGAAAAGGATCCACGCCCAATGCCAAAGCTTGTTGCATCATGCCGCACTACCGTAATGGATGGTATGGAAGTGCTGAACATTACTTCTCCAGAGGTTTTGGAAGCCCGTAGCGGTGTTGTTGAGATCCTTTTAATCAATCACCCGCTTGATTGCCCGATTTGCGACCAGGCTGGTGAATGTGATTTGCAGAACCTGACGTATGAGCACGGCTTGCAAAAAACACGATATGAATTTGAAAGAAGAACCTTCGATCGACTTGATATTGGCGACAAGATCCAGCTGCATATGAACAGATGTATCTTGTGTTACCGCTGTGTGTTCCTCGCAGACCAAATTACCCAACAACGCGTACACGGTGTACTAAATCGGGGTGACCACTCTGAAATTTCAACTTACATAGAAAAGGCTATAGAGAACGACTTCTCGGGAAACGTTATCGACGTATGTCCGGTGGGCGCATTAACCGACAAGACATTCCGCTTCCGGAACCGTGTTTGGTTTACCAAGCCAATTGATGCACACCGGGATTGTCCAACCTGCAGCGGAAAAGTAACCTTGTGGTATAAAGGACCAGATGTGCTTCGTGTAACATCAAGAAAAGACGTGTATGGTGAAGTAGAAGAGTTTATCTGCAACACCTGCCGCTACGACAAAAAGCAAACTGCTGACTGGGTTCTTGAACATCCAACACATATCAGTGATGCCTCGGTAATCTCATCCAACCATTATGAGACCATGCAGCCTTTGCCTGTAATACAGGATAATCCGAAGTTGCGGGAAGCGAATAAAATTGAACTTGAAAAAACCAGTAAATTCTGATGGAGATCGCATTTGTTATAGAAAAATTCATACTCATTACAATAATCTTCGGGATAAGTCTGGTGATTGCAATGTATTCAACCTACGCCGAGCGTAAGGTTGCAGCATTTTTGCAGGACCGCCTTGGCCCTGATCGTGCGGGTCCTTTTGGTATACTTCAGCCCTTGGCCGATGGCGTAAAGATGTTCATGAAAGAGGAAATCGTACCTGCAAATTCCAGTAAATGGTTGTTTATGGTCGGTCCAGGGCTTGCCATGCTAACGGCATGTATCGGAACCGCTGTAATTCCCTGGGGTACCCCGATCCAGATTGGTGAACGCGTTATTCCACTACAAGTCACTAACATTAACGTTGGTATTCTATATATCTTCGGAGTGGTTTCTCTTGGTGTTTACGGTGTAATGATCGGTGGCTGGGCTTCGAACAACAAATATTCACTCTTAAGCGCTATTCGTGCCGCCTCACAGAACATCAGTTATGAGATCGCCATGGGATTGTCGATCATTGCGCTTCTGCTCGTTTCGGGCACCATGAGCCTTAAAGAGATTGTAGAGCAGCAGCATGGCTGGCATTGGAACGTTCTTTATCAGCCGGTAGGCTTTATCCTTTTCCTGGTTTGTGCCTTCGCAGAAACCAATCGTGCGCCATTCGACTTACCGGAATGTGAAACGGAGTTGATCGGTGGATACCATACAGAATACTCTTCAATGAAGCTCGGCTTTTACCTTTTTGCGGAGTACATCAACATGTTTGTTTCCTCTGCGGTAATTGCTGCCCTTTATTTCGGTGGATATAATTATCCGGGTATGGACTGGGTAATGCAACATACCGGAACAACCATAGGACCGCTTATCGGTACGGCCGTATTTTTCCTTAAAATATTTGCATTCATCTTCTTTTTCATGTGGGTACGCTGGACCATTCCACGTTTCCGCTATGATCAGCTAATGCATCTGGGCTGGAAGGTATTAATACCACTGGCAATTGCCAATGTGATCGTTACCGGAGTTGTGATCGCGATAATTGAAAAATTTTAATTCTCCGCTCGCGGAGCTAAATAGGGGGTTTGATGGAACCATTAACCAATAAAAAGAAAGTATTAGAACAAAAGCCTTTAACACTTGCAGAGCGTATGTATTTGCCTGCAATTACCAAAGGCTTGTCTATAACCATAAGTCACTTTTTCAAAAAGGAAGCAACCATTCGCTATCCTGAAGTAGAACGTGAGTTCTCCACGAACTGGAGGGGTATGCATTCGCTGAAGCGCGACGAGGACGGTCGCGAACGCTGCACAGCATGTGGTTTATGTGCGCTATCCTGCCCTGCAGAGGCCATTACGATGATCGCTGCTGAACGTAAACCAGAAGAAAAGCATCTGTATCGTGAGGAAAAATATGCGGCAGTTTATGAAATAAACATGCTACGCTGTATCTTCTGCGGACTTTGTGAAGAAGCATGTCCGAAGGAGGCTATCTATCTCGATGGACCTATTGTGCCATCAGACTACCTCAGAAAGGACTTCATTTATGGAAAAGATAAATTGGTAGAAGCGCCGCTGGACGTTAAATAGATCCAGGGAATACAGATTCTATAACGAAATATAAACCAGGCCAGAGGCCATAAAATAATTGTAATTAATGGGTACATCCGTGTTCTATATTGTAGCAGCACTTAGCATTTTCTTCTCCTTAATGGTGATCTTTTCTAAGAATCCCGTGCACAGCGTACTTTACCTCATTGTAACGTTCTTCACTTTCACCGTGCACTACGTATTGCTAAATGCACAGTTCCTTGCGGTTGTAAACTTTATCGTCTACATGGGTGCAATCATGGTTTTATTCCTGTTTGTGCTTATGCTTCTGAATTTGAACAATGATAATGAACCGCTAAAATCGCCGCTGGTGAAAGCGGTAGGGATCATAGCGGGATGTTGTCTTGTGGTTACCCTCATCGGATCTTTAAAGGCTACAGCGGTTTCAAACCCCTTATTGCTTAAGAATCCTAATCTCGGATTGATCCAGAACCTGGGCCGCGAACTTTTCGGGCCATTCATGTTGCCTTTTGAATTGTCATCTATACTATTGCTTACGGCGATGGTTGGAGCTGTATTGTTAACTAAAAAAGAAAAAGTATAGTGGGAGAAATTACGCAAACTTTGCAGGGTGTGCCACTTAACCATTACCTCTGGTTAAGCGCAATAATCTTTTCGATCGGTGTATTAGGGGTACTAACCCGCAGAAATGCAATCGTGATCTTCATGTCTGTAGAATTAATGCTGAATGCAGTAAACCTGTTGCTTACTGCTTTTTCGGTGCACAACAACGATGCATCCGGACAGGTATTCGTGTTCTTCATCATGGCGCTGGCCGCCGCAGAAGTTGCCATCGGCCTCAGCATTATAGTGATGGTTTACCGCAACACCTCTTCAACCGATATTAATGTCCTGAATCGCCTTAAGTGGTAAAATAGAATAGAATAAAGATGATCATAAATTTAGTTTGGCTGGTTCCACTGATTCCTTTCCTTGGTTTCATCATTAATGGCTTAGGCAGAAATGTACTTTCAAAAGGCATCATTGCTTTCATTGGCAGCACTGCCGTATTTGCATCCTTTTTACTTAGCGTAGGGATCTTCCTCGCATTAGGTGCAGACACGCAAAAATCGCATGAGATCTTTCTATTCGATTGGATCAGCGCAGGACAGCTAAATATTCCCCTTTCCTTCCTGGTAGATCCATTAAGCAGCATCATGCTCCTGATCATCACGGGTGTGGGCTTCCTGATCCATGTTTATTCGGCCGGATACATGCATGATGACGAGGGTTTTGGAAAGTTTTTTAGTTACCTCAACCTGTTCATCTTTTTCATGTTGTTGCTTGTACTCGGCTCCAACTATATCGTAATGTTCATTGGCTGGGAGGGTGTAGGTTTATGTTCTTACCTGCTCATCGGCTTTTGGTTTAGCAACAGCAGCTATGCTTCAGCGGCAAAGAAAGCATTTGTTATGAACCGTATTGGTGATTTAGGCTTTCTGATTGCTGTATTCCTGATTTTTAACACCTTCGGAAGCTTGTCTTTTGCCGAAGTCTTCCCTAAGGCTGCAGGCCTCGCTTCCGGCGATCATACCATCCTCTTAATTACTTTGTGTCTGTTTATCGGCGCATGCGGTAAGTCGGCTCAACTGCCATTATTTACTTGGTTGCCGGATGCAATGGCGGGTCCGACACCAGTCTCTGCCTTAATACACGCTGCAACCATGGTTACCGCTGGGGTTTACATGATTGCCCGTTCTAATGTTCTATTTGATCTGGCACCGGTAATTCAGCAGCTTATAGCCATCGTTGGCCTTGCCACAGCATTGTTGGGTGCATTAATTGCGCTTACTCAGACCGATATCAAGAAAGTGTTGGCATACTCAACTGTATCTCAACTTGGCTATATGTTCCTCGGCTTAGGCGTTGGCGCTTATGATGGTGCATTCTTCCACGTGATCACACATGCTTTCTTTAAGGCATTATTGTTCCTCGGAGCAGGCTCGGTAATCCACGCCATGCACCATGCTCAGGATATGCGTCTGATGGGCGGATTGCGCAGCAAACTTCCGGTAACCTTCATAACTATGCTGATCGGAACCTTTGCCATCGCAGGACTTCCACCATTTTCAGGATTCTTTTCGAAGGATGAAATTCTTGCTCATGTGTACGAACATAATAAGCTGATGTGGGCTATTGGTGTCCTTACGGCTCTCCTAACCGCTTTCTACATGTTCCGAATGTTGTTCCTTACATTCTATGGCAATTACAGAGGTGCAGCACATCAGCCTGAAGACCATATACATGAATCTCCGAAGTCGATGACCATTCCTCTAATCATCCTTGCGGTGTTATCAGGAATAGGTGGCTTCATTGGTATACCACACAGTCTGGGTGGTCAGCACCTGCTTTCAAAGTGGTTGTCGCCGGTAATACAGCACCATGCTGCAGCACCAGACCATGCCACAGAGTATATGTTAATGGGTATCACTGTTGTTGGCGTTTTAATATCCACCGCAATTGCTTACAGTAAATATATTAGTAAAAATCATGTTCCTGTTCCGGATGAGGCGGAGCGGAGTCCTCTGGCTAAATGGTCATACAACAAGTTCTATATCGACGAGCTGTACGACCTGTTAATTAGAAGGCCTCTCGATGCGCTTTCAGGATTCTTTTACAACATCGTTGATTCAAAAGTTATCGACGGTATCGTGAACGGACTTGGCTGGACTACCAATGAAGCAAGTAAAGGTTTACGACTGATACAGACCGGAAACGTAGGTTTCTACATCCTCATGATGGTAGTCGGCATCATTTCCATGTTATTGTATACATATTTATCCATTTAAAAGATCGTTCAGAAAACATAATGGGACAAATTCTACTATTACTTCTTTTCTTTCCGCTACTGAGTGCCATTGTTGCCGCCTGTTCTGGCAAAGCGGCGAAAGCAGTCGCGTTTATTTCTTCGCTGATCTCGCTGGGTATTGCCATTACAATTGTTCTGAACTTTATCCCAGACGCAAGTCTGCAGTTCGCGGTCGATTATCCATGGATACAATCCCTGGGCATTAGTTTCAAGGCAGGTGTGGATGGCCTGAGCATTATTCCTGTGCTATTAACCAATATTCTGGTTCCGATTATCCTGTTAACTACTTTCAAAACCGAACATAAAAATGAACCCGCGTTTGTAGCGCTGATGTTATTTATGCAATCGGGTTTATTGCTGGTATTTACGGCGATGGATGCCTTTCTGTTCTACATCGGATGGGAAGCGGCACTTATCCCGATCTACTTCATCTGCGCCATCTGGGGCGGAAGCAATCGCATCCGTGTAAACATGAAATTCTTCGTGTATACCATCGGCGGATCGCTTTTCATGCTGCTGGGCATCATCTATCTGTTTTTGCAGAACCCTGCGCAGAACTTCGACATACAAGCCTTTTACCACCTGGATCTGGATGGAAGTCAGCAAAACTGGATCTTCTGGGCCTTCTTCCTGGCCTTCGCGATCAAGATGCCGGTATTTCCTTTCCACACCTGGCAACCGGATACCTACACCGAAGCACCCGCAGCGGGCACCATGCTACTTTCAGGCATTATGCTTAAGATGGGTATCTACGGTGTAATCCGCTGGATTCTTCCGGTTGTTCCCTTAGGCTTAAACACCTGGGCGCCGACCGTAATCACCCTATCTATAATCGGGATTGTATATGCCTCTATCATTGCTTTCAAACAAAAAGACGCTAAGCGCCTGGTTGCATATTCTTCCATTGCACACGTTGGATTAATCTCCGCAGGTATCTTCGCGTTAAATACACAAGGCTTGCAAGGTGCAATGATCCAAATGCTAAGTCACGGTATCAACGTGGTAGGTCTTTTCTTTATCCTGGATATTATCTCCAGCAGGATGAAGACAAACACAATTGCTGATCTCGGCGGAATCGCTAAAGTAGCACCGAAGCTGGCCATTACCTTTCTCATTATTCTGCTTGGAACCGTTGCCTTACCTGGCACAAACGGCTTCATCGGTGAATTTCTGCTATTGCTGGGTGTTTATCAGCTGAATATCTGGGCTGCTGTCTTTGCCGGACTAACCATTATCCTCGGTGCGGTGTACATGTTCAGAACGTATCAGGGTATTATGCTGGGCAAGACAAATGATCGAACCATCACTTTCAGGGATATTCAGGGAACAGAACAGCTTGCACTATATATCATCTGTGCATTGGTTATCGTAATTGGTGTTTATCCAAAACCTATTCTTCATTTGTCAGAAGCAGCAGTACAACAATTATTGGAGCAGGTAAATCAAAAATTAATCTCTGTAAAATAGACCATGAATATCATTATAACAGTTACAGTAACAGCGCTGGTCGTTCTTTATGCAGGCTTGTTTAAAGCAAAGAAGGCATTATTACCACTTACATTAATTGGTTTGTTTACAGCATTAGGTTTTGCCATCAGCGCGTGGGATACCAATCATGTGTATTACAACATGATGCAGATGGATAACTTCGGACTGGCTTTTTCGGCACTCTGTATCTCCGGTACCATCCTCATTTTTCTACTCACGCAGAATTACTTCGCTGAGAACAGCGAGCACGTCGCTGAATATTTTACCCTGATCCTGTTCTCCCTGGCGGGGATGATCATCATGGTTTCCTATAAGAACATGTCTATGTTGTTCATCGGCATTGAGATCATGTCTGTGGCCTTGTATATCCTTGCGGGAATACGAAAGACGAACTTCGCCTCAAATGAAGCTTCGTTGAAGTATTTCCTTATGGGCGCCTTCTCAACGGGCTTCCTTTTATTCGGGATTACCCTGATTTATGGCGCTACAGGATCATTTGACCTGGATGTTATCAACGAGTACCTGATCAGCAACTATAAGACCGTCTCACCTTTGTTCTATCCGGGTGTGATCCTGATGCTTATCGGATTAAGTTTCAAAGTAGGGGCAGTACCTTTTCACTTCTGGGTGCCCGATGTTTATGAAGGTTCTCCCAGCCTGATCATGGCTTTCATGGCTACTGTGGTTAAAACAGCCGGCTTTGCTGCATTTTTAAGGGTGTTTTCCGGAACTTTCGCGCCATTGCACGACTTCTGGTTGCCACCGCTTATGGTTATCGTATGTCTAACTTTATTTGTCGGCAACGTTACAGCCCTTTTTCAAAAAAGCTTCAAGCGTATGCTTGCTTATTCGAGTATTTCACATGCGGGTTACCTGTTGTTCTCCCTGGTGTCTATCAGCTCAAGCAGTTCAAGTGACGTCCTGTTTTACGCAGCCGCCTATACCTTTGCAAACATCATCGCCTTCTCGGCAATGATCCTGGTGAAACAAAAAACAGGCGCAGAAAGCTTCGAGAGTTTCAACGGACTGGGTAAACGGAATCCACTATTGGCAATTACGCTCACCATAGCCATGCTGTCACTTGCAGGTATACCGTTAACGGCAGGTTTCATTGGTAAATACGTAATGTTCCTGAATGTAATGGATGGCTACCAGATCTATCTGGTTGCATTTGCAATCCTGAATGCCCTAGTCGGATTTTACTACTACTTCCGCGTTATTGTAGCTATTTACTTCAAGGAAGGTGCTGAACTGCAGCTTGCTATTCCGCTTCAATATAAGATAGTCCTGGTATTTTCAGTGCTTATTACGGTTTTCCTGGGTGTGTACCCTGGCTTAATTTTAAACCTGATATAAGGTCTTCTACAGATATTTATTTGTAGTTTTACGAAGAATAGAACTATGCAAGATTTTTGGAACTATCTACAGCACCTAATCGACCCCGAAAAATTACTCAGAGAAGGTGGTTTCTATGTGGTAATGTTCGTGATCTTCGCAGAGACAGGGCTATTCTTCGGATTCTTCCTCCCGGGCGACTATCTGTTATTCCTTGCCGGTATGTTTGTCGCAACCGGTAAACTCGACGTAAACATCTATGTACTTATTGTAGGCTTACTTGTCGCTGCCATCTCAGGCAACTTCACGGGTTATTGGTTCGGACGGAAAACCGGTCCGGTGCTCTATCAAAGAAAAGATTCCTTCTTTTTCAAAAAAAGATTTCTAAAGGCGGCAGAGGCCTATTATAACAAACAAGGTGCATTTGCCCTGATCATGGGTAGGTTTGTGCCGATTGTGAGGACCTTTGCACCGATCATCGCTGGTGTGGTAAAACTAGACTTTAGAAAATTCGCGTTATATAATGTCTTAGGCGCTATTTTTTGGATTGCTTCCTTAACTTTGCTCGGCTATTTTTTAGGCAAGAAATTTGAGAGGGAAATAAATCAATACTTACTATATATTATCTTAGGCTTCATCGTGATCACGACATTACCTGTAATCATCGCATTCTTGCGTAAAAGGTCTGCGTCAAGCAATGAAGAATAAAAAACTTTCTAAATTAAAAAATGAATAAAGACGATCACCATCCGTGGCATCAAGTATCACCAGGCGAGCATCTGCCTGAATGTGTAAACGCAATTATTGAAATTCCTAAAGGATCAAAAGCGAAGTACGAAATCGACAAAGATTCCAATCTAATCAAGCTTGACCGGGTATTATTCTCCTCGGTAATGTATCCTGCAAACTATGGTTTTATCCCACAGACCTTCTGTGATGATAATGACCCATTAGACATCCTTGTTCTATGTTCTGTGGATGTTTATCCTTTATCTATTGTTGAAGCTAAAGTTATCGGTGTAATGCACATGGTAGACAATGGCGAACAAGATGATAAGATCATCGCAGTAGCTAAAAATGATATGTCTGTAAACTACATCAATGATATTGATGAGTTGCCTCCACATACCATGAAAGAGATTGTACGTTTCTTCCAGGATTACAAAGCATTAGAAGGAAAAGATGTTGCTATCGAGCAATTGCTTGGTAGAGAATATGCGTTTCAAGTTATCAAAGAAAGTCTGGAACTGTACAATACGACCTATAGAAATAATTCTTAAATGGGATTTCAGATATTTTTAACGTTTTTCTTAGTCGTCCTTAACGGCTTTTTCGTTGCAGCCGAGTTTGCAATCGTTAAAGTCAGAGCGTCGCAAATAGAAATACAAGCTAAATCGGGTAGTCGTGTCGCGAATATCGCTAAACATATTACCCTGCATTTAGACGGATACCTAGCTGCAACACAGCTAGGTATTACTTTAGCTTCCCTTGGGTTGGGATGGGTAGGTGAGTCTGTAATGGAACACATCCTCCATAACCTGCTTTCTTCGTTCGGCTCATCGCCGGAATTCATTGATTCAGTTTCAAAAACCGCTTCTCCAATCATCGCGTTTAGCGTAATTACTATTATGCACATCGTGTTTGGTGAGCTTGCGCCAAAATCCCTGGCCATTCAGCGCCCGGTACAAACCACGCTTTTCATCGCCTTCCCACTTCAGGTTTTTTATGTTGTATTCCGGCCATTTATTTGGCTCCTAAACGGATTTGCAAACATTATCCTTAAGGTTTTCGGCATCAATAACGTTGGTAGTCACGAAACCATACACAGTACTGAAGAACTGTACTATCTTTTAGACCAGGGTCGCGAAAGTGGCGCACTGGATACCAATGAGCATGAGCTTATAAAAAATGTATTTGACTTTAATGAACGTGTTGTAAAGAACATCATGGTGCCGAGGACCAAAATCTCCGGCATTGCGTTAAACACTACCAAGGAAGAAGTGATCAACATGATCATCTCCGAGGGTTACTCACGTTTTCCAGTATACGATGACATCATCGATAAAATTGTAGGTATCATCCACGCTAAGGACGTATTGCCATTGTTGGCAACGCACAAGGAGTGGAAGGTAAGTGATATCATCAGAAAGCCTTATTTCGTTCCAGAAACCAAGAAGATCAATGATCTGCTGAGTGAACTCCAACAAAAACGTATACAGATCGCTATCGTCATCGATGAATTTGGTGGTACCGCCGGTATGGTTACCCTCGAAGACATCGTTGAAGAGATTGTTGGTGAGATCCAGGACGAATATGATGAGGAGAAGCCTACAGTTGAAAAGATTTCCGATACAGAGTATATCATCAACGCCTATGCAACGGTTTATGATGTGAACGAGTACCTGCCACACGACCTTCCTGAGGATGAAGATTATGACACCATCGGTGGCCTGATCTCCCATACTTTCGGCCGTTTCCCTGAAGTTGGTGAAAGCGAAGAGTGCTATGGCTATCTGTTCACCATCCTGAAGAAAACCGAACAGAATGTCGAGACCGTTAAGCTCGAGCTCGTGATTAACAAGGAAGACGCTGTAGATTTACACTAATGCCCGCCTATGCATGTTTTCTATACGCCCGACCTTCAGGATCAGGCACGTTATACCCTTAATGAAGAGGAAAGCAAGCACTGCAGCAAAGTGCTTCGATTAACTGCCCGCGACAAGGTTTACCTCGTCGATGGGCGGGGAGGACTTTTCGAGGCAGAGATCGAGTCGGAATCTAAAAAGCATGTCGGACTCCTGATCACCAAAACCACCAGGGAATATCAGAAAAGAAACCATCACCTGCATATTGCCGTAGCGCCTACCAAGAACATAGACCGTTTGGAATGGTTCCTGGAGAAAGCTACTGAAATTGGCATTGACGAAATTACACCCATCATTTGCGAACGCTCTGAACGTAAGATCGTGAAGGAAGATCGCCTGCAGAAGGTGATCACCTCAGCGGTAAAACAATCACTGCAGGCCTATCACCCGGTGCTTAATCCGGCAATATCCCTTACAGCGTTGCTGAAAGCAGAAAGTGAGGCTACCAAGCTGATTGCGCATTGTATAGATGATGCCGAGCGCCAGTACCTTAAGGATCTGGTGCAGCCCCATGGTCGTTACCTGATCCTGATTGGCCCTGAGGGCGATTTCAGCCCGCAGGAGATCACATCTGCCCTGGAGAAAGGATATCAGCCTGTGACGCTTGGTACGTCCCGCCTACGTACGGAAACTGCTGCACTGGCAGCTTGCTTCGAACTGAACTACATTAACCGATAAAGCTTTACAACATGTATAAAGTAAAAGTAAACGGCCACTTCGAATATGAAGTTGACAAGCACAAAGCAGATTTTACTGTTAATGGAACAGCTGTAGAACTGGACATCCAGAAATTACCCGGTTCTGCGAGCTCTAATGTGATCTATCAAAACAAATCCTACAACGTGGAAGTGGTTTCCTATGATGCAGAGGAGAAGACGACAACCGTTAAGATCAACGGAAATATATATACTGTAAATGTAGAAGATCAGTTTGATCAGCTGCTGAAGAAACTCGGAATGGACAGCGCGGCAGGGGCCAAAGTTCCTGACCTTAAAGCACCCATGCCAGGACTGGTACTAAAAATCATGGTAACTGAAGGTGCCGAAGTGAAGAAAGGAGATAATCTGCTTGTCCTGGAGGCGATGAAGATGGAGAACATCTTAAAGTCGACTACTGACGGTGTTGTAAAGAAGATTAACGTTGCACAAGGAGATAAGATCGAGAAGAATACGATTCTGCTGCAGTTTCAATAGTCGCTTAACATTTATCCCATAAAAAAAGAGCGGTACCATTTGGTACCGCTCTTTTTTTATGGGCCTTCGCCAACTTATATTTTCTTCGGATTGAATTTCCTTGCAGGTTTTGTCTTAAAGTTATTGCTGCTGCGCGGGTTGATTTCAGAAGCACCAAGCATCGTCATTGCACAACGGAAGCCGATATCAGCAGTAGATTCATCCTGTTGTAAGAAGCGTCTTGTCGCAGGATTTAACCACAATGCCTGATCATCCCATGATCCACCTTTGTAAATCCTTGATTTATCATTAACAAGCGTGATCTCACCATAAAGCTCGTTTTGTCTGTCGCGGTAGCCACGTTGGTCGGCAACATAGCTACTAGCTACAGTTGCATTACCCAATGAGTCCGTTGCGGTGCTGGCCGCAAGCGCGGCTTGTTTCTCTGCCCAGGTTTGCTTCTTGCCATTCGTAGCAGGAACAAGGATTGGGTTATTGTATTTATCTACAGCAATTTTAGCGGAACCTGGTTCTAACAACTTTTTATCCTGGAAGAAGTTACCACGGTAAGGGTTAAAAGCTTCAGCCGCCTCAAAAGTAGTCGGACGGAATACGTCAGATACCCATTCGTTAACGTTTCCAGCCATGTTATACAAACCGAAGTCGTTAGGTAGGTAAGATCTCACAGAAACGGTTAAGCTTCCTTTATCATTCAAAGATCCGCCAACACCCATATAATCACCTTTAGAACGTTTAAAGTTAGCAAGGATCATACCTCTGGTGCTTTTCTTTGCAGAGCTCAGACCCAATCCATCCCAAGGATAGATTTTGTTAGAGGTGATGTTCTCATACTGCGTATTGCCAATTAATCCAAGTGCAGCATATTCCCATTCTGCCTCTGTAGGTAAGCGGTAAGGTTGTTTAAGGATACCGTCTTCCAATCTTACGTTACGGGTTGGCGCATCAGCTTTTTTTCCTGTCGGATTTGTTGCTGCAGTACCAAGATCTTTCATGGCATTCTTACCACGGTCGTCATATTGTCCATTCAAGTATACATCTGTATTAAATGGACCTTCAGGACGAGGTGCTGCCTGAACCTGATCTTTCTTCTTGCCTTTACCGGTTCCATAAAGATCCTCGAAAGAGGTCATATAGCCTTGTGAACGTAATAGTAACTCATTCACCCTGGATGTTCTCCAGGTACAATAGCGTTGTGCCTGCTCCCAGCTTACACCTACCACAGGATATTCGCCATAAGCAGGGTGTCTGAGGTAGTTGTCTACATAAGGCTCATTGTATGAGAGCGGTCTGCGCCATACCAGTGTGTCTGGCAACTCGTTGTAATAGTACTCATAATCATCCGGATACGATTGTCTGATCCAGTCCAGGTATTCCAGCCAGTTGGTGTTTGAAACCTCGGTCTCATCCATATAGAAAGAAGATACCGTGATTTCCCTTTTGTGGTTGTAATTTCCGAGTTCCTGACCAGGGATATCCTGAGCACTTCCACCCATTACAAATACACCACCTTCAATCGCTACTAAACCCGGACCAGGTGCGCCACGGTCGTAATTTGCCGGCACCTGAAAGCCACCGAATTCTTTTTCATTATAATTCCAGCCTGTTTTATCCGACTTGCTGACAGTCTTGGATTTACAGGAATATAATCCAATAATAAGTAATGCAATTAATGAATACAGGTATGTTTTTTTCATAGACGCAAAGCGATAAACTTGAATGTTAAAATTACTAAAAATTTAAGTTACACAGCAAAATATATGTTTCTTCAAAAGTTACTTTATAATATTGAAACTTGCTCGCTATGTAATGCAGTGTCATCTAAATTGTAGAATTGTTTTAAAAATTATATTCTACACATGATTTTACGCGCTTCAACCAGACTTAAACTCCTGTTCTTACTTGTTTTTGTCCAAATCTACGACGCTGAAGCACAAAATTTTGATGGCGACCGACAATCCCATAGCAATTATGCTGCCATATCTACAAGCTTCCCTTTTCTACAGATCATGCCCGACCCCCGCGCCGCCGCTATGGGTGAAGCGGGTGTGGCACGCTCCGCTGATGTAAACAGCCTGAGCATCAACCCTTCAGCCCTGGTGTTCAGTCCTTATAAAGCTGGCTTGGGTGTGGCTCATAACCCATGGCTAAAAAGTGTGATAAAAGATGTGAACCTAAGCTATTTCAGTGCTTTTCTCAATTCCGGAACCCAGGCCGTCGGACTCTCGTTAAGGTACTTTTCTGTAGGTGAAACTACCTTCCGGGATGAGAACGCAGTTGCCCTAGGCTTCTTGCACCCCCTGGAGTATGCCCTGGATTTCAGCTACGCCCGTAAGCTCGGTCCCGGGTTTTCCCTCGCTGCTTCCGTCCGGTATGCACAATCTCGTTTACAATTAAATGAGCAGGGGCTTGCCCTTCAAAATGCCGGTGCAGCGCTCGCCGTAGATGTATCCGCTTATATGATTAAACCGGCCAGTATTTTCAATTACGAGGCCGACCTCTCCAGGGGTATTTATCTCAGCAACCTTGGTCCATGGAATCAAAACGAACATACCATGCAGCGATATACACTCCCTGCAAACCTCAGGCTTGGCACGGCAGCAGCACTGAACCTCGACGAAGTAAGTCGCCTTACCATCGCTGCAGACCTGAACAAACTTTTAGTGCCATACAGGCAAGGCACTAATGGCGATGATCAGCCGAGCAGGAGCTTCCCTGCTGGAATATGGCGTTCCTTTAGCGATCGTAGCTTTGCGGAAGAGTTGGCGGAAGTGGGAGTGTCCGTCGGACTCGAGTACACCTTCAAGCAGCAGTTCTCCCTTCGAACCGGATATCTCTACGAACATCCGGGTAAAGGCAACCGCCGCTACATCAGTCTTGGCGCCGGAATGGTTTACCGCGGTATGGCGCTCGACCTCGCCTACCTGCCGGTGAACACCGAAAAAAGTCCCATGGCAAATACCTTAAAGATCGGCTTAATGTTTAATTTCGGGCAATTCGATGAACATAGACAGGGCTTAATCAGTCTTAAATAGATAAAATATGAAAATTAAAGTTGGCTTTGGATTCGATGTCCACCAGTTAAAAGATAACCATCCCTTTATCGTTGGCGGTGTTAACCTCGAGCACCACAAAGGTGCTTTCGGTCACTCTGATGCAGACGTGCTGCTGCATGCAATCTGCGATGCACTTCTTGGTGCAGCAAACCTGCGCGATATTGGTTTTCACTTCAAGAATACCGACCCCAGGTGGAAAGGTATCAGCAGTATGATCCTTTTGCAGGAAACCATGAAGCTGATCAACGAAAAAGGTTATACGGTAGGCAACATTGACGCCATGTTATGCCTGGAAGCGCCAAAGATAAATCCACACATTCCGCAAATGCAGCAGAATATTGCAACTGCGATGGGTATCTCCATAGACGACATCTCCATTAAAGCAACCACCAATGAAACTATGGGTTTCATCGGCAGGGAAGAGGGGGTTGTAGCCTATGCGGTGTGCCTGATTGAGCGGGAGCGATAGGTAGATGCCTGTTCGCAACCAAGGCATAAGGCTTAAAAACAGGAAAACAATTCCCTAAGGCCAGCGGTTAGTAAAAGAAAAATCCTAATTATGAAAAGTCTATTCAAACCGGTTTTAGCATTTTCCTTTTTGACCCTGTCTTTAGCTGCCTGTTCTTTTGGCGATAAAGGTGATGAGTCTGTCGCGGATTCTGTAAGACTAGATACTACGCAGGCGCCGGCCATGAATTCGGCCAGCGGGCAAAGCCCCTCGGGTTCAGACTCAGGTGCAGCAGATACAACTGACCTCAAAGAAGCCAATATCAACACCTTTCAACGTGATAGCGTAAGCAAAGACCGTTCTGCAAATGGTGGTGCTGATGGTATAAAACAGAACTCAACACAGGGTTTAAAGAAATAATTCCAGAAAGTATTAATAAACAAAAAGCCGGGCTAATGCCCGGCTTTTTATACGTATAGGCTATGCGCCTTTTATGATGCTTGTTTTACAAATTGAATTTCGCCTATGATCTTCACCTCGTCGCCCAGCATTACACCGCCGGTTTCAAGGGTTGCATTATAGGTAAGGCCGAAATCACCACGCTTTAGTTTTCCTGTTAAAGTAAAACCTGCTTTAGTATTTCCCCATGGGTCTACCGCGGTTCCGCCAAATTCTACGTCTAATATGATCGGCTGCGTCACACCTTTAAGGGTGATGTTGCCTGCAACTTTATAGTCATCACCATCGCGGGTGAATGAAGTTGATTCGAAAGTCAAGGTTGGGTGCGTATCCGCATCAAAGAAGTCCCCGGTTACAAGGTGCTTGTCACGGTCGGAGTTACCTGTATCCACGGAACTGATATCTGCGCTGAACGTTGCTTTTGCATTTTCAAAATTGTTATCAGACTCACTTTCAAGTGTAGCTGAAAAATTTCTGAAACGTCCGGTTACCGTAGTAATCATGAGGTGTTTAACCTTAAACTCCAGTTCGCTGTGTGTTGGATCTAATGTCCATTGTGTTGTTGCCATGGTTGTTCGATTTAGATTATATCGTTTTGATAGAACAAAGGTACCAACACACTCGTTTGCAAGCGTTGATGTATGTTAATAAATTAACATTGCTCAGACTTTGAAGTGTTTATGTGCTAAGTCTTTACGTACACGGCTTAATGATTCCGGGGTAATGCCAAGGTAAGAAGCGATCATCCACTGTGGTACCCTTAAGGTCAGGTTTGGATATAACTTAACGAAATCGACATAACGCTCCTCCGCAGTGGCTGCCAGCAGCAGATTAATCCGGCGCTGCATAAAGCGAATTGCATTATTAAGCATCGTTGTATTCAGCAGGTTAAATTCCGGTGCATGTGCCGCGGCTGTGCAGAAAAAATCCTTAGGAATAATCAATGCTGTTGTGGGCTCAATAGCATCCATATTGAAATCAGACGCTTCATTGTTCAGCAGTCCGTTCCGGTCGGAAATCCACCAGCCTTCCGGTGCAAACTGGATGATGTGTGTTTTGCCCTTCTCATCTACCGAGTAGCTGCGCATCAATCCGTCAAGAATGAAGTAGGTCCTTGTGCTGGTTTCACCCTGGGAGAGTACCAGTTCGTTTTTCAAGAAGGTTGTTGTTTTTAGATGACTTGCAACAAGGTCGAACTGTTCGTCGGTAATCGACATCCTTTGCTGCAGGTAGGCTTTGAATTTATCAAGCATATAGTTGAAATCTATTTAGATTTTGGATCTATATTGCTAAAATCTACACTGCACTTATTGCATCCCGTAGCACAGCCGCCATCCTTGCCCGGCTTAAGCGAACGAAAAATGATGCGGCCGATATAGAATACCGCCGCGGCAAATAATAAAGCTACTAATAAGGTCTGCACATCCATACTCAAAATTAAAGAAAGCAGTCCGCTGACACGTCGAATCAATGTAAAATTATGGTTCCATGAGACCGACGGTTCCACCTACCCAATCAAAGTCCTTATTGTAACGCACACCGATCATCTTTCCACGACTTAACCTCGCCAGGTTGATGGCCAGTATCGGTTCTTCATTGTCTGGCCAGAGATACATCAGCCGCAATTCTGCCTTCACACCGCCTGTTGGTGATTCTACGATAGGCTCATAGGTCACTTTCTCCTGCAACAGCCAATTCTCCGGGTCTTCGATCTTTTCGATATCGGCCTTGGTCACATCAATGATCACGCCCATACCGGCGAAAGAAAACAGCGGCTTCAGCACGTAATTCTCGAGGTCCGGTGGCAGGGTTTTTAGCTCATGCAGAAAGAAGCTCTCGGGAACATACTTGCTCTCTAAATATGGCATGGTGTACTTACTAACCCGGTAAAACCAGTTCGGATGGGTCATCCACTCTACATCAATGATCTCCCGGGGATCAAAACACTCCTTAAAAAGACTGAAGTCGTCCTTAACCTCATCAAAAATCAGGCGGTTATAGATCCGCTTGATCCTTACATTCACACCATTTTCGCGATAACAGATGTGGTTGTCCTCCCTGAAAATATCCTCGATGCCCACGATCTTTATACCCAGGTGTTTGGCCGTGATGTAAAAATCGATCGCCGTTTTCTGTTTGTGTACATCAAGATCCATCAGCACCACCTGCTTTGGCGGATGGTCGCCTACAATCATCTTCCGCAGCAACTCGATATAAGAACTGTCGTTTAAGCCATTGAAGTAGGGGGTAAGCTTAGGATCCAGCTCATAAACTTCCTTGTAGAGCGCTGCAAGGTGCATCTGAAAACCATAGAGGGAAGGAAATCCCTGCATTTCAATAAGTTTCGGTGCCAGCTTGCCCTCAGCATCTTTAGTAATGCCGAAGTCGAGGGTAAGAAAATGCGGGTGACTATTTTCAAATGGAACCTCCCACTCAAAAGGAATGGCCTTTTTAGTTAAGGTCTTAAATCCGGGACGCCTGATGATGTTTACAATTTCTTCACCTGCTTTAATCAATTCGTCTCGCAGATCATTTGGTATAAACACAGGTGTCTCCGCAAGTCTGAACTCAATAGGAGGGAAGCCCTCGTCTGCTTTGTTCAGAAATGCTTCGTATTTCGCAGCGGTAAAGCCAGCGTTGAAACGCTCCCGGTAGGTGTTAATCATAGTTATGCTTCTTGTAAGGTGTTTGCAACGACACTGGAGATGAAGTTCGGCAGAATCACCTGCTGTGTCAGGGAAATGCGCTCAGGATCCTCCACACTATCCAGCATGTCATAATACTTTTCTTCACCGTGATTGTCGATGATGGACTTCTTCTTATCTTCTTTAAGCAAGTGCATGCGCATACCGGTTGGGTCTGCTTCAGGGTGAAACTGGGTACCCAGAATTTCATCCGTAAAACGGATCGCCATAATGCAGCGCTCCAGGTCAACATTCGGTCTTTCCTTTTCTAACGCGAGTATACTCGCTCCAAAACTTTCAAAAGCAGCCTCATCGGGTTCTATCACCTGCCAATCGCGACTGTCTACCGAATAGAAAGGATTGGTCAAGCCGCTAAAGGCTGGTTCTTGCTCCCCTGCTTCGGTAAGCGTGATCGGAAAAATGCCAAAGGCATTAGACTTACGCTCTGTCACGTTGCCAAGCTTAAATTTGCGGCAGGCCAGCTGAAAGGAATGACAGATTAGAAAAACAAACTTCTTCTCTGCTTCATTGCTGGCATTGTGCTGGTGTATCTGTTCCAGAAGATCAAAAAATCTGTTCTCCCATTCCTGGCCTTCCCCATCATACGGACTTCCCGGGCCGCCTGTAGAAATGTACAGGTGGTAATTCAGGTCTGGTAATTCAGCTTTCCGTCTCAAGTCAAAGATCTCGAGTGAAAACGCTATACCATGATCCTCCTGGTACTTGCCCAGTATTTCTATAATCCCCCGCATGCCCTGGTTGGGCGAGCCATTATTCATATCTATAATGGCAACTTTCATCTTCTTATTATTATCCATTTTTACTGTTTCGCGCCTATAAGCGTCTGGCTGGTTATAAAGTCTACAACCGATTCCAGCTTGCCGGTCTGTTCAAAGACTGCTAATTGCCGGTCTGCACCTGTTCCGTTTTGCAGCATCTTATGCACGTAGTTGATGTCATCCCGGCAACCCAGTTCATCAACAACATCATCCACAAAGTCAAGCAGTTCCAGGATCAGGTTGCGGCAGTTAACCTCCATTTCCTTGCCAAAGTCTATCAGGTTGCCGTCAATCCCGTATCTCGCCGCACGCCATTTGTTCTCGTTGATCAGCGCCCGGGAGTAGTTTATGAAAGACATATTCCGCAAGCGTAGCTGGTATAACTTCGCACAAAGGGCCTGAAAAAGCGCTGTAAGCGCCATTGTCTCATCGATCAGCATCGGACAATCACATATCCTGAACTCAATGGTCTGGAAAAAAGGGTGTACCCTGATGTCCCACCAGATCTTCTTCGCATTATCAATACAGTTCGTCTTGATGAGTAATTTGACATAACTATCATAATCCTCTATGCTGTTGAAGATGTCAGGAATTCCCGTACGGGGAAACTTATCAAAGATCTTGGTCCGGAAGGACTTGTATCCGGTATTCCTGGATTCCCAGAAAGGCGAATTCGTAGATAATGCAAATACGTGCGGCAGAAAGTAGCGCACCTGGTTGGCAATATGTACCGCAAGTTCCCTGGATTGGAAACCCACATGCACATGCAGTCCAAAGATCAGGTTTGAACGCGCAGCTTCCTGAAGCTCATTAACAATTTCATTATAACGCGGATGTTCTGTAATTAATTGTTTCTCCCAGTGTGAAAAAGGGTGGGTGCCTGAGGCACCTATCCTTAATCCCTGTTCGCCGGCAAGCTGCGATACGGTGTACCGCAGCTGCGAGATTTCTTTCCGCGCCTGTGTCGTGTCGGTGCAGATGCCCGTTCCAACTTCCACCACAGCCTGGTGCATTTCTGCCTTTACCTGGTCCTTATGGATCTTTTGCGCAGCTTCAACAATTTTCTGGTCATGCGAAGTGAGCTCCCGGGTAACCGGATCAACAACCATGTACTCTTCTTCGATACCAAGTGTAAACTCGTTTTTCATGACATCCGCTTAATAGCCGTTATTTTTTACTGCTGCTTTCTTTTTTTGCTTTTGGCGCGGCTGCTTTAGCTGGGGCAGACTTAGCCGGCTTGGCCGCTTTCTCTGCCTTAGGCTGCGCTGCGCCTGCTTTCGCTGCTGGTGCCTTCTTTGCTGCTGGTGCTGCATCTTCAGCTTTAGAATCTTCGCCGGCTTTAGCACCTTGCTCCGCTTTAGTGGCAGATTTTGGCTTGCTTGCCTTTGTCGCTTTGGCAGTGCCGCTGGTCTTAGCCGAAGCTTTTTTCTGAGGTTCCAATTCTACCGGTGCAGCCAGCTCTTCTGTTACCGGAATTTCACCCGCTGCTTCAATCTTAATTTTCGAACCTGCTTTTACCGATCCTTTCACATATTCACCCCAGGTCAGGTTATCCTGATTTGGCTTGTGTGCCCTGGCACGTTCAATCGCATACAGCGCCGAATGTTCAACAACCCAGTTGAAGTTCTCTTCCCCAACGCTGGTCAGCTCCGCATCAGGTGCCGGATTGCAGAAGTCGATCGCATAAGGTATACCATCGCGTACCGCAAATTCAACGGTGTTGAAATCGTAACCCAATGACTGGTTCAGCTTAATCACATAATCGTGTATGGTTTGCAGCAATTCTTCGCTTGAAGGTCCTTTATCTACGGCATAGCGCAAGTGGAAAGGATTGTTTGGCTCATACTGCATAATCCGCACATACTTACCGCCAATGCAGTAGCAGCGATAATATTCTTCAAACTTAATCTCTTCCTGCAGCATCATCACCAGCTGTCCGGTTTCCTTGTGCTTTTCAAAGAATTCTTCCTTGTCGCTGATCTTGTAAACGTCTTTCCAACCCCCGCCATCAAAAGGCTTCATATAGGCCGGGAAGCCCGTATATTCAAAAATAGCATCCCAGTCGAGCGGATATGCAAGGTTGCTGAAAGACTCGTCGCTTGTATCGGTCGGAAGCTCCCTGGAAGGGATCAGCGTTGTCTTTGGTACCGGGATACCAAGCTTCACAGCAAGCGCATTGTTGAAGAACTTCTCGTCAGCGCTCCACCAGAAAGGATTATTGATTACGGCTGTTCCGGTGATTGCAGCATTTTTCATTGCCGAACGGTAAAAGGGAACACCCTGGGAAATACGGTCGAGGATCACGGCATAATCCAGTGGCTCAGCCTGTAATACCTTGTCAAGGCGCACAAACTCGGCCTCAAACTCGCCCGCTGCCAGCTCATTAACACGTTTTACAAAAGCTTCAGGAAAAGATCGCTCCTGGCCAAATAAGATACCAATTTTTTTCATCGTCTATGAATTAGTTGTTATAGTTTAGATAGATAGTCCGGTAACATCTCCCGCCAGATCGGCCAGTCGTGGTCGGCGTCGGGCCGGATGTCAAGCCAATGGGAGATACCCTTCTTATGTAAGATTTCTGATAATTGTTCATTGTAGGGCCTGCAGATGTCACGGTCGGAAGTGCCAAGCACGATCTTCATGTTCCAGAGCTCCGGGTTATTCGAATCCGGCAGGTAATCTACCGGGTTATTAAAGTACACATCTTCATTATAAAAGCCGTCCAGCTGCCCGCTGATATCAAAGGCGCCACTCAGGCTGAACATATGCGACACCAGCCATGGATAGCGAAAGGCAAAATTCGCAGCATGATAACCACCAAAGCTGCAACCTGAGGTAATTACCCGATGGTGACCAGTCTCGTGCTGTGCACGGGGCACCAGTTCTTCCAGCAGCATCCGGTCATACCAGGTATGATTCTTAATCCGCTGCTCGGGAGACACCGCTTTGTTGTAAAAACTCAGGCTGTCAACGCCATCCGGACAATAGACTTTGACTTTCCCGGAATTGATGAAATACTGTATGCTTTCGATAAGTTTAAAGTCTTTGTTCTCAAAGTAGCGGCCCTGACTGGTAGGAAATAGAAGAAGCGGGTAGCCGCCGTAGCCAAAGGTCAGCATGTCGATGTCCATACTCAAGTTTGGACTGTACCATTTGATGTATTCCTCCTGCATGAAAGTAATTTAGATAATAAGATACGAAGAACTACTCTTTAACAAGTATCCTATTCTTTTGTTGCTAAAATCAGTTGATATTTAAAAAAATAGGAAACATTTTACGGGGAGCCTTTGTAAATAGATAAACCATGAAGATCGCCGAGCTTAAAATCACTACGCACACCTTGCAATCCCATTGGCTGAAAAGGCCTGTGGAACTCATTGTTTATGCGCCGGTGGGCATTCCGGCAAATATCCCGATGAACCTGCTTTTGCTTAATGACGGACAGGATGCAGAAGGCTTGCAACTGGAGGAAGCACTGCGCGACCTTTATGCCAACCAACGTATTGATCCGGTGGTGCTGGTGGGCATTAAGTGCTCAGCAGAACGCATACAGGAATATGGTGTTGCCGGCCGACCTGATTTTCAGAACCGGGGTAGCAAAGCTGACCTTTATAATGAGTTTATCGTAACGGAGCTGCTGCCGCAGTTGGAAAAACTGCTGAAGATCAAGCTTCAGGGCAAGAAAGGCTTCGTGGGTTGTTCCCTTGGCGGCTTAAGCGCTCTGGATATCTGCTGGCGCAATGATAAGATATTTGATGTGGTTGGTGCTTTTTCCGCTTCTTTCTGGTGGCGCAAAAGAGACCTTGAAGATGGCTACACGCCCGATGACAGGATCATGCACCAGGTGATCAGGGAAAGGGGGGATAAACCGGAGCTCCGGTTCTGGCTGATGACCGGCACGGAGGATGAAACTGCCGACCGTGATGGTAACTTCATCATCGACTCTATAGACGACACCATCGACATCATTAAGTCCCTGCTGGATAAAGGATATTCACGTCCGCATGATGTTTTCTATTATGAGATGGTCGGTGGAAAACATGAAGTTGACACCTGGGCCAAAGCGATGCCGGCCTTTATCTGTTGGGCATTCCCAAGAACGGCAGTCTTTTAGTATCAAGATATTAGCCCATTTCATAGGCGGTTTTTACGATTAAAAACCTTATCTTTGCGCCAAAATACAGGCGCATTTTATGCAAAAAATTAGAAACATAGCTATTATAGCACACGTCGATCACGGTAAAACCACCTTGGTTGATAAAATTTTACACACTTGTTCAATTTTTCGTGACAACGAGCAGACAGGTGAATTGATTCTGGATAACAATGATCTGGAACGCGAACGAGGTATTACCATCGTTTCTAAAAACGTTTCCGTACGGTACAAAGACGTTAAAATCAATATCATAGATACTCCTGGTCACGCGGATTTCGGCGGTGAGGTAGAAAGGGTATTAAAAATGGCCGACGGTGTATTGTTGCTATGTGACGCTTTTGAAGGTGCCATGCCACAAACCCGTTTCGTAACACAAAAAGCTTTGGCTCTAGGTCTTAAGCCTATTGTTGTTGTAAATAAAGTAGATAAAGAAAACTGTCGCCCTGAAGAGGTTTATGAGCAAATCTTTGAATTGTTCTTCAACCTTGAGGCTACTGAAGATCAGTTAGACTTCCCTGTAATCTATGGTTCATCTAAACAAGGATGGATGAGCACAGACTACAAACAACCAACTACCGACCTGTTCCCATTATTAGACGCTGTTGTTGCTTCAATCCCAGCTGCACCAACCAATGAAGGAACACTTCAAATGCAAATCACCTCTTTAGATTATTCTTCTTTCGTAGGTCGTATTGCAATTGGTCGTGTACACCGCGGTACCATTAAAGAAAACCAACCAGTTACGTTGATCAAACGTGATGGTAAAATGGTTAAGTCAAGAGTAAAAGAACTATATACATTTGAAGGTTTAGGTAAGATCAGAGCTACAGAAGTAAGTTCAGGTGATATCTGTGCTGTTGTTGGTATCGATGGTTTCGAGATCGGTGATACTATTGCAGATTTCGATGCACCAGAGCAACTGCCTGTAATCAGCATTGATGAGCCAACCATGAACATGTTGTTCACCATCAATAACTCTCCTTTCTTCGGTAAAGAAGGTAAATTCGTTACCTCTCAGCGTATGAAAGAGCGTCTGTACAAAGAGATGGAGAAAAACCTTGCCTTGAAAGTTATTGAGACTGAATCTCCTGATTCTTACTTGGTATACGGAAGGGGTATTCTGCATTTATCTGTATTGATCGAAACCATGCGTCGTGAAGGTTACGAGCTTCAGGTAGGTCAGCCACAGGTTATCATCAAAGAAATTGACGGTAAAAAATGTGAGCCTATTGAAACTTTGATCGTTGATGTACCGGGTGAAGTTGCTGGTAAAGTAATTGAGCTGGTTACGCAACGTAAAGGTGAGTTGTTGATCATGGAGCCAAAAGGCGATCTTCAACACTTAGAGTTTGATATCCCTGCACGTGGTATCATCGGTTTGAGAAACAACGTACTTACAGCTACTGCTGGTGAGGCGATCATCGCACACCGTTTCAAAGCTTACGAGCCTTGGAAAGGTGTAATCCCTGGCCGTTTAAGTGGTGTAATGATCTCTATGGATAAAGGTACAACTACTGCTTATTCAATTGACAAACTTCAGGATAGAGGCCGTTTCTTCGTTGATCCGGGTGTAGATATCTATGAAGGTCAAATTGTTGGTGAGCACATCCGTGATAACGACTTAGTGGTGAACATTGTAAAAGGTAAGGCTTTAACGAATATGCGTGCATCTGGTACAGATGATAACACCCGTATTGCACCAGCTATCAAATTCTCACTGGAAGAAGCTATGGAGTACATCCAGTCTGACGAATACATTGAGATAACTCCGATCAGCATGCGTTTACGTAAAATTCACTTAACTGAGAATGCGCGTAAAATCAACGCTAAAAACTACCAATAGGATTTAGCTATTACTTCTTCAAAGAAGTATAAGTATCATATATGGAATGCCGGCAGTAAATACTGCCGGCATTTTGTTTACATTGGGCTAATTTTTCTGGCCTGAGATTTTCATAATTTTGCATCAAAATATAAGATCATGGAATCATTAAGCGGAAAAAACGCAATCATAACAGGAGCCGGAAAGGGCATAGGCAGGGCAGTAGCCATTGAGCTTGCCAATGAGGGTGTAAACATCGGATTAATGGCCAGAACTGCTGCCGATCTGGAGGCAGTGGCTACCGAACTGCAGGCTTATGGCGTTAAAACAGCCATCGCGACAGTTGATGTTTCGAATATGGAAGAAGTGAATGCAGCAGTAGCTAAGGTGAAGACTGAATTGGGTGCTATAGACATCCTGATCAACAATGCCGGTATTTCTTCATTCGGAAAGTTCATGGAACTGGAGCCTGCAAGATGGGAAGAGATCGTAAAAGTAAATCTTTTCGGTCCTTACTACATGACCCGTGCGGTACTGCCAGACATGATAGAAAGCAAATCGGGCGACATCCTGAACATCTCTTCAACTGCAGGTAAAAACGGTGCTGCGGTAACCAGCGCATACAGTGCCTCTAAATTTGCGTTGATCGGTATGTCAGAATCATTAATGCAGGAAGTTCGTAAGCACAACATCCGTGTGAGCACCTTGCTTCCAAGTACGATCGCTACAGATATGGCGAAAGATCTTAAACTTACAGACGGAAATCCAGAGCGGGTAATGCAACCTGAGGACTTCGCCGAATTTATGGTGTCTCAACTGAAGCTGAACCGACGCGTTTTTGTGAAAGAAGCAGGTTTGTGGTCAACAAACCCCTAAACATTACATAAAACAGAAAAAGGGGAAATATAGATTTCCCCTTTTTTTATGTGCCTCTATCAGGCTGATCAGGCATGTTGCCCATCATGTTCGCCTTCGGCAAATTCTTCAACCATTTTATCGTTGAAAGCAGGCAGGTCGTCCGGACTTCTGCTGGTCACCAATCCCTGGTCAACCACCACTTCTTCATCCACCCATTCTGCACCGGCATTAACCAGATCTACCTTCACGGTCTGGAATGAGGTTAGCTTACGACCTTTTACCACATCTGCGGTAATCAGCACCTGTGGTGCATGGCAAATTGCTGCCACTGGTTTTCCGGCGGCAAAGAAGGCTTTTACGAGGCTGATTGCTTCATCACTGCGCCTTAAGGAATCAGGGTTTAACACACCACCAGGTAAAAGTAAACCATGGTAGTCTTCTGCTTTCACGTCAGCAACGGTTTTGTCTACATCAAGCTCAATTGTCCAGTCCTTGTCGCCTTTCATAGCCTGGATCTTTCCCGAGTCTGTAGAGATGATATGTACGGTTGCACCTTCTTCTTTCAGGCGTTGTACCGGACTGGTAAGTTCCGATTCTTCAAATCCGCTTGCCGCAAGCACCGCAATGTTCTTATTATTTAATTGTCCCATCGTTTTTGTATTTAGGTTAAAAACTTAGTGGTATAAAGACAAGTCAGGAAGAGGATTGTTTGCGCGAATTGATGGAAAGGAGGTAGACGTCAGCTCCAGGACAGCTTCTGCACAAGATCGTGGTTCGGCCGTAGTTCGGCCGTGCTGCATTTATATGTGGTTCTTTCAATACCAGATCAGCGAGGCGCATTTGATTCTGAGATTCTGGATCGACACGTTTAGATAGGCTATCCCTCCGATTTTTGAAGCTTTCTATAACGTTTTCTTCTATAGCATCAGGGCCAGGAAACAAGTTTGCGCCCATGAGCACTAATTTTTCCACCTTTTCCGGATGCCTTAATGCAAAAATCAACGCCGTATTTCCACCGTCACTCCAGCCAAGTAAGCTGGCCTTTCTTATCGATAGGGAATCCATCACTACTGAAAGGTCATCAGCAAATTGTTCGTAAGTGTAGGGTGATACCCTGTTGTTGGTGCTGTTACCCTGGCCCCTTGTGTCCAGGGTAATTACTCTGAAACACCGGGATAGTGGTTCAATCTGTTCTCTAAATGAATTGATGCCCTCATTATTCCCATGCAACAAGAACAAGGGGCTGCCTTTGCCATATGATTCGTAATAAATTTCCCCTTTATCAACCTTAATACGTTTACCTCGATTGTTCCCGTATACTAGGACTTTTAATGCAGGATTGTTCTGGATGATTTCAGCCTCACTGCCCGGCTGACTATCGGCTACATTTTCCTTGCTTCTCTTTATTGAGGATGCCTCAAGCGCTACAAGCAGATAAGAACCTGATACCTTTTGCCAAGGTGCTTCTCCTTTAATCCTGTACAGGCTTGAGCGTAATGGTCCGGGAAATGACGGTATAAAGAATGCCGACTGCGTGCTTTCGCCTGGCAATGGTTCCAAATCTAAAATGGCCAAAGAAACAGCTATTTCTTTTCTCCCCTGTATGTTTATTTCGTAAGGCCGTAAGTCTACACTTTGAGTATTTGGCATGCCTGTCTCTGTGGTCCCCTCTATATCAAAAACTACATCTTTGTGAAGGATAGATTGATCCGGCAACCCCTCTTTAACACTATAGATGTTCATTCTAACTTTAATCTTCCTAAAGGTTCTGCGGTTTATTTTAAAACTTAGCTTCTTTAAAAATACATTTTGATCTATTTTCAAAACTGTAGCCTGCTCGCGCCCTTTCTCATCACTGTGTTTTGGTATATTCTTATACATCGCCGGAAAGAATACAATACTTGCATTTGAACGGCCATAACTTTTGACTTGACCAGGTTTTGCTTTGATGTCCACCATCTCAAGGATCTGTGGTGATTCATTTAGCTTGATGATCCTTTCTGTTCTTAAAAAAGAGTTCCAGTCCATCTTTACCCTTTTGTAGCCAACAGCTGAAAAGAAAATTGAATCCCTTTCCGCGATGTCAGCGGGGAGGTAGGAAAGTGAATATTGGCCTATAGAATCAGAAACCGTACCTATAGGCTTGTTCTTAATTCCTATGCTTACGTATGGCAGTGGCAAGCCAGATTGCCCATCAAGGGTTACGCCCTTTAATATGTTGGATTGGGCACGAGCATTATTTCCGAAAGTTTGTAATACATAGATAGAAAGGAATATGAGCCTTAAGGTACTACGGAATAACAGAATGGATTGACGCATGACTAACCAGATTGGTTGCCAAATATTATCAAACGGTGAACAAGAACGAAAAAATTAACCTAATTTAACATCCAGATTTATACCTAGGACAATTATCTTTATTATTTTGAACAGGTGAAAATAACTGCTAGTTGGCAACGAGAATACCACCTCAAAAAACGAATATTTCACCTTTGGCCTAACGCTGCTGAACAAAGTTCGATTAGCTTACACCGTTGTAAGTAAGGAGGAGTATCAACTCAAAAAGTATCAGAAATGGTAGATAAGAAATTGCTAGATTAGATATGTGAACTCACCATTTGTTGCTTGGCAGTATATACATACATCAAGATTTTTGAATATGTATGATTGATAATCAGAGGAATACTAACATTTCAAACAAGTTTCGCTGTTTTCTGCTACTTGGGTAAGGCGATCATCTGAATAACACTGCCCTGTTGAATTTCGTCCGAGCCGGGTAGTCCTACATTTGGATGCACTCCGATGTATAAGACATTCTCATAGAGTGCAATGCCGAGAGGATCATGTAAATCAACACTATCAGCAGGCCCTTCAGTAGGCGCGCCATATATATCGTGAACTGGTACGCCTGCAACTACACTAACAGTACCGTTTGATGACACTTTTTTTATTTGATTATCGCTGGCAATTAAAAAACTTCCATCAGCCAAGGGCAACAAGCTATCATTCTTAACATTAATATCTTTCTTTACCAAGGTCACAGTGCCTTTTGAACTTATTCTATAGATGCCGGTACCTGCTGCATAAATTGTTTTATTCATAACAGCCAAACTCCTGATATTCCAAGGAGATGAAAGCGTACCAACCGGGCCTTTGGTCAGTGTACTTACCACACCTGCGCGCGAAATCTTACGGATTAGGCAATCACTGTCGAGCCCTCCACTCTGGTCATCAATCACATAGATTGCTCCGTCTTCACACACTGCAATTGCTGTCGGCCTCCGAAATAAAGCTGTTTTAGCCGGTCCATCCCGATACCCTCTTGCATCCATGCCCGCAACAGTTGTAACCCTACCTTCTTTGGTGACTTTGCGAATTTTACTAAATTCAGCAACGTAAAGGTTTCCGTCCGGACCTAGGGCAATTCCGCTTGGGGACCGAAGAACAGCCTGCGTTCCTAAACCATCCACGGATTCTCCCCCTCCGCTACCAGCCAAGGTTGTAACGCTTCGGTCACTAATCTTAATTTTGCGGATTAGATTTGGATCTAACGCATATATATATCCATCATCTGCGACCATTTGACTCACTTCTAAGAACCCGGCCTGGTCGCCAATCCCATTATTCTGATTCCTGTAAAATGAATTACCCGCCAACGTATACACATAGTTCGGGGTCAAGCCTGTGACAGCTGTTGCATTAGTAAATTCCTGCACTGCGTTGTTAGTAGCTGGCACATCCTTCTCACAACTAAGTAAAGTGCTTGACACAGATAGAGCTGCAAGCATAAAAACATACATCTTTTTCATAATCAGTTCATTAGGGTCTTTTTTATTAAAAATACCCATAGTTTAACCAGGTTTTAAATAGCAAGGAGATAAACAAGTCACAAGCCAACATTATTTTTAAAAAACGAACCTTTAGTATGGGCGCCTTACCTCAATACATTGTATCATTAAAGTAACCGAACGGTTATTCTTCAGTGCTGATCAACAATTAAGGTGTCTATTTTTGGTAACCCCTGTATTTGGGCCTCAGTGGTACCTACCAGAAAAGCCCTTGCTAAATAATAATCATGGTGCTAACGTGTATCTAATGTTCGCCATTGCAATCCCTTTATGTGTGATACTGAGATCTTCAATTGGGCTATGATTAGAGAAAATTGTTACCACATTGAAAGGCTTCTCAGCCTGCACATTAAACAGCTGCGCTTCAGAAGGCGTTTTAACGGGAAAGGTTATGTCGCCCCCATTTGAGTCCCGCAAGAAGTTTCCAACGGCGACTCTAAATGTAAAATTCTTGTTCTGTCTGTTCGGTGAAAGTTCAAAGCCGAATTCCAGGCAGGGTTTAGACAAGACGATCATAAAGGTTTCTCTAAACTCAGACATAAACAAGATTTCTGGATGTTCATTCTCTACGTTAGGCAAGGTGTTCCAATGCGCAGTCCAACCCTGTGGCGATGGTGTTGTAGGTTTTAATCTCCTGACATGGATTGCCTTACCATTTCCATCTCCGCTGAAAAATGCAATGTTCAGGCCGGTTGAATTTATTTGATGGTAAGTCTTTCCTTCCTCCAGCTGTGCGATTGGGAGGAGAGATGTTCGTTCGATATAGAACTGATTAGGGCTACCGTTCGAACTAGAGGAGGTTCCCGCAAGAGGCGGATACGGAGGAAGTGGAATCGGTATCGGCTGTCCCGGTTCAATACCGGGTTCTAGTGTACCATCTGGTACCTCGGGCACGGTGAGTGGAAATCCAGTAGAGACTGCGCCTATTTCAGCATGCTCTCCAATGTTGCTTTCAACTTTTGAACAACCCGAAGCAGCAAATAGGCATGCTGCAGCAAGGAACCATCTGACAGTAAATCTTTTCATAATTTTTTAATTAATGAACTTTTATTCAGCCAGTTTATACCTGATATTAGCCAATGCTACGCCATCGTGTGTGATGCTCAAATCTTCTCCTGCTTCCCTGTAACGTGAAACTGTGATCACGGAAAAAGGAGCAGTGGCTTGAACGCTGTATAACCGGGCTCCGTTTGGGGTTCTGGTAAGCATTGCCGTGCCGCCTCTTGTTTCATCGAAATAATAGTTTCCAACATAAAATCGGAAACCAAAATTTTTATTCTGCCTGTTTGGTGCAAGTTCAAATCCAAATTCAATACAGGGCTTAGATAAGATAATCATGAAGGCTTCTCTAAATTCAGCAACAAACAAGACTTCAGGATGCTTGCTTTGTGTTTGATTCAAATTATTCCAAGTGCAGGTCCAACCATAAGGGGCCGGGGTTGTTGGCTTCAGCCTCCTGACCTTTATCGCTTTTCCGTCGCCATCGCCGCTAAAAAAAGCCATATTTAAAGCCGGAGTATTCAACTGGTGATAAGTCTTCCCTTCCTCTAAAAAGCTGAAATTAAAACGATTTGTTCTGGTCAGGTATTCAGGGGTCGGTACGTTAGCGTTATTCCACTCCGTGGTTCGGAATGGCGGATCGGGCGGGATCGGAATGGAGAGTGGATTGCCGGGCTCTATACCTGGTTCCGGTGTGTTGCCTGGTACATTTGGAATGGTAAGCGGATTGTCTGCGGCTACACTTCTAATTGGCACATTCGCTACAGCACCCCAGAAGAGTGCAGTTACACTTATACAGGCCGCAGCAAAGCAGCATTTAACAATGAACTTTTTCATAACCTCATTAAGCTAAACCAAATGGACGGTGATAAAGACGAGCTCATCAATGTTGCACTAACATTCAGGCTTCGCCTCTAACGCTTAAATCTCTGTATAGAAAAATTGTATTTCAATCGCTAGTTGTAGGTATTCTTTAGCTTTGTTCCACTTGATATCTTTCTACTAGTCCATTTTCATTCATTATAATAACCAAGAAATTAGGATCAATAGTTGACCAGCCAACTGGGTAATGAAGTGTGAACACAGGCTTTGCATGTAATTTATTGAAAGTATCTCTCTCAGTCACTATCTTTTCCAGGTTTTCTGGCTTAAGGTTGTCAGGGTTTGAAAACGAAATTGAATCTGGTATAACAATGTTTTTAGGTAATCTTTGTTCAATACCTTCTTTGTAGGGCTTTCCGAGTAATTCTAAGACCTCTTCTTTTGACATCCCAGGTTTTAACTTGTTCTTCATCAAATCATTCACCATTCCTGCTCTTGGATTGGAATTATCTTCCGCCTGTGGATGCTTAATCCACAATGCGCTATCGAATCTAGACGAAGGATTGCAACTAAATAGGTGAGCAATGAGGAGAACGGCCGCGAATTTGTTCAAATACATGATCTGTGAAGGTTTTATCTTTAAGATGAGCGGCCATAAGCGACTATCGATCATCCTTAAATGATTATATTAGAGGTAAATACTTCTTTTAGCTGTCATGAAACCGTTACTAACCATGCTCTGCATCCTATTCTCTATCAACCTTAGTCAGGGACAGAACAGCAGAATTGTTACAACTGATATTATAAACTTCTGGACGGCTTACGATCAAATAAACTCGACTAAAGATACAAGTAAACAGTACGCATATATCGATAAATTATTTCTAAGTAAAGGTACGCCAGGTTTAAAAGCCTTAATGAAAGTAAGAGACTATACAGCAAAATCGTATGTTGATGCCATTCATCAATATCCTTTATTTTGGCAGTCAATCAGGGAAAACACACTGAAGGCTCCAAGTTTCGCAACTGCTATCAACGGAGGAATCAGAAAGCTGAAGAAATTATATCCCGAGCTGAGGCCTGCTACGATCTATTTCAGTATTGGTGCGTTACGCACAAGCGGAACGACCCAAAAAGATCAAATATTAATTGGGAGCGAACTGGCACTCGCAGACCCAACTACCAATACAAAAGAGTTTCCAGAGAATTTAGCGCACCTAAAGCCGTTCTTTGAAAGTAATCCTATAAAATCGGTTGTATTTCTCAATTTGCATGAGTTCGTGCATACCCAGCAAAAAACTACTATCGGAAATTCGCTTTTGGCGCAATGTGTAATGGAAGGTGTTGCGGAGTTGTTGGCCGTTCAAGCCACTGGGCAAGCATCCTCAACACCTGCATTGACTTACGGACATATAAATAATGTACGAATCAGAGCGGTTTTTTCTAATCAGATGTTCTCCGCTGATAACAGGTTTTGGCTGTACAGTAATCGTAACAGTGAGTTTGGTATGCGAGACCTGGGCTACTATGTTGGATACGCCATTTGCCAGGGATATTATCTGAATGCCAGGGAGAAAAATCAGGCAATTAAGACAATGATCGAACTTGACTACAACGATGAACAAGCACTGAACCGATTCGTAGATCAGTCCGGATATTTTGAACAGCCGGTCTCAAAGATTCGTGACAACTATGAAAAGGAGCGACCAAAAGTTACCAAAGTTGTTGAATTGAATAATTTAGCCAGTAATGTAGATCCAGGAATCCGCGTGATTACCATTGAATTCTCAACCCCGATGAATCCTTCCTTTCGTGGCTTCGAATTTGGCCCTTTAGGTGAGTCAAATGCCCTCCGGATTAAGCGCTTTATTGCCTTTTCCGAGGATCGTAAAAGCATTAAAATAGAGGTTGAGATGAAGCCCGCTCAGCGGTATCAACTCCTGATTTCAGATAGATTTGAAGATGTAGAGGGCCGGTCTTTAACTCCTTACCTTATTGACTTTACGACTGGCACAGGAAAATAGTTAAGAAACTCTTTTGTCATCCAAACCCATGGATCTCTGCAAAAAGGAGCTTTTTGGGAGGGGTATTTGTATCAAAACTGTTATGCTGAGGGCGTTTATTTGCGATTTATATTAAAATAATATTTCTATTATTGCTTTATAAAGTCTTTTCATTTAAAAAAATCCAATTAAAACTCCTTTTTGTATCCACATGGCTGAAAATCCAAGCTTTTATCATCCTAGTAAAACGTTTTATCTTTTTCAGTTCGGCATTTCCCATTAATAATCGATTAATTTTAAACTATGAACATATTTCTACGCAAAGCCTTTTTCTCCAAACCACAAGCTTTCTCTAAGTCCGTAACCTGATTAGAGAGAGAGATACTTAATACATGAAAACGCCGCCGCAGGTTGGCCTTTCTGTGTAGCTTCTAAATCGAAAGCTAGTAACGCATTTTATTACCCCTTAACAGGGGACAATTGATTTAACCAAGGCCTTGGTTGAGTCCGGGGATTGTTATGCCTTTTTTTAACCATAATCAACTAAAACAATTAATTTATGACACTCTTTAAATTTACCAAGAGCACCGTGGGACTGTGTCTTGTCCAGGTTTTTCTACTTGGATGCAGCAAGGAAGAATATCCTGCTGTAGATCTTTTCACCTGGAAGGCCAAAGTGGACGTGACCGATAAGGCAAAAATTTCGGTCAACGTCGAAAACAGCAGCGGCGCAGATGGCCAGGAAGGCTCCCTGAAAGTTGTTGACAATGATTTCAACTCAAAATTCCTGATCAATCCTCATCAGTCAGATTTCTACATGCAACTGTCCTTCCCTGCCGCACAACAGGTAGCATCTTACACCTTGACCTCGGGAAATGATGCACCGGGAAGAGACCCTAAGGATTGGAAATTCAGCGGTTCGATGGATGGCAATACTTGGGTTGATCTGGACGAAAGAACCGGAGAAACCTTTTCGGGACGCAATGTCACAAAGACTTATAGTTTCCAGAATATCGTGCCCTACAACCATTACAGGATCAGCATCTCTGCGATAGGTAGTGGAACGCTGTTTCAGTTGTCTGAATGGCGGGTAATCGAAGTGCCAGCGGAACAGCAATAATATTTAAACAGCTAACCATTTGATTTAACTAATAATATGAAGAAAATTATACAATTAATTGACCACAAGCTTAAACGCTATGGGCTAAATGCGCTGGCACTGACAATAGTTCCCTATTGTTTTTCAATGCCTTCAGCAAATGCCGCAAGCATAGATATTCATAGCTCATCCTGGGTTTACCAAGCTAAAGCAGATATAACCATCCGTGGTTTAATTAAAGATGAATCAGGTTTACCATTACCGGGCGCAGGTGTACGGGTAAAAGGCAGTTCGATCACGACTGCTACCGACACTAACGGCGCATTTACCATCACCGTACCTGATCAAAACGCAGTTTTGCTGGTTACCTATGTGGGGTATGATGTGCAGGAAATTACTGTCGGTACACAAAAAGTACTGGATATACGCTTGAAAGAATCTCAAGGTTCCGATTTACAGGAGATTGCCATTGTGGGTTTTGGAACGCAAAAAAAAGAAAGCCTTGTGGGTGCTCAGTCTTCTGTTAAGGCCTCTGAACTGAGACAACCAGTTTCCAGTATGAGTCAGTTGTTGGCCGGACGTATTCCTGGAGTACTCAACGTGTCCAGAAATGGAGAGCCGGGCGCAACGGGATCGGATATCTTTATTCGTGGTATATCCTCACTCAATTCAAATGACCGCGGACCACTGGTAATCATTGATGGGGTTCCGAACCGTAGTCTGAATGACATCAGCGTGTACGATGTAGAAAATTTCACCGTGTTAAAGGATGCTGCTGCCACAGCGGTTTATGGTATACGTGGTGCAAATGGTGTAATCCTGATTAATACCAAACAAGGGGTTACAGGTGCGCCGAGAATCAACGTAGAGTACTATGAAGGGATTAGTAGTTTTACCAAAAAGCCGGAATTGATTGATGGGGTTGATTATATGAACCTGGCCAATGAAGCCAAATACTCTGATTACCTGAGGGGCGGGGCCGCTGGTGCATTTTCACCGGCATATTCAATTGATGCAATTGAAAGAACTGCAGCGGGAACGGATCCTATCCTTTATCCAAATGTAAATTGGTTCGATGCGATCTACAATGATTTTGGCAGGAACCGGTCGGCCACTGCAAACCTTTCCGGAGGGGTGACTAATGCGAGATATTATGTGTCATTGGGGTATTATAGTGAGGATGGATTATTCAAAACCGACGACGCGGTAAATGATGCTGCGAAACAGAGCTTCAAACGCTACAACGTAAGTACCAACTTAAACTGGGATATCACCGGTACTACCAAATTAGATTTAGGCATAAAGGGCATTCTTTCACAAACAAGCTATCCAAGTAACCTGCTTGCCCAGGATATATTTAATCAAGCCTTTTTAATTAACCCCACTTCCTTTCCGATACTTTATCCGAATGGTAGCCTGCCGGGGATTAGTCCACAGGCTGATCAGCGAAATCCATATGGTGATGTTACGAGAAATGGCTACAGGATAGGTTATGCTAATCAATTGTATTCCAATCTTCGTTTAACACAAGATCTGAAAGCATTAACACCAGGGTTATCAGCAACAACAATGTTCTCCTTTGATGTTAACAACAATAACTCCATTTACAGAACAAAAAGAGAAAGTTTGTATAGGATCAGTCCCAACGATCCTTACATCGTGCCAGGAGATCCAACTTCGGGCTATAAATACGGTTTGATTTTACAAGGCCAGGAATTTTTAAATTATGCCACCACAAACGGCGGTGACAAGAAAATGTATTTTGAAGCAGCCATTAACTATAACCGCACATTTGGCAAACACGCGGTTACAGGGTTGGTATTGTACAATCAGAATGACAATACTACCCCATTTGCAGGCAACCTTACGCTTTCTATCCCATATCGTTTACAAGGCGTTGCCAGCCGTGCAACCTATGCGTATGACAACCGTTACTTTTTTGAGGCTAATGTGGGTTATAATGGTTCAGAAAACTTTGCTCCAGAAAAACGCTATGGCTTTTTCCCGGCATTTGGGATAGGATGGTTGCTGTCCAATGAGAAATTTTTCGAACCCTTAAAAAATGCTATTCAAATGGTAAAATTCCGTTACTCCGATGGTATTGTGGGTAGCGGGGGCAGCGGCTCGGGGTATGTGGGCAACGAGAGTGAGCGGTTCTACTATCTGACGAAAGTGGGAAGTGCAAGTGGCTATACTTTTGGTCAGAACGGAGATATTTCACCCGGCGGATTGGGTGTAACGGCCTACGGAGTAGATGTAACCTGGGCACAAACGCGCAAGCAGGATTTGGGCTTTGAATTGAAAACCTTAAACAACAACTTCTCTTTGATTGTAGACTTTTATAAAGAACGCAGGAAAAATCAATTCATCACACGTGGGACTGTACCGAATTACGGAGGACTGGCCAATACGCCGATTGGGAACCTAGGGATCGTTGAAAATAAAGGTATTGATGGAACTATCCAGTATGATGCTCAGCTGGGAACAGAATGGTCGCTTAACTTAAGGGCCAATCTTACTTTCAATAAAGATAAAGTGGTTGAAAATGACCAGGCACCGCAAGCTTATCCTTGGATGGAGCTCCGGGGAACCAATGTGCTTGCTGCCACACGTGTAGGTTATATTGCAGAGAAACTGTTTGACAGCCAGGAGGAAATTAATGCAAGTCCAGCACAGTTTGGTACACTGATGCCAGGAGATATCAAATACAAAGATTTAAATGGTGATGGCCGTATTGACTCGTTTGACCGCACTGTCATCGGCAGGGGTGATATGCCGAGTACAACCTACGGCTTCGGCTTCTCGTTAGGCTATAAAAACTTTGATTTTGGACTGTTCTTCCAAGGGCAGCATAATGCAGATATCCAATTGAATATCCCATCATTTGCTAATTCGGGCGGTTTAGGAAATATGCTTGCGGTAGCAGCAGATCGTTGGACACCCACAAACCCTAGCCAGGATGTAGTGTATCCGCGGTTATCGTATGGTGGCACCAATAACAATAACTACCAGGCGAGTACCTGGTGGCAGCGCGACATCAGTTTTCTTAGATTGAAAAACGCTGATTTGGGATACACACTTAAAGAAGGTATCAAATCAATTGGTGTAAAGCGCTTGAGAATCTATGCAATGGGATACAATGTGTTTACGATCAGCAAGTTTAAACTTTGGGATCCTGAAGTTGGAACTAACAACGGTACAAGGTATCCATTAACCTCTAATTACTCTTTAGGCCTCACAGCCAATTTTTAATACAAACAACATGAAAAAAATACTCTTATATACAGGTTGCCTATTGCTCTTAGTGAGTAATTATAGCTGCAAAAAATACTTGGATCAGGTGCCCGATGATAGATTGACCTTTCAGCAGCTATATGAAAAAAAGGCGACAGTAGATCAGGCCTTGGCCAACGTGTACAGCACCTTGCCAAACCAGGTGATGGACCGTGATGCAAGTGCAACGGGAAATATCGGACCATGGACAGCGGCTTCTGATGAAGCGGATTACACCTTGCCAAATTTTTCAGAAAGTGTAAACAGTGGTGCCTGGGACGCTACTAGCGGGTCGGTAAATTACCACTGGCAAGCCTACTACCGGGGCATACAAGCAGCAAGTACGTTTATGGCGAATGTGAACAGGTGTACCGACTGCAATATTGGTGGCACAGACCTGGTGACACGCTATTATAATGAGGCAAAAGCGCTACGAGCCATCTATTACTACTATTTAATCAGGCAATTTGGTCCTGTAGTACTGTTAGGCAATGATCCGGTTCAGTCAGACGCACCGCTTTCGGAAATTAGTAAAGCCCGCAGTTCGATGGACGAATGTGTAGACTATATTGTAGCCGAGCTAGATGCAGCATCTTTAGCACTCCCTGCTACACCACAGGCAAATGAAGACTATGGGCACATTACCAGTTCGGTGGCAGATGCGTACAAAATCCGAACCTTAGTCACTGCTGCGCGCCCTTTATTTAACGGCAATACCGATTATGCTTCCTTAAAAAACCAGGACGGAAAACAACTGATTAATCAAGTCGCGAGTGTAGAGAAATGGAATAAAGTTGTTGCCGCTACTAAAGCATTTTTAACCAAGCCAGAGTATGCCAGCTATGCGCTGTATTCAGTGTCTGCTACACCTTCTGGCTTAACGAACACGCCATTTAACCGGGCATTTATAGCTACCAGAGACGTATTTTTAAATGGCTACAACTCAGAAATCATCTTTGGAAGAGGTGGCGATGTTACCTTCTACCAGTACTCGCTGGCACCTAATCACAATGGTGCTTCCGGTGGAGATAAGGGCGGATCATTTTTATCACCTTCCCAACAATTGGTTGATGCTTTTTTTACGGCCAACGGGTTGCCTATAGACAATGACCCAAGTTATACGGCACTGGGCACGTCAGCCTATCAGGCACCAGATCCTAACGACCAAAACGCAAAGCGCGAGATCAGTAACATGTATGTTAACCGCGAACCAAGGTTTTATGCAAACATCACCTATACTGGTCGCAAATGGATCAACCCGCAATCTAATATCATCACAGATTTCACTTTCAATGGCAATGCAGGTAGAGGTGCGATTGCTAATAATGATTACTCTAAAACCGGTTATACCTCAAGGAAACACCTGACGGTAGCTGGTTGGACTTCTGGTAGGCCGATCTTTGCGGTCATCAGACTGGCTGAGATTTACCTTGATTATATCGAAGCTTTACAGGAAACAAACCCCTCGGATCCAGACATCCTGGTGTATTTAAACAGGATCCGCAACAGGGCAGGTATAGCGCCTTATGGAAGCGGAGCCGACGCAATTGCCATCCCCGGGGACATGCGTGATGCTATTCGCAGGGAACGACGTGTGGAGCTGGCCTTTGAAATGGACCGGTATTTTTATACCAGAGAATGGAAAATAGCGGAAGCTACAGATACACAAATTCGGGGTCTGAACATCAGTCAGAATGCGCCTGGGTTTTATACCCCGGTTGTAACCGAGAATCGCGTGTTTCAAAAGAAACACTACCTATGGCCAATACCATATGGAGAAATACAAAAAGTTCCGGTTATTGTACAAAATACAGGCTGGTAATTTAATCCTAAGCGGCCGTTCACTGAAAGATGAACGGCCGCTGTATTTAACATTTCATTCTATGAGACTAGCAATCATCTGTCTTTCGCCAGAAGAAAAGCTACACCAAAAGATATAAATATATACAGACATCAATTTGTGTGTACTACAAGTATCACGTACTATGCAGATACCTTGTTGAAATTCAATTTTAATCGCGAGTATATAGAGTAACTAGCTTGAATCCTGACACACATCTTAAAAACCACTAATAGTTAGTGGAATGTAATAATGAGCGCTCATGTTATGTGTTTTGTTTGTATAAACAACTCCAAAAAAATACTCTCCATTCGCCCATGCTTTTTCACCATCAATTCTACTTGCAGGAGTATTGTTGTCGAGAGATGCTCCAATTGTGAATTCTTTTGGACTGAAGTCGGGTAAGCCGACATAATTGGTGAAGGTTTCTATGGCTGTCAGATCAGTGTGCCCTCTAAAGTCAGTTACAATAACCTTTGTGAAGTCTATTTTGTCAACAGATTCAGGTAGATGTCCTGCACTTTTCTTAATTAAAAGGGTATACATTATCCCCTGATCCTTCACCTTGCTAACATCAACGAAAGCTCTCAGCCTTTCGTTTTTGGCATAGCCTTTATCATCTCCTAGCATGAATCCGCGGTTGAGTATATAAACGAAGCCTTTGTCAACTTTCTCCAGCATCAAGGAATACATTTCTGGATTGACGGGAAGAGTTTCCGCACTAACAAGTGTTATGTTGTGCTTTTCTACTTTAGTTAGACCGTTTTCATCTTCGATTTCAATAATGAAATCATAGGATCCTACTGGCGCACCTTCAGGGATGGTAAAATGTTTATGAACATTGGTATTCTTCAAACCTTTAAATTCGATCCAGGTAAGCTCAAAGGACCAATCTTTCGTATAGGTACTTTCGGGTCTTTGTTTAATCTGCACTTGAACAGTGTTGATCTTATTGCCGGCGGTCACATCCATATCTAAATGGAAGTCTCTTCCAATTACGCCTTGCCCATTGTTTCCAGAGCCGATTTCCAAATTTTCAATCATTGGCGAAGCAAGTTCGGCTTCAACCTTATCTTTTTTACAAGCCACGAAAGCGGAAGTAAAAAGAAGAATTAGTAGTAGTGTTTTAATCGTCTTCATTTCTTTAATTTTAGTACTCGAATCAATTTGATCTGTAGTTGTTATCAAGACAACCATTACCATAATAGGTACGCCATTCTGAATGGCCTAGGGAATTAGTAGAGGAATAGACGAAATCGCAAATGCGATTATAATTTTCATTTTCCAACCGTTGAAAATCTACAGGCGTTTGACCTTCTGACCTGCAGCCTGAAGCATCAGATTATGTAACTCATAATTCCGAACAAAGGAATTCAACAATTCACTTCCTGGCCCAAACATGGCTAGTTCCACATAGTCTGCTGAATGGTCCATTGAACCCCAGCCCACCGAGGTATAAGCGGTTTGTAGCCGCGCAAGTTCCCGATAAGGCAAATTTCTGGGATTGTAAACTCCTTTTTCATCCAATGTCTGATAGTGCTTGAGTACCGTTGCGGCCTCATCCTTGGTGACAGCGTAGCCCTGTGCGTCTGCTATCTTATCAATGAGCGTTGATATGCTGGTATTTCTGTCTATTCCACTTAAGATCCATTCATTAGTATGCCTAAAGGTTTGAATCCTGTCGAAATTGTGGTTTGCTTTATTTCCATAGAATAAGCCTGGATTCGCATTTCCATTGTCTGTTGTAATAACAACCAGCGTATGCTTGTTTTCTTCTGCAAAATCTAACACTACTTTAATTGCATCATCAAATGCGATCTGATCATAAAGAAGTGCTCCAATGTCATTTGCATGCGCCGCCCAGTCTACCTTTCCAGCCTCCACTTGCAGGACAAATCCTTTGGGGTTTTTACTGAGTTTTTCAATTGCTGTTGCAGTCATTTCCGAAAGCGTCGGTATACGCTCAACCAGGTTAGCATCATTCGCCTGGTCAAGGGTATATGGAAGTCCATCCTGGTGGAAAACTCCAAGCAGCTTTTTGTCAGTTTTCGCTGCATGCATAAGGTCCTTCTTGTTTTCTAGTACAGCATAGTTTGCATTACAATATCTTTCAAATACATCATCTTTGTCTTCCCGAAGTGATGGACTAAAAAATTCGAGACCCCCACCTAAAAGGACATCCATCCCTGATGAGAGGTATTTTAATGCAATCCCGGCCTGATCACCTCTGCCTTTGCTGCTTACACAAAATCCAGCAGGTGTTGCATGTGTAATAGGTACTGTGGTCACGCAGCCTGCAGACTTACCTACAGCTTTGAACTTCATCCAAATCGGGGTGTTCTCCGATCCATCCGCATTGGTGTTTAGCGATCCGTTATTTACACGCTTTCCGCCTCCCCAGGAAGAACTTGCTGCTGCTGAATCGGTAATGATTGAACTAGCAGAAGCGGTATCCATAAAGGCCCGTTTAACCCGGTTTTGTTCATAAAGGGAAATCCAGTTACTAGCACGGCCTTCTTTTCTACGTAATAGCATGTCGGCCATATTTAAAGTACCGGAACTCATTCCATCGCTGACCATGAAAATAATATTCTTGGCCTGACCATCCTTGAACTCTACATGCTCCTGTTCTTGTGCTATAATTGCGGTAGGTGATAACAGCGAGGCACCGATAAGTGCTGAGCTACCTTTAAAAAAGTCTCTTCTTTTCATTTAATTAGGGGAAAGTTCCAGTTGAGATTAGGTTTTAATTTCTTGCTTTTGCTTTTTAAAAGCAGGTGCTTGATTCCATTTAGATAAAAGGGCACCGATAGTAGGGTGCCCTTTTATCATTAATCGTTGTGACCTGCGTTACTTTCAAAGCCAAATAAGGTCAGCCTTACCGGTCTGGATGTAACCTTATGTTTTATGACCTTACTGAAGTCTTCAAGGTCAATCTGATGTACTTCACCTAGCGCTGGAACAGCGATGTAGGCGTAAGCTGAAGTGGATTCCAGTACTGGTTTATACGTATCAGATGTTTGAACTGCATCAATTGCCCTACCTTCTTTTTTAAGCGCTCCTGTTGAGAGATCATAAATCCGAAGTTTACCATCTAAGGTTAGTACTAAGAGGTTTTTGCCAGCATAATCAACCTTGCATTGGAAAGCATCATTTCCCGAGTAAATTGCAGATACTTTATTTGCAGCAATGTCAATCATATATGCCCCTTTTGTTGCTACAAATCCAATGAACTTGTTTGCCGCTTGTGCATAGTAAATGTTAGCTAAACGGAACGCCCCGAACCCTTCAGGATTGGGAATAAGCCGCTGCTCACCGCTGGCGTTTACCACAAGCACTCCTCCAGCTGCTGAAGCTGCATTTGTATAGCCGCCAAACACTGCAACTCGTCCGTCTGTAGCATTACCATGAATGGCACCTATCTCAAGATTTGAAGCATGTACTAATTTTCCATTCTTGTCGATGATTTGAACCCGGTTTGGAGAGGCTCCAGCCGTACCTGCCACAGTTACCGCATAGGTACCATTATTAAACTGGGCCATTGCGCCATGATGGGGGAGCAGACCTGCATTTATAACATTAAACTTTGCACCAGCCCTGCTAAAATCCTGCTCACTGGCAACGCTTAGTGTGCCGTCACCATCGTTGAAAATGATGGACTCAGCCCCCTTACTTTTAAAGTGAGTAGGTTTGATTCCATCAGCGGAAATGCTGCTCCACTTAGCCTCATTAATCACATCAACATGGTCAACATGGGAGGCTAGCCCACTGTCAAATACTTCTACAAGGTTTTGACCCTGGTATAGAACAGCTGCATAGCGGCCCGAGGCGGTACCATAGAGATTGGCCATTGGAAATTTGGCATTAAACTGCTCGACCTTGGCTGAGAATGGATCAATAAGACTCAGATGAGGAGTTAGCTCATCACTGATCAACAGGCGGATATATTTACTTTCCTGAGTATTTTCATCTACAAGTTCAGGCCCTGTGATTTCTCTATCTTTTTTACATGCCGAGAAGGTTGCTGCAACAATGAATAGCAGACTTAATTTTTTAAAGTTTGGTTTGAAGTTCATAATTATAATTAAAGTAGAAGGTGAATTCGAATGGAGAATATTAGGCACAGCTATTTATGCCTTACCCTTCAACGGGTATTGTTCATGGTGAATTTGTTAATCCGGATAAAGCAGACCTGAGCCTACCGGTAAGGATCTGCTAAACACTTTCTAATAGCTGTCCATAGTTGTTTTGCAATTTTCAAGCATGCATGATGTGCCTAAATTGCATACGACAACTTAAAGCGATACACAAGCCGGCGAATAGCGATAGTAGTGTCGGAAGCAGGAAATGATACTGTATTGTCAAGAAATAAAAGACAAAGGCGGGCCTTTATTGGTAAATCCCTGAAGCGTGAACTTATAAACACCTGCAAAAACGCCTGGCAAAAAGGTGGTGTAAGTTAAAACGGGCTGGACAAAGGGATAGTCCATCGGGATTAAATACTTATGATGCTCTTGATGGGACAAAAACGAGCAAATCGGACATTTTTTCGATGCGACTGTGATCTGTTTCTCGGTATATTTTCTCGAAACATCATTGTGATGGGAGTGAATTACCGGAAAAACAAACACTAAAAGCAAGAGCATGACAAGCAACATTGATATTGCCTTATACAGCTGAGCTGATCTCGTATGTTTGTTTTGTATCACAATGCAGCAAAGTTGCATAAAACTATTTAGCTCCGCAACATCATTAGAAAAAAAGCACATAACAAAATCTGGTAAGCGCTCTTTATTGCAACATTGTTGCGTATGTTTGTCTACATGAAATCATTATTAAAACCAGGGCAACTTGACCAGCTGGGAATAGGTGCTTCCATAGCTTGCGCCATTTATTGTGCCGTTTTGCCAACTATAGTTACATCATTGCCCTTGATCGGTCTGGAGCTCCTGGCAAACACCTGGGTGGAAATCACAATGATTTTTCTCTCAGCGCTAATTGGCACATGGGCGATTGTGGGATCCTATGCAAAGCATAGGAAATGGTTACCAATCGCTTTGCTGCTTTCTGGATTTTTATTGATCGCAACCGGCCATTTTGCCTGGCATGAACTGGAGTCCATATTGATTCCTTTGGGCGGCTTCACTATTGCCGCTGCACATTTTAAGAATTGGAAGTACATTCAGGTTTGTGGCCACAGTCCCGAAAATAATAAATGAGTATGTAATGTAGTAGACCTATCATTACCCCCATGTACTCAAATGAGCTTACATTCAGGATCATCCTCCAATTGTATTATCGGTATTGTGCTAAAGGAAGTAGACAGTGCTTAACCACTAAATCGACATGTATTAGAAATTTATATAAGAGAAATGAGAAAACATAAACTAGTGATTGGTGTGTTCCTGATGACCATCAGCATGATCAACCCTGGATGCACACATAAAAAGCTTGAAGCGAAAGACTTTACAGGCAGTAAATTAACAGCAAGTTACTTGCTAAATAAAGTCAGGATTTCTATATACAATCGAACTATAATCCGTGCATTCGTGAAAGTAAGGCATTCGTTTTGAACCTAGACGAGATTGCTGCAATGTAAACCTGCAACACTGACATTTCATAGATCGCTGTCCGAGGGCTAATTGTTATCTTTGTAAAAATAAAATAGATTATGGGAGCATCTGCGGATGAAATACTTAAAACGCATGGATTAAGAAGTACCCGGCAGCGACATGTGGTACTTGAAGAATTCTCTCATGCGGACTTTGCGCTTTCCCAACCCGAATTGGAAAAGAGGCTTAAAGGTGAAATGGATAGAGTTACACTTTATCGTATACTAAGCTCTTTTGAAGAGAAAGGGATACTGCACAGTATCATAGATCAGTTTGGTACAACAAACTATGCAAGCTGCAGTCCCAGCTGCAGTGCAGGGCATCATAAAGATCAGCATATACATTTCAATTGTTTAAACTGCAGAAAAATCTACTGTTTACAGTCTAGTAACCCTCCAGTTGATATTCCAGCTGGTTTTAAGGCTGAAAATGTTTCAATAGTAGCAACTGGCTTGTGTCAGGTATGCAGCTTAAGTTAAAGGCCGGCCTTTAACTTAATTAACAAACCCACATTATAATTTAGTTCAGGGCTAAGCGGTAATTAGAAATACCTGGGGATTATTAATGAACATTACTTTGTTTTTTATAAAATAATTGCAACTTTGCTGCAATTATGAAAGTCAAACGGAAAATAAAAAACGAAGTATGCAGAGCAGTGGCTGTGCTTATTTTTGGTGTTTTCTTCTTGATTACGGCTGTTCAAGCCTTTCACAACCACAATACTACGTCGCTTCCACTTAATGATGATGATACTGAATATGTTTACTCTTCAGAGAAGTGTTTCATCTGCTATTACGTCATTCATAAACAAAGCCATCAACTGCATTTGGCCTATCCACCTGTTTTAATAAAGCCGGTTACCAAAGCGGTTACTTTGCTGAGCAGGTCCTACGCCGGCATTTATAAGTTCACTCTACAAGGCTTTACAAACAAGGGTCCGCCTGCTGTAAGCTGCTAAAAGGGTTTTCTAAACCTGTATTACTTACGATATTTCACTAGTAACTATAGGTGACAAGAGCAACCATAAATCGTAATAATATCGTTCTTGTGCCTTTAACCGTTTAAGGCCCCTGTTTTCACAGACACCTAATTACATCTATTTTTATTCTTTCACGCCCGTAGAGGCAAGCGTTTACCGTTTTGTTAAACTATAATACTGATCTTTCAGCAGGCCGATCACTGAAGCTCTGGAAAGGCTTGTGCCCAAAATTCTGCATCATTACTTTTTGTGCCGTCATTCTATGTTGGTCTTGCTCCCGCGCGCAGACATACCAATTAAGCGGCAACGTATTCAACAGCGATGGCCACCCTCTTGGTGGTACTCACGTTTCTATCCACGAAGCTGGTCTTCATACGGTGACCGACTCGATGGGTCGTTTCAAATTTAACTTAATGGCTAAGGGTACCTATCAGGTCACTGCTTCGCATATCGGCTACCAGGTGTTAAGCAAAAGCATTCGTCTGGCCGATCGGGCTGCAGCGGCTCATTTTTTGCTTTGGCCGTTGCAGCAGGAACTCCAAGAGGTCAGGGTAACAGACAGGCGTATTGAACAACGGCGGCAGAGCGAATCGCTCAACGTAGAAGTTGTTGACCAAAGCTTTATACAGCGAAACCTCGGAGGCAGCTTGATGACCACCTTATCACGGCTGCCAGGTGTAAAAACGATTGGCATTGGTTCAGGCCAATCCAAACCACTTATCCGCGGGCTGGGTTTTAACCGAATGGTGGTAGTGGACAAAGGGCTTAAACACGAAGGGCAGCAATGGGGTGCTGATCACGGATTGGAGCTCGATCAGTTCGCCGCGGGCAAAGTCGAGATCATCAAAGGTGCTGCCTCCTTCATCTATGGCCCTGACGCCATCGCAGGTGTGATTGATGTAAAGTCACTGGCGGTTCCGGCGCCAAATACTTTAAATGGCACGGTCGACCTGATTGGGAAAACCAACAATAATCTATATGGTACTTCCGTAAACCTCTCCGGCAGAAACCAGCATTGGTTTTTTGATAGCAGGGCGACCTACCAGAACTATGGCGATTACCGGGTGCCGACAGACCATGTATTTGTGTACGACTATAAGGTTGGGCTATACCAAAATCAGTTAAGAAACACAGCAGGGCGCGAAACGGCTCTGCACATCAACACTGGCTATATCAGTGACCGGTTCCTGTCAGTGTTTTATATCAGCAACATTCTTAATGGAAGTGGGTTTTTCGCTAACGCGCACGGCCTGGAGCCAAGGCAGGTAAACACAGCCTTGCACGACGCATCGGCAAGAGACATCCTGATGCCCAAACAAGAAGTTAACCATTTAAAGGTGACAAATCAAAGCACTTACCAGACTGGTATTCATCGTTTGGCTATGGAGTTAGGCTACCAGCGCAATTTCCGCCAGGAATTTAGTGACTACGTCAGTCATGGTTATATGCCACCGATCTACCCAGATACAATGTTAGTCCCAATTGGCTTAGAGCGTGAGTTCGACAAGCATGTCTACGCTCTGAACCTTCGTGATGAGCTCAACATGGGCAAGCATACACTGACTCTAGGTCTTAATGGCGAACATCAGGTAAATGCTATTAATGGCTGGACGTTCCTGCTTCCTGCTTTTAACCAGATAAATGCCGGAATCTTTGCTTATGACAAATACCGGTTGAACGCAAAGGTGCTGCTTCACGGAGCGTTAAGATACGATTATGGACAGATACGTATGTACAAGTATACCGACTGGTTTCCCTCTCAGGTAATCGAGAACGGCAGTCCTGTTTCCAGGAAATTAATACGGGCTGAAGACCGCAACCGAAGTTTCAATAGCCTGGTCTGGTCGGCAGGGATAAATTATAACTCTGAAAAGTTTGAGATGAAAGCCAACATTGGCAAAAGTTTCCGATTGCCGATTGCCAAAGAACAAGGCGCCAATGGTGTTAATTATCATTATTTCAGTTACGAGATCGGTGATCCTGCGCTCTCACCGGAAGAGTCGTACCAAGCCGACCTTAGCCTTGGTTGGAACGAAGCGGGGTGGTCAATACAGCTTAGCCCTTTTTATAACTATTTCAGGAATTATATTTACCTAAACCCCACGGCTGAACACAGTACCGGCGGCGGCGCGGGTAATCAGGTATTCCGGTACGCTCAGAGTCAGGTGCTGCGCTATGGTAGTGAACTGCAATTTAGGTATCAACTATTCAGAACCCTTACTACAGAAATTCTTGCCGAGTACTTGTACGCCAAACAACTCTCAGGTGATAAAAAAGGCTTTACATTACCATTTTCGCCGCCTCCATCGGCATTGTTCAACTTGACCTGGTCGCCTCAGGTAAAAGGCTTGATACAGCATACTTACATCTCGATGGATTATCGCTTCACCGGGGTCCAAAATGATATCGTGCCGCCGGAGAAGAAAACAGCTGGTTACCAGGTATTAAATTTACAGGCTGGGACTAGGCTAAGGTTATACAAACAGCCGGTCATGATCAGTCTTCAGGTTCAAAACATCTTTGATACGCGCTATCTAAATCATACTAGTTTCTACCGGCTTATCGGATTACCGGAGGCGGGCAGGAACCTCATTCTTTCACTAAAGGTGCCTTTCACCATCCCCTTAAAATAAATTACATAAACAATTCATAAGCATTCAGCGCGGTGCCAACCTATCAAGAATTCTACCTATAACATAAGCTACTTTGATTACATCGACCTACCAATTGAAATCAACTAACCAATTCATTTGCATGAAAAACAAACTTTACATTATGGGCCTGCTACTGTTATCAGTAATAAACGCCTGCAAAAAAGACGATGAGGAAGCCATTGACACGGAATACCCTGTTATCAATGTTTCGGCTGCTAACGCCTTTCCAACACAATGCAGCTCCGTGAAACGCGGTGAAAAATTCACATTCCGGGCGCGGCTCAGCGACAATGTAGCGCTGGGATCGGTCAGTATAGATATTCACCATAATTTCGATCATCACACCCACAGCACGGAAGTAGAAAGTTGTAATATGGATGCCCTCAAAACACCAGGTAATCCCTTTTTATTGATACAAGCGTACGCCATACCAGCAGGTAACAAATTCTACGACATACAGCAGGAGATCACCATACCGGACAATGTCGATGTCGGCGATTATCACTTCATGATACGTCTCACCGATAAAGAAGGCTGGCAGACCGTAAAAGGATTAAGCTTCAAGATTACCGATTAACTTTGAGTATTAAAAGTTCATAATTTCGACCTCGGTACCTAAAGCAGCCATCATTGGTCTATCAAACTTAACTCAATGAAAGTACCGATTACGTAAGCTGATTTATTGTTCGTCACATTTTTAAGCGAGATCATCACATTTTAATCCCGAAAGAAAAAAGGAGATGTAACATTGTGCATCAAATCGTATTTCCATGACTAAATTAAAAGAATCTGCCAGAGTAGAACTTATCGCGTTTACAGTAATTGCCATTGTTGCTTTCTTATTAAACGCTTTTGAGGGTATTAATGAACATTTAAGTATCGAAAATCATGTATATTATGAAAGGTTCTGGATCCACCTCCTTTTTACTTATGTAATTACTTGCTTAAGTTATTTCCTACTGTTCTTTTACGTAAATCCGGTGAGAATTGAGGGAGAATCTAAGTCTTCCAATGCCATTATTCTTGTTTCGTTATTCATTGAAATATGCTTTACCGCAAATCTCATCAATCCGTATTTTGCGATATTACTGGCAGTAAAAATGATGACCATTTATATTGTTTCGGTCAATAAACAGGAAAAACAAAATCTTACACAAGATGCATTGCTATTATTTTCCATTGGGTTATTTGTTCATAGTGTAGCCGTAGTGGTCGATTTCAAAACCGAACTCGCACACTTATTTAGCATTATCTTACCGATATCCATTCTCCATTATTTGTATACTATCGATGTTATACTTCCAAAGCTTTATGGTAAAAAGCATATGTTCTGGAAGTTTCTATTACAAATCTTGCTAATAGCCAGTTTATGTCAACTGCTATTGCTAATTATAATTCTTGCATTTAACATTGAGGATGGTGCACAAGAGTACCTTTTCCCGCTAAATATCGCTGCCCAATTGATTGTTATACCCATAATTTCCTATGTCGTGTATAGGGTAAGAATGCAAAGAGATCTAGAGGAAATTAGAGCCCTTAAAACGGAGCTTAATAAATCTGATGCAAACCTTAACTTTCTAAAGTCGCAGATTAATCCGCATTTTCTCTTTAATGCCCTAAATACGCTATATGGCACTGCTTTGCAAGAAAATGCAGATCGTACGGGTGAGGGCATCCAAAAATTAGGGGATATGATGCGCTTTATGCTGGAAGAAAATGTAGCCGACAAAACACTACTTGCGACAGATATAGATTATTTGAAGAACTACATTTCATTGCAGAAATTAAGAATTACCACAAGTACAAACATCAATATTCAAGCTGATATAGAAGAACCAGCCGAACAATACCTTATTGCTCCAATGATGCTTTTGCCATTTGTAGAAAATGCTTTCAAACACGGTATTAGCCTTAACAATCCTTCACATATTAAATTAACACTTCAGATTAAAGAGGATACGTTGTATTTGGATGTAAATAATAGTATTAATAAAGCCAGTGATACTGATCCTGAGCGCATGCATGGCGGCATTGGACTACAGAATGTAAAACAACGCCTTTCGCTTCTATATCCCGGGCAGCATGAACTTATCATCCGGGAAAACACAAAGGAGTTTTTCATACATTTAACGTTAACACTATCAAAAACTAATTAAATTTTTCTATGATCGCTATTGCTATCGATGATGAACCAATTGCATTGGATATTATTAAGTCACATGCTTCTAAGCTACCGATCTTAACCTTGGCGGAAACATTTACCAATGCGTTTGAAGCGATGCATTACCTGCAGCTATATCCCGTAGACCTAATCTTCCTGGACATTAAGATGCCTGATATTAACGGAATAGATTTTTTACAAGCCTTGAGCAATTCACCTATGATTATTTTTACTACCGCCTATTCTGAACATGCTGTTAAAAGTTTCGAATTGGATGCCATAGATTACCTGCTTAAGCCTTTTTCGCTTCCACGTTTTATAAAGGCATGCAACAAAGCAAGTGAATTGTATACCCTGAGGTTAAAAGCTGCGCGAGACCCAGCTCAGGAATTCTTATTTATCAAAGATGGTTATGAACAAATTAAGGTTCAATTAGAAGACATTCTTTTTGTTGAAGCAGCTGGAAACTACACAAAAATTATTCTCCGTGATCAAAGCATGCTAAGCACACGGATGACTATAAGCGAGATGTTGAAATTGCTTCCTCCAAAGAGATTTAAACGTACGCATCGAGCTTTTATTATCGCGCTGGATAAGGTAGATAAATATGATCGAAGTCAGGTCTGGCTTGCAGGCCATGTTATTCCCATTGGAAATACTTACTCGCAATGTCTTCAGGATATCCAGTAGGTCATCGGCTAATTCTATCTGCTACTGAATAGGTCCCTGTTCATTGAAAAGTACACTATAAAAGCATGACTTCCTTCTCCGAAACTCAATCATATCTTTCTAAGCATTGTTTTCTGAATGATTCTTTTGCTAGAGCTAGGTTAGGGAAGGTTAAATTGATTATGGCATGAAGCTGCCAGAACATATTTCACGCAAACTTATTCCAAAAGATATCTTTACTATCTTGTTGTTTTCTTTGTATTATGCAGCGTTTCCTGGTTCTAATCTTAATTCTCCATTCGTTTTGCTGTGATGCACAGCTACAACCTTCGGGTAAATTTCAATCCGGTGTTTCCCGAGTGCTGGCTGATCAAAGGTCTGCTTTGCTGAGTGAGATCCATTACGACCTTTCTTTTAATATCCCTGCCTCAAAAACGCAGTCCATTACCGCCAAAGAAATCCTGACTTTTAACCTGAAGTCAGTTGGTGCCGACCTTTTACTGGATTTTAAAGCGACTGCATCACAGGTCACGAAGCTCAGGGTGAATGGCAAAGAAGCGACCGCAATACTCGAGCAGGAGCACTTGATTTTAAGTGCCAGGGATCTGGTGAAGGGTTTAAACAAGATCGAGATTGAATTCAGGGCCGGAGACTATGCCTTAAACCGAAACGAGGATTATCTGTATACCTTGTTTGTGCCTGATCGTGCCCGGACGGTTTTCCCATGTTTCGATCAACCCAACCTTAAAGCTGTATTTAAGTTGCAACTTAAGGTGCCTGAAAAGTGGAAGGTGCTGGGAAATGGTGCTTTGGTGAATACCATCGTGGCAGCGGGTTATAAAACCTGCATGTTTAATCCTTCTGATAAGATCAGTACCTACCTTTTCTCTTTTGCTGCGGGAAAATTCACATCCATCACCGGAAACGGGGGACAACCGGCAACACAGTTTCTTTATCGGGAAACGGATACCGGCAAGATTAAGAACAGTGTAGATTCAATTTTTAACGCCCATGCAGATGCGGTTAGCTTTCTGGCAAGCTGGACTAAAATTCCTTATCCTTTTCAGAAAATCGGCTTTGTATCCATTCCTGATTTTCAGTTCGGTGGGATGGAGCATGTAGGTGCAATCCAATATAAGTCATCTACATTATTTCTGGATGCTGGTGCCACAAAAGATCAATATGTAAGCCGGTCTAACCTGATTTCGCATGAACTTGCGCACATGTGGTTTGGCGATCTTGTCAGCATAGATTGGTTTAATGATGTTTGGATGAAGGAGGTGTTCGCGAATTTCATGGCCGATAAGGTGACCGAGAAGCTTACAGGTACAGAAAGCTTCAACCTGAAGTTCCTGACAGACCATTTTCCGGCAGCTTATAGCACCGATCGGAGTGCTGGTGCAAATCCGATCAGGCAGGATCTTGTAAACCTCAATGAGGCCGGGTCCCTGTATGGGAATATCATTTATCACAAAGCGCCGATAATTATGCGTCAGCTGGAACGTCTGATGGGTAAGGAGAAGTTCCAGGAGGGTATTCAGGCGTATTTAAAGAAGTATGCCTACGGGAATGCAACCTGGCCCGACTTGATCGATATTCTGAATCAACATGCTTCAACCGACCTGGTTGCCTGGGATAAGGTCTGGGTTAATGACAGCGGCAGACCAGTGATTGATTATGAAGTGCAGTATAGTGGAGGGAACATTAGTAAACTAACGCTGAGGCAGGCTCCGGAACGTGGTCCGAAGCGGATCTGGACACAGCATGTCGAAATAGCCCTTGTTTACCCTGATCATATTAAGGAGCTGAGCCTGAACATCTCTCAGGAGATTCAGCAAGTTATAGAGGCTAAAGGGCTGCCTAAACCTGAATACATCCTGTTTAATTCTTCCGGAATCGGATACGGTGTATGGCCAACTGATCCGGCGATGCTGCCGAAAGTATATTCACTAAAGTCGCCAGTTATGCGAGCTTCTGCATACATCTCGCTTTATGAAAACATGTTAAATGGGAGAGGTTTGAAGCCGCAGGAGCTTTTGGATCTGTTCACTGCAGGACTACAGCAGGAAACGAATGCCTTGAACCTGAATCTGATGCTTGGGTATATGAATACAATTTTCTGGACCTATACTACAGATAAATTCAGAGAGGCACATGCTGCGGATCTTGAAGATAAGATCTGGAAAGCCATGGATGCTCAAACTGTGGGGAACAACAAAAAGCTTCTTTTTAAAGCGTATCAGAATATGTTTCTAAACCGCACGGCCTATGACAAGCTGGAAAGTGTTTGGGAACATCAGGCACCGCCAGCAGGGGTAAAGCTGACTGAAGATGACTATACCAGCTTGTCGTTTTCGCTTGCTTTAAGGAAGTTCTCGGATTCAGCTATTCTACCGTCGCAATTGAAGCGGATATCGAATGTAGACATGCGAAAACGTTTCGAGTTTATCGCTCCGGCACTTTCAGCAGATGAAAAGGAACGGGCTGCATTCTTTGACAGCCTTTCAGACCGGAAGAACAGGGGAAAGGAAGCCAACGTTATCGTCGCCTTGTCTTACCTGCACCACCCTTTGCGGCAGGGGACATCTAAGAAATACCTGAGGAAAACCTTAGCTATGCTGGAGGAGATTCAGCAGACGGGAGACATCTTTTTCCCGCAGTCATGGTTGCTGTCGAGTTTTTCTTATTACCAAAGCGCAGATGCTTTGCAGGTTGTGAATGATTTCATCAAGGAACACCCAAATTACAACCGGCAGTTAATGATGAAGATTCTGCAGGCCACTGATCCGGTAACAAGGGCGCAGAAGTTAGTTGAATAGGTACTAGGTAAATCTTTATTTGTTTGAAATGAGCTAGCATGGTTGGTCTAATCTTGCATGGAGTTCGTGTAGGCTGTCTGCACCAAAATGGGAAAATTAAAAAATCCAAAATCCAAACCTCCATCAACTGCGTAAGTCTTTCAAACAGAACAAGAACCAATTTACTTAAAAACTATCTGTAATGGAAAATCAACGCAATAATGCCACGGATTTGCTTCCGCCATCAAAGGGCATTTTAAACGCAAGCCTGCAACGTAGGTCATTTCTTCAGTTTACCGCTGCCGGTGTAGCCGGAATTGCTTTAACAGCAATAGGCTGTAAAAAAGATGACGTAGCCCAAATGGATGATGGTGTGAACCTGGGCTCAGGGGATATCGGTATTCTCAACTATGCTTATGCTTTGGAACAATTAGAAGCTGCTTTTTATGATGCGGTGGTCAAAGCACCTTACACCAGTATTACTCCCCTGGAATTGACTTTGCTAACCGATATCCGTGATCATGAACTTGCACATCGGGACTTCTTTAAAGCTGCCCTCGGCGCTCAGGCCATTCCAGCATTGGAAGTCGATTTTTCAAGTATAAACTTTAGTGACCGTACCTCGGTACTATCAACGGCAAAAGCTTTTGAGGACCTGGGCGTTTCTGCTTACAACGGTGCAGGAAACCTGATCCAGAATCCTGATTACCTGGTTCTTGCCGGAAAAATCGTTTCTGTAGAGGCTCGTCATGCTGCCCTGGTAAGGGACCTGATTGAAAATGGCACTTTCGCCAATATGGAAGTGGTCGATGCCAATGGCCTGGACAAGGTTCGCAAACCTTCAGAAGTGCTGGCCATTGCACAGACCTTTATCAAAACTAAAATCAACGGAAGTAATTTACCTTCATAACCACGAAACCATGAATATTGTAAAGATATTATCAGAAATAGAAAAAGTTGACGGCGAGATCTATGAACGCTTGAACCCGAGACGAGCAGCCATGAAACAATTCTATGGCTTCAGCAGTAAAGTTGCAGCAGCCTCAATACCTCTTGGACTGGGCTCTATGTTCAGCAAGGCTTACGGACAATCTGCTCCGGTTGCTGTGGAGGAAGTATTAAATTTTGCCTTAACCTTGGAGTACCTCGAGTACTACTTTTACCAGAAAGGTTCGTCCACTGCAGGTTTAATCCCAGCTGGGCCGGGCGTAGGTGCCATCAAAACAATCTGTAATCATGAGATGGCCCATGTGAATTTACTTAAAGGCGCCATCACTGGCCTTGGAAAAAAGCCGGTTGCTTTTACTTCTTCACAGTTCGACTTTACCGCTAAAGGAAATTTTCCGACGGTTTTCTCAAGCTATCCAACCTTCCTTGCCGTAGCACAAGGATTAGAAGATACGGGTGTAAGGGCCTATAAGGGACAGGCGGGAAACCTGATGAATAGTCCTGGTGTATTACAGACTGCTCTACAGATTCACTCGGTGGAAGCTCGCCATGCGTCGCACATCCGTCAAATGCGCCGGGCAGCAGCAGGTGGTGGAATGACCTCAATGAAGCCTTGGATTACTGGAGCCAATGACAGTGGTGTACCTCAGATCGATGCAGTTTACAAAGGGGAAGATAATGTGATTCAAGGGGGGGTAAACATTACGAGCTTGGGTTACTCGGCAAAAGCTGCTACAGAGGCTTTCGATGAAACCCTAAGCATGTCAGAAGTGAATGCCATTGCGAGCCTATTTATCAAATAAGATTTCTGTTTAATTTCTGAGTGGGAGCCTGTATCATAAATCATGATCAGGCTCTTCTCTTACATCGAATTTTAGATGTACCGCTTTAAAGGGGGTTCGTTATTTCGGTGAAACCCCACCCATTGCAATGAGGTTTTCCATTGTTGGATCCACGCTGCCTCCCCTTTTTTCGAGCGTTACAGCAAATGCCTGTGCCTCTGAAATCTTTTTCATGATCACCAACATTTGTGCAGAATCCGCCTTCATGTCAAATACGCCTAAATCAACAGGTTTGCCACTAACGATAGCCCAAAGCTGGTATTGGTGCCGGAGATCATTTGCAGGTAAATCCATTCTGGATTTGTCTACGACAACACGATCACTCTTCCTGTTCCAATAAACCATCATTTTAGACTTTGGCGATACTTTGGTGCCTGCAAGTCTGACGATAGCCCAGTTAGGGTCGTCAATCATATCTGCAGTTTCCTGTAGCTCACTATTACTTTGTTCGAGGTATTTGGCCTTCGCGGCAAATTTATCCTTTTCTATTCTAAGGCTCAGGAGCTGATTTTCAGTGTATTTAAGCTTGTTGTGTAGAGATATCACGGTGACTGCACTAGCTATCAGTAATGCAGCGCAGGCTGCCAGGGAATATTGAAGCCGTTTGACTTTCACCGGAAACAAGGTTACAGACTCGGTATTTAGATGTTGCACTGGTTGTGGCTCTACACTATTCGCTGAATCTGCGTCCTGGCCTAGTGCAGCCATAATGTTCTTTAAAGAATTTTCTGATGGTTCAATTGCTCCAGCCAAGGCATACTGTTCCAGAGCAACTTCAATTGCATACAGTTCTTTCCTGACATCGTCGTGAGAAGCAGCCATGGACTCGACCTCTAACCTTTCGGCCGCAGTAAGCTCCCCAAGGACATAGCGTTCAAGGATTCCGGATTCAATATATGCGTTTAATTCTTCCACCTAGTTGAATTGCTTTCTTAGTTGAATAATGGCCATCCTGACCCTGGTTTTTATTGTACCCAAAGGCAAATTTAATACTTCTGCCGCTTCTACGTGCGTAAGACCGTTGTAATATACCATCTCCAACACGGTGGAGAGTTCAGGCTTCAAGTTTTTTACAAGGTCCCGTAGTCCGAGAATCTCGATATTCATTGTAAGCTTTCTCTGATCGTCAACGAAATCCACCTGATTTTCTATATCCTGGTTCTTTCCGGAGTTTTTAAAATCTTTTGACCGCAACTTGTCTATAGATAAATTTCGCGCAATATTCATCATCCAGGTAAACAGACGTCCCTTGGAGCTATCATACATGTTTGCAGAATTCCAGATTTTTAGAAATGTTTCCTGTAAAATATCTTCAGCAATTTCGGAATGCTGAGTAATTCTGAATATTACACCGAGGAGTGATGCGGCATACATGTCATATAATGCCTGTATGGCCAGTCTATCACGGCTTTTAAGCGCCCTGACCAGTTCTTCTTCTGATAAATGAATTTTTTTCGGTGTTGCCAAAGTTTTGTCGGATACGCTGATAGCACAACAAGACTTCTTTCATTTTGTTTGTTGTTTGGAGGAAGTGACATTAGTTCATCGCTTTCGCCCTTTAAAATTCAGGTAATCGATATAGTACAATACTTTAACTGATAGACTATTGTTCTGTGGCGCAGACAAGATGCCCCCAAGATTATCGGCGTATTTTTTTGTAAAATAGTTGAGGTTGGTCTCAGAAGCATCCTTGTAGGCTATGCTTAGCACGCTGCCGGGTAAAAACTGCCAGTTATAGATCAGATCTACGTTAAAAGCGTTGTAGTTCCGGTCCAGGCCTTGAGGGGCCGAATCAGTATAACTGGCTAAACGCCCATCGTTTTGCAGCAGGTAAAAGGCCTTATTCCGGCGATCACTCCAATAATGTCTGATGCCAATGGTAAGCCCCATTGTATTTGAAAAGCTATATTTGACATTCAACGCATTCTCGACCGTATGGCGGTCATACTTCGAGAATACCGCCTGGTTACCCAGGGCGGCTACCCAGTTTACATAGTTGTAATTCGGACTGTAGTCAAGCTGCAGATTGAAGCCAAGCCGGTTATTGACTCTCATATTCTGAAAGAGGTAAAGGCGTAGTGCCTTGCCGTTGAAAAGTTGTTGGCTCCGGTACATGATATTTCCTCCAAAATGATAAGCTTTGGATCGGTTTGGATTTACATAAACCGCAATGCTATAGCTTTCGGGTGCGTTATAAACCTGGCCATTTCTGGACTCATAAAAATCATTGCCGGTACCATCATAGTTCAGATCAACTTCCACCGACCAGAAGTTTTTAAAGCGAACATAGGAGCCTAGCATCAAACCCAGGCTTTGATAGCTGGCAGGTTTGTTACGCCTGGAATACATTGCAGTAAACCAGTTCTGCCATTCATTATACCATTTTCCTGGTTTAAAGATGTTGTAGGCAATATTTACAGATTGATTCAGAAAGTTATTATTGGTGAAGAAGCCCATGTCGGAGGGATCGAACTTGTCATCAGCGTAGCGAAGCAAGTAGTTGTAAGTGAAGTTGCCGCTTTGCTTACCTGCTTTCATTTCATAATTGAAGCCATAGCGGTCCGCCGAGTCTCTCAGGTAACTCATTTTTGCATTCCCATTTATGAAATAGATATTTTTCTTATCATTTAAGTTGAATAAGAAAGCGGATACGTTGGCATCATAATCAGCACCTTGCCTTAATACGTTTGTATTAATGAAAGTGACGGAACTGTTATTCTTTAGTGACTGATCAACAACTAAGATATTGTAGTTGGTAAGCGGCTGCGTCTCGACCTCCCTGGTTCTGCCAGAGGAATCCTGAACAGTCGTTTTCATCTGGTTGGTGATTGCATTGAATATACCGATGCCCAGACCCTTAGCGGTTCGCCCGGAGACTTTTGTGGCATTAAGTACTTTAGCTTCCGTCTGCGTCCTGGTGATTCTTTCATCAGCCCCAATGCGCGAAAAATTGTAGTAGGCAGGGATGGAGCCGATCCGCTTGGAATAAAACAGATCGCCCTTATTGAACAGCTCGGTTCCTTCAGTAAAAAACTGACGATTCTCGTTAAACTTCACTTCGAATGGCGTGAGATTTAGTATCCGGTTGTCTGATTGTACCTGTCCGAAATCAGGTATGAGTGTCATATCCAGCGTAAAGCTGTTGTTGATCCCGTACTTTACATCCATGCCACCATTGAAAGCTGTAGTCGTATTTTTCAGTCCTGGTAAATTTGCGGGATAATGATTGACATAGGCCGAAAGATAGGGTGAAAAGGATAATCTCAGGGGAGCCTTAATGCTTTTTAGTCCAGTATACAGGCCTTCCTGATTCATCAAGCCGCTAACTTTAGGATCTACGAAGTTCCAGAAAGTCTGTACATTAGCCAGTGCCCGCCTTCGGATCATATTTAAACCCCAATCTTGTACCGGCTTATCTGCAAATCGAATCGCGGAATATGGAATTTTCATTTCACAGGTCCACCCATCGGCATCCTGTCTGACGGCGCTCTCCCACACGGCGTTCCAGTTCGGATCTTCGCCGGCATCCGGAGAATACTTGGCGTCAAACTGAACCCCTGCTGCGGTTACGAAGAAACCATTGCCATTGCGCTTGTCCAGGTAGGTGTCCAGGACTATTCCGATGTAGTCGGCAGTTCCTATGTTGTCCCGTGTCATTAGCTCCCGGGCAACGCTATCCGGGTCATCGTGCATCCGAGCAGATACGTAGATCGCTTGATCATCATAGATGATTTTTACTTCTGTTCGCCTGGCCTGGCTTTCAATTCTGCCTGGTACCGGGTTCGACTCCACAAAGTCTGTTGCTATTGCTGCCTCCAGCCAGCACTTTTCATTTAAAACAGCGTCTATTTTCGGTGGTTCAATTGCCCGGGTTGAGGCAAGTTGTTTTACTTTAACGGGATTTTGAGCAAAGGCGTAGCTAGTGCTAATAAGAATTAGCATTAAAATATAAGGCTTCATGGGGTTCGGCTAAGGAGACTTACTTGATTCCGCCTGTGACAACCTTCGTCTCTACATACTTCTCAACGCTTCCGAGATTGTGTCCCTGCTTCTTCATAGCGGAGATGTATTCCGGAGTTACGCCAGTGGATACCGCGGAAATCAGTTCTTCCACAGAAATATCCTTGAATCCAAGATTGTGGTAGGCTTTGATCTGGTCGGTAGTAATGCCAAGCGCCTTCAAGGATATCACCTCCTCAGATTCCACCTTTGGAAAACCTGCAGCTTTGACGCTCTTTATGTAATCTGCAGTGATGTTTAAGGCTTTCATAGCAATAAGATCTTCATCGGATGCCGTGTAGCCAATTTGTTTAAAGCTATTCCGGTAGGATGCATCTACGTTCATCACCTTCATAGCAATCATATTTTCTATTGAAGGAAAGCCTTGTTTTTCTGGAGCTTCATTTCGTTCAGCTTTCTCCCTGATCTCGACTTTTTCAACTTTCTCTTCTTGCTCAATTTTCTGATTACCTTTGGTTTTTGAAGCGGATTCCTTGCCAGCCTGCATAGCACTTTTTAGAAAATCACCATTAATTCCCTGTGCTTTGAGGGTAATCAGCTGGTCAACCGAAATGTCCTTATATCCTGACTTTTTAATGTCAGCAAGGTAGGCCTGATCTACACCCAAAGCTTTTAATGGAATCAGGTTCTGTAAACTGATCGACGTAAAGCCACTTGATTTTATAGTACGGATGAATTGCTCGTCAACCTTAAGCGCCGCAAGCGGAATAAGTTCATCTTTAGTGATCTGTGTAAAGCCTTGTGATTTAAGCATGTTGATGTAAGATTTTTTCAGGTCGACCATAAAGAACACCAAGGCATCATCTTCGTTATCTAGCTTAATACCTTCCTTACTAAGCGTAGCTGCAAAAGCTTTGTCAGGACTAAACTTGTATGTTCCCATGCCCATATTTCCATTGAATTTGCCATGGAAATGCATGGTTCCAGATTCGCGGCTGAGAACGAAGTCGCCTTCCTGCGCTCTCGGTAGATCCTTAAATTCTGAAAGCTGGAAGGTACTGTTGCTACCACTGTTATTGTCTTTATCCATTTCTCTTTGAAATCGGATGTTGATGGTGTTCTCCTTGATTGTAGCAAACCAATTACCTTCGTTATCCAGCGTTTCAAAAGCGTTCAGGTTGTTCAAATCGGTTGCCTTAGTGGCTGCCGTACTTAAGGGATTGGCAGATGCGACCGGTTCGTTTACCAGGCATACAAATACCATTAATATGGGTAGAATAAACAAATATTTCCAGGTGGTATTTATGTTAGATCTTTTAGCATTCATCATGATTACACGTTTTTTAAGGATAGACTGATTGTAATTGGTAGTTAAACTAACCGGGAAGTGAGGCGCGGAAACCTTAACCAAACTCATCTGGTAGCTTTCGCGGTCAATGTCCTGGTCATGGAGCAAATCATCGTCGGTAAGAAATTCAAGGTTATCTTCTACTGCTTTGCGATATAACCAGGCAAATGGGTTGAACCACTGAAATATTAAAGCCAGTTCCGCCAGCATGATATCATAACTGTGTCCCTGTTGTACATGAATCTTTTCATGAAGCAATATCTGGCTGTAGGTATCCCAATCGTATTTCTCGGGGTTAATGAAAATGTTGTTACCAAAAGAACAAGGTGCCTGATCTCCGCTAAGCTCCACAATGCGGAATTTACCATCGATTATTACCGGTCGAGAATGGGCCCGGTAAAGGAGCGTAAGGAGTTGGACAATAAAATTGATTGCAAAGATGGAGACCCCGATCCAGTAAATCCAGATCAGTGCCTGTTGCAGACTCAGCGACTGAAACACTTTCGCAGATTGTTCCGGAACTTGAGCAGATGCTTCTGGTGTAGCGGGAACTGCTTCGGAAAGATCAGCTGGTGGTTCCGTAATCGTGGTAAGAACGGAAGCGGGGGATAGGGGAGATTTTCTAAACGTCCATTGTTCCGGCAAATGGATCAAAGGTAGAAGGAAAGCAAAAACCAGGCAGCACAACAGCATTACCCTGTTCAATCTATAAAATGTCTCATTGCGAAGCAGTACCTTATAGAACACAAGCATGGTGCAGATGATAAGGGCTACAGTTAGAAGATACGTTATCATGGCTTTTTCGTTTTAATCAGTGATAAGATTTCTTTTAGTTCTTCTTCGGAGAGATTTTGCTCTTTCGCAAAATATGCCAGCATTCTCGGGTAGGAGTTGTCGAAGTATTGGCTTACCACATCTTTTAATGCAAAGTTTTGGTACTCCTCTTTTTGAATCAGTGGAAAATAATGCAACATATTTCCAACGCTTTCATGACTCAAAAATCCTTTTTCTTCAAGGATCTTAACCATGGTAGCTACACTGTTGTAATGCGGCTTCGGATCTGGTAGTAAAGGTATGATATCACGTATAAATGCTTTTCCAACTTCCCAGAAAACCTGCATTATCTGTTCTTCTCTTTTTGCTAATTTGATCATAGTAGTAATGTTTACATAAAAGTACTACTAATAGATTAATAGTGCTACTAATTAATTAGTAGACATGTAACAATTGTGATACTATCTATTTTTTTGTCAGCGTAACTGCTTCATAAATAGCTGGCTTGTTCCGGATCTGCCATCTTAGCATTAGAAAAGGGACAAGTATCTTGTCGAGAGCGGGAAAATTTGACTGCATGCGCTACCAACCTAACTAAGATACCTACTTACTAGTCTTAGTTGTTCACTTCCCTTATAACTTTATCTAAGTCCTCTGCACTTTGAACAATCATCTTGGCTACATCCTGCATATCGTCTAATTCTGTAGCTTCCTGCATTAGCTTGCCAAGTCCAAGTAGATTAGCAACAAATCGGCGGACAGAATGTGAATGGCTGGCTTTAATTTGCTCAAGTTTTCCACTGATCTGCACAAGTTCAGTGATATCATGGCCTATACAGAAAATCCCAGCAGCCGCACCATTTTCATCAAACATAGCCTTATATTCCCATCTGGTAATGATAAAGCCACCCTTGCCATCATGTTTTCGCAAGGTCGCCGGGAAAACGGAATCTTTATGTTTAAAGGCCTTTTCAGAAACAGTCTGACAGGTTTTCAGATCATCTTGATGCATGGTTATGGCGTAGTGCATGCCTATAAGACTTCCATGAACTGGTTCAAAAACTTCAGTATAACGTTTATTGAGATAGGTGTAAGTGGAATCCATCCCAACGGCTATAAGATAGTATGTTCCTGAATTGCCTAAAAGAACCTTAATTGCTTCGAAGTGTTGTGTGCCAGTCATGAGCATAAACATACGTAATATTCATATTTTGTTGCAAAGTAAGCCCTTTGCTAGAGGAACTAAGTTGTATATGGAACTGAGATTTGCCGGCCAAGATTGCCACCTACTGTAGTTTGGATGGTGACCAAGCCAGCTCAAAATCCAAATAAGCTACTTAGTAAAATTTACACTACACACCTCTTGAAGTGGAATTACATTGGAAATCAAGCTCGCATTATTCAGTTCCGTTATAGAGCTTTATACGAAGAGGTGATGTTAACAGGTTCTTTCGGGCAGGATGATCAACATTTTCCGTAGGCCGTATCACGATTGTTTCAACATATACAGTATCTACGAACAGTAGAGGCTCCGCTGAGGATAATGTAGCAAACATTGAATGCACTTGGGTTTGGGTCTTACACTTGACACTAGGCCCCATACTGTAAGTTTTTGGAGCAAGTTATTCAAGTGTTAAGATCCCATGATATTTAATACATTTGAAAAATTTTAAAAATCTTTATGAGTCATCATAAACACATCCAGAAACTTAGCGCAGCGGGATTGTTAATTAGTTTAGGTATCATTTATGGTGATATTGGAACATCTCCACTTTATGTATTCAAGGCTATTATTGGAGATAGGTTAATTACAAAAGATCTGATCCTCGGCGGACTTTCTTGTATATTCTGGACCTTAACACTTCAAACCACCATCAAGTACGTTGTCATCACTTTGCAAGCAGACAATAAGGGTGAAGGAGGTATATTTTCATTATATTCTCTGGTAAAGCGAAAGGCAAAGTGGTTGATCATACCAGCAATGATCGGGGGTGCAGCATTGCTCGCCGATGGCATTATGACACCTGCCGTAACGGTCTCCGCAGCAATTGAGGGGCTGGAACTTATCTACCAGGATTTGCCCACTGTGCCAATTGTGCTATCAATCATCACGCTCCTCTTTATACTCCAGCAATTTGGAACTTCGCTGGTCGGTAAGGCTTTCGGGCCAGTGATGTGGCTTTGGTTTACAATGATCGCTGTTTTAGGTTTCATACATATTGTGGATCTGCCGGTGATTTTGAAGGCAGTTAATCCGTATTATGCATACCATATTTTAACCACCAATCCCGAAGCCTTTTTAATCATTGGTGCAGTCTTTCTATGTACCACCGGGGCAGAAGCATTGTATTCTGATTTGGGCCACTGTGGAAGAGCAAATATCAGAATAAGCTGGATCTATGTGAAAATCTGCCTGGTACTTAATTACTTAGGACAGGGCGTTTGGTTGTGGAAGTTGCAAGGAACGTACCTGGGGGATGTTAACCCCTTTTACCATTTGATGCCAGGCTGGTTCCTGATTTATGGAATTGCCATTGCTACCGTGGCTGCAACAATTGCGAGCCAGGCGTTGATTTCAGGTTCCTTCACCCTAATCGCTGAAGCAGTAAGACTTAATCTTTGGCCAAAGGTGAGGATTAATTATCCAAGCGAACAAAAAGGGCAGTTGTATGTGCCCTCAATGAACTGGATTCTTTGGGCAGGCTGCATTATCGTTGTCCTGATCTTTGAGAAATCCGTTAATATGGAAGCAGCGTATGGCTTATCCATAACCGTAGCCATGCTGATGACGACCATCCTTGTAACGGTATTCTTAATGCGGAAACGTGTGCCGGTAATCTGGATCATTGTATTTACTTCAATTTATGCGTTTATTGAACTCGTTTTCCTTGCAGGAAATGCGGCGAAGATTATCCATGGAGGCTGGTTCACTTTGATCCTTGGTACGGTCCTTTTCTCTGTAATGTGGGCTTGGCATAATGGGCGCAGAATTAGAAACAGGTACATGAAGTTTGTTGATATCGAGGAATTTTTCCCCTTGATCAACAGGATTAGCGCTGATCAGAGCATCTCTAAATATGCTTCAAACCTGGTTTATCTGACCAGTGCTAATTTCAATACCGAAATTGAATCTTCCGTGATCTACTCCATTATTCAAAAGCAGCCAAAGCGAGCGGATGTGTATTGGATACTGCATGTAGATGTGGCAGATGAGCCCTACACCATGGAATACGAGGTTGATCACATGATTCCTGGAAAACTGATTAGAATAGACTTCAGGCTTGGGTTCCGTGTGGAACAGCGCATAAATTTATTATTCAGAAAGGTTGTGGAAGAATTGGTTGCCAGTGGCGAAATTGACATAACCAGTAAGTACGAGTCCTTACAGGCTAGTAAAATTCCTGGTGATTTCAGATTTGTGGTTATTGAGAAAATCTTATCGAACTCCAGCAGTTTAAGTTTAAAGGAGCGCATTACAATTTCTTACCATAAGCTTCTTAAAATGCTTAGCATTTCTGAAAGACGCGGTTTCGGTTTAGACTCCAGTTTCGTAACTATCGAACAGGTTCCCCTGATTGTAGATATTCCTGAACCCATCCAGATGAGGCGGATCAAATAGAAATAGACCTTTAGGCTCGAAATGAAAATATTCTTTTCATCATCAAGCATAGCACTATTAAAGTGATTACATAAATTAATTATGCAAGGAAAAGTCTTGATTATTGACGACGAAGAAAAAATTTGCAGCCTTTTAGCAAGGATAATTGGATTGGAAGGTTTTGAAGTCTTCCAGGCAAAAACGGGAAGAGCAGGACTGAAGATATTAAAGGAAGAGGAAGTCCTGGTAGTAGTTAGTGATATTAAACTTCCTGATTTTAATGGTGTTGAACTGGTTAAAGAAATTAAGAAAATCAGACCAGCCACTGAAGTAATCAACCTGACGGCCTTCGGTACGATATCAGATGGTGTGATGGCGATGCGCAATGGTGCTTTCGACTATATAACGAAGGGCGATGACAATGACAAGATCATCCCCCTGATGTATAAGGCCATGGATAAAGCCATGCTGAACCTCAGAATGGGCGATTCGGAGCGTAGTGTTACCAGAAAGTTCAGCTTTGATTCGATATTGGGTACATCCCCGGCCATTAAAGAAGCTATAGCATTGGCGAAGAAAGTCGCCGGCACCACAACGAACGTATTGCTCCTTGGTGAAACTGGTACGGGCAAAGAAGTTTTTGCCCAGGCAATTCACTATGAAGGGCCTAGAAAGCTAAAACCATTTGTAGCGGTGAATTGCAGTGGCTTTAGCCCCGAACTTCTGGAGAGTGAATTATTTGGCTATAAAGCGGGTGCTTTTACCGGAGCAATGAAGGATAAAAGAGGCTTGCTTGAAGAGGCAAATGGAGGCACGATATTTCTGGATGAGATTGGGGAGATGAGTTTAGACATGCAAGCCAAATTACTCAGAGTACTTGAAAACCAGACCTACATCAAGGTAGGGGATACCCAAACCAGTCAGGTGAATGTGAGAATAATCTCTGCCACCAACCGTGACCTGAAAACAGAGGCGGAATCGGGCAGATTCAGGCTTGACCTTTTTTATAGAGTTTCCGTATTTTCAATTGAGCTTCCGCCACTATCACATCGAAGGGGGGACATCCTTCCAATTGCTATGCATTATCTTAATGAATTTACTGCAAAAGTTAACAAGCTGGAATTTACGATTGATAAGGCGTTTTCACAGCTGCTGACTGAACACACCTGGAAGGGGAATGTCCGGGAACTAAAAAATGTAATGGAACGAGTGGTTATTCTTGCCGATGGAAGTGTAATTACGCCAGATTTGTTGCCCTTCGAATTCCACAATAAGAGACCGGCTGGTAGTTCTTTGAGCATGCAGGATGTGGAAAAGCAGCATATTATTAAAGTTCTAAAATACACGGGAGGAAATAAAACGGAATCTTCAAGGCTGCTCGGTATTGGCCTTACGACTTTATATCGCAAGATTCAGGAATATAAGATAGAGTAAAACACAAAATACATCCCAGGTAAGGCCCTTTCATGTTGGAAGGGCTTTTTTATGCACGATCAACAAAGAATGCCGATATGATAAACACCCTTCCATTTTGGAAGGGTGTTTATGTTTAAAAAGTACTTAAAGATTCCTGAAATATCATGTAATGTATTAACTGTGAAGTTGTTGGATGTGGTCCAAGGTAAGTTGGCACCTGGATTGGCATAGGCGTTTTCAAAAAACAACATATATGCTAACAACTGCACTATTCCTCTCACTGCTGGCACTCTGCTGGGCAGTCTACAAATCAATCGACTGGTTCGAAAAAATCTAAAGTTATGATCGCATTATTCCTTGTCGCCACCGCCGTATTTATCTATATGATTTACGTGCTGATTAATCCTGAAAAATTTTAATTAAAAACATGAACACAGAATTACTTGGAATTATAGCCACCTACGTATTAACGCTGGTAATCGCTATTCCATTAGGTAAATACCTGGCAAAGGTGTTTGCTGGAGAAAAGGTCTGGACAGACTTTTTGAAACCTGTTGAAACAGGAATTTTTAAACTCTCGGGAATCAACCCAAAAGAAGAAATGAATTGGAAGCAGCACATGAAAGCCCTTATAACCATCAACCTGGTTTGGTTGGTATATGGCTTTTTTGTACTCATGCACCAGGATAAGTTGCCGCTCAATCCTGATGGCAATCCGGGTATGACACCGGATCTTTCCTTTAACTCCATCATCAGTTTTGTTGTTAACTGCAATCTACAGCACTATTCCGGTGAAACAGGGGTAAGCTACCTATCACAGCATTTTGTAATGATGTTCCTGCAATTTGTTAGCTGTGCTACTGGTATTGCTGCTGCTGTCGTATTTTTTAAAGCCTTTCGGGACAAAACCAGTGAAAACTTAGGCAACTTCTGGGACTTCTTTGTAAAGTCAATTACCCGTTTGCTACTGCCACTGTCGCTTGTAATGGCTATTATCCTTGCATTCAATGGTACCCCAACCAGCTATGAAGGCAAAGATCAATTTATCTCCTTACAAGGAGATACTGTAAATGTTTCCAGGGGGCCTGCAGCTGGCTTCATCGCCATTAAGCACCTGGGCACAAATGGCGGCGGCTGGTTTGGTGTCAATTCTGCACATCCGCTTGAGAACCCCAACTATATTACTAATATGGTGGAGTTAGTTGCACAGGTAATCATTCCAATTGCAATGGTTATTGCGTTTGGAATCTTCATCAGACGCAAGAGACTTGGCTGGATGATTTTCGGGGTAATGACCCTCGGTATGCTGCTCTTACTGATTCCTACCATTAGTTCGGAACTGGGTGGAAACCCTGCTATAGAGAAGATGGGAATTTCCCAGGCTACGGGAGCCATGGAAGGAAAGGAAGTTCGTTTTGGTCCAGCCATATCAGCCTACTGGAGCACAGTGACTACAATTATCTCTACGGGTTCAGTTAACAGTATGCACGACAGTACTATGCCACTTACTGGTGCATGGCAGCTCTTAGGCATGATGATCAATGCTTTTTATGGTGGATGTGGGGTGGGGATACTCAATTATTTCATTTACCTGATCATCGCAGTATTCATTTCAGGCCTAATGGTAGGCCGGACGCCTGAATTTCTTGGGCACAAGGTTGAAGCAAGGGAAGTGAAGATCGCGGCTATAATCACGCTGCTAAGTCCATTTTTGATTCTGGCCGGAACGGCACTTGCCGGATATACCTTCAACAATCATGGAGCGGCAGACTGGGCTGTACAACCACAGAACTGGCTAAACAACCCAGGTTTTCATGGCTTTTCAGAAATGTTGTATGAGGTTACCTCTTCCAATGCGAACAACGGATCAGGGTTTGAAGGACTGGGTGACAACAATATTTTCTGGAATGTACTTACCGGATTTATACTTTTCATTGGCAGGTTCCTTCCAATCATCGGTCCGGTAGCTATTGCTGGTTTACTTGGGGCAAAAAAATATATCCCGGAATCAGCAGGTACACTTGAGACCGATACCATGACTTTCAGCCTCATGACCTTCGCCGTTATCATTGTCCTGAATGCCCTTTCTTACTTTCCTGCACTGACTTTAGGGCCACTTGCAGAATACTTTACTATGCTTAAATAATATCAACATAACCTCAAAAGATGAAAATATCATCAAATAAATTGTTTGAACCTGCACTAGTGCAAACTGCATTAAAACAGTCCTTCATTAAGCTTGATCCCAGGGTGATGATCAAAAATCCAGTTATGTTTACTGTAGAGATCGGCACCCTTGTAATGGCCTTCGTAACGGTTTACTCCTTGAATAATAAGGGACAAGGCTCCCCTGCATATAACTTTATCATTTTTATAATTCTATTATTGACCGTACTCTTTGCGAATTTTGCGGAAGCCATCGCAGAGGCCAGAGGAAAGGCACAGGCAGACTCGTTAAGAAAAACAAGAGAAGAAACCCCTGCGAAGGTGCTTTTTGAAGGGAAAATTGAAGTCCGTTCATCGAGTCTACTTAGAAAAGGCGACGTATTTATCTGTGAAGCAGGAGATACAATCCCTACAGACGGAGAGATCATTGAAGGAATTGCCACCATTGATGAGTCTGCTATTACTGGGGAATCTGCTCCTGTAATCCGCGAGTCTGGCGGTGATAAATCCTCTGTGACCGGCGGAACAAAGGTGCTCTCAGATCAGATCAAAGTTCAGGTGAATACCCAGCCTGGTGAAAGCTTTCTTGATAAGATGATTGCGCTGGTGGAGGGAGCCTCTCGACAGAAAACACCAAACGAGATCGCCCTTACCATCCTGCTCGCTAGTTTCACACTTGTCTTTATCATTGTTTCCGTCACCTTAAAGCCCTTTGCAGACTACGCGAATACCCCAATCACCGTTGCAGCGCTGATCTCTTTGTTCGTGTGTTTGATTCCTACGACGATCGGAGGCCTGCTTTCAGCCATTGGCATTGCAGGAATGGACAGAGCACTGCGTGCTAACGTAATCACTAAATCGGGTAGGGCTGTTGAAACCGCTGGTGATATCGATGTTCTGCTCTTAGATAAGACAGGGACTATCACCATTGGTAACCGTAAAGCCACCGCCTTTTATCCCGCTCCAGGAGTGGAGATGAGGTCCTTTATTGAAGCTTGCGTCATGAGTTCATTGGCTGACGAAACGCCAGAGGGTAAATCTATCCTGGAACTGGCCACTGCTCAAAGCTTTCAGGTGAAAGCCGCACCGCAGGGATCAACGTTTATCAAGTTTACCGCTGAGACACGCGCTAGCGGCCTTGATACCTCCGACGGCATTAGAACGCGGAAAGGAGCATTCGACGCAATTAGAAATATAGTTACAAAGGCCGGGAATTCCTTCCCTGCAGAAACCGAGGATCAGGCTAAAGCCATTTCGGGCAACGGCGGCACACCATTAGTGGTTTCAGTTAATGAGAAGATTATGGGTGTCATAGCGTTGCAGGACATCATCAAGCCCGGCATTAGTGAACGTTTTGAACGCCTCAGAAAAATGGGTGTTAAAACAGTGATGGTGACTGGAGACAATCCGCTTACAGCGAAGTTCATTGCTGAAAAGGCTGGTGTAGACGATTTCATTGCCGAAGCAAAGCCTGAAGATAAGATGAACTACATTAAAGAAGAACAGGCGAAAGGCAAGCTGGTAGCAATGATGGGTGATGGCACTAATGACGCGCCCGCACTGGCCCAGGCCGATGTAGGTGTGGCCATGAACAGCGGAACGCAAGCTGCTAAAGAAGCAGGTAATATGGTGGATCTGGATAATGATCCGACAAAGTTGATCGAGGTGCTTGAAATCGGAAAGCAATTATTAATTACCCGGGGTACGCTTACAACGTTTTCGATTGCTAATGATGTAGCCAAGTATTTTGCTATTGTTCCTGCTTTATTTATCGCCTCCATCCCAGCGCTGCAGCGCCTGAACATCATGAACTTACACAGTCCGGAAAGCGCAATACTCTCTGCAGTGATATTTAACGCTATCATCATACCAATTCTAATTCCACTGGCGCTGAAGGGCGTTGCTTATAAACCAATTGGAGCAAGTGCATTATTGCGCAGAAACCTGCTAATCTATGGACTGGGCGGCGTGATCGCGCCTTTTATCGGCATTAAAGTCATCGATTTAATAGTAAGCCTATTTGTATAGGTCAAATCACAATAGAAATGAAAAAATACATCTTACAATCACTACGACTAACGGCAGTATTAATGCTGCTCCTATGTGTTCTTTACCCTATAACTATCTCTTTTGCAGGGAGGCTTTCTGAAGGCGCGGGCAATGGGGAAAAGCTCACAAAAAATGGCAAAGTGGTAGGTTATGCCCTGCTTGGTCAGTCGTTTACACGGCCAGAATACTTTTGGGGCAGACCTTCTGCCGTTGATTACAATGCCGCCGGCTCAGCAGGCTCGAACAAAGGCCCTTCAAACCCTGACTACCTGAAACAAGTGTCTGACCGGATTGATACCCTGCTGAAGTACAACCCCAGAATAAATAAATCAGATATACCTGCTGATATGGTAACTGCTTCAGGCAGTGGCCTTGATCCCAATATTTCTGAGCAAGGCGCTATTATTCAAATAAAGCGAATTGCAGCAGTTCGCCACCTTGACGAAAAGAAGATTGCAGCACTTGTCATGAAGAATACCCAAGGTCCTTTGTTTGGCCTGTTTGGTCCAACATCAGTAAATGTGTTGAAACTAAATATTGCTTTAGATGAATTGAGCAATAACTAGTCATGTCGCGCTCCATTTCCGATAGCTGCCTGCTCCAATGCGTTTGCCAACCTCAGGAACAGGCCGCTTTGCGGAATCTGATATTAAAATAATAATAACCTTAGATGAAGCTTAAACACATAACGCCTCATCCATTACACAACAATTACAATGAAAAAAATACTTGTATTAGCAGCCGCGCTGGCTACAGGATCTATGGCCTTTGCTCAGGAAGAACCGAAGTTGAAAGTAAGCGGATATTTAGAAACTTACTTTGGATATGATTTCAACAAACCGGCCAACAATAATAGACCTGGATTTATATATGCTCACAACCGGCATAATGAGGTGAACCTTAACCTTGGGTTTATAAAAGGTAGTTACGATGATGGTAAGATAAGGGCTAACCTTGCGGTAATGGCAGGAACCTACGCCAACGCCAACCTTGCAGCTGAACCTGGCGTTCTTAAAAATATCTTTGAAGCAAATGCAGGAGTAAAGCTTTCTCATTCCAGCAATCTTTGGCTAGATGCCGGTGTTTTTGCTTCACATATTGGTTTTGAAAGTGCCATAGCTAAAGATTGCTGGGTGCTAACCAGAAATATTTCTTCAGAAAACACACCTTATTATGAGTCTGGTGCAAAATTGACCTATGTTACCGCTGATGGCAAGCTTACCGCAGCTGGTTTCTTTTTAAATGGTTGGCAAAGGATCACCCGTCAGGATGGAAACAGCCAGCCAGCTGGTGGAATGCAGCTGACATGGAAGCCGACTGAGAAAATCACCCTTAATTATAGTAATTACCTTGGTACAGAAGGGGCAGATTCGGTACGCTTAAGAAGATTTTATCATAATGTTTATGGAATATTCCAGTTCACAGCGCATCTGGGTCTCACGCTTGGATTTGACTATGGAACCCAGCAAAAGGCAAGAGGTATAAGCGATAAGAATGAGGTGTTATCTCCAGTTGCAATAGCCAGATACACCATTAATAACCAGTGGGCATTGGCTGGACGGGTCGAGTACTACGAGGATAGAAATGGAGTCATTATCGCCACCGGCACACCAAATGGATTTAAGACTACCGGTTATTCCTTAAACCTGGATTATGCGCCTGTTCCAAATGCAGTGATCAGGCTTGAAGGAAAAACGTACAGCAGCAAGGATCCCATTTTTGTAAGAAATCAGCGCCCGGTGGATAATAATGCTGCGGTAACAGCAAGTATTGCAGTTTCATTTTAAAGATTTCTACCGTCATCTGGTATTTGGTAGATAGGGCATAAGATTATGGAAGAAGACGACAAAGCAGCATCCGTGAAGAAATTCCTTGATCTGGTAAAAAAATCCAGACGTGGAAAGTTTAAAGTATACATCGGGATGAGTGCGGGTGTAGGTAAAACGTACCGGATGCTGCAGGAGGCCCATGCACTTTTGAAGGATGGTATAGACATACAGATCGGCTATATTGAAACTCATAACCGGCAAGAAACTCATGCGCTTTTAAATGGTATTCCAATCATTCCAAGAAGGAAGATTTTTTATAAAGGCAAGGAATTGGAAAAGTTGGATGTACATGCAATAATCAATGTGCATCCTGAGGTTGTAATCGTTGACGAGCTGGCTCATACCAATGTACATGGGAGTAAAAACAGCAAGCGCTGGCAGGATGTAGCTGATATTTTGGAAGCCGGTATCAGTGTGATCTCAGCAATCAACATTCAGCACCTGGAAAGCATAAATGAGGAAGTTGAGGTTATCACTGGTGTCCCGGTAACCGAACGCGTGCCAGATAAAATAATTGAGCGTGCGGATGAGATTGTGAATATTGACTTAACTGCAGATGAACTTATAGAGCGCTTAAAAGCAGGAAAAATTTATGACAGGAGCAAGATCAAACTTGCTCTTGACAACTTTTTCCAGCCTGAGCGTATTTTACAACTGCGGGAACTGGCGCTCAAAGAAGTTGCCCATCATCTTGAGCGGAAAATTAGTGTGGAGGTTCCCGGCCAAATTAAACTTCGACCTGAAAGATTTCTAGCCTGTATTTCAACGAATCACCAAACGGCGAAAGTTATTATACGTAAAACAGCTCGCCTGGCTTCTTATTACCGCTCCCCCTGGATTGTATTATATGTCCAGCGCAGTAATGAAGGAGGTGACAAAATCAAGCTTGACTTGCAACGGCATTTGATTAACAACTTTAAATTAGCAACAGAACTCGGTGCTGAAGTTTTAAAGGTAAAAAGTGAAGATGTAACCCAAACCATCATCAGCGTGGCCGCAGAGAAGGAGATCACAACAATCTGTATTGGCAAACCACATCTTAACTTATTACAGGTTATTATGAGAACTGCCATATTTAGTAGACTTTTGAAAGACATCGCAGAAACAGAAACTGACCTGGTCATCCTTTCATAAGCACAATACTCAATGATATGAAAATCAAAAATAAACTTCGCCTTGGATTCGGATTCTTATTCGTAATCGTAATCTTCTTTGGCTCCGTTTCACTCTATTATATGAATGAGATTTCTGTAAGCTCCAAGGTTATTCTGAAGGATAATTATGAAAGCTTAAAATATAGCAGGGCAATGCGGACCATATTGGATGATAACGAACTTCCACTCTCCAGAAAAGCTATAGATCAGTTTGCAAGGGTGCTTTCACTGGAACAACAAAATGTGACTGAACCCAACGAGGGTCAGGCGGTGTTGGCTTTGGCATTAGCTTTTCGGCAGCTCAGCAGTCCTGAAACTAACCTCACTAACCCTCGTGAGGCACTACGAAAGCTGCAGCAACAACTCAGAATTATTGAAGAACTAAATATGGAGGCTATAGTTAAAAAGAACGATGCTGCTCAAAAGCATATAGAACAAGCTGCTACTTACCTGATGTTCGCAGCATCTATGTGCTTTCTGATTCTCTTTTCATTTAGTGTGAATTTTCCAGGCTTTGTGGCCGATCCGCTAAAGGAATTCTCTGAAGCCATAAAAGCGATTAGTAGAAAAAATTACAAGCAGCGACTGGAGTTCAAAGGAAATGATGAGTTCTCAGAACTAGCAAATGAGTTTAACATAATGGCGACGCAACTGAATAAATGGGAAAACAGTAACCTTGCTAAACTTCAATCTGAAAAGTTGAGGATCGAAGCTATTATCAGCCAAATGGGGGATGCGATTATCGGATTGGATGAAAAGAAAGAAATTCTGTTTTTAAATCAGGTAGCAGGTCAGCTATTGAACCTGGATGAAAAAGAAGTTATTGGCACCAGTGTACTTGACATAATGGGGAAAAATGATTTGCTCCGTAGCGTGATGCAATCAGATGCCAGCATTAAGCCGCTTAAAATTTATGCTGATCATAAAGAGTCATATTTTAAGTTAGAGCGCAGGGAGATTATGGTCCCCATATTTGAGGAACAGTCAGATAACGTACTCCAGCAATCCCGCAAAGCGGCGGGGGAAGTATATATTCTTAAGAACGTAACCGAATACAAAGAACTTGATGAAGCCAAAACTAATTTCATTGCCACAGTATCGCATGAACTAAAGACGCCCATTTCTTCTATAAAAATGAGTGTGAAACTTTTAGATGATGAACGAGTTGGAAGCATGAATCATGAACAGAAAGAACTTGTGCAGCACATTAAAGACGACTGTGGACGTTTGCTCAAAATTACCAGTGAGCTACTTGACCTTTCTCAGGTAGAAACCGGAAATCTCCAGCTCAATTTCGTGAAGTGGGATCCACGAAAACTGGCAGCATATGCCATGGAGACGGTACACTTTCAAGCGGGTCAAAAAGAAATTGCGTTAACATTAATTTCCGGGAATGATCTCCCGAAAGTATACGTTGATATTGAAAAAACAGCCTGGGTGCTTGTCAACCTGCTTTCTAATGCATTACGTTACAGTCCGAACAAGGCTAAAGTAATAATCCAGATCATAGCATCTGAAAAGAACATAGAATTTTCAGTTCAGGATTTTGGCAAAGGAATAGATGAACAGTATCAAAAACGATTGTTCGAGCGGTATTTCCAGGTGCCCACAGATGGTAACAATAAATCGGGATCGGGGCTTGGACTTGCCATCTCAAAGGACTTTATTGAGGCCCAGGGCGGAAAAATCTGGGTAGAAAGTGAAATTGGCATTGGAAGCCGGTTTTGTTTTCAACTGCCGGTATCCGATTAGGGCAGAAGATGATTCCAGCTTTTTTAGTCGTTGGTGCGTTGATGTTTCAGGTAATAGAAGCCAAGCCGGAAAGCAATGACCAGGTGATTGATCAGGTTAGGTATCAGTCCATAATATTTGCTGAAGATGTGAAAGCGTTCTTTTAAGCTATCGAGGTGCTTTTGTTTGGAGACCCCGCCTACCAGGTACTTGGCTACATAACGGTTCGTGTTCACGATCTTATTTGCCTTTTTTGCTGCCTTGATAATCCAGTCGATGTCTGCGCTATATTTGTATTGCAGGTCGTAAGGCTCAGTAATGCTACGTTTGATGTAGATGGCCTGATGACTGATGCTCATTCCATATTTGAAGCTCTTCCAGGTAAACCTTAGGGGCGTAGTATGGCGGCGCTGACCTAAACTCTTCCATTCCTCGTTGTACATCTCGGTCTCGCCATAGTAGATATCAGCATCAGCTTCCGTTGAAAATACTGACGCAATTGTAAGGGGATCGTATAGCTCGTCCCCAGAATTCATAAATAATACGTAATCACCTGTGGCAAGCGCAAGTCCTTTGTTCATGGCCTCATAGATGCCTTTGTCAGGTTCAGAAATATAAGTCGTAATACGGTTCCTGTATTTTTCAATAACGGCCTTTGTACCATCATTAGAAGCTCCGTCTATAATAACGTATTCAATGTTAGCGTAGGTTTGATTAAGCACCGACAACATGGTCCGTTCAATGTCCCTTACATTATTGTAGACAATAGTGATTACGCTTAGTACAGGTTTAAACATGTAGCTGTAGTTATTTGGGTTGTAAGTCGAGTAAGGACTGGTAAAGGTTCAGATGTTTTTGAGCGACGACGGCTTCGGAGAAATGCATGAGTATGGAGCGTCGGGCTTCCTTCTGGATTTCTGGTGCATTTTCATCATGGTACAGCCATTCTATACCTGTTGCCAGATCTTCAGCATCGCAGTAATCAGCGAGGTAACCATTCTCCAGGTGTTTCACCATATCGGGAATGCCCCCGGTTTTAAAGGCTACGACTGGTGTGGCACAAGACAAGCTTTCCATTACCGTGTTGGGAAGGTTGTCTTCCAATGACGGGGCAACAAATACATCTGCTGCGGAATAACATTTCGCAAGGTGTGTATCGTTGTTTATGGATCCAAGGAAAGTTGTCTTAAATGGAAATTCGGGGAGGTCAGCATTTTCCTTGTTTCCGAAGATCACGAGTTCGATCCTGTCGCGGTCTATACCCGGCCTGGTTGCCAGATCATTCAGGGCTTCAATTAAGTACGAGGTGCCTTTATGTTTATCGTTCTTGGAAGGCATAAAACCGGACATCAGCACGAACTTATCAGCTAGGATTTTAAGCATTTTTTTCGCCTCTGCCTTTACGTAAGGTTTGAAGACGTCCGTTTCGATGGTATTCGGAATTACGGTTACCGGTCGAAAACCCATCAGACTGCTCATCTTTACGGAATCTGCCATCCAGTGACTGGGGGCCACGATGTGACAGTTCAGTTCTGCATAGGCCTTGCTCTTCCGCTTCCAGGTTTTATGTGAGATGTCCTTTTCGCTACCACTTTTAAGTAAGGGGCAGCATCCGCATTCTTTATGGAAATTTTCACAGGTATAGCGCACATGGCAACCACCGGTAAAAGCATTGCTATCGTGGAAAGTCCAAACGATGGGTTTGTCCAGTTCATCAAGCTTCTTAAGGTCTCTCGGCGACAGAAAGCCATGATTGATCCAGTGAAGGTGAATGATATCTGCTTCTTTTAAACTTTTATGTTTGTAGATATTTCGTCCGAACCAGCTTAGTGAAAATGGCGTCTTGCTGTTTTTGGCAAAGAGCTTTACCAGATACCGTTCTGCAAGGATATTGAAAACGGCTCGAGCCTTTTGAAAGATGTTCCCACTGAAGGTACCAGTTTGGGTACTTTCCTGGAATTGAAAAAAGACCATTACGCCCGAACTTGCACCGCTGGCGTTCAGGGCGTGGCTAAGACGTAAGCAAGCTCTACCTGCACCGCCATTACCTTCGTATGTATTTAGGTGTACAATCTTCAATTTCTCAAAAATACAGATTATTGATTAGCGATTGCTATAATCTTGTATTTTTGAAGCACTCCATGCCAGGCAGCGCGCTTGAAAGGCATGGATGAATCTTTATGGATAATCTTTTAACAGACAGAGCATTTTGGGTAAATTATTGGGAACGAAAAAAAGGTTTATCCGTTAGCGTGCCTGCAGACTACCTTTTCCATAAGGAGCTTGCCAGAATCATTAAGGAGCAAAAGGTGCAAACGGCCATTGAGTTGGGTGGCTTTCCAGGCTACTATGCGGTGTTTTTGCGTAAGTACTTCAAGCTGGATGTAACTTTGCTGGATTATTTTATTCACCAACCGATCACTACTTCCTTGTTGGAAGCCAACGAACTTAAAGCGGATGATGTGAAGGTTATTGAAACGGATCTTTTCAACCATAAGCCGGAACGTCTGTATGACCTTGTACTATCATGCGGACTGATAGAACACTTCGTAGACACGGCAGACATCATTAATCGGCACATCCAATTCCTGAAGCCAGGCGGAACATTGTTTATAACCTTGCCGAACTTTAAAGCGTTAAACGGTTGGTTTCAGCAGCAATTTGATCCGGAAAACTATAAGATACACAACATCAGCTGCATGGATCCTGAATTGCTTGCCAAGGTCTGTAAGGATGCAGGTCTCAAGGTAGTGAATGCGCAGTACTTCGGTAACTTCAGCATTTGGCTGGAAGATGAACAGCATAAGCCCATGCCGGTAAGGGTATTCAAAAAGCTGGTGTGGACAGCAGGAAAGGTGCTTACGAAGCTCGTACCGTTTAACTCTAAGCAGTTGTCACCATATATCATCCTGGAAGCTCGCAAGCCGCAAGCTTAGTTTCCCCGGTAGGTGGAATAACCGTATGCGGATAAGGTAATTGGCACATGGTAATGTTTTTCGTCCTTAATCTTGAATACGACCTCTATGAAGGGGTAGAAGCTGTCCATGTTTTTGCTTTTGAAATAGGTGTCAACTAGAAAGGTAAGCTTATAGATGCCTTTGTTGGGCTTGCTATCATCTAGAAAATCCTGAATCCGTCCATTTTCATTAGTGAGCTTCTCGTCTACTAATATCCATGTCTTTGACTGTTCGCTTAATTTACTTAATTGTACCTTAACGTTTGGTGCCGGCTTACCAGTAGAAACATCAAGAATGTGGCTGGATAGCTGGTATTTCACCTGTGCCTGAACGAGTGCCGCTGCGAAGGTAAGTACAAGGGTTATGATCAATTTTTTCATAATAAACGCTTTAAGGTTATAGCTTTTGCTGCTAATTAAGCGGCAAAGTTACCTTTGAAGTACTAAGAAAACGTTGATCTGGAGCAAGAAATCAAATATGTGCCTTTATTCTACTTAGTGTTGAAGGGGAGATTCCAAGGTAGGAAGCGGCTAGCTTATTCGATACTCGTAATAAAAAATCTGGTTGGTAATTAAGCACCCATTTGACCTTCTCCAATGCTGTGAAACCTTGAAATCCGTAAATGCGCTTTTGCGCTGTGATGAAACCAAGCTCCAGGATGCCCAGGTATATGGATGCAAATTGCGGGATTGTCTCAACCAGTTTGTAAAAATCAGTCCTGCTGATATAAAGCAATTCCGACTTTTCTATGGCCTGTAAATATTCATGTGCTGGAGTTTGTTCGATAAAACTGGGAAGTGCGGTGCCGAACCCACCTGCAAAGGCAAAATACCGCGTAGTCTCTATGCCTTCTGAATTGAGGGTGTAAAGCCTTAAACAACCGCTGTTTACAAAGTAATAGCACTTACTGATTTCATAGAAATTCAATAGAACTTCATTCTTCTTTGCATATCTAAGCTTAAAGTGACCGCATATGAACGCCAGTTTATCCTCGCTGATGCTAGACCTTTGTAGTATGTATGTTCGCAACAAGTTGTACATCGTCTAAACTGGTTAATTCTTTTTTTAATAAACGGGTAGCTCACTGGCTAGGTCCAGTTGACTTTCACAGGCTACTTAGTTATTCCTTGCATTCATTTACTTTGACAACTTTCCTTTTACGAAGCGCAGGAGCCTGGTCCAGTATGATCCTTTTCTATGTGCCAGAAATTTCTTTATGGCTTGGTAGGCTAATGGATGTTCCTTGATAGTGGCGGGGAATTGACGTATGGGTCTTGGATTAACGATCACATTATAGATATCGTTTATGCCGGAATGAACACCCGTACCGTCATGACCAATATTGTTTACCAGTGAATGGGAAGGGTTTAAAGTAAGGCCGCCTTTAAGAAAGATGGAAGCATACCATCGTATCGCCCAGGAATTATTCTTCCCTTTCTTGAAGTCCTGCATTTGCTTCCAGAAGTTCATCGTTTTATCGATGGAGAAGTTATGGATCATCCTCGCGTCAAACTGGGCAATCAATACGTCGACATCCGGTTCAAACTGCTTCCATGCCCGTTCCCAGGTGGCCCAGCCCCAGCTCGTTGCTGCTCGGTAGAAAAAGCTTTCTGGGAGGTTTGGCGTTTTCAAGGGATACATATATGCGCCGATGTGCATCACTTTGTGTTCGTAGCGGTACCTGTTCAAGGCTTCATTAAAGTAGCTCAACGTATGTGGCGAAGTAACCAGATCATCTTCAAATACAATCACTTGTTTGTAATCGTTGATGAGTTGTGATACGCCAGCAATCACGGAATTGGCTAATCCTATATTTTCTTTGCGCGATATGATTTCTACTGATTTAAAACCTTCTACCGTTTTCAGGTACTCGCGCACTTCCTTCACCTTTTCCTCATCATCAGCTGTTTTTGGCCCGTCTGAAAATATAAACAACCGGCTTTCGGCAGCTACATCGTTCTGCTGAAGGAACTTGATGGTCCGCTCGGTATGTTGTGGACGGTTATAAACAAATAAAGCTATGGGTGCGAAGTTTTGCATTTTAGAAAATTTGCAGGTTTTGACTGGAATTCCTGGTCAGTACGGTATAAGCATTTCCGAATTGCTCTTGTTTTTTCTTGCCGAGCAGGCTTCCGAGTAATTTTTTAATCCGGTATTCGAACTCTATTTTAAGTACCCTGGTTAAGGTCTTATTGTTTTTTTGATTCACAAACACGTTAAACTTAGTGGTTTCCGTTGGTGTTAGCGAGGTTTTATCTGCAATGATCTCCAGCCCTTCTGTTTGCAGCAGAAAACGGATCAAGGTAGGACTGTACATATTGATGTGGCCGTAGTTAAGGAAGTGCTTCATACGTTTGTCAACCCCAAAGCGGTAATCCAGTGGAACCTCTATAACTACATAACGTGCAACCCGTTTAAGTTCGCGTAATAAGATGCGTTCATGTTCTACGTGTTCCAGTACATGTGCCAGGATCACCAGGTCGAAATGTCCGTCGGGATAGGGGATATGATAACCATCAAAAGGCTGAACTGCTTTTAAGCTGGGGAGCTGTCTGTTGCGGATCAACTCTACACCGGTGTCGGCAATTTCCAGCGCATATAGTTCTGGCGCAAAGTGCGCCTTGTCCAGAAAATGAAGTATACTGCCGTCACCGGCACCAACTTCAAGTAAGGTCTGCGGCTTTAAGCTCCGGCAAACATCCATGATGTTCTGTGCCTTTGACTTCGCGCCTAGCATACGCCAGGTCTCATCGTTGTTTTTGTAAAATTGGTTGTAGGCGCTTTTTACGTCTTCGCTTAGCATAGAGTTTTATATCGAGAGGCAATTATCGGTCCTGTAGAATACAGAGGTAGATTTAAGGTAGAAAAGGCCCGGTGAGATGCCGCTAAAGGAGAGCTCTCTAAAGCCTGCTTGCTTCAAGAGTATACGCGCATCGTTGTAAGCACTGCGTTCCGAGTCGTCGAGGACAATCACTCCGGCCGGACTTAAAGCTTCCAGGCTGTATTTGCAGCAATTTACCCGGTCACGGCCATCCACAATGATGACGTCAAACTTCTCATTCAGGTTCGCTGCTTTACGTGCGTATTCTCCATCGGTGCTGAGCTGGGTGAAGATCATTTCTGCATTGGAAGGTTTTGAACCAAGGATCTTATTGTACCAGCTCTGATCATGTTCCACGGAAACCACCCTTTTTACACGTTGTGCATAGAAGAGTGTTGAGCTGCCTGAGCCGTATTCAAATATGACGAGATTTTTATTTAACCTTCCACGGATGAAATCTATGAAGGAGTAAGTTACCCATGGTAGTGGCTCGCCATTCTCGTCAATTGCCTGTTGTTCATCAAAAGCTCGGAACCAGCCAACGGTGTTGAGGTAGCCTTTATGCCCGTAAGAGAGTAGGGCTTTCAACCGTCGAGGTTTAGCCAGAAGAGTTGTTAATGCTTGAAGTGTACTCAAAGTTTAAATATTTTTTGTGCCGCAGAAATCAAAAATAGCGATTTTAACATCATTATGCCTTGCTGCCTTGTTGCAGGTAAAAATAAAAGATAAAAAGTCGAAAACATGCAGGCGATGAGGGTGGCAATAGATGCACCGAAACCGCCGTATAGCGGAATTAACCACAAGTTTAGGACCACATTTAACACAGCACCCAAAGCAGTACGCTGAAAAGAAACCAGCGTGAAGCCCTCGGCAAGCAGGTATTGTGTGCTGGCACTACCCAGGAACACAAATACACCCGACCAGATGTGGATAGCCAGCATTGGTCCGGCGCCTTCAAATTGTTGATTTCTGTAAAGTAGATTGATGATTTCACTGCCGAAGAAGCTGATGAAGATGGCTACAGGCAGACTGATGAAGATCAACAGATCGTAGAGGTTGCCCATCCTTTTGTTGTACCGTTCCAAATCGGTTTTCCGGGCGTGTATAATGGCCGGAAAAACGGAAGTGACGATCGCTACCGGAATGAAATACCAGGCTTCACTAAGCTTAGCTGCTGCGGCATAAATACCAACCTCAGCACTGCCTACCGTTTTAAGCATCACCTGGTCAATTTTCATATATATGGATACCATTACAGCGGAAAGGATAAGCGGGAAAGATTGCTTAAGCAAGGACTTGGCTCTTTCTTTTTTGAAATGCCAGCTTCGTATGGTTAACCCACGCCGGTGATACATCCATACCAGCCCTGCAGCAAGCATAAATCCATCAAAGCAGAGCGCTACCGCGAAGTAAATTACCGGTAGACCCAGTACCACCAATAGCACTTTAACCAGGGCTGAGATGATGACACATACATTTTGCACCTGTACCACGTATTTTGAGGCGACCTGCGACTGGAAATAGGAGTCGATAACATTGAAAGATTTGAAAAACGACGCAAACGCCAGGAAAAAAACGATCCAGGTTAAGGAATGATCGGTGCGGCCTGAAAAATGATGGAAGGTGATGTAGATCAGGATTGACACTGGAATCAGCAATAGGTTAACCCCAACACGCATATAAAGAGCGGTTCCCAGGATCTCATCTTTCTTATCCGGATGCTGAATAATCTCGCGAATGATGAAGCTGTCAAGTCCCAGGGTACCCACGGCGGCAACGATCGCTGTTAGTGCATCGGCAAAGCTCAGGTCGCCAAATGAAATAGCACCCAGGTAGTTGGCCGTAAGCAGGTTTATTACCATGCTCAGGATCTTCCCGAACATTAGCCAGCCAGTATTCTTTAAATATTTTTGAAAAGCATCTTCGTCAAAGCCTTTGATTCGAGGAATCTTCATGAGCGCAAAGATGTGAAATTATCTTGCTTGTCAATTCTGTTTAACTGTTTCAGGTGATGTTTGAGGTGAATCTCTATAAACCTCATCCATTGTGCCGCATTCAGGTAACCTAGCCGGGGATGTGCAGCTTTTGTGTGGGCAGGTGCCTGCTCAACGAGCTGCGGATAATACTGAAGCTTATCTTCAAAAGCTTGAATGAGTGTTTCTGCCTCAGGTATGGTAATCTTTTTAACCCGTGACTCAAACTGCTTTGGAACCTTAAACTTCAACGCTGGTGGAAATGCGCCGAAAAAGAGTATGAGCCTGGTGATTAATGGTGTTGAGCGTTGTTTTGCTTCAGGTGACAGGGAGCGATCAACGGCATCCAGGGATAAAATGCTGAGGTCGAAGATATGCGCATAAACTTCCGCATAGCACCAGCCACCATCTGGCGGAGTCTGCTGGAACTTCTCGGAAGTAACAGCTGCAATCCTTTTCCGGTAAGCTTCATTTATGGCTCTTATCGACTTGAAAACAGCTGCGGTGCTCATGATCCTTTAATTAAAAGTGTAGTAACAGTTCTTCGAGGTGGTGTATTTGCCAGTCTACATCTGCAGGTTTCTCCTTCCGTAGTGGATTAAAGAAGATAGCCTGCATACCAAAGTTCTTTGCACCATAAATGTCAGCTTCCAGGCTGTCGCCAATCATGATGCTTTCTCCAAGGACTGCTTTGGCCTTTTCAAGTGCATACTGGAAAACGGAAGGATGCGGTTTATTAAAACCTACATCTTCAGAAATGATCACATTGTTGAAATATGGATTTAAACCCGAAACGGTCATTTTTGTGATGGTCGTTTCTTTAAATCCATTGGTGATGATGTGCAGCTGGTAGCGTTGTTGAAGATATTCAAGGACTTTTATAGATCCTTCGAAGAGGTTTGTCTTGTTTGGACTCATACGTACGTAATCATCTTCGAACTGCAGCGGAACCTGCTCGGGCAGAATGCCCATCTGGATAAAAGTCTTTCTAAAACGCTCTGCCCGTAGTAGCTCCTTGCTGATCCGCCCCATGTGATAATCGGCCCAAAGTGCGTGATTATTCAGTGTATAGTTCAGGATGAACTCCTCCGCAGAGCTGAGTCCAAGCTCATCGAGTTTATAATGCTGGTAGAGTTCCATCAGGGTCTCTTCAGCATTCCTGTCAAAATCCCAGATCGTATGATCCAGGTCGAAAAAGATGTGTTTAATCATTATAGTTTCTTACCGTAGGCCAGGTCACCGGCGTCGCCAAGTCCTGGCACAATGTACGACTTGCTGGTCATCTCCTCATCAATGGCACCCACCCAGAGCTTTGCCTGTGGCAGGTTAGCTTGTATGTGCCGCACGCCTTCAGCACTTGCAATTAGTCCGACAATGTGCAACTCTTTGAGCTTGAATCTTGCTAATAGTTCCTTACAGCAGATTACCATACTTAGCCCGGTTGCAAGCATGGGGTCGGACATAATCAGTATGCGGTCCGTAAGGTCAGGAGTGGAGATGTTCTCAATCTGTATGGTGAAGCTTCCACCCGTATGGACTTTCCGGTAAGCAGAAACGAACACGGAGTCTGAGCGGTCAAAGATATTCAACATGCCCGCATGCAGGGGAAGCCCGGCACGAAGGATGGTGCCTAATGCCGGAGAGTTCAGTAAAGTTTTGGTTTGTGCGATCCCCAGGGGTGTTTGCGTTTCGGACTCACCGTATTTTAGTGTTTTGCTGATCTCAAAGGCAAAGAATTCGCCCAGGCGTTCGAGATTTCGTCTGAAACGTGCAGGATCACGTTGGATGCTGACATCCCTTAATTCAGCGATATAGGTGTTTGCAATTGAATTGACTTTACTTAGTTCGAACATCATAGGCTGGTTTAAAGTCCCCTAAAATTAGGATATTAAGACGATAATCCAATATCTCAATATTCCTTATCTTTGATTATCTATGAAATTTAAACTCGCATCAGACTATAAACCTACAGGCGATCAGCCAAATGCGATAGCACAGCTGGTTGAAGGTGTAAATAATAATGAACACTATCAAACCCTTTTAGGGGTTACTGGATCCGGAAAAACCTTTACTGTCGCCAATGTTATTGAGCAGACTCAAAAACCAACACTGATTTTAAGTCATAATAAGACCCTTGCTGCACAGCTTTATGGAGAATTCAAGCAATTCTTTCCGAATAATGCGGTAAACTATTTTGTATCATATTACGATTACTACCAGCCCGAGGCTTATATGCCTAGCAGCAATACTTATATTGAGAAAGATCTTAGCATTAATGAAGAGATCGAAAAGTTGCGTTTACGGACTACATCAGCACTGATGTCTGGTCGTAGGGACGTTATCGTGGTATCGTCCATCTCCTGTATCTATGGTATGGGAAATCCTGAAGACTTTTCAAGATCCGTGTTCCGCTTCGCAGTTGGAACCCGTATATCGAGGAATTCCTTTCTCCACAGCCTGGTAGAAATTCTTTACGCACGTACAATCAATGAATTTAAACGTGGAACTTTCCGTGTAAAGGGGGATACCGTGGATGTATATCCGGCTTACCTGGATAATGCTTACCGGATTTCTTTTTTTGGAGATGATATTGAAGAGCTGTCGGTGATTGATCCGGTTTCCGGAAAAACTATCGAAAAGCTGGAGGATATGGCTATCTACCCGGCAAACCTTTTTGTGACACCAAAAGACCGTTTTACCGCCTCAATCTGGGGGATACAGGAAGAGCTGGAGGTTAGGAAAAATCAACTGATCAATGATCGTCAGTTAATCGAAGCCAAGCGTCTGGAAGAAAGGGTGAACTTCGATATTGAAATGATGAAGGAATTGGGTTACTGCTCGGGTATTGAGAATTATTCCAGGTTCTTCGACGGCCGGTCACCTGGTATGCGCCCATTCTGTCTGCTGGATTATTTTCCGGATGATTACCTGATGGTAATTGATGAGAGCCACGTTACCGTGCCACAAATCCGGGCGATGTATGGCGGCGACCGCTCCAGAAAGATGTCTCTAGTGGAATATGGATTCAGATTGCCTTCAGCGCTAGACAACAGGCCATTAAATTTTGATGAGTTCGAGCGTTTGGCCCCACAGACGATCTATGTGAGTGCGACGCCTGCTGATTATGAGTTACAGAAGTCTGAGGGTATCGTGATTGAACAGGTAATCCGGCCGACAGGTCTACTGGACCCGGAGATTGAGGTACGTCCTGCAATTAACCAGGTTGATGATCTGCTGGATGAGGTTGATAAGACGATTAAAATGGGCGACAGGGTCTTGGTGACGACGCTGACCAAAAGGATGGCTGAGGAGCTTACCAAGTACATGGATCGTTTGAACATTAAGGTTCGGTACATTCACTCAGAAGTGAAGACACTGGAACGCGTGGAAATTCTTCGGGGATTGCGGTTGGGCGAGTTTGATGTGCTCATCGGTATCAACCTGTTAAGGGAAGGACTTGATTTGCCGGAGGTGTCGCTAGTAGCAATTCTGGATGCAGATAAAGAAGGCTTCTTACGCTCGGAGCGCTCCCTGATCCAAACTATTGGCCGTGCAGCAAGGAATGACCGGGGCCGGGTGATCATGTATGCCGATGGGATTACGGACTCGATGGAAAAGACTATTGAGGAGACAAGCAGGAGGCGGGAGCGTCAGATTGGGTATAACCTGGAACACGGTATCACGCCAAAGACTGTTGGAAAATCCAAGGAAGCGATCATTCAACAAACCTCAATGCTTAACTTCGCCGACAAAAATGAAAGTGCGAAGGCTTATGTGGAGGTCGATGAGGTAAGTATTGCTGCAGATCCTGTGGTACAGTACATGAGTAAACCTGAAATGCAGAAAGCAATAGATAAGACGAAGAAAGACATGGCAAAAGCAGCCAAGGAGATGGACTTCCTGCTGGCGGCAAGGCTTCGTGATGAGATGTTTGCCATGGAAAAGATATTTGGGGAACGGTTTTCAAAATAATATGGACGGAAGGAACAGAAAAGACATTTACCCAGGATTGGCGGTAAATATTATACTTAAAAAGGATCAGCGAACAGGTAAACTTACGGAAGGAATCGTTGCAAATCTTTTAACATCAGCACCTTATCATTCCAGAGGAATTAAGGTGAGACTTGAGGACGGACAGGTAGGACGGGTAGCTGAAATACTAGAAGAAGACTAATCTGGTGCACTTATTGCGAGTGTAATTGTAATGCAATAAATACCAAAAAGCTGTAATATTGACGACTCATATCCGTCATATTTGTAAACACACATCTTGAGACATGGGGTTAATTAAATTTATATTTATCACGATAATGGTGCTTTGGTTGATCAGGCTATTGCTGAGACTGATCTTTCCACTTGTGCTAAAAAATATGTTCAGTAAAATGCAGCAGTCTGCCGCTGATCCTAGGCAGCAAGGGCAGCAGCAGCGCAGACGGACTCCCGAGGGGTCCATCACGATCGATTATGTACCCCCGCAACCTAAGCAGGGCAATGCTGATAAACTCGGTGATTTCGTGGAATATGAAGAAGTTAAATAATATTATATAATTCTTCATTTAGGCGCTTATTTCCTACCTTTTTATATTTTTGGGGTTAGATTTAAAATAAACTACCCTTTAATGAATACATGGTTTAAAAGGAATGGCACACATCTGGCCATCGTTGCGTTTTTCATAATCATCTGTTTTGCATATTTCAGCCCGGTATTATCGGGTAAAGCGCCAGCTCAAAGCGATGTCTTACAAGCCAAGGCGATGCAAAAAGAGATTATGGACTACAAAGAAAAGGATGGTAAGGGCCCTCTTTGGACCAACCAGATGTTCGGTGGTATGCCTGCTTATCAAATTTGGGTGCAATACCCGATGAATATAGCCTCACATGGCATCAATTTCATTAAAACTGTTCTTCCGGATCCGGTAGATGTGGTGTTATTATATCTTTTAGGTGCATATCTTTTGTTCTGTACGCTAAAAGTTAATCCCTTTCTTGCTGCTGCAGGTGCGATTGCCTTCGCTTTCACCTCCTATAACTTTATTATCATTGCTGCAGGGCACAGCAATAAAGCATTAGCTATTGCTTTCTGTGCACCAATTCTAGCTAGTGTAATCATGAGCATGCGAGGCCGCTATTGGCTTGGTGGGAGCTTATTTGCTCTCTTTATGGCGCTGGAAATCAGGGCTAACCATATTCAGATGACTTACTATCTGGCGATTGCATTACTGATATTTATCGGTATCGAGCTTTACCATGCATTTAAATCAAAGCGCATTGCCGTTCTTGGTAAAGGCTTGGGTTTTCTCGCAGTCGGTGCGGTAATCGCATTGATGGTGAATGCAGGAACACTTTGGACAACCTACGAATATGGTGCAGAGTCTAACCGCGGGAAGTCGAATCTGACAACCGACCGAGCTGAAGAAAAAAATGGACTTTCGAAGGACTATGCTTATGGCTGGAGTCAGGGGGTGGGCGAAAGTTTTACCTTCCTTATTCCTAATCTATATGGCGGTGCAACAAGTATCAATGAGCTTGTGAAACCCGAGAGTCACTTGTATAAAACCTTATCAGAAGTTACAGGAGGAGATCCAACACCTGCAATTCAGCAACTTGCCGGTCAGCTTGGTATGCAACAGTACTGGGGTGAAAAGCCAGGTACCTCAGGTCCGTACTATTTTGGTGCGATCATTTGCTTCCTTTTTGTTTTTGGCCTTTTGGTGGTGAAGAGCAGATTGAAATGGTGGGTACTTGGTACTACAGTACTTTTTATGCTGCTTTCTTTCGGGCGTCACTTCCCATTAGTATCGGATATTTTCTTCGATTACTTTCCTTTATACAATAAGTTCCGTGCAGTGGAATCAATTCTTGCGATTGTGGGTTTAATGGTTCCGGTTCTGGCTTTCATTGCATTGCGTGAAGTAGAGGATGGCAAGTTTGAACAAAAAATCTTAGTTAAAAAGTTAACCATTGCTGGAGCAATCACTGGTGGTTTCGCCCTACTCGTTGCCATTATGCCGACTGCGTTATTCAGTTTTACAAGTTCTACCCATCCACAGATCCTGGATGCTTTAACCCAGATCATGCAAAATAACCGGGGTATGGCGCAGAATATTGCAAATGCATTGATCGCTGACCGCGTAGACATTGCCCGTGCAGATGCTTTACGCAGCGTGTTGTTTATTGCGCTTGCATACGGATTACTTTGGGCACTGTTCACTAAAAAGATGAACAGTCAATTTGTATACGCTTTGATCGGGCTGCTTGTATTAGTCGATATGTGGCAGGTTGATCGCCGGTATTTGAACAAAGATAATTTTGCGAATAAGAATGACCTTGCAAACCACTTCCAGGCAAGGGATGTGGATACCTTTATTTTGGCGGACAAGGACCCTAACTTCAGGGTGATGGACCTTACTATTTCAACTTTCCAGGATGCCAGCGCATCACAATTCCACAAGACAGTTGGCGGTTACCACGCTGCAAAGCTTAAGCGCTATCAGGAGCTAATCGATCAGCAGCTCTCAAAAAGTGTCAATCAGGATGTGCTTGATATGCTAAATACAAAATACATCATTACACAAGACCAGCAGACTGGTGCATATAAGATGTCGAGAAATAACACAGCTGCGGGGAATGCCTGGTTTGTGCAGAAGATCGAGTTTGCCAAAGATGCAGATGAGGAAATGAAGGCCATCAGTAGCTTTGATCCTAAGCGTGAGGCTATCGTTGACCAACAATATAAATCCCTAATTGACCTTAAACGTGTTGGTCCTGGGGGTGCGACTTCAATGATTAAGCTGGATAGTTATCACCCGGATCACCTGGTTTATTCGTACAGCTCTCCGACAGACGTAATTGCCGTTTTCTCGGAGATTTATTACGACAAAGGTTGGAACATGTATATTGATAAAGTAAAGAAGCCTTACTTCCGTGCAGATTATGTGTTACGTGCTGCGCAACTGGAGGCCGGTAATCATACGGTAGAGTTCAAGTTTGAACCAGAATCTTACTATATGGGAGAGAAGCTTTCGATGGCGGGCAGTATACTGCTGCTTGCATTTCTTGGTTTTGCAGTTTATACTGAGAAGCGTAAAGACGAAGTTCTGGTAGCTTAGTCTGGATGTTCGGAATTGATGCTTAATGAGGATTTTATATGCAATTCAAGGGACTGGAAACGGGCATATTAGCCGTGCGAGAGAGATCGTCCCTTTACTGCAAAAATATGGTGATCTCGACCTGCTGATCAGCGGCACCCAAGCGGATGTAAGTTTGATTGAAAATGTCAAATATGAACTGCACGGCTTCAGTTTCGTGTTTGGTAAGAAGGGTGGTGTAAATCATTATGAAACCTGGCGCAGCATGAATCTGCCCAGGTTTGTCCGTGACATGAGCAAGCTGCCTCTTGAAGATTATAACCTGATCATTAACGATTTTGAACCGGTAACCGCATGGGCCTGTAAGCGGCGTGGTATTGAAAGCGTTGGACTAAGTCACCAAGCATCATTCCAATCACCGCAGGTGCCAAAGCCAAAAAGTATTGACTGGGCGCAGCTGGTGCTTAAATATTATGCGCCGGCGACCTTTTATGTAGGCTTTCACTTTGACAAGTACGATCATTTCATAAATACACCAGTGATCCGTTCGCAGATCCGGAACCTGAAGGTCTCTGATGATGGGCATTACACGGTCTATCTGCCGGCAATCGATGATAAGTTTTTGATTCCTGTGTTGCATCAAGTTCCAAATACACAATGGCAGGTGTTCTCTAAACATGCTATTAAGAACTACCGAATCGGGAATGTGCAGGTCAATTGTATTGATAATGAGAGATATAATGCGAGCTTGGCAAGTTGCCAGGGTTTGTTGACTGGCGGAGGTTTTGAAGGGCCTGCGGAAGCGTTATTCCTTGGCAAAAAGTTGCTGGTGGTACCTATGAAATACCAGTACGAACAGCAGTGTAATGCTTTCGCACTCAAGAAATTTGGTGTACCGGTGATATGGGGCAGTAACAAAAACTGGTTGCCGGTGCTTAAACAGTGGGTGCATTCGGGCCCGGTTCTTCAATTCAACTATCCGGATGAAACAACTCAGGTGGTTGATCGACTGGTTAAACAGTTCTCTAGGTAATTTGATTAAGTATCTTTGTGCATGATTAACCAGTTCAGAACATCCAGTCCCATTAATTTATTGCTGCTTTTCGTGTATACTTTCTTTATGCGACTAGCAATATTAGTGGATGTACCTGAGCAACTCAGCTTTGAATTTCTTGAGCCTTATGCCAAGTTTTTCATCCAGATACCGCTGCAAGGTGCTTTCAGTCCAACATCTAACATTCTTGTTGCGGGTCTTGTACTTTTCATACAGGCAGTGATTTTCAATATTATCATCAATAACCACGGATTATTACCGAAACCAGGATATCTACCCGCCTTACTTTACATTACCGGTTCCAGTTTATTCATGCCTTTTTTGGTGTTAAGTCCAGCATTGATCTGTAACTTTCTATTGATCTGGATGATGGATAAATTGTTGAAGATCGGGAAGTCACAGAATGTCATTATGATCATGTTTGATATCGGTATGATCATCGCGGTTGGTACGCTTATTTATTTCCCGTTCATTGTAATGCTTCTGATGCTTTGGCTTTCGCTCCTGTTGTACAGATCATTCAGCTGGCGGGAGTGGGTGTCTGGACTTGTAGGATTCATTACGATTTTCTTTTTTCTTGGAGTTTTCTATTACCTAAACGACAATCTGGGGATGTTTTATAAGATCTGGTTGCCCTTGACGAACAAGTTCCCATCAACGTTTAAAATCAATTACAATGATTATCTGGTGCTTGTGCCGGTGAGTGTAATGATGGTGCTGGCGATCATTCAGTTACGTGAAAGCTTCTTCCGGAGTTTCATTATTACCCGAAAAAGCTTCCAGATGTTGTTCTTCATGTTCATCTGTGCGATTGTAAGTTTCTATACAAAACCTAACTTCCGGCTCTATCACTTTCTGCTTTGCGTACCTCCGGGAGCGGTATTGCTGGCCTACTATTTTGCGAATGCAAGTAAGCGCTGGTTCTATGAAAGTTTGTTCCTGATACTGGTTCTTGCTATACAGTACTTTTTGTTCGTTTAACTTTTTTTAACAATTTGACCCCTTGAAACTTGCTAAAGATTGATAGCTTTGTATCATGAAATTTGGCGTAGTAGTATTCCCCGGTTCCAATTGCGATCAGGACGTAATTTATGTTTTAGAGCATATTCTTGGTCAGGAAGTAGTTCGTTTGTGGCATAAAGATCATGATTTGCAAGGTGCAGAATTTATCATTTTGCCAGGTGGATTTTCTTTCGGTGATTACCTGAGGTCTGGTGCGATCGCCCGTTTTTCTCCGATCATGCAGGAGGTTGTACGCTTCGCCAACAATGGCGGTTACCTAATGGGTATTTGTAATGGATTCCAAATTCTTGCGGAGGCGAACCTTGTACCAGGTGCATTACTGCATAATGAGAACAGGAAATTTATCTGTAGAAACAGCTATCTGAAAGTTGCTACGACGAACAGTATGTTGACCAGGCTGGCTAATCCGGATAAATTGCTTAAGATTCCTGTTGCGCATGGTGAGGGCCAATATTTTGCAGATGCGGATACCATTAAGATGCTGAACGATACCGACAGTGTGTTATTCAGATATAGCGATGCCAATGGTGATCTAAGTTACCAATCGAACCTTAACGGTTCAATTGGTAACATTGCTGGGGTTTGTAATGCTGGAAGGAATGTCTTTGGCTTAATGCCGCATCCCGAACGTGCTGCAGATCCGCTTTTGGACAATCAGGATGGTTTGATCATATTTGAATCCATTCTTGGAATGGTGAATGCGTAATCTTACAATTGATATTGGTAATACGAACAGTAAAGTAGCTGTATTTAACGACAGAACGCTGCTTTTTCACCAAGTTTTTCCTGTACTTGAGGTAAGACATATAAGTGGTTTGATTACGGAATATCAGATTGAAAACTCCATCATATCTAATGTTAATCATGCTCAGGATGCTCTGGTAGCGTTCCTGCAATCGGCAACGCGGTATGTTCCATTTTCCGTGGAGAAGAATACAGGTATTCATAACCATTATAGATCGGCCGCCACTTTAGGGCTTGACCGTTGGGCGAAACTTATAGCTGTTCAGCAATTAAATGCAGGGCAGCAAAGTTTTATAATTGACATGGGGACGTGCATAACATATGATTTCCTCGATGCTGAAGCGACTTATTTTGGTGGGAGCATTAGCCTCGGGATCCAAATGCGGTTCAATGCACTGGCGCATTATACTGGCAAACTACCACTTGTGAAATGGAGTCATGACTATATTATTCCCGCTGGTACAGATACCGAGACCGCCATCACCTCTGGTGTTTTGCAAGGGGTAAGAAATGAACTGGAAGGTTTTATAGTAGAGAAATATAAAGAGAATAACACGTTGAAGGTCATGGTTACCGGTGGTGATTCGCAGTTTTTGCTGGAGCAGTTTAAAAACAGCATCTTTGCCGGCCAACTGATTCATGATCCATACCTGGTACTTAAAGGATTAAATGAAGTCATAGCATTTGAATATGTTTAAAAAGATAAATTATACCGCAGCTGTAATTGCACTGCTTTTCGGCACAGCGGCAAAAGCTCAGGTGACCGCACAGTCACCATATTCCAGATATGGGCTTGGAAATATAAAACCCATGGTCTTGCCACAATATAAGGCGATGGGTGGTATATCAACAGCAATATTTAGTCCGACAGGCTATAGTAATATCAATATGCAAAATCCTGCTTCATATGCAGGTATTTCACTTACGACTGCTGACATTGGTGCAAGCGGAACAATCATGAACCTCAAGAAAGGTGATGCAAGTGAACGTAGTTTTAATGGTACTTTGAATCACGTGGCCCTTGCATTCCCGGTTAGTCGTGGTTCGGCATTTAGCATAGGTGTTTTACCTTATTCTGAGCTTGGCTATGAATTTATCAACCGCTCTACCTTTACTTCACCCGGTGGTGCAAGTTCAGAACCAGTAGATTACATTTACTCTGGTGAGGGCGGGTTAAGCAAGGCTTATATTGGTTATGGATTCCAGATCGGTAATCACTTTCGTCTAGGTGCCAATGCCGAATATATCTTCGGTAATATGCTGCAAACCAGTTCTTCAGAAATGGTTAACCAAACAGATGCAACCGGAAACACAAATGTGATGAATGCCAGATTGCAAACCAAGAATAGTATTGGAGGCGTAGCTTTTAGTTACGGTCTACAGTACAACATTCCTTTCAACAGTAAAACTTCGTTTACGATTGGTTACTCAGGTTCTTCTAACTCAAAGATCAATTCTACACGCTCAATCGTTGCCACCCAATACCTTAAAAATCCAACCACTGGTGATGAACTAACGGCTTTAGATACCGTTTCTAATATCCAGGGTGCTAAGTCAAAATTACAATTACCTTTAACACACAATTTTGGTATTTCCTTGCAGAAGTATAATGTTTGGGTTATTGGTGCCGACTACCGTCGTGGTAAATGGTCTGACTTATCTATCGGCGACGTTAACCAGCAACTTCAGGATACCTATGGTTTTTCTGTAGGTGGCCAGATCACACCGGATATCACTTCTATTGGTAGTTATTGGAATCGTGTAGATTATCGACTTGGCTTTAACTACGATAAAACGTATGTGAAACTGAATGATCAGGACATCAAACAGTCTTCCGTGACCTTTGGTATGGGCTTCCCTTTAGCGCCATCACCAACTAGGAGAACCTTCTATAAGATCAACTTCGCAACTGAAATTGGTAAACGTGGTAGCTTAAACAACGGTTTGATCCAGGAGAATTTTGTGAACTTCCATTTAGGATTTACGCTGAATGACCGTTGGTTCCAAAGATTTAAATTCGACTAATGAAAACTTACCGTTTCTATCTTGGTTTTGTTGCTTGCTTGAGCGTTATGCTATGCAGTTCATGCAACGATGATGACCTCAAGAAGGTAGAAACGGTAAAATTAAATAACGAGGCATTCACAGCCAACCGGACCTTTGGTGCTGAGGTGATTTACAGCGACTCGGCTAAGGTTAAAGCAAAAGGTTTCGCTCCGGTGCTGGATAAAGTTACCCCGAAGTCTGGGGGAAACTACCAGGAAATGCCCAAAGGTGTGAAGATCGAGTTCTTCGATGACACGCAAACCTCCAAGGGCACCATTACTTCCGAATATGCAATTATGAAGGAGAGTGAGCAAATCACTATCTTCCGCAAAAATGTGGTTGTGGTGAATGCAAATCTTACCTTCAATACCGAGGAACTGGTTTGGAATCAAAACTCAAAACGCTTCACCTCACCTAAGGGAATTATCACGAAACCGGACGGTACTGTTATCAATGCAGTGAACTTTACGGCACCCGAAGATTTCAGTACGGTAGACTTTGAAAACGCCTATGGGGAGACCTATATCAATGGTGATCTTACCCAATAAAATTCGTCATTTAAGGGCTATATAAGGTTAATTTTTAATTACTTATTCAAATACGATTATATATTTTCTTTTTTTCCCAAAAGTTGTATCTTGCGCCCTCTTAAAAAAAGTAAATAAAAATTATTATGGGTTTAATGACATTTTTGCGTAATCGCGCTGGCTACATTTTGATTGGTGCCATCGGTTTCGCAATTGTTGCATTTTTATTAGGTGATGCGGTTAGTGCAGGGAAGCCATTCTGGGCCGAGTCTCAGCGAGTTGTTGGAACCGTGGACGGGGAAGATATCAGCATTGAAGACTTTGGAAGAAAGGTAGAACAAACTGAAGCTCAATTCAGACAGCAATATGGCGCTGCGAATCCGCAGATGCAGGCAATGGCAGTTGAGAATGTGTGGAACACTGAGGTTGCCGGTATTGTTCTTACCAAAGAATATAATCGCTTGGGATTATCCATTTCTGGTGATGAGCTTTTTGATCTTTATCAAGGCAACAAGCCAAGTCCATTGATCGTACAGTACTTCGGTAACCCACAGACTGGTCAAGTTGACCGTTCCGCTGTAATCGGTTCATTGAAACAAGCACAAAAAAATGCTGAGCTTAAAGCTCAATGGAACCTTCTTGAGGCTGAAATTGAAAAACAAGCATTACAGCAAAAATACGCGAACCTGGTTAAGAATTCTGTATATGTGACTTCACTTGAAGCCAATGAGGAATACATCAACAGAAATAAACTTGCAAACTTCAATTACGTAACGCTTGATTATGCAAGCATTGCTGATGCAAGTGTAAAAGCCACAGATGCGGACTACAATGATTACTATGCTAAAAACAAGAAGTTGTTTGAAAACCCTTCTGAAACCAGAACGTTTCACTATGTTTCATTCAACATCAATCCTACTAAAGCAGATTCATTGGCAATCCGTAAGCAAATTGATAAATTAGCACAAGATCTTCGTGACACCAAAAATGATTCATTGTTTGCAGCTGTGAACTCTGATGTAAAAGTTCCTTTTACCTACATGACAAAAGGCAGACTTGATCCGGCTGTTGACTCAGCAGTATTTGCCTTGCCTGCAGGTAGCATTTATGGTCCGGTTCTATCTGGTGGCTCATACAAACTTGCTAAGGTTGTTAACGCAAGATTTTCACCGGATTCTGTTAAAGCAAGTCATATCCTTTTAAACCCAGCGACCCTTGGGGGTGTTGATGTGGCGACCAAGCTTGCCGATTCACTTAAAATCTTAATTCAAAAAGGCGGTAATTTTGCGCAGCTTGCTGCTCAATATAGTGTTGACGGATCTAAAGATAAGGGTGGTGAATTAGGTACTTTCAGCCGTGGACAAATGGTTCCGGAATTTGAAAATGCTGCTTTCGACGGTCAGGCTGGAGATCTTAAAATTGTCCAGTCGCAATTCGGTGTACACCTTATCAAAATTGAAAAACAGATCGGTTCATCTAAAGTGGTGAAACTGGCTTATATTGAGAAGAACCTTGCTCCAAGCAGCAAGACCAAAGAAGCTGCCTATAAGAAAGCTACAAGCTTCCTTGCTGAAGTTAATGGCAAGAACTTCGCTGAGGCTGCAAAGAAAAACGGATATACTGTAGCCGTAGCTGATAAGATTACCGGTAGCCAAGGTTATGCTCCAGGCTTAGATACACCACGACCAATCATCAAGGCCGCATTTGATGCTTCAAAAGGTGATGTATTAGATCAGGTGTTCCAAATGGAGAGTGCTTACGTTGTGGCTCAAGTTACTGAGATACGCCCAAAGGGCTTATTACCAATGGAAGCTGTTAAGAAGGATATTGAGCCAATGGTGATCAATGCCGTTAAAGCTAAAATGCTAACTGAGAAGATGAATGCTGCCCTTAAAGGTGCTTCAAACATTAACCAGGTTGCACAGAAATTAGGTAAAGCGGTTACACCAGTACAGAATGTAGTTTTTGCTAACCCTATCCTTCCAGGGGCAGCTCAAGAAAATAAATTGATCGGAGCGGTATTCGGGACTGCAGTAAACAAGCTCGGCGGACCAGTTGACGGTGACCGCGGCGTGTATGTATACGCGGCAACTGGCTTCAGTGCTCCTGCTCCATTAGCAAACACCTACAAGCAAAAAGAAACAATGGCACTTTCTGTAGGTCAGCGTTCCCTCAGTGCTGCATTCCAGGCCCTAAAAGACCGAGTGAAGATAAAAGACAATAGGGTGAAATTCTATTAATCTTATTTTATGTAATTTTGTAACCGGAAGATGTCCTCTTCCGGTTTTTTTTTTGTAAAAGGAAATGGAAATTCAGGAAAATATAGTCAACAAAGTAGCATCCAGTGGTTTAATAACATTAGACTTGGAAGCTTATTATAATCAAGGCGAACGCCTGGTTTATGACATCAAAGATAATTTGTTTCATGGTCTGATCTTACGGGAGAAAGATTTCCGTGAGTTTATTAAGACGCATGACTGGTCGCAGTATGCCGGAAAGAACGTTGCCATTACTTGTTCTGCGGATGCAATTGTGCCTACTTGGGCCTATATGTTGCTATCCAATCGCCTCAGTCCATATGTTAACGAGCTTGTTTTTGGAAGTCTGGAAACGTTAGAAGCAATACTATTACATAAGGCGCTATCCAATATCGATTTTAGTGCCTATGCTAACGAGCGGGTGGTGGTGAAAGGTTGTGCAGACATTGACATCCCGGTCTTTGCTTATGTAGAAATTACCAGACAGTTAAGTAGGGTCGCAAAAAGCATCATGTACGGCGAACCCTGCTCTACAGTGCCGATCTTTAAGCGAAAGGATTAATTGGAAAGCTTTTTGATTAACGCTCGCATGAGACAACTCCTTCTTTTTCTTTCTTTCAGCTTATTTGGTTTTCAAATCCTCGCACAAGAACTTCCCGTGAAAGCGGAACGTGTGTTTCAGCCGGGAGAGGTGCTGAACTACAAATTAAAGTACGGCTTTATTACGGCTGCAGAGGGTACATTGAAGGTATTGAAGTCTGATCTGAACTTTGAGGAAAGACCTACCTATCACTTGTCAGTTGACGGACGGACATCGGGTACATTTGATGTTTTTTACAAGATCAGGGATCACTATGACTCCTATATCGACCAGGAGACTCTGACGCCTTATTTTTATCAGGAAAACATTCGTGAGGGTGGATATCGCAGGACTGATAAGGCGCGATTCAATCAAAAGACCAGGAAAGTGGTGTCAAATCGTGGTACTTTTACCGGCCCAACTAACCAGACCTTTGATCTTGTTTCTGCTTATTATTTTTCGAGAAGTCTGGATATCTCAAAGCTTAAGATTGGGGAGAAGTTCAAGCTTAACTACTTTCTCGGTAACGAGATCAGTCAGTTGGAAATCGCTTTTGTTGGTCGTGAAGTTATCAAGACCAATTTGGGTAAAATCAAATGTCTGAAATTTAGCCCTTCTATTCAGCCAGGGCGGATTTTCAGGAAAGATAGTAAACTACACCTGTGGATAACAGATGATGGCAACAGAGTGCCCGTAAAGGCCCAGGTTGAAATTCTTGTTGGTGCTGTTACCATGGAAATTTCATCAGCAACCGGATTAAAGTATCCGCTTGCAAAAATCGATTAAATATGATAGAAGTACAAAATACCCTTGTGCACGAAGACGTGATCTCAGAAAGCTTCGTGTGTAATTTAAATAAGTGCAAGGGAATATGCTGCGTTGAAGGGGATGCTGGTGCACCACTGGAACATGCAGAAAAGGCAATCCTTGAGGAGATCTACCCAAAAATTAAACATTTGCTCGCACCACGCGGTATTGCTGCCATTGAAGCATATGGCACATCGGTGCTTGATCTGGATGGTGACTTGACCACCCCATGTGTTGATGGAAACAAGGAATGCGCCTATGTAACCTTTGAAAATGGCATTACGAAATGTGCCATCGAGAAGGCTTACGAGCAAGGTCTTGTTGATTGGCCCAAACCGATCTCATGCCACCTCTATCCAATAAGGATCACGCAATATCCGGAATTTGATGTATTAAACTACGATCGTTGGAGTATTTGCAGTGATGCCTGCAGCTTTGGACGTGAGCTTAAGGTTCCTGTATATCAGTTCTTGAAGGGACCACTTATTCGGAAATACGGCCAGGAATGGTACACCCAGTTGGAACAGTCTGTCGCTAATCAGGAGCCTGCAGCACTATAACGAATTGATATCACTAGCCATAAAGTTGCTACCCAGTTAAAATAAAAAGGTCCGGATTCATATGTAAATCCGGACCTTTTTATGCTTTAAAGCATTTTATTTTATCGCCTTTTGCATCGGGTTTGTTCCTACGGACTGACCTCTTGCGGCAGTAGCCCCACTCTGCTTAAACAACTGGAATTTTGAAGGTTTAGCCTCGCCACCCCAAACGTTGTTAGACTCATCGATGTCTGCAGTTTCGCGCATTGGATCTAACTTAATGGAAGCAACTTCTTTATCTTCAACATAGAATTTAGAGCCGTTGTTTTCATTATGACGCCAGATTTGTGCAGGAATACGGTCGATCTTCTTCGTACCATCTTTGTAAGTGAACTCGACAATTACCGGCATAATTAGGCCGCCTTTATTGCTGAAGTTTACTTCATAAAAGTATTTCCCAGCATACTTAGCCTGCTCTGAAGAAGATAATTGCTCGATTTGACGACCGAATTCTAATTTCTGTGCGGTAGTATCAACTTTCTCCAGGCCACGGGCATATCTCCAGTAGAAATCTCTTGCATTTTTATCCTGATCGGTGTAGAATACAATACGTTTGTCCTCACGGTTTCTGATCTTGGAAACATCTTCAAATGCGTTTACAGCAGGCTTATCAACACGTGCAGTCATAGACCTCGGTGCTGGCACTTTGCCATTGAAATCCGGTTTTGCAACCTTCACGGAATCCAGTGAGATATCACAAGCGTCAGTACTGTAGAACCAGCCTCTCCAAAACCAATCCAGATCCTCGCCACTTGCATCTTCCATTGTTCTGAAAAGATCCGCAGGGGTAGGGTGTTTAAAAGCCCATCTTCTTGCATATTCTTTAAAAGCATAGTCGAACAGCTCGCGACCCATGATCGTCTCTCTAAGAATGTTTAACGCTGTAGCAGGCTTAGAATAAGCATTCGGACCAAAACGTACAATGTTCTCAGAGTTAGTCATTACTGGCTCAAGCTGATCTTTTGGTAATTTCATGTAGTCTACAATGGTATATGCAGGACCTTTTTTGCTTGGAAACTTGTTATCCCAAAGCTCTTCAGTAAGATATTCTACGAAAGAGTTTAAGCCTTCATCCATCCAGGTCCACTGACGCTCGTCACTGTTTACGATCATTGGGAAGAAGTTGTGGCCAACTTCGTGGATGATTACGCCGAGCATACCATTTTTGGAAGTTTCACTGTAGGTACCATCTTTCTCCGTACGACCATAATTGAAACAGATCATTGGGTATTCCATACCATTTGCAGCCTCAACACTTTGCGCTACCGGGTACGGATAAGGGATAGTGAAATCAGAGTAAGTTTTAATGGTATGTGCAACTGCTTTAGTAGAGAACTTGCTGTACAATCCGTACGCTTCTTTACCGTAGAAGCTCATACACATTACGTTTTTACCTTCAATAGGTTGAGCCATTGCATCCCAAACGAACTTTCTTGAAGAAGTCCAGGCAAAGTCACGCACGTTTTGTGCCTGGAATACCCAGGTTTTTGTCTGTGTACTTTTTTTAGCTTCTGCCGCTTTAGCTTCTGCAAGGGTAACTATCTCAACAGGCTCTTTAGCAGTTGTTGCTTTTTTATATCTGCCAAGCTGTGCAGGTGTCAATACAGCGTTGTAGTTGATCACCTCTCCGGTACCACCCACAATGTGATCGGCAGGAACAGTGATCTGCACTTTGAAGTCACCGAAGGTAAGTGCGAATTCACCACGACCGGTGAATTGATGATTTTGCCAGCCTTGGAAATCGCTATATACACATAATCTTGGATACCATTGCGCCATGGTAAAAAGGTAGTTGCCATCTTCGGGGAAGAATTCATAGCCGCCACGACCGCCATAAACCATTCTATCCGTGATTTTGTAGTCCCAACCAACGTTGAATACAAACTTTTGTCCCGACTTTAATGGAGTAGGCAATTCCACACGCATCATAGTCTTGTTAACGGTATAGCTAAGTTTTTTGCCAGAAGCATCGGTTAATGCGGTGATGTTTACACCGTAGCCATTTTCTTTGCGCTCAGCAGCCATGCGGTCCACATTCTGGATGGTAGAAATGCCAGGCATTTTGCTGCTGCTTTGATAATCAGCATTTTTTGTGGTGCTGTGCTCATTTTCGTCAAGCTGCAACCAGATATAGGTTAATACATCAGGAGAGTTGTTGGTGTAGGTTACTGTTCCGTTACCTTTTAACACGAGGTTTTTTTCGTCGAGCGTACACTTAATGTCGTAGTCGGCCTGTTGTTGCCAGTACTTCACGCCTGGCGCACCACTGGCAGTACGCTGCTCGTTTGGTGTAGTCAGGATGGTTCCCAGTTGTTCGAACTTATTACCATGATTACTTCCAGGATTGTTCTGGATGTTTTGTGCACGTAAGCCATGAAAAGCGGTGCCGGCAATAAGTAAAGAGATGTAGAGTTTCTTCATTATTATTTTTTATGGAATGTTTAAATTTAAAGCGTTTTTTTGTAAACAGAAAAAAGATTGTACGTATGCTGAAAAGAATGTCCGGACTGCTATTAATTTGTTACCTGATACTGGGATTCTTAGCCCCAACGAACCTCAGTGCGGAGAGTTTTCATCCTTTTCATGTCAGCTCCACCGATATCAACTATAACCCTAAGACAAATACCCTGGAAGTAAGCTGCAGAATCTTTACAGATGATTTTGAGCTTGCACTTGCCAAGGCCTATAAGGTAAAAACCGACCTTTCTGCAGACTCTAAGCACAAGGCGATGGATGTGCTCGTAAAGAAATACCTCCTGGCCAATATGAGTTTCAGAACGGCTTCAAAAACACTTACCCTGACCTATATCGGCTTTGAGAAAGATAACGAAGCTACAATTGTTTACCTGGAAACCGAACCCGTACAGGGATTGAAGAAGTTTGAAACCACCAACAGCGTCTTGTATGATCAGTTTGATGATCAATCCAACATCATGCACTTTAGTGGATATGGAAAGCGTAAAAGCAGCAAGATTGACTACCCAAACAGTAAAATAGTCGTAGAACTTTAGGCATTGCCGCACCAAACCGAAGCATTATGAATAAAGACCTGCGCAGGCTGTATGAAATAGCCAAGGCGCCATCAAGGCTGATTATCGGACTAATGTCTGGTACTTCTCTTGATGGCCTGGATATCGCCCTTTGCAGGTTTCATGGAAGCGGGCCAGGTACACGTGTCGAATTGCTTCAGTTCAAAACCCTAAGCTATCCTGCAGCAGTGAAGGAGCGACTTAAACCCATCAGTTCAAAACCACAGGTGGATCTGCAGGATGTGACTTTAATGAATGCCTGGCTCGGGACCTACTTTGCATCGCTTATTAATGAAGCACTTGCAGCATGGAAGATAGATGCCGCAGATGTAGACCTTATCGCCAGCCATGGACAAACCATATTTCACGCGCCTTTTTTTCAGCACCGGCTGGAGCCTTACGGTAACGCAACCTTGCAGATTGCTGATGGCGACCATATCGCGGTGAAGACAGGCATCATCACCCTGAGCGACTTCCGGCAGAAGCATGTTGCTGCAGGAGGTGCCGGCGCACCGCTAGCACTATATGGCGATTACCTTATGTTTTCCAATCCCGGTAAATCCCGCCTGCTGCTTAATATTGGGGGTATAGCTAACTTCACCTGGCTTCCAGGTAACGACAAGCTTTTGCCAAAGGTCTTCTCTACGGATACTGGTGCTGGTAACACGCTTATGGATCAGTACGTGCAAAAGCACTTTCCCGGTATGCAGTACGATGAAGATGCGAAGCTCGCGAAAGGTGGGGAGGTGAATAAGGCACTGCTTCAGCAATTGCTTGCTATGCCTTTCTTCGAACTTGCCTTTCCGAAGACTACAGGACCGGAAGTTTTCAGCCTGAGCCATTTGGAATCGTTAATCCTGAAAGTGGAAGACGCCGGCCATCCAAATGGGAGTCCGAAGCAGATGTCAGCTGAGGATGTTCTTGCCACTCTTGCACAATTTAGTGCTAACGGCATTGTAAAAGCAATTGAGGCAACGATCCCCAGCGGGATAGATTATGAGATATATGTCAGCGGAGGAGGTATGCACAACCCTTTGCTTATTGAAAACCTTGAAAGAGATCTCGGGAAGAAGATAGAAAGTACAGCCTTGTTAAACCTTAACCCAGACGCGAAAGAAGCAGTTCTGTTTGCCTTGCTGGCGAATGAATGCATCAGCGGACCGGAGATCGATATCGAAGGCCAGCCCGCTGTTGCAATGGGAAAAATTAGTTTTCCAGGTTAAATAGCCTGGGTTTCGGCTTTCAGCCATGCTGCTTCATTAGCAGATAAATATGGGCTCAGGCGCTCAAACACCAAAGCATTATAGTCGTTCAACCAGTCGATCTGATGTTGCTCAAGCAGATTCTTTTGAACAATACTGGTATTAATTGGCGCAATGGTCAGGCATTCGAAGGCATACCAAACGTTAAATTCATTTTCATCGGCAACAATAGTGTTTACCAGGTTTTCAATACGGATACCATGTTTGCCCGGACGGTAAACGCCTGGTTCAACGGAGGTGATCATGCCTGGCTCCACCGCCACAGGATTAGGGGTAGGGTTAAAAACCTGTGGCCCCTCGTGTACGTTCAGAAAGTAGCCAACACCATGACCGGTCCCGTGGCCATAGTTAACCGAGTAATCCCATAGCGGTTTGCGGGTGATCGCGTCAATCTGATATCCACAAGTACCTTGAGGGAAACGCACTTTACAGCCGTCGATCATGCCTTTTAGCACCAAGGTATAATCACGTCTTTCCTCTTCCGTGGTCTCGCCCATTGGAATGGTGCGGGTAATATCTGTAGTACCATAGTAGTACTGACCTCCTGAATCTACAAGGAACAGCCCTTCAGGCTTCACTTCAACATCGCTCTCTGCGGAAGCTGAATAATGTGGAAGAGCGCCATGAGCCGCGTAGGCACTAATGGTATTAAAGCTGTCGCCGATAAAACCTTCCTGTTCTGCACGGTAACTTCTCAGCTGTGCTGCTGCAGAAAGTTCAGTGATCTTTGTTTTGCCGATCTGCTCAGACAACCACTTCAGAAAACGGGTAATAGCAACACCGTCTTTGGTCATTGCTACCCTGGTGTTTTCCAGCTCAGTTTCATTTTTAACTGCTTTCAGGTTTGTTGATGGATTAGTATCCTTAATTACCCGTACAGATTTAGGAATAAGCTTCAAATAGGCATAACAGTTCCTTTTTGGATCGATGAAGATGGAACTGTTTTCAGGTAGCCTTGCAAGTGCAGTCTCGATTTCTTCGTAGGCACATACTTCAACGCCATTTTTCAGCAGCGTAACTTTATCCGCGTCACTGAGTTTAGTTTCGTCAAGGTACAGCTTGGCATGATCCTGACTGATCAGCGCGAAGCTCAGCACCACGGGATTATAACTTACGTCCTTTCCACGGATATTAAACAACCAGGCAAGGTCGTCAAGTGATGAGATCAGGTGATAGTCGGAATCATTTGCAGCAAGAACGCTTCGCACTGCAGTGATCTTTGAGCTTACAGACGCTCCGATATGCTGCTCTTCAATAAGAAATGCGGGTTCCGAAGGTAACTCAGGGCGGTTGGCCCAAATTGCACTCAGGTAATCGGCGTTCACCAGTGAGATCTCTCTACGCCCAAGTTTATCGCTGATCATTTCGCCAAGGGCTATAGACACCAGCCTTTCGTCTGCGGCAACTTTTGCACCTTTGGCCAACTTGTCGGCGAGCCACTGGATGTATTCTGGTGCATGCTGCACCTTTTGTTTTACAAGCGCAAAGCCGCTGCCTTCAAGTTGTTCTGTTGCCTGTTCAAAGTAGCGGAAGTCAGTCCAAAGACCGGCAAAGTCATGCGTGATCACCAGGGTGCCGGCAGAACCTCTGAAGCCGGAAACAAAGGGGATACACTTGTAATATTTAGGTAAGTATTCTGAGATATGGGGATCTGCGGAAGGAATGATGTAAGCTTCTACCTGATCCGCTTTCATCTGTTTGCGGATCTCGCTTAATTTTTCTTTATAAGTCATATTAATCGATCTTAATATTTGTGAATGAAGCAAATTTAATTAAAAATGGCGCTAATCATAATCTGATGGTTCATCGCTTCCGCCTTAATATCCGCTATCCTTTTTCTGCTCCAAAATGGTCTGCAAGCGTTCCGAGAGTGTGGTAAACAGGTCATATCCCGTGGCTTTCTCAATGTCGTTTACGCTAACGATGTATTTGCGCCAATCGGGGTCTACGGTATTTATATTGGCGGTGCTGATGGCGATAACCCTGGTTGTAGCATTTACGCGCCGCAGGTCATCATTCCCAGCCGGAATAATCAGCGCAACTTTCCACAAGTTGGCGGGCACAGCAATATTGCCCTGGGCAATGGTCTTTGCCGGACCTTTGCTGCCAATGCCACCACTGCCATAGTTACCCATGATGATGTAGATCTCATTTCCTTCGTCGACCACGCGGCGCAGGTAAGCCTCAAAGTTGGCCCAGGTGCGCTGGTTGTTCCGGGGTGCTTGTGGTACCATATTCGTCATTAGGAAGGTAGCACTGTTTGCCTCATTCGAGCTATTGCGATCTGCAGAAGGACAATTGTGTCCACGATCAAAACCTGAACTTACGTAACTGCTGCTCGTAGCCACAAAGAAGTCGGGCGGCAGCCCGCTAAAACCTGCAAAGTTATCCATCCGCGCCGCAGTGCCTGTAGTGTTGCCTGCATCCAGATGCCAGCTCACCCAGTTTGGTATTGCCTTGCTCCGGCTGTACGACTGGCAGTAATATTTAAGGTCAAGAAAGTAGTTCTCAGGGGTGGTCGCCGAAGCTTTAGAAGGGTTCCCCAGCAACATATTGCTATCATCGCCTTTTGCGGGTTCAATGTCGGTGCCGTAGATTAATCCACGAACCTTTCCAGACAGGCTTTCCTTATCAATCGGCGTGGGTGCCGCAAGGCTGTCAGCAGCAACCTTCCCCAGACTATCAGTCGATGGCACTTCTACCAGGGTAATATCGTCGATGTTGATCCTCGCCGAGCTTGTGCTCCCTTCACTAAGAAAACGGAAGCGCATTTTTAAAAAGGGCTTAACCCTGATGGTGTCTGTCACCAGCTTTCTGTTCGTTTCCAAAATAGTCTTTCCAACCTGCGTATACTTGAGGCCGCCATCTACAGACACAAAAATCTTTATTTTTGAGGGTGGATCCTCGCCATACAGTCCATGGGAAATGTACACTTGGCTGATGTTTTCTACATCGAAGTTCATGATGATGCTCCCAGTCTTTATACGTACACTTCTGCCCCCGTTTTTTAGGTCGGCTGAACTGCTGCCAATTAATGCTTGCTCGAGATGCCAGCTTCCGCTCGGCAACTCCAGGTCAGCATCGGCGTAACTTCCCTTTTGTGCTTTCTCAAAGTCCTCTATAAGCCTTTGTTCCTGTTTTAGCCTCGCAGCTGAGGGATGAGCCCGGGATGAAGTCTTTTCCTGCCGCGGCTGAAAACCCGTTGCTATTGCCAGCGCAATACCCGTATAGAAGAATAAGTTTCTGATAAACACAATGCAAAAGTAAACAATTCTAAAGGCAGCGGCGTTTCCTTCTAAACCTTCCTATTTACTTATGAACAACACGAACCTCAATCCACGAGATAGTAATACGGTAAGCCTGTGGCAAAACGTTCCAGGGCTCAACCAGCAAAAGGATGTGATATATTCCCGAACCATATATGATGTAGTGATCATTGGTGCTGGTATTGCCGGACTTACCACCGCGCTGCTCTTGCAGGAGCAGGGTAAGAACTGCATCATCCTTGAAGGATTTAACCTTGGTTATGGCACCACCGGAGGCACTACGGCGCATATCAACACCTTTTATGATACCTCATATGATCAGGTGGAAAAAGACTTCGGTGAAGATGGTGCGCGTACCTTTGCAGATGCTGCAAAAACCTCAATCGCCATCATTCAGGAACTCGTGGAAAAATATGAGATTGATTGTGACTTCGAGTACCGAGACGGGGTTATTTATTCAGAGACAGAGAAAGAAACTAAGGCTTTATTGAGCCTGCTGGAAGCGACCCGACGAGCAGGCGTAGAGGCTGTGGAAACCCGTGAAAACGGTATTCCTGTGCCATTCGAATTTGCTGTAGTGTTTAATGATCAAGCCGTTTTCCACCCGATGAAATATTGCAAGGGTCTTGCTTCAGCTTTCCAGAAGCTTGGTGGTACCATCGTGGAAAACGCCTTTGTCCGTAAAACAAGTACTTCCGATGATGATCTGCAAGTGGCGCATACCGACCGCTTTGAAATCAAGGGACATAATCTGGTTTATGCAACACACATGCCGCCCGGACTTACAGTCTTCGATGTAGAATGTTTCCCTTACCGCAGCTACGTACTCGGGATCAAGCTAAAGAACGGGGATTACCCGAAAACAATGGCCTACGACATGAAAGATCCCTATCATTATATCCGGACACATGAGATTGATGGACAGCCTTACCTGATTCTGGGTGGAGAAGATCATAAGACCGGTCATGATGATCCTGAAGCTGCCTTTGAGGCGCTTGAGGCATATGCCAGAAAGTACTATTATGTAGAAAGCATAGACTACAGATGGTCTGCACAATACTATGTATCTGCCGATGGCTTACCTTTTATCGGAAAGATGCCGGGCAGCGGAGATCATACTTTTGTGGCTACCGGCTTCAGCGGCAATGGTATAATCCTGGGCACCATCGCCGGACAGGTACTACGTGATGCGATTCTGGGTAAAACCGATGAGTTTCAGTCCCTATTCAGTCCTTCAAGAATTAAGCCTGTAGGAGGCTTTAAAGACTTTGTTACTGAAAACGCCGACGTAGCCTACCACTTTGTCGCCGACCGCTTTGGGATTGATGGCATGGAATCATTCGCATCGCTGGCACCCGATAGCGGGGAGGTGGTCGAGTATAAAGGAGAGAAAATAGCCGTGTACAAGGACCCACAGGGTCAGATCACCGCTTTAAGTCCAACCTGCACCCACGCAGGTTGTATCGTTAAGTTCAATCCAGTAGAAAAGAGTTGGGATTGTCCATGCCATGGCGGCCGCTACGATCTGAAAGGCCAGGTGATCACCGGACCTCCGGTGCTCAATTTAAAACAAATTAACAACCCAGGCGAATAGCCATAAACCTATCCTATGAAAGCAGCAGTATTTCACAAACCTGGCGATATCAGCTATGATACCGTACCAGATCCACGTATTGAAGAAGGCGGTGACGTCATTCTGCGTGTAACCTCCACCGCGATCTGCGGATCCGATCTTCACATTCTTAGCGGTGCAGTGCCGCAGCCTACAGACATGATCATGGGTCATGAATTTATGGGCATCGTGGAAGAAGTGGGCCCCGCCGTAAAGAACCTTAAAAAGGGCGACCGCGTGGTGGTGCCTTTTCCAATTGCTTGTGGCTCTTGCTTCTTCTGTAATCATGGTGCCTCTCCACATTGCGAGAACTCAAACTATAAACACTACGGACCGAACGGTGACCTTGCTGATCAGAAGGGTGCTGCACTATTTGGGTATACAGATCTGTATGGGGGTTACTCCGGCGGACAAGCAGAATATGTGCGTGTACCATATGCAGATATCAGTCCCCGGAAAATTCCCGACAACCTGAGCGATGAACAAGCACTATTCCTCACCGATATTTTCCCTACTGGCTGGTCGGCAATAGACTGGGCACAGCTAAAAGGTGGTGAGGTGGTCGCAATATTCGGTTCCGGCCCGGTAGGGCTGATGGCGCAAAAGGCTGCCTGGATCAACGGCGCGAGTCGAGTAATTGCAATTGATCCCTTGGATTACCGCCTTGAACGTGCAAAAGCAGTCAACAAAGTTGAGACACTAAACCCGCATAAAGTAGATGTGGTAGAAGCCATCCGTGAAATGACCGGCGGCCGCGGTGCTGACGTGTGTGTAGATGCGGTAGGATTTGAACCTGAACGTTCTATTATGGATAAGGTTAAATCGACCATCAACTTTCAGAAAGGCAGCATTAAGGTCATGGAAGCCTGCTTCAAGGCTGTGCGCCGCAGTGGAACAGTATCCATCGTAGGAGTTTATGGCAGTCCTTATGATGCTTTCCCGGTACACCGCATGTTTGATAAAGGTATTACCATCAAACAGGGACAAGCACCGGTTTTAAACTATATTGACCATCTGATCGATCTGGTAAAAGAAGAGAAAGTAGTACTTGATGATATCATCAGCCACAGCCTTCCACTGAGCGATGTTGCACATGCCTATAAGATCTTTGATGAGAAAGAAGATGATTGTGTGAAAGTGATCTTAAAACCTTAAGCATAACATAACGAGAAAGGCGCCAATGATGAGTTGGCGCCTTTCTCTTTTGTACTAAATCGACTACTTCTCCTCAAACTGTTTGCGTGACATCGCTGCCTGCGCTTCATCAGTCATTACATTACCCAAGGCAACCATCGCTTTCGCCGATAGGCCATAGATCAGACGGTGTTCACCTTTCATCAGTGCCTCATAGCCTGCTTTTGCAACTTCTGCAGGACTATCCTTGTCACCCTGACCGGCCACAGTATCTTCAGCGTTAGCTGTAATGAAGAAGCCGGTATCTGTAGCGTTTGGCGCCAGAAGCGTCATTGTAACATTCGTATCCTTAATTTCGTTGATAATAGCTTCGGTAAATGAACGTACAAAGGCCTTTGATGCTGCATAAACAGACATCAGCGGGTTTGGACTGAAGCTGGCTACTGACCCCAATTGCAGGATCCGCCCTTCATTACGTGCAATCATCTCTTTCAGATAGTAGTGTGTCAGACTTACCAGGCTCACTACATTGGTGTGGATGATGTCGATGTTCTTCTTTAAGTCCGTTTCAATAAAGTTTCCAGCCTCACCAAATCCGGCATTATTCACCAGTACATCCACCTGTAAACCTAGCGCTTTCACATCCTGGTAAAGGGAATCTGCGGCACCATCCTCACTCAAATCCTTCTGAATGTAGTGAAAAGTGCCTTCCGGATAAAGCATTGCAAATTCTTCCTGGATGCTTCCGTGATGCTCCGGCGTGCGGGCAACCATAATGATGTTGTAGTTATCTTTTGCGAATAGCTTGGCCAATTCATAGCCAATGCCTTTTGTTGCACCAGTAATAAGTGCGGTCTTATTGTTATTTTCCATAGGTCAAGGTTTAGCAAATTAACAGGATAGAAATCAGGATGTTTTAAATAATGTTTCAAACATTGGTAGTGCTCCATTGTTAAAAATGGACCTAAATAAATACCATGGAAAACATTAACGTAAACCAAAATCCAAGTGATAAATATCCAAAACCACCTTTTCCTGAACAGGAACAGACAGCCCCGGGACAAGAGAAATTATTACAGCCACTTGCTGATCATGGCGAGCACTCTTATAAAGGCAATGGCCGCTTAAAAGGCAAGAAAGCAATCATCACCGGTGGAGACTCTGGTATTGGTAAGGCAGTGGCCATAGCCTTCGCGCGTGAAGGTGCCGACGTGCTGATCAGCTACCTTGATGAGTCTGAGGATGAAGATGCAGAACATACCGCAGCACTGGTTCGTGAGGCCGGTCAACAGGCCATTCTTGTACGCGGAGATATTCGGGAGGAGGCACACTGCATCGCCATTGTAGAACAAGCCATGCAGTCCTTCGGGCAGATCGACATTTTGGTGAATAATGCTGCTTACCAGATGGCCCAAAAATCGCTTCAGGATATTCCTTCAGAGCAGTGGCGACGGACTTTCGACACAAACATTACTGCTATGTTCTACATGTGTAAGGCCGCTGAGCCTTACATGAAGCCAGGTAGTAACATCATTAACACGACTTCCATAAATGCCTATAACCCAACGGCCGTGTTGCTGGATTATGCAGCAACAAAGGGTGCTATTCAAAACTTTACAGCTAACTTAAGTCAGGTGCTGCTGGAAGCCGGGAAAGGCATCCGCGTAAATGCAGTCGCACCCGGACCAATCTGGACGCCATTAATTCCCTCGACTATGCCAGAACCGGAGAAATTTGGAGAGAATACACCTATGGGCAGGGCCGGACAGCCAGTTGAGGTGGCATATGCATATGTTTTTCTGGCGGCTGATGAGGCAAGCTATATTTCAGGTGCAACAATTCCAGTTACAGGAGGAAGAATTACAATATAATGGGAAAAGTAACAATCTATCCAGGACAGGCCTACCCACTAGGGGCCACCTGGAATGGAGAAGGCGTTAACTTTGCCTTGTTCTCCGAAAATGCCACAGCTGTGGAAATCTGTTTGTTTGATAATGAGGGTGATGAGTTGGAATCTCTGCGGGCTTTTCTGCCGGAACACTCACACCAGATCTGGCATGGATACATCCCGGATATCTGGCCCGGTCAGCTCTATGGATTCAGGGTACATGGCCCTTACGAGCCTGAAAACGGACATCGCTACAATCCCAATAAATTGCTTATAGATCCTTATGCAAAAGCAATTTCTGGTGTCATTAACTGGCACCACTCGCTATTTGCATATGATTTTAACAGCGACATCGCAGACTTAAGCTTTAGTGAAGATAACAGTGCAGCGTATATTCCGAAAGCGGTGGTGGTTGATCCTGCGTATGATTGGGAAGGGGATAAACTCCCGCGTACCAGCTATCACAACTCTATCATCTATGAATTGCATGTGAAGGGATTTACTATGCGTCATCCGGATATTCGGGAAGAAATCCGGGGCACCTATGCAGCACTTGGACATCCTGTAACCATTAAATACCTGAAAGACCTTGGTATTACAGCTGTAGAGCTCATGCCTGTCCATCAGTTTGTGAACGATCATCACCTGCAGGAAAAAGGGCTGAGTAATTTCTGGGGTTATAATACCATTGGCTTTTTCGCGCCCGACGTACGTTATGGCTCTAACGCTTACCGCGGGGCGCATGTGCAGGAATTCAAGGATATGGTAAAAGCCCTGCATAAAGCTGGGATAGAGGTGATCCTGGATGTCGTGTATAACCATACAGCAGAAGGCAATGAAATGGGACCAACACTCTCTTTCAAAGGCATCGACAATTCAACCTATTACCGGCTTGTTGAAGACAACAAGCGTTATTATATGGATTATACCGGAACCGGAAATACTTTGAATGCCAATCTGCCTGCTGTGCTTAAACTAATGATGGATAGTCTGCGGTATTGGGTACTCGATATGCACGTGGATGGATTCCGGTTTGATCTGGCACCAACGCTGGCACGCGAGTTACATGAGGTAGATCGCCTCAGTTCCTTTTTCGACATCATCCACCAGGATCCGGTAATCTCACAGGTTAAACTCATTGCGGAGCCCTGGGATATCGGCGAGGGTGGCTATCAAGTGGGCAACTTCCCGCCAGGGTGGGCAGAATGGAATGGTAAGTACCGCGACTGTATCCGCGATTACTGGCGTGGATCAGATAGCATGCTGGGTGAATTCGCTCAACGGTTTACCGGTAGTCCCGACCTCTACCAGGATGACAATCGCCGTCCTACAGCAAGTATTAATTTTCTTACTGCACATGACGGCTTTACCTTGCATGACCTGGTTTCGTACAATGAGAAACATAACGATGCAAACGGTGAGAACAACCAGGATGGGGAGGATCATAACCGCTCCTGGAACTGCGGTGCTGAAGGGTACACAGACGATCCTAACGTTATTGCCTTGCGCAACCAACAAAAGCGAAATTTTTTGGCAACGCTGTTCCTTTCCCAGGGGGTACCAATGTTAGTTGCCGGGGATGAGCTTGGAAAAACACAGCAGGGCAATAACAATGCTTACTGCCAGGATAATGAGATCTCCTGGATCGATTGGGAAAATGTAGATCAGGAACTTCTGGAGTACACCCGCAAGCTCATTAGCCTTAAAAAACAACATCCTTCCTTCTGCAGGCGGCGATGGTTCCAGGGGCAGAAAATCAAAGGAACTGCCGTCCATGATATCGCCTGGTTCCTGCCTGAAGGTGAACTTATGGAAGAACATAACTGGAATGAGGACTATGCAAAGTCGCTGGGCGTGTTTCTCAATGGACTGGGCCTACACAGTGTAGGTCTGCGCGGAGAGAAGATCGTTGACTACAGTTTCTATTTAATCTTCAATGCCTACCATGATGAGCTGGATTACCGCCTCCCTGGTCCGGAGTATGCAGAACACTGGATTAAAATTCTGAATACCGCCGGTGGCTGGACTGAGAGTCAGGAAGTATTTGAAGCCGCTACTACCCTCAAAGTTGCAGGACGCTCTGTCGTGTTGTTGAGAACAAGGGATAAGCAGACGCTTCAGTAAAAGATACTTGCAACATTCAAATCAGAAATAAAAAAGAAGGTCGCTGTGCAAACAACGACCTTCTTTTTTTGGCTTATGGTAGCATTTAACTTTAGGAGGAAGATCAGCGTTTCTTGCTTTTTCCCGAAAGCATAGCATAGGCAATTGTACCTACGGCTAATGTTACCAGTACTCTTTTCGCCAAGCCTTTTGGATTGTGTTTCAGCTCGGCCTTCATACCCCTCTCAGCGAAGATATTTGGAATGTGTCCGCGCTTAAGGTCGTCAACAATACCCTCCACAACATTTACGCGGTCGGCCAGCAGTAATGGCAACCAGTGCATATACTCGTTTTCACTGAACTGGAAGGCGTACCTCCGAATTGCACCGCTTAACCCCGATGGCGGGTTTGGTGTCCCAAACACAGCAGATACATTGGGTCTTTCAGTTGAATGCAGCACCTCTACAGTCACTGGCTGTAATGGTGGCCGATCCCAGTTGATGCGTTTATGATCGTCACCCGTATATTTTTTCATCGGATAGGTGGGTTCATTCTTCGGGTCTGCATCTATGCCCCAACCTTTGATGTGTGTATAATCGTTATTTAAATTTTCCATAATCGTCGTGTTTATCTCCTTGCAGATGGTGGAATAAGAACTGTTTTAATACAATTATCCAGTTTTGAAGAAAAGATATGGTAAGCATCTGCCACTTCCTCCAAAGGAACCCGGTGGGTAATAATTGCTTTTGGATCCAGACGGCCTGCCTGAACATGCTCAATCAACCTTGGTAAAAGCCTTTTTACGGAAGCCTGGTTAGCACGGATCGTAATCCCTTTGTTTACCACATTTCCAATCGGTACCAGATTGTCTGTAGGTCCATAAACACCTACGATGGAGACAATACCACCTTTTTTAACCGAGTTAATTGCCCAATGTAAGGCAGTTGCAGAGCCTGCCTGTAGTAGCAGTTTCTTACCGGTAATGGTTTGCAATGCATCGCCGGAAGCGTCTGCCCCCACAGCATCTATACAGACGTCAGCGCCAAACCAATCGGTTGTTTTCTTAACAAACAATACCGGATCTTCAATGGAGCGGAAATTGTAAGCTTCACATTTAGCATATTCCTTCACAAACTCCAGTCTGTATTCAACATGGTCAAATACAATCACACGTGCAGCACCAAACAGCCAGGCAGATTTCGCCGCCATGATACCAACTGGTCCTGCTCCAAAGATCACCACGGTATCTCCTGCTTTAATGCCGCCCATCTCCGCTGCCTGGTAACCCGTGGGCACAACGTCGGTAAGTAGCACGGCATCATCATGATCCATACCGGCAGGGATCACCGTCGGACCCACATCTGCATAAGGTACACGCACAAACTCTGCTTGTCCGCCATCAAAGCCTCCGGCAGTATGTGAATAGCCGAATATGCCGCCAACCGCTGTTGCTTGTGGGTTAGACTCATGACAGTTCCCATAAAGTTCCTGCTTGCAGAAAGCACATTCGCCGCAGGCTATGTTAAAGGGTACGATTACGCTGTCGCCAACTTTTAACTTCTGAACCGAGGGACCCACTTCTTCAACCACGCCAATAAATTCATGCCCAAAGGTTGAGCCTACACGGGTATCTGGTACTAGTCCATGGTAAAGGTGTAAATCAGAACCGCAAATGCAGGAACGGGTAACCCGGACGATGGCATCACTTGGATGAAGGATCTCCGGCATGGGTTTCTGGTCTGCACGAACGCGGCGCGGGCCGCGATAATTCATTGCTAACATATATTCCTCCTTGTTTTTTTAGGTAAATGTTATAAATGAACAGCTAAAGGCAGAGACTTGTTCAGATTATTGCTAATAATCTTAAACTGAGGAAATTGGGTTCATGGATGGTGCCAGGCCGGAATACGGCAGGTTTACTATTCCGTATTTTTAATGATGATCTTGATGGCTTTGTCCAGCTCTGCGGCAGATGCCGCAAGATAATCCACCATCTCATGCTGCTGCTGACATAGATTTTCTGCTTTCAGTAGTTCAGAGAGGGCCATAATGCGGGCCAGTGGTGCACGAACATGGTGCGACTGTGCCCAGGCAATTTCTTTAAGTTGTTTATTCTGCCGCTCTATCCTATGCAGTCGCTCACGCTCGGCCGTGATGTCGCGGATCGTGTCTACGGAGCGTATTGCCCGGCCTTGCTCATCCCGCAGGAAAATGCCGCGATGCTGAACCAGCAGAATCTCCCGGTTGGCCTTTAAAAAACGGTATTCACTGTAGTAGATTTCCCGATTAGGGTCATTAATCATTTCTTTAACCTCCTGCAACACGCGATGGCGGTCTTCCGGGTGGATGTTGTCCGACCATAAAGTATTATTATATACCCGCAGGTCGTAACCAAAGATGGAGGAAAAGCCACTGCCCCAAACCGCAGTATCATTGGTGATATCCCAGTCGCAGATGGCCTCATCGGCAGCTTTCAGTACCAGCTCATAACGTTCATTGCTCAGCTTTAATTCTTCAGGATCGGCAATCTTGTTTACGCTCATTTATCAGGACCAGTATCTTGGGACAAAGTAATAATTTTTGGGTTTATTTGCGTCATTAACTGACATGAACATGAAAACGGCACTAATTACAGGCATTACCGGGCAGGATGGCGCGTACCTGGCGGAGTTTCTGCTACAGAAAGGCTACATGGTACATGGCCTGAAGCGTCGTTCCTCCTTGTTTAATACCGACCGCATAGACCACCTGTACCAGGATCCACATGAGCAGCACGTAAATTTCAAGCTGCACTTCGGCGACTTGACCGACTCCACTAATCTGATCCGCATTATTCAGGAGACCCAGCCGGATGAGATCTACAACCTTGCGGCAATGAGCCATGTGCAGGTGAGCTTTGAGATGCCGGAGTATACGGCAAATGCCGATGGACTAGGTACACTGCGATTGCTTGAAGCCATCCGAATGCTGAACCTGGAGAAAAAAACAAGGATCTATCAGGCTTCAACATCAGAACTTTATGGCCTGGTGCAAGCGGTGCCGCAAACTGAAAGCACGCCTTTTTATCCACGTTCTCCCTATGCTGTAGCCAAGTTATATGCCTACTGGATCACAGTAAATTATCGAGAAGCCTACGGGATGTTTGCCTGTAACGGCATCCTGTTCAATCATGAAAGTCCTTTACGTGGTGAGACTTTCGTTACCCGTAAGATCACCCGCGCAGCTGCACGTATTGCGCTGGGGCTGCAACGCTGCCTTTATCTTGGAAACCTTTCTGCACAACGCGACTGGGGCCACGCTAAAGATTACATTGAAGCCATGTGGCTCATGTTACAGCAGGAGCGGGCAGAGGACTTTGTTATCGCCAGTGGCACCACCACTACTGTACGCGAGTTCGTGAAAATGGCCTTTGCCGAACTTGGCATAGACATAGAGTTTAGTGGCCGGGATCAATATGAACGGGGCGTCATTATTGATGTTGATGAGGATATCGTGCGCAGCCTGGGCCTTAACCCACGTTACCTGCACCCCGGACAGGATGTAGTGCGGGTGGATGCAAAGTACTTCCGTCCAACTGAAGTTGATCTCCTCCTGGGCGATCCTGCAAAAGTAAAAGCTAAACTAGGCTGGACTCCCAAATATGATCTTCCTGCCCTGGTTATGGAGATGGTACATGCGGACCTTACCCTTATGAAGAAGGATGAACACCTGAAGACTGCCGGGTTTAATACGCTAAATCATTACGAGTAAGATTTCACAAAAACATTTTGCATGCTTTTTGCCTTTTGGATTAAAATTTAAGTATGGACAAAAAATACGATTATCTGATTGTTGGCTCTGGGCTGTATGGTGCCATTTTCGCACATGAAGCCACTAAACGCGGTAAGACATGCCTTGTCATTGATAAACGTGAACACATTGGCGGAAATATCTATACTAAAGCAGTAGAGGGTATTAATGTCCATACCTATGGCGCACATATTTTTCATACCAGTAACAAGAAAATCTGGGATTACGTAAATTCCTTCGTCGAATTTAATCGTTACACCAACTCACCAGTTGCAAATTACAATGGTGAACTGTTCAATCTGCCATTTAACATGAACACTTTTTATCAGTTATGGAAAGTTAAAACACCTCAAGAGGCAAAAGCTAAACTTGAAGAGCAAATCGGCGATGCTTACGTTGAAAATCCAGAAAATCTGGAAGAGCAAGCCATGTCCCTGGTTGGTAAAGACATCTACTTCAAACTTATAAAATCATATACGGAGAAACAGTGGGGCAGGAAAGCAACTGAGCTGCCGGCCTTCATTATCAAGCGACTGCCGGTGCGCTTCACCTTTGATAACAACTATTTCAATGACACTTACCAGGGCATCCCTAATGGTGGTTATACTGCCATTATCGAGAAAATGCTGGAGGGTATAGCGGTACGTACAGGAGCTGACTATTTCAAAGACAGACAGGCCTATAATGAACTTGCGCAAACCGTGGTTTATACCGGAATGATAGATGAGTTTTTTGACTACAAATTCGGCACACTGGAATACCGCAGCCTGCGTTTTGAACATGAAACACTCAACATGGAGAACTATCAGGGAAATGCCGTGGTAAACTATACCGATGCTGAAACACCTTTCACGAGGATCATTGAACATAAACATTTTGAATTTGGCACCCAGGAGAAAACGGTCATCACCCGCGAATATCCTTCAGAGTGGAAGAAAGGTGATGAGCCTTATTACCCCGTAAACGATGCCAGAAACGAGGAAATGTTCAAAAAGTACAAGGAGCTTTCACGTATGGAGCGCAACGTGATCTTTGGCGGACGACTCGCTGATTACAAGTACTACGATATGCACCATGTGGTGGGCATTGCATTGAAGAAAGTGGCCGAGGTTTTCAAAGAAGAAGACCAGTTGGTTTAAAGTGCAGGTGGGTAATTAACTAGGTTTTCGGGGACATAAGGTAGCGTAGTTTATAAACTGGGCACAAATGGAACAGCCACTTTGGCGTAATTGTTGCTTTTGTTGCCCATATGAAAATATAATTACATGCTTTTCGTCCTGATTTTCCTTACAAGTTTACTGGTGGTAGCCCTCGCTATACCTCCAATCATCACGGTAGCCTTTCAGAAGCGCCTTTTTGACCATCCTGTGGAAAGCAGAAAAGTTCACAAGCGCATTGTACCTAACTTCGGCGGAATCGCTATTTTCTCTGGTTTTCTATTCACTTGCTCCTTATTCATACCGGCTAATCTGCTACCTGAAGGTAACATTTTAATGGCAGCAGGCCTCATTCTTTTTCTCACTGGCCTTAAAGACGACATTGTTGGTCTTAGTCCAACCATCAAGTTTGTGGCCCAGTTTAGCAGTGCCATCATCCTCGCTACAGCTGCTAATATCCGTATCAGTAATTTGCACGGCATTCTGGGCTTGCAGGAACTTCCTTATACCGCAAGTATCGTGTTAACCGTCTTCTTTATCGTAGGTATTGTAAATGCTTTTAACCTCATCGACGGTATCGATGGACTGGCCGGAACACTAGGGATCATGGTAAGCCTCATCTATGCCTATCTGTTTTACAGCGCCGGACTTATGGGCTGGTCATATCTTTCCATTGCACTCACCGGCGCCATGCTTGGCTTCCTTTTTTATAACGTCACACCGGCAAAGATCTTTATGGGCGACTCCGGATCGCTCTTGTTAGGCTTCGTCGCTGCGGTGCTAAGCCTTAAATTTCTATCACTTAATGGCAGTGCTACACCCAATCTTGGACCGCTGGAGCTTCATGCCAGCAACGGGTTGGTGATTGCCATCCTCATCATTCCAATCTTTGATACGCTGCGCGTTTTTACTTTGCGCATCCTTAAAAATACATCGCCTTTTACTGCAGATAACAATCACCTGCACCACCGTTTGCTGTTCCTGGGACTTAGCCATATACAGGCAACATTGGTATTGGTGGTCAGTAACATCGTGTTTGTAATTCTTGCACTTGCCCTGCAGCAACTTGGTGATAGTCAGCTTATCTCGCTTTTGGTGCTCTCCATATTGCTTGTGAATGGCGCTTTGTCGATTTACATAGAGCGATACAAGCGCTCGCTGTTTTCAGCTGCTGTGGTTGATGAGGAAATCAAACAAGTATTTGAGCAGGTGCAAAACCCCACTTCTGAGGCTAAAGAATACAGCAAGCCTTTATTTCACAAGATATCCAAGAACTAACACCTACATGCTAAATTCGTACAGGGGCATTAGATTGTCGCTTATTCTCACTATTTTATTCAACACGATATACAGCCATGTTAGCGGTCAGGCAGCGCTCCTGCCAATCGATCACCAGCTACAGCTAAAGCTTGGTAAACGTATATACTTCGATACCACGCGCCGGGTCCATACTGCAGTTCAGCGATACTATATAAACGAGATCAGTGGCGACAGCATAAGTCGCGATAGCCTTTTCCAGTCCCTGTATCCGGAAGCTAAACCCTGGATGCAGAAGAACTGGATTTACCGCAAGGTGTTCAGTCAGCACCTGGTGGAATCCTCAACACCGGAATACAGCTTTTATCTTGATTTTCTGCCCGATATGCAGATCGGTAAGCAGGGGGGCAATAACGTCTGGCTTAATACCCGCGGCATTGAGCTTGGCGGTACCATAGGAACGAAGTTCGCCTTCAGCAGCCACTTCTATGAAGATCAGGGAAAGTTTGCCAGGTATTACAGCCAGTATGCCTCAGCCACTGGCGTCGTTCCGGGGCAGGGTAGAGCAAGACCTTATGGTGCAGGAGGCTTCGACTTCGGTTACTCCGGTGGAACACTGTCCTACACACCGGTAAAATATGTTAATTTTCAGCTGGGTTACGATAAAAACTTTATCGGTGACGGTTACCGATCTCTTTTGCTGTCGGATAATGCCTTCAACTATCCTTTTTTTAAGGTTACCGGTACCCTGGGCCGTGTGCGCTATATGGCCATGTATGCGCAGCTTATTGACTTTTCAGAAGATCCGTACCAAATCGGAAGCACCTTGCCTAAAAAAAACGCCATATTTCATTACCTCAGCTGGAATGCCACAAAGCGTCTTAGCCTGGGCCTGTTTGAAAATATTATGTGGGTACCACGCGGATTTGAGTTCAGCTACGTAAATCCCGTGATGCTGCTCAGGCCTGCGGAATTTGCCAATGGATCTCCCGATAAGGCGCTGGTAGGTCTGAATGCGAGTTATAAGATCGCCGACCGGTACGTTGCTTACGGACAGTTGATGATCAACGAGTTTACGGCAAAAGAAGTGTTCGCCGGAAACGGCTACTGGGCGAATAAATTAGGTGGCCAGCTCGGCATCAAAGGCTTCGACATCTTTAAGGTGCGCAACCTGAATGCACAGCTGGAGCTCAACAGCGTACGTCCTTATGCATACTCCTCTATAGACCACCTTAAGAACTACGGCCATTATCAGCAGCCACTTGCGCATCCATTCGGGGCAAACTTTAATGAGTACCTTGCTATTGTCAACTATAGATATGGTCGCTTTGATGCCCGTATGCAGTTTATGACCTCAACCTATGGCCTTGATATTGATGGTAAAAACTATGGTAAAGACATTTACAAAAACTACGATACCCGCGCATCCGATTATGGTGTACACATTGGAAACGGACTGAAAACCGATCTGCTGTATCTTGATACCCGGATCGCATACATGCTTAACCCAAAGAACAATCTGCGACTGGAGCTTGGATACATCAACCGGAGAGAGAAAAATGTACAAATGAACGATAGGCAAAACGTACTCACACTCGGTCTGCGCGCTTCCTTCCGGAATTTATATTCAGATTTCTAAGCAATAAAGGTAAATTTGCCTCTCGTTATATTAATGCAGTACTAAAAGACAATCCCATGTTCTCTTTTTTCAAGAAAAAACCTGTTGTAGACCATATTGAATGGCTGGGTGTAGATGTCCACTCGCATCTGCTGCCCGGCATTGATGATGGCTCACCGGATGTGGAAACTTCCATCCGGCTGGTTAGCGGACTGCAATCCCTTGGTTTTAGAAAGTTTATCTGCACCCCGCATATCTTCACAGAACTATATCCCAACAACCGCGAAACCATCACCGCGGCACTAGATACCCTTCGGGCAGGGCTCTCTGCTGCAGGCATTGCAGCCGATATTGATGCTGCGGCAGAGCATATGATCGATGAAACTTTTGTGGTAGGCCCTTCGCTGATGGCTTTTCCGGGAAAATACATCCTGATAGAGATGTCGTACCTCTCCGAACATCCCAATATTGAACAGGTGATCTTCGATTTGCAACTGCAGGGTTATTACGTGATCCTGGCCCATCCGGAACGCTATACTTTTTACCATAACAATTATCCGCGATTCAATCGCCTGAAAGATATGGGCGTGCTCTTCCAGCTCAACCTGCTTTCCTTGTCCGGCTACTACGGCAAAGGTGTGAAACAAGCTGCCGATTACCTGATCGCAAATCATATTTACGATCTGGCGGCCACCGACATGCACCATGACCGCCACCTCAAGGTCTTAGATCAAATGGTGAAAAGCGGCAAGTTGTACCAGCAGGTGGGCAACTATGAATTCAAAAATAAGATGTTGTTTGGGTAATTAGCTGATCAGCTTAACGCGGATCAGGAAGCGTTTTAGATCCATCTTACGCATAAAATAAAAGCCATTCAGGCGATCCTTCAGTTTTACTTTCAAATCGAGCTTATCCAGGATATCCAGCACTTCCGTTGGATTGAACCGATAATTGCGCATTAGGGTGTCAAAGATGAACTTATTAATCAGATATGCCCTTTCCCCGTTAAGCTCATTTTTACTTTCAAGATAAGCTTTAATGCGTAATCGCAAATTGATGCGCGAATCCAGGATCTTTCTTGCCTTGTCTTTACTGCCGGAGCGGGAAACAGATTCCCAGGCACCAACATGCACAAGTGTTAATACTCTGCTATCAAAGGCCACCACCGGCGCAGTTTGCAGCATGCGGAACATAAGTTCATATTCCTGAGATGCGATCAGGGTCTCGTCCCAACCACCTACATTAAGCAAGATTTCACGTTTGAAAAGGTTGGAACTGGTGATCCCCATTTGCGAAATAATCAACGCACACCAGGGATCACTGCTATATAATGCCCTGGTATAACTGAAATAGTTTTTCTCCCTTATTCCCAACTTCTGGTAGGCGCTAACAACAATACTTGCATTTTGTTCATTAGCCAGTGCAATTTGCCCACTTAATTTCTCAGGTAACAGCTCATCATCTGCATCAAAGAATTGTACCCATGTACCTTTTGCTTCCCGCAACCCGCGGTTTCGCGCAGCAGGTGCACCCTTTTTAGTTTCAGTAAATACGCGAACGCGCTCCGGGTGTTCAGCTTTGAAGGCTTCCAGTAACTGTAGTGTGTTGTCTGTGGAATTGTTGTTCACAAGGATTAGTTCCCAGTCGGTATAAGTTTGCTCTAGTACGCTATTTAGTGCTCTATGGATGAAAAGCTCACTGTTGTAACAAGGAATTATAATGGATATCATACAATTAGGGCTCTGCTTTAACAAGTTATGCATTTAAGCAGGCAATTAGTTAAGAATTTTTATAAATATTATTTACCTAAGCTCAAGCAATATTCGGGCCTTGGGTCAAAACTACGAAGAATTACCCGCTTACAATATAAATACCCATCCACCCCTGCGAAAAACCCCTAAACTGGTATTAAAAACAGGACAAACACCATCTTTTACAAATTTTCCCAATCAGTTCACGTTCTATTTCACATACTGCCTTGTGGATCAAAGAATAACCTGTTTACTGGGGTTTAAGAATTATCTTTGGATTGGTTCTTGATATAAGCGCGTATCTCCTTAAAGTAACCTGATTTTAATCAACACCTCTGATTTTTAAAGAATGAACATCCATATAAAAAAAATTAATAACACATGAAACTTAACTTTAAGAGCAGAACTATTGTAAAGCTGTTATGCATCTCCGGAGCATTCTTCATCTCGTCTTGTATCAGCAGTAAAAATGTTTCTTACTTTGAAAATTTATCCACTGAAAAGCGTTCTACATTAGAGGCTGTAGCACCTTTTACGGAACCGATTATCCAGAGTGATGATATCCTTGCTGTAGCTATCAACACCATTGACCCTCAAAGTGCTGCCATCGTTAATCAGGCAGGTACCACACTGGCCGTTCCTTCATCTACGGGTACTGGTCGTGAACAGGTGAGCGGATACCTTGTAGATAAGAACGGAGACATCGAATTATCCCTAATTGGAAAGGTTAAAGTTGCCGGACTTACAACTTTCGCGGCAAAAGAGTTGATAAAAGAGAAAGCAAGCCGCGACCTGAAAAATCCTAATGTAACGGTACGCTTCGCAAACTATAAAATTTCCGTTCTCGGAGAGGTTACTCACCCTACCGTATATACTGTGCCAAATGAGAAGGTAACTGTGCTGGATGTGTTGAGCCTTGCCGGCGATATGACCATATTCGGCCGCCGTGACAACATCCTGGTCATCCGCGATGTGAATGGTAAAAAGGAATTCGGACGTCTGAACCTGAACTCTTCAGAAATCTTCAATAGCCCCTACTACTATTTAAAGCAAAATGACGTGGTTTATGTAGAACCAAACAAGCAGAAAGTAATTGCGCTGAACAACGGTACAAGAACAACCATCGCATTAATTGTTTCCGCACTCTCAACTGCTGCGCTGATTTACTCCAGACTGGATTAAGCAGGAGAAGTATTCCCGATAATTCAAGCTGAACCATAATATTCTATAATTAAATATGAATTCAAACAAAAATCCACAAGTCATGACGGAGTTCGAAGATGACTTTAGGTTGGAGAATCTTTTACGTAAGTTTTTATCAAAGTGGCACTGGTTCGTACTTTCCGCCATCGTGTGTGTCGGACTTGCTTATTATTTTGCACAAACCCAGACCCCACTGCACCTCATTACTGCAAAAGTGCAGATCAATGACCCTAAGAAAGGCGGTGCCACGGCAGAAACACAGTTGCTAGGCGATTTAGGATCCATGGCCAGTGCAACCATCTCTAATGAGGTAGCAATTTTGAAGACAAGGTACCTGATGGAACGTGTTGTAAACGACATGAAGCTGAACATTACCTACTTCAATAAAGGCAAACTCAGAAATGAAGAACTTTACGCCTCGCCTTTCACAGTTGATATCGTGAAACCGCTGGATACCATCAAAACCAAAGAAGTAGAAGTTACCTTTTCTGCCGACAACAAGATCCGGTTGTACTCCGATGAGATCGATACCCTTGTGGGTTACAGCAAGCCACTTACCCTGCCAGGTGTAGGGGTGGTACAGGTCCTGAAAGCGGAAAGCAGTCCGCTTATAGACAATAAGTACGTGGTCTCCCTTACCTCAGTAGATAAAAAGGTGGAAAGCCTTAGCGGACAGCTTGTGGTGATGCCAGAAGCCGATGCTTCGGTGATCGACATCACATTGAACTATCCCGTGCCTAAAAAAGGGGAAGAGATCCTGAAAAAGATGCTCGACATCTATGTAACAACCAACGTTAATGATCGTAACAGACTCGCGGATAGTGCGTATGCATTTATCCAAACCAGGTTAAGCTATTTGGGTGGTGAGCTTGGCAGCCTGGAATCAAACATTCAGGGTTTCAGACAGAAAAATAACATCACGGAAATGTCGCAGCAGTCGAACCTGCTAATCAGCAACAGCTCCCAGTATATGAATGATCTGGCTAAGGTTGAAACGCAGATCAGTGTACTAAACAGCTTGCAGGAACACCTGCGCTCAAATCCAAAAGGGGAGAGCGTCGTACCAAGCTCACTGGTTGTTTCCGATCAGCTGTTCTCCAGCCTTGTTGAAAAACACAATAGCCTGGTGCTGGAGCGTGACCGCCGCTTGATGACCGTTACAGAGACCAACCCGATCATCGTAAACCTGAACGAGCAAATCGAGAAGACCAATAACGACCTGCTTGCAAGTTTAAGCAGCAGCAAGAACAGTCTTAACATCACCCGCAACAGGTTGCTTACGCAACTGCGCTCGGTAGAAGGTCAGGTGCAGAACGTTCCAAAGAACGAGCGTAATTACCTTGACCTGGCCAGACAACAGAAAATCAAAGAAGAACTTTTCATCTTCCTGATGCAGAAAGGTGAGGAGACTGCAATATCAAAAACATACAATACCCCGAACTCTACCAATATAGATCCGCCAAAATCAGGTACATCTCCGGTAAGTCCGAAAAAGATCATTTTCTACGCTGCCGGTCTGATGCTGGGCCTGATCATCCCTGCGGGATGGATCTACCTGCAATACCTGCTTAACAAGCGTATTGAGTCTAAATCGGACATTATAAAGAGAACTTCCGTGCCAATCATTGCAGAGATTGCACACAGTACCAACGTGAAGAATCTATTGGTGGGCAACATGACCCGCTCGGCCATCGCAGAGCAGTTCAGGGCACTGCGTACCAACCTCAGCTTCTACCTCAAGGCACCAAGCGGAAATATCATCCTGCTTACCTCGGGTATGTCGGGTGAAGGTAAGTCTTTCGCTGCCATCAACCTGGGTAATGTGCTTGCACTGTCCGGAAAGCGCGTGCTGTTAATGGAACTGGATCTTCGCAAACCAAGTTTATCGAGCAAGTTCGATATCAGCAGGGAAGTGGGCTTCACAGATTTTATCACCAACCCGCGCTTAACGCCTAAGGAAATCATCAAGCCACTTGCGGTGCATGAGAACATGTTCATCATCACCTCAGGAGATCTGCCAACAAACCCGGCAGAGATGCTGATGAGCGACCGTGCCGGCGAATTACTGAACGGCTTACGCGATATCTTCGATTACATCATCATCGATGCGCCACCGGTAGGTATTGTGACCGATGCACAGCTGCTGGGCGACTATGCCGACTTCTGCCTTTACGTGGTTAGACATAACTATACACAAAAAGATCAGCTGGCGATTGTAGAAGATCTGAACAGAAATAACCGGATGAAACAGCTGGGCATCCTGGTAAATGACATCAAACTGGAAAGTGGCAGCTATGGATATGGTACCGGTTACCGGTACGGCAGTTACGGCAATGAAGAAGAGGGCCGTGGCAGCAAATTTAAATTCTGGGCAAAAAAGTCCTGATTTCCGCTGAATAAGCGAAGCGCTCTTGATCCATCCGGAAGGGATGGAAATGAATAGATAAAAGAATATATGATGAAAGTTTTAGCTATCGCTTCAAAAGGTGGTCATTGGGTAGAATTGTTAAGGCTCCTGCCGGCATTTGCCGGAATGGAAGTTGTGTTCGTATCAACAGCCAAGGATTTAGCAGACACAGTGCCTGACCAAAAGTTTTATACCGTGCCCGATGCCAACCGTTGGAATAAATATAAGTTGATCCAGATCTTCTTTTTAGTCTTCCGTATCGTTTATAAAGAGCGACCGAAATTCATCATTTCGACCGGCGCGGCACCGGGTTTGCTTGCATTAGCAGCAGGCAAGCTGATGGGCATCCGCACCATTTGGATAGATACCATCGCCAGTGCCGAAAGGCTGTCGCTTAGCGGCAGGTTGGCAATGAAATTTGTTGACAGAGTTTATACACAGTGGCCTGAATTATCAGGCCCTAAAGTAATTTACGCAGGAAATATATTATTATGATTTTTGTAACAACAGGTACTCAGGCACCCTTTAACAGGCTCGTGAAAGTTATGGATGCATTGGCTGAAGAATTGGACGGTGAAGAAATCATCGTTCAGGCCTCCGGTGTAGATTTTGTAACAAGAAACGTAAAGGTTGTAGGCTTCCTACATCCCAAAGAGTACAACCGCATCTTTAATGAAGCAAGGCTGGTGATCAGCCATGCAGGTATGGGTTCCATCGTCTCCGCACTTACCAAAGGAAAACCTATCATCGTGATCCCACGTAAAGCCGCCCTCGGCGAACACCGCGATGATCACCAGGTAGATAGTGCCCGTAAAATGGAGTCGCTTGGCTATGTGCCGGTTGCGTATGATGAAGAACAACTTAAATCAAAAATTATAAGTATGTTAATGGATGAATCATCAGTTGCTGAAGCAAAGATAGGTGAGTATGCTTCAGGAAGCCTGGTGAGCTCAATCCGTGGATTTTTATTAAGTAGTTAAGGAGACAGGGTGCAACATCAGGTAAAAAGTTTAAAGTCATTTTTCTTTCAACACATCTTTTTGGTCGTTATGACCATCTCGGGGCTAATTTCAATCGCCCTGTTTATGACCAAAAGGGACGCAAAGTTTGCAGAGTATGCCATGGAAGGTCTGTTCCTCTGTTATGCTTCGCTGGCCATGTGGTGGGCACGCAAAAATGAGTTCTTCGCCAGCATCGCCTTTGTGCGCTGGGCCAGCATCGGGTACCTTGTGCTCAGCTACATCTATGCCGTGGAAATGCGCGGCGCCAACGCAGAAGACTTCCTGCTAATCTACAAGTGTTTTATCTACCTCTTCTTCCTCAGCTTCGTCGCCGGAAAGAAGCTCATGACCTTCGAGGCCACCAACAGATTGCTTTTTGTGCTGATGGGCCTCTTCTTCGTGAAATATGTAGCCATGATCGTGGTAAAAGGCGATGACCGCCCCATCCTTTACATGGAAAATAACTTTGAGCTCATGCTGCTCTATGCGCTCTACCTGATCAGATTCACTGTCACTAAGAAAAATGCATTACCTATCCTTGGTTTCATCGGACTGATCACCATCCTTTCCCTCTCCAGATCCTCCCTGCTTATGTACTGTGTGGTGGTACTGTATGCCTTTGCAGAGTTGTATAAGAAACTGAGGGTATTCATCCTTCCAGCTGCAATCGTACTGCTTGGCGGTGTGATCATGTTAATCTTCAGTCAGCGGGATTCCAGTATTGAAGAGATCGACCGCTTTAAATTTATGATGGTCTGGTGGTCACAGGTTAAAGACTGGGACCTGTATCAGTGGCTGGTAGGTGCACCACGCATTACCAACCTCTCTCCGGGTGCCTGCAGGTTCTTTTACCACTGGATAGATTCCCTGTTCAGCAGATCGGGAAATGGAACCTGCTACTCTGTAGTATTCCACTCTTTCCTCCTGCGCGCGATTTTTGATCATGGTATCCTCGGACTGGTCTTTATCATCTTTGCAGCTTACAAGCTGCTGGCCGTAAATGGTGTGCGGAGAGATGTAGCATGGGTCTTTGTTTCCCTGGTTATCATCAACGGACTATCCGTATCCTCGTTCAACAACCTGTTCTATGCCATGAGCACCGTATTCCTGATGACAACCAATACCGAATTCCCGGATCAAAAGGTGGATGAGGAAGTTAGTGAAGAAGAATTATTAGAAGAAGAATTATCATAATACCCAACGAATATCATAAATGAAGGCAAACATTAAACATAACTTTATAGGCTATTTTACTTTTTTTTACAAAGTACTGGGGACAAGGTTCGTGCTGGATCTTTTCCTTAGTGTCTGTGTAAGTTTTCTCGACGGTATTGGCCTTGCGATGTTTATCCCTTTGCTACAGTCAATGGATGCAGGCAGCGCCAAGCCAACAGGCCAGTCGATGGGCATGCTGCACTTCCTGACTGACCTTTTTGCATTTGTCGGCTTGCCACTTAACATTTACTCCGTACTGATCATGCTGGTTACCCTGTTTGTCTGCAAGGGCCTGCTTAAGTTCGGACAGCTTTACTCACAGGTGGGACTTAAACAAACCTTCCTCAAGACCATCCGTTACGAACTTACTGACGACTTACAGAATTTAAGCTATGTAGGCTTCCTTAAGCAGAACGCAGGCAAGATCCAGAACACGGTCACCACAGAAGTGCAGAAGCTGCAGACCGCCCTGCAACATTACCTCACGGCCGTTAGTGCTGTAGGTATGTTGTTCACCTACGTGGTCATGGCCTTCCTTGCCAACTGGCAATTTGCTTTCCTGGTAGCACTTGGTTCCATGTTAACCAACCTGCTTTTCAGCCGTTTCGTGAAGACCGTTAAATCGGCATCTTTCAAGATCTCCAGCCGCGGTAATCTGTTCAATGCTTACCTCATTGAGGCGGTACATTATTTCAAATACCTCAAAGCAACCAACCAGTTTACAGGCTTCTCTAAAAAAATCAAAGGCGTAATCGATGAAACCGAAGGCCTTAACCGTAAGATCGGTTACTACCAGGCCATCACCACAAGTATCCGGGAGCCCCTGGTACTGGTTATCGTGGTCGCGGTAATCATCATCCAGATCCGTTGGATGGAAGGTAACCTGGGTTCCGTTATACTAAGTTTATTGCTTTTTTATCGTGCATTAACCTTCCTGATGAACTTCCAGAACTCCTGGCAGAACTTCATACAGAATGTAGGCGCCATAGAGGCGGTATCCCGCATTTCTGAAGAAATGAAGAGCAACAGAGAGGTCATGACCGACAAGCCTTTTCATGGTTTCTCCAAGTCTATTGAGATCCGTGACCTGGTATTTAAATACGGAAGTCACAAGGTGATCAATCATATCGATATGAAGATCCCGAAGAACCATACCATTGCCCTTGTAGGGGAGAGTGGTTCCGGGAAAACCACCTTAGCCAATATTGTAACTGGCATCCTGCCACCTGCAGGGGGCGACATCCTGATCGATGGCGTGAAAGTTACGGATTACAATATGGATAGCTTCCGCGGTACCATCGGCTACATCTCCCAGGAACCCGTGATTTTTAAAGACAACGTATTTAATAATGTTACTTTCTGGGCTGATGCAACCCCCGAGAATGTACAGCGCTTCTGGGAAGTGATCAACCTGGCTTCCTTGAGCGACTTTGTACAGGGACTGTCGGAGAAAGAACAAACCAGCCTCGGCGATAAAGGTATGCTGATCTCCGGAGGACAAAAGCAAAGGATCTCTATTGCACGGGAGCTTTACAAAAAAGCGGAGATCTTGATCCTGGATGAGGCTACCTCGGCACTTGATTCCGAAACGGAATTGTTCATCCAGAAGAACATAGAAAAGCTGCAGGGTAATTATACACTGATTATCATTGCGCACCGCCTTTCTACCATCAAAAAAGCCGACCAGATTTACATGCTCGAAGCAGGTAAGGTTAGCTATAGTGGTACTTTCGATGAATTAACAGAAAAGTCAGACCGTTTCAAGCGAATGGTTTCGCTGCAACAGATATAAAGACCAAACAAGCATTTTAAATGAAGGTCATACATTATTGCGGAACTTTCACGAAGCTCTCGGAAACGTTCATATACGATGTCATTGTGGAATTGGAACAGTCCGGTATCAATAACCGGGTCCTTGCCAATAAAACCATTGTACAACCGGAAAGAACATTTTCGAAGGTATGCCGATTAAACGCGCCCTTCTTCAGCCTGATGTTATCACGACTGAAGAAATGCCTGAGCCTGCTTAAGCTATGCAGTTACCGCTCAGCGGATGAACAACTCAAGCAACGCCGGAAGGCATTGCAGTCCGCATTACGAGCGGAAAAGCCCGACCTGATCCATGCCCATTTCGGCACTCAGGGTGTGGCTGTGCTACCCGTAGCAAAGGAGCTGGGCATACCACTGGTGGTGTCCTTCCATGGGTATGACGCTTTCCGTCTGCCAAATGAAGAAGGCTGGCCAGCGCGCTTCCTCGAGCTGTTTGAAGGTGCTGCAATGATCACCGTGGTGTCGGAGATCATGTACCAGCAGCTACGCAGCCTGGGTTGCCCCGGACATAAGTTGCGACTGATACATGTGGGTAAGCGCTTGTCAGATTACCCTTTCAGGGTGCATAACCGCAGGCCCCTGCGAAACTTTGTTTCTGTAGGGCGACTGCAGGACAAGAAAGGTTTCCGCGACTGCATACAAGCTTTTCAGCTTCTGGCTGGGAAATATGAAGGACTTACACTTAAGATCATCGGTACCGGCAGTCAGGAGGAGGAACTAAAAAGCCTGATCCAGCTTGAGGAGCAGCAGATCACCTTCATGGGACCGCTCTCACACGAAGAAACAAAAAAGCACATCAATGCAGCTGATGCATTTATTCTCTGCAGCAAGACTGGCCGCAATGGCGATAAAGAAGGTATTCCGGTGGTGCTCATGGAGGCTCAGGCCATCGGTCTTCCATGCATATCCACCCAGCACTCCGGTATTCCGGAGGTCATCCCTGTAGAAAGCTACTGGCTGCTGGCAGAGGAGGGCAATGCTGCTGATATTGCCATGAAGATAGAACAACTTGTAAATGCACCGGTAGAAATGCTGGAGCAGCTCAGCCTGCTGGGCAGACAAAAGATAGAGACCGATTTTAACCTGGAAGTAGAAGTAGGAAAGCTTAAGCATATTTACAGCTCAATCATCAATGAATAAAAAATTAATCATATGTATTCCATCCCTTCGCCTGGGGGGCGCCGCTAAGGTTGCATTAAACCTAACGGAGTATTACCGGGAGAACGGAACCGAGGTAACGCTGATCTTAACCGATAGTTCCGCAAATGAACTCGGCTTCGCAGATGTTGCCGCGGGCACAAAGGTGGTTACGCTGAAATACAGTACCATACATCGATTCCTCAAGCCCTTCCTGAATACTTTTCAGCTGTATGGGCATTTTAAAAATATACAACCTGATGCCATCCTTGCGGTGCGTCATGATGCAACCGCCAGCGCTTCCATGGCCTGGAAGCTTGCCGGTAAACCGGGGGGATTCTTCATCCGTGAGATCAACCCGATTACAAAAACCCTGAAGCGTAACCGTTTCATGATCGGCTTGGTCCGTAAGGCATACCGAGCGGCAAATGGCGTGATTGCCAATTCCAAAGACGTTTCAGACGCACTGCTGTCCAAAAACTGGATGGATCCGCGCAAGATCCATGCGGTAGATAATCCGGTGATCACAAAGACCTTCTTTAAAAAAGCGGATGTGGTCATTAATGATGCCTGGCTCAATGCTTCCAGCAATCCCTTGTTCATTACCATTGGCCGGCTGGACCCCATGAAGGACCACGCGACCCTGATCCGTGCATTTGCCAAGGTACATGCCCGCAAATCCAGTCGCTTGCTGCTGATCGGTGAAGGCCGGGAACGTGCCAGACTGGAAGCACTTATTGCAAATCTGAACCTCAAGGATGTGGTGAAACTCGCTGGTGCGATCGAAAATCCATATCCCTTTTTAAAACGTGCCGATGTGTTCGTGCTTTCATCCGAGTTTGAAGGCTTCGGAAATGTGCTCGTAGAAGCACTTTCTTTAGGTAAAAAGGTCGTTTCTACCAACTGCATTGGTGGGCCGGCACACATTCTTGGTCAGGGTACCTACGGTGCACTGGTGGAAGTGGGTAATGTGGAGCAGCTGGCCGCTGCAATGTATAAAGCCATGCTGGAGGAGGTAAATCCCCAGCCCCTTATCCGTCGCGCTGAAGATTTCTCGGCAACGGTGATCGGCGCTAAATATTCTGAAATTATGTTTGATAAAGTTAAGGTATAAAGTTATGAGTAAAATTATTGGTTACACCACGGGGGTATTCGACCTGTTCCACATTGGTCACCTGAATATTTTGCGAAACGCGAAAAGTCAGTGCGACGAGCTGATCGTAGGCATCACCACCGACGAGCTCTGCATGGAATTAAAAAATAAAACCCCGATCATTCCTTTTCAGGAGCGCGCAGACATCATTAGTGCACTGCGTGTGGTAGACCGTGTAGTGCCGCAAAACCGCATTGATGAGCTTGGAGACCATGAATTGTACCATTTCAACAAGATCTTCAAAGGAAGTGACTGGGAAGGCAGCACAAAATGGAACCATTTGAAAGAAAAATTTGCGGAAAGGGGTGTAGAGGTTGTATATTTCAACTATACAGAGACCACTTCCAGTACCCTCATCAGAACGACCCTCGAGCGCCTGCATACACACTAAGGCGACGGCCATTTCCGCGCGCTGTAAAACCAAATATACATGATATGACACCTACGCTTTCACATAGAATTTACAAAGCTTTTTACCTAGGCTTGTCGAGGCTCATCGGAATCTTCGTCAACAACAAAGGCTCCGAGCTGATCCTGTTCGGTGCACGCGACGGAAATTACTTCATGGACAATAGCCGCGCACTGTATGAATGGTATACCCAGCATAAAAAAACAAGTAACTTCTACTGGATGACCGTTAGTCCGTTAGTTGAAAGCAGACTTAAAAGTCAGGGCTGGCCGGTAAAACGTATCGACAGCATCAGCGGGATCATTGCCCTTCATAAAGCTAAATACGCGTTTTATACCAACAGGCTGCGCGATGTGGCTATCGACTACCGCGCCGTACCAGATAATCTGAAATTGATCTTTCTCAGCCATGGACAGTCGGTAAAGAACACCAGACTTGCCGTAAACGTTGATGTGGATGCCGGATTCAAAAAAGACAGCCTTAAAGCGGCACGTCAGACCTTGTTTGGTGTAAGTACTTCACCATTCATGGCACAGGTACAGGCCAAAAGTAACGGATTAAAGCCTGAAAGCTATAAATTAACGGGCTTTCCGCGCAATGACTGGATGTTTAATCCGCCTGCAGAGGCCATTTCCGACTGGAACAAGTTTACCGGGGGTCGCAAATATAAAAAGGTGATCCTTTATGCACCGACCTGGAGACGCACGGAGCCAAAAACTGTGATGTTCCCCTTTTCCGACCTCAATGCCAAGGCATTCGCAAAATATATTGATGATAATGATATTTTATTGCTGCTGCGTCCGCACCTGCAAGACCTGAAGAACAACGACGGCTGTGCCCTCGTAACCAGTCAGCTTTGCGCACTCAGCAAGAACATCCGTCTTGCAACGATCACGGAGTTTGTGGAAGCGAACTTCCTGTTGCCATTTGTTGATGCCCTGATCAGCGACTACTCCTCTATCTATCATGATTTCCTGCTGCTCGACCGCCCGATCTTCTTTGTGCCTTACGATCTGCACACCTTTGATCATGATAATGGATTCAAATACCCTTACCTGGAATACCTGCCAGGTCCTGTAATCAATACTCAGGAAGAACTGGTTTTGGCATTTAATACGCTGCTCGATGGAACTGATTATTTTTCAGGACATCGAGAAAAGCTCAGCAACCTCATTTATACCTTCAAAGATGGCAATGCAGCGAAAAGATTGGCAGAAATGGATCTTGATAAGGTATCAATAACCAAATAATACGTTTTAGTAGCATTGAAAAGCCGGTTATAAACCGGTTTTTTTTATGCTTTAAAAGCCATACAGGCCATATACTTTATCGTTAAAGTTTACGTTGTCAGGCCTTTTTGTAATGAGAATGCTACATTTGTAACTATTGGTTACCCCTTACACAAGGTGTGGATAATCTCCACAGACAATCGACTGTCCTGAAAAAAGTTCAAAAATTGTCGTCATGCCAAAAAACGGCCCGCAATTGCAATTACCCTGCCAAGAACGCCGTTTTTGGTATCAGGCCAAAAAAAGATTAAATATTTTTTATAGTTGGCATGTTATTGACCTATACCTTGTCAACATATAAAAACTTTAATCTAACATGCGGTATAACAAGTTTCAAATCCACCACTCCAATCTTAAATTAACGTTCATCTTATTCGCGCTTATTACCACCAATCTCTTTGCTTGTAAATCTTCTATGGAAGAAGATCTGCAACCGGAAGAAACCACCACCTCCGAAGAGACCGTTATGAGTGCAAACGATTTAGATGCCTCTGCAGAAAAAGGTAGCTACCACCTGAAGGGTTATACTTTGAAAGAAACGTTTGACTTTCCTATCGGAGCAGCGGTTGTATATGAACGTTTGGATGACTGGGACTATTCAAGTACCTTAAAAAGGGAATTCTCCAGGCTAAGTTCTGAAAGTAACTTCAAATGGAAATATCTCCAGCCTGAAGAAGGTGTATATGATTTTGAAAAAGCTGATGGCATTGTAAAGTTCGCTCAAAAGAACAACATGCAGGTACATGGTCACACGCTGCTCTGGGCAAATGACAGCACCTACCCGGTATGGCTTCGTGAGAAAAAAGGCTCAGCGGAAGACTTTGATAAGCTGATGAAAGACCACATCACCACCGTACTTAAACATTTCAGAGGTCGTGTACAATCATGGGATGTGATCAACGAAAGTCTTACGCCAAGCGGAAAATATGTAGACAACATCTTCCTTAGAAAGTTAGGCCCTGATTATATCCTTAAAGCATTTAAGTATGCACATGAAGCAGATCCAAGTGTAAAACTTTTCATGAACGATTTCAGTCTGGAATATGCCGGTAAGAAATTGAAGAGATACCTGGAAATGGTTGAAGAAGCAAAAGCTCAAGGTGTAAAGATCGATGGTATCGCTTTCCAGATGCACGCTGTACTTCGTATCCAGCTACCGCTGGTTCAAAAAGCATTGAAAATGGCTGGCGATGCCGGGGTATTGGTTTACCTCTCTGAATTTGATGTTGCGTTGAGATACAGGATGCCATCCATATTTCCGCTTACAGATCTTATGGCACGCCAACAGGGTGCAATCTACAAAGGGATTGTAAAAGCATACCTGGATAATGTCCCTAAAAAACAACAATGGGGTATCACCACCTGGGGCGTAGGCGATAAGGACTCCTATTTTAACCGTGGTTACCTTAACTTCAACCATGATCACCCACTGCTTTTCAATGAAAAGTATAAAGCTAAATGGGCTTACAGAGGTTTCATTGAAGCTGGACTGGATCGTGAATCCACACTTGAACGAACAGCTTTTGAATAATCAGCCTTTAAAACAGCAACTTTAAACACTGAATATCCATAGAAAAGACCGCCTAAACAGGGCGGTCTTTTCTTTTGGGGTGATTTTTGCTGATTCGGCGTTTAAACCAAACCCCATCCGGGGCCTCTAATACACTATGAGATACCTGTTATTGATTGCCTTTTGCTTAAACAGCATCGTTTCCACTGCACAAAGTATTAAAGCTTATGATGGCCCTGGTGCCAGCCTCAGCAAAGCCGCACTGCCCAGCCTTAAGTCCATCGCGCCCTTCCCGGTTGGCGCGGCCGTTGGCATCAAACACCTCCGCAACAATCCACGCTACCGGAGCCTGGTTGCCGAACAGTTCAATAGCATCACAGCCGAAAACGTGATGAAGTTTAAATCCCTGCATCCTTCAGAAAAGGTCTACCGCTTTGAAGCGGCAGACGAGATCGTGGCCTTTGCCGCCGCCAATAACATGCGTGTGCACGGCCATACGCTCATCTGGGCACTAAGCAATCCAGAATGGGTGAAGAATTATCAGGGTGATAAAACCGCCTGGAAAAAACTGCTTAAAGATCATATTCAAACCGTCGTACAACATTTTAGAGGTAAGGTGGCCTCCTGGGATGTGGTGAATGAAGCCTTTACTGATGGGGGAAGTCTGAAGAAATCCATCTGGCTGGAAAAGATCGGTCCCGAGTACATCGAACTGGCCTTCCGCTACGCACATGAGGCAGATCCAAATGTCCTGCTGTTCTATAACGACTACGGACAGGAGTATGTAGGCAAGAAGATGACCGCCATTGCCAACATGATCAAAGATTTTAAAAAGCGCGGGGTGCCCATCCACGGCATGGGCATGCAGATGCATATTCCTGTGCGCTTAACTGATGCCAGGATCCAGCAGTGTATGAAGGCTGCAGCTGCAACCGGACTGCTCATCCATCTTTCCGAATTCGAAGTTTCGGTAAAACACCAGATGCCAAAACCTTTTAAGATGACTGAGGAACTGACCCGCCAGCAGGCCGAGAAGTACCAGACTGTTTTCCGCGCATACCGAAGTATCCCTAAAGCCCAGCAGTTCGGAATCACAACCTGGAATGTAGGTGATGCCGATTCTTACCGCAACAGCAAGGGTAAGGATCATGATCACCCGATGATGTTTGATTCCCAGTATAAACCTAAAGCAGCTTTCAACGCGGTGATTGAAGCCCTGAAACCTTAAGAACCCTTCCACGAAAACAGGATTTAATGCGGCATGCGCCCGAAAGCAAAAATCCTGATGATGAACCTGGATCAGCAACAGTCCCGCTACAAACTGAAATATCGAAAGCCCCTAGCGTCGCTACGGGCTTTCGCTTGTTTATAGTACGTGCTGTAGTTGTATTTTCTGCATTACGCGGATAAAAACCGCAGGAGGTTCCGCGTAGATTTTACAATCTAACTAGTAATTTCTCATATTTTACCCAAATTTTCCTAAAATATTAGGCATTCTTTCGCGCTCCGTCGTTGTGGTTTAAATATTGTACATCAGCGGGTAGCTTTAAAACAGAACTGTATATATGTCGTCTTTAAAATGTAGTATTATCGTCCGCTCTTTCAACGAGGAAAAACACATTGGCAGGTTACTAAAAGGCATCTCGCAGCAAAGCATCTACAACTCCACAGAGGTGATACTGGTTGATTCGGGTTCTACGGACCGGACGGTAGATATTGCCCGCTCATACGGTGTAAAAATCGTCAATATCCGTCCCGAGGATTTCTCCTTTGGTCGTGCATTGAACATGGGTTGTGCAGCTGCCAATGGTGACTTCCTGCTTTTTGCCAGTGCCCATGTTTATCCGCTTTATACCGACTGGCTGGAGAAAATGCTTGCGCCTTTTAACAACGATAAGGTTGCCCTTGTGTATGGCCGTCAGGTGGGTAATGAACTCACCAAATATTCCGAGCACCAGCTTTTCAAAAAATGGTTCCCGGCCAACTCCAACCATGAGCAACGTATTCCCTTTTGCAACAATGCCAATGCCGTGGTACGCCGCGAGCTATGGACCGAGCAGCCTTATGATGAGTCA
>JBCLAL010000009.1:0-133194 GCA_038918115.1 Pedobacter sp.
TAATTAATAGTTTTTATGAACCCCCTGGTATATTAGTAAGCGCTTTCAACGCTTCTACTTTCAAACCTTGCATTATTAATGAATTTCATCCGCCACCTGGAGATTGTGAATTGCTTGCATGGTGGTTATGGCTATTTATCGAAAATTTGGGACGAATGTTCATTAATTATCCATTCAGGGCATACTATTTGCTTTTTATATAGTAGAATGCCTTAAATACCGGGCTTTTCAAAACTGGTTTATTCTCCGATAGACAGAATATTGTTTATCTTTACGTCCAAATTAATAGATATATAATGAGGTTTTTTGCAGAGCGAAGAAGGGAAGTAATGTTACACATCGAGACTTATATGCTTGAAGTAATGGACACGTACCTGAAACCTATTGATACAAACTGGCAGCCTTCGGACTTTCTGCCTGATTCTACGAGCGAGTCCTTTTTTCAGGATTTAAAGTACCTTCGCGAAAATGCTGAAGGACTATCATACGATCTTGTCGCAGTTCTTATTGGCGACACGATTACTGAAGAGGCACTTCCTACTTATGAGTCATGGTTATCCATGGTTGATGGTGTTAACAAAGCCGAGCAAGGTGGTTGGATGAAGTGGGTAAGACATTGGACTGCTGAAGAAAACCGTCACGGAGATCTCCTTAATAAATATCTTTATCTCTCGGGAAGGGTTGATATGCGTCAAATGGAAATTTCCACCCAATACCTAATTGCTGACGGTTTTGATATCGGCACAGGAAATGATCCTTATCGCAACTTCATTTACACTAGTTTCCAGGAACTTGCAACCAACATTTCTCACAGACGTGTGGCCTCGCTCGCTAAGAGCAATGGCGATGCATCATTGTCGAGAATGTGTGGTGTGATTGCTTCTGATGAAGCAAGACATGCTAAAGCATACAAGGATTTTATGAGCAAGATTTTTGCTGTAGATCCTAATGAGGCCATGCTTGCATTTGAAGACATGATGCGCCACAAGATCGTTATGCCTGCGCATTTCTTGCGTGAAATGGGCTTAAAGATCGGGCAGACTTTCGGTCACTTTACTGATGCTGCACAGCGCTTAGGTGTTTACACCGCAGTTGACTATGTTGAAATTATGCAACAGTTGATGGAAGAATGGAAGATTGAAAATATGGCAGATTTGAATGAGGCTGGTGAAAAAGCCAGAGATTACCTTATGGCTTTGCCTAATAGGCTACTTCGGGTTGCAGAACGCATGAAGAACCCTTCAATGGAATACAAATTCAGCTGGATACATTCATAGTACCTTCAGCTGTTTCGCTTTCAGTGTAGATCCGGAAATCTTTCGAGTTCTGGTTTCTAAGGCTGGATTACCTTGATAAATCACATACGCATTCAGATTTTTAACTGCAGTTGAACCTGCAGTTAAAACTGCATGTGTTCCCACTTTCACTCCTGGTGTTACTATAGCCCTCGCACCGATCCAGACACCATCTTCAAGTACAATCTTATTTGTGACCAGGTCAAAGCTGGTTAATTTATAATTATGATTTCCGGTCATGAGCATGGCTTGCTGAGATACACATACGTGTCTTCCAATCATCACAAAATCTAAGTTATCGATATAACAATCGGCTAACCAGGAATGATCGCCTACTACCAGCTTCCAGGGGTACCTTACATAAATTCCGGGTTTTATCCGAACATCTTTGCCGATGCTTGCCCCAAATAGCCTGAGCATACCCACCAGTATTGTACTAAATGGAATCATGCCAGAACGGAAGCAAAGTACGTTCAGCAAGTACCAGCTGTATAACTTGATAGGGCCTGCACCTACCCAATAAGTGCCTTTGTCAAATTTCTTGTGGAGGCTTGTCTTACATTCATTTTGCATATACTCGATTATTTAGGTGTGTCCATGATAGCAGTACGTAAATTAGGATCGCGTACATTAGAAGGTTATATAAGGTGTGATGATCAAACCAACCATTGTAAAATCTGGGTTTCCAGAACATGCTTATAGCCGACAGTCGTAGAATGTTCAGCGCTTGTATGAGTAGTATGCCTCCAGCAAGTACTATTGCCTTTTCCTTTACTGGTTTTGGAAATGCAAGAATAAACGCAGTATAAAAGCTCATAACACCATAGCCAAGACATGAGTAGGCTAACTTAAAACCTGAGTGATCCTGAACAGTAAGTGTGTAGGTGCCGACTCTGACCTGCTGTCCAAATAGCTTGAGTAAAGTTGCGGTTGATGTTATATTGAAGACTCTCCACTTCTGGATATAATTAAGGTGTTCATCTATCCATGCTATATACAATCCCCCTTTTGCCGTAACTCCAATAAAAAGAATGTTGAAGAGGTAGAGTACTGCAAAGAGCCTAAGAAAGCGTATTCCAAATTCATAGGTGCTATGAGTTTTCGTCTTGCTTCTATCCCGTTCTGAATTAAGTAACTCATCAATTTTGATATCAACAATGAGGCGGAACCAAAAACCTTGAAGAAAGTGGAAGATAATTCCCGTCCGTCCATCCAGAAATCCGAGCTGGAAAACTATGCGGTATATAAAATAAAGTAGTGGACGAATATAACGTGGCAATTTCCACCAAAGCTTTTTGTAGAATGCGGTGCGTTGATCTGGTCTGCCCCAAATACTGGGCCTAAGCGACTGTTGCCGCTTACCATGCATCCTTTCGACTTCTTCAGCTGCAAGCAGCTCGCTATAACGGCTATGTTTGTCAAGCCAAAATTGTATGTTGTTCTCTTTTAAATTCTCTTCTAAAAGGTAGCCTGTTTTCCAGATTAGGGTTTTACCTGGTACCAGGAACCTGTGATCCATGTTTTCAGAAAGGTCCGAGATGCCCTTGTTCCACCTGAACATTTTCAGCATGTAAAATGGATAATATCCACCATGTTTAATCCATTTACCTCGATGGTAGTTCTTGCGGTTGAAGTAAATGCCATCGGTGTCTGTATTAGCCTGATTGTCGAAGGCTTTCAAGCGTGTAAAAAGTTCTGGTGAGATAACTTGATCAGCATCGAGTGCAATCACCCAAGGCGTGTCAATTTCAAAAGCGTGCAGCGCTACATGCCATTGTTTCGGATGGTTTTCAAAGGCATGGTATTTAATACCTGTTACTTGCGCTTTACAGATTTCTCTGGTGCTATCTCCACTTCCAGAATCAAGCACATAGATTTTTGCGTTCAACTCCTTTATGGATGCGAGCAGGCGTCCGACATGCATCTCGTCATTGAAAGTTAATATGATAAATGAGTAAGGTACCTTTTCCTGCATCATATGATGGCCATGTTTTTTGACAGATTACTGTTTTAAGACCTTTTGGTAAAGGAGATAGTAATCACGCATGATGTGTCTGGTGTTGAAATCCTGCTTAACCTGACTGGCCGCGTTCTGGCGAATTTTGTTTCTTGTATGTACATCCTTATTAATCGTCCTTAATGCAGCAGCAATTTCTTCAGCATCTGTATTACAAACCCATCCGAGTTTTGAGTGTCGTATGTAGTCGGCAAGTCCTACATGTGCAGACACGAGCACAGCAGTGCCTACAAGCAAGCTTTCCAGAATCACGTTCCCGAAGTTCTCGTTGTGGGAGGTCAGCGCCAGCAGATCATGATCAATTAACAACTGATATTTCCGCTCATTATCTACCGCCGTAAGCCAGGTGAGTTTATGGTTGATTTTTAAGTTAATCGCAAGTTCCTTTAGTAGGTTGACATAGGTATTATTACCAGGGCCGGCAATCGTTAATGCCCAGTCGAATTTCAAAGCTGCAAGCGCCGATAGAAGTATATTCAAACCCTTTTTAGGATCTATTCTGGAGAGAAAAAGAATCTTCAGCTGTCGGTGCCCTTGATGTGGAATCTGCGCTGGCACCTCGCTGGCAATAGCACGCGCGCTGTCTGGTTGCGAGCCTACACTGATGTTAGTTGTCGTAAGTAAGTTAGGCAAGACGACTATGCGCCTGGTGTTGCAGTGCTGTTGAATATGCCGCCTTTCTTTTGACGAAGTGGCGTGGAGGAGGGTATTACGCAAAAGCGGTTTTCCCAAAAAGGAATGAATCAGTGACTTTAAAGCTTGGTTTCGGAAGGATAGCGTATAACTGGTGATCATTCCACGTGGGGAGATCACTAGTGGAATGCGATATACTTTAGCCAGCAATACTGAAAGTAGTGCTACCAGATTCCACCAAGAATGTATGTGCACAATCACCTTATGTTGTTTGCATTTCTCTTCCTTTATTCTTGTTTTTAGTGCCCATAATAAAGCGGGAGAGAAATGGGTGTGATCCTTTGTGAGTCTTTTGTAATACATTACTTGAACTCCATCAACATTCATAGCTACCCCAGTTGGAACATCTAATTCGTGTTTGCCATTTGCAAGTGTAGTCAATACAAGGACCGTCAGCTTAGGGTATCTGGTACTTAACTCTTCACAAAGGCGTGCAACCGACAATGTCGGTCCTCCATAACAATAAGCCGGTTTGTATGCAGGCGTAACATGAATTAGAGTTAAATTTTTCATCGCTTATTCGGGTTGTAAAGGTTGTATTTGCAGAGGGTCATGATCTGCATTGAAGTCCCTCACCAAAAGTCCAGTCCGTTGAAGCAAAAAGTGAGTGATGTACATGAGTAGGAACCCGTAGACGACATTGTTTAGAATAAATTCGAAATTGTTCCCTCGCCAGAGTTGCTGAAACATACCGTTGAAGACAACTATACATCCAATTTCATAGCCAGCAAACAGCCGTTCGGCTGTATTACAGAGTAGCTGACAGATCAGGCCATAGCAGATCAAGGTAATAAACACGCCGGGATACCCGGCGCTTAAATAACCATCAACAACAGTACGGGTCTTTGCGGAGGCATCTGAATTGACGCTTAGAACTTCTGCTTCGTACACCCGCTCCATAGAGCGCGCTTCCGTATTCGGCTTTCCGTCCCAAAGTGCCCGTGGAATAAGGGCAAGAAGCGCATTCTCCAAAATTTCAACACCGTAATAGGTTCTGACTTGCGGTACATGGTTGATGTATTGACGGAACATCCCAATTTCGCTGAAGCGGTTTACCAGGAAGTCCCAGCTGTTATGTTTCACGAGCTCCTGATTATCGTCTTCCATAATTTGAGAATATGCTTGCGCAGCGGCTTTTTCCGCAGGCGCAGACTGCTCCCAGAGTTCGGTTCGCATAGTGATGTTCCATGTTGGCAGCAAGTAAAGCAAGGCAAGCAAAGTAGGCAGGGCAATACTCAGCACGGTTTTCCGGTAAAAAGGCAAGAGGATTCCAACAAGGATGATGACCTGAACAAACAAACTTTCCTTGTAGCCGGAGTGTGCTGCCTGGTAAAAGGTATAGCAAAAGTATGTTAGGGCGATCAGCGTCCAATGATGCCGGCGGTAGCGTAGACCTTTCAACAGGAGTACTGCGGAAAGGCACTTGGGGACCGGACTGAGCAGTATTGCAAATTGGTGAAAGGCTGGAAGCTGAAATAAACAGAAGATGGCAATTAACACTACACCGAGTGCAGCGGTTAGCAGATGGAGGTATCCATTTGCCCATCGGTAATTGTGTTCTATAATCAGCGGGCGGGGGTGCCGGTTGTCGCTAATGGCAAGGATCATCCCAGAGGTCAACGCTGCATGTGCAAGAGAATAGATTCGTTGACAATATGCAAGTTGATAAGTTTCTGCAGAACTGGTGAATTTGTTGTCCAACGTGTTTGTCCAGAAGTAGTAGCCAAGGTGGTCCAGGAAAAAGAATATGGTACTGCCTGACATCAAACCTGCAAACACCAGTTGAATAAGCACAATGGGTCGCATAACCGGCATGGTGGATTGTTCATCCTGGATGAGCCTTCCTGTATGATTTACAGAATGAAAAAATATAAAGCATGTTCCCGTCCAGGCTATAAAATAAGAGAGGATCGGATCGTATCGCAGTACACTGGCCAGTATCCAAGGTAAATACAGCGGGATTATTTTGGACAGTTTGGACTGCGCTCTAGGAATCAGCTTTCTATGCTCCATATATGGCATCTATTTGATGTTGGAAGTTCCAGTGTTTGATTTTTTCTCCGCTAACGTTGCCCATTGCTTTTAAGCTGTTCTTGTCATGGGTAATCGATTGTAGCTTTGATTTTAGGTCCTCCAGGTCATTGCTTTTGAAAATGCAGCCATTCCGATCGTCAATCAAATCCATAGCAGCACCAACTTTATCGGAAGCAACTATAGCCTTGCCAGCCGCCATCGCTTCATTAATGGCTAATCCCCAGGATTCGCCAGGGCCCGAAGAAGGCATGCAAAAAAGATCACAAGCCTGATAGACGACAGGCATCTGTGTTTGATTTTGAAACGGCATAAAATGAACGGTGCTGTGATCACAGGCATTTTGTTGCAGTTGCGCTTTTAGCAGTCCATCACCCACGATGAGCAAATGAACTTTCGGAAGATTCATCTCAATAAATGCCCTAAGCAGAAGGAGCGGGTTCTTCTTTGGTATGAGTTTCCCAGCAAAAAGGATGAGGATTTCCTCAGGTTGAATGTCAAGTGCAGTTCTGATTGCCCGGGCTTCGGAGGATCTGTCTTCACCGAAACGGCTGTTGTCAATCGCGTGCGCTGCATAGATGAGCTGGTTGGCTGACAAGCCAAAGCTTTCGAAATATACCCGGTTGTTTGATCCTACAAACAAAGCAAAATCTACATACTTATAAATCCTGGAGAGGATAAGCTTTTTCACAATCATGCGAATGCCCGATGCAGGGTCAAGTAGGGTGGAGTCACCTCTGAAGTACACTGTTAGTTTTCCACGAAAGTGTCTAAGGATCCTTAAATGGCTGAAGTATGGCCAACCATAAACCAATAAAGCGGTGGGCCGAAACTTCATTATCTCAGTCAGCGCATGTGAGAACTGGTATGGATAGCCATCGAGCAGTTGTAAATCCCAGGATACGATTTTATTGAAGCCCTTGTCAAATTTTTTCTCCTCCGCTGTTGAATGGTAAAAAACCTTAATGGCATGTTCCCGGGCCATTAACGTGAATACTGGTGCATAGTATTGTACCGGATGGCGGCAGATAATAGCCAAACGTGTTAAATCCCTGTGCTGCATACCTTGTCAAATAGTGTAGTTTGTAATGCAGTAAGCGCTTCAGAACTGTAGTTCTTGAAACGCGTGCTGTTTTCTGTCCACGCTTTCTCTGGACTCTCCATCGCCTTCTTCAGGTATTTGTAAATGTCTGAGGAGGCTACATTTGGATCCTCACCAAGTTCAAAGACATGAGCACGATCACAATCCCGTAAAATGGGTATTGCCGGACAAGCAGCATGCAGTATGGCAAGAATCGGGCGTTCTACCAGGAGATACGGAAAGATCTTCGAGGGTATGAATGCTGGATCATCAGGACCAGGTATTAACAACATATCTGCGGAAACTAAAGTGTTAAGCGTATTATAGAAGGGAAGGCGGTCTGTATTTTCAGTGAAATGAACAGTTAAGCCTGCAAGTTCGATCGCCTTAGAGAACGTGGAATGCCCCTCGCCAGCAGCTGCGTAACTCGTACCAAGCAAATGAACATGAAGTTTGTTAAACACTAAGGGGGCATTTGCAATGCCGATCCTGATCGCACCAAGCAGTCGCTCAAGCGCTGTAACTAAGTCATAGCCGCCTCGTCCAATATAGACCAGATTGAACTTCGCCTTCCAAAATCTATTGTTTTGCGCATTTGTATTAGCTGCTCGGGCGATATCTAGATCCTGAATGTGCATGCCGAATGGTACCACAGCGGCAGGTTTGTTTTTTAAAAGCGGATATCGTTTCTGCAAGGAATCCACGTAAGCCTGTGATACGCTCATCAGTCCGTCGGCAGCCTTCATTGCAATTGGTTCAAGCAACTTGTTCAGATGATAGGAAAACAAGTACTTTTTTGGTCGCTCGATTACTGGTTTATTTCTGTAGTACTCGGTACGCCAGGGATCTTGTATGTCAAACACAATCTTTACGTCGTGCCTGTACTTCCAATAAACGGCAAGGATAAGAAGAGGGAACTGCGTTGTTGAGAAGAAAATCAGATCATACCTCTTTGACCGAAGCAGTTTGTTCACCCGAAAGAAGTAAAACGGCAAGGACCGGAGTGCAATGCTTCCCAGTCCGACTTTCCGCGTCAGGCTCTTCTTCAGAGCGCCTACCCTATGAATGATCGTGTCAACGGGTAAGGTTTTCAGCAGCAGTTCATCGCAAATCATATCACTGTGCTGCAAGTCAACTGCAACTACCTCAGCCTTCCAGTCGTGATGTGCATAATAAGGTAAACTTGTCCTAATACGGTGCATATCTGCGGCGTTAGTGGGAGGGAAATAGGGCGAGATAATGAGCATGCGTTTATTCATGTAGGATTGATTTAATTTGCGTGATCAGGTGTTTAGACTCTGTCTCCCAGTTCAATAATTGTTGCCCAAGATGGTAGTTGTTTAGCTTTGTTTGTTGAAGCACATCGCGGTGGTCAATGTAGTATTGAATCGCACTTGCGAGTTGAGCGGGATTGGATTTCTGATAACTGCGGCCAATTCCAGGATGCTCATTAAAAAACAGCTGTTGTGCGGGGGTATCACTAAGCAACACCGCCAAACCTGATTGTATATAAGTGAATAGTTTATTGCTAAGCGCCACTTCATTGTTTTTACAAAAACCGGTTTCACAAGCTAGCCCGATGTCTGAGGCACCACAAAATACAAACAATGCATCCGGTAGCACCGGATCATGAATGTGGATGTTATCGGCTGGAAGTTCAAGTTGCTTGCATAAGGTAAATAGGATCTGCCGGTAACCAGTTGCCAGTGCACCCAGCAAGTGCAATTCATAAGCGTCTTTATCAAGATAGCAGAGCGCTTGTAATACTAGTTCAAGTCCCCGGTTATGTCCAATCGTCTGAGAAAACCAGCAGAGCTTCAAACGGTCCTGTACACCAGTGGAACGCGAAATAGTTAACCCGTTTATTTTTTTTAATGCATTCCTGATCACCTTAGGTTTCGAACCATAATGCTCAGCATATAAATGGGCAATCAGTGGACTACTTGTCGTGAAATATTTAATTTTCGGAATGTAGCTGTCTTCCATCCAGATCTTTAAGCTTTCGTGGAAAGCTTTCGGACTTGTTGCAGTTTCCGCCCGGTGGTAGTCTTCCGCATCGAACCCGGGCGAGGCCTGGTGTTTTTTTGCTGCTATAATTGCTGCCGGCAGCGCAGCAAGGTTGTGTGCAATGTACAGGTCTGCCTTTGAAGCCTTTGCTGCTCGCGTTAAAGATAGCGTGGCTCTAGAAAGCGCATATTGCCGGGTAGGTAAGCCTAACTTCGCTGCCTTTCTACAGCATACATGAATGATCTTGCTGAGAATGTAGCTCAGCTTTGCGGAAGCGGGATTACCCCCCACCTGTACATAGTTCCAGTTCCTGGAGCGCATAAGTTGTTTATCTGCTAGGTTTGCCCAGGCATTCCAGTAGCAGCAGATTACAGTGACCTCATACCCATAGGAATGAAGGCAATCTGCTTCTTTCAAAAGACGTGGGTTACTAGCAGGTTGCCCACTGGTAAGCAGTACGATATGTTTCTTCCGTGTACTTATTTCTGAAGGTTTTGTAGCTAATCTGTAATTCATAATATCAGCTTTTAACAAGATCAAGGTATTGCTGTGCAACTTTAGCGATGTCGAACTTGGCCATTGCTGTACGTCTGCATGCCGAGCGGTTTATGGACTTGAGATTACCTATAGCCTTGCACATCTCATTGTCGTCCTTTACCACAAATCCAGTAATTCCATGGGTCACCACTTCTGGCACTGCGCCACGCGCAGAGGCGATCACCGGAGTACCACAAGCCATTGCCTCAATCATCACGATACCAAAGGGCTCTTCCCATTCAATCGGAAAGAGCAAGGCGCGAGAGCGACCTAAATAGTGATTTTTCTGTTCGTCATTGAGTGCTCCCAGATAAATGATATCAATCCCATTGATTTCCGGGAGAAGTACCTGCTTATAGTAATTGCGCGCATTGCCAGTTTCGGGGATATTGCCCGCGATCCAAAGCTTGTTACCAGTCGCTTTAGCCAGTTTTATAGCCGTATGTGCGCCTTTTATAGTCTCAAGCCTTCCTAAAAATATAAGCGGCGCAGCGTCATCAACCTCCGGCTGGAGCCTGTAGCTTGAAAAATCCACGGCATTATAAATGGTGTGCCACATACCATACCTACCTGTCTGTTCGGGGAAGCTGTTTGATATGCAATGGGCACTGCAAGCGGTAAACTTTAGATTCGTGCTGCCCAACCAGTTTAACAGCATGATGTTCTTACTGGTGATCTTCCGTTGATAGCTCATGATCTTTGTTGAGCAATGACGGATGAGCGGCAGGAGATAAATCAAACGCCCGAAGTTGTGAACCAGATCATAGGTCATGGATCGTTTCAGCAGCTGTTTCTGGATGAGAAATTGCCAGATAAAGGCTGCATCAAGGCATGTTGCCAGCGTAGATTTATAAGTCGTGTTGCTTCCAAAGTGCGTGGTTGAGCCATCGCAGTAGGAGCCAGGTCCGGCAAGGAGGGTTACCTCATGTCCGCCAAGGTGATATGCATTTGCCAGCAGGTAGACAATACGCTCTATACCGCCATATCTTTCTGGGGGAACTGAAATCCCTGGATCCATGATGATTAAGATTTTCATAGGTTCGGCCTTAGTGCTAATAGCTGCTTGATGTTAGACTTATAATTATCAAAGGAGAAGTGGTGTAATGCAAGTAACTGCTGTGCTTTAGCGTGGGCATCATCTTTATCCTGCTTTAGTGCGCTAATAATTGCCGTTGTGAGCTCCTTTTTTGATGTGGGATCCACAAGGGTAGCTAATTTGCCGTCGAGCACTGCATCCACACTTCCATCTTTGTTGCCTGCAATGATTTTACGTCCACAAACTGCGGCTTCTATAAAGACGAGTCCAAATCCTTCCTTGCTGCTTGGTAATACAAAGACATCAGCTAACAGGTGATGATCGCATAGCACTTCATCTGATATAAATCCCGTGAAAATTACATGAGGTTCCAAACCCAGACCTCTGATCTTTCTCCTTAACCGGTCTTGCTCCTTAAGGGATGCAGTACCCGCCAGCAGGTAAACTAAGCGTGGAAACTGCAAGATTATTTCCGGCAACGCTTCTAACACCAGATCGTAGCCCTTATTCTGCTCATAATGCCCCATTCTGCAAATGGTAAGCAGTATTTCTTGCCCTGCATGCAAACCGTAGCATTCAAGAAGTGCGCTGGGTTTACTGAAGCAATGCGGAATTGTAAATAGCGGATCTAGACAATTGTGAAGCACGCTTATTCTGGTGGCTGGCATGTCTTGTTGCTCAATAAGCTTCATCCTGGTATATCTGCTTACTGCCCAAACCTGAATCTGTGTCGCTATAAAACGCCTTTTCCAGAAGGGTGATCTCCTCCAGACCTCTTTGCCATGCGCTAATAAGATAATCCGCGCTTCAGGTACCATTAGTTTAATTAGCCAAGCCAGTCCAATAAGGTTGACATGTGCTAAGATCACAGTCCTGGACACCTTTGCTTTGCCAAGTACATATCGCACAAAGGCCAGCCGGCGGTAACTAAAAGCCCGACTCATACCTGCAGGCAGATAAGTCTGGTTCAGGTCTTCCGGATTGTCACATAGGGAGATCATCTCAAAGGGATCCTGGCAAGTGGAGAGCTCTGCTAACGCCTTTGCCATTGATCTGCATACCATCTGAACCCCACCTGTGCCACGAAAAGTCTCGAGTGTTAGAAAAAGCATACTCAGAAAGCTTTGTACTTAAAGTTCCACCATTTGCCTTTTTGATCATTACCAAAGTAGCCGCGCGCTTCATAGGGTTTATCGACAGTGCCATAACGGTTATAGGTGTAATAGGGACTGTGTAGTTTATCATAGTCAAAAGCATTGAGAATAATCTGGAAGTTTGTTAATCCAAGCTCCTTAGACAAACGCTCGGGCAGTACTGCAGCATGATATCTTGAAAGGCCTGCACGGACAATGAAGAGGTTCACAGATGCTGCCTTTAACATCGGTATGGCATCAGACACCAAGCCAACCGGTGCGGAGTCTATAATCACATAGTCGTATACTTGGTTAACACTTGCAAGTAACTTATCCATCCTGCTGCCATACAGCAGCTCGGAGGGGTTTGGCGGTATAGGTCCGCCAGATATGAAAGCCAGTCCCGAGGCATGTTGAATGATGATATCTTCAAGCTCCATTTGTCCCGACAAGTAGCTACTCAGACCCATTCTATTGTCGGAATTGAAGGCTTGGTGTAACATTGATTTGCGGAGGTCTGCAGCAATGACAATTACCTTCTTATCAATCATACTAAGGCTGTAGGCCAGGTTTAACGCAGTGAACGATTTTCCCTCACCGGCAGTTTCGGAAGTGATGCAGATGATCTTCTTGTTTATGTCTGGCGCTAGAAAGCTGATATTGGTTCGAAGCGCGCGTACCGATTCGGCAAACATGCTGTTTCCCGCCTGATCCAGCAGCAGCTGGGCTCCATTAGGGAGTGGTGCCGGATACTTACGTATGGTGCCGATAATGGGTATGGTAGTAAGCTGTTCTAAGGTTTCGCGGTCAAAAATGTAGGGATTTAGCGCACGAACGATGAAGATCAGCGCAATACCGGCAACAAGCCCAATCAACACAGCCGTTTTATATGCATGCTGATCTATTGGTGCCACTGGCCTGAATTGTGGTATGGCTTTGTTAACAATTGTAGCCGCTGGAGTGATGGCTGCGCGGCTGATCTGAGCCTCGAGCTTTTTCTGATTTAAATAAGCGTAAACGCGCTGGTTGACTTCAAAATCAGCCTGCAGGTTAACAAAGCTTTTCTCCGCTGTCGGTAGTTTATTGATGCTGGAATGATGTCCGGAAAGTTGTTGTTGAATATAGGCAAGCGTTTTACGGGTTTTCTCCTGTTGCGCCTTGATGTTATTGGCCAGCGCCTGTCTCAGCAGCTGCAGCTGGCCTTCCGCCTCGCGTACTTTCTCAGACTCCACCTTATACGTACTTAGCAGGTCCAGTTTTTTTAACAATAAGCCATTGAACTGGGTGAGCAGGTTGCTTAGAAATGGATCTTTTAATTCCTGCAGGTCATAGTTGATCGTACCAGAACCCTCCTTGCCATTTACTTGTGTGGCAAGCATTGTTGTTCTTAACAACTGCAACTCCAGATCCGCTTTCTGGCGCTCCAAGGATCCCAGCTTTTCCATTGCCTGACTGGTGCTACCAGGCACGCTCAGCATATTAGATTGGATTTTAAACTGCTCGAATGCAGTACCTGACTTACGCACCACTTGCGATAGTCTATTCTGCAGGGTATCAATGAAAGCGATGGTCTGATTTGCAGATCTTGTTTTCTGTCCCTGGTCGTAAGTAATGTATTCCTCCAGGATCGCATTTAATATGTTTGCTGCAAAGACCGCATTACCGTCCTTTTGAACAAAGCTTAAGACATTCGTATTCTTGTTTTCCGTGATGGTTAGTCCCTCTTCAATCCGGCCTATTAAGCTTTCAGGTGTGTTTAGCTGTACATAATACTGCCTGTTTAGCTGTTCTGGTTTAAAAGCGTCAATAATCATGAATTTAATATTACCAGCAGTCACAACTTCATTTATGCTGCATTTCCGTGAAACTGATTTTCCGTTGTGCGTATAATCCAGCTGAAATGCTGTTCCTATCACTGGTTTGAGCTTGTATTTGCGCACATCAGGACCTGGGCCATCCTCTAATAAGATTAAACGAAAGGGAATACCCGGATAGAGTTCTGTAGGTTCCAGATAGCCTTGCTCGTAATAAGATACCGGATAGTTGAGCCGCTTTGCTGCGTTTAGAAGTACATCCCTTGAACGAATGACGAATTGTTCTGATTGTAACTTGTTGTTCCGGTCATAAATATTCCGAACGTTGATCAGCTCAGAGATCTCAGATCGCCTTTCCTCGAATTTTAGCGTTGCTTCTGTTGCATATAGTCTGGGGGCAATGCTGAGGTAGATGTATGTCAACAGTAAGGCGATCATTAGCGTTGCAAGAAGCCAGTACCAGCGGCTCAGCAGGATATAGAATATTCGCCTGTAGCTTAGCCGCAGGCCAGGATAGCGCGGATGCATGCCCATAAATGCCATTATCTAGAAAGGTTTATTATCAGTAAAATGGTATTAAGCGCAACAAAACCGATCTGAAAGAAAGCGGTGTAAGGCTGTACATTCCGTGCTGTCCTTGCGCCGGTTCTGGGCTCAACATAGATGATATCCCGCGATTTCAACCTGAGTTTGTCACTTTTCAGAAAAGCATAATTTTCAAGGTTGATCATAATCACTTCTGGGTTTGCTCGATCACCCCTGAAGATCTTAACCATGCGCTTATTCGCAAGTTCAGTTAAACCGCCTGCCTCGGCCAAAAGATCGATCAGCTCATAATCTTCCCTGTTCACAATGTATTTGCCCTGCCGCGCAACCTCACCCAAAAGCGAAACATACAGATTGTTTATCCTGACATCAATCAAGGGCTTCTTCAACTCTTTCTCTTCATATTTTGCCGTTATCAACTTTGCCGCTTCAGCTCTGTTGAGCCCAGCAACTTTTATCGCTCCAATTAAGGGCAGGCTAATTTCTCCATCAGCATTGACCTTGAAGGTGGCATAACGGTCCTCACGAAGATCATTTCTCAGGTTCTCCTTTCGCACCAATATAGTAATGTCCTGCAGGTCTGCAATGACCAGTTCATCTTCAGGGCGTATCTTATTATAGTACCCCGCTTCTTCCTGATTGGCGGGAAGCACGTAGACATCTTTGCTGGTATCAGTGTCGTAGGGTGTTTTTAAAATTACGTCTCGGTTAATAAAGCTACAGGATTCAAGCAGTAGAGCCATTATGAGGACTACAGCTCTAAGGCGAAAGATGAGTGATTTTTCTAAAATCATTTTAAAGCATTAATTGTGTTGTACAATGTAAAAATATTATTTAATATTATAATTATTGTTGTACAAAATAATTTTAGCGCAAATGAAGGTTAGTTTGATCACTGTCGTATTTAATTGCCAGGACTATGTTGAGCAGTGTATTCAGTCGGTACTTAGCCAGACTTATCAGGATCTAGAGTATATTGTTATAGATGGGCAGTCTTCAGACCGTACGCCGTTAATTATAAAGAAATATTCAACTCAGCTGTTCTACTATATTTCTGAGCCCGATTCCGGAATGTACGACGCACTGAACAAGGGGCTTGCCGTTGCCACAGGCGAATTAATTGGTATCGTGAATTCAGACGATTATCTTGTAGGACCTGAGGTCATCTCGGATCTGGTGGCCTTTCTCCTTCAGCATAATGCCGATGCAGTTTATGGGAATTTAAATTACGTGAAGCGTACAGACCCTGCTGTGATCAAGCGAAGATGGAGGTCAAATAATCTCCGGCGTTCGGGACTGCGTTTGGGTTGGATGCCTGCTCATCCTACCTTGTTCATCCGGAGGAACTTTTTTCAGGCATATGGTGGCTACTCCTTGCAGCTTGGCACTGCTGCTGATTACGAACTCATTCTACGGTTCTTTTACAAGCATAGACTTAAGGCTGTGTTTTATGATAAACTGATCGTTCACATGCGCACCGGAGGTATGAGTAACCGTAACCTGAGAGCGTTCTTTTATGCTATTGGAAATGACTATCGCGCCATGGTGCAAAATGAGCTACCCTTGCCGGTACTCGCGCTGGTCTGCAAAAAGTTTCGTAAATTGAAACAGTTCATTTAAACGCTTCTTATCCTTAATGATACAGAAATGAGGCAGTAAACTCAGCTGAATAGCGGAAAATGGGTAATTTTACAGCCTAGAATTTTGAATATGAATATCTCGATAAATGGATTTGGAAGAATCGGTCGCAATTTCCTGAGGTCGGCGCTGGAACGCAACCTCAATGTTGTTGCGATAAATGACCTCACAGATCCCGCAACCTTAGCCCACCTTTTCAAATACGATACCGTTCACGGTGGTTTTAAGGGTCAAGTTTCACACGATGACACCGCGCTTATCATAGATGGTAAACGCATCGTGGTCTTATCTGAAAAGAACCCGGGAAACTTGCCCTGGAAGTCTATGGAGATCGACTTAGTTATCGAGTCTACAGGTAAATTCACGAACACCGAAGGTGCATCGCAGCATTTAGACGCAGGCGCGAAACAGGTTATCATCTCTGCACCTGCCAGCGACAAGAGCATTCCTATGGTTGTATTGGGTGTAAACGATAGTACCGTGGACCTGAAATCGCCAATACTGTCAAATGCTTCATGCACAACTAACAACGTGGCTCCGATGATAAAAATCCTTGATGATAACTGGGGAATTCTGGACGGCTATATTACGACCATACACTCCATGACTGGTGATCAAAACCTGCATGATGCACCACATAAGGACCTTCGCCGTGCAAGAGCGGCTTCCGCTTCCATCATTCCTACAACAACCGGTGCTGCTAAAGCGATAACCAATATCTTTCCGCATCTGGATGGAAAACTTGGCGGAGCGGGCGTACGTGTGCCTGTCCTCAATGGCTCACTAACGGATCTTACTTGCATACTAAAACGTCCGACAACTATTGAGTCTATTAATGCAGCATTCAAAACCGCTGCTGCAGGTGATTTAAAATCCATCATTGAATATACCGAAGACCCAATCGTTTCTGTTGATATCTTAGATAATTCACATTCCTGTATTTTCGACGCTGAATTAACATCTATAGTCGGCGACCTGGTAAAGGTTGTAGGCTGGTATGATAATGAGTCCGGTTATTCGTCACGCCTGGTAGACCTGGTAGAAAAGATCGCGCACTATGATACAGTTTATCAAAGCTGAAGAGGCACTTCCACTCAGGAGTAAGGTGCTTAGGAATAACCAACCCTTAGCCCAATGCCGGTTTTCAAAAGACAACATCGGTTTTCACCTGGGGTACTTTGAAGATGGAGCGCTCGCATCGGTTGTGACCTTTTTTGAAGAAGACTATCCGGAACTAGGTACAGGAGGATACAGGCTTCGGGGAATGGCAACGAAGCCTGAATTCAGTCGTATGGGCTTTGGCAGCGCATTAATAAAGTTTGCAATTGATGAACTGAAAAAGCGAGGGGCTGCTTATATTTGGTGCAATGCCAGAAGTTCGGCATTGGAGTTTTATCTAAAGCTGAACTTCGAAATCCGCTCAGCAACACCCGATGTGCCAGATATTGGAGCACATTACGATATGTCACTACAACTAAACAACATATGAATACAGTAGATCAATGTAATTTTAAGGATAAAAAAGCACTTGTAAGGGTCGATTTCAATGTTCCCCTGGATAAACAATACAACATTACAGACGACAAAAGGATGCGTGCCGCACTACCTACGATCAATAAGATCATTAATGACGGCGGTTCGGTGATCCTGATGTCGCACTTGGGCCGTCCAAAAGGTGGACCGGAAGAGAAGTATTCACTTAAACACATTTTAGGTGATCTATCCAGAATGCTTGATATCGAAGTTAAATTTGCAGACGATTGCATTGGTGAAGATGCTTTATTGAAAGCTAAGAACCTGACACCTGGCCAGGTGTTGTTACTGGAAAACCTAAGATTCTATAAAGAAGAAGAAAAAGGTGACCGTGACTTTGCTCAAAAACTGGCGAAGCTGGGTGATGTATACGTGAATGACGCTTTCGGAACTGCACACCGTGCGCATGCTTCTACAGCTATTGTAGCTGAATTCTTCCCAACTGCTAAATACTTCGGCTATCTGATGGCAGAAGAGTTGAAAAACGCAGAAAAAGTGAATGAAGGTGCAGAGAAGCCGTTCACAGCCATTATGGGCGGTGCAAAAGTTTCTGATAAGATCTTGTTAATTGAAAGCTTATTAAACAAAGTTGATAACCTGATTATCGGTGGGGGTATGGCTTATACCTTCGCTAAAGCACAGGGCGGTGAGATCGGAACCTCTTTACTTGAACAAGATTTAATGCCGTTATGCTTAGAGCTCGTAGAAAAAGCGAAAAGCAAAGGTGTTAATTTGATCCTTCCAATTGATACTGTTATCGCTGATAAGTTCGATAATGATGCAGAAAAAGGAACTGTAGATGCTGGTCAGATCCCAGCTGATTGGATGGGACTTGACATCGGTCCAAAAACCGTGGCACTCTTCACTGAAACCATCAAGAACTCGAAAACACTGCTTTGGAATGGTCCGATGGGTGTATTTGAAATGGAGAACTTTGCCGTGGGTACCCGCGCAATTGCTGATGCAGTTGTTGCAGCCACGAAAGAAAACAGTGCTTTTTCGCTAATTGGTGGTGGTGACTCTGCAGCGGCTATCGCGAAGTTCGGTCTTGAAGAACAAGTTAGCTTTGTTTCTACTGGTGGTGGTGCATTGCTTGAATATATGGAAGGGAAAGAACTGCCAGGCGTAAAAGCAATAAACGCTTAAGCAGCTACAATAATTTATGGGAAGCCTCACATCTTGTGAGGCTTTTTTTTGGCCCGTCTTTTATTTCATTATCGGAGCGGGCGTTATAAAAAGCATGCCAATCGTTTTCTGTTTTTAGCTAAACTGCCTTATTGAACGGAGGTTATGGAGGTCACTCACGTCAATTGCGCGAAATTTTTCAAAATAAGAGAATGCTTTACTTCCCGGCGTTCTTTTAAATAGTTGATAGTCAGGATGATTTTTATTGTGTGATAATACTCGGCTGTTTTCTTTACTCACAATCAACAAAAATCTTTGATGGATTGTTATACTCCTGATATTGTTCGTAATTTTACTACCCAATATGAGGAAAAAACTACCCGCTTTAGTCGTACTATTGTTATGCTTTTTCCCCATCCTGGGAATGGCACAATTAAATAATGAACAAGTAGATGCTGGTCCTTACGGCAGGAATAGCAGTATCTCCGTGCCAAATCCGCTTTCTGAAACCAGCAATAACTTCGCGGCTAACAATACTTTCACGCTTTTCCTTTCTGATGCATCAGGTAATTTTGCCAATGAGCGACTGATCGGATCGTACACAGGTTTTTTTTCCAGGTTCATCAATGGTGTCATTCCAGCAGATGCGGCTCCCGGAACAGCTTACCGTTTGCGTATAAAAAGCAGCAGTCCGGTTGCTATTCATGAATTTAGTACTCCATTTCAAGTGCTTGGCATCGCCGGTCCGGCTGCTGGCGTTACAGCAAGTGCCAACTTAACCCTCGACAAAGAAGCATTTGGTTGGTGTGGAAGTGCCATTGGCGATCGCAAGTCTATTATTCTGGAAAGCGTTCCAAATGCACCTGCTACACAAACGCTGACCTACAAGAATGAAGTTACACAACAAAGTGCTACTGTAGCGCGCTCAGCTGCCGGATATAGTATCACAAACATCAACCGGGCATATTACACTGTGCGGGTAAGTTCTGAGCGTACGGAAGCAGGTCAGGTCATTAAATCTAATAGGTCTTACCTGTTACTCAACCAGCCCTCACGTGTAAACGTTGGTGGCGAAACGGCCATCGGCTGTATTGATCCCTCAACGGGAAGGGGCGTCGATATCGGCTTCAATGTTGGTATAACCGGTGAAAATGGCATTCAGAATAACTATCCGGGTTCAATCTACAAGGTAACCTGGGGCGATAAAAAAGAAGATAACTATACACATGCCGAAATCATGCGTGCCAATGGTATCTTGGTGCACAATTACAAAAATTCTTCCTGTGGTGAACCTCCGATAGATCTCGGAAACAACACCAAGCTCACAAACTCCTTTAAAGTATCTGTCACAACGATAAACCCTTTTTGTCAGGCAGACCCGGTATCTGCAACCATCTATGCACAGATTTATGCTAAGCCAATAGCCAAAATAGACCCTTCAACAGCTACTGCAGCATGCATCAATACACCTGTATTATTCAGTAACTCAACGATCAAAGGAAACAATGCGAACTGTTCTACTGCAATGATCTACGAGTGGTGGGTAGATGGGGTATTGGTATCTAACAAGGAATCTTTTGTTTACCCAGGCTTCAGTACACCAGGTATTCACACCATCAGACTTGTGGCTTCGAATGACGTGGCGCTCTGTGAGCCAAGCGAAGATGTACGGACCATCTGTGTGCAAAATCCACCTCAGCCTAGCTTTAACATTAACGGCAATAATGGCGCTACGGGTTGTGCACCTGCCGTGTTTAAACCAGTGAACACCTCCATCATCGATGCAAACTGCAATACCAATAATACCTTCCGCTGGGAGATCACAGGTGGACCCGTAACCTACCTGAACAATACCACTGCCAGCAGCATGAGCCCTGAATTTAGCCTCAATACACCTGGTATTTATCAGATCAGGTTAGTGGCTATTACGGCATCTTGCGGTGAAGTCGCAACGGCACCACAAACCATTGTAGTGAACAGTACTCCACAGGCCTCGCTTTCACCAAACGTACAACTCTGCAGTCTTGGTAGTTACAAGTTTTGTGATTGTGTATCCGGACCAACATATACAACATTAACGGGTACGCAGCAGGATCTGGAAGACACCTACACCTGGACGGTAACCGGAGGTAACTATGAGTTTGATGCTTCTACTGCAAACACTAAATATCCAAGCATCAGGTTCCTGGAATACAAAACGTACACCGTATCTGTAACTCATAAGAATAGCTGCGGCACGGTTACTAAAACGCAAACTATCTCCTTCATACCCTCACCAACGATTGAGATCCAGGCAGCGGATACGATCTGTTATGATGATGCAATTTCGCTTAGAGGGGTCATCACCGGTGAGGTGACGACAACTACCTGGGTAGGTGGAAACGGAACTTTCAGTGCGGGCCGTAACGCATTGGTTACCGATTACATTCCAACTGCTGCTGAGCGCGCTGCCGGCCGGGTAGAACTTATCCTCCGCGCAACAACAAGTCTGGCCGCCCCATGTGCTGTTATCGAGAGCCATGTTGGGGTGATCGTCAGACCCAAGGCAAGCATTACCAGCCCGGCGAACGTCGCAAATTGTAATAATGTACCGTTGAATTATAACATCACATCAAACCTGCCTGGTACCACCTATACCTGGACGGCCAGCGGTCCGGCTAGTGTTACGGGCTTTAGCAACGGCAGCGGTAATGTGATCAATGATGTGCTGGTAAGTGCTAATGCAAATGTGGATGCTGTGGTAACCTATGTGATCACGCCAGTAAATGGTGGCTGTCCGGGCGTACCTTTTACCTTGAAAGCAACAATCGGTAACATAAAGAATGAAATTACCAGTACTACAACAACCATCTGCAGCGGCCAGGAAGTGACCATCACTGGCAACGACCTTGCAGCACTAGGCAGTGGTTATACTTACACCTGGGAGCGAAGCATTGATAATGGCGCTACATGGAGCATCATCGCCAACCAGACGGGCAAGGATCTTAAACTTAATCTTACCGAAAGCCAGCTTTTAAGGCGCCTTGTTAGTGGTGGTACTTGTTCATCAATTAGTGAACCGGTCAGGATCACTGCACTTCCAGCCTTAGCCAATAACATACTAGCAGACATTCCTGCTGTATGCGCAGGATTTGCACCTATACAGCTTACTGGAACCGTACCTACCGGAGGTGACGGAACGTACCGTTACCAATGGCAGTTCAGCACGGATGGGGGAAAAACCTGGATAACAATCACAGCGGCTGTACTTTCAACCTATCAACCTGGCGTGCTGAATACAACGACGATGTACAGACGTCTGGTAAGCACCAACATCTGCTCCGGCCCATTTCAGAGCACCAGTAATGCGGTTACAGTTACTGTAAATCCGAAACCTATCGCTGAGTTCACTTTTGTTGCAGATAAGAACTGTGCGCCCTTCCTCATCAATTCGCAGAACGTGGTTGCAAAAGCATATCCCGACCGCAATGACGTTTACTCCTGGTATGCAAATGATGTGCTGATTGGCACCGGCATTAATTTCCCAAATTATACCATAAGTACAGATAATACCTTCATCAATATCAAGCTTGTGGTAAGCAGTAAGTTTGGTTGTACCATGGACAGTACCTCACACGTTTTCAATACGCAACAACGTGTTGCGGCATCCTTTACGCAAACTCTTACATCTTCATGCGGACCAGCACAGGTCACCTTTCGTAATACCACGCCAGCATTGGCAGGATCCAGCTTTGAATGGGATTTTGGAAATGGCGTTAAGTCTAACATCGCTAGTCCGGTTCCGCAAAGCTATCCAGCCCATCCAGCGGGCAGAGATACGACATATACTGTTAAGCTTACCGTGAAAACAGCTTGCGGAGACAATACCTTCACATCAACTGTATTGGTGAAAGCACTACCACAAGCAGTATTCTCACCGAGTAAAACCATCGGGTGCTCGCCCATGGTCGTAACCTTCACCAATGCCTCTCCGGGTACAGGAAACACTTATTACTTTGATTTCGGAGATGGTACACCGCCTGTTCGTAAAACCGACAATTCACCAATAACCCATACATTCATCTCAGGTACCGTTAAAGAGTTTGTCGTATCCATGGTTACAGAAAATAGCTGCGGCCGGAGCGAACCAACCAGGTACACCATTCGTGTATCTCCGAACACGATATTACCGGAATTGGTTGTAAACAGTAATGAACTCTCAGGCTGCGCACCGCTTACCGTAAACTTCTACAACAACTCCACAGGTGCCACGTCCTTTATTTACGATTTCGGTGATGGAACCAAGGCAGGTCCAACCCGCTCGGCACCGGAAACGGTAACGCATACCTTTACTAAGGGTGGCGTTTATGAAGTGAAGCTCATTGCATCAAATGGATGTTCGGACACAACCACTACAGAGATCATCACCGTCTACGATCAACCACAGATCCAGATCGGGGCAGATCAGGTTGAAGGCTGCGCTGGCTTAACCGTCAATTTCAGAAATGAAAGTGTTGGTGGAACTTCCTATGTGTGGGATTTCGGAGACGGGTCTCCAACATCCACCGAGTTTGCACCGACACATGTTTATACCGGAACGCAGGAATACTACACCGTAACGGTAACTTCAGTTAACTCACTTGGTTGCAGCAACACCAGGGTATTCAATCAATATATCCACATCATTCCGCCGCCTAGGGCAAACTTCAATGTACTACCTGGAACTACGATTAACATACCGAATTATACCTTCCAGTTTGAAGATGAAAGTGAAAATGCGGATGCCTGGCAGTGGGACTTCGGGGACGGTACGACCTCTGGTGCCAGGAGTCCGAGTCATACCTATCCGGATACCGGCAGTTATAAGGTAACCCTGAGGGTTAGCAATCAATTCAATTGTGCTGCGGAGATCAGCAAAGTTGTGAAAGTTGTAGGCGTACCCGGGTACCTTTATGTACCGAATGCATTCATGCCGAACAGTGGTACTGAAGAGCTACGGACATTTAAGGCCAAAGGTTCCGGACTTGCATCTTACCGTTTAAGCATCTTCAATAAATGGGGTGAACTGTTATGGCAAACAGACAAACTGGAGGAGGGCAGACCTGCTGAAGGATGGGATGGAACGTACAAGTCGACCATGCTGCCACAAGGAACATACATCTGGAAGATCGAAGCGGAGTTCATTAACAAAACCCCTTGGAAAGGCATGAGCCTGAACGGCTCCGCACCAAAACGTACAGGAACAATCAATTTAATAAGATAAAGATGAAACGTAATTTCAATCGTATTTTGATTGGCTGTTTAAGCTTGTTTTCACTTTCAAGCAATGCACAGGATCACATATACTCGCAGTTCTTTAATTCGCCCATATACCTTAATCCTGCACTTACCGGACAGTTTGAGGGCGATCTAAGGATGAACCTTATCTATCGGAACCAGTTTACCGGGATGTCTCAGAACCTGAATTATCTCAGTGCTTCAGCAGACCTGAACATTTCTGACTTCGCGGGCGGGCTAGGACTGATTTTTAATCGCAGCAGTGAAGGAACTGCCTACCTGGTTAAGAACAACGTTGCAGCAACCTACTCCTACAGCGTTGGGGGCGATGACATCATTGCGTCCTTTGGTATTCAGGCCGGATTTACTAACCGGTCTATCACCTGGAACAAGCTTGTGTTTGCAGACCAGATCGATATGCGCCTTGGCTACATTCCAGGCAGCGTTTCGGCAGCAGAACTTCCGGATATTTCCAATAAGTTCTTCTTTGATGCAGCCGCGGGTACAAATATCGTTTACAAGTCAATGATGTTTGGGGCATCTTTCTTCCATATCAATCAACCGAATGAATCATTTAGCGGCGCGGAGGCTAAGTTACCTGTCCGGATGACCATCAATGCCAGCTACAGAATTCCATTGGTTTACAATGCGGGATACAGCTATTATGATGGTGCATTTCTAATACCTTCAGTAATCTATCACAAACAATCGAAACTTTCCTCCGCAACCTTTGGTGCGCAGGTCAAATACAAGAATCTGAATACTGGATTGTGGTATAGAACTGCAGGGCAGGGTGGACCTGATGCTATTGTCTTATCCTTTATTGTTGATTTAGGCAACGGCCGGTCCGGTGAGAAGTTCAGATTAGGAATTAGTCACGATGCTACCACCTCTAAACTGAATTATACCAATACCAGTGGAACTACTGAAGCCAGTGTGGGTTATCAAACCTTCTTTCGTAACAGTCAGAACTACGAGCGATTTAGAGGGCTACAGAGTTATTATTTCTATTAAACAAAAAAAGCTATCCAATCGGATAGCTTTTTTTATTTAGAGATTAGGAGAACTATTGTTTGTTTTTGTTCTCTTCACCTTCCATTTGTTGTTTCAACTGAGCAAGAACATCTAAATCTCCTAAGGTTGATTTCTCAACAGAATCTTTAACTTTCTTTACTGCTGTATTAGAAGCTTTAGCTTCTTTTTTCTTGGTAGCTCTTTCTTCAGCAACTGCTTCAGCTTTAGCCTCTTCCCAGATACGGGCGTGAGATACAACGATACGTTTAGCATCTTTGTTAAACTCGATGATTTTGAAGTCATTAGTTTCTTCAGCTTTGATGGTAGTACCGTCTTCTTTAGCCATATGCTTTGTAGGTACGAAACCTTCAACACCATAAGGTAGAGCAATAACAGCACCTTTATCAGTTACTTTCACTACAGTACCTTGGTGAACTGAATCAAGGGTAAAGATAGTTTCGAAAGTATCCCAAGGATTTTCTTCTAATTGTTTGTGACCTAAGCTTAATTTACGGCTTTCTACGTCAAGTTCAAGAACAACTACGTCTAATGTATCACCAACTTTAGTGAATTCGTTAGGGTGGTTAACTTTTTTAGACCATGAAAGATCAGAGATGTGAATTAAACCGTCGATACCTTCTTCAATTTCAACGAATACACCGAAGTTAGTCATGTTTTTAACTACTGCTGTGTGTTTGCTGCCGATAGGATATCTTTCAGCCACATTTTGCCAAGGATCTTGAGTTAATTGTTTGATACCAAGGCTCATTTTACGCTCGTCGCGATCTAAAGTAAGAACTTCAGCTTCGATTTCGTCGCCAACTTTCAAGAACTCCTGAGGGCTGCGTAGGTTTTGAGACCATGACATTTCTGACACGTGAATCAATCCTTCAACACCTGGAATGATCTCTAAGAAAGCACCGTAATCAGCAACGGTAACGATTTTACCTTTAACTTTTGAACCAACTGTTAAGTTAGTGTCAAGGCTTTCCCAAGGGTGAGGAGTTAATTGTTTAAGACCTAAAGCAATACGTTTTTTCTCGTCATCAAAGTCAAGAACAACTACATTGATTTTTTCATCTAAGCTCAATACTTCTTTCGGATGCTCTATGCGGCCCCAAGAAATATCAGTAATGTGTAGTAAACCGTCAACACCACCTAAGTCGATGAATACACCGAAGTCAGTAATGTTTTTAACAGTTCCTTCTAATACCTGACCTTTTTCAAGTTTAGAAACGATCTCTACTTTTTGAGATTCTAGATCGTCTTCAATCAAGATTTTGTGAGAAACTACAACGTTTTTGAATTCGTGGTTGATTTTAACAACTTTGAATTCCATTGTTTTACCTACGTAGATATCGTAATCACGGATAGGTTTGATGTCAATCTGAGATCCTGGTAAGAATGCTTCAACACCCATGATGTCAACGATAAGACCACCTTTAGTACGGCTTTTAACAAATCCGTTGATGATTCTGTCGTTTTCAAGCGCTTCATTAATAGATTCCCATGAACGTTGAGTTTTAGCTCTTTTACGAGATAAAATTAATTGGCCGTTCGCATCTTCAGGGGCTTCCACGAAAACGTCAACTGTATCGCCAATTTTTAAATCCGGCATATCACGGAACTCAGAACTTGATACTAAACCGTCAGATTTAAATCCAACGTTTAATACAACGTCCTTGTTGTTGATTGATACAACAATTCCACTGATAATCTCGCCTTGATTGATTTGATTAAAAGTATCGGTATACATGCTTTCAAACTTTTGACGGTCTTCTTCTGTGTAATTACCGAATGCTTTGTCGTCTGCATCCCAGTCAAAATCTTGATCTGGAGTCGCTAGTGATGATTTGATCGCTTCGATCGACACTGTATCAGCTTCTGATTCAATGTTTTCTTTTTCCGACAGACGAGCGTCTGCACCTTGGAATTCGGCTTTTTTAGCCTCTAGTTCTTTTTCTGCTACTTGTTTTTTTGCCATTAAAAATTTAATCTCCTTTTCCCGTGAGGGACTACAAAGATAGAAATATTTATTTTTAATGAAAGAATATATAATAAAGTTCTTGATTTAGAACTTATTAACAATTACGCTCGCTTGTGGAATTCGAGCTTAAATCGGGCTGCAAAAATAGGTTTTTTAGGGCGGTTTAACCTAAAATATTATTTTTAGCCAATGCAACAAGAAAAACAACAAGTATTAGCGGTGCTAACCTTTAAAACCTCACGGAGTGGGGGCAAAGGCGGGCAGCATGTTAATAAGGTATCCAGTAAAGTGGAGGTCCTGTTAAACATTCCCACAGCGCCATTTCTCTCCGAGGCGGAAAAAGCGCTGCTCATAGAGCGACTGGGGCATCGGCTGGATACCTCGGGCAACCTGCATGTAATCGCTCAGGAGGATAGAAGTCAGCTTGCCAACAAGGAAACAGCAGTGGAGAAGCTCCTGCTTATTCTGGAAAAAGCACTGAAAGTTGATAAACCAAGAAAAGCGACAAAGATCCCCAAAGCGGTTATCCGGAAACGTTTGGATAACAAACATTCCACAGCATTGAAAAAAGTAATGCGGAGACGTCCGCATCTGGACTAGCCGCATTTCAGTATTAATATTGCTTGAACTGTTTTTAGTTGAACCGGTAGTATGCACTGATACTTCCGAACTGATGGGCAAGTGCAGTGCTTTTTATCTCCCGCGTTTTGAAGATCGCATTGAAGTCGAGGGTCAGTCGGCCGGTACTATAGTTTACGCCAACCTGCTGTGAGAACACTATCGGTTTTGCGCCATAAGTTACCGGACTGTTATTCGAGAACATGCTGCCCTGAATTGTTGCATCATAGGCTACAAAATTCAGCTGCGGTTTAGCATAGAAGAAAAGCTCATTTCGTGGCTGCTGTGCTGCAGCACCCACACGGGCATGGTAGCTCGAGGAGTTAAACAGCTGTTCCAAATTCCCTGCTCGGAAAAGTATGGCTGCACCTGCGCCGCTGAAGGTTGTTCCCGCATTAACGTAACCTTCGAAGCTTAAATCTGTGTTCGTGTTTTCTGCACGTTGTAACAGGCGCACGTATTGTACAGATGCATTCACTGCTGCCTCATTGCGAATCTGGTACGCCCAACCGGCAGTTTCATAAAAACCAAAAGTTCGGTGTAAAAGCTCCTGCCCATCTTGCGCGAGTGAATTAGGTCCGGTTGTACCCAGCTGAACCGAGGCACGCAATATCTGTTCATCCTTCTTAAACCAGTTTATCGCTGTACCAACATACAGGTAGCCAGCAAACGGCCGGTCTTGCGTAGTTGGATCAGGCCTGTAACCGGAACGTGGGTTGAAGATCATCTGCCCTGCAGAGAGCTCCACGACTTTCTTCTCCATGCCTGACTTCAACTGCCGCGGGTCGGTCGAGAATCTATAATTAAGGAATAACCCGTTTGTGTAGTAGCGGTCCGATCCCTGTGCCAGGTAGGAATCATTATCGCTTTGAAAGCCAAATTCGTGCTGATATTGCTGTGCGCTTGCCTGATAGCCGAAAAGGAAGATTCCGATTGTAAATGCGAGAAACTTGTTTTTAGTCATAAAATAAAAAACCCGGATATAATCCGGGTAAGTTAGTGCTTTGCAGGATTATATTAATCCTGTTTTTTGCTTTTAATGGTTAAATCCTGTGGGTATTTTACTTTCTCCTTTGTAAGCGCCAGTTCAATTACTTCCCGCATTTCATTCACATAATGGAAGGTCAGGTCTTTCACATAGCTTTCTTTAATTTCCAGGATGTCTTTTTTATTTGACTTGCACAAAATGATGTCTTTGATGTTCGCACGTTTCGCAGCAAGAATCTTTTCTTTGATACCGCCAACTGGTAAAACCTTGCCGCGTAAAGTAATTTCACCCGTCATCGCCAGATTAGGTTTAACCTTGCGCTGCGTAAATGCAGATGTAAGTGCGGTAAGCATGGTGATACCAGCAGAAGGTCCGTCTTTAGGTGTAGCCCCGGCAGGTACGTGTACATGCACATCAAAGTGATCGAAGAGGTCGTAATTAATATCGAACTGATCAGCATGAGCACGCAGATATGCCAGTGCAATTACTGCCGATTCTTTCATTACATCGCCAAGGTTCCCGGTCAGGGTTAGTTTCCCTTTGCCCGGACTCAGGCTCGCTTCTATAAAGAGGATATCGCCGCCAACAGAGGTCCAAGCCAAGCCTGTAACCACCCCTGCAACTTCATTTCCTTCGTAAAGGTCTTTGTCAAAAACAGGGGCACCCAGGATACGTTCTACATCTTCGGTGCTCAACGTCGGCTCATACGTTTCTTCCATGGCGATCTTTGTCGCCACACCGCGCACAAGAGAACCGATTTTCTTTTCGAGCGAACGTACACCAGACTCGCGGGTATAATCCTCAATAACCTTTTCTATTAACCCAGGTTTAAGGTTGATGTCCTTTGCTTTTATACCATGTTGCTCCTTTTGTTTAGGCAACAGGTATTTACGTGCAATTTCTATTTTCTCCTCAATCGTGTATCCATTTACTTCAATGATTTCCATACGGTCGAGCAAAGCGGGCTGAATGGTGTTCAACGAGTTTGCTGTCGCAATGAAAAGAACATTTGAAAGATCATAATCGGCCTCCACATAGTGATCGTTGAAAGCATTGTTTTGTTCAGGGTCTAAGACCTCGAGCAGGGCAGAAGAGGGGTCACCGCGATGGTCTGAACCCACTTTGTCAATTTCATCCAGGACAAACACGGGGTTTGCAGCACCCGCTTTTTTCAGCGACTGAATAATACGGCCGGGCATTGCACCGATATAGGTCTTCCTGTGACCGCGTATTTCTGCCTCATCTCTTACTCCACCTAATGCAATCCTAACATATTTGCGGTTCAATGCTTTGGCGATTGATTTACCTAAAGAGGTTTTACCAACACCCGGAGGGCCAACAAGGCAGATTATCGGTGCCTTCATGTTGCGCTTCAGCTTTAGTACCGCTAAGTATTCTATAATTCTTTGTTTAACCTTCTCAAGACCAAAGTGATCTTTATCCAGCACGCGCTGTGCACGTTTTAAGTCAAAGTTATCTTTGGTGAACTCGTTCCATGGTAAGTCAAGCAACAACTCCAGGTAATTCATCTGAATGGAATAGTCGGGAGCGGCAGGGTTCATACGTCCTAGTTTTTCGAGCTCTTTATTAAAGTGCTCTTTAACGGTGGCGCCCCACTTCTTCTTGCTTCCGCGTGCCTCTAGCGCATTGTACTCCATATCAGTGGAGTTTCCACCAAGCTCTTCCTGAATGGTTTTCAGTTGCTGATTAAGGAAATAATCCCGCTGCTGTTTATCAAGGTCAGTCCGTACTTTCGACTGGATCTGGTTTTTAAGCTCCAGCATCTGCAGTTCTAGCGTAAGCAATTCCATAACCTTCTCCGCACGATCGCGCAAATTGGCCATCTCAAGCATCTTCTGCTTGTCGGCCATCTCTGCATTCATGTTTGAAGAAATAAAGTTGATCAGGAAGGAGGTGCTCTCAATATTTTTCAATGCCAGGCCAGCTTCACTAGGAATATTGGGCGACAATTGAATAATTTGTGCAGACATCTCCCGGATAGAGGCGATAAGTGCTTTAAATTCCTTATCCTTTTTGTATTTCGCTTCCACGAATTTGGCCACCTGTGCTTTAACATAGGGCTCCGACTGGATGAGTTCTACAAGGTTAAACCGTTGTTTACCCTGGATAATCACGGTCGTGTTACCATCCGGCATTTGCAACAACTTAATGATATGTGCAACGGTACCAACACTGTTTAGCTGTTCAAAAGTGGGATCTTCAATGGAGATATCTTTTTGAGATACCACACCAATGATGCGGTCGCCTTTGTAGGCTTCTTTGATCAGTCGGATAGATTTATCCCGGCCAACAGTGATTGGAATAACTACACCCGGAAAAAGTACAGTATTCCTCAAAGGCAATATTGACAGGACATCAGGAGTTTCTTCACCATTCATGTCATCTTCGTCCTGTTGAGACATTAAAGGGAAAAACTCGGTGTCCTCATTTATAATTGGAAGTGCATTACTAAAATCAAATTGATCTTTTATACTCATTAATTAGGCCTTTTTTAAAAACGACAGTTTGACAGTTCGCCGTTCAATAATATAAGATTTTGTAGTGATAACCTTAATTTCAACTCTTATGCCAAATAAAGATTATTATGTACTGTATGTTAAAAAGTCCGAAATCTAAAAATGTTTTCTGGATTTAACATATTTTGAAATATTAAGCGTTAAGTGTAATATTGCTACCCAGGGGAAACAATTCCTTGCCTAGCGTTCCAACTTATCTACATTTATAATTAATGAAATATCTTAAACACACCCTTTTCATTTTATTTCTTAGTGCTGCTGTTAATAGTTTTGGTCAGGGTGGAGGTTACTACAACCTTGGGATGCAGCTGATGATGAAAAATGACTTCAAGGGCGCTATTGCACATCTCGAGAAAGCCGAAGCAAAAAGTCCGGATAATCCCAATGTTTCAAGATTGCTTGGTTACGCTTACTTTCAATGTAAAGAATACGAGAAATCTATTACAGCTTACAGTAAGCTGATTGCATTAAAACCTACGGATAACTCTGCATATTACTACCGCGGAAAAGGACGTTTGAATATTGCGAACGATCCAAAGGAATCGTTAAACACGATGCGTGACAATTTCTACTTGTCTGCAATTAAAGACTTTTCCAAAGCTCTGGAAATAAACGGCGAAGAGGACGTACAGCTCTTGCAGAACCGGGGTATTGCCTATAAAGATTACGCAATCTTTAAGTCTTTTAAGATTAAAAAGTCTGCTGATAAGGCCGCATGCAACTCCCTATTTAATAATGCCATTTCCGATTTCCAGAAAATCTTGGTATTGCAGCCCCAACGTAAAGATATTATCGATCTTACTAAATACGTGAAGGCGCAGATCGCCAGTTTGAAATAACAAAGATTTCCCATTTTTACAACAAGGCCGCCTACTATGGGCGGCTTTTTTTTTGATATGCCAGGACCTTAACAAATGCACACCAAGTTCATACCAGACAAAGACCTTAAACACAGCTTACACACAGCTTACGTGGGCGAGGTGTGGGTGAGGTGTGCATCAGGTGTAGGTCAGGTGTTTGTAATGCCAGAGGCCAGTTTCTTTTTGCCTGGGCATAAATCTGAATATTTCGTGTTATAGCGCATAAGAAAGGGCAACAAAAAAGCCGCATTAACAACGCGGCTTTTTTGTTATTAAAACGTTCCGGTGATCCGGTATTTCTTTGGAGACAGGAGCTTGATCTGCTGAGATTTCCTAATCTGATACAGGCTATCCGGGTAATAGCTTAACGTGTCCGTAGAGCTATACAGGTAGTTGCTGTTGTGGATTAGAATAATTATCCCTTTCACCATTTCACCTTGCCTGATTATGTCGACCCGTTTTACCGGTACTTGTTCATTATCGGAGCGGTATGTGCTTCCGTTTGCATTATTGCTGGCCTTGAATTCGCTCTTCCAGGCAGGTTTATTGATATCTGCATCTATGAAAATGCTGAGTTCTTTAACCCAGTCCGTAATTTTCAGCTGCTTTTCTTCTGCCTTGTCGTTTACCACAACGGTTTTCTTCACAACAGGGCCGCGGCGATTTAGCGCCTGGGCTTCTTTGTTGAAGTATCCTTTCAAATCAAAGTAGGTTCCTGCAGATTCCTGTTTTGGCTGTTCAGGACTTCCGCAGGAGAGTAAAAGACCAGCCATCAAAAAGGCGTACTTCCTCATTATACCAATATGTTTCCGGTCATGATTGCAGGCGGCTCTATACCCATGATCTTCAGGATTGTTGGCGCAATATCTCCGAGTTTACCATCCTTAATCGTCTTATAGTCATTGTCAATAAGAATACATGGCACCAGGTTGGTGGTGTGTGCGGTATTAACAGAATGATCTTCATTGAGCATGTACTCGCTGTTACCATGGTCGGCTAAAAGTATAAAGGAGTACCCGTTTTCCAAACCTTTCTTCACTACGGCTTCTGCACAGCGATCTGCCGTTTCCACCGCTTTAACAACGGCGTCAAATACACCTGTGTGTCCTACCATGTCTGGATTAGCGAAATTCAGGCAAATGAAATCTGCCCAGCCTTGTTCAAGCTCTTCACAGATAGCATCTGTAATACCCTGAGCACTCATCTCCGGCTGTAAGTCGTAAGTAGCAACTTTAGGCGAAGGAACCATGATCCGCTTTTCATTTTCGAAAACCTGCTCACGGCCACCGGAGAAAAAGAAAGTAACGTGTGGATACTTTTCAGTCTCTGCAATCCTGATCTGATTTTTGTGATGTTTTTCCAGGACTTCACCCAGTGTTTCGGTTAAATCGTCTTTAGTAAAGATCACGTTAACATCATTGAAGCTTTCATCATAAGCGGTCATCGTCACGTAGTACAATGGCAGCTTATGCATCTCAAATAAAGGATAGTCAGTTTGACTTAGCGCTGAAGTGATTTCGCGGCCCCGGTCCGTTCTATAGTTAAAGCAGATTACCACATCACCTTCTTTAATTGTTGCTATCGGGCTTCCATCTGCATTGGTAACTACTACTGGATTGATAAACTCATCCGTAATGCCATTCTCATAGGACTGTGCAATGATGCTTTCCGGATCCTGTGTGGCAAGTCCTGTTCCTTTAGTGAGCAGGTCATAAGCCAATTTCACCCTTTCCCATCTGGAATCGCGGTCCATAGCATAATAACGGCCAATTAAGCTGGCCAGCTTTCCTGTAGACGTTGCCAGGTGTGCATTCAGATCTTTGATGAATCCAAGACCTGATTTCGGGTCGGTATCACGTCCATCAAGGAAGGCATGTACGTAAACGTCGTTAACAGCAGCCTCTTTGGCAGCGTCGCACAGGGCTTTCAGGTGATTGATGTGTGCATGCACGCCACCGTCCGAAACGAGTCCGATGAAGTGTACGGCTTTATGGTTTGTCTTTGCATAGTTAAATGCATTAACTAAAGTCTCATTTGAAAATAAAGTACGGTCAGAGATGGCTTTGTTGATACGTCCAAGTTCCTGGTATACCACTCTTCCGGCACCAAGATTCATGTGTCCAACTTCCGAATTCCCCATCTGTCCTGCGGGTAAACCCACTGCTTCACCTGATGCTTCCAGCTTAGAATTTGGGTAGGTTTTAAGTAACGAATCAAAAAATGGTGTATTTGCAGCATACGCTGCATCAGATTCGTCTTGTTTACCGTAACCCCAGCCATCAAGAATCAGGAGCATTACTTTTTTATTATTCATTTGTATCTTTTTATTTTGGTAAGAATTCTGGTCTTGTTTAACAAATATAAGGCAAATGAGTTCTGTTGAAAGATACAAATCCACTTTGTGAAGGCCAGATGGCATAATTTGTGGGGTATACCCTATATTAGCTGGAAATTAAACATGATCAGGTCACTTCTTCCAATACTTTTCGTTATCACGGGGATGTTCCTTCCGGTTCAGTTCCAGAGCAATCTGATCGGTGATGTTTCCGGTTATTTCAGATCCGGCAACTCCAAAGAAATCGCAAAGTATTTCAATGCGTCCATAGAACTGAACATAGCCGATGAAACGGACACCTATTCCAAAGCGCAGGCTGAACAAATTTTACGGGATTTTTTCAACAAGAACCTGCCTGTAAGTTCCACGGTCATACATCTGATTAACACCAATCCAAATTATCAAATCGGCATTTTGTCTGTGATGACTAAAACGATTAAGTATAGGGTGACGGTAACCTTTAAGAAGAGTTCCGGGGAATTCCTGATTACCGAGTTGCGAATAGAGGGCGACAAATCTTAGCTGTATTACACTAAAAATGCTATTTTTGGGTAAATATTAATGTTTTGGATAAACAGATAATCGAACTATTTATAAAAAATGCAATCGCGGAAGATCTCGGCGATGGCGATCATACATCACTTTCTACCATTCCGGCTGATGCCATTGGCAAAGCCCAACTTATTATAAAAGAAGATGGTATCCTTGCTGGCGTTGAGCTTGCGCTGGAAATCTTTAAAAAGATTGATCCTGCATTGAAGGTGTCCGTTATGCTGAATGATGGGGTAGCGGTTAAATATGGTGACATCGCATTTACGGTGGAAGGTAATACGCATTCTATATTGCTCGCCGAACGGCTGGTACTAAATTGCATGCAGCGCATGAGCGGAATTGCGACTAAAACCAATCGTATTGTAAAGGTGTTAGAACCCTATCACACGCAGGTACTTGATACCAGAAAAACCACACCGGGCTTGAGATATCTGGAGAAGTTAGCTGTTAAGATTGGCGGAGGTGTTAATCACCGTATAGGTCTGTATGATATGATCCTGATTAAAGACAATCACGTGGATTATGCTGGTGGTATTGCGAATGCCATACATGCAGCAAACGATTATCTCAAAAAACAAAATAAGCAGCTGGAGATCGAAATTGAAGTTAGAAATTTTGAAGAACTTGAGGAAGCATTAGCTACCGGTGCTGTTAACCGCATTATGTTGGATAACTTTAAGCCTGAGGCTTTGAAAAAGGCAGTGGAAAGAATTGCCGGTAAATACAAGACCGAAGCATCTGGTGGTATTGTAGAGGAGGAAATTCCGGCCTATGCTGCTACTGGTGTCGATTATATATCCATGGGTGCATTAACGCATTCTGTGAAAAGTTTAGATATGAGCTTAAAGGCGTTTTAGGAATGTTATCAATATATTCTATTTCTGCTGTTATTCTTGCGTATTTGTTTGGTTCCATACCGACGGCGGTATGGCTCGGCGGTGCTTTCTACGGCATCGATGTGCGTGAGTATGGAAGTGGAAACGCTGGTGCCACAAACGTCTTCAGGGTGTTGGGTAAGAAAGCCGGACTTGCGGTTATGATCATTGACATTGCCAAAGGTTATACCGCAACCAAGCTCGCCTACTTCATAGGCCTTTCCGTGACGGGACCGCATAATTCATCGCAATTTATCAACTATGAACTCGCATTAGGTGTGACTGCTGTAATGGGACACTTGTTTCCGATCTTTGCCGGCTTCAGGGGTGGTAAAGGCGTTGCAACACTTTTTGGAATGATTTTGGCAGTTAACTTCCCAGCATCTATGCTTTGCGTTCTGGTCTTTGTTGTCGTTTTATTGGTTACTAGATATGTGTCGCTGGGTTCTATCTGTGCTGGCTTCACCTTTCCATTAAGCATTATCTTCATCTTCCATTCTTCCATAAAATCGGAGGTGTTATATGGAATGTGTGTTTGCGTGCTCATCCTGATCACACATCAGAAAAACCTGGAACGACTATTAAAAGGCAAGGAATCCAAAGTGTATTTGTTTAAAAGCAAAAACAACTAAATCACACATTAATGGAAAAAATGAAACTATCAGGCCTTGCTCTTGCAGTGCTGCTGTTCGCCAACGCGTGTTCCACAGTGCCGTTGACCGGCAGAAATCGCTTGAGTTTTGTAAATGAAGCTGAGATGCAAACCGCAGCTGCTCAAAGTTACAATGCCCTATTGAAAGATCCGAAAACAACTGTTTTAAATAATGCAGATGCAACCAGGGTGAGACGCATTGGACAGCAGATTGCCAACGCAGTAACAAAATATATGAATGCGAATGGATATGCAGAGCAGATCAAAGGCTTCAACTGGGAGTTTAACCTGATCAAAAGCGAAGAGGTAAATGCCTGGTGTATGCCTGGTGGTAAGGTTGCTGTATATACCGGGATATTGCCTGTAACCAAGGATGATTCCGGGCTTGCGACGGTAATGGGCCACGAGATTGCACATGCCATTGCACAGCACTCTTCAGAAAGGGCTTCTAAGGCTGCCGTAGCAGAAGGCGTTGGTAGCCTTATCGGTGCAGCTGCGGGTAACCAGTCGGCCACAACCCAGGCGGTAATCAACCAGGTGTACGGTATCGGTGCACAAGGTGTTGTGTTGCTTCCGAATTCCAGAAAACAGGAGCTTGAAGCTGACCACCTTGGACTGATCTTTATGTCAATGGCTGGTTACGATCCTGCCACTGCGGTAAACTTCTGGCAACGTATGGCTTCAGCAAGTAATGGTTCTAAGCCACCAGAGTGGATGAGTACCCACCCTGCAGATAATACCAGGATTGCACAAATTCAGAAAGACTTGCCTGAGGCACAGAAATATTATAAATCAACAACTGGTAAACCAGTTAAGTAAATGATAAAGGGACCGCTAATGTGGTCCCTTTACCGTTTCAATGATTGCCGAGGCTTTTAGCATACATTCTTCATATTCCTTTTCGGGGTCTGAAGCCGCAGTTATTGCACTGCCAACCTGGAAGCTCAGGTGACGTTTATCCTTCGCATAAAGCAAACTTCTAATCACCACATTCAGGTCGAAATCCCCGTCAGGACTAATGTAACCGACCGCTCCGGAGAAGGCACCCCGTCTATTTTCTTCCTGCATGTCGATGAGCTCCATGGCCCGGATTTTCGGTGCACCAGTCATTGAGCCCATAGGAAAACTGTTCTTAATGGCCTCTATTAAGTTAATATTTGGATCCAGCTTACAGCTGATGGTTGATATCATCTGATGAACCTGTGCAAAGCTATAAATGCCAAATTTTTCCTCGACTTGTACGGTAGCGGGTACGGCACTCCTGGTGAGATCGTTTCGCACCAGGTCTACAATCATTACATTCTCAGTCTGTTCTTTCAGGTCCTCTGCGAGACCAGTCTTTGCAAGTTGATCTGCCACAGGATCAGCATGTCGCTTTGCTGTACCTTTTATGGGTTGTGATATGAGCTTTTCTCCCTTTTTTCGAAGGAAACGTTCCGGACTTGCGCATAACAGGTACTTTTCCTGCAGTTTCAGGTATGCGGAAAATGGGGTGGGAGACTTAGCATTCAACCTTTGGTAAGTCGAGGCAGGATCTATGCTAGCATTTTCAGCATGGAAAGCCTGGCAGAACGTTACTTCATATACATCGCCTCTGGCTATGTAATGCTGAAGATTACTAACCTTTTCCAGGTAGCATTCTTTGGGGATTGCAGGCTGAAGTTTAACCGTTGAAGGTTCTGAAGCGCAGCCGTCAGGCTGCATGTATTCAGTGATATGTTGTAGTATCGATGGATCACCGATTTCTACCCGAAGCACACCAGCCTCCGAAATAATAAGGTATTCAGGGTTGAAGAAGCAAAGATCAGGGAATTCAAGCGGGTCTGTATTTGCTGAGCTCAGTGCTTCTATGCCGTTCTTAAGATCGTAGCCGAAGATACCAAAATACCAGTCTGGCTGGACACTGATGGCATTTTGTAGCGCCTCAAATGCAAGGTCTGTACCAGTTTCTATGATGTTTCTGGCACCAGCGGCAATGAGGAGGTCGTACTGGCCATAAGGATCTGCATACGCGTTCGAATCTAGAATGCAGCAGTATTCGAAGCTGTTTGCCCAGTGTAACGCTTTGCTTTTAAATTCGTCTGATAATCGCATAAATTCCGTATTCAACAAAAAAGGGTGGTTTTAAACCACCCTCAGTATATACGATTGGTATTGCTATTACAAAGTTAATGTTTGTACCCGGTCCGGACCTACAGAAAGGTATTTCACAGGTACGTTCAGCTCTGCTTCTAAGAAAGCGATATAGTTCGCAAGCGCCTGCGGCATTTCATCCGTGCTTGTAATCTTGGTGATGTCAGTTTTCCAGCCTTCAATTTCCTTCAATACTGGTACAGGTTGAATAGAAATAATATCATACGGCATGTAATCGATGGTTTCGCCATTATACTCGTAGTGTGTACAAGCATAGATGGTGTCGAAGCCGTCTAAAACGTCTGCCTTCATCATGATCAGCTCGGTAACGCCATTTAACATGATTGCATATTTAAGCGCAGGAATGTCGATCCAGCCGGTGCGACGCGCACGGCCGGTGGTAGCACCAAATTCATGACCAACCTGACGAAGGGTTTCACCAGTTTCGTTATCCAGTTCTGTTGGGAAGGGACCGCCACCAACGCGGGTACAGTAAGCTTTAAAAATACCGTAAACATGGCCAACCTTATTAGGTGCAATACCAAGACCAGTACAAGCACCAGCGGTGGTGGTGTTTGACGAAGTAACGAATGGATATGAACCGAAATCAATGTCTAACAGCGTACCTTGAGCACCTTCTGCCAACACCATTTTTCCTTCTTTCAGGTAGCCGTTTACGAAGTGTTCGCTGTCTACATGCGGGATAGTTTTTATGAATTCTACGGCTTCGAAGAATGCTGCTTCTTTTTCTGCAAGTTCATATTCAAACTCATAGTGTGAGAGGATCTCTTTATGTTTTTGAACAAGTTTGTTATAGCGTTCTCTAAAATCCGGTAGGGTAGTATCTCCAACGCGCAAGCCGTTACGGCCGGTTTTGTCCATGTAAGTAGGGCCAATACCTTTCAGGGTTGAACCAATTTTGTCCTTACCCATCTTCTGCTCATTAGCAGCGTCTAACAACTGGTGTGTAGGCAGGATAAGGTGAGCTTTTCTTGCAATTACCAACTTGTTTTTAGCTACCGGATCGTGTCCTGCGGCTTTAAGGTTATCCAATTCACGTTTTAAAATGATTGGGTCGATTACCACACCATTTCCGATAAGGTTCATGGTTTTCTCGTTGAAAATACCAGAAGGGATGGTGTTTAATACAAACTTTTTGCCATCAAACTCTAAAGTGTGACCAGCGTTTGGTCCCCCTTGGAAGCGAGCGATTAAATCATATTGCGGACTTAAAACGTCTACAATCTTACCTTTGCCCTCATCGCCCCATTGCAGGCCCAGAAGCACGTCTACTTGCGTCATTATTAAAAATTAGTGAGATTATATTTATAAATTAATTTGCATGTTCTATTTCGGTGTTCACGACAGGAAGCGTTTTGGCTTTGCAGTCGAAGCATACACCATAAAGGTTTAGCGAGTGATGTTTGATGTCAAACTTCAGCAGATCGCCAACCATACTTTGGATCTGATGAATCCTAGGGTCACAAAATTCCACTACTTTTCCGCAATCAATGCAGATAATATGGTCATGTTGATGATAGCCATAGGATTTTTCGAACTGGGCCATGTTCTTTCCAAACTGGTGTTTGGTTACAAGATCACATGACACAAGCAGCTCAAGGGTATTATATACTGTAGCACGACTAACCCGGTATTTCTGGTTTTTCATGTGGATATACAGTGTTTCTACGTCGAAGTGATCGTCTCTTGAATAGATTTCTTCAAGGATAGCGAAGCGTTCAGGGGTTTTTCTCAAACTCTTGTTCTCCAGGTAAGCTTCGAAAATCTTCCTTACCAACTCGCTGTTGTGGTTTGTTGACATACTTTTTAAACTCCTTTCAAAGGTACCAAATTTTAGATAAAGTTTAGATTTATTGATACTTTAAGCATCAAATCTGGTCACTCCGGTGACACCTTTTACCTCAAGGAGATTCTCAATGAGCTGATCCAGGTGTTCTTTATCATTTACATAAATCATTATGGAACCGTCGAAAATTCCGTTGTCTGTATCTACGGTGATCGAGCGCATGTTCACTTTGAAATCATTTGAAATGACTTTGGTGATGTTGTTGATCAATCCCATATCGTCGATGCCGACAATATGAAGACCGGTAAGGAAGGTGAGTTCTTTTTGTTTGTTCCACTTCGCTTTAACGATCCGGTAACCATAGTTAGCCATGAGCTGCGCAGCATTAGGGCAATTGATGCGGTGTATTTTTATGCCATCATTGATGGTAACGAAACCAAATACGTCATCACCCGGGATGGGGTTACAGCATGGTGCAAGGGTATAGTCTATGCGCTGCATATCCTCTCCAATAAGCAGAATATCTGATTCCGGCCCCTTTACCTTGCTCAGTAAGGCCTCAATTTGCTGGTTATCATTTCGATCGGCACCACGGTTTTCAATCTCCTTTTCACTTGCAACATAATCTTTCAGGTCCTTAAGCTCAATTTTGCCTTTTGCAACTGCAATGAACAGCTCCTGGGTAGAAGGAAGTTTAAAGAAGTAGCTAAGCTTGTTAAGGTTGTCTGTGTTGTAGGTGATCTTGAGTGATTTAAGCTTACGCTCAAGCATTTCCTTACCCTGTTCCGCGATCTTGCGTTTCTCCTCTTTAAGGGAACTTTTGATCTTTGACTTAGCTTTTGCAGTAACAACAATGTTCAGCCAATCTTCCTTCGGGATTTGCTTGCTCGAGGTGATGATTTCTACCTGATCGCCGTTTTGCAGCTTGTAGGACAGCGGTACCAGCTTATGGTTCACCTTAGCACCAATACATTTAGCACCCACATCGGTGTGAATCTCAAATGCAAAATCGAGGGCAGTTGCACCTTGTGGCAGCTGGATCAGCGCACCTTTCGGGGTAAAAATGAAGATCTCATCAGAGAAGAGGTTCATCTTGAAATCATCAAGAAAGTCGAGCGCATTGGCTTCAGGGTTGCTCAGCATTTCGCGAACTTTCATGATCCATTGATCAAGTCCATTATCCGAGCTGGATTCCTTGTATTTCCAGTGTGCGGCAAATCCTTTCTCTGCAATCTCATTCATACGCTCAGTGCGAATCTGCACTTCCACCCACTGGCCTTTAGGACCCATCACCGTGGTATGTAAAGACTCATATCCATTACCTTTAGGTGAGGACACCCAGTCCCTCAATCGATCCGGATTTGGACGATAGAGATCTGTTACGATGGAATAAGCCTTCCAGCATTCTGCTTTTTCCTGTTCCGGCGCACTCTTCAGGATAATTCTAACCGCAAAGAGATCATAAACCTCCTCAAAAGGGATGTTTTTCTTTTTCATCTTATTCCAGATTGAGTGGATAGACTTTGGACGTCCATAGATATCGGCCTCAAGACCTTGTTCTTCCAGGATTTCCCGGATAGGCTCTACGAAGTTTTTGATAAATAAGTTACGTTCTGCCTTTTTCTCGTTTAACTGGGTCGCGATGTATTTATAGGTGTCCGGCTCAAGGTACTTCATGGAGAGGTCCTCAAGCTCAGATTTGATGGCATAGAGGCCTAAACGGTGCGCAAGTGGTGCATACAGGTAAATAGTTTCCGAAGCGATCTTGAGCTGTTTCTGCCGGGGCATGAAATCCATCGTCCGCATATTGTGCAGGCGGTCGGCAAGCTTGATCAGGATCACGCGCACATCATCCGCCAGGGTAAGCAGCATCTTTCTGAAATTCTCTGCCTGCAGGGAGCTGTTGTAATCAAAAACTCCGGAGATCTTGGTAAGTCCGTCAATGATCTTAGCGGTCTTCTTGCCAAATTCCCTTTCGATATCCTCAAGGGTCATGTCCGTATCTTCAACAACATCATGCAAGAGGGCACAGACGATGGAGGTCGTACCCAGTCCGATTTCTTCTGCGGCAATTTGAGCAACCGCGATCGGGTGATATATATAAGGTTCACCGGATTTCCGGCGCATGTCTTTGTGGCTTTCAAGGGCCATGTCAAAGGCCTTGCGAATTTCTTTTTTGTCGCCCCGTTGCATGGTTGGTTTACATGCGCGCAACAGTGCACGGTATCTTTTTAGTATCTCCTGCTTCTCAGCTTCCAAATCAATCACCAAGGTGTTCTTCATTTGTATTATTTTCGTAGTAACGGATTGCATTCAGTTCTAAACACTTATATTCGGATAGATGAGATACGATCTGACAATCTATTAACAAATTAAAGTGCTGATGCCAAACCTAATACATTTTATTAGGTTTAACTTTGTGGGATTATAAATTTATGAAATTTTATAAGTTAATTTTTCTGCTGATTGTCATTATTGCCGCCCGGATTAACGCTTCTGCACAGGTTTCTGACCCGGTTAAGTTTCCGCCACACGGCAAAAATGATACCCTTAAAGTTGCCGGTACAAATGTAGACGGTGAGATGATTCCGTGGATACCGCTGAATGAGGTTGCTATTTATGGGGTGAGAATATTTAAGACCCCTGAAGAACGTGCTGCTTTTAACAGATTACGGTATAACGTGCTCAAGGTTATGCCGTATGCACTTTTTGCAAAGCGTAGGTATGAGCAGCTGGAGCAGGACATTGCAATGACCACGGATAAGAAAGAACAGAAGAAACTTATCAAAGCATGCGATGCCGAGATCAAACAGATGTTCAACAGGGAGATCAAGGAGCTGACGATTACGCAGGGTAAAATTCTGACTAAACTTGTTGACAGGGAACTTGGACGTACTACCTTTGACATCGTGAAACAGACCAGGGGCGGACTCACCGCGTTCGTATATCAGTCCGTTGCGCGCGTAGTGGGACACAATTTAAAGAGCACATACGATCCTCAGGAAGACCGCGATATTGAAGCCATTATCCAATCTTCCGGGTACTACAGACAATAAAGCATGACAGAAAAACCGCAAAGTATCCATCAGTTCAAGGTTAACCTGCTTAACGGTGAAAACATAAACTTAGACACCTACAAGGGCAAAGTCCTTTTAGTTGTAAATACCGCTTCTGCTTGTGGTTTTGTGGGTCAGCTACAGGAGCTTCAAGAGCTGCGGGACACCTACAAAGACCGGAATTTTGAGGTGCTTGCGTTTCCTTCCAATGATTTCGGACGGCAAGAGCCTTTGGAAGGCGAGGAGATCAGTACCTTTTGTCAGGTAAACTACGGTGTAAACTTTCCAGTCTTTGAAAAGATCATGGTTCGGGGTGCTCATGCACATCCATTATATAAATTTCTATCTGATAAGAAACTAAATGGCGTGTTAACCTCAATACCACGCTGGAATTTTCATAAATACCTGATCAACCAACAAGGTGAAGTTGTTGATTATTTTTATCCATTTACCAAACCACTTGCTTCAAAAGTAAAGAAGCAGATTCTACGCTTATTGTAGCAGGTATACAACACAATTCATGAAACTAGACATATTAGTATTTGCCGTTCATCCAGACGATGCGGAGCTTGGCTGTTCCGGTACCATCGTTAAAAATATTGCAGCAGGAAAAAAAGTAGGTATTGTAGACCTAACCCGTGGTGAACTTGGCACCCGTGGAACAGCAGAAACAAGAGACGTTGAAGCTGCAGACTCCGCCAGGATCCTTGGCCTTCATGCCCGTGAGAACCTCCGCATCCGAGATGGATTTTTTAAGAATGATGAAACACATCAGCTGCGTATCATCGAAATGATTCGCAAGTATCAGCCAGAGATCGTGCTTAGCAATGCGCTTCGTGACCGTCATCCGGATCACGGCAGGGCAGGAGATCTTGTAAACGATTCTATTTTCCTGTCCGGACTTGCAAAGATCGAAACAACATTGAACGGTGAAGCGCAGCAAGCCTGGCGGCCAAGATTGTTACTGCAGTATATACAGGATATGTACATCAAGCCCGATATCATAGTCGACATCACCCCATTCATAGATCAGAAAGTAGCTTCTATAAAAGCGTTTAAAACGCAGTTTTATAATCCCGATCATCACGAAGCGGAAACTTACATCTCCTCACCGGAATTTTTTGAAAGCGTGCTTGCCCGTGCAAGGGAGTTCGGGAAGTCGATCGGAGCAACATATGCTGAGGGCTTTACTTCAAGGAAGCTGCTGGGTATTGATGACATATTTAACCTGAGGTAATTTACTGCAGATTAGGGTTCTTTGTTAAACTTACATTACCCATAGCACTCTTTTCATAAAGCTTAATCCAGGAGCTGTTAAATTCCGCGGGAAAATTGGATTTGCCGCCAGTAACCGTAACTGGAACCTTCGTGCCTTCCATAAAGAAGTACACCTTTGTGTTTCCTCCTTTATGATGGGGTTTGAAATTGCCATAGGTAATCATTTCAGCAGAAATAGTGTCTTTCATTGTTACGGCAAACACGTATTGAATTGGTCCGGTATTGTTGTCATTGCGATAGCGGGCCACTTCCTTAAACCCACTTTTGAGGTCTTCTATTCCCGGCTGGGTAAATGTTCCTTTGATCATCCATGCGACGAGTAGCAATACTGCTATACCGATCACCATGTTCAGTTTCTTGTTCTTCATTCGTGTTTAATAGCGTGTCAAAGCTTGGATAATACTTTCCGCATTGCTTCCATACCTTCATCAATGTGGGCTTTGCTCATGTTTAAGGCGGGCCGGAAGCGGATGCTCTGCTTTCCACAACCTAAAAACATAACCTGATGTTTCAGCCCTTCTTCAATAAATCTGTTTCTCATTGCGGTATCTGGCAAATCGAATGCGCAGAGCAGGCCTCGTCCGCGAACATTGCTGATCTTGTCATATTGATTGGCAAAGGTTTCCAGGTTAGTTAAAAGATACGCCCCGGTTTCCGCCGCATTAGAGCAAAGCTGATCCTCTTCGATGATCTCCAGTATTTTGGTGCTGCGGACCATGTCTGCAAGGCTGCCGCCCCAGGTAGAGTTGATTCTTGAAGAAACGTTGAATACATTGTGTTCAATCTCATCTACTTTCCGGCCCGCAAGAATGCCGCAGACCTGCATTTTTTTTCCAAAAACCAGGATGTCTGGGCGCGCTGCTTCAGCATAATGCTGATGGCACCAAAACTTGCCGGTAATGCCCACACCGGTCTGCACTTCATCATAGATGAGAAAAGCATCATTTTCATCCGCCAGCTTTTTTAGTTCAATTAGGAATTGTTCACGCAGGTGGTTGTCTCCGCCTTCTGCTTGTATCGGTTCAATGATAATAGCACAAATATCATCTTTATGGGTAAGAAATGCATCTTTGATTTGCTGTATTGAGCGCGCTTCAGTTGCCGCTGCAAGTTGCAGATGATCCTTATGGAGTGGAAAGCGGATTATTGGTACCGTAACCCGGGGCCAGTCAAACTTCGCGAACCACTTGGTTTTATCCACTACCGTATTCGTGAGGCTAAGGGTGTAACCGCTACGTCCATGGAAGGCGCGCTCAAAATGAAGTACTTTAAAGCCTTTCTCCGTTTGATATCCCTTTGCGAAATTCTTTTGAACCTTCCAATCCATAGCCACCTTTAATGCGTTCTCGACTGCGAGCGTACCGCCTGAGATGAAGAAAGCATGCGGTAGATAGTCGGGAATGGCACAACGTTCAAAAGTTTCAAGGAACTCTGCGTATTGCTGTGTATAAACGTCTGAGTTGGAAGGGTTGGTGAGGGCCGCAAGCAGCAGACTCTTTTTGAAGGCCTCATCGTTTAACATCTTGGGATGGTTGTACCCCAAAGGTACCGAAGCGAAGCAGGTAAAAAAGTCGAGTAACCTGCGATCGTGCTTGGTGTCGTAGATGTAGCATCCTTCACTTTTTTCAAGGTCGAAGGTAAGATCCAGGCCATCTGCCAGGATATGTTTACTTAATGTCTCCGCCACGTGCTGTGGGCTAACTGATAGTTTATACATAAGCAAAATCCTCTCTCTCAAATGTAACGAAAAGCACCTGGGCATACAAGCTGCTGATAATGGTGATGAACATCATGTATAAAGGTGTTCAAATACATGGTATACCAAGGTTTAAATGCGGACCTTTAGTTTCGTTAATAATGATATATTCTAGTGCATATGGAAAAGATATTGGTTACAACAGATTTCTCGGAAAATTCTAAAGCTGCGATTAGATTTGCACTTCAGTTGTCCGACCAGGCTGAGTTCGGACTCGTTTTTATTCATGTTACCGAGCTGTTAAAGCCTGTAAAATGGACCGAGGAATACTTCAGCAGCTATGAGCAGAAGGAGCTTGCCGACCTGGAAAAGCAATTGAAGACCCTTGTGATGGAAGTGTCGGGACAAACCGGGAGTACTATTATCCATCCCGAGTACGTTGTGAGAAATAGTTCATCCGTTCCGGCCAGTTTGGTGCATTATGCGCAACAGCACAGTATATCATATATCTGTATTGCAAGGAAAGGTGGCGGCCATGGTTTAAAGCTGTTTGGTTCCATCGTTTCCACTCTAATGGAGAAGTCGAATGTTCCGGTTATCGCTGTTCCCGAGCACTACCAGCCAACGGCGCTGCAGACGGTTTGTTATGCCTCAGATCTTGAAACCGTTGAACAGGAGTTGCTTGATGTTTTAAAGTTTTCAAAGCCGCTGAACGCAAGTTTGGAGCTGGTACACTTCATCGGACCAGCCAGTGAGGTAACAAATAACAGTCAGTTGATTCGGATTGAAACATTGTTAACGGAAAATCAAGTAAGCACTCATTTCGAGCCGATGGATATTGAAGTACCACTTGCAGATAAGCTCGCTAATTTGATTCGCAGCCTGCAACCTTCAATTATGGTCATGTTTACCCGGCAGAACAGGAACTTCTTTGAGCGTCTATTTAGCTCGAGTATATCTGCCGAAGTGGCTATCGATGTGAAAATACCATTGCTCGTTATCCGCAAAGTGGATTAGCCTCTGGAAGTTTCCGACATACCGCTTCCGGCTTCAATGCACTCGAATTGTTAATTAATGTTAAAGGCTTTGTACCGCAATGCTTTATGTCTAAATTCATCTCAGGGTCTCTCTTCGGGATGCTGTTAATCTGAACGCTATGGCATACGCACGCATAAATAACATTGTTGGATGGTTCTGTTTTCTTATTGCGCTAATAACATATTTGTTGACCCTGGAACCCAGTGTGAGCTTTTGGGACGCAGGTGAGTTTATTGCCGCCGGTGACCGGATGCAAATTGTTCATCAGCCTGGGGCCCCATTGTTCCTCATGCTGGAGAAGTTTTTTTCCCTGTTTGCTTTTGGTGATCCATCCAAAGTTGCTTACTTCATGAATGCCGGGTCTGCCGTCGCGAGTGCTTTTACCATACTTTTTCTATTCTGGACGATTACCGCCCTTACACGAAAATTACTTTTAACCAAGGCGGAAGTGCCTGATCCGGAACAGCTGATCGGCATTATGGGGGCAGGGCTTGTGGGGGCACTTGCCTATACTTTTTCCGACAGCTTTTGGTTCTCCGCAGTAGAAACTGAGGTTTATGCCTTATCATCATTGTGTACCGCCATCGTATTCTGGGCGATGTTAAGGTGGGAAGCCGAAGCTGATGAACCCAAATCTGATCGTTGGCTCTTGCTTATCGCTTATGTAATGGGGCTTTCCATTGGCATTCACTTGTTAAACCTGCTGAGCATTCCTGCATTGGCATTGATCTATTACTTCAGGAAGACCGTTAAACCCAGTGCTGCGGGGATGTTAAAGACCCTGTTCATTGGGATCATCATTTTAGCACTTATACAATATGGCATTATCCAGTACCTTGTAGCAATAGCTGCTTATATCGACCTGTTTTTCGTGAATACCTTGGGAATGGGCTTTGGAAGTGGCATAGTGGTTTTTGCACTGCTCCTTATTGCTGGTTTGGTATTGGGAATCCGGTATTCTATTAAGCACCAAAAGCGACTACTACAATTAGGTTTTCTATCTACCAGCCTCTTGATTTTCGGATACTGTTCGTTTGCTATGCTCGTCATTAGGGCACAGGCAAATCCTAACCTCAACAACAATGATCCTGATAATGCCTTTTCTTTTCTGGGGTATTTAAATCGGGAGCAATATGGAGACCGGCCGCTTTTATTTGGTCCGAACTACAATTCCGAGGTGACCGGGCTCGAAGAAAAATCAACACTTTACCGTAAAGGGGAGCAGAAGTATGAACCCGCGGGCAAACAGTTAAGTTATACGTATGATCGAAATACTTTCCTCCCCAGGATGTATGGAGACAGGAATGGTCATCCGGACTTTTACAAAGAATGGATGCGGTTTGATGACAGCCATTTCCCAACGGTGATGGATAACATCGGCTTTCTGCTCTCATATCAAATGGGGCAAATGTACTTTCGTTACTTCCTTTGGAACTTCGTAGGCCGGCAAAATGATACCCCTGGTTATGGAAGCTACTTTGATGGCAACTGGTTAAGTGGCGTTAAGCCAATAGATACCCTTCGACTCGGTACCCAGCAACAGTTACCGCCATCGATCACGGAAAACAGTGGTTATAACCGCTTCTACTTCCTTCCATTTATACTTGGCGTGCTGGGTATGGCTTGGCAGTGGAGAAGGCGGAGAAGCGACACTGTTGTGATCGCGCTGTTATTTTTCTTCACCGGAATCGCGATCGTGCTTTACCTGAACCAAACCCCACTTGAGCCGCGTGAACGTGACTATGCATATACCGGTTCCTTTTACGCGTTCTGCATCTGGATCGGCCTGAGTGTGCCGGCATTACAGCGTTGGTTTTCGGCTAAGCTGCAGCCACGCATGGCATGCATGCTCGCTGTTTTCCTGGCAATGCTAGCAGCGCCGGTGCTTATGGCTGAACAAGGCTGGGATGATCACGACCGTTCAGGTAAGCTTGTTGCGCACGATCTTTCAAAGAGCTACCTGGAGTCGCTTGCACCAAATGCAATCCTCTTTACCTACGGAGATAACGACACGTATCCGCTGTGGTACATCCAGGAAGTTGAAAAAGTCCGTCCCGACGTGAGGTTAGTAAATCTAAGCCTGTTTGATGCTGAATGGTACATCAATGGCATGAAACGACCACAGAATGCCGCTGAACCTCTACCCATTAATATGGCTCTGCCACAATATGCTAAAGGCACAAGGGATGTAATGTACTACCAGGATTACAAGATTGCTGAACCTGTAGAACTAAAATCCATTGTCGATCTGTTGTTGTCCGACAATCCCGAGGATAAGCTTACCATGCAGGATGGATCAAAAGAAAATTTCCTGCCAACGAAGAACTTAAAACTAACAGTCGACCGGGAGGCTGCATTGCGATATAAGGCCGTTGAGCCTGCGGATTCTTCGCGGGTTGCCGATGCACTTGTGTGGACTTACAACAAGAATTTTGTGACGAAAGGTACACTGGCGATGTTCGACATGCTGGCTAACAATAACTGGAAGCGACCTGTATATTTCACTTCAGGCATGCCCCCGGAGCAGTTTAACGGTTTGAACAAATATCTTTACAATGAAGGACTGGTGTTGCGACTCAGACCACTTGCACCTGAGACGGAAAATGCCGGACCATTAAAGAATCCCGAGGCTTTGTATCAGAACCTGACTCATAATTTCAGATGGGGTAAATTGAAGGAGACCAAATACCTTGATCCTGATTCCCGTCGACAGGTCGCTAACCTCACCAATATCTTCAATACGGCAATTGACGGTTTGATTATGCAGGGTGATAAAGAAAGGGCAAAGGTTCTGACGAAAAAGTATTTCGATGTAATGCCTCAGGGTGTACAGAGCATGTTTACAGCAGGAGGGCAGGTGGTGCTTGCGGAACATCTGTTTACGTTAGGCGATACGAAATCCAGCGACATGCTCATTAAGCAGGCCGCGGATTTCATAGAGAAAGAACTTGTTTATGTAGCAGATGTGTCGGCGTATAAGAACGCATTTGTTGGCGGACAAGAGGTGCAATTGGCCTTTTCACTGTGGAACCAGATGCTGGATACTGCAGGAAGGAAGTCAGATAGGGTACTTTACGCGGATCTGGCGATGCGTTACAATGGTCTAAAGCGCCGTTTCGAACCATTCTTTGGATCCCAACCTTAGCGTTTCAGGTTAATTTACTTCTTGCCTGTGGCAGCCCAAAAGATACCGGCATACAGATGGTTTAGAAACGCAGGCTCACTGAAGTTTGTAGGCAAGTGGCCTAGGCCGGTGTAAAATGCACGACCGCCATCAAATTCATGGTACCAGGAAATCGGATGTTGCTTTCCCATGCCGTTTCCCTTGGCCCTGTCACCCCAATCGGCTTTTGCGTTATAACTTGTTTCATCAACGCCAAGTACGTAATTAAGGCCAGTTACCTTCTCAGGGCCATACTGGTACCACTCTTCGGTCCATAGTTTATCGTTCTCGAATCCTTGAAGCCCTGGGAATTTAGGATCAAGGATCTTGACCTTAGCGGTTTGCACTTCCGGGTGGATGACAAACATCCTTCCGACCAGTTTATTATACCAGGCCCAATCGTACTCGGTATCTGCAGCGCTGTGGATGCCCACAAATCCTTTTCCAGACTGAATAAATCGCTCCATGACCTGTTGTTGCGCGGAATCAAAGATGTCACCGGTGGTATTCAAAAATACTACAGCCTGGAATTGCTTCAGGTAATCATCAGTAAAGCCGCCTGGATTTTCCCAGAGTACAACATCAAAGGAATTTCGTTGACCCAGTTGCTGGATGGCTAATACGCCTGCGTGAATAGATTCATGATGCCATCCCTTGGTTGTTGTTACTAATAATACTTTGAACTGTTTCTGGGCAAAGGCGCTTGAAAAGAATAGAAATTGGAATGCTGCAAATAGCAGGAGCAGTTTAACTGGTTTCATTTGGTTAGGTTTGGTCAGACCTGAAGATAGAAAATTGTCTTTAAAGATAGCCGTCAATTGCTGCTTCTTTCGTTATTCATCATTTTCGGTGGTCTGATCGTCTATTTCTTCATCAAGGAGCGTCCCGTGTCCATCTGCATACTCCACTTCATCCGGTGTATATTCCAGATCGCCGTTTTCGGTGTTCGGCTTTGCTTGAGTTTGCTCGTTGGTTTCTTCGTTTGACTCAGATTCTTTCTGATTGAATTGCTTTTCCATAAGGGTCTGTTTTTCAAAATAAACACTTCTGGCTGAACTTCTGTTTTAAAATATACTTTGGCTGTGATCAGCGGTGCAGATCTAAACCTCTCCATCGTGCATAGGTAATGTAATCCGTGTTTACCGGTTCAAGTCCATTTGCTCGCAAGCTCTTGGCAATTTGAGCCCGATGATATGTGGCATGATTAAAAAGATGGATAACAATATCATGCACTTCGTTGCTAAAGGCTTTTCCTTGGGAGTTTACATAGTTAATAACCCTTTCAATATTACCCTCATGCCTGAGCAACTCGCCTAGTTTAGCTGTACTCTCTTGGCACAGCTTAAAACAATCAGCTATAGGTCTTGCTTCCCAGACACCGACAACAGGCATTTCTCCCATAATCCTACTGGTCCAGATTGACTCCGCATTCACGAGGTGTTGCATAAGCTTCAAACAATCTGCAGGCAGTTCCGGTTGTGCCCCGAGGTGATTGAACAGTAGATTCATCGCCCAGATATGATAGTTGAGCAGCCGATCAAGTGTGTTATCCATAACTACGATGTTAATATTTGTTGCAATTTATCTTTCATGCCTAACAGCCCCAGTAAACCACCCGAGTGCAGCGCGACAATCTTCTCTTTTTTATCGATGTCTCCCTTGCGGGCAAGATCTTCAATGGCATAAAAAAGCTTTGCAGTGTAAACCGGGTCCGTAAGTAGCCCATACGTTCTAGCAAACCGCTGCAAAGAAGTCAGCAATTCAGGTGTTGTCTTCGCATATCCGCCAAAATGATAACCGGTGTGAAGCAGAAGTTGCTTCTCCACCGGTACATAATTCGCCATCTCTTGCTTAAGGAAATCGCCGCCTTTCAGGACGGGAACAACGTGCAACTTGGTCGATAGTCCTTTGTCTAGAATTCCCTGCAGCAATCCCGCGGCGGTTGTACCCGTGCCCGCCGCACAAAAGAGATGGTCTATGTCCTTGGGAAGTTCATCAAGTAACTCTGCACAACCTTTTACAGCCTCTGCTGAAGCGCCGCCTTCATCAATGAAAAAAGCATCGGAGTTACTATCAAAATGCTGTTCAAACAACTGCCGTTTGTGTCTATAGCTTTCGCGATCCACAAAGATCAGGCGCATACCATATAGCCTGCAAAGGAGCAGCATCTCATTCTGAACCGCTTCCCCGCGCACAAAGGCAGTTGCTTGTAGCCCCTTCCTTGCCGCAGCGCTTGCCGTTGCCACCAGATGATTCGAGAAAGCACCTCCAAAAGTAACTAGGTGGGTTTTACCTTCTGCAGCTGCACGTTCCAGAAGGTACTTCAGCTTGCGCCATTTGTTTCCTGAGATATATGGATCTATCAAGTCATCCCGCTTTACATACAGATTAGTAAGCAGGGGATGATCGATCTTTTGAAGCGGGCTGTAAAGTTGGTCAAACATCCTGTAAATATATCCCCAAAACTGATTATTATGCGGTTGAATGCTGAAAACGGGAACAATTTCTTATACTAGAATGTAATTCCTAAAGTTTAGTTTTGCAAAATGGAAAATACCAACGTAGAGGCAGATCTGGAAGAGCAGGATTTATACGAACATTTCAATATCGTTGTCGATAAAGGCCAATCCTTGCTGAGGATTGACAAGTTTCTAATGGGACGCATTGAAAATGCATCCAGAAACCGGGTGCAAAATGCGATTGATGCAGGGAATGTACTCGTAAATCAAAAGACAGTAAAATCCAGCTATAAGGTGAAGCCCGCGGATGAGATTTCCATCGTGTTTGCACACCCACCACGGGACACGGAAGTTTATCCAGAAGATATTCCATTGGATATCGTTTATGAAGATGCTGACCTCCTGGTTGTTAACAAGCCTGCAGGAATGGTTGTGCATCCTGGGTACAACAATTATCATGGTACACTTGTTAACGCACTGGCTTTTCACTTTGAGCAGTTGCCGCAGCTACCAGGTAACGAAGGAAGACCTGGTCTGGTTCACCGGATTGATAAAGATACCTCGGGCTTACTGCTGATCAGCAAAAACGAAATTACCATGACTAAGCTGGCCAAGCAATTTTTTGATCACTCCATTACCAGAAGGTATATCGCTCTTGCCTGGGGAGATATCGAGCAGGATGGTACCGTAACAGGCTATATTGGTCGCAGCGCGAAGAACAGGATCGTTATGGACGTTTATGATGACGAAGAAAAAGGTAAGTGGTCGGTAACACATTATAAGGTCCTTGAACGTTTAGGATACGTAACCTTGGTAAGTTGTGAACTGGAGACCGGTCGTACACACCAGATCCGGTCACACATGAAGCATATCCACCACCCGCTGTTTAATGATGCAAACTACGGGGGTGATAAGATATTAAAAGGAACAACTTATACTAAGTATAAACAGTTTGTGCAGAACTGCTTTGATCTAATGCCGAGACAGGCGCTACATGCACAAACGCTAGGGTTTATTCATCCTACAACAAAAGAATATATGGAATTTGAAGTACCACTGCCAGCAGATTTTGCTGCCGTGCTTCATAAATGGAGAAATTACATCGTACAGCCTCAATCGTAAATGCAAGAATATATATTACACAACGACAACTTCATATTAGCTAATCAGCCGGTGCTGCCGGTGTCTAACCGCTCTTTCAAATTTGGAGATGGACTCTTTGAGTCGATGCGGATGTGTAATGGCAAACTGATGTACCCGGAACAACATGCCGACAGGTTGATGGCAGGCATGAAAGCACTAAAGCTTGATGGAAGTACACTCATGGATGAGTACTTCCTGAAGCAAAAAGCTGTAGAACTCGTAAAGCGTAACCGCTTCCGCGGGGATGTACGTTTACGTTTATCTATATACCGCGAAGGAGAGGGCCTATATACCCCTGAGGGCAACGCTGCCGGCTACGTGCTCGAAGCGTCCGCACTGCCCGAGACCAACTATCAGCTTAATAAAAGAGGCCTTATCGTAGATGTCTATGATGAAATTACCAAGCCCATAAATAAACTGTCGAACTTCAAGACCAGCAATGCGCTTTTGTACGTGATGGCTGGCCTATATAAGAAACAGCATGCGCTGGATGATGTATTTATGCTTAATCAGGAGGGTTTCCTTTGTGAAAGCATGACTTCCAATATCTTCGTAGTGTATGAAAAGGAGATCTATACGCCTGCCTTATCAGAAGGCTGTGTTTCTGGCGTTATGCGTAGCGTAGTGATGGATATTGCGAAATCTAAACGCATTAACATCATCGAAGCGCAGTTAAATCCCGAGGTACTTAAGCAAGCGGAAGAAGTCTTCGTTACCAATGCAGTAGGGGGTATAAGATGGGTTATGGGTTACGGCCGGAAGCGATATTTCAATGAAAACGCAAAGATGCTTAGTGCTTTGTTGAACGAAACCATTCCGGTTTAGCCCCTATAGCACGCGCATTCCCCTTAAAAATTCATCCACCTGCATCCTTTTCTTGCCTTCAAACTGAATATCAGTAAGGCTAAGGTAGCCATCCTGTGCTGCGAACTTCAGGTAGCTCTTGCCATCGGTGATAAAGCTGCCTGGTTCTGCCTGGGTTTGCTCAGAAGTCAACGTTGCTTTAAATACCTTAAGGTTCTTGCCCTGTAGTTTGGTGAAGGCTGTAGGATATGGGCTTAGGCCGCGAATATGGTTATGCACCTGCTGCCCTGGTTGATTCCAGTTAATCTCACAAAATTCCTTGAAGATCTTAGGTGCATGCTTTTGTCCTTCAGCAATGGCCTGCGGTACTTCCTGATAGTCATTAGATGCTATGGCGGCAATAGTTTTCACAAGCAGTCCGGCACCTGTTGCCATCAGTTTATCGTGCAGCTCGCCCGCAGTCTCATCTGGTGCGATAGGTACTTTTTCAGAGAAGATCACGTCGCCCGTATCTATTTCATGCTTTAGAAAGAAGGTGGTTACACCGGTCTCTGTTTCCCCGTTGATGATGGCATGATTGATCGGAGCAGCACCACGGTAATCAGGCAAGAGGGAAGCATGAAGGTTTATGGTACCCTTAGGTGGCATGTTCCAAACCACCTCGGGTAGCATTCTGAATGCCACTACCACCTGCACTTCTGCTTCCAAAGCTTTAAGGGCTTCCAGAAACTCCGGGTCTTTCAATTTTAAAGGCTGTAGTACATTCAATCCTTTAGAAACAGCATACTGTTTTACAGCACTTTCATGGATCTTTTGGCCCCGGCCGGCAGGTTTATCCGCTGCGGTGACTACGCCGGCAATATCATGTCCTGCTTCAAGCAAAGCGTTTAAAGAAGCGACAGCAAAATCGGGGGTACCCATGAAAACTATTCTCATAATCCTGTGTTGTAAATGCGCAATAAATGACAAACTTAAACCAATTTTCCTAAAAATCATGGTTGATACGGAGGAAGAGATCAAATTAAGCGGGCTGGTATATCTAACGGATCAGGCGCCAGGAATATACAGGAAAGGTGAACCGGGTAACTTTTACTACGAGCACAAGAAGGGCAGTCGCATCACGGACGAAAAAACGCTTGAGCGAATTAACAGCCTGGTGCTTCCACCTGCATGGACCAACGTCTGGATTGCCAAGAAGAAGAATGCGCACCTGCAAGCCACCGGCACTGATGCCGCAGGCAGAAAGCAATACCGCTATCACCCGAAGTGGACATCCAGGAGATCCGATAGTAAATACTTTCGTTTATTGGAGTTTGGAAAAGCTTTGCCAGAAGCGAGGAAAAGAATCGCCAAAGATCTCCGACGTAAGGATTTCGATGAACGTAAGGTGCTCGCCATCTGTGTACAGGTGATGCAGAAGACTTTGATCCGTATCGGAAATGAATCCTATAAAGACCTTTACGGTACTTATGGACTAAGTACCCTAAGAGATAAGCACGCTAAATTTAATGGCGACAGGTTAACCCTAAGCTTTGTCGGTAAAAAGGGTGTTAAACATGATGTGAGCCTCACGGATCGTTCCTTGATTAAGCTAGTAAAAAAATGCAGGGAAATACCTGGACAGGAGCTATTTCAATATTACACTAAAGAAGGCGATCGGAAATCGGTAGATTCCGGAAAGATCAACAATTACATTAAGGAAATTACCGGAGCCGACTTTACCGCTAAGGACTTCCGCACCTGGGGTGGTACATTGGAGGCACTTCGTCAGTTGGCTATCTGTACCGCAGATTCGATAGAAGTCATTAAGAAAAAGAAAGTCGTAGTTCAAGTGCTGGATTGTGTTGCCGGAAAGCTGGGCAACACGCGGGCAGTATGTAAAAGTTCATACGTTTACCCCTTGCTTCTTGAAGCTTTTGAAAATGACCAGCTTGGCAAATACCTAAAAAAAATCCATCGCGAAAAACCGGATTCGATCATCGCGATGGAAAATGATGAGAAAGTATTGATGAAGTTCCTTAAACAGGCGCAGAAGGATATTAAGAAGCAGGAGGCGTCTTAACCGGATTTACCGGCTGCTCATCGGTCCCTTTCCGTTTTGCTGCAGCAGACATGTCTGCGTTTTCAGCATGATAGTCCTTGTCTTCAGGCTTCAAAACGGCGTTGTCTGAGGATGGTGCCCCGTCTTTTGTAATTTCCTCCTGATAATTACTGTCAGGTCTCTCGTTGGTCTTTTTAGGCGCGTTGTTCATAACTTGCTTAAGGATAAAGTAAATACTTCAGGCGCATTTTTTTGTAGGCACTTAATCCAGGTTCCCAACTGGCTCTGATCTCTTTTTCAGATTTACCTGCAATGATCTGTTGCTTTAAACTGCTTACACCTGCAAGCTTGTCGAAAATAACCATCTCTTTGCTGAGCTTATTGTTAAAGAAGTCCGCTTTGTTTGGATATGCCTTATACAAATCAATTAACCACTTCAGTTTTAACGTTTTTTCCTTCCTAATGTTTTCGATGTCATAATTTCTCAGATCCAGGCCATAGCAGGTCTGGTCCATATGTAATGGTGTCTCTGCCATGCCTTTGATGCTCTTTGGCGTGAAAGAGAACTTAAATTTACCCTTGAGCGCAGGTGCACCCAATACGGTGAATGGAAACATGGTGCCGCGGCCCTGACTTAAATAGGTGCCCTCAAACAAACAAACCGTTGGATAAAGCATAATGGACTGTTGCGTGTTCAGGTTTGGAGAGGGTTTAACCGGAAGTTCGTAGGGCATGTCATGGTTATAGTTGTCCACCTTGATGATCTTAATTTTGCATTGTAACTTGTTTTTCAACCATCCCTCGCCATTTAACATTTGCGCGTATTCACCAACGGTTAATCCGTGTACAATTGGTATGGGCTGTAGTCCAATCCCCGATACAAGTGAGGGATCCAGGATGGGTCCATCGATATAGAAGCCGTTAGGGTTCGGACGATCAAGGATCAGCAGTTCCTTATTATGCGTTGCGCAGGCTTCCATAACATGCTGCAAGGTATTAATGTATGTATAAAAACGGACGCCCACATCTTGTATGTCGAAGATCATGACATCAACATCTGCAAGATCTTCTGCAGTTGGCGTCTGGTGCTTACCATAAAGCGAAACTGCTTTAATCCCGGTTTTTGTATCCACATCATCGTCAACCTTTACGCCTGCACTTGCATTCCCACGAAAGCCATGCTCCGGACCAAATATCTTTACAATGTTTACCCCAAGAGATAAGAGACTGTCTACAGAAGTCTGCTTGCCAATTATGGATGTAGGGTTAACAACCATTCCGACCCTTTTTCCTTGCAGCAGGGGTAGGTAGAGGTCTGTTTGATCCGCACCGGGCCGGATACTGTCCACGGGCTTGATATCGGCATTCACCATGATGGATTCTGATCTGATGCCTGGGGCTGAAGCTTGTTTTTGGGGGCTATTCCCGCAGGTTTTAAAAGCACTTAAAGCGATGCTCAGATTCAAGAGGCAGCAAAGGGTGATTTTCATTTTGTGGTTTTTAAATAATATACTTTAAATCGAAATGTTATGTCCATTTTTGCTAAGGTAATCATATTGAAAAAATTTGAACACAGAATATTTCATTGCCAGGCGCATCGCTATAAAATCTGAACGTACGTTCTCTAAGCTGATTGTTCGCATCGCCATCTCTGGTGTAATGCTCAGTCTGGCCGTAATGATGCTTTCCATTGCCATCATCAAAGGCTTCAAAACCGAAATCCAGGAGAAGGTCCGTGGCTATGTTGGCGACATCAGGATATTCAAACTGGACCTCAATAATTCTTTCGAATTGTCTCCTTTTGTTCCTGAAGCCAAGACCTATGCAGACCTTAAAGCCAATAAAGATGTCGTCTACTTTCAACCTTATGCCACTAAACCTGCAATCATTTCTGCTAATGACGAGATTGAGGGCATCAATTTTAAAGGCGTAGATAGTACCTACAACTGGGATTACCTAAAGAAACATATGGTTAGTGGGAAGGTCCTTGACTTCTCCGATCCCGCAAAGACCGGTACACAGATCATGATCTCTGAGTACACAGCCAACCGGCTGAAGCTGAAAACTGGGGATGACTTTATCATGCACTTCCTGATGCAGGACAGCAACGAACCACCTCGTAGAAGGCGCTTAAAGATTGTGGGGATCTACTCTATCGGTGTTGATGAGGTGGATAAGAGCTTTGTCCTGGGCGACCTGAACCTGATCCGCAGATTAAACAAATGGTCGCCGACAGAGGTCGGCGGGATTGAAATCCGTATAAAGAAGTTCAATGAGCTCAACAAGGTATCTGACGAGATCTATGAAAACCTGGAAATGAAGCTTAAAGCGGAAACTGTAACCGCCTATTTTCCGAATATCTTCACCTGGTTGTCCCTGCTGGATGTAAACACCAAAGTACTGCTGGTGCTGATGATGACGGTCGGGGTGATCAATATGATTACAGCACTGTTGATCATGATTCTGGAGCGTACCAACATGATTGGCATGTTGAAAGCCTTTGGTATGACCAACCTGAGCATCATGAAAATATTTCTATACAATGCGATGTACCTGGTGGGCTTCGGACTGTTGCTTGGAAATATCCTTGGTCTCGGTCTTGGCTTCCTTCAGAAGTTTACGCATGTTTTCCACCTGGAACAGGGTTCCTATTATCTATCCTATGTACCAATTGAATTCCACTTTATGGATGTTTTCTTACTTAACCTGGCAACGCTGATCATTTGCCTCATTGTGTTGGTGCTACCCTCACTTCTGGTAAGTAAGATCTCTCCGCTAAAAGCCATCCGGTTTAAGTAAAGACGCACGTTCTTTATCCAGAAAGGCCTGAATGTCTGCTTTCGGTCCTGCTAGCACGTAAATCTCTGTTTTGTATTCCCGGGCGTATTTGTTTTCAATCCTACCTGCAAGTTGAACCTTCTTAAACAAGGCATGTTCATTATGTAAGTGCATCGGATCATCTCCCCAGCCCTTAATGCGGATAATGGTATATACAGCGGCACTCTTGTACCAGTTGATGTAATCAGCATTGAAGGCATTGGCTTCGTAAGCTTTATTCTTCTTATAATAGTTTATGGCTCCTGCCTGTCCATAGTTGTCGCAAAGTACAAGCAAGCCGCGCTTGTCGGCAATACCCGCGTATACGCTATCTACCTTGCCGGCAAGTTCCCGCCAGCCAAGCATATCAGCAAAATCCTGCTCAAGCAAATAGTCGTTACCATCCTCCCAACGGTATCGTTGACCTGTTTGAATCGCCATTTTAATCTGCTCTGCAGGGCTTTTTAGTGGGAAAACGTGCTGAGCGTAAGGGATAAACATCAACAAAGGAACGATCAGCAGCACGGGCCGCAGGTAACGTTGCCAGCCTCGCTGTGATATCTGCTCAAAGTAAACTGCGCCGAAGGCAAGTAATACGGGATAGAGCCCGATGGCATAATAGCCTTTTGCATGGAAGTAAAGGAACAGTGCCGTGGTGAATACAAAGGAAAAAAAGACAAATCGGTAAGCCTTGAAGGGCTTGTAAAATAATGAAGCCAGGAGTCCTGCGATAAGCACATAGATTGAACCGACGAAATAAATGAATTGCTCTTTCAAATAGCCACTCCATTCCACATGCACGAGCTGGGTCCTGCTGAGCTCAGCCATGTGCCGGAACACCGGGAAATCGTTTTCATATTGCCAGTATAGGTTCGGAGAGATTAATAACAGCGCCAGCAGAATGGCAATGTAGAAATTGCGCTTCACTATAATTTTATGTTCACCGGAGATTAACAGTGCCGGTAATGTGCCCAGCAGTAGAAATACAATGTTGTATTTGTTCAGGAATCCAATAGCAAAACCTGCACCCAAAAGCCAGAGCCACTTCGCTGCACCAGTGTTGATGTACCGGACCAGCAAATAGTACATCAAGGTCCAGCTGAGCACGTCAAAGGAGTTTGGCTGGAATAAAGTGTTTAGCCTGGTGATTGCCGAGAAAGTGATTGCAATGCCCGCCAAAAACATTGAAAGGAAACCACCCTTAAGGCTTTCGATGATCTTCCATACCAAAATGGTAGTTAACGCGCCGAACAACGCGGGGAAGAACTTTATCCAGAAAACTGTGTTTCCTAAACCCTTGATGATCCAGGAGATCCAGGACGTAACTGGCGGGACGGAGGTGAAGCCCCAGGCGAGATGATTCGCCTGGTCTAAATGGAGGTATTCGTCCCGATGCAGATCGTAACCTTTGTGAACGAGTGCATATTCGAGTATAAATTTCAGGATAATAAATCCTGTAAATAACAGGTACTTTCTGGTTAGCTCGGGGGAGGTTCGTAATGGCATATAACATATCCGCGTTGTCGGAGATTGGACAGTGCCAGAAACTCAATGTTACTTAACATAACTGCTTTTTTTGCCTTGTTTGTTAAGCGTTAACATCAGCATCAAGCATAAACCTGTTAGTTGGCGGGAATTGTGTAATTTTGCATAAATATTAAAATAAAGAAGCGTGTCGTTAGATAAATTAAAATTAAGTAAGTCGCTGGTGATTGCCATGACTGACGCTGGATACCTTACTCCAAAAGCAATTCAACTCAAAGCAATGTCCAGAATTCTTGGTGGTCAGGACATCATCGCCGTGGCACCGGAAAAATCTGGTAAAACCACGACCTATGTGCTCGGCGTATTGATGCGATTGAAATATACTAAAGACGATGCGCCCAAAGTATTGATATTGGTGGCAGACAAGGAACGTGCTATTGCTGTGATTGACCAGTTTGTATCCCTAAGTAAAAACCGTAATCTCAACATCATGGGATTATATGGAACCGGTGGCACAGATGCTGAAGTAAGTGAACTTGCGCTAGGTGTAGACATTGTAGTGGCAACACCAACCAGGGCACGTGCCGTATACCTGAAATTAGGTTTGAATCTAAGCAAGCTGCAAACGTTCATTGTTGATGATGCTGACCTGATTATAAAACAGGGTATGCAGCTTCCTGTAGCCGAACTTGCTCGTAGTGCCGGAAAGTGTCAGCACCTGATCTTCACTGAAGTGGTGCATGATAAACTTTACAAGATGGTAGATCAATTCATGAATTTCCCAACGCTGCTGGAGGTTGAAGAATTCGGGAACGATCAGGCGGAGGTAGTTACGCAGTTGTGCTATCAAGTGCCTAACTATAGAACTAAAGTTAACCTTCTTCACCATCTGCTTCGTGATGATGAGGTCTTCACGAAAGCAGTAGTCTTTGTGAACTCGCGTTTAAATGCACAGAAGCTTGCCAAAGCACTTGAAAGCAACAAAGAAGGAGAGTTTTCCATGTTGAAGCCGCTGCATTTTGATGAAAGCGGGTTTGATGATTTTGAAGATTTCAAGGCGGAGCCTGCAGCCCGGGTAATTGTAATTGCTAATGACGGTGCACCAGAGCTTGACCTTAGTGGCATACCCTTCATTTTTCATTTTGAGGTTCCTGAAGAAAAAGAAACCTTCCTAAGCCGCATCATCAAACACCAGGAGGATGAAGAGGTGGTATCCATCACCTTTGCAACAGATTTAGAGCTTGGACAGATCAAGAAGATCGAGCAATCTATCGGACAGAAAATGGAGGTGCTTGAATTACCAGAAGATTTGCTCATCGACAACGGCAATAAGCCAAAAACAGGTGTTAATAAAAACATGGTTTCCAGAGAAAAGGATACCGAACCTTCAGGAGGCGGTGCTTTCCATCAAAAAAAGGATAGTAATTCCAAGAGCTACAACCTGGGTATTGGTCAGAAATTAAAGATGAATATGAAAAAGAAGCACAGTTAGTGCTTCTTTTTTTTTAGAATTTCTTTGCTTCATTCCAGTAAATATCCATCTCGGCAAGCGTCATATCCTGTAGCGCCTTGCCATTTTCCTTCGCTCTTTCCTCCAGGTACTGGAAGCGCTTTATGAACTTTTTATTGGTTCTCTCTAATGCATTCTCGGGATTGATGTTTATGAATCGAGCATAGTTGATGAGCGAGAACAGCAAGTCTCCGAACTCGGCTTCTGCTTTTTCCGCATCAATGGCGCTGTTATCAACAACGTTGAACTCGGACTTGAATTCCTGCATTTCCTCTTCAACCTTTTCCCATACCTGACTTTTATCTTCCCAGTCAAAACCAACGCCTCGTGCTTTTTCCTGAATCCGTGCTGCCTTAACCAGTGCAGGTAGGGAGGCAGGCACGCCGCCCAGCACAGACTTGTTTCCTTCTTTAAGCTTCAGCTTCTCCCAGTTACGCTTTACATCATCTTCATTCTCGACCGTAACATCGCCGTAGATGTGTGGGTGGCGACTAATAAGTTTTTCACACACGCCATTTAGAACGTCGAGTATATTAAAAGCACCCTGCTCTTCCGCAATCCGGGCATAAAATACCAGGTGCATCATCACATCGCCAAGTTCTTTTTTAACCTCTTGAAGGTCACCTTCCATAATTGCATCAGAAAGCTCGTAGGTCTCTTCAATGGTCAGGTGACGGAGTGTTTCCATGGTTTGTTTTTTATCCCACGGACATTCTGTACGAAGGGTATTTAAAACATCTAATAATCTCAGGAATCCTGCGGCGGAATCCGAGGCTGCTGCGGGTGGTGTAAAATTTGGCATAATCTTAAAACAATGGCGGCTTGTTAATACAACAAGCCGCCATAAAGGTAAAAATTAAAATGCACTTGCCTGATCCAGGATCAGGATGTCATCGGCAGTTAACTTGATGTTCGCCGCCTGCTCCAGGTCTTTAAGCTGTTCGGTACTCGTTACACTCGCTATTGGTGCCGTCACCGAAGGTCTGGCGATAAGCCATGCGATCGCAATACTCGCAGGTTGCACACCCTGACGTTCGGCTACCTGGTCCAATGCTTTAAGAATGCGGAAGCCGCGTTCATTGAGGAAAGATTTGATACCGCCACCACGCTGACTCTTGTTTAAGTCCTCTGCCGACCTGTACTTTCCAGTTAGGAAACCACTTGCCAGTGCATAATAGTTCGTTACGCCAAGTTGATGAGATTGTATGATCGGCTCGTATTCTGTTTCATACTGTTCTCGATTGTAGAGGTTGTATTCTGGCTGGAATACCTCATATTTCGGTAAACCGGATTTTTCACTGGCTTCTAAACTTTCAAGCAGTCGCGCTGCCGAAAAATTCGAAGCGCCAATCCATCGTACCTTACCAGCTTTAATCAGCTCGTCATACGCTTCCAACGTTTCGTTTACCGGTGTTTTTTCATCATCATAGTGCGAGAAGTACAGATCGATATAATCTGTCTTTAGGCGGCGCAGAGAATTGTCAACCTCTTTAAGAATATTTGCTTTACTGATGTCTTTTCCGCTGCCGATATCTGCACCGACCTTTGTGGCGATGGTTATTCGATCTCGGTTGTTCCGTGACTTGAGCCAGTTACCGATGATGGTTTCAGACTCGCCACCCTGGTTACCGGGTTTCCATCGGGAGTACACGTTAGCCGTGTCGATGAGGTTGAAGCCGGCATCCACAAAACGGTCCAGAATGTCAAATGAGGTTTGCTCATCTATGGTCCATCCGAATACATTTCCGCCAAATGCGATCGGTGCAACGTCTAAGTCTGTGTTTCCTAATTTTCTTTTTTCCATAACAATAATTTTAACAGTTGATCGCCGGAGTGTGCTAAGGAACGCAGCAATGGTACACAGCGCATACGGTAGCAATCTATAGTCTCAACCCCTGTTGATGGAACCTGGTTTTAGTTAACTGAAATTATGAAGCTCAGATGGCAAGCCTATCTAGACAACAAGCCTGGTAGCCCGAAGCATTTGCCTTTTACCTGGTGCACCAACCAGCTTCTCGACTTTAAAGCCAAAACTGGTTAGGGCCCTTTTCAGGTTTCCGGTAATCGCATAGGTTACGAATACCCCGCCTGGGCGTATGAAGTTCGCTGTATGTTCAATGATTTCATTGGTCCACATTTCTGGTTGATACTGGAGTGAAAAAGCATCGTAATACACGAGATGGTAAGTTGGGTTTAACGGTACATCGGCAAGTCCAATCTTCATGATTTCCAAGGATTGTCCTTGCAGGAGCTCAACACGGTTGTTGATACATTGCGGGTAATGTGTGGAAAAAGCATCCCAAACTGCCGGCTTAACGTACTGGTGATAGTCCGTCGACTGCAATTCTTCTTCGGTGATGGGGAAAGCTTCTATGCCGGTATAGCGTAAGGAAATATTGTGCTCAGTTGCATAATCCATACTGACCAGAAAGTTCAAACCCGTACCAAATCCAACTTCAAGGACAGAAATCTCTTGCTGCGGGAACAGGCTGGCAGTGTGTATCAGTCCTGCATTTAGAAAGACATGTTTGCTTTCCTGTAACGCACCGCGGGTGGAATGGTAGTGCTCACCGATCTGCTCGTTAAAGAGTGTCTTGGAACCATCTTCAGTAAGGATTATCTTGTTCATTCGTCAAAATTAGCCAAACCTTTATAACTTTAGTCAAATATCAACAGCGAATCAACTTTGAACCAATTGCCAAATAACGGTATCTGAAGTAAAACCAACGAAACAAGCTCATGGACATAGAATTATTCAGAACATACTGCCTCAGCCTTCCCGGCACTACAGAAGGCATGAAATGGGGTGAACACCTCTGCTTTATGGTCTACGAGAAAATTTACGTCATCACCTCCCTCGATGACGGCCGGATCACCTTTAAATGCGACCCCGAAGAATTCAACGAGCTTGTTGCCCGCGACGGCATTATCCAGGCTCCTCACATGGCTAAAGGGCAGTGGGTGTCCCTGCTCGACTTCGACGTACTCAACGATAAAGAACTAAAAGAACGTATCGCCAACTCCCGTGCTTTAGTCATTAGTAAACTCCCTAAAAAACTTCAAGCCGCACTCGCTGAATTTGAAACCTCACAGTAACCGACACCTTCTTACAAAACAGCCGCTAAAAACCTGACCTATCTTTGAATACCCCTCCTTAATATTCCTGAAAAAGAGGGACCCTATAAATCACCTTAAAACTCAATGAATACCCTGCACCTAATCCTTCTCCCAAAAAAGCTGCACAACCTCTGGATTCCTCCCCCTGGTGTTAATCATAAAAAAAGGTAGCACTATAAATCACCTTTAGAACACTCAATAAATACCTGCACCTAATCCTTCTCCCAAAAAAGCTGCATAAGCTCTGGATTCCTTCCCCTTAGTTTTACTCATAAAAAAAGGTGGCACTATAAATCACCTTTAGAACATTCAATAAATACCTGCACCTAATCCTTATCCCAAAAAAGCTGCATAAGCTCTGGATTCCTTCCTCTAGTGTTACTCATAAAAAAAGGCAACACTATAAATCACCTTTAGAACATTCAATAAATACCCGTCACCTAATCCTTCTGCTAAAAAGCTGCACAAGCTCTGGATTCCTCCCCCTAGTGTTACTCATAAAAAAAAGGTAGCACTGTGAAGCAACCTGCAAAACTTTGTTCTTCACAAAGGTTTGAGTTGCTGAACAGTACTACCTTTTTTTAAGTAACAGTTCTTACCCCGTTACCACATGCGGATCCTATCCTCCGGCTTCTTATACAATTTATCCCCAGGTTTCACCCCAAACGCATCATACCATGCATCCATGTTCACCGGTGCGCCAATAGTCCTGAACTCACCAGGTGAGTGCGGATCTGTTTTTATCTGTTGAGCGGCACTTTCCGGAAGGATGTTCCCTCTCCAAACCTGTGCCCATGACAAAAAGAAGCGCTGATCAGGTGTAAAACCATCGATCTTCTCATTAGACTGACCTTGTTTAGTCATTTTAAACGCAGTGTAAGCAGCATTTAGGCCACCAAGGTCACCAATGTTCTCACCCATGGTAAGTTTACCTATAACATGGATCGTATCCAGAACGGTATAAGCATCGAATTGTTCACCAAGTGCTTTTGCTTTTTCTTCAAACTTAGCACGATCATCGGCGGTCCACCAGTTACGTAGGTTACCATCTTTGTCGTACTGACTTCCAGAGTCATCAAAGCCGTGCGACATCTCATGTCCGATTACGGCGCCGATACCACCATAGTTGATTGCATCATCTGCTTCAGGTGCAAAGAATGGAAATTGAAGAATTCCAGCAGGGAAAACAATTTCATTCATCGTTGGGCTATAGTAAGCGTTAACTGTAGGCGGCGTCATCCCAAACTGGGAACGGTCTACAGGTTTGCCTAAACGGTCAATCATATCATTATAGCGCCATTCACCTGCACTCTTGAGGTTATCAAAGTAGGTTGTGCGGGCGATCTTCATACCTTCGTAGTTTTTCCATTTTTCCGGATAACCCACTTTAGGTCTGAAAGCATGTAGCTTCTCTAATGCCTTGGTTTTAGTCTCCGGGCTCATCCAGTCCAGGTTTTTGATCCTGATCTCGAATGCGGAACGTAAGTTCTTGATCATTTCGTCCATACGCGCTTTAGCTTCAGGCTTGAAGTATTTAGCTACATACAGCTGACCAAGGAGTTCGCCGATATTGTTGTCCGTTAATGACGACATACGTTGCCATCTCGGTGTTTGAACACGCTGTCCGGTCTGAACCTTGTTAAATTCAAAGGTTGCCTGAACGAAAGGTGAGCTTAGGCTGCTGGCAGAACTTTTCAAAAGGTTCCACTCCAGGTATGTTTTCCAGTCTGCAACAGAAACGGAAGTCAGCATGCCATCAACAGCGCTGAAGAACTTAGGTGATGAAACCAGAACGGTATCCTGACCTTTAACCTTAAACTTGGTTAACAAAGACGCCCAGTTCAGTTTAGGTGTAGTTTTGCTGAATTCAGCAACTGAAAACTTGTTGTACGTTTTGTACGGATCGCGCATTTCCAGGCGGCTCATCTGCGCTTGCGCAAACTGCTTCTCAATAGCCATCACACGTTCTGCTTTAGCTTTCGCATCTGCAGGTGTACTTCCGGTTAATCCAAATAGCGTGGTCATATAGGTCATATATGCCTCACGGATCTTAACTGAACGTGCATCATCATTTAGATAGTAATCACGGTCGGGTAGGGTAGTGCCGCCCTGACCTAATGAAGGCAGGTATTTGTCGACATTCTTTCTATCCTGTGCAACGCCGAAGCTGAACATTGGACCACCCATTCCGGAGGTACGCATAGAAACAACTTCATCGATTACACCAGCAAGATCTTTAATCTTTTTAATTCTGGCTATGTCAGCCTTTATCGGACTGTAACCCAGTTTTTCTATGGTCAAACTGTCCATGGCAGCAGCGTAAAAGTCGCCTACACGACGCTTTACAGAGCCTGCAGGGGCAGACTTGTCTGCTGCAGCTTCTTCTACTAATCCGCGGACTGCATTGATGTTAAAGTCTCTGAGTTCGTTGAAACTTCCCCAGCGGGTTTCTTTTGCGGGTACGGGGTTATTTTTTACCCAGCTACCACTTGCATATTGATAAAAGTCGTCACCAGGTTTTACAGAGAGATCCATATTTGCCGGATCGATGAATTTTTTAGGGGCTTGCGCACTTGCAGAATAGCTCGCAGCGATAATACCCAAAGCAGCAAAATAGCTTTTGAGGTTTTGTACTTTCATAAGTGTTAAAAAAAATGTGATCGTGCCTTATGTGGCAATCAGGGTCACAAAGTAGTAATTTGGAATTAACATCAGAATGTTCTAATGAAAATATTACTTATTGAACCAGTCGTAGATTTTGGTTAAACCGATTCGCCGCAGCAAAGATTCTGAAGAAAGAAATAATTTAAAAGATTTCATCTCTAGTGGTTTGATATGATATTAACATATTTTAACATTTTTTATTGTGTGAAATCGCAAAGTATTCATTAACGCACTTCAGCCGGGTACATCAATCCAGAGGCTTGTTCAGCCCAAAAGAAATGCCTGCCAGAACGGATAATCGCTTTTTTCTTGTTATTTTTGGCTTTCAATTGAATTTTCCTACACATAATGAGCATATCCACTAAATACGATCCTAAGTCAACTGAAGATAAATGGTATAGCTATTGGCTATCTAAGAAATTCTTTCACTCTGAACCAGACGAGCGCGAACCTTATACCATCGTCATTCCGCCGCCGAATGTGACCGGAGTATTGCATATGGGCCACATGCTGAATAATACCATTCAGGATGTATTGATCCGTAAGGCCCGCATGCAAGGCAAAAATGCATGCTGGGTTCCTGGTACCGACCATGCGTCCATAGCTACGGAAGCCAAAGTGGTAGCCATGCTTAAGGAACGTGGCATCAGTAAAAAGGACATCAGCAGGGAAGAGTTTTTAACATATGCCTGGGAGTGGAAAGAGAAGTACGGCGGTATCATTCTGGATCAGCTAAAAAAGCTTGGTGCCAGCTGCGACTGGGACCGCACGCGTTTTACTATGGAAGATGACTTGTCTGATGCGGTTATTGACACTTTCATACACCTTTACAAAAAAGGTCGTATTTACCGTGGTATCCGTATGGTGAACTGGGATCCGGCAGGTAAGACCGCTGTTTCTGACGAAGAGGTAATTCGCAAGGAAGTAAACCAGAAGTTATACTATATTAAATACGCCATCGCTGGCGAAAATGGCGGTACTACAGAATCCTTGATTGTGGCAACTACCCGTCCTGAAACCATTATGGCTGATGCAGCGATCTGCATTAACCCCAATGATGAACGCTACACACACCTGAAAGGGAAGTCGGTATTCATCCCCTTGATCAACCGTGAGATCCCAATCATTGAGGATGAGTACGTGACCATGGACTTCGGAACCGGATGCCTGAAAGTTACCCCTGCACATGATCTGAACGATTATGAACTTGGTGTTAAACATAAATTACCTGTAATTGATATCCTTAATGACGATGGTACCTTAAACGAGCTTGCTGTAGTATTGGTAGGTGAGGACCGTTTCATTGCGCGGAAAAAGATCGCGGTAATGCTTGAAGAAGCAGGACACCTGGATCACGTGGAAGATTATAAATCCCAGATCGGGTTTTCCGAGCGGACTGATGCTGCAATAGAGCCGAAACTTTCTTTGCAATGGTTCTGTAAGATGGATGAACTCGCGAAGCCCGCACTTGCAGATGTTCTTAATGGCGATGTAAAGCTTATCCCGGAGAAGTTTGTAAACACCTACCGTCATTGGATGGAGAATGTTAAAGACTGGTGTATCAGCAGGCAGCTTTGGTGGGGACAGCGCATTCCCGCCTGGTACGATAACCAGGGCAACTGGGTAGTAGCAAAAACAGCTGAAGAAGCATTAGAGGAATTCCTGAAGCTTAAAGATATCGACGGTGTGTTTAGCGAGGCAGAAAAGGCCGGATTTAAGAACCAGCTCAAGCCTTTCATCCGTCAGGATGATGACGTTATGGACACCTGGTTTTCAAGCTGGTTATGGCCAATCTCCGTATTCGACGGCTTCAAAGACCCGAACAATAAGGATATCAGCTATTATTATCCGACCAATGATCTGGTTACCGCTCCGGAGATCCTTTTCTTCTGGGTTGCAAGGATGATTATGGCCGGCCACGAGTTTATGGGCAAAAAGCCATTCACCAATGTTTACCTGACTGGTATTGTACGTGATAAACTTGGCCGTAAAATGTCCAAATCGCTGGGTAACTCTCCTGATCCGATCGGACTGATTGAACAGTATGGTGCTGATGGCGTTCGTGTAGGTATGCTCTTATGTTCACCGGCAGGAAACGACCTGATGTTCGATGAAAGCTACTGTGAGCAGGGACGGAACTTCGCAAATAAGATCTGGAATGCCTTCCGTCTGGTAAAAGGCTGGGAGGTAGATCCAAGTTTGGAGAATCCAAATGCGCAGGCCATCAACTGGTTCGAGAACCGCTTCAACCAGGCTTTAATTGAAATTGAGGATAACTTCAAACAATACCGTTTATCGGAAGCATTAATGACCACCTACAAACTGGTATGGGATGATTTCTGTGCATGGTACCTGGAAATGGTAAAACCTGCCTATCAGCACCCAATTGATGCGGAGACCATGAAAGTTACTTTAAACTTCTTTGAAAAGATACTTTCACTATTGCATCCTTTCATGCCGTTCATCACTGAAGAGATCTATCATGACGAGATTTTTGGTGCTAAGGAAGAACTGGATTGTATTATCGTGGCAGCCTATCCTGTTGCAGGTGCTGTAGATACGGCTTTATTAAAAGATGTGGAAAGCATCAAAGAACTGGTTGCTGGTATTCGTAATGTACGTAACTCTAAGCAGCTGTCGCCAAAAGAGGCCCTGCCATTAAGTATCAAGATTAACTCTGCGCTTGACTATCAGCAATGGATGACCATTGTTTTCAAATTAGCGAACATCAGTACCGTTGAATTTGTGAGTGACAAGGTTGTTGGAGCAGTAAACTTTATGGTTGGTAGTGATGAGTTCTATATTCCATTGGAGGAAAACATTGACGTTGAGGCTGAAAGGACACGACTAAACACTGAACTTACCTATTTGCAAGGTTTCTTGAAGTCTGTAAACGCAAAGCTTAACAACGAACGCTTTGTTCAAAATGCGAAGCCTGAGATCATACAAAATGAAAGAAATAAACAAGGGGATGCAGAGTCGAAAATTGCAATTATCCGTGAGCAGCTGGACAGTTTAGGCTAGTACGCTGTTAATTAACTAACATCTTGAAGCTGATGTCGTTTAAAGCGGCATCAGCTTTTTTTGTGTTGGAGAATTTTCAACAATATCTACCAGAATGTATAACCTGAAGCACCATCTTAATCATAGCTTCGATCCAGGTCCACACCAAACCTCACTACTGTAAAATGGTGTTAGTAAAGCAAACTAACAATGTAAACTAAATTCAGTAAAATATAGTCAACAGTGTAAAGTAATACCAGTATAAGACACTTGGGGATTCAGTCACACCTGATGCACACCTGATGCACACCTGACCCACACCTCACCCACGTAATGCGTGTTTAAAGTGTGCGACAGCTCTGGTCAAGGTGTCGCCCGTCTCACAGCAATTCTTCATACTTTAGGATAATTGGTGGATGTTTAAAGGTTCTGATACAAGGGAAGGTCTTCACAGAATTTAAAGCTCGACTGCTCGTGGTCTATACGGGCATAGCAGTGCCGGAGTCCGTTGGTGACCACCAGCCAGGGTGCTTTATGAACGGAATTGTAACGTGCTGCCTGATCAAAGACTGCTTGTGTGATTTTAACCTCGGGTGCTTTGCACTCGATGACCATGAGTCTTTCACCCGATTGATTGAAGATGACAAGATCAGTTCTTTTTTGTAGCTGGTTCAGGCTTAAGCCACCTTCAACCTGGATCAATGCCTTTGGGAATTTTTTGTACTGAATGAGGTATTGAATAAAATGCTGGCGCACCCATTCTTCTGGAGTAAGGACCAGATGTTTCTTGCGGATCTCATCAAAGATAAAAAATTGGTTGTCCTTTAAGGTGATCTTGAAAGGGTATTCAGGTAGATTAAGTGGGGCAGGCGTAAACTTCATTTCTGCAAAAATAACCTTAATAATTAGGAATTAGCAATTACATTTGAGCACGATATGACCGCTGCAGAAATCATCAAGGACATCAAAGCCCGCAAATTCAAGCCCGTTTACCTGTTGCATGGCGAAGAACCCTATTACATAGACCAGATCATCGATTACATTGAGGAACATGTATTAACGGACATGGAGAAAGGCTTCAATCAAACAGTTCTTTATGGAAAGGATACAGACATGGCCACAATCTTGAATGCTGCAAAACGGTATCCCATGATGTCTGACTACCAGGTGATCATTGTTAAAGAGGCACAGGATTTGAAATGGAGCAAGGAAACGGAGGGGAGTAGCAAAGCCGCTGAATTTGTGCAGAACTACTTTGAAAATCCGCTTAGCAGTACCATCCTCGTTTTAGGCTATAAATACAGCAACTTCGATAAACGTAAGAAAATCTTCAAATCGATTGGCAAGTCGGGCGTGATTTTCCAGTCGGACGTGGTTCGTGACTACAAACTAGCCGAATGGATCGAAAACCTGGTAAAGGAGAAAGGCGCTAAGATTGCGCCGCAGGCTGCAGCCCTTATGGCGGAGTATCTCGGTGCCGACCTATCCAAGATTGCCAATGAGGTTGATAAGTTGTTACTGAATATTGGGGATGGGGCGACAATCGATCAGGATCTTGTTCAACGGAACATTGGGATCAGCAAAGAATACAATGTCTTTGAACTGCAAAAAGCCCTTTCTAGGCGCAATGTGTTTAAATGTAACCAGATCATCAACTATTTCGCTGACAACCCCAAAAGCAATCCGATGGTGCTGATATTAGCGAATTTAAATGCCTATTTTTCCAAGATACTGAAGTACCATTATCTGCCCAATAAACACGATGCCGCAAAAGACCTTGGAATAAACCCATACTTTTTAAAGGATTATGAAACCGCAGCCAGGAACTATGGTCTTAATAAGACCTTTGATATCATTAGCCTGCTGCGGGAGTATGACTTGAAAAGCAAAGGTGTAGACAGCAGCGGGAACATTACAGATGGTGCCTTACTGAAGGAATTAATCTTCAAAATGCTGCATTAATGTAACCGTAAAGTTATCTTAAGGCTAATTCTTCATGGTGGCCAATCCTTTATATTTACGGGTTAAGAATCACCATTTAAATGAAGAAAACTTTACTCCTGTCTATCGTCGCAGCAGCTGGGGTCACCATGGCTCAGGCACAGACGAAACCAGCAACAACAAAGCCAGCGGCGGCCGACACCAGCAAACGTACGTCAAGTATGCTAACCGCGGCGGGCAAGGCTGAACCTAAGCCTTATGCTTCAGTAATCACAAATAAGGCCGTGACAAAGAAAGGGATGATTACAACGCACACCCTTGATGATAAATACTACTTCGAAATCGCTGATTTAATCCTTGGCCGGGACATTCTGGTGGTAAACCGGATCTCTAAAGCAGGTGCAGAAGTGCGTGCAGCCTCCGGGTATGCGGGCGATCAGATTGGCAGTAATGTGATCCGTTTCGAAAAGGGTCCGAACAACAGGATCTTTATGCGTAAGATCTCTTACCGTACCTATGGGCCTGACAGTACCACTGCAATGTACCAGAGCTTGCGTAATTCAAATATCCAGGCAATAGCGGCAGCATTTAATATCGCTGCATTTTCAGCAGATAAGAAAGGGAGTGTTATCGACATGACCTCATTCATCAATTCTGATAATGAAATCTTTAATTTCAGCTCCGGAGCTGCGAAAAGCAGGTTCAGACTTGGGGGTCAGCAGTCGGACCGCAGTTACATTTCCGGTATCCGCAGCTTCCCAATGAATGTTGAGATCAGAACCGTGAAAACCTATTCACTAACAGCCTCAAGTTCACCATTTGGCGGCGGCTCTTCATCTGGTAGAGACGAGGCTTCAGGTTCTTCTACACTGGAGCTTAATACATCCATGGTTATCTTGCCAAAGGTTCCGATGAAGTCCCGATATTTCGATCCGAGGGTGGGATTCTTTACAGTAGGTTATACGGACTTCGATTTGAATCCACAGGGTGTAAAAGAAATTCAGCTGATCAAACGCTGGAGACTTGAGCCGAAACCAGCAGACATGGCAAAATACAAACGTGGAGAGCTGGTTGAACCGGCAAAACCAATTGTTTTCTACATTGATCCGGCAACGCCTAAAAAGTGGGTGCCATACCTTATTGCGGGTGTAAATGACTGGAAAGTTGCTTTTGAAAAAGCTGGCTTTAAAAATGCGATCATTGCTAAAGAAGCGCCTACGGAGAAGCAGGATTCTACCTGGAGCCTGGACAATGCAATGTATTCTGCCATTGTTTACAAACCCTCAGAGATTTCCAATGCAAGCGGGCCTAGTATTGCGGATCCACGCAGTGGAGAGATCATCGAGAGTCACATTAACTGGTACCATAACGTAATGAAGCTGGTGCGTGACTGGTACATGATCCAGACTGCTGCGGTTGACCCAAGAGCACGTAAAATGCAGTTTAGCGATGAGCTGATGGGCGATCTTATCCGTTTTGTGTCCTCACATGAAGTAGGACATACACTTGGCCTCCGTCATAACTATGGCTCCAGTTCAACGGTGCCGGTTGAAAAATTACGTGATAAGGGCTTTCTGGAGAAAAATGGCCATACGCCATCAATCATGGATTATGCCAGGTTCAACTACGTGGCACAACCGGAAGATAAGATCACTAAAAATGGTTTGTATCCAAGAATTGGTGATTACGACCTTTGGGCTATTGAATGGGGTTACCGGTTAATGCCAGAAGCAAAAACACCGATGGCAGAGGTGCCTGCGTTGAATAAGCTGACGATTGAAAAACTTAAAAATAAGCGTCTGTGGTTTGGTACCGAGACCAATCCTGATGATCCACGCTCACAAAGCGAAGATCTGGGTGACAATGCGATGCTTGCGAGTACCTATGGGATTAAAAACCTAAAGGTTATTTTAAAGAGCCTTCCGCAATGGACGAAGTCTGCGAATGAAGACTATGAGAACCTAAGCGGCATTTACACGCAGCTCACTTCGCAGTTCAACAGGTACATGGGCCATGTTTCAAAAAACATTGGAGGTATCCTAGAGACACCAAAGACTGTGGAGCAGTCGGGAACAGTATATGAGCGCAACCCGGCGAGCGTACAAAAAGAAGCTATGAAGTTTTTAGCTGAACAGCTGTTTACCACACCAACCTGGATCATTGATCAGACAATCCTGGACAACACCGGCGACAATCCGTTAGAGGTTATCAATAAAGTACAATCACCAACGCTAAACAGATTGGTTAGCTCGAATACGCTTACAAAGCTTATTTCTGCAGAGGCGGCGGATGGGAACGCTGCATATAAGATCACTGACTTCTTTGAAGACATGGACAATGCCGTATTTACGGAGCTAAAGTCGAACAAGGAAATTGATCTATATCGTCGTAACCTACAGAAGGCCTATGTTGATAAAATGATTGCTTTGATTAAGCCAGCGGACAAGAGCTCTGCATCATTAACAATGACCCTACAGAGAACGAGCTCAGGCAATTCATTATCTGCAATGCAGAGTGATGTAGCGTCGGTTGTAAAAGGCGAGCTGAAGGCTTTGAATGCATCAATTAAATCTGCAGCCGGACAAACATCTGGATTAAGTAAGTATCACCTTGAAGACCTGTCTGACCGGATTGAGCAGGCACTAGATCCAAAAGGATAGTATTCAAATCAGTAATAAAAAAAGCATCCCTAGGGATGCTTTTTTTATGTAGCTATGTTTGGAAATTTATCTGTTCATGAGTTCCTGATAACAGTCGATGTATTTTCCAAGCTCTATACCATCCACCAATGCATGATGAACATGGATTGAGAGGGGCATTGTTCGCTTACCGTTATGCTGCGAGATTTTACCGAATGAGATCTTCGGACAGCTGTCTTTGAAAGCGAACATACGTGCATGGGAAAGCGAAGTGAAGTTAATCCAGGGTAAGGCAGAATACCGGATAACATTCTCTGCCGGTGAAAACTTGAGCCAAGATTCATTTTGAACTTCCTTAACAACTTTCATTGCTTCGCTGTGAAATGTCTCGAAAGTGGGATGGTAGATGAAGTCTCCGAAACAGAATGTGCCATCGGGACGGCCGATTGTTGATCCGCCATCGATTTGATCATACCGGTATACTTCATTGTCTATGACCCTCAACTTAAAAGCTTCTACGACCTGTGCAGCAGCTAACGATTGGTATAAGTAGTAGAGAAAAAATGATACACCTTTTGCCTTTGCAGTCTGATAGGCAATGGTACAATCAATCTCTACAGTAGCTCCGTAAAACGGTTCATCAAATTTGTTGAAGAAATTGAAATGGTCTTTTCTTCCCCAGCTTTCTATGTCAATTTTACTTCTCATATGTACAAAGGTACAAGCTTATAATTAATTAAAATTTATGTTCCTTTTCCTTGGGCTATCACCTGAATTCATCGACGAACAGACTTTTGCGGGTGTTCATCGATGAATAACAGTTGTTGGTCTAAATCATGACGACGCTGGTATAATACAGGCATTTACAGTGCAACGTTTCTGCAGTGAAGGCGTCTTATTACCAGAAAACAAAAACATTTTAAATTATAAAGTCATGAAAAATCTAACTAAAACATTATTCGCAGCACTAGTAGCAGCAGTAGTACTAACATCTTCAGCAGCAACAACATTTGCAGCAGCACCAGTTAAGATGGTAACATCAGCATTATCTGCCAAAGACGTTACCCGTATCCGTGTAAGTGGGAATGTGCGCGTGATCTTAACACAAGGTAGCAAAGAGCAAGTTGTGGGCACCAGCAACTTCGATCCATCTACAACTTCAGTTATGACCGATGGACGTACCATTTTTATTGATTCTGCAGAACCGGGTCTGGTGACTTTGAGCATCACTGTGAAAAACTTGCAACGTGTTGAGGCATTCGGAAATTCGGTAGTGGTAACCAGCAATAATTTCGATGTTAAAAACCTTCAATTATTTTTGAATGATAATGCCACTGCCAACATCAAAACTACTGCAGAAAGTTTATATACTGTGATTAACGATGATGCGAAATTGAAACTAAACGGTAAAGCAGATGAGAGTACAATGATTACCAATAAGATGAAGAACGTGAAACTAGCTAAATTCTTCAGTGACAAATCTGAACTATACGCATCTGAAGCAATTATGAATGCACACGAAACTGCATTAGCACGTACAAAGTAAAACCAGGCAGCTATAAGAATCCCTTTGCTTTGATAGACATCAGGGCAAAGGGATTTTTGCATTTATATTAAAGGTACTACATGGAAATTCCATTAATTTGCGGCATGAACTACTTTTTAGTAAAATCAGAACCTTTTAAATATAGCTGGGAAAAATTCAATGTAGATGGGCGCACATTCTGGGATGGTGTAAGAAACTATCAGGCACGGAATAATATGAAAGAGATGAAAGTGGGTGATCTTGTACTTTTCTATCATAGTAATGAGGGTAAATGTGTGGTGGGCGTCGCAACGGTTGTCCGTGAGTATTATCAGGATCCAACCACTGAGGATCCAAATTGGGTGGTGGTAGATTTATCACCGGTCGAAACCTTAAAGAATCCGGTAACACTTGCTCAAATTAAAGCGGAAGAAACTCTGGCAGATATCGCTTTAATCAAACAGGGACGACTTTCCGTAATGAAGTTAAAAAACACGGAGTTTGACAAAATTCTGGAAATGGCTCAATAATGTTTACTAAATTCTGACAATTTTAAAACAATTATTTGTATAGTCGGTTTTATTCATATCTTAGGGTACAATCCAATATATGAGAAAACGACTTTATCAACTAACCACAGCCGTAATGTGCTTCATAGCAATGAATGCTTCTGCACAAATAAAGCCCTATTTAGCCGTTGTCCGTACATCAACCGAAACTGTAAAAGGCCTCTTGTATGAGGTCTCAGCAGATAGCATCTACCTTAAAACCGACGCAACTGAGGTTTCGTTGTGTCCGACGGTGGTGAAGAGCATTAAGATCAAGGAGATTAATAATAATTCAAAATACCAGAACTACCTGGGGCAGGATACCTACCAAGCGCGTTATTTGAAGGTTTCGCGAAAGATGAAGCCAGTACGGAAGTGGGGAGAGGAGGCGCCTACCATAGAGGAGGAACTTAGCGGGAGGATTATCACCGGCGTCTACAATGCAGCACTAAATGGAATTGCATCTTCATTCCGAATTATGAATGGTAGTTCGAAATCGCTGAACATCAATTATGATAAAGGCAGCTATAAGCGGGAACTTTCTGCACTTAGTGCCTATACGATAAGGAAACAGGTCAGCAACCAAGCGCTGAACAATTCCACAGAACAATCATTAGCAAAGGGAAATTGATTATATCAATTTCCCTTTTTTATGCGATATCGGAATACTGCTTTAATCTTTGAAAAATAATGCCCGCAATTCCGGAGCATCATTTGGATTCATCTTTCCGGCAAGAATAAGCCTCAGCTGACGACGTCTTAGCGCACCGTCAAATAACTCAACTTCCTGCGGTGTTTCAGGTACGAGCTCTGGCACCGGAATAGTGCGACCACCCTGGTCAATTGCTACGAAGGTATAGTAAGCTTCATTGGATTTTACACGGCCGCCAGTAGGGATATTTTCTGCCCAGACATCTAGTCTCACTTCCACAGATGTATTAAATGCCCGGGTTACCTTGGCTTCAATAGTGATCACGTCGCCGAGTTTGATGGGTTGCTTAAAAGATACATTGTCTACAGAAGCGGTTACAACAATACGGTTACAGTGTTTTTGCGCTGATATTGCAGCGGCGATATCCATCCAGTGCAACAGGCGGCCACCCATTAAATTGTTTAAAGTATTTGTATCGTTAGGTAGCACCAACTCATTCATGATCGTAAAAGAATGACTGGGACTTTTTGATTTTAAACTCATATTCCTGCAAAAGTAAACAAAATGTAGCACTTCATGTTATTGTCTCGACCTGCTTAAAAGCACTCAGCAAATCGGAATGATCAATCAAACACTGGTACAGTATTTTCATTGGTACTACAATGAAGAAGAAAAATTATGGAACAAGGCGAGAAAAGAAGCCCAGTTTCTTGAAGATATTGGCGTAACCATGGTATGGTTTCCCCCCGCCTATAAATCTACCGAGGGTGCCAATTCTGTTGGTTACGACTGCTATGATCTGTATGATCTGGGCGAGTTTGATCAGAAAGGAAGTGTTGAGACCAGGTATGGTTCAAGGGATGAATACATTGCTTCTATAAATGCTTTGCAGGACAAGCACATCACGGTTATGGCCGACGTGGTATTGAACCACAAAGCTGGTGCAGATGAGCTCGAGCGGATCCCTGTGCGGCGAGTGAATCCAAATAATCGAGAGGAGTTTGTATCGGATGTTTTCGAGATTGATGCCTGGACAAAATTTACGTTCCCAGGCAGGGCGGGGAAGTATTCTGATTTCATCTGGGATCACCATGCCTTCAGCGGGATAGATTGGGCTGCGGATCTGGAGGAGGAGGACATATTCTCCATCCAAAATCAGTATGGTGCAGGTTGGGAGCAGGTGCCATCTGGTGAGTTCGGCAATTATGATTATCTCATGTTTAATGACGTCGACTTCAGAAACCCTGCGGTTCGTGAAGAGTTAAAAAGGTGGGGTGAATGGTACTATAACACCTGTGGTATGAAGGGCTTCCGCCTGGATGCGGTGAAACATGTGTCTCCAGACTTCCTTAATGAGTGGATTGATTACATGAATACAACCTTTAATCAGCAATTTTTTATTGTTGCAGAAAACTGGGTGACAACGGATGTTGAAGAACTGCATGCATATATTGCAGAAACCGGCGGACGTATGCAGCTGTTTGATTCGATTCTGCATACCAATTTCTACTTGGCGGGCATGGCTCAGGAACATTATGATCTGCGTACCATTTTCGATGGTACGTTAACACAAACACATCCCTTTCTATCCATAACATTTGTCGACAATCACGATTCTCAGCCCTTGCAGGCGCTTCAATCGTACGTTGAATACTGGTTCAGGCCACTGGCTTATGCCATGATCCTGCTGCGTGAGCATGGAATTCCCTGCATATTTTATCCAGACTTATATGGATGCAAGTACAGTGACAAGAACGAGGCTGGCGAAGCGGTTGAAGTTGAACTTATTGGGCTTCCAAATCTGCGGACCATGAGCAGGATCAGGAAATATCTTGCCCACGGTATACAGCGGGACTATTTTGATCATCCAAATTGTGTAGGCTGGATACGTGAAGGAGATGACGAAAATCCAGAATCGGGGCTCGCTGTTGTACTAAGCAATGGAGACAAGGGAATTAAAGCTATGGAAATCGGTAAGAAACACGCGGGCAAAACCTTTAAAGATGCACTCGGCTATTGCAAAGAGCAAGTGGTAATTGATGAGCATGGATGGGCTGAATTTTATTGTGAGGGCAGGAGCGTGTCTATCTGGACGTCTGGCTATGACCAATAAGTTCCTGCCAGCGGCTTCCAGGGTTTTTATAGTAGATAAGGACCTGGTAGCTATTCTCTGTTTCAAAGTATGATCCCTCAAGAGCCGTTTCGTTAATCTTACCCGTTTGTGTATCCCTTACAACGTACTTGTAATCGTACAAGCCTTGTTTAAGTTTCAGACGACAGCTAAACTTTCCTGTACCCTGATCATATTGCATTTTGTTTTCGCTGCTGCAGGTGTAGTTATTGAAACGACCTACAACATAGATTTCTTTATCCCGGAATGACGCGTCGGGCTTGATGCTGAACGTTACAAAGGCGTAGTCGCTTTCGGTTTGTGGATCGCGGCCATCCTGATTACGTATAAAAAAGTTGCCGTTCTCATCAAATGTTCTCATGTATTTGCCCGTTGTCGGAATATCGGTAAACAAGCTTACCTCATTAATGCTACCTTGTTTAATGTCTTGTAAATTGGCACCCATCGCCCGGAAACTCCTGAGATCAAGTTTCCGGAATTCATTGCCGCCGTTAAAATCATTGCCATAAGGGTCTTTGTAACTGATTTCTCCAGGCTTGATTGCCGATGGCTTCAATGATATGCTTGCTGAAAAGGGGATCAGGTTCTGCATCACCAGCACCTTGAGGTCTGATGTGGGGTTCTGAATCGGACTCGTGTGAAAGATGCTAACATTAATCTTCTGATTTGTGCTTCTCAATGGCACCTCCACACTCGGGAGGATTTCCATGCCTGCATTTACCCTGTTTTCAACAACGTAGAAGCGCTGCGCAACCACTGGTTTGTTTAAGTCGCCGTCCAGATAGACCTTTAGCAGGTAGTTGCCGGATATTTTGGGGCTGATCTGTTGATTAGGTAAGCTGAGGCTGTAGTGGGTATATTTTTGTAAGGTATTGCTGGAATAGTCGTAATCAATAATGCGATCGTCTGAAAAGCTTTCCAGGTAATCGATAGGCGAGAGCCTGGAAGGTTGCCAGTCGCTGTTGTAATGTTCAATCGTGTACCAGTAGTTCTTACTTCCGCCTTCAAGGTCGTCAAAACTAAAAATCAGCCTTTCGGCTGATTTTAGCGTTATAATGGGAATGGATTGCTCTTTCTGTTCGTTGTAACAGCTTACAGTGCTGATTTCGGGACGGTAAACTTTGTTTTCAGCGGTAAATGACAGCTGGGCCACACTAAGCTGAATACCTGTAAACATCAAAAGGAGCAATCCAGCCAGTTTCTTCATATTAATTTTCCAGTTCCATGATTTCGGAAGCGAGTGCTTCCCATGATTTCTGTGCAGTATCAAGAAGGTGTTTGTCGGCCTGATACTTCTTGTTGATTTCGGCAAGTTTTGCCTGATCACCGTACACCTTGTCGTCGGCAAGTGTAGCTTCTGTAGCTTTCACCTGTGATTCGAGGGCTGCAATCTCTTTTTCAATGTTCTGCAGTTTATCGTTAAGCTTTTTAAGCTGACTTTGCGTAGAAACTGGTTTCTCCTGTACTTTCGGCTTTTCCTCTTTTTGCGCTTTCACCGGGATTGGGGTAGGTGCAGGCTGCACGCGCTTGCTGTTCCACTCTTCGTATTCTGCGTAAGTGCCAGGGTATTCCTTAATGTCCATACCTTCGATGAACCAGATCTTGTTGGCAACATTATCCAGGAAGTACCTGTCGTGGGAAACTGCAATGAACGTACCTTCATATTGTTGCAGCGCCTGGATCAGGATATTTACAGACTGGATGTCCAAGTGGTTGGTTGGCTCATCCAGAATAAGGAAGTTTGAGTCTGTAGTTAATGATTTTGCAAGAGCAACCCTCGATTTTTCACCTCCGGATAGCACGCGGATCTTTTTAAATACATCATCACCGGTGAAGAGAAAGCATCCAAGGATGCCTCGAAGTTCGGTGTCGGTGTGTTTAGGTGCAAATGCCTGAAGTTCTTCCAGGATGGTATTATCAAGGTGCAGGGATTCCAGCTGGTGCTGCGCGAAGAATGTAGTGGTTACATTATGTCCGGTTTCGCAAGTACCTTCAAACTTTTCTGTGCCTGCGATGATTCTTAATAAGGTAGATTTACCTTTACCGTTGGCGCCGATCAAAGCAATTTTATCACCTTTCTCAATTAGTCCTTCGGCATTCTTCAGGATGTCTACATTCGGATAGCTCTTAGTAGCATGTTCAATCTTGATCACATGGCGACCAGATGGCTTAGAAAATTTAAACTTGAAGTTTACGGTTGGATTATCATCGTCGACGTCTTCAACCCGTTCCATCTTGTCGAGGGCCTTCATTCTTGACTGCGCCATTTTGGCTTTGGAAGCCTTCGCCTTAAAGCGTTCAATAAGTCGTTCTTCTTGCTTGATCTTGGCCTGTTGATTTTTGAATTCTCCCTTCTGGATTTCAGAACGCAGTGATTTCTCTTCCAGATAGAAGGTATAGTTACCTGCATAAGGGGTCAATTTTCCTTTGCGGGACTCAATAATTCTATTTACTACTTTATCGAGGAAGTATCTATCGTGAGATACAATGACGATAGCACCTTCGAAGCCCATCAGATAGTTTTCCAGCCATTTGATGGAGGGTAAGTCCATGTGGTTGGTTGGCTCATCCAGCAAAAGGATGTCTGGTGTTTGGAGCAGAATCTTGGCAAGCATAACACGCATTCTCCAGCCTCCGGAAAAGGTGTTTAAAGGTCTGTGCTGATCCTCGCTGCTGAAACCCAGACCGGCCAGGATTTCATTTGCACGATACTCTATATTGTAGCCATCAAGGGCTTCAAATTCCTGTTGTTTATCACTGAGTTTATTTAGAACCTCTTCCGAGTAGTCGGTTTCAATTTTCTTAAGCAGTTCTTCGATTTCATCATGTAGCCTGTTCTGACGTTCAAAGGCTTCCATTGCTACGTGTAGAATGCTGTGGTGGGAATCGTAGGATAGTAAGTCCTGGTTCAGGTATCCGATTTTGAGATCTTTGGACATGGAGATCGTACCCTCAGATGGGGCATATTCGCCAACAATAATCTTTAAAAGTGTGGATTTACCTGTACCATTGGCACCGATCAGGCCAATTCTTTCTCCTGGTTTGATATGCCAGTTGGCTTCGTCATATAAGGCTCTGGAGCCAATTCGGAAGGTTAAGTCGTTTATTGAAATCATTTGTGCGCAAAAATACAATTTTTAGCTACAAAAACCCTGTGTATTAGGACAAGCCGGGTGCATATTTAACAATTTGGAGACGAAGGCTATTGAAATTCTTATCTTCGTGCCATGTACCGTCTTATAAAACCTGTTTTCTTTCAGCTTGAACCTGAAAAAGCACACCATTTTGTAACCCGAAGATTAAACTGGTTCAACAACCACTTTCCGCTGGGTGAAACGCTGTTAAGAAGTACTTTCAGCGTAAACATCAAAGGTTTGGAAAGAGAAGTTTTCGGGATCCGGTTCAGCAATCCTGTAGGACTTGCAGCGGGCTTTGATAAAAATGGAGAGTACATCGAGGCCTTGAGTAATTTAGGTTTTGGCTTTATAGAGGTAGGCACGGTAACACCGCTGCCACAGCCGGGCAACGACAAACCGCGTATGTTCCGTCTGGTGGATGATGGCGCGATCATTAACCGGATGGGCTTTAATAATAAAGGCGTGGATACCCTGGCAGAACGCCTTCGGATATTAAGAGCAAAGGGTTCGAAAATTGTTATCGGCGGAAATATCGGCAAGAATAAGAATACGCCCAATGAAGAGGCTGTGAACGATTATATCAAATGTTTTGACAGGCTTTTTGATGTTGTAGACTACTTTGTGGTGAATGTAAGTTCACCAAATACGCCTGGATTAAGATCCTTACAGGAGAAAGGTCCTCTGACAGATATTCTAAATGCCTTGCAGGCGAGGAACAACGTGAATGGGGTTGTACGGCCAATATTATTAAAGATTGCTCCGGATCTAACGAATGAGCAATTAGATGATATCGTCGAGATTGTTCAGGAAACAAAGATTGCAGGTGTAATTGCTACAAATACAACGATTTCCCGGGAGGGACTATATAGTCCGGCGCAGCTAAGCAGCGAAGCGGGTGGGCTAAGTGGTAAACCTTTGACGAAAAGGTCAACTGAAGTTATACGTTACCTAGCCGATAAGTCAAACCGTTCTTTTCCAATCGTCGGGGTAGGTGGTATTCATACACCTGAAGACGCTAAGGAAAAACTAGCGGCAGGTGCCTCACTGATCCAGGTATACACTGGATTTATCTATGAAGGCCCAGCTATTGTGAAGAACATATGTAAAGCGTTGGTTTAGAAAAATCAACGCACAAAAAAAAGGTCATCTATTATAGATGACCTTTTTTTGTCTTTTTAATGCAGATTAACCGTTAGCAGCAACTAATTGTGCAAGGAGTGCATTGTTTTTAGCTAATTGGTTGGTAGCTGATTGCTGAGAACGACTTCCCAATTCAATGTTAGTAGCTAGTTTCAAACGTTTAACTTCTAAACGAGAAGTTGTTTTATTTTTTCTGTCTTTTCTTTTTAATCTCGTTACTGCCATGGTCTTACCCTTTAAGTTTTTTAAATTTAAATAAATCTTGAGGTCGAGAGCGGATTCGAACCGCTGTAGAAGGTTTTGCAGACCTCTGCCTAGCCACTCGGCCACTCGACCCTTATGTAATTCAGGCTGCAAAAATAGTAATTATAACTTAGCTTGCAACTTATTTGTATAAATTTCTCTTAATCTCTGAACAGATTATTGCTGCAGAAATCGAAACGTTCAGAGACTCAGCCGCTCCAACGCGTGGGATAGTAACAGAATTTGAAATCAAACCGGCAACTTCATCAGAAATGCCTTTTCCCTCATTACCCAGGACGATCATACCTTCATTTTTCCATTCCACCTTATAGAGGTTCTGGCCGTCGAGCATTGCAGCATAGATGGGTACAGAAACTTTTGGCAGGTATTCCACAAGATCAGTATAACAGATGTTAATACGCGCGAGGGAGCCCATTGTTGCCTGCACTGTTTTGGGATTAAATACCTCAACCGTGTTTAAAGAACAGATGATATTCTGAAATCCGAACCAATCCGCAGTCCTGATGATTGTACCCATATTACCTGGATCCTGGACGCCATCGAGGACTAAAGAAAACTGACCTTTCAGCAATTCAGGCGCAATCTCCTGATGATTCGGGATTGCCAATAGGGCGAGTACGCCCTGAGGCGCCTGGAGTGTACTAATCTTTTCGAGTTCAGCGTTGTTTACTTCAAATAACTTTATATTTGAAGGCAATTTAGGTAGTAAAGATTGGTATTGGGGCAGATAATAGATACTTTGTATCTGGTACTTTGAAGAGAAAAACTCCATTAAGGTTTTGATGCCTTCAACAATGAAAAGCCCATTTTCTTTACGGTACTTTTTTTGGTGTAACGATTTTATAAACCCTATCTGAGATTTTGAAAGCATACCTAAATCATAAAAAGAAGCAAAAACTTCCTGCAATATTACTGTTTATTATTCTTTTTGTTACCGCGTGTTCTTCTACAAAATACATCCAGGACTATCAGGCCGTCGTTAAAACCGTCGAAATCGACAGTGTTCCAAAGCAGTACAACGAGGAAGCGCTGAACTACATTCAAAAGGACATTCGACCGGCACCCCGCTTCGGCATCAATGTAGGCTTATACAATCTTTTTTATGGTTTATTTAAGACCAAGGCCGTGGGTACACCCGCTCCGTTATTAGATAGTACACTTGTTGAGATTTCACGAAGCCAGATCGAAAAGTTCCTGATGAGCAAAGGATACTTCAAGGCAAAGGTCGACTCCAGGATTGAAGTGAATAATCAGCGTGCTAATTTGTACTTTAAAGCTACACCTGGAATACCCTTCGACGTAAACAATGTTCAGTTCGAATTCGCAGATACCGCGATGAAAAAGATTTATCTGAACCAGAAATATCAGTTCACGCACCTCAGATCAGGCATGCAGTATGATGATGATTCACTAGCCTACGAAAGGGAACAGATCTATGAATTGATGAAACAGAATGGTTATTACGACTTTTTACGTCCATATGTGAAGTTTTCAGTTGACTCCAACCTGAACAACAATAAAGTGAACGTTGCTTTGCAGGTGGATAATCCGGAAGGCAAAATGGAACATCCGGTTTATACCATCGGTCAGACTAACATTTTAATAGCACCCTCTACCGATGGTTTTCCTCAGCGAGACAGCATTCATCTGAATCCTAAAATATACAGGGACATTCGCTTTACAGATCTTTCCGGCAGCTTTCGGCGCAATCCAATTGTGCGTTATGATTTCCTTAAACCCGGGGATAAGTATGATGTGCGTAATGAGACGCTTACTTACGACCGGCTCTATGAACTGAATGTCTTCAAAAACGTAAAAATAGACTACCTGAAGGCAAAAGATAGTTCAAATACGGTGGAACCACTGATCAGACTTATTCCTCAGAAAAGAATGAGTAACCGGATTGAAGGTGAGGTTCCCTTTAACGCGGGTACAGTAGGCTTTACCTTAAGTAACACCTATTCGAACAACAACATTTTTAAAGGTGCGGAACGCTTTGAATTTCAGGTGAAAGGGGGGCTGCAATCCAGGATCGGAAATGGAAATTCTTTATTTAGTGAGATCTATCAGCGGGATTTTTCATTGAGTGCAAATTTGTCGATTCCAAGGCTCATGGTGCCCTTTAATGTTCCGTTAATGGGCAAAAGCGGGATGCCTTTCACGACGTTCTCCTCCAGTTACGTGTACTCTCTGCAGAAGGATCTCTTCAACAGAAAGGTATTTTTAAACTCTATTACCTACGACTGGGTTGAAACAAAGACAAAAAGACACTCTTTAACTCCTTTAAATTTCGAGTACCGTTTTGGTGGATTGCTGATTGATACGACGACGACGGATGGACAAGCGCTGATCGCAGCAAATCTTTACAACATTAACTTACTTGATCGCCGTGATATCACCCTCGGTGTAAAGTATACCTATACCGTTAACGCGAATAAATTGCTTTCTAACGAAGACTTTATTTACTTCAGGGGTAATATTGACATGGCCGGCAACTTGCTTCAAGGCTTGACGAGCCTTGGAGGTGGGGGACACAATCCTGCAGCAGGTGATTATGCAACGGTATTTGGATTGCCCTTTAACCAGTATGTTCGACCAGAAATTGACATCAGGTACTACAAAAGTCTGGGCGGTGCAAAGCAATTTGTTGCCAGGTTAAATGCTGGTGCTGGATATGCTTATGGAAATTCGACCGTAATTCCTTTCGAGAAGCTTTTCTATGCGGGTGGATCAAGTGGTGTGCGAGCATGGCAGGCCAGGACATTAGGCCCGGGAAACTATAACCGTGCGGAACGTATTCCAAATGAAGAAAACAGAAGGACCCTATATGGTATTGATCAACTGGGTCAGATGCATATCGAAGCTAATCTAGAATATCGCTATAAGCTGCTGGATAAGTTCTTTGGTGCGCAACTTAAGGGTGCTGTGTTTTTAGACGCAGGTAACGTTTGGAACATCAACTCCAACAATGATCAACCAGAAACAACCTTCAAGTTTGCGCAGCTGGGCAATCAGATCGGACTTGGTACAGGCTTGGGATTCCGGTATGATGTCGACTTCTTTGTGTTCCGTTTTGACGTAGGTTTGAAACTTAAAGACCCACAGTTCAGGGGTGCTGATCAATGGGTAATTAAAAGGTTCTTCAGCGGTGGGCAGGAGTTTAAAGATCAATACTTCAGCACGCACAGTCCAGATGGCTACCGATTTGTACAATACAATTTCGGTATAGGATTGCCTTTCTAATCCTTTTAGAAGAGCCGGGTTAAAGCATCAAATATGGTTTCGAAAAAGGTACCAATACCCAGGCCGCTGCTATGATTGAAATAGATCAGAATGAGAAAAATGATAATACCCAGGATTAATAGTTTTCGGAACAGGAATACGATCACCACGATAATCAGGGGGATAATAACCAACCACATGGAGTTGACCGTGTATGGGCTTAAACTGCCATCTTTCTTATATACATAAACAAGTTTACTGTGATTGCCTGCATCATTAATGTGTTTAATGTATACAAATGCGGAACGCTCCAGTTGAAGCGGAACGATGGCCACTCCCTCATGAAAGCGCAGCGTCTGAGAGAAACCGCTAACGGTGAAAGTGTAGGTGCCATTGATATTCTCAAGTGGATTCTCCAGCGAGTCAGCAGCTATGATTGCCAGCTTGCTGTTCTTAAGTAAGCTTTCTTTAACGATAAAGTTGTTAATGTCTAGTTTTTGACTGAAAGCAGCATTGCTGATCAGAGCAAGGAGCAGGAGAACGCCGAATCTTAATTTAAGCATCTTGAGTATGAAAAATAAGCCAAATGTACTAAAAGCACACAGTTTTTTATCTGCCTGGCGCTTATAATTAACTGCCAGGCAGATAATCAATTTTTTTCATGCAGGTAATGATATGTCGATGGATTGTATATATTTGCGGCGAGTTCCCGTAGTTCAATGGATAGAATTTCTGATTCCGGTTCAGACGATATGAGTTCGAATCTCGTCGGGAACACCATTTGAAGCCTTTCAATTTAGTTGAAAGGCTTTTTTCGTTTGTAATAAATGCAGGTGTAACCTTGCCTTGCACCAACCCACCATTAACGGAACACCTGCTTCAGACCGGCTCTTAATTTACAAAAGTTTACATTATAGGTAACATCATCTCGGTGCGTTCGATTAGCGCTGCTTTGATTTCTATATTTGTGACGAGAGCGTTAATGGATTAGGGCAGCCGGAGGGTTGCCCTTTTCTTTTTTAGGAACATCCCTAAGCTTAAGATCCAGCCAGCAAGGTCATCAATTAGCCGGCGGAAACTTTGGCACTGTTTTAGAAAAAGCAAAGGAAATTTGCGAAGTAAATAATGCAAAAGGGGTTTTTTATTAAATAAAAACCCACTTTTGCAGTCTTGTAAATACGCAGACATGTAAAAGGAGACTCTATGGAAGAAATGATTGTGGAAGAAGTAGTTGAATTATTGGAGCAAGCTGATGATGCTCAATTGAAAGACTATCTGGATAACCTCAACATTTCTGATGTCGAACACCTGATTGACGAGCTTCCCGAACATGCAGTGAAGTTTATTGATACGCTCGCGATAAACAGGTCTGTAAATGTATTCCGGATCCTTGACTTTCCAACCCAGGAACGGATACTTAAAAAGCTTCCCGGCACAAAGCTTGCCGAACTTATCAATCTTCTTCCACCGGATGATCGTACCGCTTTGTTCAGTGAGCTGAAGGGAGATGCGGTAAAAAAGCTGATCATTCTCCTTCCCGCTGCGGACCGGCTGGAAGCACTTTCATTACTCGGATATAAGGAAAACAGCGTTGGCCGTTTGATGACACCCGACTATGTGGCGGTAAAAACCCACTGGACTATTGCGCGCGTCATTGAGCATATCCGCTGGTATGGGAAAAATTCGGAAACCATTGATGTGATCTACGTCATTGACGATGATGGTGTGCTGCTTGACGATATCCGGATCAGGGAAGTACTGCTTGCAGATCCGCAAACCAAGATCGGGGATCTTGCAGACAATCGCACCATTGCGCTAAATGCAAACGATCCGCAAGAAGAAGCGATCAACGTTTTCAGGATGAACAACCGCGTTGCACTACCTGTTGTTGATGACAGTGATGTGCTTTTAGGGATTGTTACGGTAGATGATATCCTATGGCTGGCTAACGAGGAATATACTGAAGATATCCACAAGATAGGGGGTACCCAGGCACTGGATGAACCTTATTTGGATATGCCACTACTCGGACTTGTGAAAAAGCGTATTGGTTGGCTTATTGTCTTATTCCTGGGAGAGATGCTTACCGCAACGGCGATGGCACACTTTCAGGAAGATATTGAGAAAGCCGTGATCCTGGCGATGTTTGTTCCCTTAATTATTTCCAGTGGTGGTAACAGTGGTTCACAGGCATCAACGCTGATCATCCAGGCAATGGCTCTTGGTGAAATTACGGTGGGTGATTGGTGGCGCATTATGCGTCGTGAAATTCAATCAGGCCTGTTGTTAGGCTTCGCACTGGGTGCAATTGGATTCTTAAGGATATTTGCCTGGGCGCAGTTTAGTGACATCTATGGCCCACACTGGCTATTGATCGGATTAACTGTCGGGGTTGCGCTCATCGGCGTGGTACTATGGGGCTCGCTGTCGGGTTCTATGCTCCCTTTAATATTAAAGCGATTAGGTGCCGACCCGGCAACATCATCGGCTCCCTTTGTAGCCACACTGGTTGACGTTACTGGTTTGATTATCTATTTTTCTGTGGCAGTTATGTTCTTAAAAGGCGTGCTGCTTTAGCAATATTCACGCATAAAAAAAGCGGGCAACCATTAACTGATGCCCGCTTTTCTATTTTATAGTAATCAGGATTAAACGTTAAAGCGGAAGTGCATAATGTCGCCATCTTCTACTACGTAGGTCTTTCCTTCAACACCAAGCTTGCCAGCTTCTTTGCATGCAGCTTCAGATCCAAGGCTTACGAAATCATTGTATTTAATAACTTCCGCGCGGATAAATCCTTTTTCAAAATCTGTGTGGATCACTCCGGCAGCCTGCGGTGCAGTGAAGCCTTTGGTGATGGTCCAAGCTCTTACTTCTTGTACACCGGCAGTAAAGTAAGTGTAAAGATCAAGCAACCTATATGCTGCCTGAATTAATTTGTTTACACCTGATTCAGTTAAACCAAGATCTGCAAGGAACTCCTGACGTTCTTCATAGCTTTCAAGCTCTGCGATCTCGGATTCGATTTTAGCAGAAATGATCAAGATTTCAGCTTGCTCATCTTTGACCGCTTCGCGAACACGATCAACAAATTCATTACCGTTGATCACTGAATTTTCATCTACGTTGCACACGTACATCACCGGCTTTTGAGTCAGTAATCCAAGATCTTTGATAAATTCAAAATCATCAGCTTCTACAGCTGCCGAACGTACGGATTTGCCAGCTTCAAGATGTGCTTTGATGATGCTTAGAATGTCAAAGGTTCTTTTTGCCTCCTTATCGTTCTTAGCCATCTTCTCAACTTTCTGAATCCGTTTTGTAACGGTGTCCAGATCTTTAAGCTGAAGTTCGGTATCGATAATTTCTTTGTCGCGAACTGGATCGACAGACCCGTCAACATGGATGACATTTCCGTCCTCAAAACAACGAAGCACGTGGATAATTGCACTTGTTGCTCTAATATTACCTAGAAACTGGTTACCTAAACCTTCGCCTTTTGAAGCGCCTTTAACGAGGCCGGCGATATCAACAATCTCGATGGTGTTCGGTTGAACTTTATTCGGTTTTACCAGTTCTGCAAGCTTGGTGAGCCTGTGATCAGGAACGGTAATTACGCCGATATTTGGTTCTATGGTGCAGAAAGGAAAGTTAGCGGCCTGGGCCTTTGCGTTTGATAAACAGTTAAATAAAGTAGATTTTCCGACGTTCGGTAAACCCACTATACCACATTGTAATGCCATGAATGATTTTTTCTAGATTCGCCGCAAAGGTATCAAAAATAATCTTTAAGTTTAGCCACATAAATCAACGCGGAATACAGCATTATGGAAAATTATAATGAGCCTGAAATGGGGCTAGAGGAAGAAAATGGTGCAATAAGGCTTATCGTCACAGAGGATATACGGAGTTACATTTACGACACTGCCAAGTGGACTAAGTTTTTATCAATTGTTGGATTCATTATTACCGGATTGATGGTTATGGTGGCACTAAGCATGAGTTCCGTAATGCAAAGTATGTCTGAAATTCCTGCATACTCAGGTCTTGCAGCTATGGGCTCGGGCGTATTTACGATGCTCTATCTTGTGTTAGCCCTCGTGTACTTTTATCCAAGTTACCTGATGTACAAGTTTTCTTCGGCAGCAAAGCTGGCGGTTCTTTATGGCAGTCAGGAAGGTCTGAGTGAAGCCATGTCGAAGATCAAGTCGATCTTCAAATTCTGGGGTATTTTAACGATTCTTTTTATCTCTTTATATGTGCTGATGATCGTTTTATTCGCCATTGGTGCGGGCATTGCGGCAGCATAATAACAAGAAAGCTCCTGCTAATACGCAGGAGCTTTGCTTTCTATCTTGTGTTTAAAGGTGTACATTTCCTTTTTTAACATTTCTTCAAACACCGGATTTATAATCCGGGATACGCCTACACCGAGACCTCCAGCTGGCGGTCTGTAAGATAACACAACTTTCAGCGTAGTTGATAAGCCGTCCGGATTTTGCTCAAATTCAACCTTTCCAACATGCGGCAGCATCGATCCTTTTACAGCGCGCCAGCCTATTAAATGCCCGGGCTCATCTTTCACGATTTCCGCTTCCCAGTTTACTGGTAAAAAACTACCCAGGGCTTTAGACTTCCACTTCGATAAATTCTCATTTATCATTTCTACGTCCATGAGATGATTAATGCTACCAGGAATATTGCTCAGGTTTCGCCAATAGCTATAAACTTCCTGTGCAGGCTTATCAATCACAAATTCCCCGCGAACATTTACCGCATGTGGCTTTCGGGCGTCAATGCCTAATTGTTGGTAAATTAGGCATTTGCCTGTAAAACCGCGGTAGGTTAAATAGGCGCCGTACCAGAATCTTGATTTAAAAGGATTTCTAATGCCTTTGCTCAACAGTGCACCCCCAAGAAATACAGAAACCATGCGTTCTGTAAAACCGAGATTACGAGGCACTTCCCGTTGGATCGAGAACTTGCCGGAGCGCAGCTTCAATGTTTCGTCATGAATTACCATTTTTCGTTTATTTAGTTATCGCCTCACCAATGGTGTTAACATCTTCTTCCGACAGCTCACCCCACATTTGTTCCCATTTACCTTCCGACTCCAGCCGAATCTGAGTAAGTTCATTCTCGCCGTCAAAAACGATGAAGTATTCTATACCATCGCTGGTTTCGTCTGGTTTAACGTGAAAGTTTCTTTGCTGTCCATTTAAAGAAACTTCAATTTTGAATTCGGGATTTCTTGTTCCTAAGTCTGCCATGATCGTTGTTTAAGTACAATAAATAACAGATTTATCATTCTTCTGTTTTAAAACTTAGAATTTTGGGGGCCTGATGCAACTTTTTAAAATGTTCCACGTCTTATATGTAAACTGAAAAAAATGAGAAAAGTATATCCTTTTGTTTTCGCAGCTATTTTAGCTTGCAGCAGTATTTCAATGAAAGCTGCTTCACTTCCAAACGTTCATAGCAAGTATGTATTTAGTGATCCAGAGGTAAAGAACTTTCAAGGCATCGCGGTGCAGGGTCCTATACAGGTCTTTGTTAAACTGGGGAATACAGAAAGCTTACGCATGGAAGGTGATGCAGATGTTTTATCAACATTGATTACCGAGGTTAAGGGAAACGTTCTGGTAATCCGTCCAAAGCCAAGTATCACCAGCTGGTCTAAGAAATATGAGGACAGGAAGATTGTTGCATACATCACTGCCAAGACCATTACCAGCCTTACAATGAGCGGAAACAGTTCTATTGAAGTTGCGGGCACGATCAATGCCTCGGAATTTACGACAACGTTAAGCGGGAGCGGGCGTGTATTGGCGAGCGTAGATGTGGATAAGTTAACAAGCGTGATCAGTGGATCGGGTAACCTTGATATTAAGGGCAGTGCCGGCAAAGCTGAAGTGACCATGAGCGGTTCATCGCATTTTGCCGGCAGGAGCCTAAAGGTAGATGCCCTTAATGCACGTTTAAGTGGTTCTGGACAGATTGATATTCATGTTGATGACGCTATTGATGCACTCATCAGCGGTTCCGGCCAGGTTAGATACAGTGGCAACGCGAGCGTTAAAAAACGTGTTTTAGGTTCCGGAGGTGTAACTAAAATTTAGTTAGGGAAGTTTCGCTGGTGCCAGTAAGGATATACCGGCGTAACTGCTGACACTTGATCCAGGCGTTGAACCTGTTCAGGTGTCAGATTCCAACCAACAGCACCGAGGTTTTCCTTCAGCTGCTTCTCATTTCTTGCGCCCACTACCAGGCTGCTCACTGTTGGTTTTTGTAATAACCAATTTAACGACACTTGCGGCACGCTTTTCCCTAGCTCGGAAGCGATTTCCTGTAGTACATCCACCAGATCGAAAAGAAATTCATTACTCACATCTGGCCCCTGTCCGCCGCCCTGACTGTATCTGCTATCTGGTGCAGGAGTCGGATTGTTTCTGTTAATTCTTCCACTTAAACGGCCGGAAGCAAGGGGGCTCCATACGATTGTGCCTACTTTCTGATCGACGCCAAGCGGCATCAGCTCCCATTCAAATTCGCGGTTTATCAAAGAGTAGTAGGCCTGATGTGCTATATATCGGCTCCATCCGTATCTTTCAGAAACAGCAAGCGACTTCATAAGATGCCATCCGGAGAAGTTTGAACAAGCGATATACCTTACCTTGCCTTGTTTGACGAAATTATCTAGCGTACTCAAGGTCTCTTCCACAGGCGTGCTGGCATCAAAGCCATGCATGTGATAAAGGTCTACATGATCTGTTTTGAGGCGTCTTAAGCTATCCTCTAAAGCTTTTGTGAGGTGGTACCTCCCCGAACCGAAGTCATTAACTCCCGGGCCCATTCGGAACGTTCCCTTGGTGGATAATATGTAATCGTGCCTGGAAATACCTTTAAGGGCTTCAGCAAGGATCTCTTCAGCCATCCCATTAGAATAGCTGTTTGCCGTATCAAATAAATTTAAACCATGGTCTAAACATAGTTTTACAAGTGCTCTTGCCTCATCGGCCTGTGTTGTTCCCCAGGCTTTAAAAAAATCATTACCACCACCGAAAGTTGCGGTACCGAAGCTCAGGGCAGGCACACTTAGTCCCGAGCCGCCTAATATTTTATATTCCACGCCGGTTATCTATTAAGTCTTATCTGGATTGAGTTATGTTAGCAGGGGTGGTAATTTCTGCTGCTGCCCGGGGCGTTTGTTTATTACATTGTCCAAGTGCCCAATAAATTAATACGAAGATGAGGATGGTTGAAAAACATCCACCGCCCAACTTTTTTGCGCCATAACCAGCAATAAGCGTTTTAAAGAAACCATTCATGTCTTTTAGTTTTAGTTAATGATGGTTTATTAACATTATAAAAGAAGAAAAGGTTTTTTGTAGAAGTTCTTCTAATTAAGCTTTCGGGAGCCAGACAGGTTGTATCTTAAGAAAAAGGCTTGTTGATTGTCCATGATGCCGTCTGCAATGTGGTAGCTAAATACAAAACTGCCGCTGATGTTCTTGAAAAGTACTGGAGTCCAACCGAAATCGATCCTGTTGTAGGTCTTTGCATCATAGAATTTGTCACCAAGAATGAGATGGTGACCTTCACCTGCATAGAAGGTGTTCGTAATGCTGAAGCGCTTATAGCCTGCGTAAAGGTCCGCGACAAAGCCTTTTGGCGTAACGAAGTCAGAGACGCTTCGGGTTCTTTCGAACGACATCATCCCACCACCTGCAATGGTTAAAGAATCCAGAAAGGTAGACTTTGAAAGGTCCAGACCGATCTTTACTGTAGCGGCTCCATTATCCTGAAGGTTATCGCCGGGAACTTCTATTGCAGCACCTGCATTATGAAACATATATGCATGATGGCTCACAAAGAACTTTCCTGTTTTATATTTTCCGGCGATACCAAAGATGAAGGTTTCACGATCGATGTCTGTCTGTCTGCTGGTCCAATCCAACCAGACGGTTTCTCTGAACTTATCATTCTCAAACTTAGCCAACATACCTTGTACATTCGGTCGGTAATAATTCAGCGTATCTGAAAGTAACGCTCTTGGATAGTCATCCACGAGGTTTACCCTAGGGAAAGATCCGATAAAGAAGTCGATCTTATCCTTCTCATACTGGTAATAAATTACGGGTTCTATTTTGTCGAAGAATTTGGCTCGTTTGGAACCAAACTCGTAAAGTGCGTTAAAACCTACCCGAAGCCTGTGTACACTGTCAATCCTGATTCCGAACTCTGGAGCGATCCTGTTTCCAAAGATGGTCTGAGAATATCTGCCTGATTTTAGATACTCACGATTATCCATAAATCCGAAAAAACTCAAATTGCCCTCAAGTTCCTGGGCATGTGTAAGTATTGCACTTAGAAGAAATAAGCTCAGCAGGGTAAGCTTGCGTAAGATGGAGATGGTATTGTTCATTTTATTTAACATTCAATTTAATCATTCCGCTATTTCTGGAACCTGGGAAGGGTGACGTTTTTACTGCAATAAATAGCGTGTAGTTTCCAGGTTCCTTCGGGGCCTTAATGTCTATGCGCATCCTTGTATGACCATTGGCGGGGATTGTAAGTTGTTTATAAGGACTGCTGATCGGTGTTACCTGCACAACTTTTCCTGCCTGATAATAGCCATATAGCAGTTCAACAGCCGACTCGCCTTCATGATCTGCGAAATCAACGGCATAGTTGTATGGATTTGAAATCAGAAAAAGGGAGGACCTGGTTTCTCCTGGTTTCCATTCTTCAAAATAGTACAATGGGAGGAACTGCAATTTTTGATATAATCGTGCCTTATTTACAAATTTTCCAAAGAGCTCCGCTTTGTTGGTGTTGATTTTAAACTGACCAGTAGTATCGGGAAAAGGTCTATCCAACACATAGAGTACTTTCTGTGATTGCAGGCTGTCTTCAATTGACCAGATGTCGTATTGGGTTTTACGGTATCCATAAGAGTTATATCCAAAGCCCTTCAGCGTATTATTGTAAAAGTTGTAATAAGATGGCGCCTGAAAGCCGTCCTGAAAGATAACGGGCGCGCCAGCGGCAGCAACTGAAATGTCCTTCGCCCAGGATTCATATCCGTAGTAGTTACCAAGGAACTTGAGCTTTTGCAATGGTTCGGGCGCTGCGATAAGTATTATCCTGGTAATTAATACCAGTACAATACTTGTGGTAAAAAGCGTTTGATAGCTGTCCTTAATTTTCGTTTTTGTAAGCTGTATATAGGCTAGAATAAAGAGGGGAACGAACGCTATTAACGGCCAATGCGCTTGTACCCTTCCTTTAAAGGTGTTCATAAAGAAGAATACAAAAACACCATAACATAAATACTTCAAAGCCCGTAAGAACAGGTCGCTACTAACGGACTGCTTCCATGCGCTTGAAAACAAAAACCAACCCATAAGCGGACCCATCATCAACAACTGGTCAAGGAAGAATTGAGCAGTGTATTCGAACTTATACGGGCTGGCCGAGCGTTCGAACAAATGATATTTAACCGAGGGGAAATCATTTACTGCCTGCCAATAAACGTGTGGTGCAAACAATACGCAAGCAATGATCATCGCCAGCCAGAATGACCTTCGTTTAAAGAGCTTTAGATTCGAAAGTAAAATAAAGAAAATGACCAATACACCGTGGTATTTGCTAAGTAGTAAGGCCGCGGCTAAAATGCCCAGAGCAATACCCCAGGATGTGGCATATGCCTTTACGTACTGCTGATATGCATAAAGAAATAGTATTGTAAACAGATATAAGGGCGCATCCGGGCTGGTGATAAATCCATAAACATGGAAGATGAGCACTGAACTAAAGAGAACCAGGAATAAGGGCAGGTCTTTGCCATATGGTTTCACCGTTTGCCAGAGTACATAGATGGCAAAGGTGTTTGTAATTACAGTTACCAGTCGTAAGCCGAGGGTGTTGTGCATCAGCATGTCACCAGCTTTGATGTAGAGCGCTACCATTGGTGGATGGTCAAAGTAGCCCCAGTCGAGGAATTTTGAGTATATCCAATAATAAGCTTCGTCAGGGTGTGATCCAGTAAATAGACCCTGCATCAAATTGATGAAAAACCAGATGCTCAGAAATAGGTATAAAAGGTGCTTTGAAGAGAAAGCTTGCTCAAAGCGCTGGAATAAACGAACCATGTAAAGTGATAATGTTGTAAAAGTATCAATTATAATTGGTAGCGGAAATTATACATTGCTGATCTGCCAGCGCATGTGTACTCAAATGTCAATTTTCTATATTTGGGCATACAAGATCCAATTATGAATATAAATCAACCAACTAAACTATTCCTTGCCGCAGCATTGTTGTGGAATGCCTCAGCTTCCGCTCAGGACAAAATCTCAGATGCATTTACAAGCATCAATTCAGATGTACAGCAAAACTCGAAAGCGTATAATAACCTGAAGTCTGCCACGGAGACCATAGGTCATAGACTTACCGGATCTGCGAATGGTGCAAAAGCAGAAAGCTATGCCTACAACCTGTTAAAGTCTTATGGATTTGATGTGCGGTACCAGCCTTTTGAGGTAGAAAGCTGGAACAGGATCAGTGTTGAAACTAAAATTGGGACCCAGGGCAGCCTGGCACCTGTGAACGCAGTTACACTGGCTCACTCACCTGTAAAAGCAAACGTTTCTGCTGAGTTGGTAGATATGGGAAATGGCACTGAAGCGGATTATATTGCCAGTCCGGAAAAGGTTAAAGGAAAAATAGCATTAGTGTTCCTGGGAACATTGCCTGGCTCGCCTGCAAACACCCCGTATTTGCATCGCTCAGAGAAAACGGCACTTGCAATCCGTTATGGTGCCATAGGGATTGTAATAATCAACGGCGTAAAAGGCGATGTGCTTCTAACCGGAACGGCCTCTGTTACCGGCAAGCTGATTCCTATTCCTGCTGTATGTATCGGATTAGAAAACGGTATGAAGATCAAGGAAGCATTGAAAACTGAGCCACAGTCTGCCAGTATCAAAATGACGAACTTCTCCGGAAAGATTAAAGCCAGAAATGTTATTGCCACGCTCAAAGGCACCGCTTTACCGAACGAGAAAATCGTTGTTGGAGGGCACCTTGACAGCTGGGATCTTGCAACTGGTGCAATCGACAATGGGATAGGCTCTTTCGCGATCCTGGACATGGCAAGATCATTCAAGAAGTTGAATCTGAAGACCAAAAGAACAGTTGAATTTGTGATGTTTATGGGTGAGGAGCAAGGACTTCTAGGTTCAAAAGCTTACGTAGAACAAGGTAAGAAGAATGGCACCCTGGAACAGGTAAGGTTTATGTTGAACTACGATATGACCAATGATCCTAAGGGCTTTACAACAACCAGAGCGGAAATGAAAGACTTGTTCACTTCTTGGGGAGCAGAAATAAATAAAATCGACACTGGCTTTAAGAACATTTTCGTTGCGGGTGCAGGGCTGCATAGCGACCATCAACCTTTCATGTTAGAGGGAATTCCGACTGGAGGAGGTACAGGAGGTAAACTGCCGAATAATTCGGGTCCTTTTTATCATTCAAACGGCGATTCTTTCAAATTAGTAGATGAGCAGGAGCTTAAAAATACGGTACGTTATAGTGCGATGCTGACCTACGCGTTGTCGAATACGCCTGAGATTCCTGTAAAGGTACAATCGGACGAGGAGATCAAAACATTCTTGCAGGCCAACAAACTAGAAACGCCGTTAACCATTGCTGGAGATTGGCGCTGGAAGTAATCGCTTAATTTATAATTGGTTATTGTTTGTGCAGGGTTAAAATTAATGCTACCTTTGCAGACTTATTTTCCAAGGGCAGCAAGTTGCTGCCATTAAGCATATTATGAAGAAAATCGTCGATTACAGAAAATTATTAGGTGTACAGAAAGATACCGAGTTAAAAGAACTTAAAACCATTTACAGAAACCTGATGAAGGACTGTCACCCTGATAAATTTCAGGATAATGACGAGGAGAAATTAGCTGCAGAACAAAAAAGTAAGGCAATCATTGAAGCTTATCACTTCCTGGTAAGTATTGCACCAGAGACCCTTTCTATGTCAATTGAAGAATATACGCAAACGACCGCGAGTTCGGGCATTGCAGATTTTTCATGGGCTGGTCTGGTGCTAACGGTACACTTCCATGATGGCAGCAGCTACGAGTATTTTGAAGTGCCTAAGGCGGTATATGTTAAACTGGTAAATGCGGATTCTCCAGGTCGTTTTGCAAGAAGACATATCTTCAATGTGTATCCATATAGAAATATAGCCAAGCTGGCGACAGCATAAAAGTTAAGGCTGATATAATAAAGCTTAAGAATTAGCGTCTTTATAATGAGCGTTAATTAGATGACGGGGAAATTTGCTAGCGCAATTTCCCCGTTTTTATTTAGCCTTTTTTCTGTTCCTTTACGGTAGTAGGTTTACCGTCATTGGCCTGAACCGGCGCATTTCCAGTTTCTACTTCCACCTGTCTGGTGGTTACCGCATAATGGTTCGGATGGATCGGCGAGCCAAAATCCATTGCATACGCCTTTGTAAATTCTGCACCGAAGTAGAGGATGATGGATGAGTAATACGTCCATAATAATAACACGACCAGCGAGCCTGCCGCACCATAAGTACTACCAACATTACTCTTGCTGATATAGAATGAAATGCCAAATTTTCCGATCATGAAGAGTATTGCCGTTACGATTGAACCAAGTGCTACGTCGCGCCACTTGATCTTAGCGTCTGGCAACACTTTGAATATAACGCCGAAAATAAACGAGATTACAACAAGGGTAATGACTTGACCAAGCACAGTTACTATAATCACCGAGGTATCTTCAAAACGGGCAAATAATCTATCGCTGAGACCTTCAACCGCCCAGGTTACACCTAAGGATACCAGTAATATAAAGACCAAACTAACGATCACGGAAAAGGAGAGGAAGCGGTTTAAAAGCATTTTCCCGATACCAAGCTTTGGCTTAGGCTTTAAACCCCATATGGTGTTAATGGAGTCTTGAATCTCTGCGAAAACGGTTGTTGCACCCACCAGCAAGGTCACTGCACCAATCACAATCGCGATTGTACTTCCGCCGCTGATTGCCGCGTTTTTGATGATGTCCTGCAGCGACTTCGCGGTATCAGAGCCCATAAAGCCTTCCAGCTGCTTGTATACCTCACCTTCAATGGCTTCACGGCCAAGGAAAATTCCACAAAGTGAGATGATCAGGATTAGTAGCGGCCCCATGGAGAAGACGGTGTAATAAGCTAAAGATGCACTTAGCTTGGTGACCTTATCGTCTGAAAAACCCGCGAACGAGTCTTTAAGAAGTTTCCAAATGTCTTTAAACTTCATTTTTTTCATAGTAGATTGTAATTGATGATTATGGAACAATGATCAATCCTTTTAGTTTTAGGCTCGCAGGATTCTTCTATTTAATACGTTAGCGCATCAGAATGTTTAAAGAATGTTCGTTAAAAATTAAATGTTATATTTACAGTTATACTTTAAAGATTCAACAATGAAAAAGACATTTAATACAACATTGAATCATAATGTAATAGATTTAGGGCTTCTGCTATTACGCATTGGGATTGCCTGCTTTATGCTTACACATGGCTGGCCCAAATTAACCAAGCTTATAGACGGCGGAGAGATTCAATTTTTGGACCCATTTGGTATCGGTGCTAAGCCTTCTTTTATCCTTGCAATTTTCGCTGAAGTAGGATGTTCTTTACTGCTGTTACTGGGACTTGCAACAAGATTGGCGACGGTACCATTGATGATCACCATGCTGGTAGCGATCTTTGTTGCACATGCAGCTGATGGTTTTCAGAGACAGGAATTACCTGCGCATTACGTTCTGGTTTACTTCTTTTTGCTGCTTTGCGGTCCTGGAAAGTACAGCTTTGACTACTTTATAGGCAAAAAGCTAAATCGTAGGTATCGAAGCTATTAATCTTTCAGATTAAGTTCGAATTCGATGAGCTTACCAATCTCCATGATGCTGAAATCGGTAAAGGGTGGTGCAAAATCGCCAGTACTCCAAGTGCCTTTAGAACCTAGAAAGAAGGGGCAGTTTTGACCGTCTTTGTATATTTCAAACCCATTCGGCGTACCTTTCATTTCAGCAACGTCGTAGGTTGTACCTTTAGCAGTGGTGATCTTAAAAGCCTTCATAGTTGTGTTTTCTACTAAACGGTTTAGGCGCTTCAATGTTTTATATGTGCTAAGTAAATGCATTTCACTATTATTACCGTTATATTACTACATAGCGATCATTAATGAAGAAAATTGGAATAGTATGTATAACCTTGCTCACACTTTTTGGTTGTGGGGTTAACAAACAGGCGCAACAAATTGCAGCGCTCGAAAAATGCACCTACAGATTGATATCTGCAGAGCAGATTACTGTCGGTGGTACAAAAATCGACAATGTGGTTAACATGGAAAGCCTGAATATTTCCAGTTTACCGGGATTGGCCTTAGGCTTATTGACCCAGAATGTTCCCTTAAAAGCGAAATTAAACCTGGAGATAACCAATCCGACAGGTAATGCAGCAGCGATTAACGACTTCGAGTACAAGGTATTGGTAAACAATCAGGAGCTTGCAACCGGACTCGTTAATCAGGTCGTTGACGTTCAGCCAGGAAGTAAAACCGTTGTGCCGGTCGACATAAACTTAAACGCTTATAAATTTATTTCCAACAAACAGGTGATGCAAGACATTGCCACTTTTCTACAGTCGGGTTCTGAAGGTGCAGAACAAAAAGGATTGTTAACCTTGAAGATCAAACCGAGTATTAAGGTTGCCGGTGCTTTGGTCAAATATCCGGGATACTTCACCATTGACAAACAAATAAGCAGTAAGACCTTTTTCAAATAAAGTTTCCCTCGCTCTTTGGACCGTAAATCCGCATCATCTGATAACATGAAAATCAAATTCCTGCCCATCTATCTGTTATTATTCTGTTCCCCGGTAGTCATCCAGGCGCAGTCCCAACGTTCATACAATGCTGCTGAAATCAAGCAAGGTCTTGAGGCTTTAAATGTCACCGGACGTGTGCTTTACATTGCTGCCCATCCTGATGATGAAAATACCAGACTACTTGCTTTTCTTTCTAAAGGGATGAAGTTCAGGACAGCTTATTTGTCACTCACCCGCGGAGATGGGGGTCAAAATCTAATTGGCACCGAGCAGGCAGATATGTTAGGACTGTTGCGCACACAGGAGTTGCTTGCTGCCAGACGCATTGACGGTGCGGAGCAATATTTTACCAGTGCGATTGACTTTGGCTTTTCGAAGACAGCAGCAGAGTGTTTACAATTCTGGGGCGAACAAAAGGTATTAGGTGATGTAGTTTGGGTGATACGCAAGTTCCAGCCTGATGTCATCATCACCCGGTTTCCAGGAGATGAACGCGCCGGACACGGTGCTCATGCCGCTTCGGCGATCCTTGCGGAAAAAGCCTTTGCAATCGCAGCCGATCCGAAACAGTTCCCCGAACAGCTTGCCTACGTTAAGCCATGGAAGACTAAACGCATCGTATGGAATACTATCAACTTCGGTGGTATGAATACCACTGCGGAGGATCAGTTGAAAATGGAAGTGGGGGGATACAATGCATTACTCGGCAAGAGCTATGGAGAAATTGCTGCCGAAAGCAGATCTAGTCACAGGAGTCAGGGATTCGGTTCAGTTAAGCAAAGGGACGCTGCCTTTGAATTCTTTGAGCACCGTGCTGGTACTCCGGCAACGAGAGGGCTTTTCAACGACATTGATCAAAGTTTACAGCGATATCCGGGCAGCAAGACAGTTCAGCACCTTGTCGACATTCTGAATAATGATTTTCAAATAGAGGCTGCTTACAAATCGCTGCCCGCATTGCTTCAATTTAAGAAGGAAAGTTCAAAGCTTCCCATCGATCAGCAAAAGCTTAATGAGTTGATACTGGCATGTGCGGGGATTTGGATAGAAGCACTTGTGCCACAACCAAGCTATGCCCTAACCAGTCAGATCAACGTTGAACTTGAAGCCATATGCCGGTTGCCATCAACTGCGACCAATAAAGTGCAGTTGCAAATTGATAATGAGAGACCAGTAGATCTGCAGCCAGGGAAGCTTTTACACATCAAACTCGACTTACCGGCGTCTGCAAGAAAAATCACGCAGCCTTACTGGCTGGCGAACCCTCATGAAATTGGTGCTTACCAGTTTTCAGGCATTGATAATCTTGGCGAGGCTGAAAATCCAACATTAACACCCGGCAAACTAACCATCATCGTAGATGGCGTTCCAATCGAAGTTCAGCGGTCCGTTGTTTACCGATATGCAAACCCCGCTATTGGGGAAATCTACCAACCGCTCGTCATTGCACCGCCGGTTACTGCAACCCTGGATGAACGCGCATACCTCTTCAATAATCAGAACACGCGTAAGGTCCTGATTACAGCAAAGGCATTCGCTGCTAAGGCAATTGGAAAAATCAATATCAAAGTGCCGCAAGGCTGGACAGCAACTCCGGCTACAGTAGACTTCAGCTTCGAAGAGGAAGGTGAGGAGAAGCAGTTTGAAGTTGTCGTTAGTGCGGGACCAAAAGCGGCTGGCGGCTCAATAGAACTCAGTGTCCAGATCGGCGGCCAAAATTATAAACAAGGTTTTCAGCAGATTGACTACAGACATATTCCGCTGCAAACCCTATTTCCCTTGGCCTCCGCACGACTGGAACAGGTGGACCTGAAATTTGCAGGAAAACGTATCGGATACATTGCCGGTGCAGGGGATCTCATTCCTCAATCGCTCAAACAAATCGGGTATGAGGTTACTGTGCTGAAGAACGATCAGATCATGAATGGTGGACTGGAACGGTTTGATGCCATTGTAACCGGGGTGAGGCTTTATAATATCGACGAAGATGTATCAGCTATCCAAAAGAAACTTTTGGAGTATGTATACAACGGAGGTACACTGGTTCAGCAGTATAATGTTAACGCACCGCTCAAAGTAAAACAACTCGGACCTTACCCTTTTACATTAAGCCGGAGCCGGGTAACCGAAGAAGATGCAGCTGTGACCTTTTTGAAGCCGGAGCATCCTTTGCTGAACTATCCAAATAAGATAGGCAAGCAAGACTTTGAGGGCTGGGTACAAGAGCGTGGGATTTATTTTGCTGATAACCTAGATGCGCGGTACACACCAATCTTAAGCATGTACGACAAAGGAGAGTCTGCATTGCAAGGTTCATTGATTGTGACGGACTATGGTAAAGGAAAATATATTTATACGGGTCTGGTTTTTTATAGAGAATTACCAGCGGGTGTACCAGGCGCATACCGCCTCTTTGTAAACTTACTTTCTGCAGGCGCAACCAACAGGAATAATAAATAACCTGACATGAACGGGTTTTAGGCCCATACATTTACTCAATCACAGCATTATATATGGGGAACCGCGAAGGCCAAGAATTACCTCCTTTTGTTAAAACCTGGAAGCAGTTTTATCTACTGCTCCTATTTTGGCTCCTGCTACTCATTGTTGGTTTTTATGCATTTACCCTTTATTTCCAATGAGCCTGTTAGATTGGTGTGTATTGTTTTGTACCCTGTTCGGGATTGTAACTTATGGGGTTTATAAAAGCCGCGGCACAGATAATATTAACGGTTATTTGTTGGGCAATCAATCTCTACCCTGGTACAGCGTCTGCCTTTCGGTTATGGCTACCCAGGCAAGTGCCATAACCTTTCTATCTGCACCAGGCCTGGCATTCTCCTCCGGGATGAGCTTTGTGCAGTTTTACTTTGGTCTGCCACTGGCGATGATCGTGCTCTGTGTAACCTTCGTGCCTATCTTTCACAGGCTCAAGGTTTATACTGCCTATGAGTATCTCGAACAGCGTTTTGACTTAAATACACGCGTACTTACGGCCATATTGTTCCTTATTCAGCGTGGCCTCTCTACCGGTATTACCATTTATGCCCCATCTATCATCCTCTCAACGATATTAAATATCAATACAACCTATACCACACTATTTATCGGGATACTGGTTGTGTGTTATACCGTTTATGGCGGCACCAAGGCTGTTTCCTATACGCAAATGCTGCAGATGAGCATCATCTTCCTTGGCCTGTTTGCTGCAGGGTATATTGTTGTCTCCATCTTACCTCAGGATGTAGGCTTTGTCAAAGCGATCCACATTGCAGGAAAAATGGGGCGGACAAATGCCATTGATTTCAACTTTGACTGGGATAATCAGTATACCGTCTGGAGTGGCTTGATTGGCGGCTTTTTTCTGCAACTTTCCTACTTTGGTACCGATCAGAGCCAGGTGGGCAGATACCTCACGGGTGCTTCTGTTAGCGAGAGCAGGCTCGGTCTGTTGATGAATGGCCTGGTAAAAATACCTATGCAGTTTTTAATTCTGCTTATCGGTGTGCTTGTTTTTACCTTCTACCAGTACAATAAACCGCCAATATTCTTCAATCGCTTTGAGCTTAGTAAACTTGAGAACAGCAGCCTCAGACCTAAGCTGGATTCGATCTACACGAAGTATGATGCGGTGTTTGAAGCCAAACAGCGTACATTGCAGTCTTTGAGTGCAGCAGTGGATCGTGGTGACGAGGCAGTTATTGATGTACAGCGAAAGCGGCTTCAGGCTTCGGATCTGGAAACCAAGGCACTTAAGAAGTCAGCAACCACTTTGATGCTTGAAAATGACGAGCATGCCGATGTAAACGACAACAATTATATATTCCTGAGTTTTGTTACCAAGTACCTGCCACAAGGATTAGTTGGACTGCTGATCGCAATTATTTTCCTTGCGTCCATGGGCTCTACTGCCAGTGCATTAAATTCATTGGCTTCAACCAGTGTAATAGACGTTTATAAGCGAATGATAAGGAAGGATGCCTCTGATGGTCAGTATCTGTCTGCTTCGAGGTGGGCGACGGCATTTTGGGGTATTATCTGTATCATGATGGCTCTTTATGCCAGTAAAATCGGTAACCTGATCGAGGCTGTTAACATTCTGGGTTCCTATGTTTATGGTACCGTGCTGGGTATCTTCCTCGTAGCCTTTTACGTGAAGTATGTAAATGGACGAGCGGTGTTTATTGCAGCACTTATTTCAGAATTTATGGTGTGTGTTGCAGGTTATCACGAGCTTGTGGCTTACCTATGGCTAAATGTGCTTGGTTGCTTGCTCGTCGTATTAGTATCAATGCTCATCACCAGGTTAACGCCTAAGGCATCTTCTTACTCCTGAGTTTACTTCAGCAAAGGAAAATACCTTTATGGCTTAGTTCTTGCATATATTCCCATATATTCCGCTTTTATTTTTAAATAACACACAAATAGCGTAGAAATAATGGACTTTTTACACACCATTTTGGGCGATGACATCCAGGCGGGCTTACTTATTATTCTTAATCTGATCATTATCGAGAGTTTGCTCTCGGTAGACAATGCTGCGGTTTTAGCAACCATGGTAATGGATCTTCCTCGTGAACAGCGAGAGAAGGCCTTACGTTATGGCATCATCGGAGCCTATGTTTTTCGTGGCATTTGCCTGGTTTTGGCAGCCTGGCTTGTAACCATATGGTGGTTAAAGCCGATAGGCGGGTTTTACCTGCTTTACCTGGCTATCGCATATTTCCTGAGAAAGGCAAAGAAAAAAGAAGAGCATCATGTTGAAGCAATAGATAAAAAGCGAAACTGGTTTTACCGCTCAACGGTTGGTTTGATTGGTAACTTCTGGGCCACCGTTGCCTTGGTGGAGCTTATGGATCTTGCCTTCTCCATAGATAACGTTTTTGCAGCCGTTGCATTTACAGACCACATTTATCTGATCTACATCGGGGTATTTATTGGAATTCTGGCCATGCGTTTTGTGGCACAAGGTTTCGTTAAGTTGATGGAAAAATTCTCCTTTCTGGAAACCGCAGCCTACTGCGTAATCGGACTTCTTGGCTTGAAGCTGTCTGCATCTGTAATCACCCATTTCGCACCGGAATCACCTGTATCGAAGTTTCTAGATAGTGAGCGGGCAGATCTTGTCGTATCAATCCTTACTGTGGCAATTTTTGTGGTGCCAATTCTTACCTCTATGTTATTTAATGTTCCCGAGCATAAGCCGGGAAGGTTGGATGAGGACCTATAATACTTAACACACACTTACATCACTTATGAAGAAACTGAATTTAAGATCAAACCGTATGACCATGGTATGCCTGGTGTTGCTGTTAGCAGCGCTGGGGATACAGTCCTGTAAAAAGAGCAAATCAGACATCGCTAAAGCGCTTTACGACGAAACAAAGAATAAGGTCTTCAAAGATCTGGAAGCCGACAGTTTTGCTGTTGTCCTAAAGAAAACCCTGGAGGCAAAACGGAATACGTTAAATAATCCGAAACTAATAACAGCTTTTTATGAACAACACGAATATGAGCCCGTGCTCGTGCTTAAACATTTGCCGAAGGGGCACCTGAAAGAAGCCTTACCATACTTCAGTAATGCACAAACACACGGACTCGATCCTGAGTTATTCAACGCTGGCGCATTGAACACCTTAGTTAATAAGTTCTATGATAAAAAGGCCATCACTGCAAAAGGGGATGCATACAAACAGCTCGCTGAGCTGGAAATCATGGCTGCCAATGCGTTGATAAACTATAGTAATGCTTTGCAATTTGGCGTGATCAGCCCTAAGCGGATTTATGCACGTTATTACACGGAAACACAGCGCCCGGATAGTGCATCCATGCAGCGGGTATTTGCACAGGATGACCTGAAAAGCTTCCTCGATAGTATTCAACCAAAAGATCCTCAGTATGTGGCTTTGCAAAAAGCATTAGCATCCGGTGTAAAAGCACCTAAGATGTCTCCGGAGGAGACTCAGCGTGTGCTTGTAGTGAATCTTGAACGTCTAAGATGGAAGAATAAGCCGAAAGAGGATAAATATGTACTGGTAAATATTGCAGACTACAGGCTGGATGTAATTGAGAAAGGTAAATCTATCATGAACATGAAGGTGGTGGTTGGTGAAGGCAGAAATAAAACCTTTACAGATAACCTTGCCGAATATGATGAACATGATTTGAAAAAAGATCGTCCTTTTTCACGTGAGACCCCGCAGCTAAACAGTCTTATTCATAGCGTGCAGGTAAATCCCGTGTGGAACATTCCACAAAGCATAGCTACAAACGAGATCACCAAAAGCGCAGCAGCTGATCCCTACTATTTGTCGAACAACAATATTGATGTTTACAAGAATGGTGAGCGTATAGAAGACACTGAAACCATCGACTGGTCTGCACCAGATGCAGGTAAAGCTTACGCCTTCAAGCAACGTCCCGGGGAAGATAATGCACTTGGAAAAATTAAGTTCCTCTTCAAAAATCAGAGCAGCGTTTATCTGCATGATACACCAGCGAAAGCAGCTTTCGACCGGTCGGAACGTGCACTTAGCCATGGCTGTGTTCGGGTAGAAAGGCCATTAGACCTTGCCCAAGCACTCTTTGGTGAGGGTCAGAAATTTGAGTTGATTAAAAAGAATATGGAATCAGAGGACCCGAAGGCAACAGATGTTGTGCTCCCAAACAAAATCCCTGTTTACTTAACCTATTTTACGGCCTGGGCTGATGCGAATGGTGCGTTGCAGTTCAGAAAAGATGTATACGGCCTGGACATTGTGCTATATACGCACCTGCAACGACTTAACCGCAAGTAGCATTAACCTGCGGTAACAGGTTCAGCAGTAACTGGCATGCTGGCTAATGCAGAAGCTGCAGCCAACTGGTTATCCAAAAATTTAGATGTATAATGCTGGTCAGCACCGTTGATAAACAATAGCGTTTTTCCTTCAATGGTGTTGATCAGTTTATCTGATAGTTCTGGTGCTACTGCAGGACAGCCTAAGCTACGGCCTAAACGGCCCAGCGCGTTAATTGTCCCCTGGCTTACATAGTCAGCACCATGCACTACAATAGCTCTTCTACGCGCATTATCATTGAAGCCGTTATCCATCCCATCAAGGCGTAAAGAACGTCCGTGTTTACCCATATAGATTTCACCTGTTACATAAAACCCAAGGCTACTTTGGTTAGATGAATTGACGTTAGAAAATCTTGTGGCGCTATCATCACCTGTGTTTTTTCCGTGAGCCACCCAGGTGTTCAATAATATTGCTTTTTTATCCAGGTCGATTACCCATAAGCGTTTTGCGCTACTGGCCAGACTCATATCGGCAATAGTAATAACTGATTTATTCGCCGCAAGCTTACCAGCATTCTTAAGATTATAAAAACCGGTAACCGCTTTTTCGAAAACAGACTGGTTTAATCCACTCTCCTGAAGTTTTGCTGCGGTGTACAGATCCGAAACATACTGGCTGTACTTTGCCTCTGCAGTAACGGGAGCAGTGTTTTTAACCACTTCTACGGTTTTTACGGGCGATGGCGTTCCGGTACTTGGAATCCATCCACTAATCATAACTGATAAAGAAATTAATAAAGATCCTGCGCCTGCTAAAATGTACTTTCTCATAGTGTTCGGTTTAATTTGCTATGTGGTATACGTTGTGAGGTAAGTTTGGAATCGATAAGCGAACTGTTTAAGAGGAGGAGATGAGTAGAGCGATTGATTTGATACCTCAAAGATAAGCAATCTATCAGCTTTATTACAAATGAAGTTTCCCTATGACCCTGAAATGACTTTGATTAGTCATCGACGGCTTGGCGAGACAGATAAGGTTCCTATTTTTGCCGCAACACAAAAAACCGATCCTTAATGAAGAAACAGCTACTCTTTTTATTGATGCTCAGCAGTCAGCTCAGCCTGGCTCAGAAACAAGAATTTTCCGGCAAAATTGTCGATGCAAATACCACCATTGCCATTTCAGGTGCAACAATAAGCATGGGATTAAAAGGCACTTCAGACATTAGTGATGAGCAGGGCGTTTTTCATTTTCAAAACATTAAAGATACCAGCAGCGTACTTTCAATATTTGCATTTGGTTATGAGCCCCGTCAACTTTCACTATCCAGCATGAAGTCTGGCGCAGCGATCAGCCTTAAGCCGGTTGGACTTCAGTTGCGTGATGTCGTTATTACCGCCAACGGCGCAAATCCGTACAAGCCGATTAGTGAAACAGATATCCGCATGCGTGGTGTATCTAACGCACAAGAGGTACTAAGGCTAATTCCAGGACTGTTTATTGGTCAACATCAGGGGGGTGGGAAGGCAGAACAGATCTTCTTGAGAGGCTTTGACAATGATCATGGTACCGACATCAGCCTGCAGGTAGATGGAATGCCAATCAACTTGGTCTCTCATGCGCATGGACAGGGGTACAGTGACAGTCACTTCATCATCCCTGAAACAATTGGTAATACCACATTCAAAAAGGGGAGCGCAGACCCCGAAAAAGGGAACCTTGTTACCGCCGGTTTTGCTGAATTCCATACCCTGGATGCACTTGAACGGAATGTTTTCAGGGTTGAAGGTGGTCAATTTAATACCTTCCGCGGATTGGCAATGGTTAACCTTTTGAATAAAGATGCGCTTGCCAAAGGCCACTCCTGGTATACTGCAGCTGAGTACCGGTATTCAGACAGCTATTTCGAACACCCTCAGCATTTCAATCGCATTAACCTGTTTAGTAAGTACCATGGAACGCTCACTGATAACAGTACCTTATCCATATCAGCATCAACTTTCTATAGCGATTGGAAAGCTTCTGGGCAAATACCCGACTATGCGGTAAACGATGGAACTATAGGATTTTTCGGCGCCCTTGATCCAAATGAAGGTGGTGTGACCTCAAGAACGAACATCAATGCCCTTTTACTTACCACAACTCCGGGAAACAATCTGATCAAAAATCAACTATTCTATTCAAGGTACGCGCTGGACCTCCATTCGAACTTTACGTTTTTCCTGGAGGACCCGGTAAACGGCGATGAGATCAGGCAGCGTGAAGGGCGCGACATGTTCGGATATAACGGGAGTTATACCCAGGATAACTATTTGGGTAATATGAAGCTGAGCTCGAAAATTGGTCTTAATGTGAGACTCGATGCTACGCAGGATTCTGAACTTTCGCATACTAAAGATAACAATACCCTGCTTCAGGGCATTAAGCTTGGTGACATCACAGAACTAAATACGGGTATATATCTTTCTGAAAGGCTTCAATTTACTGAGCAGTTCAGCCTGGATGCTGGCGTACGTTTCGACCAGTTTTATTACAGGTATTATAATAAGCTCGATGAAGATCTAACACTCGACGGTGCTGGCGCGTATAAGGCGCATAACAACGTTGTAAGTCCGAAGCTTAGCTTTTATTTTCAGCCAAATGCGAAAACGCAGTTTTACCTCACCGCTGGTAAAGGCTTCCACTCGAATGATACCCGGGGCGTTGTCGCTGCTGCAGGATTGAGAACCCTTCCATCAGCCTATACAACCGACCTGGGTACCGTAATGAAGATCTCAGACAAGTTACTGATCAATGCAGCGGTATGGCAAATTTCTTTAAGCAACGAATATGTCTACAGTGGCGACGGCGGTTCCATTGAATTTAGCGGAAAAACCCAGCGCCTTGGCGCAGACTTTTCAGCAAGGTACCAACCTCTTCCAGCGATCTACCTGGATGCAGATGTAAATTATGCGCGTGGACGTGCAGTAGATGAGCCAAAGGGAGAAAACTACATTCCACTTGCTCCGGTTTGGACCAGCGCGATGGGAATCACCTACATGAATAAAACGGGACTGAATGGTAGTATAAGGTCACGTTATCTCGCCGACCGGCCGGCCAATGAAGACTACAGTCTAACCGCGGCCGGATACTTTATAACAGATTTGGTCTTAAACTATACCTGGAAGAGATCTGAGTTGGGAATTACCGTGAACAATCTTTTCGACGTGAGATGGAAGGAGACCCAGTTTGAGACATTAACCAGGCTTAGAAATCGTGAAGCAGTTAATAGCATTGCATTTACACCAGGTTCGAAGTTCGCTGCATTAGCTCATTTCAGTTATTTCTTCTAAAGAATACTGGCGTTTTCTTACCAGCAAGGTTGTAGATATCTAGTTGTCTACCGATAACTTGCTGGTACTATTTTTTAAACTATCCACAGTAACCTTTATAATATTAAGGGTTTCCAGCGGGCTGTCTAACTGAAAATTAAAAGATTTGGTCGGTGTTGGTGTAACATCTGGCTTTTTTAAACCGTCTGAAGCCGAAAAAATAAAAGGGAATGCAAGCACTATAGCTGCATAGGTAATCTGTTTTAAGTATGGTAGCGTTTTCATAGTTTATTGATTTATAAATAGTAAACCAAATTAAATGCCAAAAACGTTTAGCTACCATACACAAAAAGTTCACAAAATTAAGCTTAGCCGATGTACACTGTTTTGATGTTCACAAATTCATGAATACCAACCAGACCTAACTCCCTTCCGTAACCTGAGCCTTTGATACCGCCGAAAGGTAGGCGAGGATCTGACTTCACAAAGCTATTAACAAAACACGATCCGGCTTGCAACTCGAATTTGGCAATCTGCTCGGCTTTTTCCAGGTCTCTGCTGAATACTGCGGCACCAAGCCCGAATCTGGTATCGTTTGCAATAGCAATTGCTTCATTAATACTACTTGCTTCAATCATCGAAGCCACCGGACCAAAGGTCTCTTCCTCATACGCTGGCATACCCTTCTTTATGCCGGTGAGGATCGTGGGCGTGTAAAAGGCGTGATCACCCGGAAACTTAGGGATTTCGCCACCCAGAATGCATTTGGCACCAGCTTGTATATTCTTTTGTACCGATTTATGGAGTTCATCCCGCAGATCCTTACGGGCCATTGGGCCAAGCTGGATGTCTGCATCTGTAGGATTGCCTGTTTGACGCGAAGCCATCTTTTCTTTGAATATCGCGGTGAATTCTTCAGCGATCTTTTCCTGCAGGATGAAGCGTTTTGCCGCAATGCAGCTTTGACCATTATTGATCAGACGGCTCTGCACGCAGGTTTCTGCTGCCATTTCCAGGTCTGCATCTTCAAGCACCAGATAAGCGTCGCTGCCGCCGAGTTCTAATACTGATTTTTTGAGCAAACCCGCCGCTTGTTGCGCCACCTGCATACCGGCCTCGGTGCTGCCCGTCAGGGTTACTGCACCCACCAACGGATGTTCAATAACCTTTCTGGTTGCCTTGCTGTCGATGAGTAAGGTTTGAAAAACATGTTCAGGAAAGCCAGCTTCAAGCAGAACCTCCTCGATTGCTAACGCACAACCAGGCACGTTTGAAGCATGTTTAAGCAGACCACAGTTCCCTGCGATAAGTCCTGGCGCAACAAACCTGAATACTTGCCAGAAAGGAAAGTTCCAGGGCATTACAGCCAGCACGATACCCAGGGGTTGATAACTTACATAGCTTTTACGGGCTTCCGTCTGCACAGTCTGATCTGCTAAGTATTCAGCACCATGTTCAGCATAATACTCGCATACACCCGCGCACTTTTCAATCTCACCGGCACCATCTTTCAATGGTTTTCCCATCTCCAATGCCATCAGCATAGCTAGTGTATCTTTCCGAACCCGCAATACTGCAGCAGTTTTTCGCAGCAAATCCGCCCTTTCTTCGTAAGCCACCTTCTGCCACTGCTTCCAGGCTGCATGTGCAAGGTCAATTTTCTTGCTGACCTCATCTTCGCTGTTTGCCTGGTAACTTTCAACAACCTGGCCACTTACTGGATTAATAGACTGAATGCTCATAGGATTTGGTTTAAACAAAAAAACGGAGATATTTCTTCCGAAATACCCCCGTCTAAATTAACGCTCTCAGTTATATAGACGACAACTTAGTCGCTTTATTGTATGGAGCGTCTAAAAAATTATTTTAAAATCTTTAATGCGTTGCCATTCAACTTGACGGAAGCTTTTTCCGACACGTTGTATGTTGCCTTGGTGATGTCCGGATTGTTAAGTTCCAAACCACTTTCTCCTGGAATGGTAAAGACGGCCTTTCTAACTTTGCTGTCTTCTTGTATTTTTAGGCTAGCCTTACCCTCTGCATTTCCAATAGTTGCATTAAGGCTGTCAAGGTCCATTTTTTGTAGATTCACTGCGCCCATTTTACCCAGGTCAAGTTCTAAGTAGTTCTGCTTGAAGCCATGTAGAGTTATTTCAGCACTTGAGTATTCCGCCTGAAACGTCAAAGGTACATAGGGGCTTGTTTTTAAGTGATCTATCCGGCGAAGTACAATTACAAAGTCATCATTACGGAAGGGAGCCCCGCTCTTTGCTTTTTTAGAAACCTCAAACTTTAACTTGTTCCCATCTTTTGACCAGGTAAGATGCTCCTTGGCTTGTTCACGTATATATAAGCCCTCTTTGTTACCTTGTTCTATGGTAACCTGCATTTTTTCTGCATCGGCAAGTTCAACGTCAGTTATGTTTTTCAATGGAATATACTCCATACCGTAAAAACGGTTCCTCCATTCCCCGAGCTGATAGAAGGATTTCTGCATCAGGTTAAAAGCGGTTAGTGCAATAATGCTTGCGGCTACCGCGGTTATGATTAATATGGTACTCACTTTCATGATTTCTTGGATTGATAATTTTCTGCTTTAAATAACTCATAGCGTGTGGCCAGTTCTTTCATGTCAATGTCCAGCAAGTACATGTTTCTGAATAGTTCTGGCAACTCCTGGCCGAGGAAACGTTCCCGGCTGTATGCTTTTATCTTTGCTGTGGCATCCTCTGTAATGTAAAATCCTATACCGCGTTTATTGTAGATCACTTCCTTGTTCTGCAGAAATTCATAGGCCCTTACAACGGTATTTGGGTTCACCTCCAGCTGTATCGCAAGCTCTCGAACGGAAGGGATCTTTTCATCATTTTTCCACTTATTAAGCAGGATGTGCTCGCTGATGTACGCTGCTATCTGCAGGTAAATCGCTTCATTTTCTCTAAATTCCATCTTACACTTCCTTTTCTTTAAGTTTAAAATAAGCAGCTGTCCAAAGAATAACTGCCATTACAATGATCAACACCCAAGGAATCAGTTCAGTTGAGGGTGCTGGCTGCAACCATGTCGTGTGAGTGCCTTCAAGGACACCGACCTCGTTAAATGGCGGAGAGAATTGAGCGGAGCTGCCAAAAGTCAGTTTTAGCAAAGGCGCATTTAAAAGTATGATCCCCAGAATACTTCCAAAGAAGACAAAGCCAGTCTTGATGAAATGCAGATTCTGGAAGAAAATTGCACCAACAAAGAAAACCGAATGAATGAAGGTGAAAATCACAAGTCCTGGGTAAAACTTTGAATCTTCGACAGTGACAATATTAACCACTTCATTCTTCTGTACAGAGCTTAGGTTCGCAATACTTAAAACACTAAAATCCACCAGGTAAAAACAAATGGTGTAAATAATCTGGAATACTACATAGGAATATATCCAGCTTACCAGGTAGCGCTCAAGATTCGAAACCGGCAATGTAAGTAGTGGAATGGATTTCCTTTTGCTGCCGTAATCGCTAAAAATGATGCTCGTAAACATTGCCCCGGACAAAACTTTGAAGACAAGATAAAAGGTTGCTTGTAAATGGGGACCGAGGTACCGCTCGTTGGTATAGGTGATAAAACTCATGAAGCTAAAGAGAATTGCTGCGAGCACTGCCAGGGAAAGCAGATAGGTGCGGGCATTTTCTTTGGTATGCTTAGTCAGCAGATAGCCGAAACGTTGAAGATTAAATGTGTTGTTCATGATCCTTAGTTTAAATATTCCGTTACAGCCTTACTTTTACCGGTCACCGCATTAAAGAGCAGTTCCATGTCTACCTTGTTATAGTTTTCATCATTGTTGATGCTGATGGTATTTACCCCGAAGTCTGAAGCTTCCTGGTACAGGATTCCGGCTTTGTTTGCATGTGCCGCGGTGCTGAACTTTAATTTCTCCGCAATTTCATCCAGACTTTTGTTAAGTGCAATTTCCTGGTTGTGGATCATCACTACATTGTCAATCAGGCTATCCAGGTCACGTACCTGGTGCGTAGAGATGACAACACAGCGTTCTTCGGTAATTGCAGCAGCGATAATCTTCCTGAACTGGACCTTTGATGGAATGTCTAAACCATTCGTTGGTTCATCCATGATCAGCAAACTGGTATTAGTCGCCAGACCAAAAGCAATCATCACTTTCTTCTGCTGACCAAATGAAAGCTTGTTCAACATCTTGTTTGCCGGTACATCAAATTCTTCCAGCATGCTGACGAAACCCGAACGGTCAAATTTGGGATAAAACTGGCAGCTGCTGCTTACAAACTCGACAGCTGTAAGCGGCGGCAGGTAAACTTCTTCTGGTATGAAGAACAATTCCCGCAAAAATACGGGCTCCCGTGCCGCAGCGTTATACCCCTTTACTTCACATCTACCTTCGGTTGGAAAAACCAAGCCTGCCATATTCTTCAGCAGGGTAGACTTGCCTGCCCCATTTTTTCCAAGTAAGCCATAGATGTGGCCTACCCGCAGTTCTAGATTCAAGTTTTTAAACAGCTGTGACTTCTTGCTGTATCCAAAACTTAGGTTTGAAAGCTTTATCATAAATTTTTTAATTTACATTGTGGTGTATTAGTTATGTAGTACAGTACAAATGTAGTACAATGTCTTAAACTTCAAAATATTTTCGAAAAAATAATTTTCTAATCTATTGAGTGTTTGTACGTACCACTCGTATCTGCCACATACGTTTCGGGTATTTGCTTCATCAGAATTTTAAAACATTTGCCGGAGGTTTGACATTGATGTAGGTATGAGAGAAAACGCTTACCTGACACACAGAAAAGTCGGAATTAACTTCAATGAAGCCTTGCAGGCGGAAATTTGTCTCTGGGCGCCTGAGGCTTCCCAAGTAGAAATTGCATTACAAGATGAACAAATCCTGCCCTTAGAAAAAAGTGGGGATGGATATTGGAATTTAATAACCGAGAAGCTCAAACCAGGCGGGGCGTATAAATTTGTCCTGGATGGATCAAAAGAGCTCCCCGATCCAGCATCGCTAAGCCAGCCGGATGGTGTACATGAGGCCTCGGTAGCTTTAGACCTAAACGCTGCGGAATGGACTGACCAGAACTGGGAAAATCCTAAACTCAACCAGTACATTATCTATGAAATACATACCGGAACGTTTTCGGCAAAAGGCACCTTCGATGGAATTGCAGAACATCTGGATCATTTGATCGACCTGGGCATCAATGCTATTGAAATTATGCCTGTGGCACAATTCCCCGGTAGTCGGAACTGGGGATATGATGGGGTATTTCCCTTTGCCGTTCAGCACTCCTATGGCGGAGCAGAAAGACTACAGGCGCTTGTTGATACCTGTCATGCAAAAGGCATTGCCGTGATATTGGATGTCGTGTACAATCATGTTGGCCCCGAGGGCAATTACTTCGCTGAATTTGGACCTTACTTTACCGACAAGTACCACACGCCATGGGGACAGGCCGTGAATTTTGATGATGAGTATTGCGATGGTGTAAGGGAATACTTCATTGAGAATGTCCTGATGTGGTTCAGAGATTTTCATATTGATGCACTTCGCATGGATGCGGTTCATGCCATCAAAGACTTAAGTGCTGAGCACATCCTTGCAGCCATTCGAAAGCATGTAGACGAACTTATGGAGCAGACCGGACGAAAGCACTATCTCATTGTAGAGTGCGACCTTAATGATCCCCGGTTTCTTGACGGCTCAGAGAAGAATGGCTTCGGCATGGATGCACAATGGGTAGATGAATTTCATCATGCACTTCGAATAACTGCCGGAGAACCTCCAACAGGATACTATTCAGATTTCACAGGTATCAAACATCTTGAAAAAGCATACAACGACGCCTATGTATACGACGGACAGTATTCTGAACACCGGAAGAAGAAATTCGGGAAGTCGGCGCAAGATCTATCGGGATCAAAGTTCATTGTGTTCTCGCAAAATCATGATCAGGTCGGCAACCGGATGATGGGCGAAAGAAGCAGTGCATTGTATAGCTTCGAGATGCAGAAAGTACTTGCAGGTGCTGTTATGATCAGCCCTTATTTGCCGATGCTTTTTATGGGTGAAGAATACGGAGAAACCAATCCTTTCCTCTACTTTGTAAGTCACACAGATACAGCGCTGAATAAGCTGGTTCGGGAGGGACGTAAAGCGGAGTTCGCAGCCTTCCACGCTGAAGGTGAAGCCCCTGACCCAGATGCGGAAGAAACCTTTCTCCGTTCGAAGCTGCAATGGCACATCCTGAACCAACCTGAACATCAAACCATGTTGCGTTACTACAAGGCCCTGATTGCCTTAAGAAAGCAAAACCCGGCCTTCAGCAGTGGCGACCGAAACCGCATCACAGCGGTAAGTTATCCCGATAAAAACGCCCTTGTCGTAAAACGATGGGAGCCTCGGCAGCAAATTGTCTGTATACTAAACTTCTCGAAAGAAAAACAAGCAATACCGGCCGAAGACTCTATCCATAACTGGGAGCTGCTCTTAAGTTCGGCAGATGAGCAATGGGGTGGTCCGTGTACCGCTGATGGTGCTTGCCAGGAACTGAACAAACTTATCATTCAACCAGAATCAATTTTAATATACACCAGAAAAGATGCTTAACCCTATAGCAACCTACAGGATACAATTTAACAAGGAATTTACCTTCGCAGATTTCAAGAAGATCATACCTTATCTGCATGATCTCGGCATTCAGACCATTTATGCCTCTCCGATTATGGAAGCAAGCCCTGGAAGCATGCATGGATACGATACTGTTAATCCTTTGCGCATCAATCCTGAGATCGGAACTGAATCAGAGTTGATTGAAATCTCCGGCATACTCAAAGAAAAAGGTATGAACTGGATCCAGGATATTGTACCCAACCACATGGCATATCACTACAATAACAAGTGGTTAATGGACGTCCTGGAGAAGGGTGAGGCATCTGAATTTTATAAATTTTTCGATCTAAACTGGTCGGGTAAGAACTTTGAACCTATAATGGTTCCATTTCTTGGAGATGATCTGGAGCATGTGAATGAAAATGGGGACTTAAAGGTTGTGCAGAAAGAAGGTGCCATCGTGTTTGATTATTCAGGAAACATCTGGCCACTAAACGAGGCAGCTCAACGATCCCTGAAACAGAAAAATCTTGATCAGCTCAACCAAGATCCAAAGGCATTGCTGGAACTTGCAAACAAACAAAATTATCGCCTTTGTAACTGGCAGGAAACGGATTCGAAGATCAACTATAGAAGATTTTTCACGGTAAACAGCCTGATTTGTCTTAACATCCAGAACGCTGATGTTTTTAAAGCTTATCACGAATATATCTTTGCCTTACTAAAAAGAGGGATATTTCAGGGGCTGCGGGTCGACCATATAGATGGTCTTTTTGATCCGGATAGCTACCTGGAATTACTCCGGGAGTCTGCCGGTGCCGACACCTACATTGTTATCGAAAAGATACTTGAGCAAGGTGAGGAGTTGCGTACGGCATGGCCGGTGCAAGGTACCACCGGCTACGATTTTCTGGCAACGGCAAACAACATCTTCACTAACCAAGGGGCGGAGGATGCCTTTTCGGCTTACTATAAAGACATTGCTGAAAGTGCCGACAGCATAGAAGCACAGATCTGGACCAAAAAAGCTGCCATACTTAAAGATCATATGGGCGGGGAACTCAATAACCTGGTAGATCTGTATTTCAGCTTGAACCTGCATGAAGAACAACCCAATTTAAATCCTGATCTTCTTAAAGAAACGCTTGCCGCACTCTTAATCCATTGCCCGGTTTACCGCTACTACGGCGCTGGTTTTCCATTAACAAAGCCAGAGGCGCTGGAACTTGGTAGCCTGCTTGATCAGGTTAGCAACAAAGAACTCCAACCCGCAGTTGATGCATTAAAGCAGGTTTGGTTTGAAAGGCCGAAGTCATTGAACAAAGATTTTAACAGAAGGGCTACGATCTTTTACAAACGTTGTATGCAGTTCAGTGGACCGCTCATGGCCAAAGGTGTGGAAGATACCTTAATGTACACTTACAACCGCTTCATCGGTAAAAACGAAGTTGGGGATTCCCCAGAGGGCTTCGGGATCAGTAAAGCAGCATTCCATGAATCCATGCAGAGCCGTCAGAAGTACTGGCCAATGGCCTTGAGCGGCACATCAACGCATGATACAAAAAGGGGAGAGGATGTACGTGCAAGGTTGAACGTGTTAACAGACCTGCCGGAAGCCTGGCTGGAACTTGTTCAACAGTGGAATGCCTTGTCGGCCGACACTGACCAACCTGATCTTAATGATATCTACTTTACCTACCAAACCGTTGTTGGCAGTCATCCTATGCCGGAGATTACTGAACCGGATTACCAGGAACGTATAGATGCTTACCTGCAGAAAGCATTGCGGGAAGCTAAACGACATACCGGCTGGGCTGCACCAGCCACAGCCTATGAGGAAGCTGCACAGACGTTCAGTAAGAAGTTTATTGATGCTTCTGGCACCTATGGTGAAAGTTTTAAACCTTTCTTCCGCAAGGTCGCTGATTATGGGATAATAAATTCGCTTGCACAAGTGCTGATCAAATTTACAGCGCCTGGCGTTCCCGACGTTTACCAGGGCACGGAACTTTGGGATCTGAGCCTGGTTGATCCCGACAACCGCAGACCCGTTGATTATGAAAAAAGAGCGGCCTGGCTTGATGAGCTGAAGGGATCCGTGTCCGTTGAAGACCTATGGGAAAACCGTTATGATGGAAAAATAAAATTGTGGCTGCAGTATCTGTTATTGCAGGATCGAAAACATAATCCGGATGATTACAGAGCTGCATCCTATATACCTTTAGAAGTAAAAGGTAAATATGCAGATCACATTCTTGCATTTGCCAGAAGAGGCGTACAAAGTTCTACAGTAGTCGTTTTACCCTTACATATCGCTGCCCTCTGCGAAGCGGAAAAAACCGACATACTTAACCTTAATTGGAAAAACACCCGTATAGAAGTCCCTGCTGGTGCTCCCGAGGCTTGGCGCAACCTGTTAAATGGTGTAGCGGGAAAGATCAAGTCGGGTTCTATTAAAGTGCAGGAGCTCTTTACAGCGCTCCCGATGGCTGTTTTAAAGCTGGAGCATCCCGTAAATAAGCGGGGCGCTGGTATTCTAATGCACATAACCTCGCTTCCATCTGAATATGGTACTGGCGACATCGGTAAAGAGGCTTTCCGCTTTGTCGACTTTCTTAGAAGAAGTGGACAGAAATATTGGCAGCTGTTGCCCTTAAACCCGATTTCTGCAAGTCAGCACTTTTCACCATATAGTGCCTTATCCAGTATGGCTGGAAATGCCTTGTTGATTAGCCTGGAATCGCTGGTGCAGGATGGTCTGCTCAGCGAATCGGAAATTCAATCAGGCGTACCTGCAGGCGGCAAGCATGTGGATTATTCCGCCTTGCAAGCTTATAAGATGCCTTTGCTGGACCTTGCCCATGAACGTTGGATGGAACAAGGGACTAACAGCGAATATACCGGGTTCTGTGAGCGGGAGTCTTTCTGGCTGGACGACTTTGCGCTGTTTACCACGCTTAAGGGGCAATATGAAGATCAACCCTGGAATAAGTGGCCCGCTGAAATACGTAAGCGGGAACCCGCTGCAATCGAAAAAGTGATCAAGACTGCTAAAATCGATCTGGAAAAGATTAAGTGGCAGCAGTTCATTTTCTTCCGGCAGTTTGCAGCCCTAAAACAGTATGCTAATGCCCAGCGCGTGCAGCTCATAGGCGACTTGCCTTTTTACATCAGTTATGATTCTGTAGATGTCTGGGCGCAACCCCAGCGCTTTAAGCTTGATGAAGCGGGAAATAATGCGGGCATTGCCGGAGTCCCTCCTGACTACTTCAACGATGAAGGGCAGCTATGGGGAATGCCGGTTTACCGCTGGGATGTAATGGAGAAGGAGGATTATGCATGGTGGAAGCAGCGCTTAAGAAAGAATATGGAACTATATGATTTGCTGCGGCTCGATCATTTCCGTGCATTCGCATCTTATTGGGAAGTACCTGCCGGCGAGGAAACAGCAATAAATGGAAGCTGGCAACCCGGACCAGGTGCGAAATTCTTTGAGGCCATGCGTGAGGATCTGGGCAACCTGCCTTTTATAGCGGAAGATCTTGGCGATATTGATGATGACGTCTATGAATTGCGTGACGCCTTCGAAATGCCTGGAATGAAAGTCCTGCAGTTTGCTTTCGGAGATGATATGGCCTGTTCCATTCACATTCCACACCAATACACCACGGGGAATTCTCTGGTCTACACCGGAACACATGATAATACCACCACTAAGGCCTGGTTCAAATCCGAAAGCACAAAAGAAAATAGAAAAAATCTGGAATGCTACATGGGTAGACCTGTTACGGCAGAAAACGTGCATTATCAATTGATCCGGCTTGCTTATGCATCGATTGCCAATCTCGCCATTATTCCAGTGCAGGATGTATTAGGTTTAGGTAAAAAAGCAAGGATGAATACGCCGTCGTCTATAAAACACAACTGGACTTGGCGATTGCAGCCGGGCGAACTGAAACACGAGCATGAGAAAATGTTGCATGAACTTGCAAGCATCTTTGGACGCCGTTAGTCTTTTTCCTTTTGTTTGTTAACGATCTGTTCTTCCTTCTTCGATATTAACTTGCCGGTTTTAAGGTCTATGCGGATCTTATTGTAAATACTCATGTAAAAATTCGCAATCCAGACCAGCGAAAAACCGGCAAGTATATACCCGCGCCAGTCATCATGGTATAACTTATAGTTGGTGAGAAATAGGATGAATACGGTGACGTAATGGCTGAAGCAAAACTCACAAGTAAACAGGTAAAAGAATTTGCGTCTGAAAAGTCTTTGGGCTTCTTTCGATTGCCTTACACAATACTCACGTGGTTCTCTGAAAACCTCTTCGTGGGTTACTGTCCAGGCAATGCTGGCTACGGGTATCGCCAGTATAAAAAGCCAGAAAAGTTCATGCTCTTGGTTCATGGTACTATTACAAACGGCAGAAAGCTTTGTTTTGCGAAGCTTTACATTCAGGCGACGCCCCAGCCCTATACAGGTTGAGAATTGTCGTAATTTTGGAATCTAATAATCATGGAATATGGAGCAATTCAAATTTGAAATACTAAGTGAATTAACCCGGGGCGACTATCAGGCATTTCTATATGATTGCGATGGCACCCTGGCCGATAATATGGCTGCGCATACTGCATCCTACGTTGATGCGGCGAAGGAACGCGATGTGGTTTTTGATCCTGCAATAATTAATGAACTTGCCGGCTGGCCCATTGCCAATGTTGTTGAAGAAATAAATTGTCGATACAACTGCAGCCTCGTTCCAACTGAGTTTAAAGCGCGCAAGGCGGAGATCTTTGCAGACAGGTATCTGGAAGATATACAGCCGGTGCATTACGTGGTTGAACATCTGAAAGCTAATGCCGGAAAACTTCGTATCGCCGTTGTTTCCGGTGGTGATACAGCGGCTGTAGAAAGAACCCTGGAAGTGCTTGGCATACGCAGCCTGGTTGAAGTGCTCATTTGTGCAGGTGATACCGAGCGTGGCAAACCTTATGCCGATCCCTTTCTTCGTGCTGCGGAATTGCTGGGGGTGCCTCCTGAAAAATGTCTTGTTTTTGAAGATGGTGCGCCGGGCGTTCAGGCTGCTGAAGCAGCAGGTATGCATTGGGTTCGTGTAGACCAACTGAAATTCGGTTAGGCTCATGAAACGATCCGGCTCGGCAGACTTACCCTTGCATTATGGCCATGTTCCCATGTGGCTTGCGGAACGTATGTCCAAACTGGGGTTCGCAATTACCGAGGCCATCATTGAAGAATTTGGCACCGCAGGCTTCCTGCAGCGGATGGGTGATCCTTTTTGGTTCCAGAGCTTTGGGGCAGTAATGGGTATGGACTGGCATTCTTCCGGTATCACAACCTCGGTGATGGGTGCCTTGAAAAAAGCGATCAATCCTCATGCTAAAGACCTGGGTTTATATATTTGTGGAGGAAAAGGAAAGCACTCCCGCAATACACCAACGGAACTGATAAAATATGGAAGTCTTGTTGGACTTGACGGGGAAGCGCTTGCAAGATCAAGCAAGCTAAGTGCTAAGGTAGATAATACCGCGGTGCAGGATGGTTTTCAACTTTACCTGCACAGCTTTATTGTGGATAAGGCTGGAAAATGGACCGTGGTGCAGCAAGGCATGCGCCCAGATAGTGCCACTGCAAGAAGATACCACTGGCACTCCGCCGAGCTTACCTCCTTTGTGGCCGACCCGCACTCAGGCATCGCCGGGCCGAATCAAGGGCAGATCATCAATATGGCGGCAAAGGCCGCTTCGCCCGCACAGCAGTCTATTCTTGCGATGACCAAGGAAGAACCGCAAAGGATGCTCACAGAGATACGCCATCTAAAGATGCCCGATCATCACGACCTAAAGGCTAAAGATGTAGATTTAAAAAGACTTGGTGCTATGTTGTGGTTAACGCACGAAAAGCAACCGCGCGACTTTGAATCCTTACTGCTATTGGAAGGCATGGGACCGCGAACTTTACAGTCACTGGCCCTGGTGAGTGAAGTCATTTATGGTACAGCTTCAAGGTTTGAGGATCCCGCTCGCTTTTCGTTTGCGCACGGCGGAAAAGACGGTCACCCTTTTCCGGTTCCCATAAAAGTCTACGACGAGACCATCTCAACGTTGAGCAGGGCGGTTCGTCAAGCAAAAGTCGCCGAGTCTGATAAGTTGCAAGCCATAAGAAAGCTTTCTGAACTGTCCAGAATGGCCGAGCAAGGTTTTACCCCCAATCAGAACTTTGATGCGCTTATTGAAAAGGAACGTAGAGAATCATGGAAGTACGGCGGCAAAACTGTGTTTGGAGATGCCCGGCCGAATGAAGACCAACAGTTAAAACTATTTTAATGTCTGCTGCCAGTAAAGCCCAAATACAAATGCAGTATTGGTGTGCTTTTTGCAAGGTTGTGAGTCAAAACACACATACATTCATGAAACTTTCGGTCCCGGTTCTTGGAATCGTCATTACACTCCTTTTTAGTAGCTGCAGTGTATTAAAACGAAATCGCTTCAGCAAACATCAGGGTGAACAGACCAATGAACTGGATTTGCCGGTCGTGCTTTACCCAGCTGCTGATCTACATTCCCGACGTCTGCTGGTGATGCTTTCTGGTGATGGAGGATGGCTCGAATTCAATGATCAACTTGCAAGCGGCTTCGCTAAAAAAGGTTTCAATGTTATTGGCCTGAACTCCAGGAGTTACTTTTGGGATCAGCGTAATCCAGCGGAAACGGCCCAGGACATCCGCCGGCTGATCAGCTATTATACCAAGCAATATCATGCTAACCGAATTTATTTAACTGGCTATTCTTTCGGAGCAGATGTCATTCCCTTTGTTTATAACCGGTTGCCTGCAGCCACCAAAAGAGCAGTGACGGCAATCGGATTGTTCTCGCCATTTGCGAGTACTGACTTTATGGTACATACAGCAGACCTCCTGAACCTTTCGGCCGATAATAAAGCGTATAAGGTGCAGCCGGAGGTACAGCAGATCAGAATTCCCGTGTATTGCTTCTACGGAGAGAAAGAAGAGCCTAAAGCACTGGCAGGTCTTAAAAAGAGAAATTTCCACCTGAAAACACTTGCAGGGGATCACCATTATGACGCGCCTGAAACCGACAAGATTATTACCACATTTACAAGAATACGTTCAATTAAACTACGATGAAACGCTACTTGATTGCTTTGACTTTTACCTTATTTTGCTGCTTTACTGCTTCAGCAGCAGAAATTGAAGATCTGCCAATTCACACCTTTCCCAAGAGCGGGAATAAACCCATGTTCCTCTATCTCACCGGAGATGGCGGTATGAACAGCTTTTCCAAAAACCTGATCAGCACGTTGAATGATCAGGGCTACGCAGTTGTAGCGCTGGATACCAGAAAGTACTTCTGGGAGAAAAAATCACCGGCGCAATTTGCCAGCGATACACAGAAAATCATTGAGCGTTACATGAAAAGCTGGAATAAAAGCAGCTTTGCGCTGCTAGGCTACTCTTTCGGTGCAGATGTTGGTGCATTTCTGCCGCCACTGCTGCCATCGCACACCGTGGCACAATTAAGATCGGTGACCTTGCTGTCGCCAGGGTTTTCAACGGGTTTTGTCACCAGGATCAGCAACATGCTTGGTATGGGTAGCACTGACAAAGATCCTTACAAAGTGTATCCGCAACTTTTAAAAAGTCCTGTTCCGGTATTATGCATCTTTGGTGCTGCTGAAGACAGCGACTTCTATCCAGCCATTAAACAAACATCAAAATTAAAAAAACTCCTTATACCGGGTTCTCATAAGTATAATGACAACGTTAATCTGGTAGCCAAGACGATTATTCAGGAGCTTTAACTTCCTTCTGAAACCCGCTTCAATGCTCGTGGAACCTGTAGCAGGTGGTAGTTATGGCTGTAGATGAGGTACTTTTTCTCCCACTGCGGCATGAACTTCTCTTTGTATCTGCGGAGCCCCTTAAACTGCCCGAATACCTTAAAGTTCTCATAAGCATACTTAATGGTTTTCTGCGTTACGTTTACGTCTTCCATACCGGAGAGTGGCGCAAGGCCCATGTTTACCGAAGTATAACCTTCTTCTTTCAGGTGAAGGAAGGTCATGGCAAGCAGCATGTCTAACACACCATTCGGCGCTTCCGTCACTTTACGGATCAGGTCATAGGTCGCTTCTCCGGGTGCATAATCAGGTATGATATTCAAAAATGCGTATACTTTTTCTTCCTGGTCCTCGATGGTCAGGATGGTTTGTGACTTCAGGATGCTTGCATCAAAAACCCCTTGCGTAAATGCGACTTCCTTTTGATTGAGTTCCCTTAGCCATTCTTCAGATACCCGCTCCAGCTTTTGCAACATTCCAAGCTTCACCGGGCTTTTATACACCTTAAATTGGAAGCCCTCCGACTGGAGACGGTTTACGGCACTCCGGGTAGTTTTCATTTTACCCCCTTGCAGGGAGAAGGTTGTCAGATCAAGAATGGCTTCTTCACCAATAGGTATAGCTTTCTTCCTGAGCGATCGATAGAAGGCAAGTGATGACTCGGGTACCCGGTAGAAAGCACTGATAAATCCATTATCCTGACAAAAGTCTTCAAAGCGATTCACCATATCTTTCCTGATCTCGTCATTTTCAGCAACAGGATCTTCAAGTACTATCGCAAAGTGCCGGGTAATTTTAAAACTTATAAAAGCCGTTCTCTCCGGATTAAAGAACAAGAGCTTGTCGGGATAGGTCTTGAAGTAGTCTAGTGCAGATTTTCCGTACTTCGCGAGCAGGTCATTTGCAGTCTCAAAATCTGCTTGCGCATTGTAAGGTTTAGAAAAATAAGGCTTAAGCAAGCTGAAGATGATGAAAAGAATAAGCGATGCCCCAGCAATGTATATGGAATATTCAAAGCGTTCTCCGAAGCCTGTTCTTGGTGCCAGTGCCTTATCATCAACAAGAAACAGGAGCTTCAGCACAGCTTTGACAGCCTGATCTAAATGGAAGTCGATCCCGAAATGGCGTTTATCAATAAAGTAAAATCCGAGAACCCCATAGGCCAGCACGGCGAGCGCAGCATAGATGATCACCAGGTAATTAAAAGATACAAATCTTGGGTTAGGCTTAAGTTTATAGTAGCTTCTGGTGTACCATAACGTCGCTCCGGCCATAAAAGCAAGGATTGCTTCTTCATAATCGGCCGCTTTCAGCAGGTGTCCGAAAAAGGAGAAGGTTGTGATCGCAATTGCTGCAAGCCAAGCTCTTTTGGAGCCCTGTAGCAGAAAAACGCTTAACATCACAAGTACGAGCCCAAAGACCAGCACCAGGGCGTTGCTGGTAACAATAAGATCTTCTGAGAGCAGGTTTTGTACCAGTCGAAGCCGCGCCGGAATGGCAGGTGTAATAGCAGACACAATGTTAACAATCCCCAGCATCAGGATGATAAATGCTGGTAGCACCCTAAGGATAAGATTATCCTTTTTGGTAATAAAGCTTAGTATGCCGGCAAACAGTGGCAGCCAGAATTCGAAGAAACGGAAGAGCAGGGTAATGGTAGCTGCGGCAATTATAGGGAATCCAAATTGTTGCAGGATAAAGGTTAGTGACAGTTCTATAGTTCCTAAGCCCCTTAAAAATGGTGAAGCAATAAGAAGCACGACCATGACCATGTAGCCGATGATGGCTGCGGGCCAGCTTGCGTTTAGTCCCAGCGCCAGCATGGAGATGTATAGATGTATAATACCAATGCATTCGATGCCGATGGAAACCAGCAGCGTATTCCAAAACTCCTTTCTGCTCACTTTCTGGTCGATCATGTCATCCAGGATGGTGGTTACCGAAGGTCGTATGCGCGCCAGCCAGTGGTAAGCATATCCCTTTTTAGAAATGGAATAAATCAGGCCGATCAAAGCAACAGTTAAGAGCAAAAGAAAGCCAAATGCCAGCAGCTCCGTGTTACCCAGACGGGTAAAAAGCAGTGCAATCCCCATCACTGGTATGCCCACGATCACTACGGAGAGAATACCGCAAAAACCGAAGAGGGTAGAGGCAAGATGGATGTTTGATTTGGAGATCCCCCGTTCTTCAATCTGTCTGGTAAAGAACACCAGAGAGGAGAACCCACCAGCGGGCAGAAAGATGCTCACCAGATTGCGCTTCAGAAAGAGCGATAATGCCAGACCCAGAGGCACTTCCTTATTCAGCGCCCGAAAGCTGTGAACATACATCTGTGCCTGCGCAAGTACATAAAGTACGGTAAGCAGAATGCCGGCGATAATGTAAACCGGATTACTTCGCCGCAGTTCTTCCTCAATGCGAATCAATTCAATATGTTGTTCACGGAAGAAAAATATCGCCATGCCCAGCATAAAGGCCGCGACAAAAAATTGCCAGAAAAACTTATTGTATACGAGCTTGGAGAAAAACTTTGAAGCGTTCTGCATAAAGACAAAGATAAAAGAACTTAGGTCTTTTGCCTGCTCATCATCTCATAAACAGCTTCCATGGCTTCTACAACACCATCCCGCTGGGTTCTTAGTAGTTGAATGTGGTCAGCATGATCATCAAAGTCAGCAAGCAGGCGGTTATATTTATCGAGTGCTACGCGCTCACCAGAAATTACAGCGTTCAGTATTGCCTTGTCTTCCTTGCTGCTCAAAGCTTGCTTAATGTCAATCCAGGTGCGGTGTAAAGCACCCATCAAGTCGCCCTTTTCGTTTTCTACCTTACCACCGTGTTTTGCGATGTGATCTTTAAGTTCGCTGGCATATAATGCACGTTGTGCCGAAAACCGGAGGAACAGCCCCTGTAGCTCAATGTTATCGGTCGCCTCACTTGACGTTGCAAATCCTTCTTTACCATCATTTACGAGTTCAAGAAGCTCTTTAAGTTCATTGATGATTTGCCTGTTGCTTTTCATATGTTATTGTTTAAAGTCATAACCATTTCAAATGTATTATAGTTTTGCTGCTGCTCTATGTATACAATGTCATAACTGTTGTGCGGCCCCAATTCAGAAACCATATAATCTTTAGTTTTGTTGTTAGTCGGCACAAAATGCTGATTCTGTTTATGAGTAACAAACAATTAAAAGATATTTCAATCTCCGTTTTAGACCTGGCTACGGTTATTGAAGGTAAAAAGCCAGCAGATACATTTATTAACAGTGTTGACCTTGCCCGCCATGCCGAAGACTGGGGCTACAAACGATATTGGCTCGCTGAGCACCACAATATGATCAGTGTAGCCAGTTCTGCTACCTCGGTTGTGATCGGACATATCGCAGGGGGCACCAAGAAGATCCGTGTTGGCTCGGGTGGCATCATGCTGCCCAACCATTCACCCTTGATCATTGCAGAAAAATTTGGTACCCTGGAGTCATTATACCCAGGTAGGATAGACTTAGGTTTGGGGAGGGCACCAGGTACGGATCAACTCACCGCTATGGCCATACGCGGCGACCGCTTCACTGCTGTAAACAATTTTCCGCAAGAAGTGAGAAAGCTGCAAACCTATTTTTCTGCAGAGAACAGCCATGCCAAGGTACGGGCTATCCCCGGCGAAGGACTCGATATTCCAATCTGGATCCTTGGATCAAGTACCGACAGTGCACACCTTGCAGCAGCAATGGGCTTACCATATGCATTTGCAAGCCACTTTGCACCTGCACAGTTCCTCACAGCAATAAACATCTATCGCAATGAATTTAAGCCCTCTGAATACCTGCAGGAACCATACGTCCTGTCCTGCGTGAATGTGATTGCCGCAGATACGGATGCTGAAGCCAATAAACTTGCAACATCCCTTTACCAGATGTTCAGAGGTATCATCACCGGACAACGCAATCTCCTTCAACAACCAGTAGAGGATATTGGCTCGCTACTTAGTGGGTATGAAGCCGAACAGATCAACCAGATGCTTGCATGCACTTTTGTAGGTAGCAAAGCGCTACTGCAAGAAGATATGCAGTCATTCCTTGATCAGACGCAGGTAGACGAGATCATGGTTAGTGCCCATATCTTCGATCATCAGGCGAGACTGCGCTCATATGAGCTCTTTGCAGAACTGATGCAAGCTTAATCTACTGCCGCAATTCCGGCAACAAGGCCTTTCCATTGTGGGTATGAAGCACCAAACTTGGCGCCGATGCCCACCATGGTATTGCGTATGTTGTCCAGCACGTGTTCCGTGTGGGTATTTGGCGTTTCATTGCGGCCATGTACTTCGGCAGTAACCAGACTACCCGTTTGCTTAACTTGAAATGTTGAAGTTGCAGCATCGTCAAAGAAGTGCGCTACGGCTTGCTCGGGAGACATTGGATTGTCTGTTGGGCGTACCCTGAAGCTCATAGTGTGGTTTTCACCGTCCTGCTGCTCATCAATAAACTCCACCTTCACCCAGTCGTAACCATCACCGGTACTTGTACCCGGACCAGGAATATCAATTTTTAGATAATCACCAAGCTGTACGTTTCGTGTGGTCCGCTCACCCGAGGGGTCACAGAGTATAAATGTAGAGGAGGGTAGCTTTGCTACTGTATCCCAGTTGTTTACATCCAGTAAGCGTGCTTTTGCGACACGGTAGAATGTATTCGCTTCTTCAGCAGTATCAAAACGGGCTTCATGTATGGCATTCATTTCACTGCCGCTTTCCTGAGCGGGAACTGGCTTTTCCATAGTTGTAGTTTTCTATGCTAAACAGCTGGAAACCGGTTAATGTTGGGAAAATTTAAGCTTTTCAACCAAGCCCAGTCTGTGCGATAAATAGACTTGCCTCTTAAAAACGCTTTATGACCGTTAATAACTTCCAAATTTGCGGACACGCCATTCTACAAATAGCGTGATAGTCCATACGATTATAAAAGGAATCAAAAGGAAAAAGAAAAACAAACTAATGGAGCTATAGATTACCAAAAAGCCAAGAGGAACAAACAGAAGTCGCTTGTTATAGCCACTTTTCTGGATATTAAAAAGTAGGCCGGTGAGCAGGATTGACCTC
>JBCLAL010000010.1:0-117995 GCA_038918115.1 Pedobacter sp.
CACTAAGTATCACTTGGTACTCGAGAAAAACTATCCGATAAAGGAGCGGCATCCAGCAATATAGAAGCTAACCAAAGGTTAATGGAGGGCAATTAAGCCGCTATTAGCCCACCTACAACTAACTAAAGATTAACAATTTAGCACAAAGACGGGGGGATGAAGGTTGCATTAAGGTAGGCTACACAACACATGTTGTTTAACGCAGTGATACACTAATTAAAATGAAAAAAATTTAAAAATATTTTTCAAATTACCTGAAAACGCATCAAAAAAGGGCTAAAAAGGGCCGGTTTACACCAATATTTCAGGCGAGTACAAGCAAGATTCTGCGTAAAAAACGCGTAAACCGGGGAAAGTTGGGAAAATACCTACCAAAGACGGGGTGATTTAACGCAGGGAAAAATCGCTTGTCAGGCTATCTTCCTCTGGTAATAGATTTCTTACACTGCGAACCAAGTCATAATGCATGGTGTACCATATAAGGTCCCGGTTTACGGTAAAAGGGTTTTTTATTCTTATTTTTGCTATAAATAAATATGTAAGCATGAAGATCTGGCAAAAGAACATTGACGTTAATAAAGACATTGAAACATTTACGGTAGGGCGCGACCGGGAACTTGACCTGGAAATGGCCGCTTTTGATGTACTTGGCTCACTGGCGCATGTTGAGATGCTGGAAAGTATAGGCTTACTTACTGCAGCGGAACTTAAAACCGTTCAAGCTGCGCTTAAGCAGATCTATAAAGAAATAGAAAGTGGAGATTTCGTGATAGCGGATGCTGTTGAAGATGTACATTCACAAGTAGAGTGGCTGCTAACCCAGCGCATCGGCGAAGCGGGTAAAAAGATTCACAGCGGTCGTTCCAGAAATGACCAGGTGCTTGTGGATTTGAAGTTATTCTTCCGTGAGCGTATAGAAGGTATGGTACACCATACATCGGCGCTGTTCGAACAACTCATTACCTTAAGTAATACACATAAAGATAAATTGCTTCCCGGCTATACACACCTGCAGATTGCAATGCCCTCTTCTTTCGGACTTTGGTTTGGTGCCTACGCAGAAAGCCTGGTAGACGATATGGAGATGATGCTTGCTGCCTGGAAGATCACCAATAAAAATCCATTAGGCTCGGCAGCGGGCTATGGATCGTCCTTTCCTTTGAACCGGACCATGACAACTGACTTGCTGGGTTTTGAACGGCTGAACTACAATGTGGTTTATGCACAGATGGGACGCGGGAAAACGGAACGTATACTTGCGCAGGCAATGTCTTCCGTTGCAGCTACACTTGGCAAAATGGCCATGGATGTATGTCTGTTCATCAACCAGAATTTCAGCTTCATCAGCTTCCCGGCAGAGTTAACTACAGGATCGAGCATCATGCCGCATAAAAAGAATCCTGATGTTTTTGAATTGATCCGTTCCCGTTGTAATAAGATTCAGGCCTTGCCCAATGAAATTGCAATGATGACCACCAATTTACCCTCTGGTTATCACCGGGATCTGCAGCTGCTGAAAGAAAGTCTGTTCCCGGCAATTACCTCATTGAATGAGTGTCTGCAGATGGCAACGTATATGTTACAGCATATAGAAGTTAAAGAAGAAATCTTAGCGGACAAAAAGTACGCATATTTGTTTAGTGTGGAGGCGGTGAACGAACTTGCACTAAGTGGTGTGCCTTTCCGCGAAGCATATAAGATAGTAGGGGAGACCATTGAAAACGGCAGCTTTGAGCCCGGCACTGCTGTAAATCACGTGCACGAAGGCAGTATCGGCAACCTCTGCAACACAGAGATTAGCGGCATGATGGATGATGTACTTGCCCAGTTTAATTTTGAAAAAGTAAAAGTTGCCATCGAGCAGTTGTTGGCGCATTAATTAAATCTATAGAAATGAATGTATCCGTATTAGCAAATGCCCTTACAGGCTCAGAGATTATCAAAATTGGTAATGATGTAAATGAGCTTAAACGTAAGGGTGCAAAGATTGCCAATTTAACTATAGGCGATTTTGACCCTGCTGTATTCCCAATACCTGAGCCTTTAAAAGCAGAGATCGTTGCAGCATATAATGATCATCAGACCAACTACCCACCTGCAGATGGTATCCTGCCGCTCCGGGAAACAGTAGTAAGTTTGTTGCAAAGCCGCTATGACTTGGATTATTCAGCAGGCGATATCCTGATCTCCGCCGGTTCGAGACCTTTGATATACTCGACATTCCTGGCCTTGGTAGATCCGGGTGATAAAGTGGTATATCCGGCACCATCATGGAACAATAATCACTATTGTACCTTGTCTTCTGCTGAAGGTGTAGCTGTTGAAACCAGTGCTGAAAACAATTTCATGCCTACTGCAGCACAGCTGAAACCGCATTTGAAAGGCGCAACTTTACTGGCTTTATGCTCACCCTTAAATCCAACCGGTACAATGTTCTCTGCAGCACAGCTGGAAGAAATCTGCGACATTGTACTTGAAGAAAACCGCTCAAGAGCTGAAGGTGAGAAGCCACTGTACCTGATGTACGACCAGATCTATTCATTGCTGACCTTTGAAAAGGATCATGTGAATCCGGTTACTATACGTCCGGAACTTAAAGATTACGTGATCTACATTGACGGAATCTCGAAAGCACTTGCTGCTACCGGCGTTCGCGTGGGTTGGGGCTTTGGCCCAACGGCAGTTGTTGCAAAGATGAAATCCATTCTTGGTCACGTAGGTGCCTGGGCGCCTAAGGCGGAGCAGGTGGCGGTAAGCAAATACTTCTCGGATGATGCCCAGGTGGATTCGTTCCTAAATGGTTTCAGATCGCAGATCAAGGCAAGTCTTACTGCAATCTACGACGGATTCAAGGATTTAAAAGCGGAAGGTTTTAACGTAGATGCCATTGAACCGATGGGCGCCATCTATCTAACCATCAAAATTGATTATATCGGTAAAACCACGCCGGATGGCACGGTGCTGAAAGATAGTGCAGACGTGAACTTCTATTTAATCAAGGAAGCACAATGCGCCCTGGTGCCGTTCTCGGCATTTGGAAATACAAGCAGCATGCCTTGGTTCAGAGCATCCGTTGGCGGATGTTCACTCGAAGATATCCAGGCAATGATACCGAGGATTAAAGCAGCATTAAGTAATCTTAAATAATAAAAAAAGGCGACCATCGGTCGCCTTTTTTTATGTTATTTGAATTCTGATGTCTTGTGGAATTCGATATCGGGATAATCCCGCATCGTCATGTTGATCATGAAGTCATTGTCGGCAAGGTACACCGGATTACCGTCCTTATCTGTACCGATATGTTGTTGTTTCCTTTTCAGGAACTCATCTAATTTCTTCTTGTCTTTGGATGTAACCCAGTTAGAGCGACTGTAAGTCAGCGTGCGGAAATGGGCCTTAGCACCATATTCATGCTCCAGTCGGAAGGCAATTACCTCGAACTGCAGTTCCCCCACAGCACCAATGATCTTCCGGTTTCCGGGTTGCTGAACAAATAGCTGCGCAACACCCTCCTCTGTAAGCTGCTGTATGCCTTTCTCCAGCTGTTTAGTCCTTAAAGGATCTCTGTTCTCTACTTCCTTGAAAATCTCAGGAGAGAAGCTGGGAATACCTTTAAATTGAAGTTTCTCGCCTTCTGTAAGGGTATCACCGATCTTAAAGTTTCCACTATCGTATAAACCCACTACGTCACCTGGCCAGGCTTCTTCAACGATACTTTTCTCATTAGCCATGAAGTCCATCGGGTTTGAGAATTTAAGTTTCTTGTCCTGACGGGTATGATAGTAAAACTTGTTGCGTTCAAATTTACCGGAACAGATCCTCAGGAAAGCAATGCGGTCGCGGTGTTTCGGATCCAGGTTCGCATGAATCTTAAACACAAAGCCACTAAAGTTTTTCTCTTCAACTGTCACCATCCGTTCTTCCGCTTCGCGGCTCTTAGGACTTGGAGCGATGTTAATGAAGGTATCCAAAAGTTCCTTTATACCGAAGTTATTGATGGCACTACCAAAAAATACTGGTGCTAGTAAGCCTTCAGTGTACATCTGACTGTCGAGATTGCCATAAACACCTTCTACAAGTTCAAGGTCGTTCTTTAAGCCATCAAGTTCTTTAGGCTTAAGGAAGTTACCCAGCTTTTCATCCTCAAGGTCATTTACTTCGATGACAGGTTCGCTGATCTTGCTTTTATCTGGTTCAAAGAGGTTGAGGTGTTTATTGTATATGCTGTACACGCCTTTAAAGGTATGTCCCTGACCGATTGGCCATGACAATGGGCACAGGCTGATGTTGAGCTTGTTTTCGATTTCATCCAAAAGATCGAAGGCATCTTTACCTTCACGGTCCATCTTGTTGATGAAGATAATTACCGGTGTGTTGCGCATACGGCAAACACCCATGAGCTTTTCAGTTTGTTCCTCCACACCTTTAACGCAGTCGACCACAAGGATTACGCTGTCTACCGCAGATAAGGTTCTGTAGGTATCTTCAGCAAAGTCTTTGTGACCTGGTGTATCCAGGATGTTGATTCTCTTGCCGCTGTATTCAAATCCCATCACGGAAGTAGCCACGGAAATACCGCGTTGCTTCTCAATTTCCATGAAGTCGGATGTATTGCTTTGGTTGGCTTTATTCCTTTTTACCGCACCCGCTGTGTTGATTGCACCACCAAAAAGAAGGAACTTTTCGGTAAGTGTTGTTTTGCCGGCATCGGGGTGACTGATGATGGCAAATGTTTTTCTTTTTTCTATTTCTGGGTGGATCATAAAGGATTACGCCTGTTTTTGAATAAGGCTGCAAAGATAGCTATAATATAAATAAGGAAAAACCGGCACTAAGGCCGGTTTTATAATGGAAACGTCGTTTTGTTAACCTCTTCCACCGCCGCGGGAAGAACGGGTTGCACCGCCACCACCGCTGCTTCTGGTTTCAGCACCGCGTTGTTGCTGTGGCGCTTGTACGCGTTCGGTACGTTGCGGACTAGACATCTGCTGACGCTGTTGAGTTTCACGTTGCTGACGTTGCGCTTCGCGCTGCTGGCTTTGTTGTGCTTCCCGCTGCTGGCTTTGTTGAGCCTCGCGTTGCTGACGTTGGGCTTCACGCTGTTGGTTTTGCTGTGCTTCGCGCTGCGCATTTTGAGCCTGTGATCGCTCTGCAGCCTGACGCTGTTCGCTTGCCCTGGCCTCACGTTGGGCAGTTGCATCGCGCTGTGCTGAAGCATCGCGTTGAACATTAGCCTCGCGTTGGGCTGCACGGGAAGCAAGTTCTTTCTGCTCACTGCTGCTATTCCTGTCTTTTGTGTTCCGGTCCAGTACTACACGGTCGGCTGATATTCTGCTGTCATTGTCTCTGCCGACTGGCCTTACCTGGTTCTCATTACGTTGCTGCGAACGGTCACTGGTTTGTGCAGGTCGAATGGCGCGTACATCAGTACGATTACGGACGTCGCTTACCGCGCCGCCGCGTTCGTTCCTTACCAGGGCATCCTTTTGTACTACATTCCTCGGAGCAGCATTACGGTTGTCGGCACCTCTAACCGGACGTGGGTTGTAGATGTTCACGGTATTGTTAGTTATTCCACTTCTGCCCGGGCGACTGAGCCTGTTGATATTGTAAACGGGAACATCGCGATGGATCACATTCCTGATCTCATCTCTTCTCGGACCGGTATAATAGGTCGCACGATTGTTAACGTAAACGTTGTTGATGATCACGGTATTGCTTATGTACCTGGGGTTCCTGTAAGAGCGGTATCTTGGGAAGCGATCCACATAGATTCTGGTTTGCGGTACGAATACCCACCAGAAGCTTGGAATGTTAAAGCCAATGCTTATGCTTGGACCCAATGGTGCCCAGCCATATTGGCCAGCGCCACTCCGCCAGTTTACCCATGCTGGTCCCCAGGTTGTGTCAGGAATCCATAACCACTGGTTGTAACGGTCGGTTACCCAACGGCCATAATGGAAAGGCGCCCATCCCCAATCGTAGGAAGAAACCCAGGTATTACCATATTCAGTCATTGCCCAACGGCCATTGGTATAATATGGACGGAATTCAGACTGGTCAACGTCTGGGCGCCATACGTAGCCATACTGTGGGTCCTGTATCCAGGTGCCATAAGGAGAAAGCTCATCATAGAAGGTCTGTAACGAGATGTCCTCATCTTGTGCAAACACTTTTTGGTTGATTCCGGTGAGGAGCAGTATGAGCCCCAGCACAATTGCCGGTAGTTTAATCATGTGTTTCATGGTATTTAGATTTGTGTGTGTCTTGCTGAACTACTTAATTTATCTGTATGAGTGGTAGAAGTAGTCAATGGTTTAATTATGCTTGCATAATATTTTTGAAGTTACAAATGCCTGATTGTTTGCTTGTCCTTGCAGCGATATTGTAGGTAATTCTGATTTAAAGAACTATTCAAGTTACTAATTATTAGATGATTGTTCAAGGCTAAAGGTTGCATGTGACCTTAAGATTATACATGATTTTTTTCGTATTCGCTTTACAAGCGATTAATTGCGACCTTTGCATTCTAACAATACATCATGCAAAAAGGGGTTTTATTTCTTATACCTGTTCCACTGGCAGAAAATGCTGCACACAAGACTTTCACGGCTTTCAATATAGAGGTTATCAATTCTATTAAAACTTATATTGTTGAAAATGAGAAGACTGCGCGTAAATTCCTTAAAGAAGCGGGCATTAAAACTCCTCAAAGTGAGCTTGTGATCCATGACTATGGAAAGCATAAACGCGGGAACTCCCTGGTACCTTTTTTTAAAGAACTGATGACTGGAACAGATGTAGGCCTGATGAGTGAAGCAGGGTGTCCAGGGGTAGCAGATCCAGGTGCAGACATCGTGTCTGAAGCACACAAGCGTGGGATAAAGGTGGTGCCATTAAGTGGACCGAACTCAATTCTACTTGCCTTGATGGCATCAGGTTTCAACGGACAAAGCTTTACTTTTCATGGTTATCTACCAATTGACAAAGTTGAACGCGGAAAGCGGATCAAGGAGCTGGAACAGCTCGCACAAAAGAACCGCCAGACACAGATTTTTATTGAAACACCTTTCCGTAATAACCACCTGTTTGATGATATCCTTAAGAATACGGCAGCACAAACCTTGCTGTGTGTAGCAAGCAACCTTACTGCAGAGGAGGAATTTGTAAAAACACAGACCATTGGGCAATGGAAGCAGGAGCGGATTGATCTTCATAAAAAGCCAACCATTTTCCTGATATACAGGCAGCACTAAGATGAGCAAAAGCTTGTGGCATCTTGGTGAATCCGCTTAAATTAAGGCATGCCAAGACCCAGCGGTGTTCAAAATGAAGGTAATTAACGCTATTTAACGGTACATATTCTTACCCTCAATAAATTCCAGCACGGAATCGGGTAGGAAGAACTGCACGTTTTTACCTTCTTTAATCGCATTGCGGATAAACGTAGAGGAGATCTCCATATTCGGAGTATCGGTGACTTCTATGGATGGATGATCTTTCCAGTCGCTGATGTCTGAACCTGGTCGTGGATAGACATAGATCTTATAATTTGCAAGCAGTACTTCGTAGTTCTTCCACTTTTTCAGGGAAGCCAGATTATCCGCTCCCATGATCAGCGCGAAGGTCCTGCCGGGATATTTCTCCTGCAGGTAAGCCAGCGTATCTATGGTATAGGAGGGTTGTGGCAAGCTGAACTCTATGTTGCTCACCTTGATGCCTTCGGCCTGCTCTACTGCAAGCCTGGTCATCTCTAGGCGGTCGTACATATTGGTCAGCTTGCGTTTATCCTTAAGTGGGTTGTGTGGAGATACCACCATCCAGACTTCATCCAGATCGGTAAAATTCGCCATGTAGCTGGCGATGATCAGGTGTCCGGTATGTACCGGATTGAAGGAGCCGAAAAACAAACCTACATTCATCAGCTGAATTTATTTTTTCAGGAAGTCTGTTACCAGCTGTTCTGCTTCTTTACAAGCGGTTTCCAGGTCATAGTTCTTCAAAATAACATCGAACTTATCTGCGTATTGCAGTTCTTTCTCTGCTTTGATAAAACGCTCCTGAAGTTTCTCTTCGCTGTCGGTACCGCGACCACTTAAACGCGTTTTCAAGACCTCTAATGAGGGCGGTTGTACGAAGATGGCAAGCGCATCGTCTTCATACTTGCGTTTCAGGCGCAAGCCTCCTTCAACATCAATATCGAAGATCACGTGTTTACCTTCATTCCATATGCGTTCAATTTCTGAACGTAGTGTACCGTAAAATGTACCACTGTAAACTTCCTCAAACTCTACGAATTCCTGGCGTGCTACCCGGTGTAGGAAATCTTCTTTGGTAATAAAATAATAGTCGTTCTCGTGTACTTCAGCACCTCTTGATTCACGTGTCGTGGCAGAAATAGAGAAGCTGAGATTCGGAAATTTCTGCAACAGATGCTTAACGATGGTTGTTTTACCAGCACCTGAAGGAGCGGAGAATATAATGAGTTTACCTTGTGTCATTTGTGTATGTTGAGCCGTTATAGTACGTTTAACAGCTGTTCTTTAATCTTTTCCAGTTCTTCTTTCATGCCAACCACCAGCTGTTGGATCTGTGCGTCATTTGCTTTAGCGCCCATGGTGTTAATCTCACGGCCAATTTCCTGGGAGATAAAACCGAGCTTCTTACCATTGGCATCTTTGCTTTTCAGTGTTTGCGTGAAATAATCGCAGTGACTCTTCAAACGGGTTTTTTCTTCTGTGATATCCAACTTATCAATATAGTAGATCAGTTCCTGCTCCAGTCGATTCTGGTCTACATTCACTTTACCTACATTTTCTTCCAGAAACTGGTTTAAACGGGTTCTGATCTGCGGAATGCGTAAAGGTTCAAGTGTTTCAATCTGTGCAAAGTGCTCGAGGATATTTTTAATCCTAAGCTCAAGGTCGGCCTTCAAAACTTCACCTTCAGTAACCCTGAACTGGTTAAAGTTATTCAATGCAGCTAAAAATGTTCTATGTACAATATCCCAGTCGCCTTCATTAACCACTTCCTCAGCATAGGATATTACCTCAGGAAGATTTAAAACCGCTTGCAGCAGATTGTTGGAATTGGCGCCAAGATTCACGTTTATGGCCTCCAGTTCACGGTAATATTTACTTAGTAATGCGGCATTGATGGTTGCACCTTTAAGACTTTCTTCACCACGCTCGATGTTTATGGAAACATTTACTTTACCGCGTTCGATGTCTTTACTGCAGATGTTACGTAATAGCAGCTCTTTTTCAGAAAAGGCTTTTGGGAGCTTCAAACTGAGTTCCAGAAACTTACTGTTCAAGGATTTGATCTCTACAGAAAACTTGCTGTTTTCATGATCGGTAGAAGCCAGGCCAAAACCCGTCATTGATTTTATCATGTGCAAAGATAAGATTTATTGTTAAAATGCTTAAAGCAACCGCCGTTTAATGCGGTAAATGGCTGGTATTTTGATCTGTAAGCCCATAGAGAGCCTTCATTTAACAATATTTAACCTCAAAGATCTTTAACAAACAGTAAATTTACATGTTAATCCAAAGATGAAGACAGGCCTGATATATTCCATAAGTTTCGTTGTTTGTTGTCTGTGCTCGAGCATGGAGGTCCGTGCGCAGCAGGAGTTCCAACTTAAAGGTGTGGTAATGGAGAATGGAAGTAACAACCGCATTGCCCTGAGTGAGATCACGAACAAGCGTAACAAGTATGTTGTGGGGAGCAATGATCTTGGGATATTTCAGATCAAAGCCGCCCTTGGAGATACCCTCGTTGTTGTTAAGCGCGACTTTGGCGATCGTGAAATTGTCGTTGTATCTCAACTGGATGTCGTAGTGCGACTAAACCGAACGACTTTAAGCACCGTTAACATCTACGGACAGACACGTAAGCAAGAGCTGAATGATGTCAAACGCCAATACCGCAATCAGGGCTCTTTTTATGCCGGTAAACCCCCTGCACTTTCCTTTCTTGTCTCACCACTTACTGCGCTCTATGAGCTGTTTGGTAAAACACCAAAGCGGGCAAAACGCTTCAACCGGTATTACAACAATGAGATGCAGCAATCACTTATTGACGGTTTTTTCAACGAAGAGCTAATCAAAAAGAATACCCCGCTTGAAGGTAAAGCGCTTGAGAATTTCATGCTGAACTATCGTCCGGATTACGAGAAAGCAAAAAATTGGACAAATTACGACGCCATTAAGCACATCCGCGATGCCTACGCACAATACGCTGATACTTTAGGGAAGAACAGCAACTAATTCATGAAAATTTCGGGTGTTTCGCTTAAATGGCTAAATAGATAAAGCTTCGCAAGCTTTTTCCGCAGCTAGCTTCTCTGCATTTTTCTTATTGTAATCTCTGCCGATGCCAACAACCTCAGCGTCAACAACAGCATGGATGGTGAAGAGCTTCGCGCTTTCGCCTGCATCATTTTCAACCATCTCGAAAGTAAAATCCTTTCCCTGGCGCTGGCACCATTCAATAAGTTTACTCTTGAAGTTTGTTTCTGTGAGCTCGAGTGTATGGATGTCGATATAAGGCTTTACAATGCGTTTAAGAAGAAATTCCTTTGTAAAATCATAACCTTTATCAAGGTAGATGGCTCCGATTAATGCTTCAAAAGCATCACCCAACATGGAATGATGCTTTGATTGCATATTAACCATTTTCTGATCGAAAACAATCATCTGGTCGAAGCCCATTTTTCTTGCTAACTGGTTCAGATTTGCGCGATTTACAATCTTTGAACGCATTTCTGTAAGGAAGCCTTCTTCTTTGTAAGGATAGCTTTTAAAAAGCAGCTCGGCAATAACGGAGCCCAGGATTGCATCTCCCAGGAACTCCAGTCTTTCATTACTGCTTTTACTTCCATTCTTCAATAATCTGGCTACAGACCTGTGTCTGAAAGCCATTTTATAAAGGACAGTATTTCCTGGAACGAAGCCTAAAATATTCCTGAGCTTCCTGATAAATACTTTATCAGCCGAGAAATATAGCTTATAAAGTTTAAGCAAGGCCTGTCATTGTTAAAGAAACCAACATTTATTAGTCTTCGTACTTTTTGAAAACCACAGATGCGTTGTGACCACCGAAACCAAAAGTGTTACTTAGGGCAGCACGAACCGGACGTTTTTCAGCCTTATTAAAGGTGAATTTAAGGTTCGCATCGAACTGCGGATCATCAGTAAAGTGATTGATCGTTGGTGGAACAATGTCATTTTTAACTGCTAAAATCGCAGCAATCGCCTCTATTGCACCAGCTGCACCAAGGAGGTGACCGGTCATGGATTTGGTTGAGCTGATATTCAGTTTATATGCATGTTCTCCAAAAAGATCAACAATGGCACTGATTTCAGAGATGTCACCCAAGGGGGTAGAAGTACCGTGTACGTTGATGTAGTCGATCTCTGAAGTGTTCATGCGGGCATCATTTAAAGCATTGCTCATCACCATCTTAGCGCCCAATCCCTGAGGATGTGGTGCGGTAATGTGATTTGCATCTGCACTCATGCCACCACCAACAATTTCAGCATAGATCTTTGCACCACGCTTCTTAGCATGTTCCAGTTCTTCGAGAATAATGGTTCCGGCACCTTCACCTGCTACAAAGCCCTCGCGGTCTTTGTCGAATGGACGTGAAGCAGTTGCAGGATCATCATTTCTGGTTGATAGGGCATGCATCGCATTAAATCCACCAATACCAGCTTCATTGATAATTGCCTCAGAACCACCCGAAATAATCAGGTCGCTCATGCCCAGACGGATATAGTTATACGCGTCGATCATGGCATTTGTAGAGGAAGCACAAGCAGAAACTGTGGCGAAGTTTGGTCCGCGAAGACCATATTTAATAGATATATGTCCTGGAACAATATCTATAATCATTTTAGGAATAAAGAATGGGTTGATCCTTGGGGTACCATCACCGGAGAAAAAATTACGCATTTCTTCAAGGAAGGTCTTAATACCGCCAATTCCAGATCCCCAGATTACACCAATCCGATTGGTGTCAAGGGTAGAAAAATCAAGTTGACTGTCTTTAACTGCTTCATCTGTAGAAGCAATTGCATACTGGACAAATGGATCAAGCTTACGCGCCTCTTTTTTATCCATGAACTGTTCAGGATTAAAGTTCTTAAGCTCGCATGCAAATTTAGTTTTGAATTTTTCGGTGTCAAAACCTGTGATCGGTCCAGCGCCGCTCACACCATTTAATAATGCATCCCAGTATTCCGGGACCGTATTACCAATTGGAGTGAGCGCACCTAAACCTGTAACTACTACTCTTTTTAATTCCATTTATACGGATTATACGGAGACCGTATGTTTTACTTTACGTTTTTTTCTAAGTAAGCAACTGCTTGACCAACTGTACCAATGGTTTCAGCCTGATCATCTGGAATTGCTACATTGAATTCTTTTTCGAATTCCATAATCAACTCTACAGTATCTAATGAATCCGCACCTAAGTCGTTAGTGAATGAAGCTTCTGGGGTAACTTCGTTTTCATCAACACCTAATTTTTCAACGATAATAGCCTTAACTCTTGAAGCAATATCAGACATAATGTTATAATTTAATGGTTAAATAATTCAGTGCAAAGAAAAATAAATTCTAACACATTTCAAATGTTTTTATTTCTCTGGGTTCCTATTGTTTAATTTCAAACGGCAAAGTTAGAATTAGTTTTATAATTTCGTGGTCTAAAGCAATTAATCTGATTTGACCAGGACGTATTTAAAATTATCTCTAGATCTCGACTTTATACTGATTGCAATAACGGCACCATTAAAGGATTACGTGCTCTGCCACAAAATTAATACAAGCCTCGATTACAACTTCAGCAAAATCAATGATCATGAAGTCTATTTCAATATAGACGAACCTGCTTTATCCTTTTCAAAGTACCACTTTGAAGCCGAAGAAGGCGGTAACGTTTACTTCATTGTTAACAATCGAAATCCTGAAGGGTTTTTAATTCCTGAAATGAACAAAGTTGATTATTTCCTTGTTGTACACAATTATCTTGATGAGGAAGATCTTAATTTGTTGCTCAAGGGATTAAACCAATTACCTGATATACAGCTCGCTGTACAGGTCGATCCGCTTAAGCTAAAATCAAGGGAGAACCTGGTCTTGTAATTTTTACACTCGGGGTGTAGTAAATACACTATATTTGAATCTTGCAATAAACAGTAAATTAACGAATAAGCAGAGGGATTTATGGTCAGCACCCTTATTTTAGCTCTGTTTATCCAACATTTAATAAAAGTAAATTCCAATGAAACCTTTTCATTCAAGAACAAAAATTGTGGCCACTTTGGGCCCTGCCTCAGCGAAACCAGACGTTTTATTTAGTATGTTCAATGCAGGATTGGATGTTTGCCGCTTAAACTTCTCCCATGGCTCCCAGGCTGTGCACCAGGAGGTTATCGATACAATCAAAAGCCTGAACGAGAAATATGATTATAACGTTGGTATTTTAGCTGACTTACAAGGTCCTAAGATCCGCATTGGGATGGTTAAGGACGGTGGAATTCATCTGGTTAACGGTAACCGTACCACCATCACCACAAAAGAATGTATAGGTAACGAGGAACGCATATATATCACTTACGAAACTTTCCCACAAGATGTGAAAGCAGGCGAGATCATCCTTTTGGACGATGGTAAACTGCAACTTCGTGTGGTTGAAACCAACCTTGAAGATGAAGTACTTTGTGAAGTTGTACACGGTGGTATTTTAACCTCCCGTAAAGGCGTTAACCTTCCAAATACCAAAGTTTCTATCCCTTCCCTCACTGTTGAAGATCGTAAGAACCTGGAGTTTGTACTTGAAAATGATGTTGAATGGATCGGTCTTTCTTTTGTACGTAATGCAGAAGACATCACTGAACTAAAGGATATTATCGCTGCAAGAGGTAAAACTGCTAAAGTGGTAGCCAAGATTGAAAAACCGGAGGCTATTGCGAACATTGACGCCATTATTGCCGTTTCAGATGCCGTTATGGTTGCCCGTGGTGACCTGGGAGTTGAGATGCCAATGGAAGAAGTTCCTTTATTGCAGAAGATGATCGTAAACAAATGCCGCGCAGCTTCTAAACCGGTAATCGTTGCAACCCAGATGCTTGAAAGCATGATCACTACACCACGTCCAACACGTGCTGAGGTGAATGACGTTGCAAACTCCGTATTAGACGGTGCAGATGCAGTGATGTTAAGCGGTGAGACCTCTGTAGGTGAGTTTCCATTGATCGTAATCGAAACCATGCAGAAGATCATCCAGAATATCGAGCAGAACAACTATCCTTTCTATGCTGATAAATTCTTAAAGTCAAGCGCAGAAACCTTCCTTAGCGATGCGGTATGCGACTCAGCGGTATTCCTTGCTAAACAAACTAAAGCTGTTGGTATCGTATCAATGACCTTAAGCGGCTATACTGCATTTGAGATTTCAAGCCACAGACCAGATGCACTTATCTATATCTTTACCAGCAATAGAGCTTTGCTAAATAGCATCAGCCTCGTTTGGGGTGTACAAGGCTTCTACTATGATAAGTTTGACAGCACTGATGAAACCATCATCGATGTAAATCAATTCCTAAAAGACAAAAAGCTTATCAAAAAAGGTGACGTAATCATCAATACTGCTGCAATCCCTATGGAACGTAAGGGTAAAACAAATATGGTGAAGATCACAACAATCGATTAATCGGAGATAATTGCAAAATTTTTATAGTTTTGCAATCCGAAAAGGAGAGGTGTCCGAGTGGTTGAAGGAGCACGCCTGGAAAGTGTGTATACCTCAAAAGGGTATCGAGGGTTCGAATCCCTCTCTCTCCGCAACTAATAAAAGCCCCGCTAAACAGCGGGGCTTTTTCTTTATTCCATTTTCTAAAAAAGAATATCAGCGATTTAATTTTTCGCTCCGCTACAGGCGCTCAAAAAGACGAGATCATGATTAGACCTATGAAGCAAGTTTAGCTTCAATACGTTGGAGTATTTCCAGCTGTTGCGCCTGGCTTTCAAAAAGGGCCTTTATCTGATCCTCTATAAGCAAATCCATTTTTTGCTGTAATGCACGCAATTCAATTTCAGCTTTCAAATTGATCATGTAGTCGTTCTGACTGCGCATTCTGTCTTTTTCTTCCTGCCTGTTTTGACTCATCATAATTATAGGTGCTTGCAGTGCGGCAATGCATGATAGAACCAAATTCATTAAAATGAAAGGATATGGGTCGAATTCCTTGCCATGTGGTGCAATGGTATTGTAGCAAATCCATACAATGAGGATCACGAAAAAAGAGATAATAAAAGCCCAGCTTCCTCCAAACTTAGCTACTTTGTCTGAGATCCGTTGTCCTCTCGTTAAGATTTCCTCTGGTGGATTAAGCAGACTTTCCATTACTGAGCGTTGTTCATCGACAGACTTTTGAACAATCGCTTTTAATCTGTTTAAAAATTCGCTTTCTGACTTGATGAAGTCGTTAAAGTCCTGAGCCATGACTATTGCAATGATTATTAAGTTCCAGGCAAGATAAATAAATATAACATTCCGGGCACCTTATACTGCAAACTGCTTTACAACGCCCTCATTTCATTGATCTTGCTATTCAAACTCGCAAGTTTTCCAACCAAAAGTTCAATATCCAGCGGCTTGGAGATGTAATCGTCCATGCCAACAGCAAAGCAACGCTCAATATCCTGGCTCATTGCATTCGCCGTCATGGCCATAATAAGCGGCTGAGCACCATAGCGCTCCCTAATCATCTCTGTGGCTTTTATACCGTCGAGCTCTGGCATCTGGATGTCCATAAGTACCAGATCATACATCTTCTGACTCAGCATCTCCAGCGCCTCACGACCATTAACCGCCAGATCAGGGTTATAGCCAAGTTTAGTAATGATCAGCGTGATCAGCCGTTGATTCATGGGGTTGTCTTCCGCAATCAGCATGCGGAAAGGATATCGTTCTGCAAATTCCTCAGATAAGGCTAAACTTCCAGTATTCGAGGTTTTGAGGTCATTGGTCTGAACCGCCTCCTTTGCAGCCGGTAAACCGCAGTCAATCTCAAAACTAAACCGGCTTCCCTCGCCGCGCACACTCTCAACCGAGATTTGACCACCCATCAGGTTGATCAGCTTTTCGCAGATTACAAGCCCTAAACCAGTACCGCCGTACTTCCTTGTCACCGTCGAATCAATCTGGTGGAAGGGTTTAAAAAGCTTATCCAGCTGTTCCGGGTCGATGCCAATTCCGGTATCTGTTACAGTAAAGCCTAATCTTATATTTCGCTCATCAGCATGTAGACAACGCACTGAAACAAATACGCTACCGGCGCTGGTAAACTTCACACCATTGCCGATCAGGTTTATCAATACCTGCCGTAACCGGTGATTATCTCCAACAATTGTTGCCGGAATGCGCTCGTCTACCTCCGAACGCAGCGAAATACCGGCGTCATTTACCTTATGTGAAAACATCAAAAACACATCCATGATTGATCTTCTCAAATCGAAAGCCTGTGCTTCCAACTCCAGCTTCCCTGATTCGATCTTGGAGTAATCAAGTACATCATTAATCACATTCATCAGTGATTCTCCACTGGTCGCGATTGCTGCTGTATATTCATGCTGCTCCGGGTCAAGTTTTGTTTTAGAAAGTAGCGACGCCATGCCCAACACACCATTCAATGGCGTGCGAAGCTCATGGCTCATCGTTGCCAGAAATGTTCCTTTAGCAAGGTTGGCCTTGTCTGCCGTTTCTTGCGCCGCCTCGGCCATCAAACGGGCTTTCTGCTCTTCGTCTTTCTGCTTTACCAGCGCCTTGTTCAGCGCTTCCAGACGCTTTGTCTTAATCTGGAGTTCCTTCGCCTGGGCAGCAATCTCCCCGGATTGCAGCTCTATCTTTTCTGTCCGGTTACGCACCAGCTGCTCCAGCTTCAGCTTTTGCATCTTTATGTAGGTGATCCGGAAGTAATACATTTCAATGAGCCCAGACACCAGTACTACGGCTGAAAGTATTCTGAAAAACAGCGTTTGATAAAACGGCGGCACCACTACAATCTCCAGCCTGGTTTCCTTATTGTTCCATATACCGTCGTTATTTGCAGCTTTCACCCGGAACACATAGGTGCCTGGGTCCAGATTGGTATAAGTCGCCTCCTGCTGGTTCTCTACATAGCGCCAGTCGTCATCAAAACCCTCCAGCCGGTAGGCATAGCGATTATGTTCAGGGATGGTATAGTTTACCGCCGAAAATTGTATGGTAAGTACCGATTGTGCAGACTTAACCTTGATCCGCTCTGTGGTCAATATGTTTTCGTGTAGAATGCTATCTGCACCACCAGGTACAATAGGCTTATTAAAGAGGCGCAAGCCAGTGAGAATAACTTCCGGCTTGTGTTTGTTAATCCGCACAGCCTTTGGATTGATGATGTTAAAGCCATTTATACTGCCCACTGCAATCCGGCCGTTAGTCAACAGCTTTCCAGCACTCGGATTGAATTCAAGCGTGTTCAAGCCATTTTCAAGGCCGAAGTTGCGGCTTATCCCGGTTCTAGGATTAAGTGAACTCACACCGCGGTTGGTGGTGATCCATAGCAGGCCATTTTCGTCTCCGGTAATGTAGTTGATGGTATTGTTGATGAAACCATTTTGCTCATTGTAGTGGATGAAGCTACCGTCGCGTTGATCATAACGGTTTACACCACCCTCCACTGTTCCGATAAACATTCTCCCTTCCTTATCCTCGTAAAAGGAACTGATCACATCATTGTTTAGCCGGCTGTTGTTCGAATTCAGGTGCTTGAAAGTTCCCTTCGCCGGATCATAAATGCTGATACCGCGTGAATAGCCACCGATCCAGATCTTACCCGACCGGTCTTCATACAATGAAAAGATGGTATTGTCGCAAACACTATTGGGGTTTTTGGGATCGTGTGCAAAGGTCTGGAACCTTTGGCTGTCTGGATCATACCTACTGAGCCCGGCAGTGCTTGTTCCAATCCAGATCTTACCATGTCGATCTTCCAGCAATGCGGTTATCGAGCCACTCTTTAGATCGTATGGGCCCGTGCCGGGCAGAAAGTGCCTGAACTTCCCGGTTGCGGGATCCAGTTGGTCCAGACCCGAACGGTAGGTGCCTATCCAGACCTTTCCACTTCTTTTACTCTTCAACACTGCGGTTGTGTAGTTGCTCAGCAAGCTGTTTTTGTCATTGGGAATGTGCTGGAAGATTTTGTACTTCCGATCCTTGTACGATATATGAGCCAGGCCAGCATCAGTGGCGAGGTAGAGGTCGAGTAAAGTATCTTCTTCCACGGCTCTGATGATATTCTTGGCGGATGGCTTGCGCACTGCCGCGGTTTTAAATGCGGGGAAGTACGCGCGGTTCGGATCATATTTCAGCACTCCAACACTGCTGGTGCCGATCCACAACGTTCCCGCCGGATCTACCAGAATGGCATAAATACCATCATTGGGCATGTTGCTGTCAATATCAACATCGTCTCCAACTGGTATCAACTTTCTTTTCGTAGCATCGAATAATTGCAAGGTTGTATTGGTGCCGATCCAAAGCCGGTTGCCGCCCGACCTCGCCAGCGTGTATATCGGATTATTTTCACCTGCAGAATAGATATCCCCTGCGATCTTGAATGAACTAAACGTTCCCGATTTCTGGTCCAGGCAGTGCAAGGACTCCGGCGTTCCTACCCATACGTTCTGTTGTTCATCGTCAATAATGGCATTGATCATGTTCTGCTGGCTCCCGCTTGCAGCGCCAGCAGGATAAAAACGGTAAAAACGATTCTGACGGTAATCATACCGGTTAAGACCATTTGCAGTACCGATCCAGAGCCCGCCCTGCTGGTCGCAATACAAGGAAATGATGTTGTTGTCGCTGATACTACCCGCATTACCATGTTCATGATAAAACCGGTCTATTTTCCCGCTTTTCGGGTTCAAACGGTTTAAGCCATCTTCCGTCGCAATCCATATCATGCCCAGTTTGTCCCGCGTAAGCATCAGAATCGTGTTGCTGCTTATAGAATTCTTGTTCCTGGGATCGTGCGCGTAATTATAAAAACATTGCTTGCGACGATCGTATCGACTTACACCATCTTTCCTCGTACCAATCCAAAGGTTGCGGTCGGCGTCTTCAACAACATCCAGGATGTTATTTGCCGGGAGGGAGCGCGGGTCGCCGTCAATGTGTTTAAACACGCTAACCTTATAGCCATCATAAAGGTTTAAACCGTCCTGCGTGCTGAACCACATCAGTCCGTAAGAATCACGGAAGATATCTTGTATGGAATTTTGAGACAATCCCTGGTGTGTCTTCAGCGGACTCAGATCTATGGTCATTTTCTGGCTATAGACTGATCCGGTGTGGGAGAGGAGCAGCACAACGATTAGAAGCTGTATTTGTCTGAGGATGAGCATGTATTCGAGAGCGATTTGTAACACAAATATATATTATATACTGTGTACAGTTTGCGGAAAATTCTAATACTTAGCTACTTTCCCCAAAAACATGATCTTTAAGGACGTAGATGCGCCTACAAGTCACTTTCCCTTCCGCTCTCGACTGCCCGATCTCCGTTGATTAGTAATCAACATGCGGAATAGCGCTGCTTCGCTCATTTCACATGCTTTCCCAATTACCTGTGCTTTGACAGAACATCTCCGGCGTTTTGCTCCATTCTCAGTACGTGGTTTGAACGGGGTTGGTACGTCTCCACACGGACGAAGCACGGAGCAACCCCGTAGCAACCACCTAGTAACTACGTAGCAACGTAACAGCAGGTGTCTTGGTGGGTTGATGCTGGTGTGTAATTTTTTGTTGCCCAGCGGAACTGTTTTGGTGATCTAAGGGACTTTAATTACAACTAATTTAGCTCGAATATCTCCCAATATGATCAAAGCATGAATGTCCCTCAAGTTATCCCCTTAGTTGTAGATCAGGGCTTATGTACCGGTTGCGGAATGTGTGTTAGTCAATGCCGCTCCAAAAGCATGAAAATGGGTTGGAACGAATTCGGATTTCTGGTGCCACAACAGGTTGGAAGCTGTGACGATAATTGCAACTGTATTCAGGTATGTCCCTTTAATCCATTTCCGAAACCTGAAGTAAAAACTGAAGATGAACTTGCAGGTCTATTCCTTGAAGAAACAGCAAACAGCCATCCAAAGGTTGGTAAATATGAAAGGATATATGCGGGTTTCTCCGGACAGTTCCGGGACACATCTTCCTCGGGAGGCATGGCAACCTATGTGTTCATGAAGATCTTCGAACAGGAAATTGCCGAACGGATCATCGTTGTTGGTCAAAAAGATGGCCGCTATGCATATCAGCTCCTGGCTCCCGATGATTTCATGCTGTCCGCTAAAACAAAGTATTACCCGGTGACCCTTGCTGAGGTGTTCCAGCAGATTGATCAGTTTGAAGGTAAAGTTGCTGTTGTTGGTGTTGCCTGCTTTATTAAAGCCATCAGATTGGCGGAGGTTGCAAATCCTTTACTTAAAGAAAAGATATCATTTCTGGTGGGTATAATATGTGGAGGGCTGAAAAGTTCCTTCTTTACAGACTATCTCGCCAGCCGAATTGGTTTTGAAAGTGATGGCTATCGGGATCCAGACTACAGGATCAAAGATCCGCATAGTACAGCGGCAGATTATGCCTTTGGCTGCAGGTCAATAGATGACCCCGCGCGCTTTGATCAGATCAAAATGAAAACCGTTGGCGACATGTGGGGAACCGGATTGTTCAAGGCAAGCGCCTGCGACTTCTGCGAAGATGTAACTACTGAATTGGCGGACATCTCTCTGGGTGATGCATGGATTAATCCTTATTCAACGGATGGAAGAGGCACGAGCGTAGTGGTTACCAGGACTGCGCTTGCCGACAGCCTTATTCAGAGTGGAATTAATAACAAGGAGTTAACATTGGAAGATCTCCCTGTAGACAGATTAATCAGGTCGCAACAGGGTAGTTTTAATCACCGGCACGACGGTCTGAAATACCGGATGGAGAAGCGCAAGAAAGCCGGTCTCCTGGTTCCTCCCAAAAGAAAAAGGAACTTAAAATCAATAAACATCTTTTTTGCACTGGTACAGAAGGCCAGAGCGCGTACCCGCGAAAGCAGTCTTCTCCTATGGAAGCAATACAGAAATGCTGAACAGTTCGGTCGCAATATCGCACCCGAATTGAAACGGTTAAAGGATGTAACCAAGCTATACCACCTCTTTAGAAAATGGAAAATGAAATTAGGACTATGAGTGCGGATCAAACCAGAAAGATCGCTATACTAACCCAGCCCTTAGGTAAAAATTACGGTGGTATATTGCAGGCCTATGCCTTGCAGGTTATACTCAAAAATATGGGACATCAGCCTTGGACCGTTGACCGGCAGCACCCACCAAAGCCCCCTGAACATTGGAAGCGTTTTAAACTTCGTCTAAGACGAAGCGTTCAGCGGTATGTTTTTTCAAAGCCTGTGGTTATACGTACCTGGCCAACTAAAAAAGAGCTGGATTACATCTACCGGCACAACCTGGCTTTCATTGCGAAAAATATGAGGCTTACGGAGGCGATAGATGCACCGGAAAAGATGGACTTGCTTTCAAAACACAAGTTTGACAGCTATGTGGTTGGCTCCGATCAGGTTTGGCGACCTAAGTACTCGCCCTGGATTCCTAATTTCTTCCTCGACTTCTTGAAACCTGATGAAAAGGTGAAAAAAGTTGCTTTTTCTGCCTCTTTCGGCGTTGATGAACTGGAATACACCCCTGAAGAACTTGCTGTATGCGCAGCCCTGGCACAGAAATTTGATGCCATTTCCGTGCGGGAACAATCAGCCATTCAGCTTTGTCTTGATCATTTTAAGGTGGATGCCATTCATACACTAGACCCCACACTATTACTTGATAAAGAACAGTATGTACAGCTGCTGAACCGTGATAAGGTTCCAAAGCATCAAGGGAATATGATGACGTATGTGCTGGACCAGGATCCTGATAAAGCAGCGATCATTCAGGAAGTCGCACAGACATTGAATCTGAAAGCATTTTCCGTATTCCCGAGGAATGTATTTAAGAAAGTAGGGAAAGCAGGCCTTGAAGATTGTGTTTACCCCTCCGTAACCGACTGGATAGGCGGCTTTATGGATGCTGATTATGTAGTGACAGACTCTTTTCATGGAACTGCATTCGCTATCATTTTCAACAAACCCTTTATCGCTATCGGTAATGCTTCAAGAGGTATTTCCCGCTTCAACTCGCTCCTGGATATGTTTGGACTTAAAGAACGATTGATCTTCACGAAGGAAGGGCTGAGCACTGACTTAATTACAAAGCCAATTGATTTTGAACTGGTGAATAAGATCAGGGCTGATAAAAAGATGGAAGCCATAAACTTCCTGAAAAACGCCTTAAAATGATGAATGCTCCATTGTTTTCCTTCATCATCCCGGCGTATAACGCAGAGAACAACCTCGAGAAATGTGTAGACAGTCTCCTTAAACAATCCTGCAGTACATTTGAGGTGCTTCTTGTCAATGATGGTAGTCTGGATGGGACTGCCGGTATCTGCGACCGCTATAGCAGCACTGACCCACGAATTAAGGTGTTTCACAAGCAGAATGCCGGGGTGGGCGCAGCTAGAAACACTGGCCTGGATCATGTGTCTGGCGAATACATCTGCTTTATGGATGCCGATGACTGGATTGAACCGGACTTTCTAGAGCAATTTATGAAACATATTGAGCCGGGTGAGGCACTGGTCATTTTCAATCATTATGTAATAGGAAAGCGGAAGATCTATAAAAAGCATGATCATGAAGATGTTGTATACCGTAGCCGGGACTTCTCTGGATTATTTAATTCGCTAAATTTTCTTAGAAACGGCTATGTATGGTCGAAGATCTATTCCGCGGCAATTGTTAAGGAACAAGGGATCAGGTTCGATGAAGGGATCCACTTTGCTGAAGACCTGTTATTCAATCTGGAATATTTAAGGTGTGTTCAGACGGTCAAATTCCTGAACTACGCAGGCTACCACTATTTGCATAACGTTACCACTTCGCTTTCCGCCTCCTACAATTCATTTCCCTCTGAGTACCGGGCTTTCGAAAAGATAAAGGCGCAGCTGCTGCACATCCAGGCATCTTTCCCCTTAGATGTGGCTGCAAGATCGTATGTTGATGTCTGGTTGGGTAGATTCTTTCTGCGGTCAATTCAGAGCTTCTACTTCAGCAGAATAAGTACACCGCTCGACAGCCGGATTGCTATGCTGAAACAAGCCCACCAACCGGAGAACATCCGGTACATCCGGAAGGTAAATCCCCTGAAATTACAGCGTAAAATCAGGGGTGCAATTTTTCTGTTTCGTAACAGGAACTTCATGCTCTACGATGCTTACATGAACTTGTTAACTAAAGTCTTAAAGAGATAGGTTAATCAAGCACATCAGACCAGCTGAATTTACTTTAACAACTTTACCCTGTAAAGATCTGTACGTCGGTCGGTAAGTGTCTTTACCGTCCCGTAATGATGCAATTCATCCAGCAGATGTAAATCAACGTCAACAACCAGCACCATCTCCGTATTCGGCGTTGCTTCAGCCTTCACCGCATTTGTTGGAAAGGCAAAGTCGGACGGGGTGAAGACAGCCGACTGCGCAAACTGGATGTCCATGTTGTTTACTTTTGGCAGGTTACCTACACAACCAGCTATGGCTACATAACATTCGTTTTCTATGGCCCTAGCCTGTGCGCAGTGTCTAACCCTTGTATATCCGTTTTGTGTATCCGTTAAGAAAGGTACGAACAGGATCTGCATACCCTGATCTGCAAGGATGCGGCTTAGCTCTGGGAACTCTACATCGTAGCAGATGAGGATGCCCACTTTACCGCAGTCGGTATCGAAGACCTGGATGGAGTCGCCGCCAACCATGCCATAATACTTCTTCTCATTTGGCGTAATGTGTACTTTCCGGTATTCTTCTGTTTTACCGCTACGATGGCATAGATAGGCAACATTATACATCTTGGACTCCTCATCAACCACTGGCATGGTGCCGGTGATTACATTGACGTTGTACGATACCGCGTACTGCTGTATCTTTAGCACAATATCAGGTGTCATCTCTGCAAGCTTACGCATGGCTTCCATTTCGGAGAGGTGATTGTAAGGTGCAAGCAATGGCGTATTGAAGAACTCAGGAAACACAACAAAATCTGATTTATACCCGCTGACAGCATCAACGAAGAATTCTACCTGCTCATAGAAGGACTCCACATCCGCAAAGAGCCGCATCTGCCATTGTACCAGTCCGATTCGTATGGTCTTGGCTGAACGTGCCGATGCATCAATGCCTTGGTAATAGATGTTGTTCCACTCAATCAGCGTAGCAAATTCATGCGATTCCTGATCGCCGGGAAGGTAATTTTTAAGCACCTTTCGTACGTGGAAGTCATTGGAAATCTGAAAGGTAAGTGTAGGGTCGTAAAGTTCTTTTGCTTTTACTTTATCAATATACTGCCTCGGCGTAAGTGTCTCTGCATGTTCATGGTAGCCAGGTATGCGACCGCCAGCGATGATACTTTTAAGATTAAGGTTTTCACAAAGCTCCTTGCGGGCTTCATATAAGCGGCGCCCGAGGCGTAAACCTCTGTATTCCGGTGATACGAAGATCTCGATGCCATAGAGCGTATCGCCATTAGCGTCATGTGTAGAAAAGGTATAATTCCCGGTAATAAGGCGGTAAGTGTGGCGATCGCCAAACTCATCGTAGTCTACAATCAGGGACAGGGAACAGGCAACCACCTTATCGTCGACAGCGATGCAAAGCTGCCCTTCAGGGAAGATGTTCAGCAATTTCGCGATGCTTTCCTTACTCCAGATCGATCCGCCCATGGTGTCGTAGGCTTGTTCCATTGCCTCTTTCAGGTCATGGTAATCATCCAGCGTAAGTTTTCTAGTTTCAATATTCATATGCTATTGTGTTGTATCCGTAAATCAATTTTCAGGTATACACTAGTTATACCGTAATTATAGATGCTACGGTGATAAGCAGTTCATCCTGCTTAAATTGTTTTTTTAATTGCTCTTTGTATTCTTTCCAGAAGACTTCATCAAGGTCGACGGCCATGACTTCGTATATAACCAGGTCGTCTTTGACAGTTTTCTGTTCCGTTTCTTTCCAAAGTCCTTCAGCTGGTGATCGGGTGTACATCGTAAGTCCACCAAATTTCTCTGTAAGCGCTGTTTTTACTTCATGGAAAAGCTTTTCCGGCAGTGATTTGCCGGAAGGGTCATATAATGGCAGGTACACCTGTATAAGCCGTTGGGCAGACATTGAAGAATCTTTACCTGCTTCTACAAGTTTGAGGGCAGCACCGGCATTGAGTCTTTCTAGTACCTTAAACTGCTTCCCCGCCTGTTTATTGTAATTTGCAAAAAAGGCCTCCAGCTGGTCGAGTGTTTCTTCCTGCAATTCTTCCAGGTTATCAATGGAGCCATAGCGCGTAGAAACTTCCGGCACCGCAAGAAACCTGTCATTGCGCATTTTTTTTCCATCCCGCTCCCGTTGTTCTGCAGTAATAACTCCAATAAGCCGGCATTCGATTATGCATCCCGGGAAGGTTTCCAATTCTGAAAGTACGAGTACATCCAGCGGATCGCCGTCGCCACCCACAGTGCCAGGCAGGAAGCCAAAGTCAAAAGGGAAAACCAGACCAGCCGGCATCACTTTTTTGAGGATAAAATGCCCTGAGGAAGGATCGAAGTCGTATTTCTGTCCCTGACCTTTTGGCGTTTCAATGATCACCCTCATATTGCTTACAACTTTTTCTTGTTTTCAAGTGCGCTGATCACAGCCGCTGCGACCAATCCGCCAGTCAGGTACCATGCTACAGTTAGTGCACGGGTTTGATTGGAGTAGGTTACCGGCAGGTCGTCAAGTCCCATCGGCTCCGGAAGCTGCAATGCACCAACACCAGCAGCGATGCCAGCGAGGGCACCTTTCAAATATACATTTTTAGTATCGCCGAAGCCAATCGCGCTGTAGTAAAGTCCATTGCTTATTACATCTCCGGCAAGTGTGGTTAGATAAAGATCGCGGCCTTGCGGAGGATCTATGCCTATTGCTTCCATTGACTTTTCTACCGCCTCTTCGCCCAAAAGGTCAATACGGGGGGCTTTATCATAATATTGTTTTACAGTCTCGTGCAGGATGTTCAACGCGATAGCGCCTACAAATCCACCTATAAGTGAGTTAATTAGTTTCATATCAATAAAAGATCTGAAGGACTGAAATTGTTTCAAAAACGAAAAACCCCGCCAGCGCGCTGGTCGGGGGTTTCTCATAGTGTAATGTTTTATTCCTGTTAGGACAGGCCTTGCTTAGAATTTGTATCCTAAGCCGAATGACCAAACCTGGTTTTTAAATTCAGGCGTATTCGTGGTACCATTCTCATTATTTTTCTGGAAGTCCAATGCATAACGACCGTGGATATCCAGGTTTTCAGTTAAGCCATAGCGTGCACCAATCACACCACCAAGAAGGCTTTTCTTGAATTTATCGCTGTTTTCGTTTACGTCTTCAACAGATCCGTATCCGGTTTCAAACTTGTTTTTAGTAGATACCAGGAAAGATACCTGTGGACCTACAACTAAATCTAAAGGACCAGCAAGTCTAACACTGGCAAGAATTGGAATGTCAATAAAATTTGTGGTTTGAGAGTACTCGCCCAAAGAGCTGGTTAACTTATAACCTTTTTGTGCGAACAAGACCTCTGGGGTGAAAGCTACACTTTCGGTTAACGGGATGTTTGCGGTAACACCGGCATTAAAACCTGCCTTACCTTCTGTATTGAAGTTGTTGTCGCCATCATCTTTAATAATGTTTGCAATGTTAACGCCTGCTTTAACGCCAAATCTAACCGGGCTCTGTGCATTTGCTGCGCCTGCAATAAACAGACCTGCAGCTAAAATAAAGATCTTTTTCATGTGTTCTAATTTTGGTTTTTTTGAAGAAGTATGCCTGATTAACGATCATCATGGATCTAAATCCGGTTTCCTTCATCTTATTAAACTTTCCTTTGGTGTTTGATCCTATCTATGAAAGAAATGTGCCAAGTAGCAGTGAAAAGTTTCACAACTGCTCGTAAATCGCACTTTAAAGTGTATTCAGGGCAACTTCCCGGGCCGGGTGCTGTGTTTGGCAACGAATTTAGCTAAGCGGAAAAGTGTATCGAATTTGATACATTTCCCTGAATCAACCGCTATTTTGCGCGTGTACATTGAGTTTAGACCGATAATTGCATGCAGCCACATCGTACCTGATTGTTCACCTGCTTTTTATAATTTAGCAGCTTATTTGAAACCCTGTAATGAATTTCAAGAAATACGCTATACTGTCCATGCTTGCCTTCGCTGCAGCAACACAAGTTAAAGCACAACAAAAATCATATTTACAAACCTTAGCAGAACCCAATGAATGGGTGGATTCTGTCTTCAATAAGATGAGCAAGCGCGAGAAGATTGCGCAAATGTTCTTTATCCGGGCACTTACAAATGCGGATAAAAACTATGAGGATTCTGTAGGAAAGGTTATCCGGCGTGCCCGCGTAGGTGGTCTGGTGTTTTTCCAGGGCGGTCCTGGCCGTCAGGCGAACCTAACCAGCACTTACCAGAAAAAGGCCCGTACACCCTTGTTGATCACCCTTGATGGGGAGTGGGGACTGGGAATGCGTCTGGATAGTACAGTTTCTTATCCATACCAGATGGCACTTGGTGCGGTACAAGATACCAGCCTCATTTATAAGATGGGACTTGAAGTAGCTAAAGACTTTAAACGTGTTGGCATGCACATGAACCTGGCTCCGGATGTAGACGTTAATAACAACGCTGGGAATCCGGTGATCAACTACCGGTCTTTTGGTGAGAACAAGTATAACGTTGCAGCCAAGTCTGAAGCCTATATGCGGGGTATGCAGGATGGCGGACTTTTGGTAAGCCTGAAACATTTTCCCGGTCATGGCGACACAAACGTGGATTCGCACCATGATCTTCCACAGCTTAAATTTACCAAAGAACGCCTGGATAGTCTGGAGCTTTATCCTTTCAAACAGCTAATCGCCAAGGGTGCCTCCGGCGTAATGATTGCCCACATGAACATTCCGGCACTTGACAACACGCCGAACCTGCCATCAACCTTGTCCAGACCCATCGTCACCGGCTTGCTTAAAGATAGCCTGGGCTTTAAAGGACTAATCATCTCTGATGCAATGGAAATGAAGGGGGTCGTTAAGTTTTTCAAGGATGGAGAGGCTGATGTGATGGGTATTGAAGCAGGGAATGACATCCTTGAGCTTTCCGAAGATACACGCCGAGGCATTAAGTTGGTTCGTGAGGCGGTGAAATCTGGCAGGATCAGCATGGAGCGCATCGATGAAAGCGTTAGAAAGATCCTTACCGCAAAGTATTACGCAGGGCTGAATGAAGCACCTGAAATTAAGCTTGAGAATGTTGCTGCCGAAGTGAACAGACCGGAGAGCAGGGTGCTGGTACAGCAACTTGCAAACGCTTCGATGACCATGCTGCGCGGAAAGCAGTTTATCAAAACCTTTGATAAGCAGAAGCGTACGGCAATTATCAGCATCGGAACACCTGCAGTGACTGATTTCCAGCATACACTCGCGAAGCAGTATCCTAATGCCGTTTTATTTACGCTGGATAAAACAGCAAATGCAAACGCAATAGCCAAGGTGGCACGTGAACTGGGTATGTTTGATCAGATCATTGTTGGTGTACATGACAGCCGTACCCGTCCGGGTAATGGTATGCCGCTTACAGCAGATCTGAAGATGTTCATGAAAGACCTTACGCAAAGAAATACCGCTTTTGCCATTTTCGCTAACCCTTACAACCTTGCAAGCTGGCCGGGACTGGAGAACAGTAAAGCATTGTTGATTGCATACCAGAAAGAAGGGTTTATGCAAAATGCAGCTGCATCGATTTTCAGTAATGAGTTTGAAGCAAGCGGAAAATTGCCGGTTACGGTAAATACCTTCTTTAAATATGGGGACGGGGAATAAAAATGTCCAATAAAAAAGGCCTTTGCAATATTGCAAAGGCCTCTTTTATGCATTAGTTTTTAGGATTGGGCAGGTGCTTTGACCGCTGCGGTGGTCCAGTTTTTCAGGAATCCCTGAACCTTTTGAATACTGTGGCCGGGTCCATCGGCTTTGGCTTCTTGCGCATCTCTTTCCAGATAACCAGAGTCTTGTATGTGCAGGACTTCACCTTTGCCATTGAGTATGACAAACACCGGGTATCCGAACCGACCAGGATTGCCAAGTTTATTCAATACAGCCGTGTTTTTAGCTTCAGGACTATAATTTACCAGCACCCACTCGTAGTTATCTTTTAAATACTTGTTCAGTTCCGGAGTCTTGTCAACCAGGTCGTGAAAGCGAATGCACCAGATGCACCAGTTTCCACCAACCTGAACCAATACGTTCTTATTTGATTTTGCCGCCCGCGCTACCGCCGCATCGATGTCTGCCTGTGCATTTGCCTGTGGGTTGTAAATGGTGACAGCTTCTTTTTTGGTACCTTCTTTAGCCGCTGCCGGTTTGTTCTGCGCAAAGGCAGTAATGGAGAATGCTGAGGCAAGCGCCAGGGATAGGATCAATTTTTTCATTTGTTTAGCGTTTATTCTTGTGTAGACATCAGGTATGTACTGAAGTATGTATTATGTATTTTAAATATAGTTACAAAAATAAAGCCTAGTGTTTTTGTAGCGTAATTAAATCTGGAGGATTGCACGAACTTTCTTTAACTTAATCGATGGTTACAGCTTCTTTACGGTTAGATTAAAATCTGCACCCGCGACCGGCATTTTCTTCCATTCCGAGCCTTCGTACCTATAAGTGCCTCCGTTAAACAAGCCTATGGAGAAGCTGAGACTCGTGCCCATTGACTTCAGGAACTCAATTGAAACCAGAATATCACCCTTTACTATTATATCATATTTAGACAGATCAACGTTTATACGGTTCTTGCCTGGAGGCACTGTAGCGACAATAGCTTCCTTAGTGAAGCTATCTGATGGTTGCTCCTTGTTAAACTGGTAAACATTAACCTTAAAGGGGATGGAATCTTGTATGTAGTTGTTGGCGCCAAACTCCAGGCTTAACAGCTGCAGGGGTTTGCGGCCAGCCTTCATCTTGATACCTACCTGATGCCCTTTCGTTACCAGGAAGCTTGCATTGCTGGAACCCATGCGCGGTTTGTTGCCGATACGTTTGGTTTTCTCCTGTGCCTGTAAGCTGAAGCTCGCCAGCAGGATTAATAACGAAAAGAATAATGGAAGTCTGTAGTTGAAGTTTTTCATATCTCATTGTTGTTTAATAGGTAGACGATCTAAAAGTAAGATCCGTTGCAGTACTTTAGAATAATCTTGTTTCCTGTGCTCCGGGGGAATTACCTCCTGGCGTATAAATATTCTGCAATGCCGCTTATTCACTTAATTTAGTATTTTCTTTGTATATGCTTCAACCCATCAAAATACTTCAGGCATCTGCCGGCTCCGGCAAGACATTCAGCCTGACGGTGCATTACCTTACCCTGTTGTTCAGTGGCGATACCAAATACCGGGAAATACTTGCAGTAACCTTTACCAATAAGGCTACGGAAGAGATGAAGACCCGTATTCTGGAAGTGCTGGAGGGCCTTGCCAAAGGTGACACTTCAGGTAAGATTGCTGCCTATCGGGAATTGGTACTGAAAGCCCATCCGAAGCTTAACGAGCATAGCCTTAAAGAACAAGCAGACATTATTTATCGCAAGATCCTGCACGACTACAGTCGTTTTTCGGTAAGCACCATCGACGGCTTTGTGCAAAAGGTAATCCGGGGTTTTGCCTTTGAGTTAGGCCTCGACTCAGGTTACGCGCTGGAGATGAACTATGATAAGGTAAAAAATGAATTGGCCGACAGGCTTGATAAGGCATTAGACTCCAAGCCGCAGCTGCTGCGCTGGATCATAGACCTGGCACTGGAGCGCATAAACAATAACACGAGCTGGAATTACCGTCGTGAGCTGCTTGATCTGAGTAGTGAGATCTTTAAGGAGCGTTATCAGCCTTTCGAGCATGCTATAGACGCGTTGGCGCAGGTTGTTGATCTGGATGATCTCTTTAAGGACTACCAGACCCTTACCAGGGAAAACATCCGGCAGTTTGAAGAGCAGATCCTCGAGATGGCTACCGATGGCTGGTCGCTGTTCAATGTGCTGGACGTGGATCCAAATATGTTAAAGGGAAAGTCCCGTTCACCATTGTTCAATTTAAAACGCGTCGCAGAGGGTGACTTCAGTAAGGTCAATAACCTGGTGAAGCTAATTGACGACCCGGAACAATGGTTCCAGAAAGGGCTTAGTCATGAACTATACGATCAACTTAATCCCTTGTTAAAGAAGCTGCATCAAACATATGTGGAGGGGCTTGCCGATTATGTGCTGGCACAAAGCTTCAATAAAAATCTTTACTTCCTGCGACTTATGCAGGAGATGGCAGCCTTGCTAAAGGACTATCGTGATGAAAGTAAAAACTTACTGATCAGTGATGCACAGAACCTTTTAAAGGGTATAACAGATGATGCGGGCGACAATCCTTCTTTCATCTGGGAGAAAATGGGCGGCAGATTTAAGAATTTCCTGTTTGATGAGTTCCAGGACACTTCATCAAACCAGTGGGGGAGCTTTAAGTCTTTGCTGAGCAACGCTATTGCTTCCCCAAGCAATACGCTTATCGACCACCTGATTGTCGGTGATACCAAGCAGTCGATATACCGTTGGCGCAATGGCGACTGGAACATCCTGCATCAGCAGGCAAAGCTTGAACTTGGGGCACACAATGTTATGGATGACAGCCTCGAAGAGAACTACCGAAGTAAGGCAAACATCATCAACTTCAATAACCGATTGTTTAAAGACCTTCCTGATGTACTGCAAAGGCAGCTGAACAGCACCATCGATTGTCAGGAGGCAGATCCAGGTCTTCCGGGATGGTGGTCTGAACAAGGTTTTGACCGCATCGTTACCGATGTATATGCCGGCTCTGCACAGAAGCTAACGCCTCGCACCCTTGATGGTGGTACCATAAAGTTTCAGGTGATCAAAACTGACGCTGCTGGCAATCCGGTAGGGAAAAACAACTATACTCAGGAAGCCATAAACTTAATGCTGGCTGAAGTTCGGGTGTTGCTGGATGAAAGAGATTATAAGCTGCGGGACATCTGTGTGCTGGTACGCAAGAATGCGGAAGCCGTAGCAGTGGTAAAAGCATTGCTTGAGAATGGCATTCCGGTAATCTCCGGGGAAGCATTGCTGCTGGCCAACAACAGTGCTGTGAAGCTTCTGCTAAATACATTGAATGTGCTGGCCGGATTGCCGTCTAACACGGCGCTCTACAAAGCAAACTGCATAAGTCTTTATGCACGTCTGCAGGACAGGCAGGTGGAAACCTCACATTACTTTGCCCTAAAATTCAAGACGCTGGATCAACTTACTACCGTACTGCCGCCGGAGCTCTGCCTTAACTGGCAAAGCTGGATACAGCAGCCCTTACCCGAGCTGATCGAAAGGATCATGCGGGCCTATGGATTGGATAAACAAACCGGGCACCTACCGTATCTCTTTGCTTTTCGCGACCTCTGCGGGAACTTCACCCGACAGGGAGAACGAGGTATAACCGCTTTTCTGAGGTACTGGAATGAGGAAGGTGCCAGAAAGACCCTGCCATCTTCCGAGAATGCAGATGCAGTACAGGTCGTGACCATTCATAAGGCTAAAGGACTTGCATTTAAAGCCGTATTGCTGCCTTTCTGCAACTGGGACATCAATGGGAAGACCAACAGCATCTTCTGGGTGCCTTCTGAAGGTACACCATATCACCATTTACAGAGTATTCCGCTGAAGTACAATAAGGATCTTGGTAACTCCAGTGTTGCTAAACCATACTTCGAAGAGTTGCTGTTTAACAATATGGATGCGCTGAACATGCTTTACGTAGCCACAACGCGGAGTAAAGAATACCTATACATTAGTACCATGGGTAAGAAGACAGACTCGATCACCAACATTGGCGACCTGCTGATCAAGGTACTGGAATTCGACATTTCACCAGAAGGAAGCTTCGTTCTTGATGAGCCGGTGCATACAGAAGGAGATGCTGAAGATCTTAAACCTGCCATAAAGTTGGACATTTATCCAACTTCAGACCGGCTGAATGAAGTCTTTGATGCCGATCTAAAAAGACGCGATTTCGATCTGCTCACCGGGAATACCGCCGGGCGCATGGGTAGCATCTTACATGAGGTCCTGGCACTCGCGAACACCCCCGAAGAACTGGAGGCTGTATTGGGTAACATGCTCGCTGCCGGGACATTCAAGGCAGAGGAGTTGCCACATCTGAGGGTTCAGGCCAGCGCTGTACTGGAAAATCAGGAGCTACAGAAATTACCGCGTAGCAGCACCCAAAGTTTATCGGAGCAAACGATCATAGACCGTCATGGCAAGCAGTACCGGCCCGATCGCGTGTTGATCAATGAGAAAGGTTTGACGATCATCGACTACAAGTTTACCATGGAGCAAAGCAGTAAACACATTGAACAGGTGACACACTATCGTGATCTGCTGCTGGAAATGGGTTACAAGAACGTGCAAACGTATCTGTTTTATGCAGTAACGGGGAAATTGAAACAAGTTTGAGCTTCTGAATACGCAGGAGTTTCATTTGACCAGTAGGTCATAACAATAAATAGATGAAAGCATTTTTAAGAGAAGTCGCAGAACACTTGGTAGATGAGCTTGGCGGGCAGCTGCAACATTCGGCTATTGTTTTTAACAACAAACGTCCGGTGGCATACTTGCAGAAACACCTTGCAGACATTATACAGAAGCCATTCTGGAGTCCTTCTTTCTACACCATACAGGAGTTCTTCGCACTATCGGCGGGCTTGAATATCGCAGATGCCTTTACGCAGTTCTTCACCTTGTTTAAGGTTTATAATAAGCTGGTTATTGCCGAAGGAGGGCACCCGATGGAGCCCGCTAAGTTTTACCCCATTGCGCGGGTAATTCTGAGCGACTTCGCGCAGCTGGATAGTGATCTGGTGGATGCGGTGAAGTTGTTCCAGGAGTTGGAAGACATTGCAGAGATCGACCTGCAATTTGATTACCTCACACCCGAGCAGCAGGAGTTTTTAAGAAGCTTCTGGAGCTCCTATTCGGAGGGTAAGCAGAAAAAACAGCAGGAGCAGTTCATCAGAATGTGGCGCAGGATGCCGACCCTTTATGACGAGTTCCATGCTGAACTTCGTGAAAAAGGGATGATTACAATTGGACAAGTATATCGTCAGTTGGCGGAAGGCAGACCTGCAAAACCTGACTTTGCCGATGCTTTTGAGGGTGGTAAGCTGGTGTTTGTGGGTTTTAATGCGTTAAGTCAGGCTGAGGCTGTGGTATTCAGCAGACTGCAGGCGCAATGTAAGGCCATTTTCTACTTTGACACCGACACCTACTACATGCAGGACAAATCGCAGGAAGCAGGCTTATTCTTAAGAAAGAACTTCGAGCGTAACGGCTTGCAGAATGCTTTTGCGGGGGAACGTTCCTTCCTTAAAGCAAGGAAAAAAACGGTAAATGTATATCAGACCCAGGGCCATGCTGCGGAAGCAAAGGTGCTGCATGAAACTTTGCAGCAGGACTATCCTTTGTTGAAGGAAGCGCAGCATGCCGGCCAGATTGCACTGATTCTTGCGGATGAAACCCTGCTGCTGCCAGTGCTGCAGACGATTCCTACGCAGTACAATGATGCCAGCGGTCAGCATAAGGTGGACCTGAACGTGACCATGGGTTATCCGCTCGCCGCTTCTTCCGTTTATGGTCTGGCCGATCTATGGCTTTGCGTGCAAACACAGATGATAGAGGGGAAAAAAGATACCGTGAACTTTAAGGAGGTTGAAGCTTTTCTATCCCACCCACTCACCGGAGCGTCTGAAAGGAGCCGCAACAAGATCATGGATAAGCTGATCCTGGAGCAACTGGTAGAAGTGCCGGTATCCAGGTTAATTGGTCAGAAAGGCTTGCTGGCGTTGTTTTTCAACCCAGTGAAAAGGGTGGAAGATGCCACACTTGCTTTCCAGACCGTAATCAAGTACATTCTGGAGTTGCAATTAGCGCAGAAGACCCTTAAACAGACCGAAGCAGATCTCTTTATTGCAGCGCTGAAAGAGCTGAACAGGTTACATGATACCCTGACAGAACATCTTCAGCTATCAAGGGAGGGATTTTCTTTGCAATTCGTATTCTCACTGATCCAAAAAGCCGTACAGGGTATTTCGGTGCCGCTGGCCGGAGAGCCGCTTGAAGGTATACAGGTTATGGGTTTACTGGAAAGCAGGAACCTCGATTTTGAGCACATCTACGTGCTTGGTGTGAATGAGGGTATCCTACCGCAGACCAGTATTGCTACCAGTTTTATACCTGATAGCATCCGCCGTGCCCATGGCTTACCGGTGATTGAAAACCTGGATGCCATTTCTGCATACATGTTTTACCGGCTACTGCAAAGGGCGGACAAGATCAGTCTGGTGTACAATGTGCAAACGGATGAAAGCAACACCGGGGAACCCAGCAGGTTCCTGCGGCAGCTTGAGTATGAGAGCGGCTACGACTTCAACTATTTCATACACCAGCAGGATGTTACTACAGAAAGCAAGGTGCCGGTGATGATCAAGAAAGATCCGCAGGTGATGGGCTTGCTCAATAAATATCTGACCGGTGAAAACAGGCTCTCCGCAAGTGCGCTGACTACTTATGTCACCTGTCCGCTACAGTTCTTCTACCGCTATGTAGCAAAAATTGAGGAGCCGAAAGATGTGGTGGAGAATGTGGAGGCTAATGTGATTGGCTTGATGCTCCATTGGGTGTTGGAAACCTTTTATCGTGAACTGCTGAAAACGGATGCGATGATGACCAGGGAGCGGATCAGCGAGAAGCGCAAAGAACTGGAAAGCCTATGCGAGCGGGCTTATGCAAAGGTGGTTTTTGATGATGATAAGCACCAGGTGGTTCATAACGGTATGCAGAAGGTAGTGCTTGCGATTGTTGCTGCATATGCCAACATTGTGCTCGACCAAGATGAGGCACATGCACCCTTCCGCCTGCTCGGGCTGGAGAAAAAAGATGAGATCAGCTTCAGGTTCAAGGTGAAAGGTGAGGAGAAAGTTATCCGCCTGCACGGCATTATTGACAGGATCGACGAAAAAAACGGCCTTATACGCATCGTTGATTATAAAACGGGAAGTGATGACCTGCGCTTTAACTCCCTTGAAGAAGTTTTCGAGACAAACGGTAAAAAGCAGAATAAAGCTTTGATACAGACCTTGTTTTATACCCATGTTTTTGAGCAGGCAAATCGCCAAACAAGTGTAGAACCGCATTTGTATAGCATCAGGAACCTGCGAACAGAAGGCGCTTTGTTTATGGAAGGCAAGGCGAAGATGCCGCTGGAAGGGGAGCGCCTGGAAGGGATAAAGCAACAGTTTGTGGCTTTGCTGCAAGAAAAGCTTGCGGAGTTGTTTAACGACGAAATTCCATTTACGCCGACCACAAACGAAGAAAGTTTCACCTATTCACCTTATACCACGCTTTGTGGTATGTAACGTCATGGTATATCTTGCATGTAAAATTGAATTTCAAAACCATTAACATTATGTCAAAACCATAAGTCTATTGGTGAGGTTGTTATTTGTTGATGCAGAATGTGTTATATTTGATGAATAAGATTAAAGCTATGTATTCCGCTAATCAAATTGCTTCCATATTTGTTGATAAAGCGATTAAGGAGAAGTCGTACTTAACCCACATGAAACTCCAAAAGCTCATCTATATTGCCAATGGAATTCATTTGGCGCTAGAGGGAAGCCCTTTAATTGTTGAGCCGATAGAAACATGGGATTACGGGCCTGTCGTTCAGACCGTCTACAAAGACTATAAAATGTTCGGCAGCAGCAAGATCGCAGTGAATCCCTTTGAGAACAGGTTTGGGGATGGAAAGCTGGATGAATCCGCTAAAAAAGCTATAGATGATGCTTGGAAAGTAGGAAAAGACATTGGTGGTATTCAATTGTCAAACTGGACGCATAAGGATGATTCACCCTGGACAAAGGCTAAAAGCCAAAGCCTTAGTGTTATTCCTAATGAAGAAATGTCGGTCTATTTCAGAAAATTCATCGGGACGAATTGATGCCAGACAACATCGCAGATAATCTACGGCAAGATCTCGCTGGAACCCCGGCCACGCCCGATAAAGAGACGCAGGCTAGTGCGGAAAGCACTTACCAGGATAAATATGATTCTATAACGCTGCTTAACTTCACTCAGAATGTTGAAGCGAGAAAGCGCTATTCACATCGAATTTATCTACTCACAAGTTTCTGGCTTTTTAGTGTTATCTCAATCCTGGTGTTAGTGGGCGTGAAAGTGTTAGTGCTGCCGGAAGCTGTGCTGATTGCACTCCTTGGAACGACAACCATAAACGTATTGGGATTCTTCGTAATTGTAATACAGTATCTATTTAATAAAGATAAGTCTACATAACACCCTGTAATTGTAATTAAAACACTACTTTTTAATTAAGTTACAATAGTTATATTTGCGCCAGTTAATACTTGAATAAACAATGAGAGAAATTCAGTTTAGAGAAGCCTTGCGTGAAGCCTTAAGCGAAGAAATGCGTAAGAACGAAAACATTTTCCTTATGGGAGAAGAGGTTGCGCAATATAACGGTGCTTATAAAGTTAGTCAAGGTATGCTTGATGAGTTTGGTGATAAACGTGTTATTGACACGCCGATTGCTGAGCTAGGTTTTACCGGTATTGGCATTGGTGCTGCAATGAATGGATTGATTCCGGTTATTGAGTTTATGACCTTCAACTTTTCTCTTGTAGCGATCGATCAGATCATTAACAGTGCTGCGAAAATGCTTTCAATGAGTGGTGGTCAGTTCTCCATCCCTATTGTTTTCCGTGGCCCGACCGGAAATGCTGGTCAGTTAGGTGCACAGCACTCCCAAAATTTTGAAAACTGGTATGCGAACACTCCTGGATTAAAGGTTGTTGTTCCATCTACACCATATGATGCTAAAGGCTTGTTAAAACAAGCTATCATTGATCCGGATCCAGTGATCTTCATGGAGTCTGAGGTTATGTACGGTGATAAAGGCGATGTGCCTCAGGAAGAGTACTACCTGGAGATCGGTAAAGCAAACGTGGTAAAACAAGGTACTGATGTTACTGTCGTAACTTTCGGTAAAATGTTGACCCGTGCGGTAAATCCTGCGGTTGAAGAATTGACTAAAGAAGGTATCAATGTAGAGGTGATTGACTTACGTACTGTACGTCCGATCGATTATGCAACCATCATCAACTCTGTAAAGAAAACCAACAGATTGGTAATTGTTGAAGAAGCGTGGCCATTGGCATCTATCTCATCTGAGATTGCTTTCAATGTTCAGAAAAACGCTTTTGACCACCTTGATGCGCCGGTACTACGTATTACTTGCGCTGACGTACCGCTTCCATATGCGCCTACTTTAATTGCTGCAAGCTTGCCGAATGCAGAGCGTGTAATCAAAGCGGTTAAAGAAGTAATGTACATTAACAAATAGTATAACACCTAATAGTAAGAACATAGTCCCGTTAGCTTTGAGCTGCGGGATTTTTTGTTTTAATAAAATCGACATGAGTCAACATTCAAACATCATTGCTGCAGAGCTTGGATTGTCTGCGCAACAGGTTAATGCAACCATCACGCTCTTAGATGAGGGCGCTACTGTACCTTTCATTTCCCGGTATCGTAAGGAAATGACTGGCAGTCTGGATGAGGTGCAGGTTGCAGGGATCCGCGACAGGTTTCAGCAGCTGCGTGAGCTGGACAAACGCCGCGAGGCCATTCTGAAGGCCTTAACTGCACTGGATAAGCTTAGTCCGGAACTCGAAAAGCAAATTAACGATGCTGCTACGATAGCTGCGATTGAAGATTTATATCTGCCATACAAGCCGAAGCGTAAAACCAGAGCTTCTGAAGCCCGAAAAAGAGGATTGGAACCATTAGCTTTAACCATCCTGGAAAAGCAGCAGCTAAACCCCGATGCTGAGGCAGCAAAGTTCATAAACACGGAACTCGGTGTGAACAATACCGAGGAAGCGCTTGCCGGAGCAAGGGATATAATTGCTGAGATTATCAATGAGCATGCGGAGACCAGAACGGCGATGCGGGAATATTTCAAGCAGAAAGCAAGCTTTAAATCTACCGTTATAAAAGGCAAGGAAGCGGAAGGCATTAAATACAAGGATTATTTCGACTGGGAAGAGCCTTTGAAGTCGGCACCTTCACACCGTATACTGGCGATCCGCAGGGGCGCACAGGAAGGTTTCCTGAAGCTGGACATCATGCCGCCTGAGGCAGGTGCAATTACGATCCTTGAGCGCCAATTCATCAAAGGTAAAGGAGCGGCTGTGGGGCAGCTTCAATTGGCTATTGCAGATTGTTATAAGCGATTGCTCGGTCCGGCTATGGAAACAGAGATCCGCAACTTCTCTAAGGAACACGCTGATGAGGAAGCAATCCGTGTGTTCGCTGAAAATGCCCGGCAGTTGCTGCTCGCAGCGCCGATGGGACAGCGGCGTGTGCTTGCAATAGATCCGGGCTTCAGAACCGGCTGTAAGGTGGTTTGCCTGGATGAACAAGGTAAATTGCTGGAAAATGTAACCATCTATCCGCATACAGGTCAGGGGAATGTAGCGAAAGCTGCCGCAACCTTGAAGGAGCTATGTGCAAAGCATAACATTGAAGCCATCGCCATTGGCAATGGTACCGCGGGCCGGGAAACGGAAGCATTTGTAAGGGGCTTGAATCTGGAGAACGTGCTTGTTGTGATGGTGAATGAAAACGGTGCTTCCATCTACTCGGCTTCTGAAGTTGCGCGTGAAGAGTTTCCTACGCAGGACATCACCGTCAGGGGTGCAGTGTCCATCGGCCGTCGCCTGATGGACCCACTTGCAGAGTTGGTAAAGATAGATCCGAAGTCTATCGGGGTAGGGCAGTACCAGCATGATGTTGACCAGCAGAAGCTGCAACAGTCGCTGGATGACACCGTGATCAGTTGTGTAAATGCTGTGGGTGTAGAATTGAACACCGCTTCTAAGCAGGTCCTAGCCTACGTTTCTGGCCTTGGTCCGCAACTTGCACAAAATATAGTTACTTACCGCAATACGCATGGTGCTTTCAAGAATCGTGAGAGCTTGAAGAAGGTACCGCGACTTGGTGATAAGGCCTTTGAACAAGCTGCAGGTTTCTTAAGGATCCGCAATGCGGAACATGCCCTGGATGCCAGCGGGGTACACCCCGAGCGCTATGCGCTGGTAAATAAGATGGCTCGTGATCTGGACTGCAGTGTGAGTCAGCTGATGAAAGATCCTGAGCTGCAGAAAAAAATCAAGCCGCAACAGTATGTGAGTGATGAAATTGGTCTGCCAACCCTGAATGATATTTTGAAGGAACTGGCCAAGCCTGGTCGTGATCCAAGGGAGCAGTTTGAAGCGTTTGCCTTTACGGAAGGGGTGAATGAGATCAAAGACCTCAAAGTTGGCATGAAACTACCAGGCATTGTAACCAACATTACGAACTTTGGGGCCTTTGTAGATATCGGCGTGCACCAGGATGGTTTGGTACATACCAGTCAACTTGCCGATCGCTTTGTGGCTAATCCAAATGATGTGGTAAAAGTAAGTCAGCGTGTTGAGGTTATGGTAACTGAAGTAGATGAGGCCCGCAAGCGGATCTCATTGTCTATGCGGACCGGCAAGCCTGCTGCGGCAAAAGGTACTAAAGAGAAAGTCCATGTAAAGGCAGCAGGAACGAAAAATTCCGCTTCGAAAGCAAAGCAGCCCGAGGGCGACTTACAATCGAAGCTGGAAGCCTTAAAGAATATGTTTAAGAAATAATTTAGCCAAGTTCTATTTGCCGGCGGATACTTTCCTCCAGGGATATCAGGGTTTCTGTACGTTGAATACCTTCAACGGCCTGGATCTCCTCGTTAAGTACATGTCTGAGGTGGGAAGTATCCCGGCAAATGATCTTCGCAAACATGCTGTAAGCGCCTGTAGTGTAGTGAAGCTCTACAACTTCTTTAATTTTGCTAAGCTGATTTACAGCATCTTTATACTGAATTCCTTTCTCCAGGTAGATTCCGAGGAAGGCACAGATGTCATATCCCGCTTTCTGTGGGTCTATGATCAGGTGTGAGCCCCTGATAATACCCATTTCATTCAACTTTTTCATCCTTACGTGGATCGTACCACCCGAAACGATCAGATCCTTAGCGATTTCGGTGTAAGGCTTAGTGGCATCCTGCATGAGCTGTTTTAGGATTTCTATATCAAGATTATCAATTTCTAAATTTTGGCTTTCTTTCTTTAGCATCGTTTAAGAGATTAATTGCATATGGCTAATGTAATTATTAAATTCATAATAATAAAAATAATTCATTATAATATTTGCAACATAATGGAAGTGTTGTTACATTTGTATCAAGCAAGACGGAAAAATGAACGTTCTTTTTAAAAACTTGCTTCGATCCTGTTGGGTGGTGGAACTGGCAAACACACCTCCTTGTCTCGGTGGCGGAGAATCTGGAAACCCGTAAGGGCTAACTACTCCTTGAAGGTTCGACTCCTTCCCCAACAGCTGTTTTTTATGAATATTAGTTAACCAAAAAGAGCGACCCCATAAAGGTCGCTCTTTTGCATATACGGCCTAGTTAACTTTAAGGCCATACTTCTCGCTGAATTTCTTGTTCAGCTGTTTATGCAGGTTATCAAGGGAGATGTTTCTGCCTTGAATAAAAGCAGTTTCCACATTGATTGTTGTCATGTTTAAAGCATCGCCCGAAGAAATGAAAAGCGTAGCATCTTTGCCGACTTCGAGGCTTCCTGCCGTTTTGTCGATCCCAAGAATCCTGGCTGTGTTCAACGTAATTGCTTGCAGCGCCTTTTCTTTATCCAGGCCCCAGGCAGATACCGTGCCTGCCATAAAGGGCAGGTTACGTTGTTGCCAGTAACCGTCTATGCTGATCACAATCGGAATTCCTGCATTTGCCAGCAGTGCACCGTTCTTATAAGGCATGTTCACGTCATCATCCACAGCGTTCGGTAGTGCATGTGGTTGTTTAATCACTACGGAGACATTGTTTTCCTTTAGGAAGTCAGTGATGAGGTAGGCCTCATCAGCACCCACAATAACCGGGGTAATACCCTGCTTTTTGGCGAAGTTCACTGCAGACACAATATCCTTCTGGTTATCGGCATTGATGAACAATTTTTCCGAGCCATTAAATACGCGCTTCATTGCAGCAAGACGTGGGTTGATCACTGCAGGTTTACCTTCGGCATAAGCCCGGGCCTCTGCGAAGAAAGCCTCCAGGTCTGCCAGTGCAGCATCACGTCGTTCACGCATTGCTTCTTCAGACATGGCCATACGTCCAAAGCGTCCACGTGGAATGGTCGGCCAGTTCATGTGAATGGCATCATCGGTGCGGATGGCGGCATCTTCCCAGTTCCAGGCATCAAGTTGCACTACGGAGGAGCTTCCGGCTATGGTGCCGCCTTGTGGTGTGATCTGTGCCATGAGCACACCATTAGAGCGCAGCGTTGCTGGCACCTTTGAGTCGGTGTTGTACGCCACCAGGGAGCGGATGTGTGGGTTTATGTTGCCAATCTCGTTGAAGTCGAGGGTCGCTTTTACCGACTCGAACTCGGTCAGTCCAAGGTTGGTTATTGGGGCAATGAATCCGGGATAAACGTGCTTGCCGTTCGCCTTGATCTCTGTTGCGCCAGATTGTACAGTGCTGCCTGCAGAAACAGAGACAATCTTGCCTTTATCGAACACTACAGTGCCATTTTCGATCACGCTGCCGTTACCGATATGAATGGTTGCGCCAGTGATCGCGATGGCCTGACTTTGTTTAGGTGCAGGTGAGATATTGGCCTGCGCAAAGCTGTTCTTGCTTACAAAACCTGCTGCGCTGAACAGGCCAAGTGCTGCAACGATAATATATTTATTCATGTGAATGGCTCCTTTCTAAAGTATTGAATTCCGCAGCATAATCTTCAAGGGTTTCGCAGTTGTAAATGCGTGGCGCTGCTGCAGCCGCTCTTTGCGTCTTGCCGCCCTTATTTTTGCTGTCCAGCATTTTCTTAATGATCCTTGCCCTTTCGGTCTGCTGATCCGCACGTACTTTTGTGTCACGATCGATGTCCCAATAAGCGATTCCGTCTACGAAGGTCTTTTCTGCTTTCGCATAAATAGACAAGGGGTTTGCAGACCAAATTACCACGTCCGCGTCTTTCCCTGCCTTCAGGCTACCAATACGGCTGTCGATGTGTAGCATGCGAGCCGGGTTAAGCGTAACCAGCTTCAATGCTTCTTCCTCAGGGATACCACCATAAAGTACAGACTTACCGGCTTCCTGATTCAGTCTTCTGGCCATTTCCGCATCGTCAGAGTTAAATGCAGTGGTGATGCCAACGTTGTGCATGATGGCACCATTATATGGGATGGCCTCTGCAACTTCGATCTTGTAGGCCCACCAGTCAGAGAAGGTTGAGCCTGCAATTCCATGCGCTTTCATCTTGTCGGCAACTTTATAGCCTTCCAGGATGTGGGTGAAGGTATTGATCTTAAAACCAAGGCTGTCGGCAACATGCATGAGCATGTTAATTTCCGACTGTACATAAGAGTGGCAGGTGATGAAACGCTTGTTGTCGAGAATCTCTACCAATGCATCCAGTTCTAAGTCTCTGCGGGCAGTATTACCTTTAGCAGCCATTGCCTTTTTATATTCTTTAGCACGTGTAAAGTCATCTACAAACACCTGTTCCACACCCATGCGGGTAACCGGGAAGCGCATGCCTGTACCGAAGTTACTCTGCTTAACGTTTTCACCCAGTGCAAACTTGATGAAGCCATCGTTGCCGCCAAATTTCAGCTCCTCGGCATTTTTACCCCAACGTAATTTAATCAGTTGACTTTGTCCGCCAATTGGGTTGGCAGATCCATGCAGCAAATGGGAGGTGGTTACCCCACCGGCAAGCTGTCTGTAAATATTTACATCTTCAGGGTTCACCACGTCTGCAACACGTACCTCTGCAGAGTTAGACTGCGCACCCTCGTTCACGCCACCAGTGATTGCAATGTGCGAGTGCTCATCGACAATACCTGGGGTGATGTGTTTGCCCGTAGCGTCGATTACTTTGGCACCAGCTGCAGAAAGACCTTTACCAACGGCTTTGATCTTACCGTTCTCCAGGAGTACATCCGCATTTTGCAGGATACCTTCCTTTTCGTTAGTCCATACGGTTGCGTTTTTAAGTAATACAGCTTCCTGACCAGGTGCAGTACTCAATCCGAAGCTGGTAAAAGGGTAGATGAGCTCGCCATTTGCAGCAAGCTGTTTAGGTTCTTCTTTTTTAGTTTGTTCTTTATTCGCTTCCGTAAAATTGGCTGTCCACCGACCTTCTTTGCCGGTTGTACTTACCACTTCGCCTTTAAATGTTAAGGGCTTTTCACTGGTTACATAGCCACTTAATCGCAAGTCTGTAGCAGGGTTTTTCAAACTGAAGCTCATGCTGATCCAGTCGCCAGAGCGGTTAAATGTTGCATTGATCTTGGTGCTGTCTGTAGCGGAACGTTGTACCGTTGCACTGTTGCCGCTGCCGGTGCCTGCAATCTTCAGGATCATTGCCGGTTGTCCGTCAATGTTAAGGTTATAGGTGCCGCGCAGGTCGGTGGTGTTGATCTTGTTCAGCACAAAACGTTTACCCTGAACCCAGTTCTCAAACACAATGTTGTTGCTGTTGAAGAGCTTGTCTGAGGTAATCAGAAAGTTTGCAAGTTTTCCTTTATCCAGGGTGCCTACCTTATCGGCGATACCGAGCATGCTTGCCGGAATTTCTGTGGTGGAAAGCAATGCCTGCTTTTCCGACAGTCCGTTTTCAATAGCAGTGCGAAGGTTGGTCAAGAAGTCGCGAACCTGGTCTAAGCCAGTCGTTGTAATTGCGAAGCGGATACCTGCTTTCTCCAGTGCCGCAGGGTTGGTTGGAGAAAGTTCCCAATCCTTAAGTTGTGTAAGGGTGATGTTCCTTGCATCTGCGGGATCGTCTACCTCAAAGGCTTTTGTGAAGGCGATCGGGATGATCAGACTTGCACCAGTAGCCTTTATCGCCGGAATACGTTGGTACTCATCACCGGATGATTTGAATATGTACTGTTTACCAAATTCTTTAGCGATCTTATCTGCTCGCAGGACATTCTGCCAGCCATCAACTTCAAAAATCTGTGGCAGGTTCTGCTGCTTGTTAAAAGCATCAAGTGAGATGTTGTATTCTTCTTTTTGTTTCGCGTACCATGCTGCGTCGTAATAGGTTTGGCGCAGCAAGGCGATGGCGCCCATCAATGAGGTGGGGTAGTCATTTTTTGAAGTTCCCTTGTTGAAAGAGAAGTTAGCTGCGGTTTCACCTTTTAAGATGTTCTGGTTCTCCCGTTCATTGCTCAGGACAACGGCCGCGGAGGTACCCCGGACGATACCATCACGGTTCACCACATTCACGCTGCCGAAGCCGACCTTACGCAGTTCCTCAGCCTTTTTATCATCATTGCCGAAAATACCACGGACCTCAGTTTCGGGGCGTATGGCTTCATTCCAATTGTAAGCACCTTTTTTTGTGGATACAAAAATAGACTGTCTGCCTCCGAAGCCAGTGGTTGTACGGGCAGGTTCATCTACACCGTAGCTGCTGAAGGCGTCGACAAGTGAAGGATAGATGTACTTACCCTTCAGGTCTATAACAACATAACCCTTCGGAATGGAGGTCCCTGTGCCCACCGACTCGATGGTCTGACCTTTCACGAGCAATGTTCCATTGCTGATGGTTTTGCTGGCATTAACAACAATGTTGGCATTGGTGAAGGCAAACAACCCCGGACGATTGTCGAAAGTCCCGTTAACTGGGTAAGTTTGCTGTGCAAATAACATTGAAGCAGAAAATACCAGCGTTAGCGTGAGTAAAATTTTCTTCATGTGAATATAGTTTTGTTAAAACTATCATTTTTATGCCGGGAAATGTATATATAACACCAATATTACTGGTTTTGGAGTCTATTTAATGGCAAATTGAGGCACAATCGTTTGCCGATTGATGATTTATGCATCATTTATGTCTTTAAAGTTAGATCTTAAGCTATTTTCAATGCCACTCCCTTTCCGTTAGAGAACAATGGTGTCCCTATTTCCTCGACGAATTAAATGCCTGTAAAAATCTAAATAGGCATTCTCTTTGTTTGGTGCTTTTATTTATGTTTGAATAAAATAATTCTATCCGTATGTATGAAATTTTAAGGAGTGCACACTCAGGCTGGAGATACGTTGTTATCTTGTTGTTATTAGCAGCTTTTATTACAGCTTTATCAGGCTTCACAGGTAAGAAACCATTTACTGAAGGCAACAGAAAACTTGCTGTTTTTGCGTTAATCAGTTCACATATCCAACTGGTATTGGGCTTGTTGCTTTATTTCATGAATGACTGGTACAAAATGGATAGTTCCGTAGCTTCAAATCGCTACTGGAAAATGGAACACATTTCGATGATGGTTATTGCCATTATCCTGATCACCATCGGTAATTCAAAATCCAAAAAAGCAACTGATGCTGTAGCTAAACACAAAAGTATCTTTATGTTCTTCGGACTGGGATTATTGATCATTACCGTAGCTATTTTGCTGATGGTGAAGGCAGATGCATCAAGATCTTTATTCGGTATCTCATAAAGTTGAAAGGAAATAATGGTTTTTAAGTATAATTTATAATTTTGTATGTAATGAAAATATCCGATTTACTGCAAGCTGCAGTAGCTACGAGTCAATCGATGGATTCATTCCCTAAGAAAAAATTTACTTCAATGAAAAACAATGTAAAAAGCTGGCAGTGGCGTGGTTATTCTGAAAAGAGTATCGTCGCAGCTATGTGAAACATTTTAGTTTTTCAACATAAACCTAAAAACACATTTAAACCCGGCGTATACCACGTCGGGTTTTTTATTTTTAAAGAAAATCAAACTGATGAAAACGTTCAACATTAAAACATCTTTTCTGAAGAAGCTGGCAGATACGGCAACGCCAGTGAGTATATATCTCCGGCTGCGCGATGTATTCCCGAATACAATCCTGCTGGAAAGTTCCGATTACCACAGCCGTGAAAATGCGGTGAGTTACGTATGTGCAGATCCTGTTGCCGGAATTACGGTTAAGAATAAGGTCTTTCGCTGCTACTTCCCTGATGGGACCAGTGAAACAAAGACTGAGTTTGATCTGCCGGGAGAGATTGAGGCGTTTAAGTCGGCTTTTGCAACCAACGAACGTCCAGACAAACGTTATGTATCCGACGGCATGTTCGGCTACTTCACCTGGAAAGCGATACCTTACTTTGAAGACATCAGTTTCAAGGCAGAAACCCCGGAAGATGATGCCATACCGGAGATGCAGTACCATATCTACCGCTACATCATTGCGGTGGATCACTTCCGCAACCAGGTAACTATGTTTGAAAATACCTTTCAGGGTGAGCAGGCACAAGGACTTGAGCGTATTGCTTACCTCATCCAGAATAAGAACTTCCCTGAATATAAGTTTAATACGCAGGGCGAAGAAAGCTCCAACCTTCGTGATGAAGATTTCATCGCCATAGTAGAAAAGCTTAAAACCCATATTCTGCGGGGTGACGTCTTCCAGATTGTACCCTCCAGATCATACAAGCAAGGCTTTACCGGAGATGAGTTCAACGTTTACCGTTGCTTGCGTTCCATCAATCCTTCACCATACCTGTTTTATTTCGACTATGGCAGTTTCAAGCTATTCGGGTCTTCGCCGGAAGCACAGATCACCATTAAGAACAACACGGCTAATATCTTTCCAATTGCGGGTACCTTCCGCCGTACAGGAAATGATGAGGACGATGCGATACTAGCTAAGCAGTTGGAAGAAGATCCAAAGGAGAGTGCCGAGCACGTTATGCTGGTAGACCTTGCGAGGAACGACCTTAGCAGGCACTGCAACAGGGTAGAGGTAAAATCTTTCAAGGAGATCCAGTACTACTCACACCTGATCCATTTGGTATCGAAGGTGAGTGGTAACCTGCAGGATGATGCAACTGCATTTAAGGTGGTTGCAGATACTTTTCCGGCAGGAACATTGAGCGGTGCACCGAAGTACCGTGCACTGGAGCTGCTCGACGAAAATGAAGGTCTGGCCAGGAACTTTTACGGCGGCGCAATCGGCTATATGGGCTTTAATGAAGAGTTCAACCATGCGATAATGATCAGAACGTTCATGAGCAAAAATAACCAGCTACACTACCGTGCCGGGGCTGGTATTGTAGCCGACTCTATACCGGAGAACGAGTTGAATGAAGTAAACAACAAAATTGCCGCCTTGCGCAAGGCAATGGAAATGGCTAATGACATCTAAGCTAAAAGCACCATGAAAAAGAAAGTTTTAATAATCGACAACTACGATTCTTTCACCTACAATCTGGTACACCTTATCAATGAGGCTGGCCATGAAGCGGTGGTATGGAGGAATGATAAATTCAATATAGAAGATGTGGAGCAGTATGACAAGATCCTGCTGTCACCAGGCCCCGGCATCCCTGAAGAGGCTGGCTTACTGCTTGAGGTCATTCGCACCTATGCACCCACAAAGAGTATCTTTGGCGTTTGCTTAGGTCAGCAGGCTATTGCGGAAGCATTTGGGGGCACGCTGTTCAACCTTGGCCGTCCCATGCATGGTATTGCAACCGCCATTGATGTAAAAGATCCCGGAGAACTCACTTTTAAGGATCTCCCAGAGAACTTTAAGGTTGGCCGATACCATTCCTGGGTGGTTAGCAATGAGGGCTTACCATCCTGCTTGACGGTAACTGCGAGGGACGTGAATGATCAGATCATGGCTTTGCGCCACAAAGACTACGACGTTCGCGGCGTGCAATTTCACCCGGAGAGCGTGCTTACCGAGCATGGCAAACAAATGATGATTAACTGGTTAGAGGCATAACATGAACATATTAGATAAGATCGTAATACGTAAACAAGAGGAAGTGGCAAAGGCGAAAGCCGCGAAGCCTGTAAATGTGCTGGAAACATCGGGCTACTTTTCCCGGAGCCCATATAGCTTAAGGGAATTCCTCCTTAACCCGGAACGTACCGGTATTATTGCGGAGTTTAAACGAAGCTCACCATCCAAGGGCGTAATTAATGGTAAAGCGAGTGTGGCTGAAGTGACACAAGGCTATGCGTCAGCGGGTGCCTCCGCATTGTCTGTACTTACCGATCAGGACTTCTTTGGCGGAAGCTATGCAGACCTTGCCGTAGCCCGGGAGCACAATGAGATTCCCATCCTGCGCAAGGACTTCATCATTGATGAATATCAGATCGTTGAGTCTAAGTCGATGGGTGCCGACGTTATCCTGCTCATTGCGGCGATTTTAACCCCCGCGCAGATCAGCAGTTTTGCTGCAAAGGCAAAGGAACTCGGGCTGAGTGTATTGCTGGAGGTGCACAGCAGGGCGGAGTTGCAGCGCAGCATTACGGCAAACATTGATGCTATTGGTGTAAACAACCGTAATCTGGGCGACTTCACTGTAGACATTCAGAACTCTTTCGACCTGGTAGCTGATATACCTGATGATGTGCTTAAGATCTCCGAAAGTGCCATCAGTGATCCGGTGATTATCAAAGATCTGAAGCAAGCAGGATTTAATGGCTTCCTGATCGGTGAAAATTTCATGAAAACCGACGATCCGGCGGTCGCTATGCACCGCTTTGTCAGTGAATTGAGATCGGTATAACTTTTGTACCTTTAGCCTCAACAATGGGAAAACAGAAGTTTTATGACACAGCACTCAAGCAAGAACGTGCGGTTCTTGTTGGCGTGATCAGACCCGGCGAAAAACCGGAAGAAACCAAAGAATATCTCGATGAGCTGGCCTTTCTTGTGGATACGGCAGGTGGCGCAGTGGAAGAGATATTCACTCAAAAAATGCTTAAGCCAGACCGCGCCACCTTCGTTGGTACCGGAAAGCTTGACGAAATAAAAGGCTATGTACAGTCGGAGGAGATTGATATGGTCGTTTTTGATGACGAATTATCACCTTCACAACTCAGAAATATAGAGCGTGAGCTCCAGGTAAAGATACTTGATCGCAGTAATTTGATACTTGATATTTTTGCCCGCCGTGCACAAACGGCTCAGGCAAAAACACAGGTGGAACTTGCACAGTTACAATACCTTTTGCCGCGCCTAACCCGTTTATGGACTCACCTTGAACGTCAGAAAGGTGGTATCGGTATGCGTGGTCCGGGTGAAACCCAGATTGAGAGTGATAGAAGGATGATTCTCGAGAAGATCTCCCTGCTTAAGGACAGGCTTAAACACATCGACAGACAGAATGAGACGCAACGCAAAAACAGGGTGCAACTAATACGTGTGGCATTGGTTGGCTATACAAACGTAGGTAAGTCGACCATCATGAATATGCTTGCCAAATCGGAGGTCTTTGCAGAGAATAAGTTGTTCGCGACGTTAGATACCACCGTAAGAAAGGTGGTTATTGAAAACCTGCCATTCCTGCTTTCTGATACGGTAGGATTTATCCGTAAACTTCCGCATCACCTGGTGGAATGCTTTAAGTCTACGCTTGATGAGGTACGTGAAGCCGATATCCTGATCCACGTGGTGGATGTATCACATCCCAACTTTGAGGATCAGATTAATGTGGTAAATGAGACCCTTAAAGACCTGGGTGCACGCGATAAGCCTACGATCATGGTATTTAATAAGATTGATGCTTATGTTAGTCCAGAGGCCGCAGAATCAACACATGAAGATGAGAAGGTGACACTAACCCTTGCAGACTTTAAGAATAGCTGGATGGCACAGCACAATGCGCCGGCACTGTTTATTTCTGCACTGCACAAAGAGAATTTAGAAGAATTTAAACAGCTACTCTATGATATGGTGCATGGCTTACATACCCAGCGCTATCCATACGATAAGCTGTTGTTTTAACACACACAATTATGGAAAGTAAACGTCAACAGAAGTTTGCAGGCCTTCTACAGGAAGAGCTTGCCGCTGTTTTCCAGAAGGAAGGCGCAGCCTATCTTCCAAATACGCTGGTTACCATTACTAAGGTAAGGGTATCCCCGGACCTGGCTGTAGCCAAGGTCTATCTAAGCTTCTTAAATACCAATAACACTGCATTGTCGGTAAACACGGTGAATTCACACGCTGGTGAGATCCGTTATAAGCTGGGTTCCAGGATCCGTCACCAGGCGCGGGTAGTACCTACGCTCACGTTCTTTGTAGACGATACTAATGAGTATACCGAGCACATGGATAAGATTTTCGACAAGATTGCAAGAGAACGTAAAGAAAACGAAAGCGCAGAAGATGACGCCTAAACAAAGTTTTGAGGCCCTTGGAAACAAGGGCCTTTATTTTCATCCCGTGGTTCCGTTTGATGCCGCTACGGATAGGTTATATCCTTTTGATCTCACCAGTAACAATACAGAACTAAGCGCAGAGATCGTTGACGACACGACAATTTTCAGTAAATGGGTGAGCCAGACGCTTGCCGACCACAACTGCCGTTACGGCATCGGCGGCTACAATGAGCATCGTACAATTTATGCCCGGAGTCAGCATTTCAGCGGGACGGATGAACCAAGGAGACTGCATCTGGGAACGGACATCTGGGGAGCGGCAGGTACACCGGTCTACAATTTCTACGATGCTGAGGTACATAGCTTCAGGTTCAATGACCACTTTGGGGATTATGGCGCCACAATTATTCTGAAATATGATATTGAAGGGCTTGTATTTCATGCCTTATATGGCCATTTAGGCCTTAATTCGCTGTCAGGCCTTCAAGTGGGTCAGAAGATTTCCTCTGGCAAAGAATTTGCATCCTTTGGTATTCCAGAGGAGAACGGATATTGGCCGCCACACCTGCACTTTCAGTTGATTTTGGATATGCAAGGCAATGATGGGGATTATCCTGGAGTTTGCCAATATTCAAAAGGGAATGAATACCTGGCAAATTGTCCTGATCCGGTAATTATACTTAAACAAACCTTTGGACTTACAGCAAGTTAATAATAACACACCGATGCGCAGGATCTTTAAATTTTTTGCTTTTTTAGACCTCATCAGCATCATTTTTATGTTTGCCCAGGTATGGTTCCTGCTAACACACCTTGGTAAAATAAAACCGGATGCCTTTTCCATGATCAAGGCCGGCTTAACCGTGCTGATCTATGCTTCATTGTTCTTCACCGCATATGGGCAGTACTTTTTCAAGCGCTACGGCGTGATCATGTATTACATACAGTTTCCTTTCCGATTGTTCCTGATGGTGCTTTCTATAGGTTTTATTACGCTGCTGCCTGAAGTGATTACCATGGGCGAACAAGGTTTCAGCTGGCTCTTCCGCATCTGTATTGTCGCGGAGTTCTTCAGGCTCTATTATACCATCCTTGCCTACAAGAAGTTTATCCGTGTTAGACGATTACCCGGATTGCATCAGATATAATATGGGCAGATATGGTGTTTACCTTTCCCTGGTACTCGCCATCTACCTGAAAATGGGTGCGATGTTTTGACTTTATAACCAGCTTATCCGTCTTAAAGGTTTCAATAGATTTGGGGTTGAACGGCAGATTGGTAAAGCGGATCTTCAGGATTTCCAACAAGTTATAATCTTTCACCAGGATCACCTCGAAGACATCATCCTCAAGGCTGCCCTCGGGGTTGATCTTTACGCCGGTTCCGTACATAGTCGCATTGGCGATGACAACCATAGAGGCTTCCGAGCGGATCTCTTCTCCTTTAATCTTGATGCTTACCTCCATTTTATGATGATTCCATAATGCGTGCCATGCAGCGCGGGCATAACCCTTCATACCCCGCTGGGGAAGGTCGTCAAACTTCTTGATGATGTAAGCGTTAAAACCAATGTCAGAAAGGTGAATGCAAAGCTCATCATTTACCACTACGGCATGGATCTTCTTCGGCTGTCCGTTGACCGCTGTATCCAGCGCTTCTTTAACCTCAACGGAAATGCCGAGTTCTTTAGCCATACCATTTGCAGAGCCCCCGGGAATGATGCCTATAGGCATTTGGGAGTGTAGCAGGCATTGCGCTACAAGCTTCACGGTGCCATCGCCACCAACAGCAATCACCCGATCTGGCTCCGCCTCCTTGATCCTGGTTTTAATCTGTTCAGTAGAACAGTCTCTAGGTAATTCATAAATTTCGTACTGGTGCTCACTTTCGGAGAAATATTCCTGAATTGCTGCTTTGAAGTCTGTCTCGCCATTACCCGAACCCGGGTTAAGAACGAACAGCAATTTTAAACCATCTGGCTTGGGGTTCATGAAGTGTATTTTAATATCAAAACAACATTGCTGATCCCGATGTTTTAAAATCCATGAACAATTCCGTAAGCCTTAAAGTCTACCATGGTTATGGCCATACCCAAAATCTGGTCATCTATGGCAATGCTTTCAGGTATCGGGCTAATGCGGTTCAACGGTATAGCAATAACCTGTTCAGCAACATACTTTATCTGTTAAAGCTGTTCATTGTAAAACCTTACCCGGGCTTGAGGCTGCGGCTCAGCTTTCACGATCAGAAGGTCTATCAAACTACAGAATACGATGGGTTCTTCAAGTTCGAATGGAAGGCCTCAGAAGCGGTTGCTCCGGGCTGGCACCAGGTGAAGGTAGAGGCTTTGGGTGCAGATGAGCAGGTACTGGCAGAATGCAGCAGTACAATATTTGTGCCCCACATCACCCAGTATGCCTTTATTTCTGATGTGGATGATACAATTATGGTATCGCACTCCGCAACCGTTTACCGCCGGCTGCGGGAGCTTTTCATTAAAAATCCCCGGACACGGAAGACCTTTAGTGATGTGCAGCTTCACTATAGTTTGCTGGCGCTGTCGCATACAACGGCCGACCAGCCCAATCCTTTCTTTTATGTTTCCAGTTCGGAATGGAACCTTTACGATTACCTGGTAGAGACTTTCCGCTTCAATAAGCTGCCGGAAGGCGTGTTCCTGCTTAATCAGATCAAGATGTGGACGAATTTCCTGAAGTCAGGAAAAACAGGACATGAAGGTAAACTGATCCGGGTGATGCGCATCATTTCGGCGTTTCCGAATCAACGTTTTGTGTTTTTTGGTGATAACTCTCAGCGGGATCCTTTTATTTATGCCAGCATTGCTGAAAAATATCCGGAGAAGGTTGAGGCAATTTATATCCGCAATATTGTGCCGGTTAATGAACAAACTACTAAGGATACGCTGGCACCAGCCAGGGAGAAGGGCATAAAGATCTGCGTGTTTAACAGCAGCTCGGAGGCTATGGCACATTCGCGTGCAGTTGGCCTTATTGCACCTCTTGAGCGTATTGAGGGCATAGAAACAATACTTAAATAGCTATACTTGCAGCATGGTATTTGGACTTGATGAAGTTTATCTTGCGTTTCCTGATCCGGCACTCGCCGAGCCCGATGGGCTGCTGGCCATTGGCGGGGATCTTAGTGCCGAGCGACTGAAAAATGCCTATGCAAGTGGTATATTCCCCTGGTTCAGTGAGGGTGACCCGATCCTTTGGTTCGCACCGCATGAGCGGTGTGTCATTTTTCCGAACCGCATCAGCGTAAGTAAATCCATGCAGAAGGTGTTGAAGAGCGGTCTTTTCCGCATCAGCTGGGATGAATCCTTTGAAGGGGTGATCAATAGCTGCGCCAATGTAGACCGCAGCAAGCAAGGGCAGGAGGGAACCTGGATTACGGAAGACATGCAGGAAGCTTATATCAACCTTCATCATGCAGGTCTGGCACACAGCGTAGAAGTCTGGCATAAAGAGCAGCTGGTAGGCGGCCTATATGGGCTCATCATCAACAAAGTATTTTGTGGTGAAAGTATGTTCAGTTTAATGAGTAATGCTTCAAAAGCGGCGTTGATTAGCCTTTGTCAGAGCGGAAAGTTCAGCCTGATTGATTGTCAACTTCCTAATGACCATCTTATGAGTCTGGGTGCTGAGCTCATCCCGGCCAAGGAATACCTAAACATCTTAAAGGAACCTGGGTAATCCACTTTTTCAAAGGCTAATCAGTGGCTTAACTTACCGGCTATTAAATCTTTCCATAGCCTCCGGGCTCAAGGGGGTGAAGAAATTAACCAGATTTCCGTCCGGATCGCGGAACAGAAGCGAACGATTACCCCAAGGCATAGTGGTTGGTTCCTGAACAATGGCTGAGCTTAAAAATTCTTTTAGATCCTCGTAAAGCTGATCTACATCAGACGTATAAAATTCTAAAATTACCGTTCTGTTTTCAGCGGCTTTGGCGATATGATCGCCACCAAATGCTTGTAAAGTCCTGGTACTACCAATCGCCAGGGTAGCGGTTTTGGTCTGGAGTTCTGCAAAGTCCGGCGTATAGAAGATTGGTTCGAAACAGGTAATACGTGCATAGAAGTTTGCAAGTTGCTTTACGTCAGCGGTAATAATGCGTACAGATATAAAATTCATGATTTGATTTTTGAATGTGAATGCAAAAATCAAAGAGTACTATGACAACAGTATGTCAGGAGGTATAAAATTAAATTAATTCAATATTTCCTGAATATCCGCCTTGCTCAAGGACTTAAAGAAACTTTCCTCTGTTGTAATCAATGCACTTGCAAGACGCTTTTTGCGATTTTGCAATGCCAGAATCTTTTCTTCCACGGTGTCTTTGGCAATGAACTTATAGATGAATACCTTTTTCTCCTGGCCAATACGATGGCTACGGTCTATTGCCTGTTGTTCCACGGCAGGGTTCCACCAGGGATCCAGGATAAACACATAATCTGCCTGGGTGAGGTTTAGACCCACCCCGCCCGCTTTAATGGAGATGAGGAAAACCTTCAAATCCGGATCATTCTGAAAATCTGCGACGGTCTCGCCCCGATTCTTAGTTGAACCATCGAGATATGCATAACGGATTCCAGTCTTTTCAAATTCTGTCCTGAAAAGGTTCAGGTGTTTAACAAATTGGGAGAAGATCAGCACCTTGTGGCCGCCTTTAAGTACGTTATCCAGCGCATGAAGAACGTTTTTAAATTTGCCGGAATCCGAGTGGTAATGCTCATCTATCATCAATGGATGGTTAGCCAGCTGTCTGAGCAAGGTAAGTCCTTGTAGAAGCTGCATTTGCTTTTCCTTGTAGCTGCCATCATCCATGCTGCTCAGCAAGTCGTTGCGGTATGCCGACTTCGTCTTCTCATAGTACGAAGCCTGGTCCTCGCTCATGTCGCAGAAGAATACCTGTTCGGTCTTTGGCGGCAATTCTTCGGCAACCTGCTCCTTGGTTCTGCGTAACACAAATGGCTTAATGATCGCCTGTAACTTGCGGGCCTTATCTTCATCCTTCTTCTTTTCAATAGCCTGTACGTACTCTTCATTGAAGAAAGTCTGTGTGCCAAGGAGTCCTGGATTTAAAAAAGTTAGTTGCGTCCATAGGTCAGCTACAGAGTTCTCCACTGGTGTACCGCTGAGGATCAGCTTGTGCCTCGACTTCAATGAACGTACCGCTTTGAACGATTTTGATGCGGGATTTTTTATATTTTGACTTTCATCCAAAATGATGTAGTTGAAATAGAAGTGCTCCAGCAATTCGGCATCGATACGGGTAATGCCATAAGTGGTAATGATGATGTCGTAATCGATAAAATGTGAAACATCCTTAATCCTTGCACCTCCGGTGTGGGAAAAGATCTTCAACTGCGGCGTAAATTTCTTTGCTTCATTTAGCCAGTTGTAGATCAGTGAAGTTGGCATGATGATCAAAGAGGTGCTCCTGGTATTGTTCGCCAAGTCTTCCTCCTTAATTTTCTGCAGCATGGCAAGGGTTTGGATGGTTTTTCCAAGCCCCATATCATCAGCCAGGCAACCGCCAAAATGGTATTCCCGCAGAAAGCTGAACCAATTGTAGCCAGCTTTCTGGTAGCTTCGAAGTTGTCCGTGGAAGTGCTTTGGCATATCACTCTCCTCGATATGCTCAAAGTCATTCAGCTTCTGTAGCTTCCGGTTCAAGGTTACATGCACAATGCTGTCCTCGGCAAGGTCGTTAATCAGTCCTACGTGATGTTTATTCAGCTTTATGGCTTTAGTGGAGTCGGAGAAGTTGAATAAGCTGCCGTATTGTGAGAACCATTTATCCGGTATGATGGCAATGGATCCGTCGGGCAGTGGGAACTCCCGTCTTTTGCGAAGGATGTGCTGTTTCAGAGCGATGAATGGTACGGCGAAACTGCCGAAGTAAACAATGGCATTGATGTCAAACCAGTCGTTATCTTCCTTGATGTCGAAGTCAATGTGGTTGGCTGCAAATAGGAATTTTTTGGCACCAGCAGTTTGCTGTATTTCAAAACCGAGCTCACGTAATACTGAGATATGTTCGTTGGTCCAGTTCAGCACGCCATAGGCGGGGTCTGCATCCTCCTTATTGCTCAGCTCTAAGGTGTAAAATACCGGGCCCGATTTCTTCAATCCCATTTTGAGCAGCTCTGCAAATTTTGCCTTCTCCCAGTCGCTCTTGCGTTTAATGCGCATGAAGTTATATTCTTCATCTAATTTCTCCACCCTTACCGTCACTTTTTGTTCATCGCCCATGGCAAAAGTGTAGTTGCCATAGAGAAAGCAGAGCTGAAGTTGAGAAATGCCTTCTTCTACGAAAGAGATATTCAGAATGGGTACCGGATCATGACGTTCGGTTTTAATTTCGAAACCTTCCGCATACACGTGGTACTTTTCTATTAATGGCGCCACGAACTTCTCGAAATAAGTCTCCTCTGTGGCTTTTGGAATGGTGATGTAACGTTTGTTGAGGAAGGGCTGCAACTTTTTGCCCTCCATTCCTTGTTCAAAGAAGTATAGGGTTTGGTCGAGCAACAGCCATGCAGGTTGATTACTAATCAGTTGTGCATCCTTGAACATGAAGTCGATTCGCATACCACCATATTTGATGGTTGGGAAGTATCTGGTCTCCTGTTCATTCCTGCGGAAGTGAAAGAGGATGGTAGCTGGTTCTGAAGCGATTTGAAGTTTCGTGCCCACTGGCCAGCCATCTTTAGACATCAGGTATAATGAATTCGCCACAACAGGGTTTTTTAGAAGCTCTGAAAGCTTTTTCTCTACCCGTGGCCGCACATGGTCATAGAATTTATCATCGAAAACCTTACTGAAGAACTCAAAAGGGCGAATCTGCTTTTTATGGTATTTCCGGATAATTGAGTCTTGCTCAATATCATCCAGCGTCTTAATGATTTTCCGGTCGGCATCTGAGAGATGTTTCTCGAACTCTGCCGCCGTGTGACTGAAAATCCTTTGGTATGTAAGGGAAAAGTCGCCCTGTGGATTTAGTTGAACAACGTGAGGCTCAACAAGATATCCCAAAAAATCATGTTTACATAAGGCGTACACTAATTTGAAAGGTTTGGAACTATCTACACGTAACATGGGCTGATTGAAATTTTAAACTATGGGAGCGTGTATATAAAAGTTTTAAACATACAGGATTTTCACTTTCTATCAAACAGGATTGAGTGGATTTGAAAATTTTTTTACCTGTTAGCGAAATATCTTAAGCTTTCGTCATAGCTGTGGTTCCATGGTCTAATCAGACAGTCAGGACTGAGACGTTTTAATGGTCAAGGCGTCTTATTAGCTAACAAACAAGATATAAATAATTGATTTACAAATAGTAAAGAATAAAATTATGAAAACATAAGTAAAGGCTTTTTAGAACAGGCTATGTTGCCAATTTGAATCTGTTAACTTAACTTCCCAATACATGGGAGCAACACAACGACAAATCATTGAGGCTTATATTGGAGCCTATAACAACTTCGATATTGAAGGTATGCTAAAGCATTTGCATGAGGGCCTTGGCTTTGAAAACATCTCGGAAGATGCAGTGAATATGAGGCTTGAGGGAAAGGCTGCTTTCAAAGCACAGGTGGAAGCTGCCAGAGATTCCTTGAAAAGCCGGGAGCAGAACATCCGTTCCTGGAACTTTGATGGTGAGATCGTATCTATCGACATTGGTTACGAAGCGGTTTTGGCTTTAAATTTTCCTAATGGATATCTCGAGAATAATCAGGTCGAAATAGTAAAATAGATCAGACGGCGGAAATGCCTCTGTTTGGTGCGAGTGGTGATATGCATTAGCTTTGTGAATTCCATTAGTGAAGAAAGCACATTCATGAAAATAGTTTTGTTGTTCGCTATGCTCGTGCTTTGTGCAGGTCATACAGCGGCATCCATCAACCCTGCAGATAGCCTGCTAAAAGTACTCCGGGCGGAACTTTCGCGTAAAAGGGTGTATGACGACCAAAAGGAGATCCAGATCTCAGGGTTGCGGAAAACGCTTCAGATACAACAATCATTAGCAAGGAAGTACAAAGCTACGCTCGGCTTATTTGATGCTTATCGTGACTACCGTTTCGACTCCACCTTTCGTTATGCCAGGCAGCTGGTTGATCTCAGTCGAACGATGAAAAACAGCAGGCGCCTGGCCGAAAACCAACTCCGCCTCGGGACTACCTTGATCACCTCAGGCATGTTCAAGGAGACTTTCGACTGTTTACGGGAAATTGACCCGGCTTTGCTTGATTCTGAACTGAAGAAGTCTTATTATGTACTGTATTCCTGGGCCTGGTCAGATCTTTCGAAGTACAACGCGGACCGCTTTTATGCGCCTGAAGACCGTGAAAAAAAATTTTTGTACCTGGACTCAGCCATTGCACTGACGAAACCAGGATCATTTGAACAGCTTATTTTACAAGCCCAGCGTAACCCAGGTGAAGGATCTCATCCGTCAAAATACTACCTGGAGCTAATAAAGAGGAAACTAACTGAACATGAAGAAGCCATGGTTGTCACCGGGCTAAGCCGTTACCGTACCGGTGAGGAGAAGATACGGCTTCTTGCTATTGCAGCTATAAATGATGTGCGAACATCAACGTACCGCGCGCAGGCCATGGTCGATCTCGGTAACACCCTCTTTGCACAAGGAAGAGTTAATGAGGCCTATTTTTTCCTGCAGCAGGCGATGGATCAGGCGAACAAATTTGGTGCGCGGATGCAACGTTATGAGGTAGCGCGTTTGCTGCCGCTGGTCGCTGCTAAACGTGATATGAAAGCTAAAACGGAGAAAGCCCGTTTCATTACGATCATCACATCCATTGCCGTACTCACCATCATTATTGGTTTGATCTGTGTGATTATTTTCATACAGCTGAAGCAGCTTCGAGCTAAGGAACATGTAATCCGGGAAAGTAACCGATTACTTGAAGAGAAGAATAAGCAGCTTTGGGAGGAGGGCCGGATTAAGGAAGAGTACATCGGATTTTTCTTTGGAGAGCTCTCAAGGTATATCATGAAGCTGCAGAAACTAAAAAATAATGCTGAGCGCAAGATCAAGTCTGGTAGCACTGACGAACTGATGCGACAATTGGAGCAGTTGAATGTTAATGAAGAACGTAAGGCCTTATTCCATATGTTTGATCAGGTTTTCCTGAAGCTTTTCCCAGATTTCATTGAGGTGGTTAATTCCATGCTGGCCGAAGCTGACCAACTGAAACCTAAGGCGGGCAGTGCCTTGAATACGCAACTCCGCATTCTGGCACTGATGCGGCTTGGTGTTGATAATAATGAAAAGATAGCAGCCATACTGGAATACACTGTAAGCACCGTTTATACCTATCGTTTTCGCCTACGAAGTAAAGCTTTGGTCGCTCCAGAGGATTTCGACCAACGGGTAATGGGTATACGCATTACTGCTGATGTGGATTGATCGCTTTGATTTTTTAGCTGTTGCATATTCGTAAATAGCTTACAATCAGGCATCTGATTTCATGTGCAGTTAGATTTTTTTTTGTGTGGTGCTGATGACTTGTATTTGAGCGTTATGCAGACGTACTTGCGTGATCAACCAAATCGATCATCTGTATGTACAAAAAACATTTACTTAATCTGGGCGTCATACTGCTCTTTTTAATACTTGGCCAAACCGTACTGGCACAAACCAGAACAGTTAATGGAAAGGTCATTGATGCCGGCGACGGCTCCCCCTTGCCAGGGGTAAGCATCGTGGTAACCGGAACAGCCGCTGGCAGCACCACAGACGCCAATGGTAACTATACTTTAAACGCTCCTTCAGCGGCAAAAAGCCTTACCTTTTCTTACATTGGCTATACCTCTAAGACTGTTCAGCTTTCGGAATCAACAACGGTTAACGTTAAGCTTTCACAATCCAGCAATGCATTGGATGAAGTAGTAGTGGTGAGTGTAGGATACGGAACGCTCGACAAGCGTGAGGTTTCCAGTGCGATCACTCACGTTTCTGGTAAGGACCTGTTGACTGTTTCTGCCAATAATCCTTTAATGGCTTTACAAGGCAAGGTAGCTGGTCTAAGCATTACCAATTCTGCTGGTGGTGATCCAAACTCGTCGCCCAGCATTCAGCTTCGTGGCGCATCTTCACGTAATGCAGGATTGGGCCCCCTCTACGTCATTAACGGTATTCCAGGAGGAAACATAGACAACATCAACCAAAATGACATGGAAAGTATTGATGTGTTGAAAGGCGGTGCTGCATCAGCAATTTATGGCACGCGTGGAAGTAATGGGGTTATTATCATCACTACCAAGAAAGGCACTTCACAGGGGAATATGTTCTATGACGGCTTTGCAAGCTTCGATTATGTGACCAATCGCTTGGAAAATTTAACAGCCGACGAGTTTCTTGCCAACAGGGTGGCGAATGATGCCGGTCAGGACTATGGTGCAAAAACCGACTGGTTAGGTGCGGTGACAAATTCCCCTGCTTTCAGTCAGAAACATACAGTTCAACTTTCCGGAGGTTCGGAAAAGAGCAATTACTTTGCCTCTGCAGATTACCGGAATGCAGATGGAATTGATCTAAGGGCGCATAAAAAGGAATATGGTGGGCGTATTAATGTCAATCATACAACGAGTGACAATGTGTTTGTGGGTACTTTAAATATTGCCCCGAGAATGATGCACACCAGCAATGCAGATCAGGGAAATTTTAATAATGCGCTGACCCTAAATCCAACGTATCCGATATTCAATGATCAGGGCGCGTATAACTACATTAATACTGGCTTTTTTTCGAACAATCCTGTGGAGAATGGAAAGATGATCAGATCAGAATCTGACATCAAAGAGTTGGATATCAATGGATCATTGAGGGTTAACATCTTAAAGAACCTTAGCAGTACGGTGACCATTTCAGAAATCAATCGCTCGGCCAGGAGTATGGATTTCAGGCCATCAACCCTTTCTGCTATTGTACACGCAAACAAAGCAAATCAGACCAACTTTGCGAGGCAGGACCAGCGGGAAAATGATCAGAAGAACCTGGAATGGACCGGCAATTATGCAGTAGATTTTGGACAACATCATGTGAAGGTATTAGGTGGCTACTCCTATTCATTGTATAACTATAAGCAGTTTGCAGCACAGAACTACGATTTTCCGTTCGATACTTACCTTTGGAATAATTTAGGTTCCGGTCTATACAATGGTGGGGCAGCAGGACAGGGACAATCTGCTGTTGGTTCTACCCAGGATGGTTCTACATTGATTGCTTTTTTCGGCCGTTTAAACTACGATTTCAAAAACCGGTATATCCTGACCGCCAGCTTGCGTCATGAAGGGTCCTCAAAGTTTGGGGCCAACAATAAGTGGGGTAATTTCCCGGCTGTATCAGCGGCATGGCGGATCTCAGAAGAAGAATTTATGAGCGATAAAAGGTCATGGCTGAATGATCTGAAAGTCAGGGCAGACTATGGTATCACCGGAAACCAGGACTTTGGCAACTATCTTTCCTTATTGCTCTATGGTGGTGCCGGGTATTTTCCATTTAATGGCACGCAATACCAGGTATATGGTCCAGCCTCTAACGTGAATCCCGATCTAAGTTGGGAAAAATCGATCAACTTCAACGCAGGTGTTGACTTTACGCTGTTTGATAATCGTTTGAGCGGTTCAATTGATTATTACATCCGCAAGAACAAAGACCTGCTTGGATATTACAACGTACCGCTGCCACCAAATCCGCAGTCGCAGACTTTTACCAATGTGGGTACCATGAAGAACTATGGAATTGAGCTGTCACTAAGTGGGGCGGTGGTTAAACGAGATGATTTCGAGTACAACATCAGTGTTACGGGGGCGCTTAATAGGAACCGATTCATTTCGTTCTCAAATGACCTGTACAAAGGTGCTACTTTCCAGGATGTGGCGAGTTTACCCTCGCCCGGATCACCGGGAACCATACAGCGGATTCAGGAAGGGCGTAGCATTGGTGAGTTTTATACCCTGCGCTCTGCAGGTGTAGACGAAACTGGCGCATTGTTGGTTTATAAGCAGGATGGCAGTATAGTTCCGGCAAATCAAGCGTCCAATGACGATAAGCAGTTTGTAGGAAATGGCTTGCCGAAGTTCAATGGTTCAATGAACAATTCAATACGTTACAAGCGCTTTGACCTAAACGTTTTTCTACGTGGTTCCTTCGGTTACAAGATCTTTAACATACCAGCCTTTTATCTCGGAACACCAGCAAGCCAGTCGGACGCAAATGTGCTGAAATCGGCATTTGACAGTAAAAGCAAATACTCAAAGCTTACCAATTCGGCGACCACTTCTATTGCTTCCGACTACTTTCTGGAGTCTGGCTCCTTTGTGAAAATCGATAATGTTTCCCTGGGTTACCGACAACCTGTAAATTCTAAATATCTAAAATCGGTACGCTTTTATGCCGCAGGCCGGAATTTGCACACCTTTACCAGCTATACTGGTGGTGATCCTGATTTGATTTCAACTAACGGCTTGCGCCCTGGTTTGAACCTGGATCCGGATGGAAATGGAACCTTAAACTATTATCCCTCAACCTTGCAGTTAATTTTCGGACTGCAGGCAACCTTTTAACATCAGAACATGAAAACGTATAAACTTTATATAAGTAGCATATTGCTGTCTGCATCCATCATTGCAGGCTGTACAAAATTGGATGAACAAGTATATGACAAAGTCGATGCTGCCAATTTCCTGACCCGCCGGGACGATGTGATCCGCGCATTTCTGCGCCCCTTTGAACACGGTTACTGGAGCATTCAGGGGAATGATTACTACGCAGTGAACGAGGATTGTACTGATGAGCTGGGCACTTACAACCGTCAGGGCGACTGGCAGGATGGTGGATATTACCAGCGCATGCATTATCATACCTGGACCCCAACAGATGGGTTCACCAATGGTGTATGGACTAACCTCTATCAGGGGATTGTGTTGTCTACAAACTCCTTGCAGGATATGGAAAGTATCCAGGATCCTGCCAAGCTGAATGTGACGGCAGCAGAACTAGCTGATTTCAAATCAGAACTGCGGACTTTACGTGCCTGGTTCTACATTCGGGCATTTGATTTTTATCGCAACATAGAAATCATCGAAGATGTTAAAAATTCGACGCAGGGAAATCCGCAGTCGACCCCGCAGGAGACCTTTGCCTACATCGAAAAAGAGCTTACAGAAGCCATTCCAGGACTTCCTACGCGGGAACAGTTGGGTACAACCGGAACGGGCAGGTGGACCAAAGCTGGGGCAGCAACCTTACTTATGCGCTTGTATCTGAATGCCAAGGTGTACACCGGGGTGGATAAGTTTGCTGAATGCGAGGCTATTAGCAGGGACATCATCGGCGGTAAATATGGAAGTTACACATTGGACACACGTTGGGATGCACCTTTTGATTACACGAATACTACACTAAATTCCGAGGTTATCTATGGCTTTCCAGGAACCCTGGCGCGTACACACTGGCAGTATGATGGTGGTATGTTCTTCTTTGGGATGACCTATGATGCAGCGCCGTTATACATGGGATTCACGGACTTCGGTCAAGCAAATCCACGATTTGCATTGCAGCCAGGCCGGGATGTAGATAGTGTAGAATATACGCACCAGCTTGGTAAACCATTCGTGAAGTTCCAGCGGTATCCAGACGATGTGAGACTAAAAAAGTATAAGAATCTAGGGGACAGTAAAAGAGAAGGCATGTTCCTTTATGGCTATCTACCTTTCACCCGCACGGAGAATGGTGTAGCACGCCCTGATACGGTAAGAGGTAATAAAGGCTCATATCCATTGTTTATTCGTGACCAGGTAGGCATGTTTCTCGGTGCGAAGCCGGGCACTAAAATCACGGACAAGGAATCAAACATGAATCATGCGGATCATAATTCCGGCGTATTTCTGATCAAATACCCGGTATATCCTACTTCAGATCCTAACCGGATTACTTCTGCATACGCCGAAATCAGGTTGTCTGAAGTGTATTATTCTCTTGCAGAATGCCTTTACCGTAAAGGTGATAAAGCGGGTGCCGCAGCTTTGTTGAATCAAGTGAGGCAGCGTAACTATCCGGCAGGTTCTCCAAGTTTATACCGCGCGGATGGCAGCCAGTTGACTGATCAGGAGATGCTCGACGAGTGGGGCAGGGAGTTTATCGGCGAGAACAGAAGGAGAACGGATTTGATCCGGTGGGGTGTTTTCAATACCGGTACCTGGTGGGATAAAAAACCGGATGCAGACAATCATACGGAGATCTTCCCAATAGGACGGGACATTTTGAACGTTAATCCGCAACTAAAGCAGAACCCTGGCTATTAACTAGAAACAATATTAGTCTCTTTGGCGCTCATGAATTTGAGCGCCATTTTTTTTAGAAGGTAATACTTCAGAGACTTAATGGCAATTGGGTGTTTTGAACGGAAGATAATAGGTTTGCTAAATTTTCTATTAGTTGAGTATTATAAGGAGCGTGGGAGAGATAGGTAGTTACCGAAATTTGTATCTTAATGACTCCAAACCTATACTCATGAGATCAACAATCATTATTGCTTTTATTATTGGCCTTTGCACAATTGTCGCTTTTGCCATAGTTGGAGACGCTTTCAAGTACCGTTCTAAAGCAATGGAAACTATAGTAGTGACTGGATTGGCAGAGAAAGATTTTGGGAGCGATCTGATTGTCTGGAGTGGCTCCTTCTCTCGTAAATCCTTAGATCTGAAGGAAGCTTACAGCACTTTGAAAACAGATGAAAATGCGATACGAAGTTACTTGTTAAAAAAAGGAGTGGCTGCCAAAAATGTCCTTTTCTCGTCAGTGATGATTAATAAAGAGTTCAATCAACAAATGAACGCTAACGGGCAGTATATGTCTCAGGAGTTTACAGGATATAACCTAACACAGTCGGTAACCGTAGAGTCGAATGAGGTTGAGAAGGTAGATAAAATTTCACGTGAGATTGGAGAGCTCATACAGACTGGCATTGAATTTAATTCCGCGGCACCTATGTTTTACAATACGAAACTGACTGAGGTTAAGATGGAATTGCTGGGAAAGGCAAGTGCAGATGCACGTGCCCGTGCTGAAACCATTGCAAAGAATGCAGGTAGCTCCTTAGGTGAACTGAAAAAGGCGACTATGGGTGTATTCCAGATTACAGGGAAGAATAGCAATGAAGCTTATAGTTATGGTGGTGCATTTAACACTTCAAATAAATATAAAACGGGTTCCATTACCATCAAAATGGAGTTTAAGGCCGATTAATGATGCAGAGCGGATGATTAGGCTATTGTTCCATACCTGGTAACATGATATCGCAATAATAAGATCCCAATGTATATCCAGGTAATTTGATAAGAAAACCTCAGCAGATCGACATAAGATGACCATATAGCCATTCTCTTCCAAGCCTTTAATTAAAAAGTCGGATATCCGTTTGTCGTCTTCAATTCTACAATCTGCATCTGTTTAAATTTTGCGCGAGTTACCGATTATCGAGTCAAGTGTAGTAACTCAGCTTAATAGGGGAACTATACAAGGATATCAACTGGGAAAAAAGCGTAATTACAAAGGTGTCTTTAGGAGCATGCGAGCCCTGAAAGCCTCTTGTCCTCAGAGGTTTAAACTCTGAAAATTGTAAGTCAGACCGGTACTTCATAAATGGGATCAAAGATCAAAAAGTGGAAGTTACTCGCCTACTTTCATGAAATAGGCGAATTCAAGCACTTATTTTGATTCAATTTTGCTAAAAGATGAGACACAACGTCTAATGTGAGTGAAAAGCAACACATAACTTCGGAAATCGAATAAAGTTTTACATTTATTAATAATTAATGAACAAGATTAACAAACTTCTCTTCTGGGTACTATGGATTGGAGCATGCACAATTGGCCAAGCCATTGCTCAGGACCGAAAAGCTCCTGCTTACCCTTTAATTACCCACAATCCAAATTTTAGCATCTGGTCTGTTACTGATCAGCTGACTGAATCACCAACCAAACACTGGACAGATGCTGATCATGCACTTTTAGGACTTTTAAATGTAGATGGTACGATTTACCGGTTTATGGGTAAAGAGGCTGCAGTTACTAAAACGATTTTGCCAGCTTCTGATGAGAAATCTTATACGGTCCAGTACACTGAAACTGCACCTGATGGAGCTTGGACTTCCAATGCTTATCCCGCGAGTAACTGGAAAGCCGGGCCAGCGCCTATTGGTGACAATCCGGGTAACGCGAATACACTTTGGAAATCGGAGAACATCTGGATCAGACGTACCTTCAACATTGCAGATGTTAAAAGCATCAATGAATTGTTGTTGAAAATAGACCACGACGATAACATCGAAGTATTTCTGAATGGTAAAGAAGTTTATAATAAGAAAGGCTGGACAACATCTTTCCAATATATACCACTCAGCAAAGCTGATTTGAAATTAGGAAAGAATATTATTGCAATTCATCTTGCCAACACTGCAGGTGGCCGAATGATTGATTTCGGACTTGTTGATAAATTGAAGTCAGCAGCAAACAGCACTCAGGTTGCGAGACAGAAGAGCGTAGACATTACCGCTACGCAAACGATATATAATTTTACAGCTGGTAAAGTAGATCTAAAGGTTAATTTTACCTCACCGTTACTAATGAAAGACCTGGACTTATTAGCGCGTCCGGTTTCTTACATTACCTACCAGGCAAAATCAAATGATGGAAAGAATCATGCTGTAAAGATATTCTTAAGTTCATCAACAAACATTGCGGTTTACAAGCCTACTCAGGAAGTAACTGCCCAAAAATATCGTAATGGGAATCTGACGGTCTTAAAGGCTGGAACTGTAGAACAACCTGTACTTCAGAAAGGTGCCGACGATATGCGTATTGACTGGGGTTACTTTTATGTAGCTGCGCCCGCTGCTACCGGCACCGTACAATATGTTACACAAGGAATGAGCGCTGTAGATGCCTTTAAGAAAGGTGCCGCTGCCGCAAATGCCTCAAAAGGAAAAGGTTTATCGCTTAACACTGTTGTTAGTCTGGGGAGTGTGGGTAAAACGCCTGTTAGTCGGTTTATGGAATTAGGCTATGACGAGGTTTATGCTATTGAGTATTTCAACAATAAACTCAGACCCTGGTGGAACAACTCTGGCAAGCAAACAATCGAAGGTCAGCTTAATGCTGCGGCTAAAGACTATAAAGCGGTGATGCAGAAGTGTGTTGATTTCGATAAACAGGTCTATGCAGCGGCACTAAAATCAGGTGGTAAGGAGTATGCTCACCTTTGTCTTTTGGCATATCGTCAAAGCATCGCTGCACACACCCTGGTTAAAAGCCCGGCAGGCGAGATCTTATGGTTATCGAAAGAGAACAACAGTGGTGGCTTTATCAATACCGTTGACGTGACTTACCCTTCAGCACCATTGTACCTGATTTATAAACCCGAGCTGCTGCAAGGTATGCTGAATGGCATCTTCTATTTCAGTGAGAGTGGCCGCTACCCGCATCCATGGGCAGCGCATGACCTTGGTACGTATCCGAAGGCTAATGGACAAACTTATGGCGAGCCAATGCCGGTGGAGGAGTCTGGAAACATGATCATTTTAACTGCGGCCATTACAAAGGTTACCGGAGATGGTGCGTACGCAAAGAAACATTGGAATACGCTGACCACCTGGGTAGACTTTCTAACTAAAGAAGGTTTGGATCCAAAAACACAGTTGTGTACCGACGATTTTGCTGGTCACCTGGCCCGCAACGCAAACTTATCTGTGAAGGCCATTGTAAGTATCGCCGCTTATGCGCAAATGGCCGAGGCAATCGGCGAAATTGAATCGGCAAAAAAATACCGCAAAATCGCTGAAGAGATGGTGCCACAATGGATGGAGTTGGCCGATGCCGGTGATCACTATGCATTGACATTCGATAACAGAAATACCTGGAGCCAGAAATACAATCTTGTTTGGGATAAGGTATTAAATCTTAATCTGTTTCCACAAAAGGTATATGATCTCGAAACAAAGTATTACCTGACCAAGCAGAATAAGTATGGTATTCCATTAGATAGTCGCAAATCTTACACTAAGAACGACTGGATCATGTGGACAGCAACATTTGCGCCTACAGAAGGAGAATTTTTGTCCTTAGTTGCACCGCTTTATAAGCATGCTCTTGAGACAGAATCACGTGTGCCATTGAATGATTTTTATGATTCACACACTGGCATCAGGGACAACTTTAAAGCTCGAAGCGTAATTGGGGGCTTTTACATGAAGATGCTTTCTGATAAGCTGAATTCAGAATCGAACTAAAAGCGTGAGACTTGATAGATAAAAAGAGTCGCTTCGCGTCTTTTAAGAATGCATATTGTTGAAAAATGATATGCATTCTCTTTTTATACAAGTTGTATTTTCTTCTATTCCTTTAAGAATGTTAGGAGATAATGGTGTCCTAAAGCCGGTTTAAGATTTGCTTATGATAAGAATAGAATATTATTTGAAGAGCGTTGTTCTTACAGCATTTTTGTTAATAGTTGTCTTTTCGAGACTCTTGGCACAGGAGAATGGCCGCCTGAAGTATGTTAATCCATTTATAGGTACTACCAAAAGTGGGGTATTAACAAAATGGGGCGGTAGCGGTGGTACATATCCGGGTGCAGTGGCGCCTGCCGGTTCCATTCAGGTAAGTCCGGAGACGCGGGTTAGCGGGGCTAAAGGGTACGATTATACGGATGGCGAAATATTCTTTTTTAGCTGCATCAAACATTATAGTGGTTTTCCCGAAGGTTCTTCAGGGCGCTTGTTTATCATGCCGGTGCGGGATGCAAATACCTTTGAACCGCGCGTTACTAAAAGATCGTTCAGTCACAAGAACGAGCATGCCATACCGGGGTACTATCGGGTAACATTTAGTGATGACCATACCAAAGTTGAGGCTGCGGCAGCTTTAAGGTCTAGTATTATTCGCTTAACCTTCCCAGCTTCGGTTAAACCTCAGGTCTTCATCGGTGACGCTGGACAAATCGGCGTTATCAGCCTGAAAGTACTGCATGGATCCCTGGCAAATACGGTCATCAACTTTAGTGATAATGTGCTTGAACAAGTTAAGGTCAAGGATGGCTATGTGATGAAATTCAAGCCCAATCCAAAAGGCGAGAAGATCATTATACTGAAAGTAAGTACCTCAACTGTCAATCATTCCGGGGCCCAACAAAATATCGAAAAGGAACTCGGAACACTTACTTTGGAAAAAGTTTCGGAGAGAACCCAGGCGGAATGGCGCAGGCAGCTGGCTACAGTTGATGTAAGTGATAGCGATGAGGAAAAAAAGACGATCTTTTACACGGCTTTATACCATTCCCTTTTAATCCCATGGGTGATATCTGACGTAAATGGTACTTACAAGGGTCCCGATGGGAAGGTACATCAAACTGTAGGTAATCATCAATATGGGGGTTTCTCTCCCTGGGATACTTTCCGAACCTTACATCCATTGCTTACGCTACTTTACCCACAGAAACAACAAGACGTTGTTTTGTCCATGCTGGACTATTACAGGCAAGCCGGACATCTGCCTACAGAGTCCATGACCGGCAATCATGCTGTACCAATCATTGTAGATAGTTACTTCAAAGGTATACAGGGATTTGATACCGCTTTGGCCTATCGCGCGATGAAAAAAAGCATTATGGATCCTCCCTTTGTGCAGAAAGACCTGGAGATCTATCATAAAACCGGATATGTTCCATTTTCAAACGCGGAATCCGTTACCAGAACTGTTGAATACGCCTATAACGACTGGGCGTTGAGTCGCTATGCTGATCTGGTAATGCACAATGACAAAGATTATAAGCTTTTGGAGAAACGAGGATTAAATTATAGGAACCTGTTTTTTCCGGATGGTTTGTTCATGTTGCCTCGAAAAGATAGTGTCTTTAAGGTGGAACCTGGAATGACTGGCTATAAAGAGGGCGACAAATGGGTATATTCCTATTTTGTTCCACACAATGGTAAAGATTTGGTGAATCTGATGGGGGGAGACATTGAATTCGCCCAACGCCTGGATTCTGTTCTTCGTCATAATGTTATCTTGTATGACAACGAAACGGTGCTACATCTGCCATATCTGTTCAATGCTGCAGGACATCCTGGACTTACTCAAAAATGGATTAGGGAAATTATGCTGAATAGATTTAGTGCTAATCCCGCTGGTTTACCAGGCAATGATGATCTGGGCTCAATGTCAAGCGCCTATATATTTAATGCGTTAGGCTTTTTCCCAATGAGTCCAGGCTTGCCTCTGTACAGCCTGGGAGCACCATTGTTTCAGTCCGTGACATTGAATCTCCCCAATAAAAAAACCTTTGTGATCAAAGCAGAAGGGCAATCAAATGATAACAAATTTGTGAAGACCCTAATGCTCAATCAGCAGCCACACGAAGAACTGATAATGAGTCATGATGCAATTGCCCAAGGCGGTACATTGGAATTTAAGATGAGCAATATCCCAAGTTCTACATGGCCTGCAGATAAAGATCCGATTGCCTTATCTAAAACCAAAGCAGCATCGGCTATAGCGTTGCTTGATTATCGTCTGATCAGTCCAACTCGCACCGTAACAACTTCCCTAAGTACCGTTGCGCCGAATGAACAATTCTGGGTACGCTTTCGCCTGCAAAACAAAGGAAGTCTGGGGACAAAAAAGGTAACGTTATATATTAACCAGAAAGTCCATGCAATCAAACATTGCCTTGTTCCGGAGGGCGAAACTGTCATTGACTCAATTAGCTGTCGGCTTTATCAGCCTGGGAAAGTTGATGTGCTTTTGAGTACCACCGAGGAAGTTGGGTTAGATCGAGGACGCCAAAACTATTTCTCAGTTATTGTGAAGGAATCTTCAAGGTCTGTTGCTCATCCTCTGAAACTATCGGCGCTTACAATTAAACCTGTAATTGGGCTTGGTGAGCGCCAGGAGTTTAGTTATACGCTGCAGAATCTTACAGGACGAAGAAGAACATTTAGCATACCGGTATTTTCAGGAGACCAACTCCTGTATACCGATGTAGTGAAGCTCGAACCAGGCGAAAAGCAGGTGCTCGAGCACAGCTTTGTACCTAAAGCTGCCGGGCTCTATACCCTGAAGGTTGAAACGGAGCAATCCAGATTTAAGGTTTATAATGATCATCTTTCATCGTTGTTGCTTGACATCTCACTCATGAGGAACAACGACACCACAACTATCGAAGACCGGTCTGGATTTGGTAACCGGATCCATGTGAAATCCGGTGTATACCCAGCTGGTGGCAAGCTGTTGCCCTTAGGGCCAGGGACCTTCGTAGATGTTGAGCCTTCGGAAAATCTGGATCAAATGGAGGAAAGTCTGACTATGATGGCCTGGGTTTTCCCCAAGGGTGGGGAACCTGGGCTTGTGGACCTGCTCACTAAGGGCGATCATCATGTGCTTCAAACCAATGATAATAAAACACTCACCTTTTTTGCAGGTGGATGGGGCCGCGGCGACTGTACAGTTGATCTGCCAGAAAACTGGAAGGATGAATGGCACCATATCGCTGGTGTTTGTAAAGCGGATATGTTATGGTTATACATAGATGGGGCACTTGCAGGTAGCGCAAAGGTGGATGGTACTGTTAATTTATCTGTTAATAGTAGATGGGAAGTCGGCCGAAATGAGGAATTTCCTTCAGAGCGGGTGTTTCATGGATTTATGGATAGGATCAAAGTTTTCGCACAGCCTTTAGGTAGTGTAGAGATTGCTAAAATTGTAAATGCTGAAAAAGAATTATTGAACAGTGGGGTTATATTAGATAATTAACACGAAAAATGTTGTCATACAGAGCGGTTTTTTTGTAGTTTAGTCTGTAGTCAATTCATATGCAGGAGCTTGCCCGTCGTATTCAATTTAATAATGATGAGTCAGCTTTTAACCGCCTTTACAAGTTGAATGTAGTTAGGTTGTATCAGTTTTCGTATTCGTTCGTGAAAGAGAAAGAAGTCGCGGAGGAGATTGTTAATGATGTGTTTTTAAAGATTTGGCTAGACAGGAGTAAACTGGATACAATCAGAAATCTTACGGTTTACCTTTATGTCGCGGTAAAGAATGCCTCGCTAAACTATTTAAATCGGGTTTCTTCTAGGAGAATATCTTTTCTAAGCAGCTATGAGCAATCATTTAAGTTGCTGGTGGTAGAACCGGATCCTGAACAGTTGCTGATTGGCAAAGAGATGAAAATGACCATACAGCAAGCTATAAACCAGCTTCCTCCCCGCTGTCGTGTGATCTTCAAGATGTTAAAGGAAGATGGTCTTTCCGCGAATGAAGTGGCAGAAATCCTGGAGATTTCAAACAAGACTGTCTTTGCGCAACTCAGTATTGCGATAAAAAAGATAGAAGACCTGCTTACAAAAAGTAAAAGCATCGAAATTCTTGGTTAAAAAACATTTTTTCTTTTAGGAATAAACGATGGTTCCGGTGTCCTACACTAAAACCTTGATGTAATTCGATATTAAGGCTTTAAATGGAGATGGAAGCCACAAGGATCAAAGAATTAATGATCAGGAAAATTTCAGGTACGGGTAGTCAACAAGACTTACTGGAACTAGAAGCCTTACTTCGCGGCTTTCCCGCATACAAGCTATTACATGACGTTCTAGCGACTACAGTAAGTGTAACAGATGGTACCCCAGGTGAAAAGGACATAGAAGCACAGCTGAATACATTGTGGAAGAAAATCAACCAGGATTCAGCGGCCCGCTCACCTATTAAAAGTACCTGGCACTCAAGGTATAGTTATCGGCTAGCTGTTGCTGCTGTCTTCGTCGCTTTTATTTCCGCTGGAATATTTGGATACCGGATGCATATTGTGGATGCCGCTCCAAAATTCCGTACAATTACAGCGGCTTATGGCCATACATCCAAGGTGGTTTTACCGGACGGCAGTGTTGTGAAACTGAATTCAGGAACGACCCTAACTTATCCCCTAAAATTTAATGATCAGGTTAGGCAGGTTACGCTGGTCGGAGAAGCATTTTTCGATGTAACCAAGAACCCTGATCGTCCTTTTCTTGTCCATGCCGAGCATTTGACCATCCGTGTTTTGGGTACCGCTTTCAACGTGAAGGCTTACCGTGAAGATATTAATGTTGAGACTACATTGATTGAGGGTAAGATTCAGGTGCTGATGAACAATGAGCCAGATAAAACTATAATGCTTTCACCACATGAAAAGTTAACGGTTTCGAAACATACAACCAATAGTAGAGTACAACCTTTGCCGGGCGAACTGAAACTTAAAATTCAAGCAATTGCGGTTAAGCCTTCGGCTAATATTGAAGAAATTGCATGGATTGACCATAAGTTGGCCTTCAACAATACCTCTTTTGAACAGGTGGTGAAAATGATTGAAAGGAAGTATAATGTGAAAATTGTTTGTCAGCAGGAGCAACTTAAATCGGAACTGATCACGGGAGCTTTTGAGAATGAATCGCTTCCAAGAGCTCTACATTTGCTGCAGATGAGTACAAATTTCAGTTATGAAATTAGAAAAGATAGCGTAATACTAAGTACAATAAATAGTGCCAAACGATAACCACCTTAAACCAATATAAAACAAATGTATGGAAAGAATCTACTACCACTCAGGACCTTAGATTGTCGAAGCGCAGGCGCTACACCCGTTGCATAATTAATGGAGTATAGTATCGTGAATTCAATTACTCTAAGTTTTAATACGCTTATAACCAACATATGAAAATAGATAAAGTGGCGAGTTTTGCCCTAAGGATATCTCCATGCCCAAAATTCCTTACAATAATGAAGCTGGCACTCATCATGACCATTCTTTGCTGCGTACAGGTACAGGCAGCAAAGGTATATTTACAAAAGACGTTTACGTTTGATATTAAACAAACAACAGTAAGTACAATATTGTCAACCATTCAGAACAGTAGTGATTACCGTTTTTTTTATAATAATGGGTCCTTGAATGAACTGGGAAAGGTGAACCTGAAAGTTCAAGATGCGTCCTTATCTCAGATTTTAACAACGCTTCTGGATGGTAAGCTATTGTTTCAGTTTGTTGACGAGCATAAGGTGGTGATTTCAAGATCAGAAATTGAAGCGGCCAGGATTACGATCACAGGTAAAGTGCTTGACGAAAGTGGTCAGCCTATGTTTGGTGTAAGTGTGAAAGTGCAAGGGACAACGACAGGCGTTTCCACCGACGCCTCTGGAACTTTCGTTATTTCTGCGCCATTAAATAGCACCTTGGAATTTTCTTTCGTCGGATATGAAAAGCAGCTCGTTACGGTTAACAGTCAAAAATCTTTGGTTATCAATATGAAGCCTGAAGCAGGAAACCTGAATGAGGTGGTTGTTGTTGGTTATGGTAGCCAAAAAAGAGCTACAGTAACCGGTGCAGTTTCGGAAGTGCAGACTGACAAACTGACCTCCAGGTCTTTGGGGAACTTCACGGAAGCTTTACAAGGTAAAACGCCAGGGGTGACCGTTGTAAATAATGGTGGAGACCCAACCTCAGCGCCGCGGGTAAATGTGCGCGGCATAGGAGGACTTAATGGAGAGCAGCCGCTCTATGTAGTGGATGGTGCGATCTTCACCGGTACTCCAAACTTAAACCCTAACGACATTGAATCTATATCTGTCTTGAAAGATGCTTCTGCAGCAATCTACGGTGCACGGGCCTCTGGTGGGGTAATCCTGGTTACCACAAAAAAAGGCAGTGCGGGTAAAATCTCCGTGAGTCTGGATGTGAAAACTGGTTTTCAAACGCCATGGAAGAAAGTAGAAGCCCTTGATGCTGCACAATATGCCGCGGTATCAAATCTTGCGGCAGACAATGCAGGAACAGCACGCAATCCGGCTTTCGACGGGAGTGTTTATCCTGAAGGGCAGATTACGAGGACCAATTGGGTAGATGAAGTTTTTCGTAGTGGACTTCAGCAAGAGTATACCTTTGGGATGAGTGGTGGAAATGAAGCCTCTAATTTCTATGCAGGGTTTGATTACCGGAACAGTGAAGGCATTCTTCAGAATACCTACGGCAAACGTTATAACTTCCGTTTGAATGCTGCTCATCAGGTTACGCCATGGCTGAAGATTGGTGAAAATATGTTCTACTCCAATACGAATGGCAACACCGGAAATACAACCAGTGGTTACACAGGGGCAATCATCTCAGCCTTATTTTATCCGCCAAGTGTGACCGTATATAACGAGTCTGGCGCGTTCTCCGGATTACCTGCACAATATGCCGGGGCGTATGGGGATGTAATCAACCCTGTTGCTTATCTGCAGCGTTTAGACGTGGATAATCCTGTACAAACCCTGAATATTAATCCATATCTGGAAGTGAGTTTATCAACAGGCCTAAAGTTCAGGTCAAGTGTGGCTGTGACCAAAACTTCAAACTTCTATAAAGAGTTTGTTACGAAAGTGCCGGAAATCGGTAAAATCTTCGACTTCAACAGGTTAACTCAGAATTCGTCAAACAACACAGATCTACTTACCGAACAGACCTTAAACTATGACCGAACCTTTGGATCGCATCATCTAAATGCCCTGGGCGGTTTTACTTACCAGAAAACAAGTAATAAAGGTACTTCAATATATGCACAGGGTTTTGATGACGAGTCAAAAGACTATCGTTACCTTCAAAATGCCAACGACATCTATCCTTCATCCAGTTACAATACCACAACAGCCTTGATATCCTATTTAGCAAGGATAAACTATGACTACAATTCTAAATACCTGCTTTCGTTAATCGGAAGACGGGATGGTAGTTCGCTGGTGTCAAAACAGAACCGGTTTCAGAACTACGGTTCAATTTCTGCCGGCTGGGTAATTTCAAAAGAAAGCTTTCTCACAGATGTAAGTTGGTTGAATCAGTTGAAGCTAAGAGGTAGCTATGGGGTGCTGGGTAATCTAGGCAGTTTGCTGGCCAGCTCTGTGAATCCACTACTAAGCAAAAGTCAGATCTATATGGGTGTTAATCCTGTATTGCTTTCTGGTTATTATGAGAACGTACTGGCGAATCCAAATCTTACCTGGGCGACATCTAAACAGAGCGACATTGGTATTGATGCATCCGTTCTTGAAAATCGCCTGTCGTTAAGTGCAGACTATTTTGTAAAGAAGACGGACAACATGATCATTGAGAAATTGCTTACCAGTACCACCGGGGTTGGAAGTCAGTGGGTAAATGGCGGTTTATTCAGAGATCGCGGTGCGGAATTTGGTATAAACTACAAAAGCAAGGATGAACATGCATTTACGTACAGTATGAACCTCACCTTCACAAAAACGACAAACAAGCTATTGTCATTGCCTGACGAACTTACCAGTATAACCACCAATCAGAATGTAAGGGCGGTGCTAGATCCATTAAGGATCCAGGTTGATCAGCCGTTATATGCATACTATGTGATAAAAACCAATGGGATATTCCAGAGCACAGAAGAAGTTAAAAATTATAAAGCAGCTAGCGGAGCTTTGATTCAGCCAAATGCAGTGGCGGGTGACCTGAAGTTTGTGGATCAAAATGGCGACGGCAAGATTGACAACAATGACCGTGTTTTTAATGGCAGTGCCCTTCCGGACTTCTCCTACGGTTTTAGTTTCAATGCTAACTATAAAAACTTCGATTTCAACCTTTTTGCACAGGGTGCACAGGGAGGCAAAATATTCAATGGTATGAAGTATACCACGCTGAATGCTGCCTCTGGTCAGAACTACAATAAAGATGCAGCCATCTTAGATGCATGGTCACCAACAAACACTGGTGGCACTATTCCGCGTGTTTCAGCAAGTGATGCAAATGGAAACTTCAGCAACACTTCAGACTTCTACCTGGAAAATGGTTCTTATTTAAGGATCAAAAACGTAACCCTTGGTTATACCTTGAAGAAGCAGTTTCTGGATAGGCTGAAAATAAGTAACCTGCGACTGTATGTGACCGCAAATAATCTCTTTACGATCACGAAATACACTGGGTTTGACCCAGAGGTTGGTACCGACTTAAATGGTATTGATCTTGGTCGTTATCCTCAGGCCAGATCAGTATTGTTCGGTTTGAATGTTAATTTTTAAATAGGTTTTATAATTAAAAAGACTCCAATGAATATCAGATATTGTTACCTTCTATTTGCGGCCCTGATTGCAGGTTCTATGTTGTCAGGCTGCACCAAACAGCTTGATATTACTCCTCAGGGCGAACCGTCAAAAGGGAACTTTTGGCGGACACAGGAAGATGCGCTGAAAGGCGTAAATGCTATGTACAGAAACTTTGACGAAGAAGAATTCTACGGGCGCGGATTTATGTGGTACATAAATGCCAGTGATGATATGGTTACAGGCCGTTCAAATGGGCAAGCAGAGAATATCAGGAACTTTAACTCTGCCGCCGTTTCTGCCGGATATTCCCGAGATCAATGGTCTATGCGTTATGCAACCATCAAGTCCGCAAACGATGTCATCAATAATGTTCCGGCAATTAGTATGGATCCTGTAGTTAAAAACAGGTATTTGGGCGAGGCTCACTTTTTAAGTGCGCTTATGTATTTTCAGTTGGCCGCCAACTATGGTGATGATCGTGCGGGTGTACCGCTGGTAACGCCTGAGAATGCAAATGACCCGAATCCTACACCAAGGGCAGCAAATGTTACAGAAAACTACAACTACATCGTAAGCCAGTTAAAAACAGCCGCGAACCTGCTGCCGATGTTTTCTGCGCTTTCAACTGGTGATTACGGAAGACCGCATAAGGTTGCCGCCTGGGCTTACTTATCTAAGGTATACCTGTATAAAAAGGATTGGGCTAATGCTGAGCTTTATGCGGATTCGGTAATTAACTTCGGGAACAGGGCTCTTGAAGCTAATTTCGCGGACGTGTTTAAAGCAGAAAACAATTGGGGATCTGAATACATCTGGTCTGCATATAGTACGCCTGCTGGTGAAGGTGGTTGGGGTAGTATTCTGCCTGGCGTTATGCTTGAGAATAAGGGCTGGGGATTGTACAATGGCTGGGGTTATTATATGCCTACAAAAGAATTGTATGACGCTTTTGAAGCAACTGATAAGCGCAGGGCGGCTACTATTTTGGCGCCCGGGGATACTTTTACCTTTTTTGGTGCAACCAGAACATACAAATCCGACAACAGTTTGTCAGGTTACCAATTTAACAAGTATATGGATCCATTCAAATATTCCAGTCCTGTAGGTACACACATTAGTCCAAATGGAGATCACCCGACAACAAACCTGAACCCACCTTTACTTCGTTTTGCTGAGGTAATCCTGATTAAGGCCGAATCACAAATCATGCAGGGTAAAAATGGAGACGAGGAGATCAATAAGATTCGCAGACGGGCAGGACTGTCTCCGGTCTCTGGAGCAACAATGGTGGAGTTAAAACGGGAGCGTCGCTGTGAATTGGCAGGCGAGTGGTCAGACAGGCACCGGGATTTGGTGCGCTGGGGAGACGCTAGATCGGCATATGCGCAGCCGAGCCATGGCGCAAGCGGTGCCGTAATCTGGCCAGCCCGAACATTTGATCCTGTAATTCATGCTGTTTGGCCAGTTCCACAAAAGGAAATTGACAATAGTGGTGGTGTAATAACACAAAATACCGGTTGGTAGTTAGAAGATATGAGTTTAGTTAAAACTACCCTTACATCCATGTTGCTGTTCAGCGCAACCATGCTGTATGCACAAAGGACCCATCCGGACCGGATACTGATGCATTCACATAATGATTATGCTCAGAAAATTCCTTTTTATGGCGCGTATGCAGCTAAAATGAATGCTATTGAAGCAGATGTTTTCCTTTCTGGCGGCGAACTTTATGTAGCTCATGAAAGGGCGGAAATTGTTCCAGGTAAAACGCTGAAAAGCGTTTACCTGGAACCGCTTTATAAAGAATATAAGAAGAATGGCAATCAGCCATATGCTGATGGTGAGCGTGCCCTGGAACTACTGATTGATATCAAAGAAGATTATGAACATGTGATTCCAGTTCTGATCAGTCAACTGAAAGGGTATATGGACATGTTCGACCCTTCGCAAAGCAAAATTCCGGTAAAAATCGTGTTGAGTGGTGAACTCCCTCGACCTACCCAGTACAACAACTATCCGGATTACCTTTCATTTGATGGCAGGCCGAATATCGCCTACTCGCCTGAACAGTTGAAGCGGATAGCCATGATCAGCGATGATTTAAAAACTTACACGGACTGGAATGGAAAAGGTAATCCACCCGTGAGTGATACACTAAAGTTGCGGGAGGTGGTGCGGGCTGCACATAAAATGAATAAGCCATTCCGCTTTTGGGGAACCCAGGACAGTTACAATACCTGGTTAGAACTTGAAGATTTGGGTGTAGACTGGATCGGCAGTGATCAGCCAGACATGTTATCCAAGTTTTATAGCGAACGCGACAAGACCACGTATACTAACAAAAAAGCCTATGATGTGTATCAGCCGACTTATAAATCGGATGGCAAAAACACACCCGTTAAAAACATCATTCTGATCATCGGGGATGGGATGGGATTAGCCCAGATACAGGCGGCAGTGACGGCAAATTTTGGAAATCTGAACCTCGCCGGAATCAAACGGATTGGCTTTTCGCTCACAAAGTCTGCGAATTCGGGGAACACAGATTCTGCTGCGGGTGGAACCGCGCTTTCCAGCGGCGAGAAAACAAATAACAGGTATGTAGGGGTGGATAGTCTGGGGAGGTCTATAGCAAGTATTCCGGATGTACTGAGTGGACTGGGCGTAAAATCAGCCGTGATTAGCACGGGTGACATTACGGATGCTACACCCGCTTCATTCTATGCGCACCAGCCGGAAAGAAACTGGTCTGATAAGATTGCTGCTGACTTTGTTTCCAGTAATGTCGATATATTGATTGGACCCAACCGGAAAAGTTTCCTCCAGAATTCTGACCGGAACTTGATGTCAAAGATTCAACAGAAAGGGTACTCCTACCTGCCGGATCTTATGGCACTTTCCACCTCAAAGCCAGGCAAAAAGTTGGTTCTGTTGGCAGATAGTGCTACACGCCCCGTGCTGGCAGGACGTGGTCCGATGCTCAAAACAGCACTCGAACAGTCAATTCGGTTACTTTCAGGCAATAAACCAGGCTTCTTTATTATGGCTGAAGGCGCACAAGTTGATTATGGCGGTCATGATGACAACCTTCCATATTTAGTCACTGAATTGCTGGATCTCGATCAGGCAATTGGCGCAGCATTGCGCTTTGCCGATAAAGATGGCAAGACTTTGGTGGTAATTACTGCTGATCATGAAACTGGTGGACTGAGCCTTTTAGCTGCTGATCAAGCGAAAGGCAGGGTAGTTGGACATTTTAGTACAAACGACCACACCAATATTATGGTGCCTGTGTTTGCTTACGGGCCGCAATCAGACCAGTTTACAGGTATGTTTCAAAATAAAGAAGTATTTCACAAAATCATTAAATTGATGAGGGAGCGAGCAAAAGGTGACAACCGGCCTTAATAGAAAATTAAGTCTGCTAATAATCACAGTATTCTTCCTGGCCGGGTGCCTGAACAAATCCATTGTGCACCCAACCTTTTATTTCTGGAGAACAAATTACCAGCAGAAGCAAGTCGAAACTGATTATCTGGAGAAGTTTAGGTCGAAATCGTTATACGTTCGTATCATGGACGTTGATTTCAATCCCGAGCTACAACAAGTTGTTCCGGTATCACCAATAAAATTTTCAGACACCCTGCCACAAGCGGTCGATATCATTCCGGTCGTCTATATTGTTAATCACGTCTTCGAAAAGATGAATGTGAAACAACGAACTGTTCTTGCAGGCAATATTGCAGATTTCGTAAAAGCCAAAGTGCTGCAAGCCGGGAAAAAGGATTTCAAAGAACTCCAGATTGACTGTGATTGGACAAGAACTACCAAAGACAACTACTTCGACTTTCTGGAACAATTGAAGTTAAATCCAGCTTTGCGCGGCAAGAACATCTCGGTGACGCTTCGGCTACATCAGGTTAAAAATATCTTATCGAGTGGGATACCACCAGTGGAAAGGGCAATGTTGATGTGTTATAATATGGGAAATCTCCGTAAATATGGAGAACAAAATTCCATCCTTGATCAGCGTGAAATGAATATCTACCTGAAAAATGATCTTGAAAAATACCCCTTAAAACTTGACGTTGCTTTGCCACTTTTTGAATGGGCAGTTGTGTTCCGCAATAAAAAGTATGCAGGCATTTCAAAACGAATTACCAAGGCACAGCTTGAGAATGAAGAATTATTCAAGCGGATCTCGAATTCCATTCTTTATGAGTTAAAGGCAGACTATCCTGAAGCCGGATTAAAGTGCCGTGATATCATACGTTGGGAAGCTGTTTCCAAAGATGATTTACTTGCAGCATCAAGGTTTCTGTCACAGTATCTAAAACCTCACGAACGGAACCTTGTTTTCTATCACCTTGACGCCAATTTATTAAAATATTACACGGATGAAGACTTTCAAAAGGTTATTGCTGTCCTTTAGCGCTTTTTTAGTGGCGTTCTTTGGCGAGATCGCTGTAGATATTGCCTGCGGTGGAGAGGTTGATCCTTATGATTACTATGTTTCTTATTTCCATAACAATGTACAGGGAGATGAATACATGCCTTTTGCTTTTACACAAATGGCATATCTGTATAGTGAGGATGATGTGGAAAGCGAGGCAGCAATTAACAGCAGGGAGTGGAGCCGGTATCTCGAGGTAAAGGAGCAGGATGTTGTTAAGATCATGTATGGCCTTGATAGTGCGACAAGTGCAAAGCTTGCTATTTTCAATGGGCGGATTAGTACATTGCCAGATAGCCTGCAAAAGAATTCCTTTCTTACCGGCCTGTCTAAGCATAAAAAAGCATTGCAATATTTTCTTTTCGCCAAGCAATGTGAGCCCTTTGCCAATGTTGATTTTGACCCATGGGATCCAATGCCTCGTGACAGTGCTGGTATGTCTATACTGGCGGAAAAAGCAGTACACTTAACCAAAGATACTCGTGATCAGTTTTTAAAGTTGCGGTACGCTTATCAGGCAGAAAGGATGTTTCACTTTGCAGGGAAACATGAAGATAGCAAAAGTGTATATGAGACCTTCATCAAAAAGCATAAATCTGCAAGTGCGGTAAAAGGCTGGGCATTGGCGCTCTATGCTGGCTCTACACGTAGGTTGGGTAATCCCGAGGAATCTGCCTTTTTGTTTTCCAAGGTCTTTGCCAGCAATCCGGAAAGAAGGGTTCAGGCATACAGGAATTATTTTTACAACAGTACTCCGGTAAATGCTGCATTGAAATATGCACAAACAGATCAGGAGAAAGCAAATATATGGGCGATAAATGGTTTTGGAAATCCGGAACCCGATGTGGAAAGCCTGATTAATGTTTACCGGTATGACCCGAAAAGCGAATTGAATGGCGCATTACTGGTTAGGGCGGTAAACAAGTTAGAACAAGCTTTGATTGAGGAAAGTGATGTTGCGAGGATATCCTACAACTACTATTTTGCTGAAGATGATCGTTATGGTGATAGCGTGAAGGCCGTTTACCGGAAGAATCTTAACTCGATACGAGCATTTGCCCTGAAACTTAGTGAAGAGCGGAAATATCCTCAGCCGGAGCTAGGTACATTGACCGCCGCCTATTTGTCATGGATGGAAAACAAGGATTCATTGGCGCTGACCTACTTGTCTCGATTGAAGCCGGATAAGCTTTCTCAGCGTCTTCAAGACCAGTATCGAATTACAGAGTTGCTTCTAAAGGCTAAGAACATCAAAAAGGGAGCTGCGTTTAATGAACATGAGCTGCTGCCTGCATTGCGTTGGCTTGACAACAAACGCTTCGCTGAAAACGAGGTACATGTGAATCAAGAACGATTTTACGGGGCGGACCCAGGATCAAACCGCTTTAGTAAAACGACAAGGAATTTTTATCAGCAGATATTGGCACCTGCTTATTTGACATTGGGTGATACGGCAAGCGCTGCACTGGCCATGGCAAAAGGCGACCAACAATTGGAAGTTACAGGGACCAACTCGCTTTTTAAACAATTCAGTTATCAAACAATTGTGTTTTGGCAGCGGCATTTAGGTCCGGAAAGCATGGAACACCTATTGACTTATAAAAATGGGGTAAAAGGCAATGGAATGAGGGCTTTCCTGGCGACAGGTTTAAAGCAGCTTAATGACGACGACTTTTATGAGCTCTACGGTACCACGTATTTAAGAACACATCAATATGATAAGGCTGTTGCAATGTTCGCTAAAGTATCTCCGGGTTATAAATACTATACACCAGAAAACTGGTATGCCGAGGATGCCAATTCTAAGCTATTTTCAACGCCTTTCATTCAGACGATCAATGACTATCCAAAACGCTATGAACCGGCAAAAACCGCTGTAACTAAGAAGACTTTTGCTTCGGAGATGCTTCGCTTGCAGCAATTAATCGTAAGTGATAAGAAGCATGCAGCAAACTATTATTACAAGATGGCAAACGCGGTTTATCAAACAGGCTATTTCGGAAACAGCTGGTACCTGATCAGTTACAGCTGGTCGTCATATGATAATAGCATGGCCCCAAAATACAACTATGATGCAGATTACAAGATCGCGAGAACGGCTAAGACCTGGTACATGAAAGCCCGGAATTTGAGTGCCGATCCAGACTTTAAAGCAAGATGTACTTTTATGTTGGCTAAATGTGAGCAAAAGGAAATAACTTCTAATACCGGATTTAACCTTCTATATTACTGGGATAAAGAGGATGTGAAATACCAGGACTTCTTAAGTGCAAACTACAACAATCCATATTTTAAAGAGCTAAAGTCAAGGTATAGCAAAACGCCCTTCTACCAGATTGCTGTTGGTGAATGCAGCTACCTACGGGATTTTATCGGGAAATCAACGGAGGTTCTTTCTAGCGGTAATAAGTTCAAGTTCAGGTAGCATTTTCTTGTATCCTGCAAGGTCCCAGTCCATGTTCATCACATTGGCGTATTCCGCCATGGGCACTAATCCCATTGATTTGCGCCGGACTTCCAGCTGATCCGGCTTTTCAATCGGATAGAAATATATTTTCCCGGTAAGCTTGTCGTTGAACGTCTGACTACCATAAATCTGCTTAAGTCCTTTTCGCATTAATATTCTGTCTTCTAAGATCGCGAGATTACTTGATAGTAAATGACCGTCCTTCTCGGCGGATCTGATGATCGGTAGGTATAGCTCCTGAGTAGCAAGATCAGCATGTTGAATCACTAGAAACATTCCCTGACTTGCATTCAGGCCGACATGCTGAGGACCTAGCCAACCATATTTTCTAATAATTTCTTTGACTAACCGTAGATTCTCCTGATCCGTCTTCCGCATTACGTTTAGAAAACTATCAAGAACGGATTTACTTGCCTTGTTCTTCGAAGCTTTTAAAAAATCATACCGGACAGTCTGGTCATTCTGATATAAACTGTCGAGCGTTGCCATCAGGGGTTTATTGAACTTACTGCTATCAATCTCAAATGAGGTAACCTGAGATTTTGAATCAATTGCCAGAATAATAATGAACATTAAAAGAGTTAGGCGCTTCATAGAGAAGTGTTTAAAGGGTTGGTTCAGTTGCTCAATCACATACATAAATCTTCAGATTTGCGAAAATTGCAGGGGCAGATCTTTTGCCCATCGATTTATCTAAAGCTGCGTCGTAGTGATGAGCATACGCATTAAATGGAACTTGAAAATACATATAAAAAAGCAAGCGGTCAGCATCTGTTAACCTAGTTGTAACAGATGGCAAATGCCTAGAAAAAAGCAGGTGCAAAAATTAAAAAATTCTCTTTGTGTGATCAGGTTGGAGGAAAAGTTGCTTCAAAACTGCAGGGGCCCTTATAATTTAGCTACTTAAAAAGCAGGTTTGAGCGCCTTAAATGTTAAACTGAATGCCTTGTGCGAGTGGTAGGTTGTTTGAGTAATTTATGGTATTTGTCTGCCGGCGCATATAACCTTTCCATGCGTCGGAGCCACTTTCGCGACCACCGCCGGTCTCTTTCTCTCCGCCAAAGGCGCCGCCAATTTCTGCACCAGAAGTACCGATGTTCACGTTTGCAATGCCGCAGTCGGAACCTGTTGCCGAAAGGAACTGTTCCGCCTCACGAAGGTTCAGTGTCATGATTGCGGATGATAAGCCTTGTGGTACGGCATTCTGTAGCGCAATTGCTTCATCAAGCGTTTTGTATTTGATCAGGTAAAGTATAGGGGCAAAGGTTTCTTCCTGAACAATTTTGAAGTGGTTTTCGACCTCAGCCACGCATGGTTTGACATAACATCCAGACGAGTATTCTTTCCCTTCTAGACGACCGCCTTCCACCACGATGGTTGCACCTTCTTGTTTTGCATTTTCAATGGCCTTCAGGTACATCTCTACCGCGGCAGTATCAATTAATGGCCCTACATGGTTGTGTTCATCTAAGGGGTTGCCAATTTTCAACTGGCCATAGGCAGCCACCAGACGTTCTTTGAAAATCTCGTATATGTCCTCATGGATAATCAATCTACGCGTGGATGTGCAGCGCTGGCCTGCAGTACCCACGGCACCAAATACAGCGCCAATCACAGCCATATCAAGATCTGCGGCGGCAGAAATGATAATTGCGTTATTGCCGCCGAGTTCCAGGATTGATTTACCAAACCGGCTTGCAACTGCAGCAGCTACAAGTCGCCCCACACGGGTTGATCCGGTAAATGAAATCAGGTTTATGCGTGGATCGTTGTTCATCTTATCACCGATGGAATTTCCGATAAGCAGATTACTTATGCCTTCCGGCATGTCGTTATCCTTCAGTACCTGCCCCAAGATATGTTGACATGCAATTCCACACATCGGTGTTTTCGAGGATGGTTTCCAAATGCAAACATTGCCACATATGAGGGCAAGGGCAATATTCCAGCTCCATACAGCTACCGGGAAATTAAAGGCTGAGATGACACCAACAATGCCCAGTGGATGCCATTGTTCATACATCCGGTGGCCGGGGCGTTCTGAATGCATGGTTAAACCATATAGCTGCCGGGATTGTCCGAGTGCAAAATCACAGATATCAATCATCTCCTGTACTTCACCAAAGCCTTCCTGCAGGCTTTTTCCCATTTCATACGACACCAATGTGCCCAAATTGTTCTTCTGCTTTCGTAATGCTTCGCCAAACTGCCGTACAATTTCGCCGCGACGCGGTGCAGGCACTGTTTTCCAATATGCTGATGCTTGCGTTGCTTGTTGAAGTACCGTTTCGTAGTCGTCTGCCGAGGCAAGGGTTACACTAGCGATCCGCTCACCATCTACGGGAGAAATGCTTTCAAGTATTGAACCATCAGCTTTACCCCAGGTCTTGCCGGTGCTGTAGGATGGATTCAAATCCTGGATGCCAAGACTCTGAAGGATTCCTTTCATGTTTATACGCATAGCTATAATCTTTACCTACACAAATAGACAAAAAATATATTTAAGTCTATAGCACACATAATCAAGGCAACATTGTTAATCATCCGATTTTCTTGACTTGAATTTTACCTGGTTATAGATGAAGTTTCGTTACTTTGTATATCAAATCGAACTACCCAGACCGGGCTTATTTATGCTCGAAGTAAAAACTCCCATTATTTTCTTGTCTTTCATAATCAATAAGTTAGCAAAACGCCAGCTTTTTATTGAAAATAATTTAAGCATTCTGTTCTGCAAACATCAACATATTGGGTATATTAATAACGTTGAGCTGTTCTTTTAATTAATTAGTACGATGGAAGAAGAATTTAATTTTGATTTTAGTGATGATGCGCAACGTTCTGTAGAACGTTATGAAGAGATGTTGAGGAACCAGGATCAATATTTCTTTGATGCCCATGCTTTTGAAAATATCATCGACTACTATATAGAAAAAAACGACCCTGTAAAAGGCCTACAGGTAATTGAATACGCATTGAGTCAGCACCCTTATGCTGCAGTATTCCGGGTAAAACAAGCCCATCTCTTGCTTGCAACTGAACAACTTGATGCGGCCTTTGAGGCACTTGAAAAGGCCGAAATGCTGGAAGCTTCTGAACCGGATATCTATGTGCTTCGTGGTAATATATATGCCAATCTCAAAAGGTACAATGAGGCGCTGGAAAACTACCAGAAAGCCCTTACCATGGCTGATACCACTGACGAAATCTTGCTTCAGATTGCATTTGTTTATGAGAAAATGATGGATTATGAATCTGCCATTATCTACATCAAACGTAGCCTGGAACAGAATATGGAGAATAAAGATGGGCTTTATGAACTTGCTTTTTGTTATGACATCCTGGACAAACAGGAGGAAAGCATTAAGTTTTATGAAGAATATATTAATAAAGACCCATATTCTTATGCAGCATGGTATAACCTTGCGAATTCATACCACAAGCTGGATCTTTTCGAGAAAGCAATTGATGCTTATGATTATGCAATCCTGATCAAGGACGATTTTGCCTCTGCTTACTATAATAAAGGAAATGCATTGGTACAACTCGATAAGTTTGCTGAAGCCATTGCGGTGTATAAGCAGACTTTCGAATATGAAAAGCCTGATGCGGATACCTATTGTGCTATTGGCGAATGCTACGAGAAACTCGAACGCATGGATGAGGCACGATCTTATTATAAGAAGTCGGTCAAAATGGATAATACCATGGCAGATGCCTGGTTTGGTATTGGTGTGACCTTAAACTTTGAGGAACGATATTTCGAATCCTTGCATTTCTACAAAAAAGCAATCGAGCTTGACGAGGAAAATCCTGACTTCTGGTTTGCAATGGCCGATGCATACTACAAACTTGGTCAGGTAGATAAATCGGCTGCGGCTTATCAAAAGGTAATTGAGTACAATCCAATTGATGTGGAGGCATGGCTCGACTATTCAACGTTGTTGTACGAACTCGGTAAATTAAGGGAGGCTAGTGACACCATTTCCGAGGCCATTAAAAATAATCCGGATGCTGCTGAGCTATACTATCGTATGGTTGCTTATCTTTTTGCTTTAGGCGAGTCTGATGAGGCGCTGATCTATCTTGAAACTGCACTGGTAACGGATCCTGATAAACACTACATCTTATTTGAATACCTTCCACAGCTCCAGGAAAATGGGCTGATTCTGGAAGTTATTAATAAATTTATGAGATAAGAGTGATGTGCTAGACAGAATTCGTAAGCAGAACTTCTGATTTTTTTATAACCTTTGCAGCATATATGAATTACCAGTTAAATAATATACCGGAACGCCCGGTTAAACCACGTCATAAAGGTCTTACCATGGTTATGGACAAAGGCTTAAGTTTGAGACAAGTTGAAGACTTCATTGACGTAGCCGGCGTACATACAGATATTGTAAAATTAGGTTGGGCAACATCCTTCGTAACTCCGAATCTTAAAGAAAAGTTAGCATTGTACCGCAGTGCAGGTATCCCGGTTTATTTCGGAGGTACACTGTTCGAGGCTTTTGTAATCAGAAATCAGTTTGATGATTACCGTCGTGTGCTTGAAGAATTCGGGATGGAATATGCTGAGGTTTCTGATGGTTCGATCACCATAGAACATGATGAGAAGTGTAACTATATAAGTAAACTTGCTGAGCAGGTTACTGTTATCTCTGAAGTGGGTTCTAAGGATGCAAAGAAGATCTTTGCGCCATACAAGTGGATCAAACTTATGCAGGCTGAACTTGAGGCTGGTAGCTGGAAAGTTATTGCTGAAGCCCGTGAAGGTGGAAACGTTGGCATTTACCGCGATTCTGGAGAGGTTAGAGAAGGCTTGGTAGACGAAATCCTTACGCAGATTCCTGAAGAAACCATTATCTGGGAAGCTCCTCAAAAAGAACAACAGGTCTGGTTCATTAAACTTATTGGCACAAACGTTAATCTGGGTAATATAGCACCGGCCGAAGTCATTCCGCTGGAAACAATCCGCTTGGGATTACGTGGAGATACTTTCGATTATTTCCTGAACGCAATTAAATAATACATTCACCGGTACATTGTACTGCCTTACTTGATGGTAATAGAATGAAATTATTTGGTTTAATCGGCTTCCCACTTTCCCACTCATTTTCGAAAAAGTATTTTACTGAGAAGTTCGAACGGGAGGGAATTTCGGATAGTGCTTATGAACTGTATCCTATTGAAAGCATATCCTTTCTGGAACAATTACTTATAGCAGAATCAGCGCTGGCTGGTTTGAATGTTACCATTCCATATAAGGTTGCCGTTTTAGATTTTGTGGACGAACTCGATGCAGCGGCAGCCTATATCGGTGCTGTAAATACATTGCAGATCGGCGAAAAAGGTGGCAAGCGGTTTATCAAGGGATACAACACAGATGCCTTTGGTTTCGAAGCCTCCCTGATGCCCTTGCTAAAACCACATCATACGAATGCATTGATCTTTGGAGATGGGGGAGCCGCTAAGGCAGTGAAATATGTACTGGAGCAGCTTGACATCTCTTATACCGTAGTGGTTCGTAGGTCGGCTCCAGGCTGTTTGACCTATGCCGAGCTAGATGCTGGTGTGCTTAATGCCTCAACCGTTTTAATCAACACTACCCCCCTTGGTACCTATCCTAATGTAAACGAAGCACCAGACATTCCTTATCAGTACATTACCCAGCAGCATCTCGCATATGATCTGGTATATAATCCTGAAGAAACACACTTTCTGAAGCTTGCCAAGGCTCAGGGTGCGCAAACTAAGAATGGCCTTGAAATGTTACAATTGCAGGCAGAACGCGCCTGGGCGATATGGACAGCCTCAATATGAAAAGAACCCTTTTTTACCTGTCAATAATCCTGTTATTATTCAGCGCCTGCGCTGCTGATCCGGTGACACCCAAACCGCGAGGTTACTTCAAGATAGAACTTCCAAAGAAGCGCTATACCCACTTTTCAGATGACTGTGCCTATAGCTTTGACTATCCGGTGTATGGAAAAGTGGAGCAGGACTTGGACAAAGAAGCGCAGCCTTGCTGGAAAAATCTTGTCTTCCCTAAATTTAATGGACGGTTACATCTAACCTATCATAAAATAGATTCAAAGGAAGAATTCACGCGCTTAGTTGAATATGCACGGGAACTTGCATTTAAGCACACGGTGAAAGCGAATGCTATTGATCAGAAATTCATCAACTACCCCGACCGTAAGGTTTATGGCGTGTATTATGCTATAGATGGAAATACAGCATCTTCTGTTCAGTTCTTTTTGACAGACAGCACCAAGAATTATTTTAGAGCTGCGTTGTATTTCAATGAGCGTCCACAGTTTGATTCAATTCAGCCGGTGGTGAACTTTTTGAAAAAAGACATTGATGTCATGATTAAAACTTTTAAATGGAATAATAAATAAGCGGATGATCAACATAAAGCAGTTTACATTCAATGCCTACCAGGAAAACACCTATGTTTTGTTTGACGAGACCGGAGCATGTGTCATTATAGATCCGGGCATGTACGATGGTGCCGAACAGAATGAACTGGTTCAATTTATAAATGGTGCAACTTTAAAGCCTGTACTGCTTTTAAATACACATTGTCACCTGGATCACGTTTTTGGTAATAAATTTGTTTTTGATCAATGGGGCTTGAAGCCGCAATTTCACAAGGGTGAGTTACCTGTATTGCAGGCTATTCCAGGTTATGCGCCGCAAATGGGCTTATCATATGAGCTATCGCCTTTGCCAGACACTTATCTGCCAGAAAGTGGTGAAGTGAAATTTGGAGATAGCACACTTAAACTGATCTTCGCGCCCGGACATTCTCCAGCACATCTTTGCTTCTATTCTGAAGCTCAAAATTTCCTTATAGGAGGCGATGTTTTGTTCTATAGCAGCATCGGCCGGACAGATCTGCCTGGCGGAAATCATCAGCAGCTGATCAACAGCATCAAGGAGAACTTGTTTGTGTTGCCAGCAGAGACCAAGGTGTTTCCCGGACATGGTAAACCGACAACGATTGGATATGAACAAAAACATAATCCATTCCTAACATAAACTATTCAAGCTTGAATACGCCTTTTTATATTGCCCGCAGGTACCTTTTCGCAAAGAAATCTACCAATGCCATTAACATCATCTCAACCATCTCGGTTGTGGGGGTGTTTGTAGGTAGTGCGGCGCTGATTATTATCTTGTCTGTATTCAATGGCTTCGAAGAAGTGGTGTTAAAGATGTTTAATACAGTTACACCGGAACTGGTTATCACGCCAAAACGTGGGAAAACTTTCGATCCTAATACCAGCTACTTCAACAATTTAAAAACGAACAAGGACATTTATTCCTATACCGAGGTGCTCGCAGAAAATGCATTGCTCGTTTATGATAAACGGCAAAGCGTGAGCCTGGTGAAGGGCGTCAGTGATGATTATCTCAAGAACAAGAGTCTGGATACGATTACTGTGCAAGGTAAATTTGTGCTGAACAACGATGCCGGACCGAATGCTGTAATTGGATCAGCCATACAAAACTACCTGATGGTGAACACCAATGATCCATTCATGCCACTGCAGATCTACTCACCGAAAAAGGGTGTGGCTAGCCCATCAGTGATTCCTGGTCAAGACCTTACCATTAAATCATTGCCAGTATCGGGCATTTTTGAAGTGCAGCAGGATTTTGATAATATGACCATTGTGCCGCTTAAGTTTGCCAGGGAACTGCTTGGCGAGGAAAAGGAAATTTCTTCAATTGAAATCAACCTGAAGCCTGGCTTCAACGCCGACGCCTTTAAAGATGATATGGAATCTGAAATTGGGGAGCAGTTTGCCGTTAAAAACCGCATTGAGCAAAATGTAGTCCTCTATAACATACTTGGGACGGAAAAGTGGGCCGTTTATATCATCCTCACTTTCATCCTCATCATAGCCATCTTTAATATAATAGGTTCGCTAACAATGCTTGTGCTTGACAAACTTAAGGACATTGCCATACTGCAGAGCCTTGGTGCTGGAAAACCCTTCATCAAACGGATCTTTTTGTTTGAGGGTATGATGATTACCATGGCAGGTTGTGTATTAGGACTTATAATTGGTTTTATCTTTTGTTTGCTACAGCAAAAATATGGATTCATCAAAATGTCTAATGTCGCGTTCAATGCTTACCCAATAGCCTTTAAATGGACCGATTTTCTGCTAGTATTTTTTACCGTGAGCCTGTTCTCGTTTGTCGCATCTGCACTATCTGCGAGATTGAGCGTACGAAAGAACGACCTGAATAAAGATCTTTAACGATGATGCACATGATTTTGATCACCGAATGTGAAATAAGATCGTGTTAGCTTCAGCATGAATGCATAACTTTGAAACAATGAAAATAGTTAAACAATTATCCCTGTTACTGCTGCTCGTAGCTTTTTTTGCTGCATGTAATACAAATTCTGCAGATAAAAAGCAGGTAAAGCCAAGGATAGTTAAGGGATTGTATAGCTATGGACCAGAGATCCGCTCCTTCACCGATTGTGATGAAGCTCGTGAATATTGGGTAGTTGACAGTTCGAAATCACTGGAGCTTGCCTACAGCAATATGAACTTTGAAAAGCCCTACGAACCAGTATATATTGAAGTGGAATGCCAGGTGGTAAAATCTGATAGCCTTACCATTAGTGCAGACTACGACTCTACAATGGTTGTAACCAAGCTTTTGAAAATGACCAAGGAAATTCCTGATGGACCTTGTAATCAATAATTTAAGTTGAACTTTCTCTAAACACCGACTAGTCAGTCAGATAAAGACTTTTGTTTATCTTCGGAATCAAGCCTTTTTCCGTAGCCATCTTAAAAAGGATATCTATCGCTTTTCTGCCTTCTGTGCCCAGATCAACGGAGTACTGGTTCACATAAAGCGCTATATGCTTGTACATCACGGCCTCTTCCATCTCTTGCGCATGTTCTCGGATAAAATCAATCCCTGATTTTGGATTTGCGAATGCAAACTCGACAGACCTTCTGAGTACCCGGTTAACCTTGTGTTGCACTTCCAGATCAATGTTCCGGTTGATCACTATGCCCCCAAGTGGAATAGCACATCCAGTAAGATTTTCCCAGAAATTGCCGAGATCAACAATTTTATGCAATCCTTTTTCTGAATAGGTAAAGCGGTTCTCATGAATAATGAGTCCCAGGTCACTTTCCCCACTAAGCAACGCGCTTTCTATTTCTGAGAATACCTTAATCACTTTGCGCTGAAGATTGGGGTAGGCAATGCCCAATAGGAAGTTGGCTGTAGTGAGCACGCCCGGTATGGCAATGGTGGGGTTAAGCGTATCCAGCTGCCCCTGCTGCAGAAACTTTTCGTCTTTGCAGATCAGCAAGGGGCCTACACCAAAGCCCAAAGCACTACCCGCATCAAGCAACGCATACTGATCAGCAACATGTGCAAACGCATGAAAGCTAAGCTTGGAAACATCCAATATGCCCTTTAATGCTTTCTGATTTAACGTTTCCACGTCATCAAAGAAAACTTCGAACTCAAGTCCTTCAGTATCTATTTTATGGTGAATAAGCGCATCAAAAATAAAGGTATCGTTGGGACAGGGTGAGAATCCAAGAGTTAGTTTCATAGTGTAAATGTAGGCACAAACCAAAAAGGATAAGTTAGGGCTTTGTCAAAAACAGTATTGCCCATTGGTTCAGCTTCTCGATCGCTAAGCCAATAGCCCAGTTGTCGCGATTACGTGGTTCCACCTGGTTTGAAATGCTCCTGACCTGTATACAGGGTACCTGCAACTGGTTGCAAGCATAGATTACTGCAGCACCTTCCATGCTCTCTACGTCTGGTGCCAGGCGGGCACGTACCGCATCAATGCTGGGTTGGTGACCATGAACTTTGTTTACCGTAACGCCTTTAGCGATGGGTAAGGGCGGTGAGAGCGGCCCGGCTGGTGCAATGGCGGTGTAGCTGCTTGCTCCGAAGCCGAGGTTCTCTATCGGAATGAAGCGCTCCTTGTCTTCTGCCCCAAGTTCCGCGAAAGTATCTGTACAGACTTGCACGACAGTTCCGGCACTGAATTCTGAATTGAACGAACCCGCAATACCAAGGTTTAGCACCAGACTGTATTTAGAAGGGTTGAGGAACCTCCCCAGGCTGAATGCTGTAGCTGTCATCCCTACACCGGTGATCAGAATGTCAAAAGTCTTCGCTTCAATAAAGTCTGCAGGGCGCAGGGAAAAGTGTGTAATGAGATCCTTAATCTCAAATTGGGTAGCAGCAACCAGTAGTGTTTTCATGCGTATTAACTAATGTAATGGTAAGCAATGGTTCACATTGCTAAGGTAAAGAACTTTCTACTTAATGGTTTCTGCGTATATTTGTAATCTATTCACGAGAAATGATTTATATAACCCGCAAAGCATCTTTTAATGCTGCACATAAATTATCCCGCCAGGACTGGACGGCCGACAAAAACCTTGAAGTTTTCGGTAAATGTTCTAACCCGAACTGGCATGGGCACAACTACCAGCTGTTTGTAACGGTAAAGGGTGAAATAAACCCGGAAACAGGCTTTTTAGTTGATCTTAAATGGCTTAAAGATATCATGAACACCTATGTGGTGGACAAAATTGATCACCGGAATTTGAATCTTGATGTCGATTTTATGGCTGGTAAGCTCGCTTCTACGGAGAACCTGGCTATTGCCATCTGGGATATTCTTTTGCCACATATTGAAGCTGCAAATGCCAGCCTTCATTGCATAAAAATTTACGAGACCGAAAACAACTACGTTGAGTATTTTGGTTAAGCACACACAAAATGGATAAACACACACAAGAATTTACGGAAGAAGAGAACGAGGGATACGTTAAAATCGATAGGTATAATCAAGGCAGGATTGATTCAATTGCTGCACATTATCAGGATATACTACTACAAATCGGAGAAGATCCAAGTCGTGAAGGTCTGATAAAAACCCCTGAGCGCGTGGCTAAGGCATTGCAGTTTCTTACCCATGGCTATGATACCAATCCAGAGGAAATCCTTCGCTCTGCTATGTTTAAGGAAGATTATTCACAAATGGTTGTTGTTAAGGATATTGAAATCTTTTCCATGTGCGAGCACCATATGCTTCCATTTTTTGGAAAAGCCCATATCGCCTACATTCCAAACGGACATATTGTTGGACTTAGCAAAATTCCAAGGGTAGTGGATGCATATGCACGCCGCCTGCAGGTTCAGGAAAGATTAACAAACGAGATTAGAGACTGTATTCAATCCACCTTAAATCCTGCAGGTGTTGCTGTGGTTATCGAATGCAAACACCTTTGCATGTCTATGCGCGGCGTCCAGAAGCAGAATTCTGTGACAACAACATCGGCATTCACCGGAAATTTCGCTAAAGAAACCACCCGGGCCGAGTTTTTGAGATTGATTACAGCAGGTTTACACTAATATTTTATTGATGAGAGCATACATTTTTCCAGGTCAGGGTGCACAATTCTCTGGCATGGGCAAGGCATTATACCAGGATCCTGCAGCAAAGGATCTTTTTGAGCAGGCAAACGAGATTATGGGCTTCCGTATTAGCGACATTATGTTCGAGGGTACAGATGAAGCACTAAAACAAACCAATGTTACACAGCCTGCGATTTTTCTTCATTCTGTGATCCTAGCCTATTCCTTAAAAGAAAACTTCAAACCAGATATGGTGGCCGGTCACTCTTTAGGCGAATTCTCCGCTTTAGTCGCGGCTTCTGCATTAAAGTTTGAAGATGGCCTTCGTTTGGTAATGGCTAGAGCCAATGCTATGCAACGTGCATGTGAGTTGCAACCATCTACCATGGCTGCAATTTTAGGCCTCGCTGATGATGTGGTAGAGCGTATCTGCGCAGAGATTGAAGAAGTGGTTGTACCTGCAAATTATAACTGTCCCGGACAGCTTGTAATTTCCGGCAGTATAGCGGGTATTGATGCCGCTTGTGCTAAACTGACAGAAGCTGGTGCTAAGCGTGCTTTAAAACTGAATGTTGGTGGAGCCTTCCATTCTCCGTTGATGGAACCTGCAAGACTTGAATTACAGCAGGCGATCGAAAATACAACAATCTTGAGCCCGGTATGCCCAATCTACCAGAACGTAGATCCGCAGCCAAACACAAATCCTGAAAAGATCAAAGCAAACCTGATCACCCAACTTACCGGTGCAGTACGCTGGACACAAACCATCGAACAGATGTTAGCAGATGGTGCAACTGAATTCACTGAAGTAGGTCCGGGTAATGTCTTGCAGGGGCTGGTAAAGAAAGTGAATAGGGCTGCTGTTACCAACTCGGCAGGTTAAAAAAGGATCGCGGAATTCCGTTAAGAAATTACTATGAGTATAGGCGCCAAAATAAGGTTTTTGTTACTGATTTTAAGCCTGTGCTGCATAGCTACTGCAGTGTCTTTGAAACATTCAATCTCAAAGAAAGATCTGCTTGAACATGAAGCTTCCATCCTGCAGGAGAACCTCTCCGCAAGGGAACACATGATCTATAACTTCTTAAACGATCCTGATGAGATAAAAAAAGCGCAGGCTTTCCACCTTAACGAAGATTATGCCCTGGATTTTATCCAGCGCTTCAAAGTTAAAGGGGTTCAGGTACTTACATTTAAAAAAAAGGAGCTCCTCTTCTGGAGCTCCTTTCGAACCTTTCCACCCGAAGTAGTACGTCTGGCGGATGGAAACTCTTTCCACCAATTTCCTAATGGCTGGGCAGAAGTCATAAAGAAGTCCACAGGAGATTTCTCCATTGTCTTTTTGATTGAGGTCAAAAATCAATACAAATTCACCAACAAATACCTGAACAATAATTTTGTTCCCACGTTAACCTCATCAAAGGCGCTGACGCTGGGTGCCTACAATGATACCGATGTTTATGGCATCAATGACCACAGTGGAAACTTGCTTTTTGTCGTCAAGCTGCTGCCGGGCTATGTGGACACCATCTTTTCAAATCTGGAAATCTGGCTATGGGTGATTGGGCTATTTAGCTTTTGCCTTTTTGTAAACTCGCTATGCGCCATGCTGGTACGCTCGGGCAAACTTGTGCTCGGTACACTGCTCATCACCTTGTTTTTTATCACCTTCCGACTTACGGACTTGGAATTTGGCTGGTTTAATCATCAGTTCGATTTCGAACTCTTCGATCCGAAGGTATATGGGCAAAGCTATCTCTTGCCATCATTGGGCGACTTCCTGTTAAACATTATGTCGGTTACCTGGATTGTATTGTTCGCTTATACCTATAAGGATCAATATATATTGCCAGGGAAACTACGGAACAGCAAATCCGCAGGTTTCGCACTCCATGTTGCGCTCATGTTGGTGTTTGTTGGCATCGGCTTCCTTTTCGATGAGATCGTATTTGGATTGATCACAAATTCTAAGATCAACTTTGAGATAACAAACATCGTGGGGCTCGGTTGGGTGAGCTGGATCAGTATCATTATTCTTTGCCTGGTGTGGTTCAATGCTTTCATACTCGGGTACATACTAATGACGCTGAGTAAACAACTTAAAGTAAGTAACCGGAAGCGTCTTGCTATTTTTCTGCTAACGGTCCTGATTTTCCTTCTTTTCTACCTAAACCTTCAGTTCTCCATCTACTTTTCCATCTACTGCTTTTTCGTATTTCTGCTGGGCTGGAACATCTATTTGCAGCATGCGAAGTTTTATGTGTACATCTATGCACTGATGTTTTTCTGTCTCGCCTTTGTTTCGGCACTCAAGTATCTGGAATATAATAGTAAACGGGAGCAGAACATGCGTTTGGCAATTGCACAGCGGCTGCATTATACGGATGATCCGAAGGTCTTAATCGCCATTAAATCTCTTGAAGCTGGCATCACCAAAGACAGCCTTGTTGCGGATCGTTTCATTGCCCTGGATGATAAGCGCCAGTCTACACTCGATAAGTACCTGAATGAAGAATTTCTTGATGGTTATCTAACCCAGTTTGAGAATACCGTCCTGGAATATGGTGCCAGTCAAACCGTTAGTGATTCAATTCCAAGTAAGCTGGATTATTACCGTAATCTCGTTCGTTCAGGCTCCGTCAAGGTATCCAACTATTTCTATCGCCTTAATGATCCCTTCGGCTTTGAGAACTACTTCGGAATTATACCAATTTCGAAAGATCAGCGGCTCATCGGAACCCTGCTGATAGAGCTTAAATCCAATCAATACAATTATTACAGTAAGTTTCCTGAACTGCTTGTGGAGGGCCGGACCTCCACGGAGGAATACTATAAGGACTATTCGTTTGCTTTTTACAATAACGGAAAGCTCTACCGGCAATCGGGACCTTATACCTACAAGCTCTCTTCACGCGATTTTCAGGGTTTGCAAAGTCCTTCCTGTGTAGATGACAATGAAGGATACAATCACCTGGTGTACCGTCCGGATAATACGAAGCTGGTGATTATTAGTAAGGAGAAGGTTGGCGCAGTAATGCATTTGGCCACACTATCCTTCTTTTTCCTGGTGTTCATTATCTTCTCAGCGCTGCTTTACGTCTTGATTTGGTTGGTTAAGAATATTGATGATAGCTGGACGGGCTGGTTCAACATCAACCGTTCGCTGATGATCAATGCGAATAAAATCCTGTACAAAACCAGAATCCAGTTTTCAATCATACTCTCGGTAGTGGCCACACTGCTGATCGTAGGTTGGACCACTTACTTTTATATTAGTGCAGAGTATAGGAAGCAACAGGATGAACTTATGCGGGAGCGCATCCGCAAGATTCAAATCTCCTTCGAAAAGCAGATTACAGATGTGGGACTTCCACCAATGAACAACCAGTCTATGGTTAACTTTAACCAGTTTGCGGATATGAATGCGGCTTATCTCAATTTGTTCAATGTAGATGGGGACCTTTTGTTTAGTTCACTTCCGAATATTTACGAGAATGGATTAATAGGCAAGAAGATGGCCTCTAATGCATACATCTATCTTCATGAGCTGCAACGTTCGGAGTTTCTTAATCCTGCCGAAAAGATCGGTGACTTTGTCTATTCAGCAGCTTATGCACCAATCAGAGATCATCAGAATAAAACAATAGCGTACATCGGCTTACCGAATTATGGCAATGAGTCGGATTATCAAAGTAAGATCAGCCTTTTTGTAAACACGCTTATAAATATCTATGCTTTGGTGTTTGTCGCCATTGGAATTCTGGCGGTCTTCCTTGCCAATCAGATTACGAGTCCACTAACCTTCATCCAGGAGAGTATTCGAAAAACCAAGTTAGGGCAAATTAATAAACCGATTTATTGGTCTAGGCATGATGAAATTGGTGCATTGATTAAAGAATACAATAAGATGATTGCTGCACTGGAAGAAAGTGCACGTAAGCTCGCCCGATCGGAGCGGGAGCATGCCTGGCGGGAAATGGCCAAGCAGATTGCCCATGAGATTAAAAATCCATTGACGCCGCTCAAACTTGGCGTACAGCTGCTCGAGCGGTCATGGAAAGAACAAGACCCCAACTTTGATAAGAAATTTGAACGCTTCAACAAATCCTTTATTGAACAGATCGATAGCCTTTCGACAATCGCTTCTGAGTTTTCGAACTTCGCGAAAATGCCGGATACCAAATTGGAGAAGCTGCATGTTCTGCCCATAATCGAAGAAAGTAAACGGATGTATGGCCATGCGGAACAGACCGAAATCATTATCGATAATCAGGTTGAACAGGATGTACTCATCTGGGGAGATAAAGGTCAGCTTAGTCGTTCTTTCAATAATCTTTTTAAGAATGCCATTGAAGCGGCTACGGCAAACACCATCCAGTGTTTAATTTTCGTGAAAATCTATACAGATACCGAAGCCTTAATAATTGAGGTGGCAGATAATGCAAAAGGTATAGATGTAACCTTACAGGACCGGATATTTGTTCCAAATTTTACGACAACATCTTCAGGAACGGGACTAGGACTAGCCTTTGTAAAGCAGGCAGTAGAAAATGCGGGCGGTAGCGTTACCTTTAGTTCTATTATGAATGAAGGTACCACCTTTTACCTGCGCTTTCCAGTGGTATAATATCGCAGGTTAATCAAGTTCAACAGAACCTTTACCCATTATAAAGCCATCAGTATAAAGGATCACTGAATAAGTACCCTTGATGAATTCCTTCGGGTTAACCCATTGCATATTATAAGTGGTATTATCATCATTGAAAGAAATGGTGATCATATCACTGTACTGCATTTCCTGACCATCAGCCTCAAACATGTTGTTTTCGTTAGCGAGCAAATTGCCGGCCGGGTCAAACACCCTGAGGTAAATCTGATGATAGTCCTTTTTAGCAAGTTGATTAGGTACTATTGTGAAGTCTATTTGAAGTTTTTTCGCAGATGAAGCACTTTGGGTGCTTATGCTTTTTCCATTATTCTTCACACGGAACGCCTGAATGTTGATGTTTGAGGCCTTAAGTGCAGCGCTGGTCTTTACGAGTGCATTGAGCTCTTGATTATTATGTTCAAGCTGTTCAGCCTTTTCATTAATCTGATCAACGGAACGTTGCAGGCTGTCGCGGACATTCTTCAGTTTGAGGTTTTCTTTACCCAATCTTACAATTTCTTCCTGGTAATTGTAGACGAACTCTTTCAGTTCTTTTATTTCCTTTTGCGCAAGTGTCAGCTCACCTTGCGTCAGCTGGCCTTTTTCAAGTGCAGCCTTTAATTCTGCGATCTTTATCCGTGCAAGGTCCTGTTCCTTGATCAGCTTCTCGTTTAATTGCAGATTTATGGTGCTCACTTTATCCAGTTCCACTTCAATCTTCTCCACTTCAAGCTTCAGCCGATCCTTCTCCGTATTGACCGTTACAAAGCGTTCATTCTCATGCTTGTCTTTAAAATACAAGTAAACATTACTACCCAGTAAAGCAACAATGGCAATGGTCAGAAAAAAGATCTTGTTTCGATCACCCTTATTAATTTTGGTATTTTGTTCAGACATTTTATCTTAAATAATAATGCTAAATTCAAACTGAGACCGTTTTTAGAGAACTAACATACTATAAAATCTTTATAATATTGACTAAAACAGCTCTGGATTGTATCAGACTTTAAATAAATTCGTTAAAATGGTTTATTAGCCAGTACTTTTGTATACTGTAATTCACACAAATACACATCAGCTAGAAATTCAGAATGCCTAAAATTAAAATTTACGCAATTCTCATTGCACTCTTTATAAGTACATCCATTTTTGCGCAGACTACATCAAAAATAAATCCAAAACGTGAGTTCAGGGGCATATGGGTTGCAACTGTTACAAACATCGATTGGCCATCACGTGCCGGTCTTACTATCGATCAGCAAAAACATGAACTTATTGCATTGCTGGAATACCATAAAGGAAATGGGATGAATGCTGTTGTATTGCAGGTTCGGCCGGCTGCAGATGCTTTCTACGCGAAGTCGCGTGAACCCTGGAGCAAATGGCTGATGGGTAAACAGGGCCTCGCACCTGCTGAAGGTTACGACCCACTGGAATTCGCGGTAAAAGAAGCACACTTCCGTGGCATGGAACTTCATGCCTGGTTTAATCCATACCGTGCTACCATGAGCGCTAATGAGGTCGTAAGCCCTGAACATATGACCCGTAAGAAACCAGAATGGTTCTTTACCTACGCAGGGAAAAAGCAATTTGATCCCGGAAAACCTGAGGTGCGCGAACATATAGTGCAGGTAATTCTGGATGTTGTGAAGGGATACGACATCGATGGGGTACACTTCGACGATTATTTTTATCCGTATCCTGTTGCAGGACAGAAGATTAATGATCAGGAGACTTTCGCCCAGTACAATAATGGTTTCACCAACATTAATGACTGGCGACGGAACAATGTTGATATACTCATTAAAGAGTTATCCGATAGCATTCACTTTTACAAAAAGCATGTTAAGTTCGGAATTAGCCCTTTCGGAATCTGGAAAAATAACTTCGAGGATGCAGAAGGCTCAAATACAAAAGGGATGTCGAACTATTCGGAGCTTTTTGCAGATTCAAGAAAGTGGATCAAGGAAGGCTGGGTAGACTATATAAACCCACAGATCTATTTCAGCTTTACCCGCAAAGCTGCACCTTTTGGTACCCTGGTGGATTGGTGGAGTAACAATACCTATGGCCGGCACCTTTACATTGGCCAGGCAGCCTACCTGGTAAACCAGAAAGCCGAAGCAGCCTGGCGCTTACCTGAGCAGATTCCGGATCAGGTGCGGTACATCCGCGATAATAACCGTGTGCAAGGTAGTGTATTTTTTAGCTCTAAATCTTTCTCTACCATTGCCAGAGCAGCAGGTGATTCCTTGCGACTGACCCTCTATAAATATCCGGCATTGCCGCCGCAGATGCCCTGGCTGGATGATATAGTACCAAATGTTCCAAGAAGCTTTGTTGCAACAGCTACCCCTACAGGGGTTCAACTAAAATGGCAGGCACCTTTAGCCGCCAGTGATGGCGAGACCGCTTCAGGGTATGTGATCTATAGATTCGAAGAAGGTGAGGCAATCTCAGTGCTTGATCCAAAAAACATCATCAAGATCAGCTTCGAAGACTATACCATGTTCCTTGATACACAAGTTGAAAAGAACAAGCGTTATAATTACCTCGTTACCGCATTAGACCGTTTAAAAAATGAGAGTGATCCAAGCGGTCCGGTAGGGGTGGAAGCGCGTGCTTTAGACCTTGATAAAAATGTGCTTTCGGTACATGATGTACAGAATGATAAACCAAAAACAGATCTGGGTAATGGCCCAGGCCAGAGAAGCATTAATGGGACTGAAGTTCGGGCTGAAGACGTTATTGTAGAGCCAGGACTGTAAGCCTGAGCTGCTGCCATCTGCATTGGTTACTTTAAACATGTTCATCGTTCTTGGCAATAAGCCAGATAAAAAGAACACGGTGATCGCATTTTTACCATAGACCACGAAGGGTAAGGTATAGCGGTGCCGTTGATTAACATCGATGATCCAGTAACAGAACGCCAGAATCATTGTGGCGAGCCCGGCGGTATAGAGCACGAATGAACTTGTCCACAGCGATTTGTTTAGTGGAAACTGCAGCGCCCAAACCATACCGCCTACGAACAGCATTAATCCGCTAGAGAATAGCCAGGATACCTTATAACCCTCGTCAACATCCCTTCTGCGTAGAAATGCTCCAACAAGCACGCCGATTAACCCGGAAGCAATGGCCGGCAGTGTGCTTAAAATCCCTTCAGGGTCCCAGGTTTTTGCAGATTTCCAGAGGTGTGCTTCTGTTAAAATACTCCGGTCAATCCATGCACCCATGTTTGTTTCCTTTTCAAGGTTAGCATAGCCAGTTCCTGGTACGGGAATGAAGGTCATGATTATCCAATAGAGTATCAGGATGCCCCCGGCAATGCGCATGATCTGTTTTTCAGTGCTTTTCAGGAAGATGATGCTTGACAGCAGGAAGACCACAGCAATGCGCTGAAGTACCCCGGGAATCCGCACGGTAGTCAATGCAGTGATCGGGTCCGTAAATACTTTCGGATAAAGGGATAAAAACAAACCTAGCCCAAACAATATTGCGGCACGTTTAAGCGCCTTCAATATTGTTTGGGAATGGGTTTGCGGTTCTGCCTTCTTTGAAGACATGGCGTATGTAATGGACACGCCAACTATAAACAGGAAAAATGGGAAAATCAAATCTGTGGGCGTACATCCGTTCCAGGATGCGTGTTCAAGTGGTGCGTAAATGTTACCCCAATCCCCGGGATTGTTTACCAGGATCATTGCTGCAACGGTGGCCCCTCTAAAAACATCCAGGGAGCGTAAGCGCTGATTTAATCTTTCCATTTAGATATTTTAGAATTTCCAGCGCACAAAAGCTTCCATAGCTTCGTATTCTGCAAGTCCAAGTGCATCATACCTGCGGGCAGTTTCTCGGTTACGGTCTTCTGCACGCTTCCAGAATTCGCGCTCATCGTCGCCAGGAAATACGGCACGGTCTTTCTGAGACTGGTGCTTGAAGATTGCATATTTCTTACGCTCTACTTCTTGCGGACTCAATGGCACAGCCATCTCAATTTCATAGGTTTCAAACTCATGCCATGCACCTCGGTACATCCATAACCAGCAGTCCTTAGCCCATTCTTCCGTCTCACGAAGCTCTGTCAAAGCTTCAAGAATAATGTTAAAGCACACAATGTGGGTACCATGTGGATCCTCGAAGTCACCCGCTGCAAAAACCTGCTCTGGTTTAACCTTTTGCAAAAGCTCCTTGGTCAGGCGAACATCTTCTGCGGTAACCGGGTTTTTCTGGCTCTTACCGCTTTCATAGAATGGCAAAGCCATAAAGTGAATGTGATCGTCCTCTAGTCCGCAGTATCTCGCACCGGCAATGGCTTCCCCTTTACGGATCAGACCTTTTACGTTCTGGATCTCTTTGGTGTCTACCTGGTTTGGTTTTTTAACTTCTAGGAAGTTACGCATATCATCGTACAACTTCTCCGTTGGTGCTGCATCAAAGCCCATTTTATTAGCGAAATCAATGCTGAATTCTACAAATCGAAGTGCATCATCATCCCAAACTGCGGTGTTACCAGATGTTTGGTAGGCCACATGAACATCGTGGTGCTGATCTACCAGACGGATGAAGGTACCACCCATGGAGATCACGTCATCATCAGGGTGCGGAGAGAAGATAAGTACACGTTTCTTTGCTGGTTCCGCACGCTCCGGACGCTGTGAGTCGTCGGCGTTTGGTTTTCCACCTGGCCAGCCAGTAATGGTATGTTGCAGTTTGTTGAAGATATGGATGTTAATGTTGTAAACCGGCCCTTTTTCAGTTGCCAGTTGTGCCATACCGTGGTTGTTATAATCGTCTTCTGTTAGTTTCAGAACTGGTTTATTAAGCGTATTTGCCAACCAGATCACCGCTTTGCGGGTTAAGGTTTCGTCCCAAATACAGTCTTTTACCAACCATGGTGTATCAAAACGGGTAAGCAGACTCGCTGCTTCAACATCAATGATAAATTCCACGTTGTCAGAAAGCTGTAGGTACGTTGCCGGAACATCGCCTGACATCTCACCTTCAACTGCTTTCTTAATGATCGGCGCTTTTTTACCATTCCATGCCATCAGGATGATCTCCCTTGCATGGAAGATGGTGCCAATACCCATGGTAATGGCTTTAGTCGGTACGAAAGACTTACCACCGAAGTCACGTGCCGCATCTTTTCTGGTTAGGTCATCAAGTGTTACCAATCTGGTTCCTGAGTTTGGTGCCGAACCTGGCTCATTAAAACCGATGTGACCCGTCCTACCGATACCAAGAATCTGAATATCCAGTCCGCCACATGCTGCAATTTTCTTCTCGTACTCCAGACAGAATGCCGGAATATCTTCCAGGGCAAGTGTGCCATCTGGAATGTTAATGTTGTTTCTATCAATGTCAACGTGATCAAAAAGCTGTTTGTTCATAAATGAAACATAACTTTGATCAGCATCAGGCTGCATTGGGTAATATTCATCAAGGTTAAACGTAGTCACGTTCTTGAAGCTTAATCCCTCTTCTTTATGCATACGCACCAGCTCCGCATAAACACCAACTGGTGTTGCCCCGGTTGCAAGTCCCAATACCGCCATAGCATTTTCACTCTGCTTTTTACGGATCAGGTCTGCAATTCTGTTCGCCACTTTGATGGAAGCCTGCTTTGGGTTTTCAAAGACAGTTACCGGCAGTTTTTCAAAGCGCGTTTCTTCTAATAGATTTAATCTAGCCATTGTAAGGTTTTTTAAAAAAATTGGTTCGGAGCAGTAAATATATGCACTATGATAACTTAAACCGCATTTTAAATCAGATTCGTAAAGCGATGTGTATTCACTAAAGGATATTTAAACCTTTTCCACGGTATGCTGCCAGACAATGTTCAGCAGGGGAGAGTTCGGTGATCAGGTGGGTAATGTTCTCTAATCCCGTTACTTTCAGCCGTAAGGCAATATTCAGCTTCTCTGAAATACAGAGGATAGCAACTTTACGGGCACATTGAAACATCGCTTTTTTAAGTTGATTAATTTCCCAGTCTGTATCTGTGATGCCACTTTCAGGATGAATTGCACTCGTGCCCATTAAGCAAAGATCTGCGTTGATCCCCGCCAGTTGACTAATCACATGGCCGCCAAAGGTTACTTTCGAATTTTTGGAAAAAATACCACCGATCAGGATCACTTCAATGCCGTCATATTTCGCAAGCTCGATGGCTACAAAGGGACTGATGGTGAAGAATGTTGCCTTGAGGTTAACGGGAAGCTGTTTAACCAGTTCAATAATGGTTGTACCGCCGCCAGTGAGGATCACCATACCGTCTTTGATCAGGCTTATCGTTTTTTTAGCGATACATATTTTGGCTTCCCTTGCATAGATCGCGTTATCATCGTACGCCGACTGGTACGACCTGGACAGCGCGCCGCCATGAACTTTCAGCAACTTTTGCTCGTCGCAGAGCACTTGCAGGTCACGGCGGATGGTGTCTTCAGATACCTGAAGCAAGTCTACCAAGTCTGTGGTGAGTACCCGGTTATGCAAGTTGATCTGTCGCATGATAAGTTCATGCCTTTCCCGTTTTAACATTTGGCTTATTGGTTTTAGCCAAATTAAAAATAATTATTAAGAATCCAATCTGCGCATTTATGCGGGTTTCTGCCTGATTCTCGAACTCAAATGTCAAGGAATCATTAACCAGCTGTTTTATAATCAAAAAATATAGTGATATTTACCTAACAAGCTGGTAAATGCGGGTTACTGCGGGTTTCAGTTTGAGCGTTCTTGGTAAACTCATTATTCACAAACAAACTAATTCATGAAAAAAAAGCTACTCATGTTTTTATGGAGCATGATTTTGCTGGCTACACAAGCTGTCGCTCAGCAGATTAATGTTACCGGTAAGGTGACCTCCTCCGGCGGTCAACCCATCCCAGGTGTCTCAGTAAAGGTTAAAGGTGCCCAGGCTGGCACACAGACGAATACTGCCGGTGTGTATAGCATCAGCGCAGCAAGCGGTGCCGTACTCTCCTTTTCCTATATCGGGATGACCACACAGGAGAAAACAGTAAACGGAACCACCATCAACGTTGTACTGGCTGATGATGCAAAAGGACTTGATGAAGTTGTGATTACAGCTTTAGGTCAGGCGGTATCTAAACGCTCGCTTGGAACCGCACAACAAGCCGTAAAAGGTGCCGAAATTGCAAGCACACAACGTGAAAACTTCGTAAACGCCTTGCAAGGTCGTGTTGCAGGGGTAGAGGTAAACAATTCATCAGGTGTTCCGGGTGCATCTTCATCCATCACCATTCGTGGGGTAAGTTCAATAAGTGGTAACAACCAGCCGCTCTTCGTAGTAGATGGTTTACCTATTGACAACAAAACCCTGAGCACTTCTGCATTCACCTCAGAGAAAAGTTCCTCAACCGCATTCAATAACCGCGGAGTAGATTTTACCAACCGCGCGGCAGACATTAACCCGGAAGATATCGAATCACTGACGGTGTTAAAAGGTCCTGAGGCAGCAGCCTTGTATGGTATCGATGCGGCAAACGGCGCAATTGTAATTACAACCAAAAGAGGTAAGGCAGGTGCCGGTAGTGTAAACTACAGCAACAGCTTCCGTGTAGAAACTGTACGCTCGCAACCAGAGATTCAGCATAAATATGATATCGGAAGTGCAGGTCAGAATACAGTCGTAACTTCCCTGAATGGTGCTTACCCATCATTTGGACCAGAGTTCCCAGCGGGCACTAAATTGTATGATAACGTAGATGCCTTCTTTCAACAAGGATTTACACAAAAGCATAACCTTTCCTTTGATGGTGGTTCAGATAAAGTGAACTACAGGATCTCCACCTCGTACATCGATCAGCAAGGTGTGGTACCAGGTACAAACTATGAACGTTTCAACATCACCGGAGCTTCTCAGGGAACAGTAAACAGCTGGTTAAAAACTGATCTGTCCATGCAGTACAGTTACTCGAACAATGATCAGGCTTTTAAAGGTAGCGGCGGACCACTGCTCGGTCTGTTGGTATGGCCACAAACTGATGATGCAAGGAACTACCTTACAGCCTCTGGCAGTCGAAGGAAACTTACCTTACCTGGCTTTCCCGACGGGCAGCAAAGTGAGATCGATAACCCTTACTTCAACGTAAACAAGAACAAGATCAACTCTAAAGTCAACCGTATTGTATCTAATTTTGGTTTAACGATCACACCATTCTCCTGGGTAAATGTTAAAACCAACATCGGTATAGATGCTTATACAAGCCAGAACATGATCCTGCGTCACCCTGAAAGTGCTTCAGGTTATTCACGTGGTGGTCTGCTTGATGTTGCGAATGATATAACCCGCAACCTTAACATGCAGAACCTGATCAATTTTACCAAGCAAAACTTAAGTGAAAACTGGACTTTCGATGCCACCTTGGGTAATGCCATCCAGGATGCAAAGTCAAACATCGATGCTGGTTCCGGAGAAAACTTCCTGGATCCAAACTTTGTCTCACTCAATAATACCGCAACCCGTTTAAACAGTACCACCATCTCGCAACGCAGACTGGTTAGTTTCTTCGGTAGAGCTACTTTTGGCTATAAGAACTATCTTTATCTTACTGCCACTGGTCGAAACGACTTAACTTCTACCATTCCGGTAGAGTCTTATTCTTTCTTCTATCCATCAGTTTCGGGTAGTTTCATCTTTACCGATGTACCTGCATTTAGTGGCTTGAAAAAGATCTTTACTTCAGGTAAACTTAGAGCAGCTTACGCACAAGTTGGTAAGGATGCCAAACCTTATGCTTACCAGCCTGCTTTAGAAAATAAACTTACAGTGGGTGGCGGCTATGGCTACGGTTTCACAGGGCCAAACCCAGGCCTTAAACCTGAATTTGCAAAATCGTACGAGTTTGGTGCTGAACTGGCATTTTTAAACGACCGCCTAGGTGTTGATGTTGCTGTTTACCGCAAGGAAACCAAAGATCAGATTGTAAATGACATTCGCGGAAGCTACGCAACCGGATTTATCCTGCTTAACCTAAACGGTGGTGTCACCCGTAACCAGGGTGTGGAGGTAAGTGTTCGTGCAAGGCCTATTGAACGTACTGGTTTTAGCTGGGACATCCTTGCAAACTTCGAGCATGCCAAAGGAACCGTTATTGAACTACCAAGAGGGCTGCCAGAATCTTATGTTTCTGATACCTGGTTATATGGTAACGTAAGAAATGGAAACAGCCCTGGTGAATCAACCAGGTCATTAACGGGCTTATTCTACCTGCGCAATGACAATGGCGATATCCTGATCAATCCATCTTCCGGCTTGCCAGTACGATCTACAACTTTTGTTAGCAGAGGTTACGACAGACAGCCGGATTTCAGCTTAGGTATTACCAACAGTTTTACCTTCAATAATTTCTCTTTGTCTTTCCTGATTGATACCCGTAAAGGTGGAGACGTATTAAATGCTACACAGCATTACCTATATACCCAAGGCCTTAGCAACAGGACGCTTGACCGTACCACCCCTCGAGTAATTAAAGGCGTACTGCAGGACGGAAGGGAAAACACGGCAAATCCAACCTTGAATAACATGGTGATCAACCCTTATCTGCAGAACGAATTCTATATCAATGCCAGTGAAGAACAATTCATTGAGAAGGATATTAACTGGATCAGGCTTAAGGATGTAACCTTGACCTACCGCTTGCCCTCAAAGCTATTACAGAAGCAAAAGTTCTTTAAGTCAGCCAGTGTATTCGTAACTGGTACAGACCTGTTCCTGATCACGAACTACTCTGGATTAGATCCTGTGGTAAATGGTAATACCGCTGCTGTAGGTGGTTCAGGCTCCGCTGGAATTGACTATGGTAACTTCCCAATGCCAATTGGAATGAACTTCGGAATTAAAATTGGCATGTAATCTAAATTGAAACAATCATGAAGAAATTATATATCACCATGCTCACTGCGGCAGTAATGCTGGCCGGCAGTGGATGTAAGAAATATCTGGATGTAAATACCAATCCAAATGCACCGCAAACGGTAACACCAAACCTCTACTTGTCGCCAATGCTGCATTGGATGGCTACCGCGCCACAATATGATGCACGCTTTATCAATCGCTATACGCAGAACATGACCTTAACCACGGTGAACAGTACCTGGGACCGGATGGGCTATGACCCTGCTTCTGACAACGGAGCAGAGCTCTTCCGCGATGTTTATTGGTCTTTCGGACAAAACCTGGTAGACATGATGAACAAAGCTGAGGCAGAACAACGCTGGGATCTGCTTGGCGTAGGTTATGTTTTAAAAGCATGGGGTTGGCAAGTGTTAACCGATGTTCATGGTGAGATCATCGTTAAAGAGGCTATTGATCCCAGCAAGAACGTTTTTAACTACGATACTCAAGAGTACACCTACGAGGAAGTTCGCCGTTTACTGGAGCTTGCCATAACAAATCTCCAAAGAGCGGATGGTGCCGTAGATGCTGCATTCCTTGGCAAAACTGATATCATCTACAAAGGCGACCGTACCAAATGGTTAAAGTTTGCTTACGGACTGCTGGCGATGAACTTAAATCATTACAGTAACAAAGCATCATATAAACCTGATGAGGTTATTGCCGCAGTAGACAAATCATTCGCTAATAACAATGATGATGCCTTGCTGGCGTACACCGGGGTTTCTAATGATGACAGGAGCTTCCTGGGCCCTACAAGGGGTAATTTCAATGCCTACAGACAAACTACGTTTATTGTAAATCTGATGAACGGAACCGAGTATCAGGGTGTCGTAGATCCACGGATGAGCAGAATGCTGTCTCCTGCACCCGATGGTCAATTTCGTGGATTGGAGCCAACGCTTGGCTCAGGGGCGTTAACCGCTAATCAGATCCCGAATAATATCTATGGTTACAATCAGACTATCAGTGTGGGTACCCCAACACGTTATTTATTTGATGATAAGAGTAAGATCCCGGTAATGACCTATGCTCAATTACAATTCATCAAAGCTGAGGCCGCATTTAAAAAAGGAGATAAAGCAACAGCCCTGGCTGCCTATACCAATGGTATCTCCGCGCATATTGACTTTGTAAACGCACGTAATCTGGATGCAAACCAAACGCCAACGCAAATAAGTGCTACAGAGAAAACTGCTTTTCTGGCTGATCCGGCAATTGTACCAGCTGCAGATGCACTTACTTTGTCACACATCATGGAGCAAAAATATATCGCACAGTGGGGATGGGGTGCCTTAGAACAATGGATGGACTTAAGAAGGTACCATTATACCGATGCTGACCCAGCCACAGGTACGCAGGTTTTTAGTGGTTTCGTTATCCCGGTAAACCTGTACCCGGACAATGCAAATAAACCAGTATACCGCATCAGACCACGTTACAACTCAGAATATGTGTGGAACCGCGAAAGCCTCGATAAAATTGGAGGTCTTGCCCTGGATTACCATACTAAGGAAATGTGGATCACTCAAAAATAATCATCACCAAAAGAATATACAGATGAAAAAATTAAACATCATCACCTCGATACTTCTTCTTTTTACATTGTTTGCTGCTTGTAAAAAGGATGGCATACATGAAGTGGAAACAAGTACGACGGATAACGGTGCGCAGATAAAGTTCTTTAACTTCGGCGTAAGTGCACCATCAATAAACTTTTATGCCAATGATCAGAAAGTTTCGGCAACCCTTAGCGGTACGGGAACAGAAGCAGCTGCTGGCGTAAACTACGGCAGCGTATTTCCAATCACCAATTACGTGCTATTAACCGCTGGAAATTACACTTTCAAAGGCGTTATCCCATCAACGGCAGCTGCAGATTCCGGAGCCGTGGTTGCTACCATTACAGGTAATCTTGAAAATGGTAAATCTTATTCACTGTATACCGGCGGGCTGTATAATGCTACCGCCAAGCAGGTGGAAGGCTTTGTTGTAGAGGATAAAATTCCTGCTGCAAGCGCTACTGCGGCACATGTAAGATTCGTGAATACCATTTCCAATGCAACAGCCGGGTTTGATCTGGTTGCTAAAAACACTACCACAGCTGCTGAGATCGTCATTGCAAGCAATATTGGCTATAAGGCAGCTTCCACCTTTGTGGAGGTCCCTAACGGCATCTATGAGGTATATGCAAGATATCCTGGCAATGCTGCCAATGTCATCAGCAGAAACGGTACTTCCAATGTGTCATTCATTGCCGGAAGAGCTTACACCATAAGCTCAAGAGGTGATATGACCGTAAACAGCGCTACCGCCGTAAACAGGCCTTTTCTGGATAATACATCCAACCGGCCATAAACCCTTATAAAAGTAAAGCCCATACCTTTTCGGTATGGGCTTTTATTATTTATATATTTTTATACTTTTGATAAAAAAGATCTGACATGGCAAGCTTTACCCTTACTCCTGAAACTGCTGAAAAAGTAAAACTTAAATTCCTGCGTAAATACAGAGATTTAGCACAGAAAGACATTGTTTTTACTCCAGGACAGGAAGATCAACTGGTTGAACATCTAATGGAACTCGTAAAGCGCGATCGCCGTTATGTAGAGTTTACCATTCAGAAAGCACTTGCAGATCCTACCGGAAACAGGCTATAGGCCTAAGTTCCGTGTAGTTTTACAACAAGTCCATCCATAGCTGGATTAAGCTTCAGCTGACAGGCTAACCTTGAATTCGGAAGTAGATCCGGAAGTGTATCCAACATTGCATACTCGTCGTCAGACATTTCGTTCAGCTTCTCTTCGCCTTCAAGGACATCAACGCAGCAGGTAGCACATAATGCCATTCCACCACAAGTTGCAAGGATGTCGTATTCAGAAGCTTTTAAAAACTCCATTAAGCTCAAGCCCATGTCAACTGGTGCTTCCAGTGGCGTTACAGTTCCATCCGGATTCTGAACGCTTACAGTGATGTTATTTTCTTCCATATTAGAATTCTGCTACCCCGTTAACGGTTGTATATTTCATGGTGTATTTAATACCCGGATTCATGTACTGATATGCACTGTGGCTCATCAAAGCTGCCTCGTGGAAACCACATAAGATCAGTTTCAATTTGTTTTTATAAGTATTGATGTCGCCAATAGCGTAGACGCCCGGAATGTTTGTTGAATAATCATCAGTGTTCACCTCTATAGCGCTTTTGTTGATGTTCAATCCCCATTGTTCAATAGGACCTAATTTAGGGCTCAGGCCGAACAATGGTATCAGGTGATCTGCCTCTACATTGGTTACTTCCATGGAGCGGTTGTGAATGACTTCAACGTTCTCCAGTTTCCCGGTACCAGACACAGCATTAAGGTTGCTGTTCAGGATCAAATTGATCTTACCGCTATCTGCAAGCGCCATTACTTTATTTACCGAATCTGGTGCTCCTCTGAAGCTTTCGCTTCTGTGTACCAATGTAAGCTGGTCAACAACGTCAGCAAGGTAAATGGTCCAGTCTAACGCGGAGTCACCTCCACCAGCAATGACCATCTTCTGATCACGATATTTTTCCGGATCAAGGATCATGTAATTAACACCTTTACCGTTTTCAAACTGCTCTAATCCGGAAACTGCAGGCTTGCGAGGCTCAAAGCAACCCAGTCCACCAGCAATAACAACTACTTTAGCTTCAATTACGGTACCCATGTTTGTGGTTAACACGAAGTCCTGCTCACCACGTTTTTCCAAGCCTTCAATTCTTTCACCAAGGGTAAAACCAGGATGAAAAGGCTTAGCTTGTTCCATCAGATTATCAACAAGTTCTTGTGCAAGAACTGATGGGTAACCAGGGATGTCATATATAGGTTTTTTAGGATATATCTCTGAAAGTTGTCCGCCTACCTGTGGTAAATAATCGATCAGGTGACAACGCATTTTTAGTAAACCTGCTTCAAATATTGCGAAAAGACCAACTGGTCCAGCGCCAATAATGGCTATATCTGTAGAAATCATGTATTTAAATTTGCTGCGAATTTACGAAAATTGTTTGTAATGATTCTTAACTGTCAACAAATGCTTCATTTCTGACTATATTTGTGGCAATTGATGACAAAGAAAATATATTTCGCCTCTGATTTCCATCTGGGCTCACCTAATCACCAACAAAGCAGGCTCCGGGAAGATCGTATCGTACGCTGGTTGAACTTTATTGAACCGACCTGTTCTGAATTGTTCCTTATGGGTGATGTTTTCGATTTCTGGTTCGAATACAAAATGGTTATTCCTAAGGGATATGCCCGTTTACAGGGTAAATTGGCAAACATGAGTGATGCCGGCATCAAAATCTATTTTTTCAAGGGCAATCATGACATGTGGGTGCGTGATTACTTTACGACCGAACTTGGTATGGAGATCATCAGCGATGAGCTTGAAATTGAGCGTAATGGTAAACGGTTCTATCTGCACCATGGCGATGGCCTCGGACCGGGAGATCACAAGTATAAATTCCTGCGAAAGGTGTTCCGCAACCCCCTTTGTCAATGGCTATTCGCGCTCGTACCAGCTCGCATCGGCATCGGTGTCGCTAATGCCTGGTCTCACAGCAGCAAGACCAAGAAAGCACATGCCTTCACGGTACCGGAAGATGAGTGGCTGTTTACACATGCCATTGAACAGCTTGGGAAAAAACATTACGACTACTTCATATTTGGCCACCGTCACCTTCCGCTCGACTTAAAAGTTGGTGCAAACAGCAGGTATGTTAATACCGGCGAGTGGATGAACTACAGTTCTTATGCTGAGTTTGACGGTGACACCTTGATGCTGAAATATTTTGAAAAGGAATATTGAGCGAAAAACCCTATTTTTGCATTCCAAACCTTAAGCCTGACCAAGGATATTCGATTGACGGTCAGGTTGTTTAATTTCTAAAAAGATATGTTAGAAAAATTAGAAGCTATAAAACTGCGCTGGGAAGATGTAGAAGAGCAGTTAAGCAATCCTGATACTATGCAGGATATGAAGCGCTTTGCACAACTGAACAAAGAATATAAAGACCTCAGCAAGATTGTAGACGAGTACAAAGTTTACAAAAATGTAATGAGTAATATAGAAGCCAACAAAGAGATTCTGAGCAATGAAAAGGATGCAGAATTACGTGATATGGCGAAAGAAGAGCTGGACCTTCTGTTAAAGCAGCAGGAGGAACTCGAAGAGAAAGTACGTTTGATGCTTATCCCTAAAGATCCGGAAGATTCCAAAAATGCCGTGTTTGAGATCCGTGGTGGAACCGGGGGTGATGAGGCAGCGCTATTTGCCGGCGACTTATACCGCATGTACACCCGTTACTTCGAGCAGAAACGCTGGAATGTGGAAGTGGTTGACGTAACTGAAGGTACTGCTGGTGGTTACAAAGAGGTTATCCTTAAGGTTTCCGGTGAAGACGTTTATGGTCAGCTGAAATATGAATCCGGGGTACACCGGGTACAGCGTGTACCGGAAACAGAAACGCAGGGGAGGGTGCACACCTCGGCAGCATCTGTAGCGGTATTGCCTGAAGCGGAAGAGATCGACTTCTACCTTAATCCAGCAGATATTGACCTTCAAACATCCCGTTCAGGTGGTGCCGGTGGTCAGAACGTAAACAAAGTAGAGACGAAAGTGCAGCTTACACACAGGCCTTCGGGTATTGTTGTCGTATGTCAACGTGAGCGTTCACAACTTGGTAACCGTGAAATTGCCATGGAGATGCTTAGAAGTAAGCTTTACGATATCGAGTTGCAGAAGAAGAATGGTGACATTGCCGCAAGGAGAAAGACAATGGTATCTACCGGAGATCGTTCTGCAAAGATCAGAACTTACAACTATCCACAGGGAAGGGTTACCGATCACCGCATCGGACTAACACTTTACAACCTGAATGCAGTGATGGATGGTGGTGTTCAGGAGTTAATTGATGCCCTTCAGTTTGCTGAAAACGCAGAAAAGATGAAAGAAGGCGCAGTCATCTAAATTTTTAAGACTGAAAACCAGAGGCTTACTTCAGGTTTTCAGTTTTTAGAAAATAAATATTGCAAACTCAGATGTTTGGTCTATATTTGCATTCCCGAAAGGGACAAACGGACCGGTAGTTCAGCTGGTTAGAATGCCGCCCTGTCACGGCGGAGGTCGCGGGTTCGAGTCCCGTCCGGTCCGCAAAAGCCACTTTAACGAGTGGCTTTTTTGTTTTTAATGCTTTTTTGAAATAT
>JBCLAL010000011.1:0-85294 GCA_038918115.1 Pedobacter sp.
AACCTTTACATGTGTATTCCCCTTTCGTGAGCAGCGCCTTTTGTTCATTTCAGCGCATGATTAATGTTGAGGGCCAGCCATCGGGCAGGTTTGTAATTGCTCATTGCGCTGTGTTCCTAACCTGGTGTTGCTTTCCTGAGAACAATATTATATTGTGTTCCAGCAACTCTGCCTTTCATTAAGCTGATTTTTATTGTGGTTGCCGGATAAAAGAATTGTAACTTTGCGAGTTCTCGAATCATATAAATAGAAGGACTAGTTAAAGAAGGATTTTATAATGAGTAAAACGAATAAGAAGCAAGATGCACTAGATTATCATTCGCAGGGCAGACCAGGAAAGATCCAGGTTATCCCTACGAAACCGACGAACTCCCAAAGAGACCTTACACTGGCCTACTCTCCAGGTGTGGCAGAGCCTTGTTTGCGCATCGCTGAGAATACAGAAGACGTGTATAAATATACAGCCAAAGGAAACCTTGTTGCCGTTATCAGTAATGGTACCGCTGTTCTTGGCCTTGGTGATATTGGTCCGGAAGCGGGAAAACCAGTGATGGAAGGTAAAGGCCTTCTTTTCAAGATCTTTGCTGACATTGACGTATTTGACCTCGAGCTGAATACTAAGAATATAGATGAGTTTGTAACCATTGTGAAAGCTTTAGAACCTACTTTTGGTGGGGTAAATTTAGAAGATATCAAAGCACCGGAGTGTTTTGAAATTGAACGCCGCCTGAAAGCGGAAATGAAGATTCCGGTGATGCATGATGATCAGCATGGTACTGCGATTATTTCTGCAGCTGCTTTACTAAATGCCTGTGAGCTGCAAGGCAAAAATCTCGAAGATGTTAAGATTGTTGTAAATGGTGCAGGTGCAGCAGCAATTTCCTGTACCCGTCTTTATGTGTCGCTTGGCGCTAAGAAAGAGAACATCGTAATGTTGGATCGTTCCGGGATTATCCGCAAGTCGCGCACTAACCTTGATGCGATAAAAGCGGAATTTGCAACTGACCGCGAGATGGATACCCTTGATCAGGCCATGGTTGATGCCGATGTATTTATCGGATTATCATCTGCCGACTGTGTAACTGTTGACATGTTGAAATCTATGGCTAAAAACCCTATTGTTTTTGCCATGGCAAATCCAAACCCGGAGATTGCTTATGATCTTGCCATCAGTGCCCGTGAGGACCTGATTATGGCTACCGGTCGTTCAGATTATCCTAACCAGGTGAATAACGTACTTGGTTTTCCATATATCTTCCGCGGTGCGCTTGACGTAAGAGCAACGTCCATCAACGAAGAAATGAAGATTGCTGCCGTACACGCAATTGCTGATCTTGCGAAGAAATCTGTACCAGAGGCCGTGAATATGGCTTATAATGCAAGGAACCTGAAATTTGGCAGTGATTACATCATTCCAAAGCCGATGGACCTTCGCTTAATGACCAACGTTTCTTCAGCGGTAGCTAAAGCTGCTATAGATTCTGGTGTAGCCAGACGCGTGATTACGGACTGGGATGCATATAAAGAAGAATTAAAAGGTCGCTTAGGTGGAGAAGACGCTATCATGCGTGCGGTAACCAGTCGTGCGAAATCTGCTGCTAAACGTGTCGTATTTGCGGAAGCGGATAACTATAAGATTTTAAAAGCAGCTCAGATCGTTAAGGAAGAGGGTATCGCTATTCCGATTCTATTGGGTAATGGGACGATCATTAAACAAATTATTGAAGAGCATGCACTGGAACTTGAGGGCGTACAGATCATTGATCCGATGCAGGAGCCAGAACGCAGCAAGAAATTTGCTGATGCGCTTTTCAAGAAGAGACAGCGTAAAGGTTTAACCCAGCTTGATGCCGGTAAACTGATGCGTGACCGTAACTACTTCGGGGCTTCTATGGTGGAGTTTGGCGAAGCGGATGCAATGATCTCTGGCTTGACCAAGAACTATGCGAGCACGATTAAGCCTGCTTTGCATGTTATTGGCATTGAAGATGGCGTGAACCGCGTGGCGGGAATGTATATGATGATGACCAAGAAAGGTCCTGTATTCTTCGGTGATACCACCGTGAATGTTGACCCTACGGTAGAGGAACTGGTGGATTTAACCGTTTTGATGGATAATGCTGTTCGTAAGTTTAACATTAAGCCAAGAATCGCTTTACTGTCATACTCGAACTTTGGCTCTAACAAAGGTGCTGTTCCGGACAAGGTTAAAAAGGCAGCCAAGATTCTTCACGAGAAACATCCGGAAATCCTGGTTGACGGTGAAATGCAAGGAAACTTTGCCATTAATAATGAATTGTTGAAAGACAACTTCCCTTTCAGCAGATTGGCAGATGGTCCGGCAAATACCCTGGTATTTCCTAACCTCGAATCTGGTAACATAGCTTATAAGCTGTTACAGGAACTTGGCGGTGCTGAAGCTGTAGGTCCAATCCTTTTAGGAACCCGCAAGCCGGTACATATTGTTCAATTGGGTAGCTCTGTAAGAGAGATCGTGAACATGGTGACCATTGCCGTGGTGGACGTACAGGTAAAAGAGGAAGAGGCAAGCCAGAATAAATAATATTTAAATACAGAAGCTACGATGTTCGATTATATTGATGGGAAACTAACCTTTAAATGTCCGGCCTATATTGTTGTTGAAGCCGGAGGAATCGGTTATCACATTAACATATCTTTGAATACGTATAGCTTACTTGCTGACCGCGAACGCTGCAAAGTGTACACCTGGTTACATGTAAAAGAAGACGCACATATACTATACGGTTTTGCAGATGAAGGAGAGCGCAGGCTTTTCCTTCATCTCATATCCGTATCTGGCATCGGGCCGAACACCGGCAGGATGATGTTATCATCTATAACGCCAAATGAAATACAGGCAGCCATCATAAATGGTGATCTGCCGCTGATTCAACGCATCAAAGGTATTGGTCCAAAGGCTGCACAGCGCCTTGTACTAGAACTACAGGATAAACTTAAAAAAGAAGGTTCAGGATCCTTGATCGCTGCACCGCTGAATACAACCATTAGAGAAGAGTCGCTTTCAGCATTGATGATGCTGGGCTTTGCCAAACAACCCGCTGAAAAGGCGCTGGATCAGGCGGTAAAGCAAGGTGGCACAGAACTGACGGTTGAGCAAATGATAAAGATTGCCTTAAAGAGCCTATAATTATTTACCTTATTGCTATTGAGAAAAACAGCTACCTTAATTTTATTTTTGGTTATTTCTTTTGGCATACAACAGGTTTACGCACAAATAAGACCTGCACAAACCAAACCTGATAGCGTTAAGAACTCCTTCGGCATCTGGGAGCGGGTTCGTCTTGGTCTCCGCGACAGCCTGCGGCTTTTTACACCATTGCCCGGCAATTTCAAGCGCGAGGTTGAATATGACCCCATCAATAAGCAGTACATCATCCGCAACCTTGTGGGCGGAAGATTACTCAGCAATCCACAGTATCTTAGTGTTGAAGAGTACCAGCGAATGCTGGATGCCGAAATTAAAGCGCAGAACTGGCGCAGCTTTTCAGATACTGACGTCACAAATTACCGTCGTACCGGCATTCTTCCCCCCGTAACTGTAAACAGCAGAACCTTTGAAAGGATGTTTGGTGGTAATACCATAGACATACAACCCCGCGGTGAAGCTGAACTCACCGTACTCGGAAGGGTAAACCGGAACGAAAACCCGCTCTTTAACGAACGGCAGCGCGTGCAAAGCAATTTCGATTTCAATCAGCGCATACAGATGGATGTAGTCGGTAATATCGGTACCAAGCTGAAGCTGAACATGAACTACAATACGGAGGCACAGTTTGACTTTGAAAATCAGGTGAAGCTGGATTATACCGGCGGCGAAGATGACATCATCAAAAAGATAGAAGCGGGAAATGTAAGTCTGCCGCTAAATACCAGTCTGATTACCGGTACGCAGGCCTTGTTCGGGGTGAAGACACAATTGCAGTTCGGCAGGTTAACTGCCACGAGTGTGTTTTCACAGCAGAAATCACAATCCCGGGAGATCCGGATTGCCAATGGTGCACAGCAGAACGAATTCAGGATCAGTGCAGACAGCTATGAAGCAAATAAGCACTACTTCCTGGCGCAGTACTTCCGTAATAATTACAATAAAACACTCGCCAACCCGCCAACCATCAACTCGGCGGTGAACATCACCAAAATCGAGGTCTGGATTACCAATAAAACCGGTAACACTACAGATTCCAGGGATGTGCTTGCCTTGATGGATCTTGGCGAGAACAGACCCTATAACAGCAGCCTTATACAAGGGGGCGCTGGCTACACCGCAGTTCCGTCTGCCTTTGCTGCGCCTAATTTTCCACGTGCTTCTAACAATTTGTTAGAAAGATTACCTGCAGGTGCACGTTCGACCAATTCTAATGAGGTCATTTCTTTCTTCCAGGCGAACGGCGCAACGGACAACTTCGCTAAACTAACGTATGCGCGGAAGTTAACGGACAAGGAATTCTCCTTTCATCCACAACTGGGTTACATTTCCTTAAACAATGCCCTTAATGCCGATGAGGTGCTCGCGGTAGCTTACCGCTATACCTACAACGGTGTGGAGTACCAGGTGGGTGAATTCTCTACCGACATTGCTTTCAACCAAAGCACGCCAAACGTACTTTATGCTAAGTTGCTGAAGAACGAGACCACCAAGACCAATTTACCGATATGGGACTTGATGATGAAGAACATCTATGCCATTGGCGGCTATCAGATCGCAGCACAAAACTTTAAGCTGGACATCTTCCGTATTGATGAAAGTTCGGGTGTGGAGCGCCCTGCAATATCAGAAGGGCAGCGCACGCAAAACCGGCTATGGATAGACATAACGGGATTGGACCGTTTAAACCAGCAGGATGAGAAGAAGCCCGACGGAGTGTTTGACTTCCAGGCAGAACAGATCCCTTTTTCAAATTACACAGCTAACAGTCGCAAGGGCTACATCACGATAGATCCCCTAAATGGCAGGATCATATTTCCGGTAGTTGAACCGTTTGGAGCAGACCTGGCAGCCCAATTCAGCCCTGCGGAAGCAGCGCTGGCAGAACGTTATACTTTTCCGGCACTGTATGATTCCACACAGGTTATCGCCAGGCAGTTGTTCAGCAAGCAAAACCGCTATATTTTACGTGGCGGCTTCCAGAGTGAAATATCGTCGGAATTTAACCTGAACTCGATCAACGTACCTGAGGGCTCGGTTAAGGTTTTTGCAGGAAACATCCCGCTTCAGGAAGGAAACGATTTTACGGTAGACTACATGGCCGGCCGGGTGAAGATACTGAACACGGCTATCTTGAATTCCGGTCAGCCGATACGCATTACAACGGAGAACAATGAACTATTCGGCCTGCAACAGCGTTCCCTCTTCGGTACCCGCCTGGATTATCGTGCCAGTAATAAGCTGAATTTAGGGGCTACCATCATGAACCTTTCTGAGAAGCCCTTGACCGCGAAGGTGAATTTTGGTGAGGAGCCAATAAACAATACCATGTGGGGTATGGATTTCAATTACAGCAGCTCTTCGAGGTTTTTAACACGTATGGTTGATAAGTTGCCCTTTATTTCTACCAAGGCACCATCGGCGGTGAGCTTCTTTGGAGAGTTTGCGCAGCTTGTTCCGGGTCACCCTAAGGCTTTGAATGCTGATGGCAGTAAGGGGGGCACCAGTTACCTGGACGACTTTGAAGCTTCACGTTCTGTGATTGACCTGAAAGGTGCCCTTGCCTGGCAGCTGTCGGGCACGCCACAGCTGTTTCCCGAATCTCAGCTCGTAGATAATCTGAGCTACGGGTTTAACCGGGCAAAGATTGCCTTTTACAACATAGACCCGAGCTTTTATAACCGCACGGCCTCAACATTGCCGTCTTATTTGAGGAACGACCGTAGTGAGTTATCCAACCATTATGTCCGGGAAATTATTGAGCAGGAAGTATTCCCTTTTAAGGAAATCCCGACAGGGCTTGCGGTAAACCTGCCTACCTTAGATGTAGCCTTTTACCCGAATTTGAGGGGCCCTTATAATTACGCCACCACTGGCTTTGGTCCGGATGGGCGATTAAATAACCCGCGCTCCCGCTGGGGTGGATTGTTCCGGAAGATCGAGAGTAACGACTTTCAGGCATTGAATATTGAATATCTGGAGTTATGGGTGATGGATCCGAATATCTATAAACCTAATAATTCAAATGCCGGTGATCTGTACTTTAATCTGGGTAATATCTCCGAAGACATTTTGAAGGACGGACGTAAGTCGCTGGAAAATGGTCTTCCTGCTAACGATGATCCGTCGAAGTTTGATGAGACCAACTGGGGTAGGGTACCGAAGCTGCAGCCGGTCGTACAAGCGTTCGACAACAATCCGGACATCAGGCGGGCGCAGGATGTTGGGCTTGATGGCTTGTCAGACCTGCAGGAGCAGCAGAAGTTTAATGCCGTGTTGAACCAGATAAAAGCGCAGCTGAATCCCGATGCATCTGTTGCGTTCAATGCGGATCCATCTTCAGACAATTTCTCCTTTTACCGGGGGCCACAGTTGGATCAGGCGCGTGCCGGAATACTAAAGCGATATGAAAATTATAACGGTCCGGAAGGGAACTCGAAAACGGCGCAGCAGTCGATGGCTGATCTCGGGCTGGAGAATTCTGCTTCAACGTCCTTGCCGGACGGCGAGGACGTGAACCGCGATAACAACATGACGCAGTCTGATGAGTACTTCCAGTACAAGGTATCTATGCGGCCTGGAGATCTTGAGGTTGGCCGCAACTTCGTTACCGATAAGGTTGTTTCACAGGTTAAACTTGCCAATGGACAGACACAGCCGGTTACCTGGTATCAGATCCGTATCCCACTGGCGAACTATGAAAGAAAATACGGCAACATTCAGGATTTTAAATCCATCAGGTTTATACGAATGTTCCTCACTGATTTTGCAGATACAACGGTGTTGAGGTTTGCCAAGATACAGTTAGTGCGTGGTGACTGGCGGCAGTACAATGCGGAAAATACCGCTGATGCGCTTATTGTGGATCAGTCCTTATTGCCTGCTGCACCAGATAACTCGACCGTTGAGCTGGCCACGGTGAACATTGAGGAGAATGGCCGGCGGACACCAATTCCGTATGTAGTGCCTCCGGGCATTGACCGGGAGCGCGACTACAATAACTTCCGGGGTGATACCCGGCAGAATGAACAATCGCTTTCCTTGAACGTGCGGAACCTGCGTGACGGTTATGGCCGGGCGACTTTCAAAACCGGGACCAATGATTTCCGGTCGTATAAGCGGCTGGAGATGTATGTTCACCTGGAAGCACTCGGGAGCAGGGTGTTGGATGATCAGGATGTAAGTGCATTTATCCGGATCGGAACCGACAATCAGGATAACTATTATGAATACACGCAGCCCCTGTTCGTTACCCAGCCGAATACCAGTGATCCGGGTGCCATATGGCCGGAGCGGAACAAGATTGACATCGCGCTGGAGCTGCTGCAAAAGGCAAAACTGGCGAGGAACAAGGCCGTTTTGCCTAACGGACAGGCATGGCCTGTGAACATTCCTTTTGATTATACGGATGGTAACAACACCATCACCGTGAAGGGGCAGCCCGATATGAGCAAGGTAAGAGTGTATATGCTGGGTATCAAAAACCCTTTGCGTAATCCCAATTTCCGACCTACCGACGATGGGCTGGAAAAAGATGCGCAGGTGTGGTTCAATGAACTGCGCTTAACGGAGTTTGATGAAAGGGGCGGTTGGGCCGCGACTGCCGGGATGACGGCTAAGCTTGCTGACCTAGGTGACATTAACATCTCGGCAAGTAAGTCGACAATTGGCTTTGGCTCTATTGAGAAGCGGGTCTCTGAACGTAACCGGGCTGAAAATACGTTCTTCGATGTATCTTCAAATCTGGAAGTGGGCAGGTTCTTTCCAAAGAAAAGCGGATTGGTGATCCCGATGTTTGTGAGTGCTTCCGCGCAGATCAGCACGCCGCAATATGATCCGCGTACACCAGACATCGAACTTAAGAATGCGCTGGATGCTGCTACTAAAGCAGAAAAGAAAGCAATCCTGAACTATGCACAGGATTATACGACCAGGAACAGCATCAATTTTAGTAACGTGCATAAGGAACGTACCAATCCGGAGAAGCCGGTGCGGTTATGGGATATTGAAAACCTTAACCTGAGCTATGCGTACACCAAATACTACCATCGTGATTTCATCAATGAAAACAGCATACAGCAAAGTTACCGTGCATCGCTGGAATACCGTTATGCGGCGCAGGCAAGAAGCTATCAGCCTTTTGAAAAACTGATTAAATCGAATACGTTAGCTCTACTGCGGGATATTAACTTCAGTCTGCTGCCGAGTGCCATTAATTTTAGGATAGACTTCGACAGATACTACTCAGAAAACAGCCTGCGGAACAATGATCCGGCAAATTCTATTCCGGTTAATACCACTTACAATAAGAATTTCCTGGTTACCCGGGTGTACGGCATTTCCTGGAATCTGACGCGATCCTTAACCCTGGATTTTGATGCGACCAACTACTCCATTATCGATGAGCCTGAGGGGCGGATCAATGGTTTGAAGACGGATACGTTGTGGCAAAATCTGAAAAGACTTGGACGTACCACCGATTACAACCATGATGTGAACATCACGTACAACCTGCCGATCAACAAAATCCCAGGCCTTAACTGGATCAATGTAGCCACTCGTTATGGCACGAACTTCAACTGGCAGACGGAACCACTTTCAACCCTGCGTGATCCGAACATCAATTTGGGTAACACCATACAGAACTCCAGGAACATACAGATCAACCCAACTTTAAACCTGAATACCTTATACAACAAGTTTGGTTTTATAAAGCGGACATCCGGTGCACAGGAGCAAAGTGCAGCGAAGTTCCTGGTTGGATTACTGACGAGCGTTAAAACCGTAAACGCTGCATTTACGCAGACCAAGGGTACCTTCCTGCCGGGCTATTTGCCTGAATCAGACTACCTGGGGCTGGATGACGTGACCGGCGCGCCGGGGCTGGGTTTTGTATTTGGGAGTCAGCGGGACCTGCGCGCGAGTGCGCTTGCACGCGGCTGGTTAACGCGGGATACGCTGCAGTCGCAATTGTACGTAAATACCTTACGTGAAGACCTGAGCCTGACCAGTACGGTAGAGCCTCTAAGGGATCTTCGCATCACACTTACTGCGAACCGTAACCGTACGATGAACTACACCAGTAACTTCCGTTATCGTGCCGAAAGTGGCTCCTTCGAGAACTTGAGCCCATATACGACCGGGGATTACAACATCTCCTTCATTTCGCTTAAAACGGCCTTTTCAGATCAGAATGGAAGTACAACATCAAGTTTATTCCAACGCTTTATGGCGAATAGGGCAGCAGTATCGCAACGTTTAGGAGCACAGAACCTGAATTCTGCAGGGGCTAACGGGGCCTATGCAGATGGTTATAATGAAAATGCACAGGATGTGGTCGTTGCAGCATTTCTGGCAGCGTATACCGGGAAGGATCCTTCGTCTGTGCGGCTAAAAGGCTTTCCGAAGATCCCCCTTCCCAACTGGCGCATCAACTACGGGGGATTATCACGGCTTTCGTTTATGCAGGAGACCTTTAAATCCATAGACATCAGACATGCTTACCGGTCCACCTATGCAGTGAACAGCTTCAACTCGCTGCAGCAATATCAGGAGCGTAATGGCGCGGTAAGCAGCAGAGATCTGAACGGTAACTTCCTTCCGGAATTTCAATATAGCCAGGTGACCATCACGGAGCAGTTTGCGCCATTGATTGGTATAGATACCCGGCTGCGTAACAATTTAACAGCGAACTTCGAGATCGGCAAAAACCGGCTGCTTGGTTTAAGTCTGGCGAATAGCCAGCTTGCACAGCTTTCGGAAAACAATATGGTCTTTGGGTTGGGTTACCGTACCAATAAGTTCAGGTTTCCTTTCGGCTTGTTCCAGCAGGTGCGACTGGAGAACAACATGGACATTAAGCTTGATGTAGCCATACGGGATAATAAGACGGTGATTTACCGTGCTGATGTTACGGAGGCAGAGGTATCTTCGGGCGCAAAGAACATCGCCCTGCGACCAAGTGTAGACTACATGTTAAATCAACGCTTTAATCTGCGCCTGTTCTATGATTCTAACATCACCAAACCTTACACCTCATTGAGCTATAACACGGCTTACACCAACTTCGGATTTAGTTTGCGGGTGACCTTGAACTAGCATTTAACGAATGAATTAAGATTTGCATAAAGGACCAGATTAATTACCTTTGACAAAAACTAAAATCGATATGAATTTTCCAGCAGAGTTGAAGTATACAAAGGACCACGAGTGGGTTAAGGTTGAAGGCGAACACGCAATTATTGGAATCACGGATTTTGCACAGCGTGAGCTTGGCGACATCGTTTATGTTGACATTAATACCGTTGGTGACGAGGTGACTAAAGATGATGTTTTCGGAACTGTAGAAGCTGTTAAAACTGTTTCTGACTTGTTTATGCCTGTAACCGGAACAGTTCTTGAAACCAATGCTGCTTTAAATGACAATCCTGAGCTTGTTAACACTGATGCTTACGGCGAAGGCTGGATGGTAAAGGTTGCAATTTCAAACCCTGCAGATGTTGAGGATTTATTAGATGCTGAAGCTTACCAGGCTTTAATCGGCGCTTAGTAAATGCAGCTATTAAAAGAATTAAAGTACCAGGCATGGGCAATTGCCTGGACACTTCTTATTGTTTTTTTCTGCTGCATTCATACCGAGGGCGCATCAAAGACAGGGTTCTTTTTTGAAGGCTTCGATAAACTTGTACATCTGGGATTCTTTTATGTTCTAACGGTGTTGATGTTCTATGGTAAGATTAATTCACAGCACAATTACCGGTTCCGTTCATTAACCATCTTTAAGATCATCCTGATCACTGCAGCCATCGGTGGCGGGATTGAATTCCTGCAATCGAAGTTCTTCACTTACCGCTCTGCAGAATGGTGGGATTTTGCCTGTGATATGATCGGTGTTTCCATGGGGGTGTTTAGTTATGTTCTTTTACATAAAATGGATTATGAAAAATAGTATAAAAATAATGCTGGCTGTTTGCCTTTTAGGCAGTTTATCAGCCTGCCGGATCTTCAAATCCGGTTGTGACTGCCCTAAAGTGAGCAGTACTAAAACTGCAGCACACGCTGCACATAGTTAAGCGGCTTATCGGCCGTCTTAGACGCTTTGGGATGAAGTACATTGTAATCTGAATGTTACTTATAATTTAATATCCTTTAGTAAACCTCAAAGCTTTTATGTAGTCCTATCGAAGTACTTTTACAATAGGTCATACATGAAAACTTTTACGAAATCCCTTATTTTATTTCTCTTTGTACTCCTTGGCTTCCAGGCCTACGCACAGGACAGAAATGGTTCTGTAACCGGTAAAGTCCTCAATGCCAATGATAAATCTGCAGTGGAGTACGCTACTGTTGCCCTTAAGCGTCTGAAAGACTCAAGCGTTGTAAGCACTACAACAACCAATCAACAAGGGGTATTTTCCATAAAAGGGCTTGCCCCTGGTGCATACCGCGTGTATGTAGCTTTTCTTGGGCTCCAAAATGTGACCAAAGATTTCAATATAACCGCTACCGCTGCTAACATTAATGTTGGTGAGCTGGCGATGGCTGATGCCGGCTTAAACCTGAATACGGTAGAGGTTAAAGGCGAGGCCCCTCCTGTAATCGTTAAGAAAGACACATTAGAGTTCAACGCCAGTTCCTTTAAGGTAAGAGAGAATGCGGTAGTAGAGGATGTTTTAAAGAAAGTTCCCGGTATGGAGGTTTCCAAGGACGGTTCTGTGAAGGCACAAGGTGAGACCATTACAAAGGTGAGGGTGGATGGTAAGGACTTCTTTGGTAATGATCCGCTATTGGCGACCAAGAACCTGCCGGCAGACATGATTGACAAGATCCAGGTTATCGACCAGATGTCTGAACAGTCGCAGTTTACAGGGATCGATGATGGTAACCGTGAAAAGATCATCAACATCACGACCAGAAAAGATAAAAAGAAAGGTTATTTCGGTAACTCAAATGTTGGCTATGGCACTGATGATCGATATGATGCCAACATTAACGTTAATAAGTTCAATGGTGATCAGCAGATGTCTGTAATTGCGCAGTTTAACAACGTGAACAAGCAGAACTTCGGTGGCGGCGGCGGCGGTGGACGTGGTGGTAATGGTGGTGGTCAGCAGGGTATTATAACAACCAATGCTGTCGGTCTGAACTTCGCTGATATCTACAATGAAGGTAAAACGCAGTTCAATGGTAGTTACTTTTTCAACAAGACCTCATTGTTTAATGATCAGCAGAGTTTCCGTCAGAATCTCCTTGGCGATGCAATTACCACCTTTGATGAGGATCTGGAAAGTACTACTGAACGTTTAAATCATCGTTTAAATTTCGTGTTTGATACCAAACTGGATACACTTACATCAATCAGAATACAGCCTAACATCAGTCTGACCAATACGGACCTTACCAGAATGAACGCCTATACCAACAACTATAGTGAATATACAACGATAGGTACACAGCGCTTTGACAATGAAGGTAACACCCCCTCAATATCAAATAACTTGTTGTTGAGAAGGAAGTTTTTGCGTCCGGGCAGAACAGTCTCCCTGAACGTGAACAGCAATGTCAATAACAGTAGTTCCGAGAATCATAACACGATTGAAAACACCACGACCAACGCAACTGGTACTTCACAGGAGTTTACCAGGCAGTTTAATGATCAGAGCGGAAAGTCGGTCGGGAATACAACGAGAATCGTTTACACGGAGCCATTATCTAAAACCATGAGCCTGGAGTTAAACTATGAGAATCGGTACAACCATGATAATAACGAAAGATTTACTTACAACTTCAACGAGGTGACCTCCCGTTATGATTTGTTAGATCCTGCTTACACCAATGCATACGAGAACACTACATTAACCAATGCTTTGGGTTTCAGCTTTAACCAAACGGAGAAAAAGTACAACTGGAATGCAGGCTTAGCGGTTCAAAATACAGACCGTAAGAACGACAATCTGAGTACGGGCACCATCATTAACCAGAACTTTTATAACCTTACACCAAGTGCCCAGTTCCGTTATACGTTTTCTAATAGTAAGCGCTTAAGAATTAACTATCGTGGTCGTACACAACAACCATCGATATCACAAATTCAACCGGTCTTGGATAATTCCAATACCCAGACCATTGCTATTGGTAACCCGGAATTGAAGCCGTCCTTCACCAATAACCTTGGCATTTTCTACAATAATTTTGACTTCAAGAAATACAGATCGCTATTTATTGGCGCAAATATCAATCAGACATTCAATGCATTTGGTAATAACAGTTCAATCATCACCGATCAAAATGATGAAAACTTTGGAAAGATCGCTGTAAGACCAGTGAATGTTGATGGTGTTTATAATGGAAATATCTTCGGTAACGTCGGCTTACCAATCATTCCAGCGAATAAGTTAAACCTGAATATCAATCTTAGTGCTAATTACGGCAGAGGTGTGAACATTACCCGCGGCCTCGAGAACATAACCCACGATCTTGGCCTGAACAATGGATATAAGCTGATTGCAATGTTTGACAAATTTGATTTCTCTGCGGGAATTAATGGTTCATTAAACCGGGCGACCTATTCTGCACAGCCACAGCAAAACACGACCTATTATACCTTAAACCCGACACTGGATATCAGCTATGTGTTCCCTGGGAATATCCGCCTTGCGGCAGACGTAGACTATTACCAGAATACCGGTCGCGGAGAAGCATTTGATAACAAATACACCCTCTTGAATGGGTATGTAAGCAAGCAGTTCTTTAAGAACCGAGGTACGTTTAAGCTTGCGGTAAATGATGCATTGAATCAGAATCAGGGAATATTGAGGACTAGTAATAACAACACCATTACCGACTTGAACTATAATGTTTTGAAAAGATACTATATGCTTTCATTTACGTATTCGCTGAACAGAATGGGTGGCAAAAATATAAATCCAATGGAGCGTGAAGGTAGAAGAGGGCCAGACGGTGAAGGTCCAGGTAGATCAGAAGGCCGTCCAGGCGGAGGCTCGGGTGGACCTGGAAGCAGGTTCTAAGCCTTGCGGCTAGTGAACCAGGGCTGATGTTGAGGAATCTAGCATTTTATAGAAGTAATGTAATATTAGCCCCCTGCCCGCAAATCAGGGGGCTTTATTTGGAATTATTATAGATAAAGGCTAAATTGCCCACTAATTCACGACATGAAGCTATCACAATTAAACCCAGGACAAAGCGGTACAATAGTAGAGTTCACAGACCTTGAAATGTCAGTTAAACTGATTGAAATGGGCTGCCTTCCAGGAGAAATGGTAGAAGTAGAACGTGTTGCCCCACTTGGCGACCCTATTGCCATCCGCGTTGCAGGTTATCAACTTTGCTTACGCAAAACTGAAGCTTCAGTTATCATAATCGAATAGAATCTTGACGTCCACTATTAAAATTGCCTTAGTTGGTAATCCTAATACGGGAAAATCAACATTATTCAATATACTCACAGGCTTAAACCAGAAGATCGGTAACTTCCCGGGAATCACTGTAGATAAAAAACTAGGATACTGCAAGCTGCCTGGTGGTCAGCAGGCGGAAATAATTGATCTTCCGGGCACGTACAGCCTCTATCCTAAAAGCCGGGATGAGCGTATTGCTTTTCAGGTACTTGCCGATAGCACTAATCCGAGCTATCCGGATCTGGTTGTCGTAATTGCCGACGCAACCAACTTACGAAGAAACTTACTGCTTTATACCCAGGTTGCAGACCTTGGTCTACCAGTGCTGCTTGCACTGAATATGACCGACATGGCCAGCAAAGAAGGTATAGACATCAATGTAGACAAGCTTTCAGCGCGTTTGGGTGTACAGGTTGTACCCATCTCTGCAAGAAATAATATAGGCATCGACAAGCTTAAATCTGCAATTGTGAATACCTCCATGGCTACCCAGACTGCGGGCGCAGACATGGACCACCTTGCACCAGAAGCTTTAGAACATACACGTGAGTTGCTCGGTACGGATCATACCTATTTGTGCCTGCAGGTGCTACACCAGCATGAGCATCTTTCACTATACACTGAAATTGAGCACGAAGCGCTTGAAGAAATTAAGCGCAGCAATAACTTCGATGCGAATAAACTACAGGCTGCAGAAACCATTGCCCGCTACCGTTATCTGAGTAGCGTATTATCTGGCGTGGTGGTAGATACCGGCGCTACGCGCAAATTCGCTTTCAGCGATAAGATCGATGCCGTGCTCACCAACAGGTTCTGGGGCTTTATCATCTTCTTCCTGATTCTGTTTTTTATCTTCAATGCCATCTTCTCCTGGTCAACCTACCCGATGGACCTTATTGAGGGTGGTTTTGGCTTGCTTACGGAATACGGGCACGCGCACTTGCCCGAGGGTATCCTCACAGACCTGTTTCTGGATGGTATCCTTGCCGGACTGGGTGGTATTGTGATCTTTATCCCACAAATTGCAATTCTCTTTGCTTTCATATCCATCCTGGAAGACACTGGCTATATGGCCAGGGTAACGTTCATGATGGACAAGATCATGCGCAAGTTCGGTCTGAGTGGAAAATCTGTGGTACCAATGATCGGTAGCTTAGCCTGTGCTGTGCCATCGATCATGAGCGCCAGAAATATTGAGAACTGGAAAGACAGGATCATCACCATCATGGTATCGCCATTGGTGAGCTGCTCTGCACGTTTGCCGGTTTATACTCTACTTATTTCCCTGATCATACCGGAAAGAATGCTCTTCGGCTTTATCAACCTGCAGGGACTTACCCTGATGGGCATGTACCTGATCAGTATCGTAGCCGCTATTTTAGTAGCCTGGGTTATGAAGATCATTATCAAGGCAAGGGAAAAATCGTACTTCATCATGGAGCTTCCGGTTTATCGCATGCCACGCTGGAAGAACGTTATTTTTACCATGTACGAGAAATCACGCACCTTCGTTTTCGAAGCTGGTAAAGTGATTATTGCCATATCTATCGTGCTATGGGTACTTGCTACCTACGGTCCGCCAAGCCGCTTCGCGGAAATTGACCGTAAATACGAGCAGATGGAAGCCTCAAAAGTAGAAACAGAAATTGCCACACTTGAACGCGACCGTTCGGCTGAGAAGCTTGAAAACTCTTATGCCGGTATCGTGGGCCATGTGATTGAGCCGACGATCAGACCATTGGGTTTCGATTGGAAGATTGGTATAGCGCTGGTAACCTCCTTCGCTGCGCGTGAAGCCTTCGTGGGTACCATGGCCACCATCTACAGCGTGGAGGGTGGGGAAGAAGGTGCCACCATCCGGAATAAGATGCTTGCTGCCCGTAATCCGGACACAGGCCTGCCGGTCTTTACCTTCGCAACAGGCTTTTCGCTGATGCTCTTCTACGCCTTCGCCATGCAGTGCATGAGTACTGTAGCGGTCGTGTTCCGCGAAACCAAGACCTGGAAATGGCCGGTTATTCAGATCGTGTACATGACTGCACTTGCTTACGTTGCCAGCTTAGTTGCCTATCAGCTGCTGAGCTAAGGCAGCAGCATAGCTGATGTAGAAATACCGGATAAAACGAAAGGAGATAAGGATGGCTGATAAAATTGAGGTTCTAGCACGGTATATGCCACCCTCGGCGGCGCCGGTTATTGCCAGATGGATCGACCACTTTCAATGTGAGTTTAAAATCTCCAAGACCAGGACAACCAAACTTGGCGATTACCGACATCCATTTAAAGCCGCAGGGCACAAGATCTCGGTAAACAATAACCTGAACGCATATGCTTTCCTGGTTACCACCGTGCATGAGTTTGCACACCTCGTAACCTGGAATGATCATAAGAATATGGTGAAACCGCATGGGCTGGAATGGAAGCGGAACTTTAAAAAGATGATGAGCCCTTTTCTGGAGGCTAAACTCTTTCCCGCGGATATTGAACATGCAATCACCAACTATCTGCAAAACCCTGCAGCTTCAAGTTGCACCGACCTAAACCTGTCCAGGGCACTACGGGCATATGATATGCCACAGAAGTACGTCAGACTTGAAGAAATTCCCCATGATGCCGTATTTGTAATTAAAGATGGCCGTAAGTTTAAGAAAGGTCCGCGTTTAAGAAAGCGGTTTCGCTGCGTGCAGCTGAGTAACGGCCATGTCTACCTCTTCAACCCACTGGCAGAAGTAGAGGTACTTCCCGAAGGGACATAAACCGCCTGCATATTTTCTATCGCCCAGTTGAAATCAATCTTACTGTTCTTGAAATGTGCAGGATCACGCTGCAGACTGTCTATGAAAGCATCTTTGTCCTTTAGCTCCACTTGTGCAGTATAGCCGTTTGGATTCCTGCTTTTCAAGGTAATGAAACTTGCATCTGGATATTGGACAAGCCCGTCAAATACCAGTTCAAAGGTGTTCCTGCCTTCAAGCGCATCCTCCAACTGGCGCACCGAAGCCGCGTAATCTTCATCAGCCTTGCTGTCCAGCGCTTCAAACGCTGCTGTGTTCAGCTCCTGGGCAGTGCTTGCATGTTTAACTTCCCGCTTAAAAACAGTGTAGTTCCGAAGATAGCTACGACTTTCTTCAAAGGATGTATCATTAGCTTCCCGCTGTGCGGAGCTGGAAGTTACCAGGATCAGGCTATCATTTCTGAAGTAATACCTCCTGCTGGATTCTGCCAGGGCTGGCAGCGTTTGTCGATGCGCGATAAGCACCTGATCTCCGTGATCATTAAAGTATTTCTCTACAAAGAAGTTCTCCTGCCCGGTTTTATACACCAGGCTGGACAACTTCTTCAAATTATCTTTTGAGTGTTCTATATCTTCTGCAAATTCAATTACAGCCTTTTCATTCAAACCGGTAGCAGACGACTGATTGATGATGCCTGCCTGTGGATGATCTGATTTGTTCCTGCAGCTGCTCAAAAGCAGTAGCAGACCAATAACGCTGTAAAGACCTGTCTTGAAGTTCATAGTTCTACTTTTCTCCCTTTTTATGTTCTTCCCATTGTTTGGCGAAGGATTTCGGCGCAACTTCCGGGCTGGAGCGATGCTTGCCCCATATATTACGGAACAAATTTTTAAGGAAGAAGTTCTTTATTTTACCGCCCACCATATCCATACGGCTTCTTTTTGCCATACCAGCTTTCCAGACTTTCCAACCAAGGTCTTCAGCTTTCGTATTGTCGTGGGCGGCCGTAGCATCCCGTCTGTTCAACAATAACATCTTGTGAATGTCAATCTTCACCGGACATACTTCAGAGCACTTTCCGCAAAGGGTAGAGGCATAGCTCAGGTGTTTAAAATCTTTCATGCCCTGCATGTGCGGGGTAATCAGCGAACCAATAGGGCCGCTGTAAGTAGTGCTGTAGGTATGGCCACCCACGTTCTTGTAAACCGGGCAAGCATTAAGACAAGCACCACAGCGGATGCAGTATAAACCTTGTCGCTGGTCTTTCTGCGCCAGGAGGTTGGTACGGCCATTGTCAAGCAATATCACATACATCTCCTCAGGGCCGTCCGTTTCGTTCGCCTGCCGCGGACCGCTGATAATGCTGTTGTAAACTGTGAGGTTTTGCCCTGTACCATGACTGGCCAGCAATGGCCAGAACAGGTCAAGATCTGCCATAGAAGGAATGATCTTTTCTATACCCGCAATGGCGATATGGATCTTTGGAAAGGTGGTGCACAGCCTGGCATTACCCTCATTTTCCGTAAGTGCAATGCTGCCAGTATCAGCAATAAGGAAGTTAGCACCAGAAATGCCCACATCTGCCTGTAAGTATTTCTCTCGAAGCAGCTCTCTTGCTTTCTGCGTAAGCTGTGCGGGGGTGGCATCTATAGGGGTACCAAACTTCTCATTGAAAAGCTTTGCAATATCCTCCTTGCTCAGGTGCATGGCCGGAGTAACAATATGATAGGGTGGCTGACCAAGCAACTGCACGATATACTCGCCCAGGTCACTTTCCAACGATTCAATGTCATTCTTTTCCAGGAAGTCGTTCAGGTGCAGCTCTTCGGTGGTCATGGACTTCGACTTGATCACGCGCTTGCCGCCCGCTTTCCTGATGATGTTCAGGATTTCCCGTTGGGCCTCTTCCATGTCATTGGCCCAGATCACCTTCCCGCCGCGCTTTTGAAAGTTCATCTCAAATTCCGGTAGGAACTTATCCAGGTTCTCCATCACACGCCATTTAATCACATGGCCCTTCTTCTTTGACTGCTCCAGGTTTTCGAACTTCGATAACCCTCTCTCTACGGCAATATTGTACTTTCCAATATTATGGTTTATGGTTTTGCGGTGATCCAGGTCAAACACTTTCTCATCCGATTTCTCCAAAAACACTTCAGCACTTTTCGTCATGTTCAAATATAAATAATTCGATATAGCAGCAGGTAATTTAATCGCCTTGATGTATAACAAAAAAACCTGCCTTGTGGGGCAGGTTTATATAACGTTTATTTTCTTTAATTATTTAGCTGGTGTAGTATCGGTTTTGTCAACTACCGGACGGTTTGCTCTGTTTGCAAGTTCCCAAGCCGTATAGTATGCTAGTTGTGCACGTTTAGCTAATAACGGGAAGTTGATTTTACTCACCTCATCACTTGGCTTGTGATAGTCTTCGTGAACACCGTTGAAGTAGAAAATGATTGGAATACCATGTTTAGCGAAGTTATAGTGGTCAGAACGGTAGTAGATACGCTCTGTATCGTTCGGATCATCAAACTTATAATCCAAGTTCATCTTAGTGTAAGTCTTGTTCGCAGTTTCGCTGATCTGACGTAATTCCGTACTTAATTTATCAGAGCCGATTACATAAACGTAGTTTGTAGAATCTGGTCTGGTCTGATATTCTGTACCTGTACGGCCAATCATGTCGATGTTTAAATCAGCAATGGTGTTTTTCAACGGGAATACCGGATTTTCTGAGTACCAGTCAGATCCAAGTAATCCTTTTTCCTCACCAACAACAGTTAGGAAGAGGATACTTCTCTTCGGACCTTTACCTGCTTTTTTAGCTTTAACAAAAGCTTCAGCCATCATCAATACACCTGTAGTTCCTGAACCATCATCATCCGCACCATTGTTCACTTTATCTGTTCCAGATGTTGTTAAACCTTCATGGTCATAGTGTGCTGAAATTACAAGGACCTCAGACTTCAATTTAGGGTCAGAGCCTTCAAGGTAGCCAAGTACGTTTTCTGCACGTACCTTGTTTTCCTGTTTCATGGCACTTGCAGAAACATCAGCCTTAATCACTTTAGAAGCTGGCTTACCAGCAGCGCTGATCTGCTTTTGTAAAGCATCTACAGTTAATCCGGAAGCTTTAAGGATCAGGTTAGCAGTTGCGGTATTTACACTTACCACATTAGGTGTTTTTTGTTTCTGCATACGCTCAACGGTAGATGCTTTAAGCAATATCAATTGTTCGTTATTTGAATATCTTGCCTTCATTTCCGGCGTCAGATTATCCAGTGCAGGATCGATCAGGATGATGCCTGCGGCACCATTATCAAGCAGGTAGGTTAACTTTGCCTGGCGTTCTGCCATTGCTTTACGCATCGCCATACGGTCGCCCGCAGCAGGAGCAGCATCTTTATTGGTTGGATCGCCTGAAGCGAAGATCATGACCACCTTACCACTTACATTCTGACCTGCATAGTCATTGTAGTCGCCTTTGTTCAAACCGTAACCGGCAAAAAGCACTTCAGGAGCTGTGAACGTAAATCCTTTAAGACCTACGTAGTTTGGCTGAATAACGAAATCCTTTAAAGACTCCATCGGGGTGCCATTGATAGTAAGGACGGTTTGTGACAGGCTGTATGTTGCCATACCTACTGGTTGAAAGTAATCGCCATTTACCGGGCCAGTTAACCCTAAGCTTTTGAAATGGTTGCGGATGTAGTCTGCAGCCATCCAGGCACCTTTTTTCCCTGTTTCGCGGCCTTCGTACTCATCTGAAGCCAATACGGATAAATGCTTATATGCGTTATCCTTTGAAATGCTCTGGCTAAATTTTATTGCAGTTTTGTCCTGCGCACATGCGCCAAAACCAAGCAATAAAGCCATGCTGGTGTATAAAAATTGTTTTCTCATTATATTGTTAAGTTTAACAAGCTATTTTGTCTACCCGGTTACCATGTCTGCCACCTTCAAAGGCAGTAGATAGGAAGGTCATGATCATCTCTCTTGCGAGTTCTTCCGAGACGAACCTTGCCGGGATGCAGATCACATTTGCATTATTATGCTGCCGTGCAAGTGCGGCGATTTCATTTTGCCAGCATATTGCGGCACGTACCTGCTGGTGCTTATTCGCCGTAATGGCAACACCATTTGCGCTACCGCAAACCAGCACGCCAAAGTCAGCTTCCTGGTTTTCCACAGCAGATGCTACGGGGTGGGCAAAGTCCGGATAATCAACCGAAGATTCGGAATAGGTACCGAAGTCTTTCAGCTCGTGATTAAGTGCTTCAAGCATGGCTTTCAGCATTTCCTTGTATTCATATCCGGCATGATCCGCGCCAATGGCGATCTTAAGTGTAGATGGCATCTTCAAATCTAATTAGAATAAAACTGATGGGTCGTAAAATATTTGTTAGATATTCGGCTTCTCGGTACCGAAAATTGCCTTGTTCTTCTTTTTCTCAATCGAAGCAGAGATGTAAATACTCAGCTCATAAAGCAAGAACAACGGCGCTGCAACGATCAGCATCGTGTATGGATCTGCAGTAGGCGTTACCACGGCTGCTACGATCAGGATCAATACGGTTGCATATCTTCTGCTCGCCCGCATAAATGCAGGTGTCATCATACCGACCTTCGACAGGATGTAAATGATTACAGGTAGCTGGAAAATTACCCCTGCACCCAAGGTAAGCGTCATTACAGACGATAGGTAGGAGTCAATGGTGAACGTATTTTCAATATCCGGACTCACCGTAAAGTTGGTCAGGAAGTTGATCGATAGCGGGCAGATGATGTAGTAACCAAATAAAATACCCAGAAAAAACAGACTGGACGCAAATACCACAAAGCCACTTGCCGATTTACGCTCATGCTCATGCAGTGCAGGCTTTACAAACAGCCATAGTTCAAATAACAGGTAGGGAATACCTAAAATAATACCAACCATTACACAGGAGTTCAGCTGCAAGGTAAACTGCCCTGCCATCTCGGTGTTAATGATCTTAGCATCTATTTTGGTAATACAGAATTCCGGGCCAATTGAAGGGAAACGTTCCACCAGCTTACACATCATGCGGTAGGTCCAGAATCCAGGGTTCTTTGGCCCCATAATAATTTCATTAAAAATGAAGTCTGTAAAGTAGAATGCACCTATGGTAAGCACCAGCACCACCGCTACTACCCGCAGCAGGTGTTTTCTCAAGACATCGATATGGTCAAAGAAAGACATTTCTGCTTCCAGCGTCTTGCCTTTCTCCTTTATAGAATCAATTAGGTTTTGCGTCTTATTATCACTCATGTAGCTTACTTGAAAAACAAAAATACCATTCTAATCGAGATTTAGAATGGTATTTACGTTTAATTATGATCAATCATTTATCTATTCAGAAAATTCAAAAGTCTCCATGAACTTGGTGGTGAAGTTACCTGCCCGGAAGTTCGGATCTTTCATCAGTTTCAGGTGAAAAGGTATCGTTGTTTTTACCCCTTCAATCACAAACTCACTTAGAGCACGCTCCATGGTGCTGATCGCCTCTTCACGTGTTTGTGCAACACAGATCAGTTTGGCAATCATTGAATCGTAGTTTGGTGGAATCTGGTATCCTGCGTAAACGTGTGTGTCTACACGAACACCGTGGCCGCCCGGAGAATGGAAGTTGGTGATCTTACCCGGTGATGGACGGAAGTTGTTAAATGGATCTTCCGCATTGATACGGCACTCAATTGCGTGCATATTCGGGTGATAGTTTTTACCGCTGATTGGTACACCTGCAGCAACTTTAATCTGTTCTTTGATCAGATCGTAGTTAATTACCTCTTCCGTTACCGGATGCTCCACCTGTATCCTGGTGTTCATCTCCATGAAGTAGAAGTTGCGGTGTTTGTCTACCAAAAATTCAATGGTACCTGCACCTTCGTAAGCTACAGCTACAGCACCTTTAATGGCCGCTTCGCCCATACGTTCACGCAATTCAGGTGTCATAAACGGAGAAGGTGCTTCTTCAACAAGCTTCTGGTGTCTACGTTGAATCGAACAGTCGCGCTCAGACAGGTGACAAGCTTTTCCATATTGATCTCCAATAACCTGGATTTCAATGTGGCGTGGATCTTCAATATATTTCTCCAGGTAAAGACCGTCGTTACCGAAGGCAGCACCAGACTCTTGTCTTGCGCTGTCCCAGGCATTTTCAAATTCTTCATCCTTCCATACCACACGCATTCCACGGCCACCACCACCGGCAGTTGCTTTCAGAATAACAGGGTAGCCCATTTCATTAGCAATGGCAATACCTTCTTTAACGCTCTCCAAAAGTCCTTCAGAACCCGGAATAGTTGGTACACCTGCTTTTTTCATGGTTTCTTTGGCAGAAGATTTATCTCCCATGGAGTTGATCTGCTCAGGTGTTGCACCTATAAACTTAATCCCGTAATCACGGCAAACAGAAGAAAATTTCGCGTTCTCTGACAGGAAACCATAACCTGGATGAATTGCATCCGCATTGGTTAGCTCTGCTGCAGAAATAATATTTGGAATACTTAAGTAAGAGTCTTTACTCGGAGGTGGACCGATACATACGGCTTCATCAGCAAACCTGACATGTAAGCTTTCTCTGTCCGCAGTTGAATATACAGCAACGGTTTTAATGCCCATTTCTTTACAGGTACGTATAATGCGCAGCGCGATTTCGCCCCTGTTGGCAATTAGTATTTTTTTAAACATAGAATGGTTAAGATGATAAGATTGCTGTTGAGCAAACTTACATAGGTTCAACTAAAAATAACGGCTGGTCGTATTCTACCGGCGAGGAGTTCTCTACCAATACTTTAACAATTCTACCAGAAACTTCACTTTCAATCTCATTAAATAACTTCATTGCTTCGATGATGCAAATGATCTTTCCTGCGCTAACCTCGTCGCCAACATTTACAAATGAAGGTTTATCAGGGCTTGCTGAACGGTAAAATGTACCGATCATAGGTGATTTAATGGTGATGTATTTTGAGTTATCTGCTGCTGGAGCTTCTTTGGTTTCCGCTGCTGCAATCGCTTGTGGTGCTGGTGCAGGTGCTGCCGGCAATACTGCTGCTGCAGGTGCCGCCGCTGGGACCGTTGTGGTTATTACCGTTGGCGTCTGGTTGGTTTTGATTGTGATCTTGAAGTTTTCCTGCTCAATAGCAACTTCATTTACGCCAGAACGAGAAACAAATTTAATAAGTTCCTGAATTTGTTTGATATCCATTTTCTAGATGTTATTTTTTGAAAAAAATTGTGTCTTAGAACGAACTAAGTTAAGATTAATTATTTATTAAATTAATATGCCCACTTTAAGTAAACGGATCCCCAGGTGAAGCCCCCGCCAAATGCGGCAAGTATTAGTGTATCACCTTTTTTAAGCTGGTTTTCCCATTCCCATAAGCATAACGGTATGGTACCATTGGTTGTGTTGCCGTAACGTTCTATATTTACCATTACTTTTTCACTACCTACGCCCATGCGGGATGAGGTTGCATCAATAATTCTTTTATTTGCCTGGTGTGGCACAAGCCAGGTCACATCGGCAGCGCCCAGGTTATTTCTTTCCATGATCTCTGCGGCAACATTGGCCATATTGGTAACTGCAAATTTAAATACAGCCTGTCCTTCCTGGTACACCACATGTTCATTTGCATCTACAGTTTCGTGTGATGCCGGTCTTGCCGAGCCACCAGCTTTCTGGTGCAGGTATGGCATTCCATTACCATCACTCTTTAAGATCGAGTCCATTACACCGTTACCTTCTTCATTGGGTTCCAATAGCACGGCACCACAGCCATCACCAAAGATGATGCAGGTGGTACGGTCCTGATAGTTCACAATAGAAGACATTTTATCTCCACCAACAACCAGTACTTTCTGGTGTTTTCCGGATTCGATAAATTGCGAGCCGGTAGACAGCCCGTAAATGAAACCCGAGCATGCTGCATTAAGGTCGTAACCCCATGCATTTGTTGCGCCAATTTTGGCACCTAATATATTTGCGGAAGCAGGGAAGGGCAGATCCGGGGTGGTTGTACAAAAGATGATCAGGTCGATTTCTTCAGCACCAATTCCTCTTTTTTCCAGTAAACCATTCACGGCATGTACCGCCATGTCTGAAACACCCAGGCCTTCACCTTTTAATATTCTTCGCTCTTTAATACCCGTTCTAGATACGATCCATTCGTCTGTTGTCTCAACAATGGATTCAAGTTCCTTATTTGTTAAAATATAATCAGGAACATAACCATGTACTGCGGTAATGGCAGCGTGAATTTTACTCATTGTGTTGTTTTTATTTGAACGCAGCCTGTATTTTTTCTACAAGGCCGGTAGCAATCATATCTCTGGATTGCATGATCATGTTTTTTACAGCAAGCGGGCTGGAAATTCCATGGCCGATAATCACAGGGGCATTTACACCCAGTACAGGGCTGCCACCATAATTTTCATAATTAAAACGGTCAAAAAACTCGTCCTTTATGCCTTTCTTTAAAGTAACGATATAGAAAGATTCAGCAAGTTTCAGCAAAACATTCCCTGTAAATCCATCACAGACAATAACATCTGCTTTATCATTAAAAAGATCACGTCCTTCCACATTTCCAACAAACTGGAACAGACAGGTATCTTTCATTAACGGGAAAGTTGCCAGGCTTAACATGTTTCCTTTTTCATCTTCCTCGCCGATATTCATCAGGGCAACCTTAGGATTTTCAATTTGCATCACGTGTTCCGCGTACAAACTTCCTAACGCACCAAACTGCAGTAAAGTGTCTGGCTTACAGTCCGCGTTAGCGCCAACATCAAGCATAACGCCTACGCCACCACTAAGTTTTGGAACATGCGTACACAAACAAGGGCGAATGATGCCGGGAATTGTTTTTACACTAAAAACAGCACCAACAAGCATAGCACCAGAGTTACCTGCACTAGCAAATGAATCGAGTTTACCTTCCTTTAAAAGATTATAGCCAACGGCTATACTGGAATTAGGCTTTTGAAATATAGCCTTGGTGGGATGTTCGCCCATACCAATTACTTCATCGGTATGAACATATTCGAATTTATCCGGATCAAAGCCGGCTTCAACGATTAGCGGCTTAAACTGCGCGGTGTCTCCAATCAGCACAAGCTGCTCATCCGGGGACAGTAATTCATGGGCAGCTATTGCTCCCAAAACATTTGCTTTGGGAGCATAGTCTCCACCCATTATATCGAGACCTATTTTCATAGTAAAAATCAGTATGTGTTAAGCAGCATTATTGCGCTAATTAAAAGGGTCTAAGTTAAACTTAAAGCCTGTTAATACACAAACTATTTTTAAGAAAATTACCCTATAGAGGTGTTTTCAATAACCAATTTACCGTTGTAGTATAGGTTACCATCAACGTTGTATGCATGGTGAGGTACATGTATCGCACCAGTAGTTTGACAAGTAGCTAAAGAAGGCGCTACTGCTTTATAGTGGGTTCTTCTTTTGTCTCTTCTACTTTTAGAGATCTTGCGTTTTGGATGTGCCATTGCTTATTTTATTTAATTATTATTTTAATTTTTTTAAGGCTTCCCACCGTGGGTCGTCAGTTGTTTTCTCTTCTTCTGCTTGATTACCTATCGAAAGCTTGTTTAACCGTTCAATCATCTCCTGGTCGCACTGAACTCCCGTTCCGTTCTCTTCGCAAATCTTTATATATGGAACCGAAACTGTGATGAATTCATAGATCATTGTTGAAACATCAATTTCGCTTTCACTTCTATTCAGCATAATGATCTCCAGATCATCACTCTCTAAATCGTCCTCCGCAAACTTTATAATCTGGCGCTCTTTAACGTCAATAGCTGCATCAAATTCCGATAAACACTTGTCACAATCCAATCTGATCGTTCCAAAAATATGGAACTGAAGAATCAGCATCGTTTCCTGCTTATCCAATTCAAGCATCACCTTTAAGGCCCCTTTTTTTACCAAAGAGTACTCAAAAGCGTCAAAAAAGCTATTATCAATCTCAAATTCAAATTGATGTTTGCCAATTTTTAAGCCTGTAAAGGGGATTGAAAATTGTTTTAGCGGTTTCAATTTTACTTAAATTTTAGCCCGCAAATGTATGAATATTTGTAATATATAACAAGGTATCCGCTGAAAGTTTGATATAATTTTATTTACCGCCCGGATTTTAAGCGCCTAGTTCCCATCATCTTTAATGTCGGCAGCGGTTTCAATAAGCCTGCCGCCCGGACGTAAGCGGTTATCGAACAAGCTTTGCTGCTCTCTTCTACTTTTTACAATGTGGATCGCAGCAAACAATGCCTCCGTAAATGAAGCAGGATTTGCTATGTTTTTACCTGCAATATCGTACCCTGTACCATGGTCTGGTGAGGTTCGTACAAACTTCAATCCCGCAGTAAAATTAACTCCGGTGCCAAAGGCGATCGTTTTGAAAGGTACTAAGCCCTGATCGTGGTACATGGCCAGAACGGCATCAAACTTCTTATAAGTGCCATTACCGAAGAAGCCATCCGCAGCATAAGGACCAAAGCAGATTACCCCTTTGTCAAAGGCTGCCTGGATCGCCGGGGCAATGATCTCCTGATCTTCTTTACCCAATAAGCCGTTGTCACCCGCATGCGGATTTAAGCCCAACACCGCAATCTTCGGTTTCTCAATCCAGAAGTCCCTTTTCAAACTGTCGTTCATCATGGTAAGCTTACGGATAATCTTATCGGCCGTTAGCTGTGCAGCAATGCTGTTTACCGGGATATGGCCGGTTACCACACCCACGCGCAGGTTTTCACTTACCATAAACATCAATACTTCAGAATTGCCGCTTTTCTGCTGCAGGTATTCCGTATGTCCCGGAAAATTGAAGGTTTCAGATTGGATATTATGTTTATTGATCGGTGCTGTAACCAAAGCATCAATTTCACCGTTGCTCAAATCTTCTGTTGCTTTCTCAAGGGATAGCAAAGCATACTTGCCACCGGTAGGGGTAGACTGACCAAGTTCGATCTTAACGTCTTCCTCCCAGCAGTTGATCAGGTTAACGCGCTTCGGATTTGCCGCAGCAGCGGTTGGAATAACATTAAAAGTAAGCTCGCCCAAACGCAATGCCTTGCGGTGAAAAGAAGTAACCTTGGTATGACCATATACAATTGGAGTGCAATAGTTCAATATTCCAGGCTCTATAAGTGTCTTCAAAATCACTTCCAACCCAATACCATTTATATCACCTATACTGATTCCTATTTTTACTTTTTCACTCATTGTAATGCTTTAGAATTTAGCGCAAATTACAGATTTTGGCTTAATCTTACGACGATACTGGCAAAACTTTAGTTATTTTGCGGTTTAATCTGGAGTTATGAGTTTGGTAAAGGCAAAGAAACATTTAGGGCAACATTTTCTAACTGATAAAAAGATTGCTGCTAAGATTGTTGATGGCCTGATCCATACCGATCAATACACTAAGGTACTGGAAGTAGGCCCCGGAATGGGTATCCTCTCCGATATTCTGCTTGAAAAGGAGCATCTGGAAACCTACCTTATAGATATTGATCGTGAATCTTACCATTTCCTGCAGGAAAAATATCCGCAGCTGGGCACTCGCCTCATTCTCGGCGATTTCTTGGCATTGGATCTACGGACCATCTTCCCGGAGAAGTTCGCCATCATCGGAAACTTCCCATACAACATCTCTTCACAGATCTTATTTAAAGTACTGGAACATCGTGATAACGTGGTTGAGATGGTTGGCATGTTTCAAAAGGAAGTTGCAGAACGCTGCGCCTCCAAAAGTGGCACTAAAGAATACGGTATCCTAAGCGTACTGATACAGGCCTATTATAATATCGAATATCTTTTTACGGTGAAACCCGGCACCTTCAATCCACCGCCCAAAGTAAATTCCGGTGTTATCCGACTGAGCCGTAACAATGTGGCACAACTGCCCTGCGATGAAAAGTTGTTCTGGCGGGTAGTGAAAGGCGGCTTCAACCAGCGTCGTAAAACCTTGCGCAATGCTTTATCAGGTACCATCTCCAAAGAGAAAATGGATGATCATACCTTCTTTGATAAACGGGCGGAACAACTCAGCGTTGCTGATTTCATAAGCCTCACTCAACATTTAACCATGCTAAACCAACAGTAATGAAAGGAAAGATTCTAATTGTAGACGATCTGCATCCGGTATTTAAAGAACGTGCCACTGCATTAGGCTTTCAAGTAGATGATCTTCCACACATTACCCGGCAGGAGACACTGGATCTCATCGCTGATTATACCGGCATCGCGGTACGCACCAAATTCAGGATCGATTTAGAGCTGTTTGATGCAGCACCAAACTTAAGGTTCGTTGCAAGGGCCGGCGCGGGTCTGGATAATATTGATGAAGCTGTTGCTGCGGCACGTAACATCAGTTTAATTAATGCACCCGAAGGCAATTGCGATGCTGTAGGTGAGCACGCTATAGGTATGCTGCTGAGCCTCGCCAATAACTTCCGACAGGCAGATATGCAGGTGCGTCAGGGTACCTGGGACCGCGAAGGTAACCGTGGTTGGGAACTTAAAGGTAAGACCGTCGGCATCATTGGCTACGGTTTCATGGGCAGCAGTTTGGCACGCAAGTTATCCGGATTCGGTGTTAAAGTAATTGCCTACGATAAATATAAAACGGGCTTCTCTGACCAGTATGCTACAGAGGTAAGCATGGAGGAAATCGTGAAGCACAGTGACGTGCTGAGCCTGCATATTCCGCTAACTGCTGAAACGCGGCAGCTGGTAGATGATGAATATCTGTTCCATTTCAAGAAACCTATTTACTTTATCAGCACAGCCAGGGGCGAGGTCACCAATACACAAGCTGTACTGAACGCTATTAAGTCTGGAAAGATCATGGGTGCAGGATTGGATGTACTGGAAGTTGAGAAGTTTCCTAACCTGGGCGAGCAGCCCTGGTTCCAATCCCTGGTAAATTCGGGGAAGGTGCTGTTAACACCGCATGTTGCCGGCTGGACCTTTGAGTCGTACCGGAAAATATCGGAAGTGCTGGCAGATAAACTCCAGGCACTTCCAATAGCTTAATCTTATTTCTTCCAGGTATTGTCTGCCGGATTCGCATCCATAAACAGGTTGCCCTCGATACTTATGGACTTTAAATTCGCAGCACCTGCAATACTCAGGCTTGCCGCACGGTTGTTGTTTTTCCAAACAGCTGCAGTTTTGTGGATCAACGTCTGCTTACCATCTTCATAGCGTAACACAATATCGAATGGTACTGCAAAGCCGCCGATGTTTTTCAGCTCCACATTATAGTTACTACCTTTTATGGAAACCTTATCTATAGCTACATCAATGTAGTTGTTGCTAAAGAACCAGTTGTTCCAGTACCAGTTTAAATCCTGTTTGGTAGCATCATTAATGCTGTTGAAAAAATCCCATGGTAATGGATGTTTACCGTTCCAGCGCGCCATATATTCATGTAAAGCTTTCATGAACGTTGCTTCACCCAGCATGTCGCGTAAAGCCCAGGTAAGCCAGTGAAGGCTTAACGTAGGCATTATTCCCATAACCAGAGCCCGACAACTGTGTGCCCAGCGTAATAACCGGCTGATCTTCTTCGGTTGATGGATCCAGGATCCAGCGTTCTACCCGGAAAGTCTTATAAAGGCTATCGGCAGTAGCTTTTCCAAACTGCTGGGTGTTGATGAGGTACTCCATCGTTGTTACCCAGCCTTCATCCATAAAAGCATAATTGGTCTCATTGATGCCCATATAAAATGGGAAGTAGGTATGCGCCACTTCATGATTCAATACAAATTGTGAGAACTGCAGGTCCGGTGTAGATGTATCGTTCACCATCATCGGGAATTCCATATCTGCATATCCCTGGAAAGCAGTCATCTTGGAATAAGGGTAAGGCACTGCAGGCATCTGGTTGGAGAAGAAATCCAGTGCTTGCTGCGTCCATTTCGCGGCATGAGCAAAGTCTTTCGCTTTAGCATCGTATGCTGCTTGCGTACTGGCCCGGCGACCGGTTTTCTTATCTACCACTACGCTTCCGGCATCCCACACATAGTGGTTACTCAGCCCAAAGGTCACATCTGTGATGTTATTTACGGCAAACTTCCAGGTGTTCCATTCCTGCTGTTTGGTCACCTGTCCTTTTTTCATCTCTTCAGCAGATGCGATATTGATGATCTGGTCAGAAGCATAAGAACGGCTAAGTTTGGCTGCGAAGGCAGGTTGAAGTACTTCAGTGGGGTTCAGCAGATCACCCGTGCCCCAGACTACATAATTCTTCGGTACCTTAACTGTAAATCTGTAATCGTTAAAGTCGTTGTAAAACTCGTTACGGCCGAGGTGTGGTAGCCAGTCCCAGCCATCATAATCATCGTAAACCGAAATACGTGGATAGGCATAAGCCACAAAAAAGGTGGTGCTATCAATCTGCCCCTCGCGACCGCTTTCTTTAGATAGGGGATAGCTCCAGTCGATGGCGAAGTTTGCCGTTTGTCCTGGCAACAGCGGCTTGTTCAATTTAACACTGGCTACAGTGCCCCAATCCTTACTGTCTACATTGATCTTTGTGCCGTCTACAGCAAAGTTACGGATAACCAATCCGGAGGTAAGGAAGTCTTTGCTGGCGTAGCTCGATCTTGGTGCTTCTGTCTTGTGAACGTTATTCACAAAGCGGATCATCACCCGTTTTAGCGTATCCTTACTGTTGTTGGTATAAGCTATGGTTTCCGTGCCATCAACCATCCTGGTTTGTGGCGTAACCTTAATGTTCATGTCGTACTTGCCATGATTTTGCCAGTAGTTTTTACCAGGCTTTCCGTCGTTTGAGCGGGTACCCGCCTGAAAGGCATTTTTAATGTTCCTGGGCATGTAAAGCTCCTGTGCACTGAGGTTGCTGAAACCCAGTAAACACATGGCTATGAAAGAGATGCTCTTAAACTGCATTGTAGATTATTCTTAGTTTATGTTGAAGGTGCCTAAACTACACAAAATTATGAATAGCTATATACGGAGCAGTGAAGTGTTGCTGTCCTGTAAAGTGTTTTTCGAAAAGCGACAGCTTCATGTAAACCGAATTCAGTAAAATGTGGTCAACAATGTAAAGTAATACTAGTATAAGACAGCTAGGGGATTTTCCCACACCTGATGCACACCTCACCCACACCTGACCCACACCTCGCCCACGTAATTCGTGTGTAAGCTGTGTATTTGCTGTGTTTTACGTGTAGCACAACCGTCACTCGTTTTTGAAGGCTTTTACTTTTATTAGTATATTCAGCTCCATTCTTATTATGTACAAATCAATATTAACGCTCGTAATAGCCATGCTGGGTCTTAAAATCAGCAATGTTAATGCACAAGCCAGAAGTGGACTTGGCATTGCCGCAACGATCAATACTTCTAACTTGGGTATTGGCTACGGCGGTGAGTTATTCGGGGAAATCAAAGTTGCGAAGGCTGTCTCATTGGTGCCTGCAATTGGCTATGCTATTCCAAAAGGAATAAGTTTCTCTGTAAACGGCCGATATTTCTTCGATAAAAGCATCTTTGTTAATGCGGGTCCGATGTTGCACTTGTCCAGTCTTGAATATGGTGACAGTGGTATCGGCGGGTCGGTTGGACTTGGCTTTTCGCAGCGCGTTTCTAAAATCGCTGTTGTTGACTGGAACTTGAATATAGACCTCGTACATTATAGCAACAAAATGATTCCTGTTTACGGTGTTAAATTGATTTTTGAAGGCGTGTTTTAGCAGAATCTGCAGAAATGAATGCTTGCTGTTGGCATGTAGCTGAATTAAAAAGATTTGCTTTTCTAAACACAGCCTGTTATCTTCGTTTTCACTGAAGCAAGACTATGTAGGCGAAGAGCCGATGTAGTCTTGTTTGTTTTTTATAGGAATCATAAAATAAATTGAGCTATGACAGAGGTTACTTATTATACCCAAGATGGTTTAGATAAACTAAAGCAGGAATTACAGTATATGAAGACGAAGGGGAGGCAGATGATATCTAAGCAAATAGCTGAAGCACGAGATAAAGGCGATCTTTCGGAGAATGCGGAGTACGATGCTGCTAAAGAGGCGCAGGGCTTGCATGAAGCAAAAATTGCGAAGCTTGAAGGCACACTTGCCAATGCCCGTTTGATCGATGAGTCTAAATTGGACACTTCAAAAGTGCTTGCACTTTCGATCGTGAAGATCAAAAATGTTAAAAATGGTGCCACAATGACCTACCAATTAGTAGCTGAGACGGAAGCAGACCTAAAAACGGGAAAGATCTCTGTAAAATCACCAATTGCGCAAGGTCTTCTTGGTAAATCTGTGGGCGACAAAGCCGAAATTCAAGTTCCCGCAGGTAAAATGGAGTTTGAAATTTTAGAAATTAGCAGGTAAGCATATGTCAACAATCTTTTCAAAAATTATAAGCGGTGAAATTCCCGCACATGTCGTTGCAGAAACGACCGAGTTCCTGGCATTTTTGGATATCAATCCGCTGACAACGGGGCATGTGTTGGTGATCCCGAAGAAAGAAGTTGACTATATCTTTGATATGGATGAAGAAAGTTACTTCGGCTTTACTCTGTTTGCCAAGATTGTAGCGGGAGGTGTGAAAAAAGCATTTCCATGTATCAAGGTTGGTATGGCGGTAATCGGACTTGAAGTGCCGCATGCGCACATCCACCTGATCCCGATGAATAATGTAAGTGATATGAACTTTAGCAAGCCTAAGCTTAGCCCGACGGAGGAGGAACTGGCAGAAGCTGCACAGAAGATTAAAGCAGCACTTACGCTGTAATCATTAAGTATTATTTAAAAAAGCGCCTGGGCATAACTGTCCAGGCGCTTTTTTGTGTCTTTCAGCATAGCAGAAGTTCGTTTTCCAAGTTATGATGGTTTATAAAGGAAAATTTTTTATCTTCTACCTAATACATTATCCTTTTCAATGCAAGCCGATACTTCAATCTTACAGACAAAACCGCACTTCAAGATCCTTGATGGCCTTCGTGGCATTACAGCACTCATTGTGGTAGCCTTTCGATTGCAGCCAATGGTTGTTCTGGGTATGATCATCGGAGCAGCGTTATTTTACTATAGCGACTCGCCGAAGTGCCCACTGATACATACCGTTCCGGTTTGGGCATTAATCGTCATCATGTTGGTTGGCTTCACCCTGTTGCCGGTGCCACCTTCAATGGATATTCGTGGATGGGACGAAATGCATCCGCTAAATGGTCCTGGCTGGTCTTTATTTTATGAGTACATCGCTAATATCCTATATGCAATCGGTGTTCGTAAGCTATCTGATAAGGCCTTGTCCGGACTTGTTTTCATCTTTGGACTATATCTGATCTACTACACGGTAACCTCGGCAAGTGGGGATGTGATGGGCGGCTGGACGCTGAGTGCGGAGCAACTTCATATTGGTTTCACACGCCTGCTATATCCTTTCTTTGGAGGTTTGCTATTGTCCAGAATAGTCGTTTTATCAAAGTACAAAAACGCTTTTCCAATTTCAATTGCTTTGCTAGTTGTAGTGCTAGTGATACCGAGATTGGGTGGTGATGATGCGCGTTGGATGAATGGGCTATATGAATCGCTGGTAATTGTTTTTGTCTTTCCAGTAATCATATACATAGGGGCTAGTGGCACGCAACTAAATGCGTTTGGGGATAAAGCCTGCAAGTTCCTAGGTGATATTTTCTATCCGATGTACATTACCCACTTTCCCCTGATATACGCTTACACCGGTTGGTTGAGCAGAAATCCAGATGCTGATCTTACACAAAATTGTATTTACGGTGCTGCAACCTTTGTTGCTTCAATTGTTGTCGGCTTTGTTTCCTTGAAGTATTTTGATGAGCCGGTTAGAGCCTGGATGTCTAAGAGAAAATTTTCGAATTCCATCAATTGCCAGGGTGAAAGATGGGAACATATTATAATGAAGAGGAATACTAAAATAATGATTTCCTTAACTGTGTTTATGTTTGTAGTTGCAGGTTTTACGTATCCATCGGTTAAGCGGCTTTTTCATAGTAATCCGGAATTGAAGGTTGCTAAGGGGACAACTAAAAATTCACAACAGTTCCAAGCCGCTGTTGCTAATGTTATTTCGTTTCCTTGTGCTGTGATTTTAGAGCCAGACTCCCTAAAAGTAAAAAAGCTAAAGGCTGAAAATCCCGGGGATAATTTTTATACTGCGGCAGATGATTGGCTTTACTACATTGCAACTTCACAACATTATTTAGATTCTCTGAAGGTCAGAACCATTCATAGAACTTCTAAGGGAAAGCTCCTATTTAGAGCTACTAACGGAACAAACTATAGCTTTAATACCGATTCAGTATATTGGGGCGTGGTGCTTTTTAACGGGAAGACAAAGCCTGTCAATGCAGATGTTACCAATATTGATGTTGATTATAACCGTTACATGAAGTAATTCTAATCAGGTGGTAAGCTTCAGCCGTAAATCGGTCGAGGGCTTCAAATCGATTTGTTTGCCTACTTAAGCTTTGGATTATTATGGTGCCTGTCGGCGTCACGGATACTTTTCTTTTGCATGTTCTTTTCTAACGCTTCGGTCAGGTCAATGCCAGTCTGGTTAGCCAGGCAGATAAGAACGAAAAGCACATCGGCCATTTCATCACCGAGGTCCACTGCCTCATCACTTTTCTTGAATGACTGCTCACCGTATTTCCGGGCCATGATCCTGGCAACTTCACCAACTTCTTCCATTAAAACGGCGGTGTTGGTAAGCTCGTTAAAGTACCGTACCCCGGTCTTGTTGATCCACTGGTCTACAACTTCCTGCGCTTCTTTTATGGTCATATTATTCCTTGTTCTTCGTATCAATGCTGATGGTTACCGGGCCATCATTTAACAAACGGATCTTCATATCGGCACCAAATATTCCAGTTTGAACGTCCTTTCCAATCAGCTCAGACAATCTTTTAATCATACTTTCATATAGTGGAATTGCCTTATCCGGCTTTGCTGCCCTTGTAAATCCAGGACGGTTACCCTTTTTTGTCGCGGCAAAAAGTGTAAATTGACTGATTAGCAAAATATTTCCATCTACATCGGTCAATGATCTGTTCATCAATCCGTTTTCGTCACTAAAGATGCGCATGCCGGCAATCTTTTGCGCCAGCCAATCCAGGTCTTCCTGACCGTCTGCATCCTCCACACCCAAAAGCACCAAAAATCCCTGATTGATTGCGCCTGTAACCTGCCCCTCTACGGTGCAGCTCGCTTCCGTAACCCTTTGTATGATTGCCCTCATGTTAAGCTCTTGTTTCGTTTCCGTGATAAATGCTCAGGTAGCTTTCATATCTGCTCAGATCAATGTCACCCGCTTCAACAGCCCTGATTACCGCACATCCTGGTTCATTCACATGTCGGCAGTTGTGAAACTTACATTGGTTAAGCAATGCTCGCATCTCCACAAAGTAATGGGCAAGCTCTTCGGGACGGATATCGAAGATACCCAGCTCGCGGATCCCTGGCGTGTCAATGAGGAAGCCTCCGAATGGTAGTTCATGCATCTCCGCGAAAGTCGTGGTATGCTGACCTTTATCACTCGCCTCTGAAACTTCTCCCGTTTTAATATCCAGTTCTGGCATCAAGGCATTGATCAGGCTGGATTTCCCAACCCCCGAATGCCCGGAGAATAGGGTGGTTTTGTCTTTTAACAAGGACTCGATCACGTGGATGTTCGTACCCTCGAGCGCGGACACTGTATAACATGGATAGCCAATTTTTTCATAGATGGACTTATATTCATCCAAAAACTCCAGTCCGGTTTCGTTAAACAGATCCAGCTTGTTAAAAATAAGTACGGCTGGAATGCTATAGGCTTCAGCGGTTGCCAAAAACCGGTCTATAAAGCCTAAGGAGGTACGGGGTGAGGCAAGCGTAACCACTAAAAAGGCCTGATCCATATTCGCTGCAATGATCTGCGCCTGCTTGGAGAGGTTTATCGATTTCCGGATGATGTAATTTTTCCGCTCCTGTAATTTGTCGATAACGCCATTGCCGGAGTTTGGTTCCAGTTCAAAGTTCACCAGATCGCCCACGGCAATAGGGTTGGTGGTTTGTATGCCCTTAATCCTGAATTTGCCTTTGATCCTGCAATCGTAGATTTCCCCGTCTTCTGCACGTACCTGGTACCAGCTTCCTGTTGATTTGATTACTAATCCTTGCATATATAAAGTAAAGGTAAGAAAAGCCTGCTTTTTTGCCTTGCATTAAACGCCTGTACGCTGCGGAGGTTTATAATTAGTTGAAATTCATTTGCTAATGTAAAAAATATAACTTTACTTTATGTCAGCACACTTCGTGTGAAAAGTACAATGAGCAATACAAGAACCATTACAACCATTATTATTACAACCACCGGGAATTTCCGGAGGGTGGTAATCTAATGTGTTCATTAAATTGATAAACAACATAGAAAAGCGCCTTCCTCTAAACCAGGAAGGCGCTTTTTTTTTTAACCTAAACAAACATGAAGATTTTAAAATTCGGAGGTACTTCAGTAGGATCAGTGGCAAGCATCCAGGCGCTGATAGGTATTCTTAAAGCGGAACTGCCCCAGGGTAATCCCATCGTTGTCCTGTCTGCTTTCAGCGGCGTAACCAACCAGCTGATCGACATTGCGGAAAAAGCAAGACAGGAACAGGACTATACCCCAGATCTTAAAAGTATCGAGCACCGCCACTTTGACGTTGTACGTGCCTTACTGCCGGCAGCAGCCCAGAACCCGGTGTTCAGCAAACTTACCATTTACTTCAACCAGCTTGAGGATATCCTGCAGTCGGTTGCTGTGTTAAAAGAACTTAGTCCGCAAACCCGCGATCTGATCCTGAGCTTCGGTGAGCGCTGCTCCACCTTCACCATCTCTCATATCGCCAAACAGTACTTTAAGGATGTGCTTGCCGTGGATGGTGCCGCTTACATCAAGACTGACGCGGAATTCGGGAATGCCCGGGTGAATACCAGGCTTACAGACCTGCTGATCCAGGATTTTTATCAGTACCATAAGGCTTCGCTGCTGTTTGTTAGCGGATTTATTGCAAGTACTGAAGACGACCGTATCACTACCCTCGGTAGGGGTGGTAGCGACTATACCGCCGCACTGTGGGGCGCCGCCCTGGCTGCGGAAGAGATCCAGATCTGGACAGACGTAGACGGCATGCTCACTGCAGATCCGCGCATTGTAGAGAAAGCCTTCTCGCTCAAGGAGCTGAGTTATACAGAGGCAATGGAGCTGTCCTACTTTGGAGCCAAGGTGATCTATCCGCCAACAATGACGCCCGCCTTCCTGAAAAAGATCCCGATCGTCATTAAAAACACCTTTAATCCTGCCTTTGCAGGCACCTACATCCGTCCGGATGTACAGCCAACAGAGCTGCCCATCAAAGGTATTTCCTCCATCAATGAGGTAACCATACTTAACCTTTCCGGCAGCGGCATGGTTGGGAAGGCCGGGTTTAGCGGCCGTTTGTTTTCGCTGCTATCGCGGGAGCAGGTGAACGTCATCCTGATCACACAGTCATCATCAGAGCACAGCATCACCTTCGCCGTTAAACCTGATGATGCCCTGAAAGCATTGAACATGATCAACAAGGAATTTGAACTGGAGCTTCAAACAAACAAGCTGGAATATCCGAGTCTTGAACGCAATCTCTCGGTAATTGCCATTGTGGGTGAGAATATGCGGCACACGGCAGGTATGTGTGCGCGCTTGTTCAATGCGCTTGGACGCAACGGGGTAAATGTCCGTGCCATTGCGCAGGGCTCCTCGGAGTACAACATTTCCGTGATCCTGTCCAAAGATGACTTGTCGAAGGCGGTTAATGCGGTGCATGACGCTTTTTTCTCAGAGCTTAAGAAAACCCTGCACGTGTTCTGTCTGGGCACGGGGAATATCGGCAAAACGTTGTTTCAGCAGTTGCAGCGCCAGATGCCATTCCTTGCAGAACACAACGACCTTGAGGTAAAGGTCATGGGTATAAGTAACAGTCGCAGGATGCACCTGGGCGTGGAAGCCCTGGACCTGGCAAACTGGTCGTCGGTACTCGGCGACGATGCCGAGAAAGCCGATTTGGGACAGTTTGTGAAGCGTATGCGGGCTATGAACCTGCCCAACTGCGTGTTTGTGGACAATACTGCGAGTGAGGAACCTGTACAGCACTATGAGCAGGTTCTGAAATCGAGCATTTCTGTGGTTACGTGCAACAAGATCGGTAACTCTGGCGACTACAGCCAGTACCAGGCCTTCAAAAAAGCGGCACGCACATTCGGTGTGGATTTCTATTATGAAACTAATGTGGGTGCAGGATTGCCGATCATCAAGACGCTTAGAGATTTGATGTTAAGCGGTGATAAGATCAGCAGGATCGAAGCAATTCTTTCCGGTACCATATCTTACATTTTTAACAACTTCAAGGGCGACCGTAAGTTCCATGAGGTGGTACGGGAGGCACAGGAGAAGGGCTTTACGGAGCCTGATCCTCGTGATGACCTAAATGGGAAGGACTTTATGCGTAAAATGCTGATCCTTGCACGTGACGCCGGGCACGAAATGGAGTCAAGTGATGTGCGCATCGAAAATATGCTGCCTGCATCCTGTATGGCAGCAGCTACCGTTGATGAGTTCTACAAGGAACTTGAAAATAATGCGGATTACTTCGAAGGGCTGAAGGCTGAAGCTGAAGCAGCGGGGAAGGTGCTACGTTACATCGGTAAGCTTGAAAATGGTGTTGCGGAGATCACCCTGCAGACCGTTGATGAGAGTCATCCATTCTACATGATGTCGGGCAGTGATAACATTATTTCTTTCACAACCAACCGGTATGCCCAGCGGCCAATGGTGGTTAAGGGACCTGGTGCCGGATCGGAAGTTACGGCGGCAGGGGTATTTGCGGACATCATAAATGTAGGAAAACGATGAGCGATAGTCTGAAAGTTTTTGCGCCTGCAACAGTAGCGAACGTAGTCTGTGGGTTTGATGTTCTGGGCTTTGCCATTAATGCACCTGGTGATGAAGTGATCATGCGCAAAGTTGCAAAGCCGGGTGTCCGTATCACAAAGATCACCGGCGATAATGGTAAACTCCCGATGGATCCGAAGAAGAATACCGTAAGTGCAAGTGTGCAGCACTACCTGGAGCATATCGGTCAGCCAGCATTAGGACTGGAGATTGAACTGCATAAGAAAATGCCTATCGGCAGTGGCCTGGGCTCCAGCTCGGCAAGCACTGTAGCTGGTCTTTTCGCAGTAAATTCGCTCATGGATAACCTGCTTAGTAATCATGATCTCATCCCCTTTGCTATGAAAGGCGAGGAGCTGGCCTGTGGTTATGGGCATGCCGATAACGTTGCGCCAGCCCTGCTGGGTGGTTTTGTGCTGATCAGAAGTTACGAGCCACTCGACATTCTGCGCCTGCCTTTTCCGCAGGAACTTTATGCTGCGGTGGTTTACCCTGAGGTGGATGTGCCTACCAAGGATGCACGTGCGATGATTCGAAGTAAGGTCCTTTTAAAAGATGCCGTAACGCAGATGGGTAATGTGGCCGGATTGGTTTCTGGTTTGTTCCTGGAAGATTATGACCTGATCGGCAGGAGTATGCAGGATGTGCTCATTGAACCCATACGCTCCATTCTGATACCTGATTTTTATCCTATGCGCGAACTTGCCATGTCTGCCGGCGCGATCAGCTTTGGTATCTCGGGCTCCGGACCATCAGTATTCGCCTTATGCAAAAGCCAGGACACTGCGGAAAAGGTCACCGAAGCCCTGAAATGTAAACTTAAATCCAGCGGTATTGAAAGCTTGTCCTTCGTCTCTAAGGTGAATAGTGCCGGACCACGTGTTATTGATTAATCTCCCTAAACCTACACCATGAAACTATATAGTACAAACAACCCTAATGAGCTGGTCGACTTCAAAACGGCGGTATTCAATAGCATGCCTGCAGACCGTGGCTTGTATATGCCCCAGCATATCCCGGTTCTGGAGAAAGAATTTATCGAAAATATTGGAAGCAAAACTCTTCCTGAAATTGCCTTTACGATTGCCAGAGCTCTGATTGGAGACGATTTGCCTGAAGATGCCCTGCAAGTCATTATCGATGACGCCATAAATTTCGAAGCGCCTTTGGTGAAGATTGATGGGCATACACAGGTGCTGGAACTTTTTCACGGCCCGTCATTGGCCTTTAAGGACTTCGGCGCCCGGTTTATGAGCCGTATAATGTCTTATTTTTTAGAACCGGCTGAGCCGATGTTGGATGTCCTGGTTGCCACATCTGGCGACACAGGTGGCGCGGTGGCCTTAGGATTTTTAGGTGTCCCAAACACAAGGGTAACCATCCTGTACCCGAAGGGCAAGGTAAGTGAGATACAGGAGCTCCAGCTTTGTACCAACGGACAAAACATTCATGCACTGGAAGTAGATGGTACCTTCGATGATTGTCAGCGGCTGGTGAAAGAGGCTTTCGCCGATGCGGAACTTAATGCTAAGCTGCGCCTCACCTCGGCAAATTCAATTAACATCGCCAGGCTCATCCCGCAGACCTTTTACTATTTCAATGCCTATGCACAGCTTAAACGTCAAGGTGTTGAGGAGATGGTGGTCGCCGTGCCAAGTGGAAACTTCGGAAACATTGCTGCGGGATTGCTGGCACAACGGATGGGCCTGCCGGTAGCTCAATTCATTGCGGCTACGAATGTAAATGATACTGTACCCCGCTACCTGGAAACCGGAGCTTTTGAGCCACAGCCTTCAGTACAGACCCTGGCCAATGCAATGGATGTAGGTGCGCCAAGTAATTGGGTACGGATCATGGCGCTCTTTAATGAAGACTATAGCGCTGTAAATCAGCACATAAAGGCTTATCGCTTCAGTGATGAAGAGACACTCAAAGCCATACAACAACTTTGGCAAGTGCATGATTACATCGCTTGTCCGCATACGGCCATCGCATGGCTGGCAACGCAGGCTTACCAGCAAGAAAACCCAGGCACTGCAGCGGCCTGCGTGTTTTTATCAACCGCACATCCTTGTAAATTCCCGGAGGCTTTACCGGCTGCGCTATCAGAAAAGGTGATCGTACCTCATGGAGTGGCTGCGCTGAAAAACAAAGAGCGGAAAGCGACGGCCTTAAGTGTAAACTTCCCGCTCTTTAAGGAATACCTGTTGAACCTGCCTGGAGGTGATTAACGGTTAAAATATTGCTTGTGCAATTTTTCTGGTGGGCTCCGGATTACTCATGGTGTAGAAATGCAGCACGGGTACGCCGAGTGCCATCAGTTCTTTGCATTGCGCAATCATCCATTCTACGCCAAGTTCTTTAACCGCCGTCTCATTTTTACATTCTGAAATGGCCTCGCTGAGATCTTCCGGCAGGTCAATGTGGAAGATCTTTGGTAAGCTGATCAACTGCTTGGAAGAGGTGATGGGTTTCAATCCCGGAATGATTGGCACATTGATGTCGTTTTCACGGCAGCATTTAACGAAATCAATGTATTTCTGATTATCGAAGAACATCTGGGTGACGATGAATTCTGCACCCATGTCTACCTTTTGTTTGAGGTATTTGAAGTCGGTCTTCATATTTGGTGCTTCAAAGTGCTTTTCCGGGTAGCCGGCAACGCCTACGCAGAACTCTGTTTTGAATGCCGAATGATCTTCATACAGGTATTTGCCATGGTTCATTTCGATAACCTGGTTAAGCAGTTCAGTAGCATAGGCATGCCCTCCAGGCGTAGGTACAAAATGTGTGTCGGCATGGCGCGCATCACCACGAAGCACCAGTACGTTGTCGATGCCCAGGAACTGAAGATCAATCAATGCATTTTCAGTCTCTTCCCTGGTAAAGCCACCACAGATGAGGTGGGGTACCGCATCTACCTTATACCGGTTCATGATGGCAGCACAAATCGCTACCGTGCCCGGCCGTTTGCGATAGGTAAGCTTCTCAAGCAATCCGCTGTCATGCTGTTTATATATATAATCCTCCCGGTGATAAGTAACATCTATAAAGGGCGGATTGAACTCCATTAAAGGATCTATAGCATTGTAAATGTCATTGATGCTCTTTCCTTTGATTGGAGGAAGTAGTTCGAAGGAAAATAAGGTTTTGCCTGCGGCATTCTGTATGTGTTCGGTTATTTTCATTTGGGTATAGATGTTTCTTTAGTAGGCTAAGTTTGGACCCAACCAGCGTTCAGCTTCTTCGAGTGACATGCCTTTTCTTGATGCATAGTCGGCAACCTGGTCTTTGTCAATTTTGCCCAGGCCAAAATACCTGGATTCCGGGTGTGAGAAATAGAAGCCACTCACCGCTGCGGTTGGATACATCGCATAGCTTTCGGTTAGCTTCAGCCCAATCTCGGCCTCAGCATCCAATAGCTGGAACAAAGTACCTTTCTCGGTGTGTTCCGGACAGGCCGGATATCCCGGGGCAGGACGGATACCCTGGTATTTCTCTTTGATCAGCTCTTCGTTGCTTAGCTTTTCATCCGGTGCGTAGCCCCAGTATTCAGTACGTACCAGCTCATGCATTTTCTCTGCGAAAGCTTCTGCAAGTCTGTCGGCGATGGCTTTGATCATAATGCTGTTGTAATCATCATGGTTACGTTCGTATTCGGCAACAAGCTCATCACAGCCGATTCCCGCGGTGAGCGCAAAGCCACCAAAGTAGTCTTCCACGCCAGATTCCTGTGGTGCAATAAAATCCGACAGTGCGTAATAAGGATCGCCTGCCACTTTCTCCCCCTGCTGACGTAGGGTATGGATGGTTACCGGGTTGCCTGCTACATCCAGCCTTATATCATCGCCACTGGCAGTTGCGGGCCAGAAGCCGATCACGGCCTTTGCTTTTAACAGCTGCTCGTCAACTACCTTTTTCAGCATGACCTGCGCATCATCGTATAGCTTTTTCGCTTCGTCACCGACGTAGGCGTCCTGGAAGATTTTGGGGAAACTTCCACGGAGTTCCCAGGTGTGGAAGAACGGTGTCCAGTCGATATAAGGTACAAGTGCTTCCAATGGGAAATCCTGAATGACCTTCGTGCCGAGGAAAGATGGCTTAGCTGCGACTTTCGTAAGATCTATCTGAAACTTGTTTTCTCGTGCTTGCTCAATAGACTTGAAACGTTTGTCAGATCGCTTGTTCAGGTGGGCTTCCCTTGCTTTTTCATATTCTGCACGAATGCCGCTGGTATATTGGTCTTTGGTGTTCTGGTTTAGCAGCGAGCTGCAAACGGTCACACTTCTGGAAGCGTCTAACACGTGTATTGCAGGACCCGAGTAGTGTGGTGCTACCTTAACGGCCACGTGTATACGGGAAGTGGTTGCACCACCAATGATCAAGGGAATGGTGAAGCCCTCACGCTCCATTTCCTTGGCGAAATGTACCATCTCATCTAACGATGGGGTGATCAGTCCGCTAAGTCCGATGATATCTGCATTAATTTCTCTCGCTTTCTTGATGATGTCCTGTGCGGGTACCATTACTCCCATGTCTACCACTTCGAAGTTATTGCATGCCAGTACAACACCAACAATGTTCTTCCCAATGTCATGCACGTCACCTTTAACGGTTGCCATAAGCACTCTGCCGGCAGAGGAGCTTTGATTACCGTCCGGGTTGTCGAGTTTTTCCTGCTCAATAAATGGGAGCAGGTAGGCTACCGCTTTCTTCATTACACGGGCAGATTTAACCACCTGCGGTAAGAACATTTTTCCGGCACCGAAAAGGTCACCTACGATGTTCATTCCATCCATTAAAGGACCTTCAATCACCTGAATTGGTTTGTCGAACTGCTGACGTGCTTCCTCAACATCGTCGTCAAGGTATTCTATGATTCCTTTTACAAGGGCGTGAGACAAGCGTTCTTCAACGCTGCCTTTGCGCCATGCTTCATCACGCACAACTTCTTTTCCCTTGCTTTTGATGGTATCCGCATATTCCACCAGTCGCTCTGTTGCATCCTCACGGCGGTTAAAGAGTACATCCTCGACAAGCTCCAGTAATACGGGTGGCACCTCTTCATACACTTCGAGCATCCCCGCATTAACAATCCCCATGGTTAAACCGGCTTTGATGGCATGGTAGAGAAATGCGGCGTGCATGGCCTCACGTACGGTATTGTTGCCCCGAAAGGAGAAGGAGATGTTGGAAACACCACCACTAACATGCGCATGCGGCAGGTTCTCCTTGATCCATCGGGTAGCATTGATGAAATCTACAGCATAATTATTATGCTCTTCAAGGCCAGTGGCTACGGTTAATATATTAGGGTCAAAGATGATATCGGCAGGGTAGAAGCCCACTTCATCAACCAGGATATCATAAGAGCGGCGACATATCTCGATACGGCGTTCGTAGCTATCGGCCTGTCCTTGTTCATCAAAGGCCATCACTACCACGGCTGCGCCATACTGCATGATCTTGCGCGCACTTTCCCGGAATTTTTCTTCGCCTTCTTTCAGCGAAATTGAATTTACAATGCCTTTCCCCTGAATGCATTTTAGTCCGGCTTCAATAACCGACCATTTGGAGGAGTCGATCATGATTGGCAGCCTGGAGATGTCTGGTTCGGAGGCGATCAGGTTAAGGAACCTGGTCATCGCTGCTTCGGAATCAATCATACCCTCATCCATGTTTACATCGATGATTTGTGCACCACCTTCAACCTGCTGGCGTGCTACACTGAGTGCGCCTTCATAATCGCCCCCGAGGATTAGTTTAGAGAACTTCGGAGAACCGGTGATGTTGGTACGTTCTCCAATGTTTACGAAAATGCTTTCCGGTGTTATGGTCACAGGTTCCAATCCGCTGAGACGCAGGTGCATCTCGACCGCAGGAATCTTTCTGGGTTCAACGTTTTTTGCCTTGCCGGCGATACATTTGATGTGATCCGGTGTGGTACCACAGCAACCTCCCACGATGTTCACGAAGCCATGGTCGATAAAGTCTTCCACCAAGTGCGCCGTTTCATGAGGCTGCTCATCATAGGCACCAAATTCATTTGGTAGCCCGGCATTAGGATATGCAGAGATGTAACAGGCCGCCTTTGCGGAAAGTTCCTCAATGTGCGGACGCATCTCCTTTGCACCTAAAGCGCAGTTAAAGCCGATGCTCAGCGGTTTCGCATGACGAACTGAGTTCAGGAATGCTTCTGCGGTCTGACCAGATAAGGTTCTGCCCGATGCATCTGTGATGGTACCGGAGATCATGATCTCCAGCTTACGGCCGATTTCGTGTTCGTATTTCTTGATGGCTACAATTGCAGCTTTTGCATTCAGGGTATCAAATATGGTTTCAATCAGCAGCACGTCTGCGCCACCATCAACCAGGCCGCGAATTTGCTCCATATAGGCGGCTTCCAGCTCATCAAAGCTGATGGCACGAAATCCAGGGTCGTTCACATCCGGCGACATAGACAAGGTGCGGTTTGTAGGGCCTATGGCACCTGCAACAAAGCATCTCCGCTCCGGATTTGTGACCATGAACTTACGTACGGTTTCTTTGGCAATACGTGCACCTTCAAAGCTCAGCTCGTAAGAAAGCTCCTCCATCTGGTAGTCGGCCATGGAGATCCGCTGTGTGCTGAAGGTATTTGTTTCAATGATGTCTGCACCGGCATTCAGGTATTCGATGTGTATGGCTTCGATTACATCCGGCCTTGTCAGGTTAAGCAGATCATTGTTTCCTTTAAGGTCGCATGGGTGATCCTTGAACCGTTCTCCTCTGAAATCTGCTTCTGTAAGTTGGTATCTTTGGATCATGGTGCCCATAGCACCATCTATGACTAGTATTCGTTTTTCGAGTTCTTCTCTAATGCTCATTTTTTAGATAATTAAGCATACTTGCGCCTGCATGTAATTGCAAATCGGGTATACAAAAGGCTTAATAAAGATTCCTGGGTAAGGTTCGAATCACTTATCTTTCTGTCGCCATTTGAAGTGGCTTCAGTAGAATGTAGCACCTTGTAAGCACAGGTTGCTAAGACTTCGCAGGGTCTGTCCCTCCATCTTTCTCTATAAGCAATGCAAAAATGCAACAAAGATTAGTATAAAACAAGAAAATCGCCGTTTAAGCCAATTATATTGTAATGTGCCTTCAATCAAGTGTGTTGCTCCGAATATTATTCTGAGTTTAAAGCTGGCGCTTCGATATGTACCAGCTATCTTTACTTAAAAATAAACATCATGAAATACTTCAAATATCTTTTTATAACGGCGATGGCTGTTATGCTGTTTGCTATCAATGCCAATGCACAGAACCTGGGTTTGAAAAAGCAGGTTTGGGCAGATAAGTACCTGATGGAAACGAAGACTCTGGTAAGTATGATCAACAATCCAAGGGCTGCAAAACCAACCATTTACAATATTGGCTTTGTGGGGAACATTCCAGGTGCAAAGAAGCTGGAACCAGCAAGTAAAGAAGCAGGATTAATCCAGCTTAAAGCTGAGCTTAAAAATATGCCCAAAAACAGCCCTATAGTTATTTACTGTGGCTGCTGCCCGTTTGAACACTGCCCGAATGTGAAACCCGCGTTCACGATGCTGCAAAAGCTTGGCTATTCAAATGCTAAGATCCTGAACCTTCCAACTAGCATTAAAGCCGACTGGATGGATAAAGGCTATCCGATGGCGAAATAGTTAAAGGTCATTGTAGCTGCATTGATTGAGGAAATCCATTCCCGGCATGCCTATTGGCGCACCTGGAGGCATTTCGGTAGGCTCCGGAGTTACAAACTTGTTCGGTTCACGTTTGAATTCTTCTATTTGAGACAGCGCAAACAGGTAGTTTGACTTAGCCTCCGAACCTGCGTTCCCGAGCTTTCCAGTCATCCAGGTTTTAAGTTCTTCCAGTTCATACAGAGCCTGTCCGCGTACCAGTTCAGAAGCTTGAGTATTTGCAGCTAGCATAATCAGGTATTTTAGTACCTGGTTATTAACCACGTTTTGCAGGGTGCCATTATAACCACTTTCGGGTTTCGCTTTCCAGGTATCTTTAATTAGCCGGTCCGCAACATCAATAAAACCTGGCTGCTTTCTGTTGCGGGCATGGTATTCAATCAGACGGCTCGCGCGTTCGGCATCCAGCAGGTAAGCCAGTGTTGTGCTGGCAGCAGATTCGGCCGCGGCGATAGGGTCGAAGGTAGGGCCAGTATGTCCTTTAAAAGTTTCAATGCTCGCGGGATAACCACTTGGACGTGGCGGAATTTTCTGAATCAGCGGCTCTGGCAAAGCTAATGCTTCCGGGCTGATCGTCGACATCAGTGATTCATAGGCATCCCATTGTACCTTGGGGTCAACCATCCGGGTAGTAACCTGTCCATCGTTCTTTACGGCATGGGTATAATATAAGCCACCCAACGATTTAGCTACAGCTTCAATCTGGTAACGATGTAGCAGGTAAGCAGGAACCAGCACCTCCTCAAGGGTGGCCATCGGCTCCCCATCGCGTATGGCCCTTTCTGAAAACTTGTTCAGCACCTGCCTTCGCACCGTCATGATATTGCTCATCTGTGCAATCGGGTCAGTACCATCATCCCACTGGTGTGAGGTAGGATGGGCGTTTCCGCCAATATCAGGAATGTAACGAAAGCCCTGCGCAAGGGTCTCTTTCATGATTTGTTCAAGTCCTTGATCTTCTGCTGCACTGTTTTTGAAATCCGTGTAACCCCACATGATAGCACGCTTATCCCAACTGCCAATACCTGCTGCATAAGCATTGGAAAGATCAACATTGCCGTCTGCATTTAACGAAAATCTGGGATAGGGATAGTCCATCACCGAGCCCCGATCTTTAGGGCTTGCCGCAAAGTTATGGTTGAGGCCTAGTGTATGGCCGATTTCGTGTGCCGAAAGCTGTCTGATCCGGGCAAGGGCAATCTCTTCCATTAGTTTAGGAACCGGCTTTCCAGATTCGTAAGGCTGCAGTAGCGCTTCTGCAATAAGATAATCCTGGCGGTGACGGTCTGAACCCAAGGTGACCACGCCTTTAATAATCTCGCCGGTACGCGGGTCGGTATAGGAAGAACCATAGGAAAAGGCACGCGTTGGACTGCCAGAGCGGGTAATCCAGTTTACCATGTTGTAGCGGATATCCATAGGGTCTGCGCCTTCCGGGAGTTCCGCGATTTGGAAAGCATTAATATAACCAGCTGCTTCAAAGGCCTGGTTCCACCAGGCACCTCCATCCAGCAAAGCTTGCTTGATCGGGCCAGGGATGCCGCGGTCTAGGTAATAACGTATCGGGTTCAGGGCCTCACTCTTTGCCGCTGATGGGTCTTTCTTTTGGAGACGATGACGTCGAATAAAGCGTTTTATGATTGGTTCTGACATCGGGGCAGCGAAGTCCATATATGAGAACTGTGCAAATGAAGAACGGCTGTCGAACTTCCGCGGCTTGTAATTTCCATCCGGAAGGGCCACAAAGGACTGGTGCATGTTTATGGTAATGGCGGTTGGATCGGGAGCAAGCGCGCTTCTGCCACCCGGATTGCCGCCGGTGAAGGTTAACATGGCTTCAAATTCCGTGTTCTTAGGAAAGTTTTTTGTATTTTCCATGAAGAGTACTGAACGGGCTTCCTCAAGTTTGTAGCTGCTACCATTAGGTACAGAGCGGCCACCGACGCTGCCCGTCACACCAAGTCGCGCGCCGATACCTTGACTATCGCGGATAATAAAAGGCGTGAGGTCCACCAAGTACTTCCCATTGGAGCTGGATAGGGGTGTAAAGGCATATGTCACTGACTTTGCGAAGTTCTGTTCCACCGCTTTAACCTCATCTTTATTGTAGCTTATCGCACGATAATTATAGACCGGCTCAACCATCAGGATCTTTGGACCTGCTTGGACAAACTTCACAATGGTGGCACTGGCCTGTCCACGCTCCGGACCACCATTTCCTACCCCTGAAGCTAATGACCGGAAATAGAGAAATTCCTGATCTAATTTGTCAATCTCCAGGTAAATCTTACCTGTTTTTTCTTCATGGTAGAAGCTGAAATAACCTTCATGCTTCTTTAGCTTGCTTAAATCCGGTGAATTATTGCTGGTTGTTGCTTTTGATGTGCTTTCAGGCGACTTTCTGTGTTGTTCTTGTGCGTAAATTAGGTTTGTTCCTGAAATTAATGCTGCTAGGGTTAGGCTTTTTAGGGTCATGAGCTTGTAAATGCGGTGATTCACTGTAACTTTTACCTAAAATATGCTTTTTCAGGGGAATTTATCGTTGAGTAATTGTCTTGTGGTGTAACGAAGTCGTTAGGTGTGGTTGTTTTTTTGTTTAGCACTGAGGTTAAAAAGTATGTTCTAGTTCTTTGGTCATTTCATCCAGGCGTGCCAGCCGTGCTTTTTGTTTTCTCGCATCTCTGATGGAGACTAGGGCCATAAATAAGGTGGGAACCCCCAAAACGGAATACCTTAATACTGCTGTGGCCGGACTTGTAATTTCCCACATGTACGTCATCAAAGCTACCCATAACAGAAACATATATATCCACATGTACTGACTGATGACCCTGCGCTGCCAGTTTATCTTTTTCAATTGATACTTCACAAAGTCTGTGCTTGCAACTTCAAGGTTATCTTTCTTGAAATCGTAACTTCTCCAGGCGACTGCCGTGAAGATGATCATCAGCAGGCAGGAAGAAGCAAGGCTCAGCTTAAATGCCAGTCCGAATTCAGCCTGATACTTAAAGTACACGGTTACTATGCCGATTGTTGCGGCGAGGAAACCCAAAGACATAAATATGTTCGTACGGTACAGGCTGCTTTGATACTTTTCCCACTTGGAATCAAGCGCTGTTTTCAGTTCATTAGGCTCCATTCGAGCGTTTAAGGGCTGGGTTTGCCAGCTGTTCTTTAATTCTTCAAAGTTCATGATGCTGCGGTGTTGACATTAATTTTAATAATCTACTTTTAATTCTGTTGATTTTGACGCCAACCAGATTCGCATTGTTCCCGGTGATTTCTGCGATATCTTTATAGCTCTTGTCTTCAAGTACCAGTGAAATAATCAGTCTGTCTGCAGGCTCAAGCTGATTAATGCAGTACCTGAGGTGATCAAGCCTGACTTCAGTCTCCTTTTTCTCCTCCATCGTATCCTCATAAGCCATCGAAAAAAACTCCGGTATGGGCTCATGCTGGTGCCGCTTGTTCTTCAGGTTGAAGCTAATCGCTGTATTCACAGCAATGCGATACACCCATGTGCTTACCCTGGCATTTCCTTTAAAGCTTTTAATGCTTTTCCAGATCTGGAAAAGGATTTCCTGATATAGATCATCTGCCAGGGAGGCATCATAGATGTAGGCACGGCAAATCCTGTAGATGCTTGCGCGGTTAGATACAACCAATTTAGTGAAGGATTCTTCGTCGGGCTTCTTCATATAGTGTATTAGTAAGCCGCAGGCTTAGAATATTACAGGCCCTTTGAAGATATAATTTTACAGCATGAGGTTTAGATCGCTTGTGTAAGCAATACTTCGAAACGTGCTCCCCTGCCCGGAGCAGCACTTATGTCAATACTGCCCTTCAATGTTTCCACCAGATGTGATACTAAACTTAGCCCAAAGCCGTACCCTTTCTCGCCCATAGTTCCCGGAGTGGAGCTTGCTTTACCAGAGAGTATTTGCTGGATTGACGTGGGATCTATACCCATTCCATTATCTGTTACCACGATCTTTAAAACTTTCTGTGTCTCTTTGAGCTCAAGACCTAGGTTTACCGTTATATCCCCACCTTCAGGTGTAAATTTTATTGCATTTGAAATCAGGTTACCTGCAATCTGAAGCAATTTGTTCTTAAGAAAAGGGATAGACTGATTTGCGTTGTCTAACAATACCTTTAGGTTTACGTTTTTGAATTTTGCCTGTGGCTGATAGAGTTCGATCAACTTATCCTGGAACAATGGTAGGTTAAATTCTTGTTCGCTGACCTGTCTTTTGTCACCATCAGATAAGATCTCGTCAGCAAGTTCGAGTAATGATTTTCCACTTTTGTTGATCATGCTGATGTATTCCATAAACTCTTTAATATCGCCAGTTTCGCCCTGTTCCGTAATAAGCTCAGATAAGCCAATTATACCTGCTAGAGGGCCGCGAATGTCATGGGCCGCTTTTTTCTTTGAGGCATTGGACTCGTTGAGCTTTGCACTCAATACTTCAAAGGCATGTACCGACTTTAACCTTTTTACCACCGTTTGGGCGATGATTTCCAGCAGCTCTACTTTTTCTGGCGTTAAGTTCTTCAGCTCCTGGTCTAATACACATAATGCGCCGATGTTCAGGCCTTCTGCAATCTGTAAAGGCAAACCATAATAATACCGTAGCCCCAATGGGCCGTCCACATAGAATTTCTCCTGAAAACGAGCGTCGGTGGACATGTCGTGCACTTCAAAGGGCTGTTGAGACATAATGGTGTACTGGCAAATAGAATCTTCTCTGGGCAACTGCGACACATCCAGACCATAGTTTGCGATTGTCCATTGTGTATAAGAATCAATGATGTTAACCAGTGATACAGAGGTGCCAGTGACTTTAGAAGCCAATGTTGTCAGATCTTTAAAGCTGTCTTCAATATTCGTGAAGTCCAAATCCAGCTCGGAAAGGTTCAGCAGTCTTTTTAGTTCGTTTTCAGGTATAGGAGGTGCTTTTGACATTTGATTTAATTCAATATAACCAAACGAGATATATCCAGCTTAAGTATAAAGTCGACGATGCTGCATCTTAGTGGATGTGTTTTTGAATTACACCAAGCAAAACTTGTAGATCAAAAGGCTTATTCAAAAAGGCATTTGCACATGATTCCTTGCTCATGATCTCCGCAGGCGCATGTGCAGACATCAATATTACTGGGATCTGCTCCGTTCGCAGGTCCTTTTTGATGTAGGTACATACATTAATGCCATTGCCATCTGGCAGCATAACGTCAATTAGAAATAGATCCGGATAGCTTTTCTCAAAAGCCATGTTGAAATCTGCAACGGTTGGAAATAGGGAAACATTGTAACCTTCATCTTGCAAAAAGTAGGTTAATACATATCCGATATCTTCGTTGTCTTCAATGATATAGATATCACTTTTATTCATGTTGAGGTAGGTTAGGGAAATTATAGGTGCTGCAAAATATTAAATAAAAGGTTATTTTAAAAAGATTTTTATTTTAACTCGCGTAACTTGAGACTAATTTTGACACTAACGCGTTTTACGCGGTATACGTCGTTGTCTCTTGATTAAACTTAATGTTCAGCTGATGCTTGTTGTACTTCGAAATAGTCTAATTGTGCTTCTGTTTATTTTGGGTTTTGCTGCTAAAGCCCAGCGCTTTAAGTCTGAAAACCTGGAGGTTGTATCTATCTCAAAACACATCTTCCAGCACATTTCCTACCTGAAAACTGAGGATTTTGGAAAGGTGTCCTGCAACGGTATGATCGTCGTTGATAGCGGCGAAGCACTTGTGTTTGATGTGCCTGCAGAAGATGCCGCTGCAGCTGAACTACTTGGCTGGCTAAAAGATAGTCTACATGTTAAAGTAAAGGCTGTAATAGCTACACACTTCCATGCTGATTGTCTGGGTTCACTAAACGTCTTTCATGCTAGTAATATACCCTCGTATGCGCAGCTTCAAACCATAAGTTTTGCGGCAGCGAAGAAGTTCCCCGTACCACAACATGGAATTAAGCAAAGCAGGTTTTTTTCAGTAGGCAAACAACAAGTTGAAGCTTTTTACCCTGGCGCCGGACATACCCGCGATAATATAGTTGCTTACTTTCCTTTTGAAAACACCATGTTTGGCGGTTGCCTTATAAAAGAGAAAGGTGCCGGAAAAGGTAATCTAGAAGATGCAGACACCACGGTATGGCCGGGAACGGTAAAAAGATTAAAGGAAAAATATCCTGACGTCCGGGTTGTTATACCTGGTCATGGTCAAACCGGAGGCTTTGATTTGCTAGACTATACAATATCCCTTTTCTAAGGCCAGACACCTGTACCAGCTATGTTGGCTGCTAAAACAAAATACCGCCCTTAAGCCTTATTCTAGCACAAACCTTATCTTATGAGCTTCGACTGGCACCGCATCTTTTTTAGCGATCAGGAATATTCATTTTTCTTCGAAATTCTCTTCAGAACGCCAATCATGTTCCTTGCCGTCGTACTTGTGCTGCGATTCACCGGCAAACGGGGTGTACAACAGCTGTCTATTTTTGAGATGGTGATGATCATTACTCTTGGTTCAGCTGCGGGCGATTCCATGTTTTACGATGATGTGGGCATCTTCCATGCTTTAGCTGTATTTGTATTGGTGCTGGTGGTTTACCGAATTATCATCTGGCTTATTACCAAGTTTGAATGGTTTGAATTCATAATGGAAGGTAAGCCGATTTACATCATTCGGGAGGGCAAGATGTGTTTGGACGAGCTGAAGTCTAAAGAACTTGGTTCGGACGAATTCCTTGGTGCCCTTCGTGGACAGCATGTTGATCAAATGGGTCAGGTAAAGTTTGCGGTGCTTGAAGATACCGGCAGTTTGAGTGTTTTCTATTATCCGGATGATGAGGTGCTACCGGGCTTACCCATCCTGCCCGATGAGTATGAAAGCAAAAGCACCCGTATCACCAAAGCGGGCCTTTATGCTTGCGCAAAATGCGCCCGGACCTATGAGCTGGAACCTGCCGTAGACCTGCCATGTGAAACTTGCAAGAATAAAGAATGGGTGCCTGCTGTCCATCGTAAACGCATTGGATAATAGCAGTTGTCGATAGATGAACAAAAAAATGTATTTTAAGCCATATTTTTGAATATGGTTGATATCTGTTGCGTAGGACACATTACGTCCGATAAAGTGGTTACTTCAAATTCCACGATGTACATGCCCGGGGGCACAGCTTACTATTTCTCCTTTCCGTTCATAAGGTTGAACGCGAGCTATATGCTGATTACAGCACTTGCAAAAGAGGATATGCATTATGTTACGGATCTTCAAAACCGTGAGATCGAGGTTATGGTTCAAAAGAGCAAGTTTACAGTATGCTTCGAAAATGTATATGAAGAAAATACTGACTTCCGTACACAATATGTTTCACAGCAGGCGGATCCCTTTATACTAGAATCCCTGAAGCAGGTCGAAGCAAAGGTCTTCCATCTAGGACCACTTCTGGCGGGTGACTTCTCCTTGTCGCTAATCAAAAGTCTGGCCGACAAAGGGAAGGTGAGTATGGATGTACAAGGGTATTTACGTGCGGTACGTGATGGAAAAGTTTACAATGCGGATTGGCCTGAGAAAGTTGAAGCTTTAGCTTATGTCGATATCCTTAAAGCAGATGAAGCGGAATTACGTACACTAACCGGTATTGAAGACATTCAAAGTGCAGCAAAGCTGGTTGCCAGTTGGGGTGTTAAAGAACTTGTGATCACCAACGGCAGTCATGGTTCCACGATCTACAGTAATGGTACTTTTTATCCCGTGCCTGCATTTCCCCCAAAGACTCTGGTAGATGCTACAGGCTGTGGAGACACTTATATGGCTGGTTACCTTTACCAGCGTATCAAAGGCGCTAATGAGTCCGAGGCGGGGCGTTTTGCAGCTGCACTGGCCACCATCAAGTTGGAGGCTGCTGGTCCTTTTCAGGGCAGTATTCAAGAGGTAGAAGCAATAATAGCGCGTTAGTTACAACCAGTTCTTCAATAGCTCTGAAAAGCCGTCTTTGTACTGCTCGGTAACGGGAAATGTCATTTGGCCAATCTGCACGGAATTCTTTGTCAGCGATTTTATATGCTCTACGCCAACAATATACGAGCGGTGAATTCGGAGGAATGCCGGACCTGTTAATTTTTCTTCGAGGCTCTTTAAGCTTGTTAAGGTGAGAAGTGGCTTCTCCGTGCCTTTTACAAAAACCTTTACATAGTCTTTCAATCCTTCGATGTAAAGAATGTCGGCTGTATCTACTTTTTGCAATTGGTAGTCGACCTTAAGGTAGAGGTACTTACGCTCTGGAACAGCCGAAGAATGAATTGTAGTTGTAGGGTTCAGGCTTTGTTGCAACAAAATGAAGTAGTCGTACGCCCGGGTAGCAGCTTTTGAAAAATCTACAAAATTGAAAGGTTTAAGCAGGTAATCAAGTGCATCTACTTTAAAACCTTCCAGTGCATATTGATCATAGGCGGTTGTAAATACAATTCGCAAATGCTTTTTTCTGCCGCTTTGTTCGATGATTCTTGCCAGTTCGATACCACTCAGATCCGCCATACGGATGTCCAGAAAGATGAGCTGTATCCCATGATTTTCGTGTATCGCTTTAAGCCCTTCTACGCCATTGCTATAAGCTGCAACCAGGTTTAATGAAGGGGTTTTCTCAATATAACCACAGATTAAGCTTAGTGCGAATGGTTCATCATCTATAGCAATGCAGTTAATTTTCATGGTTGAAATCAAGCTCTAGTGTAACGGAATATTCCCTGTTGTTGAGGTCGTGAACAACGTCCAGGGTATGATGATCGGGGTAAAGCAGGTCCAATCTGCGCTTGGTATTAACCAGCCCGATGCCATTGCTTTCTTCAAGATGCTCCCTGGCTTCAAAGGTAGAATTTTTAATCTCGATCCTTATCGTATCGTTTAGCTGTTGTATATCGATATAAACATAACTTGGATGCAAGCTGCTAATCCCGTGTTTAAAAGCATTCTCAATGAAGGGAAGCAGGAGCATTGGGGCAACCTCATAGTTCTTGATGACCGGCGGTTTTTCAAAGATCACCTGCACATCACCAGAAAGCCTTAATTTCATCAGCTTGATGTAGTCCTCCAGGAACTTGATCTCACTTTCAAGGCTCGTCAGGTCATTTCTGGTATCATAGATCACATACCGCATCATGTGGGAAAGGGTATAAATGGCATCTCTTGCAGCTTCGGTATTGCTTTCGGTAAGCGCATAGATGGTATGTAAGGTATTAAAGAAGAAATGTGGGTTAATTTGTGACTTCAAAAAAGAAAGCTCAGAGTTGATTCTGTCTTTTTCCGTCGCTTCAAAAGCGAGCTGATCATGCTGCAATTTCTTCGACATGGCGATAACAGTACTTACACCGTAGATCACCATGGCCATAATGATTGTGATATATGTAGCGGAATGTTCCTGTCTTTGGGCCCCTTTATGCATCTTCGATCCGAATACCTTTTCCATGGCCTGTGGCACACCCAAGAAGCTATCTAGCCAATGATTAAGGAAGACCGCTGCGAACAGCGTGGCAATTACCAATATGACAAACAAGCCTGAACGATTATTATACAGCAGTCTAGGTGTAAAAACGAAATAGTTCGAGTAAAATAATCCTGCCCACATGAGGTTTATGACCACTTGTTTTATCCAGAATTCCGCCGGCAAACGTATGGGCCAGGTAAGCGGAAAGAAGATCAGCACCAGCAATGCTGCCACAATAAAGTAGTGCACAGATGGAAGTTTTTTAGTGATGCCGTTAAACGTTGAAGTCATGGTAAGCAAAGATGGAGAAATATCGGTACAAGCATTAATGCACTCGTCTATTCGATTGTTGGCTTCGTCGAGTTTTTAAGTCCAACCATCTATATTACAAATTAGCATGGCTGTAATTTCTTTGTTTTGCCGATGATCATGTTATTATACAATGTCTTTTACCAATGATGATTAATGCACAATATATGAAACAAAGTACGACAGCAGGTTTGAGAATGATGCTTGCATCAGTAATGTTATTTTTTGCGGCCAGTATGGGCAGCGCGGTTCAGGCGCAGGTGCCGGGCGCGGGCCAGGCGGCATCTGCCGCTGCTGGAAGCCTTACAGGAACGGTAATCGATTCCATCAGTAAAAAGCCTGTAGACTATGCAACTGTCAGTCTTTTCAAAGCTGGTGCAACCACCCCCTTCAGCGGTGGTTTAACTGATGAAAAAGGAGGCTTTAAGATCAACAACATCCCTGCCGGTCAATACCGTGTACAAGTAAATTATATCGGTTACAACGTTAAAAATATAGCTGGAGTTGCAATGGCTGCTGGCACTAAAAATCTTGGACGTATCGTGATTTCTCCAAGCGCAAACTTATTAGAGGCGGTGCAGATCACCGGTCAGCAGGCACTCATTGAAAACAAGATTGACAAGCTGGTTTTCAATGCGGAAAAAGATGTGACCAGCGCTGGCGGTAATGTTACTGATATCCTGCGTAAGGTGCCGATGGTTTCTGTAGATATGGATGGTAATGTGGCACTACGCGGAAGTCAGAATGTACGTATCCTAATCAATGGTAAGCCATCTGGTGCACTAACCACCAATGCGGCAGACGTTCTGAAGTCTATGCCTTCAGACCAGATCAAAAACGTTGAAGTAATTACCTCGCCATCGGCAAAATATGATGCTGAGGGATCTGCAGGTATCATCAACATCATCACCAAGAAAAAAGAAGTTTCCGGTGTAAGCGGTTCCATCAACGTTGGAGTTGGCACCAGACAGAATAATGAAAACGCTAACATTAATATCAATAAGAATAAACTTAGCATCACTGCGAATGTTGGCTATAACGCAGGCTGGCCGCAAACAACCTACTCCACTTTCGAGAGCAGGAATTCTGCCCTTAACACTTCATCTTCATCTCAGGGAGAAAGTACCTCCAACCGTCACTTTCTGAGTGGCTCGGCATCCCTGGGCTATGAATTCAATGAAAGCAACAGCTTCTCTTCATCTTTCAGCAGAAGGGGCGGTGCTTTTAAAAACGAAGGTAGTTCCACTAACAGCAACGAGTCTCCACAACAAGGGCTTGTTAATTATACGGCAACCACGAGAAATGAGAACAGCATGTCTAACCTCGACTGGAATAACGATTTCACGCACAAGTTTAAACGTGCAGGTGAAGAGATTAGCATCGCTGCGCAGTGGACACATGGTACCGCAGATGTTGACTATGCGAACGAGTATTCTGCATTTACACAAAACCAACGTGCTACCAACATTGGTACCAACAATGAGTACACCGTACAGGCTGACTATGTCTTGCCGATAAATAAAGTGTTCAAGGTTGAAGCGGGAGCGAAATCTATTATCCGTGAAATCAAGAGTGATTACGATTTTTTCAATCCCAATGAATCGGGACAATATGTGCTTAACCCATTAACTTCAAACGCTTATAATTATGGACAGGATGTATATTCAGGATATGGTTTGCTTACTACAAGCTTAAGCAGTGGCTATACCATCATGGCCGGAGGCAGGATAGAAAATACCAGCATTGACGGTAAATCCGGAAGTAATTCGAGTGGACTTCAGCCTTTTAAAAATGATTACCTGAACTTCGTGCCCAGCCTTATTGTTTCCAAATCCCTTAGCCCTACACAAACGATCAAGTTGAGCTACAGCAAGCGTATTCAGCGCCCAAGTTTACAGTTCCTGAATCCTTTCCGTAATACCAGTGACCCATTGAATCAAAGCCAGGGTAACCCTGAGCTTTCTCCGGAAATCAGCCAGACCATCGAGTTTAACTACTCTACCTTTGTGAAAACCTCAGTGATCAATGCTTCGGTATACTATCGCAGAACAAAGGATATCATTGAAAGTGTAGTAAATACGGTGCCTTTCACCACTGTGGATAATAATGGTGATGAAGTTACACGCAACATCTCACTTACCAGCTTCCAGAATGTTGGTAATAACAATTCATTCGGTTCAAGCATCTTCGGATCATTACAACCTCTTAAGATCTTAACCCTTCGCGGGAACATCAATGCTTTCACTTACAAACCACAAGTAATTAGCAGCCTTCAACAAGGTGAGCAGTCGACCTACATCCAATATAACGCCTTTGTAAGTGCCACATTGAAGGTAAGTTCTACGCTGAATGCAGAAACATTTGTGATGCAGAACTCTAAGAGAAGAACCTTCCAGGGTACTAATCCCTCATTCAACCTATGGGTTATCGGGTTGAAGCAGGATGTGATGAAAAAACGTGGTACAATCGGGCTGAACATTACTCAACCATTCAAAGACTACAAAGATTTCGAATCGAACATAAACAGCGGACCGCTAACACAACGTAGTAAATTCTCGGTACCATTCCGTTCATTCGGTGTTAACTTCGCTTACAACTTTGGTAAGATGAACTTCGGTGCACAGCCACCAAGAAAGAAACGTGGTGTGAACAACGACGACCTTCTACAAGGTGATGCTAATGGCCAGGCAGGTGCTGGCCAGGGTGGCGGACAGCGATAGCACAATACGATACATTATCTGGTAGATGCGCTACTATTCATACTTCAGCGCATCTACCGGATTTCCTTTAGCGGTTTTATACGCTTGTACGCTTATCGTTAAAAATGCGATGGTTAGGGTGCCGAAAGCTGCAAGTGGTATAATCCACCAGCTAAAATCGGTGCGGAACTCATAACGTTGCAGCCAGTTATTCATCACATAATAACTGATTGGGACGGCGATGAAAATGGCTACGACGATCAACTTCAGAAAAGATACAGACAACAACTGCATCAAGTTGCCTAGCGAAGCACCAAGGACCTTTCTTATACCAAATTCCTTGGTTCGTTGTTCGGCGCTAAATGCCACCAGCCCAAATAGTCCGATACAGGATACAAATATCGCAAGACCTCCAAACAAGTTTGAGAGGATACCTAGGGTTTTCTCCTTTTGAAGCAGCTTCTCGAATGATGAGCTTACGAAGCTTAGTTCAACGGGGTAGGCGGGATTGATCTCCTTTGTAATCTTTTCAATGGACTTTATACTTTCTTGTAAATTCCGCCCGGGACTCAGCCGCATGGTAACGTTTTCAGCATGTCTACTGAAATAAATAATCATCGGGTTATTTGCATGATACGGAGAACTCCATGCGTAATCTTCGAAAACACCGATGATGTTCACACTCCTTCCGTCAAACTTGAGTTGCCTACCGATCGGTTTATCAAAATTCATAATTTTCGCTGCGCTAGTGCTGATGAGGACAGCAGAGGTGTCAGAAGCATATTGTCTGGAGAAGTCACGGCCTATCTCCAGCTTCAAGCCTGAAGTCTTAACAAAGTCGTATGACGTTCCCAGGCGGTTGAATAGAATATCATTTTCGGCGGGTGTCATACCCGGCCATTCCAATCCGCTGAAATTTTGTCCTTGATGAATGAGGCTGATTGTTGTCTTCGCAGCAGATGTAATTACACCCGCCTTAATCAACCTGGAATTTAAAGTTTCGAAATGACTTTCAAGTGCTCCTTCGTAAGGCATCTCAACAAGTGCATTGACATCAACACCCACCGGACGATCTTTTATGAACTGAATCTGCTTGTAAATTACAAGGGTCGAAATAACTAATATAACTGTAAACGAGAATTGTCCAATGATCAACATCTGTCTTAAACCAATGGAAAAAAGGCGATGACCCCTGGGTCTTTTTTTAAAAACCTGTATCGGATTGAAAGAGGAAAGGTATAGCGCCGGGTAACTTCCGGCCATAAGGCCTGTAGTTAACACTGTCACAGCAATAATCGTCCAGATTTGATAGTTAAAAAAGGAGATGTCCAACTTGATGTTGAGTAAGTTTCCAAATGCTGGAAGAAAGCCTTCTAGAAGTGCAATTGCGATGAACACACTAATTGCGGTTATCATGATTGACTCTGTCAGGAACTGGAAGACAAGTGAACTTCGGGTAGCTCCAATCGTCTTTTTAATTCCAACTTCCTTGGCGCGCTTTTCAGACTTTGCGGTAGCCATATTCATGAAGTTGATGCAGGCGATTAACAAAATGCCAATTGCAAGACCTGTAAATAGCCAAACTTGGGTAATGTCGCCACCTACGCTCTTGCCGTTTTCAAATTTGCCGTAAAGATGGAGTTTACTTAAGGGATACAAAAAGAAAGGAGCGTTCTTCCGTTTCGTCTGCTTTTCTATAAGCATTTTCATTTTTTGGTTCACGGCGCCGAGATCTGCATTAGGGGTAAGTTGTACGAGCGTGATGAAACTGTAATTATCCCAATTTAGATTTTGTGAAGACGGCTCAATTAACTTATAGGCAGACCATGGTAGTAAATAATCAAACCGATGTGAGCTGTTCAGCGGTAGATCTTCCACAATCCCGGTAATTTTAAAGTCAGCCTGGTCATGGAGCCGGACGGTTTTCGTTAAAACATCCGTGCTGCCGAAGAGCGTTTTAGCTGTAGACTCGGTCAAAATAATTGAACCTGGCTGACTAAGGGCAGACTCTTTTTGACCATGAATAAATCGGTAGTCAAACATGTTTATGATGGTGGGATCTGCGAATTTTGCAGTTCTTTTAAAACTGTTTTCACCATTGGCAATTAGTATTACGCGATCATAACTTATCCTAGAAACATGCTTGATTTCAGGAACGCCAACCGATATTGTTGTAGCAAAGGCAGTAGGTGTTCCATCGAAGGTCATGATATCTTTACCAAAATCGTCAGTGAGATGGGTCATTGCTATATGAATATCCTGGGAGTACTTCGAGTGCTTGTCGAAGTTCCATTCGTAGTTCACATAAACGAGCAACATCAAACATGCAGCAAGACCGATGGCAAGACCAATGATGTTGATGAAGGAAGTAACTTTACTTCTCCAGATGTTTCTTAGGGCGATTTTTAGATTTAATACTGACATTGTAAATACAGTTTAACTTTTCTGTAGGTGAAAAGCTTGTGCCAGAAGCTTTATGTTGAATTAACTCATTAAAAATCAAAGGATTAATCATTGGTTAGTGTTAGTCACCGTTCATTTCCGGACAATAACTGTCCGGCATCGAACAACGTGAATGCAGTTCATAATCTTCTAAGCTTAACTCCCTGTTTTTACTGATATGAAAATACAAGCGAGAACACGGTTCTCTCAAAGGGTTGTGATTGAACTTCGACACTGCCGTGATGCATTCGCATAATGTTCCGTGTAATGGTAAGCCCAATACCTGAACCGTTTTTACGGGTGGTGAAAAATGGAATAAAAACTTTCTTTGTGAGTTCATTATCAAGTCCTTTACCATTATCTGCTACGTCAATATACAAGCGGCTATGCTCCAGTCTGTACCCAATTTCTATTTCGGGATTTTCGACATTTTCCACCGCATATATGCTGTTGGTGACCAAGTTGATTAAAGCCTGTTCAATAAGTTTGAGGTCTAGCCGCAAGGTGATCTTTGATGCGGTTTGCAGAACCTTGAGGCTAATGTTTTTTCCAGTAGCAAATGGCTGCATGAGAATTTTGATATGCTGCAGAATTTCTCCTATGGTGTGATCAGCCCGAACAGGGGTAGGCAGTTCGGCCATAAGGCGATAATCCTTAACAAAATCCAATAAACCTTCGGAGCGCCGCTTGATTGTTAACAAGGCAGGCTGGAGATCATCAAGATCTTCCTTGTCCAGGTGATCTCTGCCAGCAACCATGGTGCTAACTGTGTCAGAAAGTGAACTGATTGGTGTTATACTATTTAAGATCTCGTGAGATATTACGCCAATAAGCCTGTTCCATGCTTCCGATTCTTTTTGTTCGATCTCATCTTTGATATTCTGAAAGGATATAATGATATGTTCAGTATTATGCAGGTTTAAGGGAATCAGCTCTGTGGATAACTGCGTAAGCTTATCCTGGATCTTCAGCTCAATAAACTTCTTTCCACCACCAAGTATTTCGCTTACCTGAGCGGCAAATTCAGGACGGTGATTGCTCAGGCGGTGCCAATACTTGTATGCAGGAACTTGTAATAAGGTGCTTGCTGCCATGTTAAAAAACACGATTTCAGCCTTTTCAACGTCCTCATCTACTGGCTTTAATACCACAACACCTACGGGTACCTGTTCCAGTATCGTTTTAATTAATTGGAACATGGATTCTTTTTCCAGCTGTATGCGTTTATGTGCCTGAATGATATCATCGAAAGATCTGTAGAGTTCAGGAAAGGTGGCCTTACGGCTTTTCGCCCTGAAGTTCATGGTACTATCCTGTGTTTTTACAGCAAGCATAAAGCGGTTTATATCTTCCTTCATGCGATTGATATAATGGAATAGCGAGTATAGCGTCGAGAGCAGAATTATACCTACGCCGAAGATGGTAAACCACAGCTCCGTATTACGGATCAGGTAAACCAACAATACCACGAGCAGATTAATGATGAATAATCTGGATAGTAGCCTAAAGGTAAAGCTGGAAAAAAAACTCATAGCTCAAACTTTTCTATACGCCGGTAAAGTGCGGCCCGGGTGAGGCCAAGTTCAGATGCTGCTCGGGAGATGTTGCCCTTGTGCTTTTCTATAGCCCGCTGTACCATCAACTTTTCCATATCTTCTAAGGCCATTTCCTCCTGCACGGCCGGCTTTGTGGTGCCAAATTTTTGTGGGTTCAGCTGTAAGTCTGCTTCTGTGATTTGCTGTCCGTCGGTCATGATCACCGCACGCTCAATAACATGCTGCAGTTCCCGCACATTACCGGGCCAAGGGTAGCGAAGCAATACCGCTTCTGCCTTCACATCAAAATTTCTGATGTCGCGGTGGTACCTATTGTTGAAGCTTTGCAAGAAATGGTTAGCTAACAGTAATATGTCCGTGCCCCGCTTGCATAAAGGTGGGAGCAAAAGTTCCACGGTATTGATTCGAAATAGTAAATCCTGCCGGAAGGTTCCCTGGCTCACCATGTCACTCAACGGCATGTTTGTCGCCGTAATGAGCCGCAGGTTGATTTTACGTTCCTTGCTTTCGCCCAGTCTGTTAACTGTCCGGTTCTGAATAACGCTAAGCAGCTTTGCCTGTAAGGGTAAACTTAAGTTTCCAATTTCGTCCAGGAAAATAGTACCACCTTCAGCCATTTCAAATCTTCCAGGCTTATCCTCTTTAGCATCGGTGAAAGCACCCTTAGCATAACCAAAAAGTTCGCTTTCAAACAGGTTCTCGGTTAAAGACCCTAAATCTACATGCATGAATACGCCGTTTCTGCGTTGAGAATGTTTGTGGATCTCGTAAGCAAATACTTGCTTGCCGGTGCCGTTCTCGCCAAGGATCAGGATGTTTGCATCTGTAGGTGCAACTTTCAACAATACACTTTGAAGCTTCTGAATGGGTTCGGAAGAGCCTATGATATTTTCAAAGCTTCTAGCCATGTCCTTCTGCAAGGAGGTATGTAGTTTTTCCAGCTTATTAACTTTCTTGTTCGACTGTCGTAGTTTCGCTGCTGCAGATAGCGTAGCAAAGAGCTTCTCATTTTCCCAGGGCTTCAGGATAAAATCCGTGGCACCTTTCTTTATAGCTTGCACCGCAAGTTCCACGTTGCCGTATGCCGTCATCAGGATCACTACATAATCTTTGTCAATCGAGAGAATATGTTCCAACCAATAAAGACCTTCGCGACCGTCGCTTGATCCTTTCTGGTAGTTCATGTCCAGCAGGATAATGTCCACCTCATTTCTACTCAGCAGGACATTTATTTCACGTGGTGATTTGCAGGTCACTACTTGCTTGAAATGCTGTTTCAGCAACAGCTTAGCACTTAACAAAATATCATCATCGTCATCAATGACCAGAACAGTCGCGTCAATCATACATAAGCTTTTATCAAAAATAATAAAACTGTTCGGTCACGTACAATGGCTGTCCGATATCGAACAGTTAAAAAATGAGTGAAACATTTAAGTTTCTATATATCAGCGCTTTAAATATTGATTTTCCCTTTGGCATATCCTTGGCAACCCGAAGTCAATAATGTTAATGAACAATGGATAAGATAATTGAAAAAAAGAGGTTTAATAAGAAGACGATCCTAATGCTCTGCGGTATTGTAGCGGTGATCTGCCTTGCAGGTTATGGATATAGCCTCTCATTAAATAAAGTGTACAAAGCAGATCCCGACAAGCTAAGCATAGGTAAAGTGAGCTTTGGAGACTTCGAAGACGTTGTATTGCTAAATGCAATTGTGGTACCATTAACCTCCGTGATCGTTAGTTCCTCAGAAGGAGGGACCGTGGCGGAAATCTTCGTAGAAAATGGCGTCTTCGTAGACAAGGGTACCCCACTCTTAAGAATTGCAAATCCAAATGCATTATCTTCCTATACCAGCAGTGAAACCAGTATTATTGAACAGATCAATCAGCTACGCAAACTCCGGTTAGACCTTGAGCAAAATCAACGTGTAATGAAGCAAGATATGATGGTGATTGAAAACAGCCTTCGTACCGCTTCCCGCAAATACAAAATTGACAGTACCCTTTTCCAAAAGCGGGTGATCACCAAGGAGGAGTTTAATACATCAAGTCAGGATTACGACTACTATAAAGACCGCAGGTCGATCTTAAAGCAAGCTATGGATCAGGAGAATCAAAGTCGTAAGATGCAGTTGGGTCAGATCGATTTTTCTATCGGAAGAATGAATGAGAGCCTGGAGTCTATCCGTCAGAACATTGAGAATATGACAATAAAGGCGCCTGTTTCCGGTCGTCTTTCTTCCTACGATCCGGTGATAGGTAAGTCTTATAACGCCAATGAGATGCTTGGAAAGATTGACGTGATGCAAGGTTATAAATTACAAGCAGGCGTAGATGAGTACTACATCAATCGAGTGAAAGAAGGTCAGCGTGCCAATTGCGAGATCAACGGTAAGAACTACCAATTGGTGGTGCGCAAAGTTATTCCAGAGGTTACTTCGGGGCAGTTTCAGATTGAATTGGTGTTTGATGGAAAGAGCGCTGATGAGCTCAGAAGAGGCTTGTCGTTGCAGACTAAGCTCACGCTATCCGACAACAGTAAATCGCTGATGTTGCCACAAGGCCAATTTTTCCAAAGCACCGGAGGTAACTGGGTTTACGTGCTAAAAGATGGCGAAGCCAAGAAGCGGAACATCAAGGTAGGGCGGAAGAACTATCTATACTATGAAATTTTAGAGGGTCTACAGAAAGATGAAGAGGTAATCACATCTTCTTACGATCAATTCAACCAATACGATATAATACAAGTAAAAAAATAGTTAAGGCCAAGGGTTAAAAAATACAGCAATGATAAAAATTGAAAATCTTGAGAAAGTTTACAAAACTGAAGAAATCGAAACAACCGCATTAAATGGCATCAACCTGCATGTGAAAGCAGGTGAATTCGTATCCATCATGGGACCTTCAGGCTGCGGAAAGTCTACACTTTTGAACGTGATGGGGCTATTGGATAAACCGGAAAGCGGGAGTTACAAGTTTCTGGATACAGAGCTGTTGAAACTGAACGACCGTGAACGCTCCAACTTTAGAAAGGCAAATATGGGTTTTGTGTTCCAGAATTTTAATCTTATCGATGAACTTACGGTTTTCGAAAACATTGAGCTGCCTTTGATCTATAACAAAGTGCCTTCGGCCACCAGAAAAGCTATGGTGAATGAAATTATTGAGCGAATGAATATTGTAAACCGCAGTGGCCACTTTCCGCAGCAACTTTCCGGGGGACAGCAGCAGCGTGTAGCCGTGGCCAGGGCACTCGTAACCAAACCAAAGCTTGTACTTGCCGATGAGCCTACGGGTAACCTGGATAGCTCACACGGGAATGAGGTGATGGAGCTTTTATGTGAGCTGAATGAACAAGGTACCACCATTGTGATGGTAACACACTCCTCACATGATGCCGGATTTTCTAACAGGATCATCAACCTTAAAGACGGCCATGTAATCTCTGAAAAAGTTAATAAGGGAATAACCGAAGAGCTCATCTAACAATGTTTAAACTAAATTTAAAAATCGCCTTACGTACCCTTTGGAAGAGTAAAGGTTACACCTTGATAAATGTTGGCGGACTGGCTATTGGTCTTGCAAGTTGCATGCTTCTGTTGTTGTATGTAGCCTATGAATGGGGTTATGACAAGCAGTTTACCGACTATAAAAATAGCTATGTGGTTTACAACAACCAGGCTGCCAATGGAAAGATCTTCAGCTTCGCTTCAACACCTGGCGTGATGGCTGATGCAGTTAAACAGCAGATCCCCGGCGTGAAGCGGGTGAGCCGCATGGACTACCCGAACCCACGTTTGTTGAGTTATAACCGCAACAACTTCATGAAGGCTAGTACCTTCGCTGATGCGGAATTTTTTAAGATACTTGATTACAAAGTACTTAAAGGCAATCCGGAGACCTTCCTGAGAAATCCCCTTTCGGTTATCCTCACAGAAAGTCTGGCCAGGTCGCTGTTTGGCTCGGAAGATCCGATTAACAAGACAATTAAGCTCAACAACACAGAGGAGTTGAACGTGGAAGGTGTAGTTGCAGACCCACCTAAAAATAGCAGCTTTCAGTTCGAATTTGTAATGCCATGGGCGCTATTCGAGCGCATGAACCCCTGGGTGAAGAATGTCACCTGGAACAGCAATTATTGCATGACTTTGATTCAGCTCGAGGACAATCGTCTGTTTGAAAAAGCAAACGCGCAACTCCGCGGCATGATCAAGGCCAACAACAAGGATAGTAATGGCGAGCCCTTTCTGCATCCCTTAAGTAAATATCACCTGTATAATTCCTTTGAAGGTGGGAAGGCAGTGGGAGGACGTATCCAGCAGCTGCAGATCTTTGTATTGCTGGCTTTCTGTATCCTGGTGATTGCCTGTGTAAACTTTATGAACCTTTCAACAGCGCGTTCAGAGAAGAGAGCGAAAGAAGTAGGTGTCCGCAAATCAATTGGCTCGTCGAGAAAGGATCTTATCGGACAATTTATGCTTGAATCCGTGCTTATCTCCGTAATCAGTATGCTGGTTGCCTTTATTCTTATTGAGGTTGCACTACCATATTTTAATGGTCTATTGGGCATAGAGTTAAGTATAGATTATGGCTATTGGCTGTTCTGGACAACCTTTATAGGCTTAACCCTGCTTACAGGTCTACTTGCAGGCAGCTATCCGGCCTTCTATCTTTCTTCATTTGACCCGATTAAAGTCTTAAAGGGCTTTACTAACATCGGCGGATCTTCTTTGTCGGTACGGAAGTTCCTGGTCGTGTTCCAGTTTATGTTTGCTACCTGCCTGATCATCTGTACTGCAGTGATCTACCAGCAATTAGACTACATTGTGAAAAAGCCGATTGGCTACAACAGGAATAATCTTGTTGAAGTGCCGGTGCAAGGTATACTGAAACAGCCTGGAAAATTTGACCTCCTTAAAAACCAACTGCTTCAAACGGGTGTGGTGAGCTCCGTTGCCAATTTATCTACATCAATCACTGGTGGAGGTAATAATGGCTATGGTGTAAGCTGGCCGGGTAAAAATGAAGATGTAAAAGTGCTAGTGAATTTCCGTTGGACGAACTACGGTTTCCTGAAAACAACGGGCATTGAGTTGTTACAGGGGCGCGACTTCGATCCACAGTTCGCTGATTCTACCAGTGTAATCATCAATGAAGCCCTGGTAAAAACCATGGGGTTAAAACAACCCTTAGGTGCTGTAATCGATTTTAAAGAAACACCCGTTACCATCATTGGAATTATCCGTGACTATGTAGTGGAATCACCTTATATGGCATCAACACCCATGATCATTGGCTTCACCAAAGACGCAAATGATGTGATCCTGCTGCGTATTTCAGATCAGGCCAACTTAACTAAAAGCATGCAAATCATCGATGAGCAGTTCACATCCTTAAATCCTGGCTTCCCTGTAGACCGCCGTTTTGTTGATGATAGCTTTGAAGAAAAGTTCCATGACGAGCGACTGCTGGGTTCATTAGCAAACTGGTTTGGCGGCTTTGCGATCTTCATCAGCTGTCTGGGGTTACTTGGTCTTGCCTTATACATGGCCGAGCAGCGTAAAAAAGAAATCAGCATCCGTAAAGTTCTTGGTGCAAATTCAACCAACATTCTGGTCATGCTGAATAAAGACTTTATCAAGCTGGTGCTTATCGCAAACGTAATCGCCTTTCCCATCGGCTACATCATTGTAAGTAAGTGGTTGTCGAACTATGATTTCCGTGTCTCTATATCGATCCTGCCTTTTGCAATAGCCTTGATGTTGTCATTGGTCATTGCGATTCTAACGGTGAGTCTTCAGTCCTTTAAGGTTGCTAAAGCAAACCCCATCGACGCACTTAAGTACGAGTAAGATACCGACATCCAAACCCCTGATCACCATGTTCAAACTAAACCTAAAAATCGCAATTCGCAACCTTTGGATGCATGCCACCTCATCCATAATCAACGTGATTGGTCTTGCCATCGGACTCGCCTCCTGCCTGATGCTGATGTTGTATGTTTCCTATGAGTGGAACTACGATAAGCAGTTTAAAGGCTGGGAAAACGTGTACCAGGTAATGACGAACTTTCAGGATGATAATGGTGGAATCAGCCGAACGGGAGATTTGACCGGCAACGCGATAGCACAAACAATCAAGTCGGAAATTCCGGAAGTTGAAGCCGCGGCACGAATCGGATATGGCGGACAGTCCTTGATTGCAAACGGCGAAAGAAGCTTTAAAAAGGAAGCTAAGTTCGCAGATCCTGATATTTTAAAAATATACAATTATGAGTTCATTGCGGGAAACCCATCAACCGCATTAAGTACGTCGAATTCGGTTATCCTAACAGAGCGGCTTGCTCATATTTTATTCCCCGATGGACCGGCACTAAACAGGCCCGTAAGATTTAGAGATCAGGCAGATTTTCTAGTAACTGGAATTATTAAAGATTTGCCTATAAACAGCTCAAACACCTTTGACTTCCTCATGCCTTGGACTTTCTACGAGACACTATATAGCTGGGTTAAAGAACCTAGTTGGGGCAATTTCAACTGGCAAACAATCATCCGGGTGAGCAATGAAGCAGATGTTGATTTGATCAATAAAAAGATTCAGAACATGATGAAGCCAAAGGATAGGTTTGCAGAAGCCTCCCCATTTCTTTTCCGCCTGTCGGATAAACACCTTTACGGTAAGTTTTTGAATGGTAAATCTATAGGTGGTGATATCGAGCGGACCTACCTGTTTGTAGGCCTGGCTTTTGGCATATTGCTGATCGCTTGTGTCAACTTCATGAATCTGGCCACTGCTAAGTCTGAGCGTAGAGCAAAAGAAGTCGCAGTGAAAAAGACCATTGGTGCAAGTCGTGCATCATTGATTTCACAGTTCATTACAGAATCAATGCTGCTGAGCATCATGAGTGTGATTATTGCAGTTGTCCTGGTTGAAGTATTACTGCCGGCATTCAATAGCCTGTTGCAAATGCAGCTGGAGATATCCTATGACAACTTATGGTGCTGGCTAGGTATGATTATCATAATTGTGCTGACCGGACTGATCTCAGGCAGCTATCCTGCCTTTTATCTTTCTTCATTCAATCCGGTGTTGGCATTGCAGAAGAAGCCCGGCTTAAAGGGCAAAATGCCTATTAGCCTAAGGCAGGTGTTGGTTGTAGGGCAATTTTCTTTTGCCATTATCCTCATCATTGGTACGCTGGTGATTTACAAGCAGGTTCAATTTGTAAAAGATCGTCCGGTAGGGTATGACATCAACCTGCTTGCAGAAATGCCGCAGGAGGGCATGCTGGAAACCAAATTTGAAGTGTTAAAGTCCGAACTCCTGCGGTCGGGAGCCGTAACCTCCGTAGTGCAATCATCTGCAGGATTAACCAATGCTGGTTCCAGTTTCTGGAACTTCGAATGGCCGGGCATGGCAGTAGAAGACAAACGTATCGTTTTCGATCAGATCGCAACATCCTATGATTTCCTGGAGACCAATGGAATTAAATTAGTTTCAGGACGTGATTTCTCCAAAGCTTTTGCTTCTGATAGTTCAGCGCTGCTCTTGAATGCAGCAGCAGTTAAAATCATGGGCTTGAAAAATCCGGTTGGAACCAAAGTTAAATACCACGGTATTGATGCAACGATCGTGGGTGTCTTTCAGGATTTTATTTGGGGTTCACCATTTTATAGTGAGAAGCCAATGGTCGTCGCCTTCAGTAATGACTGGAATGGCAACATCACCATGCGCTTAAATCCAAATCGAAGCCTATCTGAAAACATCGATCGCATCACTCAGATTACCAAGAAAATTAATCCAGCCTATCCAGTAGAAATCAAATTTCTAAATGATCTGTATGCACAAAAACTACAGGCAGAAAGAACCCTGGGTATTCTGGCAAACCTGTTTGGTAGCCTTGCCATTTTCATCTCATGCCTCGGTCTCTTCGGACTTGCAGCCTACAGTGCTGAGCAGCGTAGCAAGGAATTTGGCGTTCGGAAAGTGCTTGGCGCTTCTATCGGCAACATCATGCATCTGCTTTCCATGTCCTTTATGAAAATGATATTCATCGCCGTACTTATTGGTGTTCCGGTAGCTTATTACCTCATGAACAATTGGCTAAGTCATTTTGAGTTCCGGACCACTATTTCCTGGTGGATTATCGCCATAGCGGTCTGTGGTACATTCCTGATTGCCATGCTGACCATCAGTTATCAAGCTTTTAAAACTGCGACATCGAATATTGTCAACGCCTTAAAGTACGAGTAAGCCAACATCCGATATCCAACGCCTGATCATATGTTTAAACTCAACCTGAAAATTGCACTCCGTAACCTGAAACGGAACTTCTCCATATCACTGATAAACATCGGCGGATTGTCTGTGGCATTAGCTGCATTTATTTTGATCGTGCTGTATGTGAATTATGAAACCAGTTACGACAAGGATAATCCCAATTATGAAAACATCTACATTGTTGGAAGAGATCTAAAGGATTTCAAAACAAATTTCACACCACCACCCCTTGCGGAACTAATCGCACAGAACTGCCCGGAAGTAGAACTCGTTGGTAAAATGACCCCTTCAAACCTGGATTTTGCTCTCATAAGCGATGCAGCCAGAATATATATCAAGAACACGATGGTCATGGATTACAACGCGGCGAAGATATTTAACCTGAAACCTCTGGGTGGCTTGAGAAAACCGCAAGGAGAATACGAGCGACTCACCTATCTGAATGAAGCAAGTATGCAAACGCTGTTCCCCGGTAAAAAAGACAACATGCCAGAGAAGGCAATGATGGGGAGCAAAACATTGGGTGTTTCCGGAACCATCCAAGGCTCCATTGTTCCAAACCCTCATTCTAATATCCGGTTTGAAGCCCTTGCAATCGGGAACTATCTCGGCGTATCCGAAGGTTTCGGGTTCCCGAATTATTACACCTACATCCAGGTGAAACCGGGTACCAACATCAATGCACTGCAGGTCAAAATTGACAGGCTGCTGAAGAACGGCTTATTAAAAGCGCAGTTTGATCCAGCAGCGGTTAAGAACGAGACAATCTTCCTTGATCCACTATCTAATCTTCACTTAAAACCAATAGCGGGAAATGATACCAATTACAAGGTCGTTGTTGCATTGTTCATATTAAGTGTACTGATTGTGGTGATTGCCTGTATCAACTTTACCAATCTTACCATTGCGCAAGCAAACAAAAGAGCCAAAGAAGTTGGGATCAAGAAAGTACTGGGTTCGTACCGGCAGATGCTCACCTTGCAGTTTCTGTTGGAGATCTTCGTGCAATGTATCCTGTCAATGATCCTGGCCCTAGTGCTTGCGGAGTTGTTCATGCCAGCATTCAGCAATCTTTTTGAGGTGCCTTTATCCTTGTGGGACAGCGCCGGAGCGCTATATTGGATGCTTCCACTTATTCTTGTGCTGGTCACCATCATCGCCGGCGTTTATCCGGCCTTGATCCTTTCAGGTTTTAGTCCCGCTGGTGTCTTAAAGGGCAATTTTGAAACTGGCGTACAAACGAGTTGGGCAAGAAAAGGATTGCTGCTTGTTCAATTTTCCATTGCGGTAATCTTTATAGCCGGGATACTCATCGTGAGTAAACAAGTGAAGTACATTCACACCGAGGATACCGGATTTGAAGCGGAGCAAGTTGTGCTGATTAAAAACATGACGATGTTCACTAAACCGGAAGTGTTTGCGCCTTTGCGGGAAAAAATGCTGAAAATTGACGGTGTGCAGTCTGCAACCGTCTCGAATGTCACACCAGCCGGTGAAGAAACCGGTAGCAACGCCTATGCCGTAGACGGGCAAGAGGCACTGCTTGATTTCGTAGATGTGGATTTTGACTACTTTGAAACGCTGGGCATTAAACTTAAGGCCGGTAGAACGTTCTCAAAGGCTTTCAAAACTGACACCTTGAATTCCGCCATAATCAACGAAAGTGCCGCTGCTAAATATGGGCTGCTAGATCCTGTTGGCAAGACCATCCGCGGCTGTAACATCGACTATCAAATCGTTGGTATGATCAAAGATTTCAAGTCACAAGGCTTTGAAGCAGCGGTACAACCGACCATCTATACCATGAAAAATCCTTGTGGAAATCCACGCTTAAATATTATGCTGAAAGTTGAACAAGGTAAAATGGCTGCAGTTCTTGCAACGCTGAGAAAGAACTGGCCAGACATCAATAAGATGGATGGTGAAGATTTTCGTTATGACTTCCTGGACGAACAATATGGGCGCCTTTTTAAAAAGCAGGAGCAACTAAAGTCTGTCTTTTTAACAGCGTCCATACTCACTGTATTCATTGCCGTACTTGGTCTGTTCGCTTTCTCTAAAATCATGACCAGCAGCCGCAGTAAAGAGATTGCCTTGCGTAAAGTGTTAGGAGCATCAGATTTTCAAGTGCTCAAGCTGTTGAATTCGTCCTTCCTGTGGATGCTGCTTTTGGCAAATATTATTGCCTGGCCTTTTGTATATATTTTGGCGAAGACCTGGCTGGACACCTTTGCTTACCGGATCGAAATATCGCCCCTACCATTTTTCCTTGCTGGCATCATCTCCGTTCTGCTTGCTGTGCTAACGGTGAGCCTGCAGGCGACCAAGGCCGTACATGCAAATCCAGCCAAGGCATTAAAACATCAATAAAATATCCTGTAAATAGCACCACCATGTTCAAACTCAACTTTAAAATCGCTTTGCGCAACTTATGGAAGCACAAGGTCTATACGTTCATCAATATTGCGGGCTTATCTGTAGGAATGGCCGGTTGTATCCTGATCTTCATTTTCATTAGGTACCAGCTGAGTTATGATGATGATTTCAGCAATAAGGACCGGATTTACCGGGTGGTTAGTAACTGGAAATATAGGTTTGGGACCGATGCCTCTCAAGGGGTGCCCATTCCCCTCGCTGCGGCGATTCGTAATGACATGCCACAGCTGGAAAAGGTTGCTGCCATTCAGCGAACCACTGGCGTTACTGCAGCCCTGGATCAAACCGGGCAAATTAAGTTCAAAGATTATCATGCAGCATATTTTGCTGAGCCAGCGTTCTTCGAGATCTTTAATTTTAAGTGGTTGGCAGGAAATCCATCACGTGATCTGAGTGCACCAAATACCGTAGCTTTATCGGAGAAAGCTGCCATAAAATACTTTGGTAACTGGCATCAGGCACTGGGGAAAACACTGCGCTTTCAAAAGAATGAGGACTGCCGTGTTACCGCAATCTTTAAAGACCGTCCGGAAAATACAAGTCTGCCGCTGGAGGTCGTATTCAGCTATGCAACATTTAGTCTTAAGGACGATAAAAACTTTGGAACCGTGCGTTCGAGTTCTGAGTGTTATGTATTGCTTAAGGGCGATGCGCAAATCGCTGATGCAGAAGCGGCTTTAGTGAAGTTTAACGAAACTAAATATGAAAATAATGACGAATCCGGCAAGCAGTATCATACCTTTCAGGCATTGCAGGATATCCATCACAACGGCCGTTATGGCAACTTCGCAGGAAAGATAGTGGAGAAGAGCGAGATTTATAGTTTGTCGATTATCGGTCTTTTTCTAATCCTTACAGCATGTATAAACTTCATTAACCTGGCTACCGCACAGGCAATCGGCCGCTCGAAAGAGGTCGGCATCAGGAAAGTTATGGGGGCTGAACGCCGGCAGCTTCTCGTTCAGTTTTTGAGTGAAACGCTGGCCGTGAGTACAATTGCAATGGTTCTTGCCTGCGTGTTAACGGAAGCCACACTTCCATACATGCAGCAGCTTTTCGATGAAGAAATTTCCTTCAGCCTATTGCAGCACCCGATCATATTTCTGTTCCTGCTGGTCTTGGTTGTACTGGTGAGCGTTCTTGCAGGCTTTTACCCCGCATTGATCATTTCTGGGTTCAATCCGGCACTTGCCATAAAAAACAAGATCAGCGCCAATAGCAGTGGAGGTCTAGGACTGCGCCGAATTCTATTGGTACTGCAATTTACAATAACAACAGTACTGGTTATTGCCACGCTTGTGGTGCTAAAACAGATGAACTACATGCGTGCAAAGCCACTAGGATTTAACACTGCGGCAGTAGTTATGGTAGACTTGCCTGCAGACAGCTTAAGTCTGCAGAAACATGAAAACTTTAAAGCACGATTGCTTGCCATCCCGGGCATACGTCAGGCTAGTTTTTGTAATGTGCCGCCGTCTTCAAACAATGTATCAGAGTCCGACTTTTCGCTTAATGGTACCCGGAATAAAGATTTTCAGATCAGAACCATGCATGTTGATCAGTATTATTTTGAAACCTTTGGAATTGCACTCCTTGCCGGTAAGGGGTTGCCGAAAAGCGACACTGCAAATGCTTACGTTGTGAATGAAACATTCCTGAAGCGGAATGGTATTGCTAAACCTGAAAAAGCACTAGGTAAACTCCTTACAATAAATGATGTCACCGCACCAATCGTGGGGATAAGTCAAGATTTCAATGATAAATCCTTACATGAGCCAATTTCACCAATTGCGATGTCTTCTAACAAATCGGACTATTACAACATGGCAGTAAAAATGGAAGACGGGCAAATGCTGAATGCCATGAAAGCGATGCAAAAGCTTTGGAACAACACTTTTCCGAATGATGTTTATAATGCCAGATTTGTAAACGAGGACTTAGATGGATACTACGATTCTGAACGCATAATGGGGGTACTTTTCAGGGTATTTTCTTTTATAATTATCTTCATCTCCTTTGTTGGACTGTTCGGACTAATCTCCTTTGTAACGACGCAACGTACCCGCGAAGTCGCCATACGCAAAGTACTTGGCGCCTCAACCTACGAAGTGGTTCGACTTCTGAATGGATCCTTCTTGCTATTGGTATTCCTGGCAAATTTATTTGCATGGCCATTGGCCTATATTCTGACGAATAAATGGCTGAGCCAATATGCATATCGGACAGATTTAAGCATTTGGCCGTTCTTGGCTTCGATGTTAATATCCATGTTGATAACCCTGATAACAGTTAGTCTGCGTTCTTATAAGGTGGCTGGTACCAATCCTGTAGATGCGCTTAAGTACGAGTAGTATTAGGCTATCTTCAGCTTATAAGTTTAAAATATTCAACTTACTAAATCTAAACATCAGATGATTGCATTATCCAATATTGAAAAATACTTCAGCAACAAAGGCGTAAAGAATTATGTGCTACGCCACGTGACAGCCCAGATCAAAGCGGGTGAATTTGTAAGCATTATGGGGCCATCCGGTGCCGGAAAATCCACCTTGCTAAACATTCTAGGCATGCTTGAGCAGCCGACCTACGGGAAGTACGAATTTATGGGTGAGGATGTTTCAGCCTTAAAGGAAAGTAAACGAATTGAGCTGTACCGTCACCATATCGGTTTTGTTTTTCAGGCTTACCACCTCATCGACGAAATGACCGTAGCGGAAAACATTGAAGCACCTTTGCTGTACAAGAAGGTAGGTAATGCAGAGCGGAAAAGCAGGGTAGCTGATATCCTTGATCGTTTTAATATCGTGGCTAAAAAAGATCTTTTTCCCAATCAGTTATCCGGTGGACAGCAGCAACTTGTGGGCATTGCAAGAGCCTTGGTTGCGCAGCCATCCATCATCCTGGCAGATGAGCCAACAGGCAACCTCCAGTCCACTCAGGCCCTGCTGATCATGGACTTGTTTAAAAAGTTAAATCAGGAAGAAGGCATTACCATTATACAGGTAACACATTCGGAAGTAAATGCAACTTATGGCTCCAGAATCCTGCATTTACTAGATGGCGTAATAAAGGAGGACGAGGTGATGATCGAACAGTAATATGGTGCATGCCTCACTGTCAATTAAGCACACCTGCGAGAGACCTGCAGCTCACTTGAAGCACAGCTTACACACGGATTACGTGGGTGAGGTGTGGGTCAGGTGTGGGCGAGGTGTGCGACAGGTGTCTTTCAATCCCTTAGTGTCTTATACTGTCTTATACTGGTATTACTTTACACTGTTGACTAGGTTTTACTAAATTCAGTTTACGTGCTTATGGTACTTTTCCCACAAGGTTTTTCACAAAAAAAAGCGGGCTGCATAATTAATGCAGCCCGCTTAAAAGAGGTTTTGATCGATTATCTTCTGTTACCGAAAATTCTTAACAGGTATAAGAAGATGTTCAGGAAGTCTAAATAAAGGCTTAAAGCGCCCATTATTGCAAGCTTTTTAGAATCAGCAACGGCAATTGCGTCACCACTTTCTTCAATACCCTGACCAATCATTTTTAACTTTTGAACATCGTATGCAGTCAATGCAGTAAAGATTGCTACACCAAAGAAGCTTAGGATGTAGTCAAACTGTGAACTACCAAGGAACATGTTAATTACGGTACAGATTACTAAACCGATAAGCCCAACCATCAGGATTGATCTGAATTGAGTTAGGTCTGTGTTGGTGGTGTAACCCAGGAAGGCCATAATACCGAAGATTCCTGCGGCAGCAGCAAAACAGCTCACGATCGAAGCAGAAATATAGGTCAGTAATATAAAACTCAGACTAACACCTGTTAGTACAGCGTACAATACGAATACACCCAGTAAGGTGGTATAAGAAAGTCGGCTAAGGCCGGCACTCATTAGCATTACTAAACCAAGTGGAGCAAACATTACAATATAGCCCAATGTAGTCATGCCTCTACGTGTACCGAATTCATCAAATTTGACAAGGTACTCCATATAACCTGGCGTATTTGCCATAAAGAAGGCAGCAAGTGTAGATAATCCGAGGGCTATAAACATCCATAGAAAGACATTTGCAAAAAACTTCTTTGCAACCACGCCTTGCTCCACCTGAACGTATTCAGGTTTGTGTGCCCATTCATAATTGTTGTTGTTATCCATTTGTGTTAAATTTTGTTATTAAAGATAAGGATTACCTGATAGATACAAAAGCTATGCCCCGAGCCTTTTTGTCAGGGTTTCTTCAACTTTCTTGAAGATCTGTATGGGTTTCATGGTTCGCCATGCCAAATCGTCCAGCTGACCACCGAAATTGATGTAGTAATCGATGTTGCTGCTGCGGAATTCCTCAATCACATGTTCGTTGAAGTTGATGCCGGCTATCCAGCCATCTTCAACATCCTGAAACCATTCTTCGTAGTAGCTGTCTTCGGAGGCATGGAAGTTCAGTACATTTTCACCGATGAGGATAAACTTGTTAATGCCTTCATCAATCATCAGCTCCAGGATCTCCCTTTTCATGAGCATGATGTCATTGCTGATGGCATCATTCCACTCGCCAATATATTCGATAATGGCATAGCCACGGTCATAGTCGGCAAAAAGAATTTTCAGATAGAGCGTGCTGGAACCAAAATCATCCCATTGGGGGTGGATGAGAAAGTTATAAAGCTGTTTATCGAAGTGGAACTCGGAGTATTCCGTGTTGTAAAATGGCGAACGGTCATCTTCAGCAGCGATATAGTAATCGCGCCACTGATAATATGGTTCAATCTCGTGCATGGTTTATTATTTTATTGGTGAGCAGCGTCAACAGCTTTTCGGACACTTCCGTGTTGATTAAGAAGCTCCTCGGCTTTGTCCTGATCAATGTTTAATTCTTCCATGATCATGTAAATGCCTCTGTTTACCAGCTTATGATTGGTTAACTGCATATCGACCATTTTATTGCCTTTCACCCGGCCAAGTTTAATCATTACCGTAGTGCTGAGCATGTTCAGTACAAGCTTTTGCGCAGTACCCGACTTCATACGGGTAGAGCCGGTCAAGAATTCGGGACCAACAACCACCTCAACGGGGAAGTCGCTCTCTGCTACGATCGGCCCACCTTCGTTGCAAACGATACAGCCAGTAAGTACACCATGCTCCCTTGCCGTTTTTAATCCGCCCACAACGTAAGGCGTAGTACCAGAAGCTGCAAGTCCAATGAGGCAGTCATGCTCATTAATCTGGTATTCACTAAGGTCAACCCAGGCTTGCTCGCTATCGTCTTCTGCGTTTTCTACTGCTTTACGGATTGCAGTGTCGCCACCGGCAATGATGCCTACCACGTAATCAAATGGTACACCAAACGTAGGCGGACATTCTGAAGCATCTACCACACCCAATCTGCCGCTGGTACCTGCACCAATATAAAATAGACGACCGCCGGCCTGCATCCGTACCGTTACGGCCTCAGCAAGCTTTTCGATCTGAGGAATAGCTTTCTCTACTGCAAGCGGAACCGTTTGATCTTCTTTATTAATGCCTTGAAGAATTTCCAAGGTAGACATCTGATCAATATTATTATAGTGGGATTCCTGCTCGGTTACGCGTATCATAAAGTTATATTTTTGTTAAAAATCGTTAATTTCTTTTTAAACCGGAAATTCTAATCCCCAAGTGACAATAAATCATGAGGTTTTCAGTCCTAAGCGTGCGGAAATCAGAGGAAATCACCCCGTATTCGGGAGACACCGAAAAACATTGAAAACATATTTATTTAAAACGGGTTAAATGGGCATTTCAAGCGGTAAATGCATAACTTTGTATTAGATCGTCTCCATGAATAAAAATACCCGTCAAAACCTCTACATCGCGCTTACTTATTCGCTCACACTTATAGGTGGTATGTTCCTTGGATACAAGTTTCTGAGGGATCAGGGCTATAGCGTTGAAAAACGGGTAAGCTATACGGATACGGAGGCCGAAAAAGTAGACGAAATCTTAACCATCATCAATAAAAACTACGTTGATGAAGTAAATACCGAAAAATTACAGAAACTTCCGATCGACAGCATGCTGCATCAATTGGATCCTCACAGTGTTTACCTGCCGCCTGCGAAGGCATTTGAGCAGAATGAAATCCTTGAAGGAAAATTTGAAGGCATTGGTATTGAATATTACATTTTGAAGGATTCTTTGCTGGTAACTAATGTACTGAAGGATGGTCCTGCATTTAACGCAGGTATGCGTATCGGTGACCGGATACTGAAGGTTGACAGTTTCATGGTTTCGGGCCGGGGGCTGCCACGGGAGCAGATGATCGGAAAGATCAAGGGAAAACGAGGTACTTCAGTGCAGTTAACTGTTATGCATGGGACAGGTTTCAAGCCTGTGGTGCTTACGGTAAAGCGTGGGAAAGTATCTGTAAGCAGCATTGACGCGGCTTATATGCTGAACAATGAAACAGCTTATGTGCGCATAAGCAAGTTCGGTGCAAATACAGATGCAGATTTTGTGGATGCCGTACGCAGGTTAAAGGAGCGAGGTATGACCAAGCTGGTGCTTGACCTTCGCGATAATGGTGGTGGTTATTTAACTGCTGCTACTGGTTTAGCGAGTCAGCTACTACCTGAAAATGAGTTGATCGTTTATACGGAGGGTAAACATGAACCCCGCACTGATTACATCTCCACAGGTGGCGGTGAATTCGAGAACGGAAAGCTTGCCATATTGATCAATGAGAATACCGCATCTGCGAGTGAAATTCTTGCCGGTGCAGTTCAGGATTTAGATAGAGGATTGATCATTGGTCGCCGTTCTTTTGGAAAAGGGCTTGTACAGGAGCAATTTCCCTTTGGTGATGGCTCCGCATTAAACCTTACTATTGCCAGGTATTACACACCTTTGGGCAGAAGTATTCAGAAGTCGTACAAGAAGGGGTATAGTGCCTACCAGCATGAAGTGGATGAGCGTTTTAGCAAAGGAGAACTTACACGCGCTGGTCGTTTGCGTGATTCGCTGAAAGGCGCACGAACCTATGTCACCGCATCAGGAAAACAGGTGTTTGACGGTGGCGGTATTCAGCCGGACATCTATGTGAAGATGGATACAGCGGGCGTAACAAAGCTTTATACAGAATTAATCGACAAGCATGTATTGTTCGATTTTGTCTTTGAAGTACTAGCAAAGCGCTATAATCCAACTTTCCTGGAAAGGAACATTACCACCTTTAATGTAGGTGAGGCAGACTTTAAGGATTTGATTCAGTACATTCAGCACCGTGAAATCGCGTTTGATCAGAAGCAGTTCCTTAGCGCTAAAAACAACATCAGCAATGATCTGAAATTGCTGTTATACAAATACCATCTTGGTGATGCGGGTTATTACAGAGCCCTGAATTTAAACGACAAGATGGTTAAGCAAGCATTAATTAACTTACAATAACCATCTTGATATGCTATGTCCTTGAAGCGTTGGAAGCGTTTCAGGGTTATTTCTGTCTGAAATAGATCTGAATAGGTACGCCTTTGAAGTCGAAGTGCTCACGTAGTTTATTTTCTACGAAGCGTTTGTAAGGCTCCTTGATGTATTGTGGCAGGTTACAGAAGAAGGCGAACATCGGAGAGCTTGCATTGATCTGCGTGATGTATTTAATCTTGATGTATTTCCCTTTTTGTGATGGTGGAGGATAGTTCTCGATGATTGGAAGCATCACGTCATTTAATTTTGACGTAGGAATCTTTTTGCTTCTGTTCTGATAAACATCAAGGGCTGCTTCAACGGCCTGGAAGATACGTTGTTTGTTTACAACGGAGGTAAAGAGTATTGGAACATCTGTGAAAGGCTGTAGCTTTTGACGAATCTGCTCCTCAAACTGCTTAACCGTTTGATTGTTCTTCTCGATTAAATCCCATTTGTTTACCAGTATTACGATACCTTTTTTGTTCTTTTCAGCCAGGTGGAAGATGTTTACATCCTGAGACTCCAATCCTTCAGTGGCATCAAGCATAAGGATCACCACGTCAGCTTCTTCTAAAGCCTTAATGGTTCTCATTACCGAATAGAACTCGATGTTTTCTTTAACCTTGGTTTTCTTTCTCAGACCAGCTGTGTCGATGAACATGAACTCATGTCCGAACTGGTTATAATGTATGTGAATGGAATCGCGTGTTGTTCCCGCGATTGGCGTTACAATGTTCCTGTCTTTACCCATCAGCGCGTTAATCAGCGATGATTTTCCAACGTTAGGTCTACCTACGATGGTCAGTTTTGGTAAAGCATTTTCTTCCTGTTCTACATCGTCGAAGTTTGTTATCACATCGTCGAGCAGATCGCCTGTTCCAGAACCAGTCATGGAAGATATCGGGTAGATTTCACCAAGGCCGAAGCTGTAGAATACAGCAGCTTCATTTTGCAGGGCGGTATTATCTACCTTATTAACAACGATGTAAACAGGTTTTTTACTTCTGCGTAAAAGTTGGGCGATCTCATCATCAAGATCGGTAATGCCGGTGGTAACATCCACCATGAACAATAATACTGTGGCTTCTTCAATAGCAATAACCACCTGCTCGCGGATTGCAGCTTCAAAAACATCTTCAGAGTTGGCTACATAACCACCGGTGTCGATTACAGTAAATTGTTTGTCTGTCCATTCAGCTACACCATAATGACGGTCGCGTGTTACGCCGCTAAAATCATCAACAATAGCTTTGCGACTTTCAGTTAAGCGGTTAAAAAGTGTGGATTTGCCTACGTTCGGTCTGCCGACAATTGCAATAATGTTACTCATATGTGTGTGTGAATTGTATTAATTATTAAGGGGTTGCAAAGGTAAGCTTAATTTTCGTACCCGAAGCTCTTTAGGTAATTCTTTTTAGTTCTCCAGTCGGGCAGCACCTTTACAAAAGTTTCCAGGAATACCTTCTGACCCAGGAACTTCTCGATGTCTTTACGTGCTTCTGTACCAACCTTTTTAAGCATGGAACCACCTTTGCCAATTAAGATGTTTTTCTGTGAATCTCGCTCGACAATGATCTCCGCACTAATACGGGTGATCTTTTCTTCTTCCTTAAACGAGGTGATCACCACTTCAGTACTGTAAGGAATTTCCTTTTGATAGTTGGTGAAGATTTTCTCGCGAATGATCTCGGATACGAAGAATCGCTGGCTGCGGTCGGTCAGGTCCTCTTTATCGTAGTAAGGTGCATGTTCAGGCAAGTTATCCAGGATCATGGTCAGGATACCATCCAGATTGTATTTATGCAGTGCAGAGATGGCGAAGATATGCTTAGGGTTAAGCTTCTCGCGCCAGAATGCGGACTTCTCGTCAACCTGCTCCTGTGTAGCATTGTCGATCTTATTAATGAGCACGATCATGGGGATACTGGTATTTAAGATCTTCTCCAGTACATCATTTTCATCATACTGTTCGTTGATGTCGGTTACGAATAAAAGCAGATCAGCATCCGATAATGCACCATTTACGGAATGCATCATAGAATCCTGTAGTTCGTATTTAGGTTTGATTACACCAGGGGTGTCCGAAAAAACAATTTGGTAATCTTCTTCGTTCACGATACCCATGATACGGTGACGGGTTGTTTGGGCTTTAGGCGTGATGATGGATAGTTTCTCACCGATCAGCGCGTTCATCAGAGTAGACTTGCCTACATTGGGCTTTCCGATGATGCTTACAAAACCTGCTTTATGTGACATAAACTTTTTTTTAAAATAAATTTGCAATGCAAAGAAACGAAATATATCTTTGCAGTCCAATTTAAAAACAACACAGGCTAGTTCTTTAACGTTTTAAATTGATAAATAGTGCGGGGTGGAGCAGTTGGTAGCTCGTCGGGCTCATAACCCGAAGGTCATCAGTTCGAGTCTGGTCCCCGCTACCAAAGAAGCATAAGCAGAAATGTGAGTCGCTTCAAATGGCCCGTTCGTCTAGGGGTGAGGACGCCAGATTTTCATTCTGGAAACAGGGGTTCGATTCCCCTACG
>JBCLAL010000012.1:0-80789 GCA_038918115.1 Pedobacter sp.
GGCAGCAAAGTGCCACCACTCTTTTTGCCCCTTCCGGCCTTCTCCGGCTCTCGATTTACAATCTCACTTGCATGGATAACAGCCCTGTTTACTTCCCTTATACGACTAAGTTCCATCTTTTCTACGGCACGATCGTAAGTTAGCAGCCCATTCACTTCATGTTCCACATCGGTTGTTTGGGTGTAAATGGCAACACTCAGTCCCCGGTAGCGCATGAGCTGCTCCACCTGATCCAGCAAAAACACGTATCGATCTGTTAGTGCAGCCCTGGTAGGCTCATATGCATAGGCATTATTTTCTACGGGCCACATGTGCCCACGAACAAACAGGCCCACCCCTCCAAATTCACCCAAGGAGGCCGCACGCAGGCTGTCCGGTTCCGAAGCTTTATATGGACCTACATATATATGTGTGTCTACATAGTCTCCATTCATCGGATCGCCATAGGCTTTTTGATAAGGAGGATTGTTGTTGAAGCCTGAATTACCATTTACCAAACGTGATGGGTCGTACTTCTTCACCCAGTCTGTAATGTTCTTCACATCAAACGCACCCCAGTTTTCATTGAAAGGAACCCAGGTAATAATAGATGGAGAATTATAGTGGTCATCAATCAAGGCCTTGAGTTCGCTCCGGAAAGCGGTTCTGGTTTTTACGGTATCTTCATTCGGGTACCAGATGGCCGGCATGTCCTGCCAAACCAATAAGCCCATCTTATCTGCCCAGTAGTAGAACCGCTGGGGCTCGGTTTTCATGTGCTTCCTAATAAGGTTGTAACCTGCGTTCTTGGTAAATTCCATATCCGACTTTAAAGCCTCCTCGGTGGGTGCAGTTAAAATGCCATCGGGCCAATAGCCTTGGTCCAGCAACCCAAGTTGCATCACAAACTTTCCATTCAGCAGCGGACGCACAACACCGTTCACCTTGCCCAGGGCAATATCGCGCATGCCGAAGTAGCTCAGTACCTCATCCAAAACCTTACCATCCCCTGCCTTCAACGAAATTTTAAGATCATAAAGAAAGGGTGATTCCGGCGACCAGCTTTTTGGGTTATCAATTGGTATATAGAAAGCCTTTCCGGAATTACCTTCCGCTCTGGCAACTTCCTTCTTCCCATCCAGCACCGCAACAGCAACCCGGGACGCAGTACCAGCATACACTTCAACCTTCAGTCGCTTACCTGCAAGGTCTGGTAGTAGACGTATGCTTTTGATGTAGTTTCTATTTACAGGCTCAACCCAGACAGGCTGCCAAATACCGGAACTAAAGGTATAATCGCCCCTCGGACCGTTTTTCCCTGAAGGCGTGCGACCGTCATTAGCATCATAGGCTGCAACAACAATAGTGTTCTCTCCTTTTTTAAGTAAGGAGGTGATGTTAAAAGAAAAGGCATCATAGCCGCCCGAATGGCTGCCGGCCTTTATCCCGTTTACAAAGACTGTAGCATTATAATCTACCGCATCGAAGTGTAATATAATGTCTTTCCCTTGCCACTGAGCGGGTAGGGTGAGTTTGCGCTGATACCACATATTGATTTCCTGCTTACGCTTGATACCGGAGATCACCGACTCAGGACAGTAAGGCACTTTTATTTTTTCGGCATCCGCCGGAAAGTCCAGGGGCTTCGAGGGATGTTGTGCAGACATGATGGATTTACCTCCGACATAATCCCAGTTCCCATTAAGGCAGAGCCAGTCGCTACGCTGAAGCTGTGGTCGCGGATATTCCGGAAACGGTATGTCTGCTGCCATGGCAGCTTTAGTCCAGCGGGTAGGCAATTCGGCTTCCTGTGCAGAGGCTATTTGGCTCAACAGGAGCAAAGAAATGGTAAGGTATCTGATCAACATATCTTAAAGATATTTAAAAACCTCAGATCTTCCTCCCCGGAAAAGATTAACAATGAAAACTAAGTTCAGTAAAACCTAGTCAAAAGTGTAAAGTAATACCAGTATAAGACAAATGAAATCAGCTTGTGGCCTCAGACACACCTGGCCCACACCTGACCCACACCTCACCCACACCTCACCCACGCAATCTGTGTTTAAGGTGTTGTTCAGGTGTGCAATTGGTGTTGTCTTTACCTCTCTTTTTCCAGTGGTTGCTCCCGCCTACATTCCATTCTCCTGTAGTGTTGGAAGAGCTTTGTTCGTTTACAACTTGCCCACAGACAAACTTCACAAAGGGCCATCAACAACGTACATCACTGAAACACAAGAAAATAATTTCGCTCCATAGCCAAATTTATTTTGCATTCTGATTTCCATCATCTACATTTGTCTACCAAATTAGTAGACATTAATTCTGCCGATCTTTAATGGTCAATTGTTAGTTTTTTCACCCAGGGTAAGCACCAGGCATTTTGATGAACTTTATTTAATAATCCAGCACATCCGATATCTCACCAATAACATTTTTTTTCAAAACCTATGTTTAAAAACTACTTAAAACCAGATTACAGATTTGTGCTACTCTTCCTTACCTTATTCCACCTTCGAACGGCAGCGCAGGAAAATCAGCTAGTGGAAATCACCGGAACGGTGACCGACCAGGAACAGAGAACACCGTTAGCTGGGGTAAGTGTGGTTATTAAAGGTGCGATCACCGGTACTACCACCGATCGCAGCGGGAAGTTTAAGCTTCGCTCCCGACTAAAATTCCCTTTCACACTGGTCTTTAGCAGCATTGGTTTTAAGACGCAGGAATTCCAGGTACGTGACATTGGTAATGACCTGAACATCGAACTTTCGAGTCAAACCGTTCTCGCAAATGAAGTGGTGATCACTGCTTCGCGGGTTCAGGAAAGCATACTTAAATCACCTGTCGCCATTGAGAAGCTTGATATTCGCGCGATCCGCGAGTCCCCCGCCCCCAGCTTCTACGATGTGCTCGAAAATGTAAAAGGCGTGCAGATGACCACCTCCAGCCTCACCTTCAAAATTCCGAATACCCGGGGCTTCAACATACCAAGCAATTATCGCTTTATGCAACTGGTGGATGGTATTGACATGCAGGCTGCCACTCTCGGTGTACCACTTGGCAACGCCATCGGACCTACAGAGCTGGATATTGCCAGCATCGAAATCACACCAGGTGCAGCGTCCGCCTTGTACGGCATGAATGCCATTAATGGCATGTCTAACCTTATGACCAAAAGTCCATTTTACTACCAGGGCCTGAGTTTCTACCAGAAAGCAGGGCTAAATCACCTCGGTGGTACAGGTCGCGATTTAAGCAATCTTACGGAAACTGCCATCAGGTATGCTAAAGCACTAAATAACAAGTTCGCCTTCAAAGTTAATTTAAGTTACCTGCGTGGCACCGACTGGCTTTCAGATACCCGCACTGATCAGAATCCTAATAATCTTAAAAGTGCAAACCCCACTTACGCTTCGCTGAATGGCGCCAATAATGTCGCTTTTGATGGCTGGAACAAGTACGGCGATGATGTACTGGCCGGAAGTAACACCGTTTCTGTTTCAGGGCTCACTATTAATGGAAGACCAAACCAAACCCTTACCGTTGCGAGGACCGGCTACTGGGAGAAGGATCTTGTAAATCCAAATGTTGACAATCTGAAGTTTGATGCTGCCCTGCACTACAGGATCGGAGAATCGGCAGAGCTATCCTACGACTACAGAATCGGGAAGATGGACGGTGTGTTTCAGCGGGGAAATAAGATCCAGCTGGATAACGTGATCATCCAGAACCACAAGCTGGAGCTGAAAGGAAGTAATTACCTGGTACGTTCTTACATTTCAATTGAAAACTCGGGTGATTCATACAACGTAAAGCCACTCGCCGACAATATGGACCTGGCAAGTGGCGGCAGTGGCAGTGCCTGGGGCACGAAATACAAGAATGCACTGGCAGAATTTACCGCAGCTAACGGCGGAACACTCACGGATGCAAACCTCGCCGCAGCAACTGCATTTGCCAGGCAACAGGCAGATGCCGGTCGTGCGGAACCAGGCACCCCCGCTTTTGAAAATCTGAAGAAAACCATCACCAGTATCAATAACTGGGACATAAAATCTTCCACCATACCGAATGCGCCGGAAACTGGTGGCGCAGCGCTGGTACAGAAAAGTCGTATGTACCATATCGAAGGTCAATATGATTTTTCAACTAAGATCAGGTACTTCGGACTGCTTGCCGGTGCCGACGCCAGGATGTATGAGATCATTCCGGATGGAAACAGCTTTGTAGACTTTGGCCGGCCAATTGCCGATCGTGGTACACCGCTGGCCGATGGGTCGTTCGGTGACAATATCCATTATAAGAAGATCGGGGCTTTCACGCAGCTTACTAAAACGCTTTTTCAGGAACGCTTGAAACTTTTCGGATCTGTCCGGTATGATTATAACCCGGAGTTTGATCCCAAACTGACGCCCAGGATTGCTGCCGTTTATTCCCCGAACCAGCACCACAACTTCCGGTTTACGTACCAACAGGGTTACCGCTTTCCCGGATTATTCGAGGCACTCTCCTATGTAAACAATGGAAGGGTGAAGCGGGTAGGAAGTCTGTCTTACATCAACGAAGGACTGGGCTACCTGGACAACAGCTATACCCGTGCTTCCGGCGTATTGTTTAATGCTGCCGTGAATGCTGCTGTAGCCAACGGTGCCGAAAGGAATGCTGCAGCTTTGGAAAACAGAAGCCTGCTGGTTAAAGCAGACCTCCCGAAAGCAGCACCTGAGCGCATAAATTCCCTGGAATTCGGATATAAAAGTGTGCTCCTGGAAAACAGGCTCTATGTAGACATTGATGCCTACACCAACACCTATACCGGATTTCTGGGACAGGTACAGGTGGATGTACCAAGGGCTGCAACAGTAGGCAGTGATGCTGCAGTACTGGCCATGCTTGATGTAAACCGGGATGCCGGACAAGATCGCTATCGTGTATATACCAATGCAAAAAATAAGTACCGGAATTATGGTACTGCAGTCGGTTTAACTTTCAACTTCTACAAGAAGTACACCGTCGCTGGTAATGTCAGCTATAACAAGATCAGGTCAAATGCGCAGAACGACATCTTTGTTACGGGTTTCAACACACCTGAATGGGCAACGAACCTTACGGTTGGCAACCGGGAGCTCGCAAAGAACCTGGGCTTTAGTGTGGTTTATAAATGGCAAAATGCATTTTTATGGGAAAGTCCGCTGGTAACCGGCGAAATAGCCGCTATACATACTTTTGATGCACAGGTAAGCTACAGGCTTCCTGCAGCAAATGCCACGATAAAACTTGGTGGCACAAACATCTTCAATAAACCTTTTCTGCAATATGCCGGCGGGCCAACGATCGGCGCTCTGTATTATGCAGCGGTTACTTTCGAAGGATTGTTGAACAAGTAAGTTGAAATGCTGAAGGTTCCGGATTATATCTTTTCGGAACCTTCCCTTGCGCTTTTGGACTTGTAAGAGATGTATGTTTTTGCACGTGCAGGTGCTTTATATTGTGGCGCTGCTTTAGCAGACACAATAAGCCTTTGTCCCGGAACTACTGTCGAACTTTTCAGTTTGTTCCATGCCTTGAGGTCTTGCACCTCTACCCGATACTGGGCTGCAATGGTGCTAAGGTTCTGGCCGCTTTTCACTTTATGGTAAGTGGCGCCAGCAGTAGCTGCACGCTCCTTGTGTGATTTAGATTTTGATCGAAGTCGCTTGTCATCATTTGATGCCAGATAAATGCGCGTATCCACATCCACGTCTACATTATTAAGCACCTCATAGATCATGGCGAAGTTGGAGAGCTTCGCTGAAGGCATGATAATCCGCTTTGGGGATTCCGGCGTACCGTTAACAATCTTCTTTTTAAATGAGGGATTTAACACGAACAATGCATCCGTATCCAACTCCAGTGCTTCAGACAGTGCCGTAAGGGACACAAAGCGGTTTACTTCTACAGTATCTGTTTTCTGGGCCAGCGGACTTTTCTGGGCCATGATCTCGTGGCTCTTCGCATAGTTCATAACGTACACCGCAGCAATAAATGCAGGCACATAGTTTCGCGTCTCCTGTGGCAGGTACTTGCGAATTTCCCAGAAATCCCTTGAGTTGGCCTTTTGAATGGCCCGGTTTACGTTTCCTGCCCCGCAATTATAAGCCGCAATGGCAAGCAGCCAGTCGCCAAGGTTTTCATAAGCATCTCTGAAGTAAGCAGCAGCAGCATAACTTGCCTGCACCGGGTCTTTACGTTCATCCACGAAATTGTCCATGTTTAAGCCATAACCCTTGGCCGTGGTGAACATAAACTGCCAAAGACCTGTTGCGCCCACGCGCGATACCGCATGTGGATTCATGGCAGACTCGATAATTGGCAAATACTTTAGTTCGTCTGGAATATCATAGGCTTTAAGTGCCTTTTCGAAGATCGGGAAGTAATAGCTGGAAAGACCAAGCATCTTGCCCATCATATTTTTGCGACCGGTATAAACATCTATGTACTTCTGTACGTATTCATTATAATCCATTGGGATTACGTTACGAATAGAGTCCAGACGTTTTTTATTTAAAAAGCTAAAGTTGTAAAATGCGAGGCTCTCATCAACAAGCGGTACAGCTGTGGTATCAGTTTCAAATTTGTTGGGAAATGCAAAGGGAGAAGCCGGTATGGAATCTAGTTTAGCATTTTTCTGCTGTGCAAAACCTGAGAAGGCAATAATCATCAGGAGAAGTACGGTATTAAAGCGTAAGGTTAGTTTCATAGGCAACGAGCTGCATTTTACAGCATTAAGGATTGGTTACTGATCGATAGGCTACTTTAAAAAAGCATTAGACAAATTCAACAGGGCACTTTCTTTAAAATGCCCGGCGAGGAACTGAACACTTAACGGCAAACTAGCAGTATTATTACCTAAGGGTAAAGATATTGCAGGAACCCCAGATAATGAGGCAAGTACAGTGAAGATATCTTCCATATACATAACCAGGGGATCTTTGATATTCTCGCCGATCTTAAAGGCTGGGGTTGGCGTTACTGGTAACAGGATGGCATCATACTGTTGCAGCAGTGCTTCAATTTTACCACGGATCAAGCGGCGAACTTTTTGGGCTTTCTGGTAATAGGCGTCGTAATAGCCAGCGCTCAGAATGAAGGTTCCAAGCATGATACGTCTTTTTACCTCCGGTCCAAAGCCCTCTGCCCTGCTTAACTTGTAAAGCTGGTTAAGATCTTTTGCGTCCTGATTACGATAGCCATAATGTACACCATCATAACGGGACAGGTTTGAGGAGGCTTCGGCAGCTGTTAAGACATAGTATGCTGGTACCAGGTAATCCAGAAGATCAAAGGATACATATTCCACTTCATGTCCTTCTGCTTTCAGTTTTTCGATACCTTCCAGAATTGCTGCACGTATTTCCGCATCCAGGGCTTCACTTTCCAGGGTCTCGCGGAGTACCGCAATCTTCTGTTTAAGTACCGGAGCCAAAGCTTCACTGTAAGCAGGTACGGGTTGCTCAGCAACGGTGCTGTCCTGAGCATCCGCTCCGGCAAGAACTTCCAACAGTAAAGCAGCATCTTCTACAGTGCTTGTGATGGTACCTACCTGGTCGAAAGAAGAGGCATAAGCAATTACCCCATAGCGGGATATGCGTCCGTAAGTTGGTTTAAGTCCAATACATCCGCAGAAAGCAGCAGGCTGCCTTACGGAACCGCCGGTATCAGTACCCAGCGAGGCCAGGCACATATCAGCCTGTACAGCTACAGCTGAGCCACCCGAGGAACCTCCGGCAACACGTTCCTGATCCGCCGCATTGCGCACCGGACCGAAATAAGATGTTTCATTGGAACCGCCCATAGCAAACTCATCGCAGTTGAGCCGGCCGATGATGATGGCATCTTCAGCAAGCAGGCGTTCAACCACCGTTGCCGAATAGGGCGAGACGAAATGCTCGAGCATTTTCGAGGATGCGGTAACCAAATGACCCTGGTAACAGATGTTGTCTTTGATGCCAATAACCATTCCGGCGAGTTTACCGGCAGTATTGTTATCAATCTTTTGCTGAATGAGCTCCGCCTGTTTTCTTGCGGATAAAAAAAACACCTCATTGAAAGCATTGAGGTGTTTGTATTCTTCTATCTGTTGAAAATAGTATTCCAGCAGGTCGGCAAGACGCAGCTTTTGCTGGGCAATAAGGGTCTGGATTTCTGCTAAAGCGGTATATTTCTTCAAACTAAATGGTAAAGGTTATCAGGATATTTTACAATGGTTTGTTAGGGTTTGTACGATCGCGACCATAGTCAGCATCATCAATACCGTCTTTACCATCTTTAAACTCTTTCATGCCTTTTCCTAAGCCACGCATTAATTCAGGGATCTTTTTACCGCCGAAAAGTAGTAATACGATCACAAGAATAACTGCGATTTCGGTGCCACCTAAAGCAGCTAATAAGGTTGTGTTTAACATAATCGTTTAGTTAAATGTTGTTTTTTTCTAATTCAGTTTTTTCAGTCGATTCAGTATCCGCAGCTGTTGGTTCAACAACCGGCGGAACGCTCGCGCTGCTTGTGGCAGTGCTGTTGCTGGTTGAAGAATAAGTATTAGTGCTGCTCATCGTATCATTAAAGGTACTCTTTACATCATCAACTATATCTACGGCATTGATGTTTCTGTGGATTTCTCTTTTTACGCCTTCTGAAGCGTCTTTGAAGTCACGGATACCTTTACCCAGTCCTCGGGCAAGTTCCGGTAACTTTTTTCCACCGAACAAAAGCAACACTACAACCAGGATGATCATAATCTCACCGCCGCCCATGTTTAAGAATTCTAATAATTGTCCTGTATACATTGTCTGAGATTTAACGTATCGTTTTTATTTCTTGTTGATTAGCGTTATGCAAATATAACGTATTTAATTTTTAAAATTATTTGGAAATCCAGGCTTCAGGATTTTGAGGTGCCGCACCCCTCCAGATCTGGAAGTCGATCTCCGGCACACCATCTGAACCTGACACCACACCTATGGTCTGCTTGGTACTAACCTCCTGACCTACAGAGACACTAACCGTTGCAAGATTCTGATAAACGGTGAAATACTCTCCATGTTTGATCAGCACGAAGTACTTACCCATGGAGTTGCTTACGGTTGTAACTTTTCCATTAAACACTGCGCGGACAGCTGCACCGGCTGATGTAGCGATCTTTACCCCATTCTGGTCGATGTTTGCCTGGTCTACACGATGACGTCCGAAACGCTCGGTGATAGAACCTGTAGCTACCGGCCATGGCAATGACCCGCGGTTGTTGATAAATGCCGCAGAAAGTTTGGCTGCTTCCGGGGTAGCATTCAGATAGCCTGAACTGGTTTTTGCAGCTGCTGTTAGTTCAGCAGGTGCAGCCCTATTCTCCGCTTTAGCTTTTGCCGCAGCGGCTCTGGCTGCCTCCTCTGCACGGCGCTTAGCCAATGCAATCTCCCTTTGAATCGCATTCCGGATATCACGGTCAATTTTTGCCTGCTGCTTCTTGCGGGCGGCAATGTCCCTTGAATATTTACGTTCCTCTTGGCTGTATCTGCTAAGCACTTTGTCCTGCTCAGACTTATTCTTGCCTAACTTCTCCTTTTCAGACTCCTGCTCCTTTAACAGGTTACTCTTTTCTTTTAAACTTTTATCAAGCACTACGATCTTGTAGGAAAGATTCTTTTGGGTACCATTAATGTAGTCAGCTTGTTTCTTGCGGTACTGACTGAACTGCTGTAAATACTTTACCCGCTTGTATGCCTGGTTAAAATCTTTAGCAGCAAAGATGAACATCATTTTATCGTAAGCATTCCTGTTTCTCTGCGCAAAGCGGATCATTGCAGCATACTCTTTTTTAAGCTGTGCCAATTGTTCTTTCAAGGAAAGCACAGCCGTAGTATTTTCATGGATTTGTCCGTCCAGGTTCCTGACCTCGGAGTTAATAACCGCGATCTTATCCTGCATCAGGTTGATCTTGGTGTTTAAGGCACGGATTTCGCTTTCAGTAAGTTTCTTGCTGGTCGCGGTTTTGGTGAGATTCTTCTGTAACAAATTTATCTCCCGCTGGAGGGCTTCCTTTTTTCGCTTAAGCTGGGCACTACTTTGTGCAAATGTGGTGGTACCAAAGCTCAGCAGAAAAATGAACAGTATTAGTTTGTAGAACTTCATTCAATCAAAAGTATAAATTTTAGTTTATTAACTCGTACCTCTTCGGAACTGTAAACGGAAAATCAAGCTGAACATTACTCTCGATTTTTGAAAAGTCAAAATCAATGTCTACACGTTTATTAGCAGATAATGAATTAATTGCAATTTGTGCAGGCATCATAAACTCATTCACCTTCTGGTAATTGCCATACTCAACCTTCAGGGCCTGCGCTGCCTTGGCATCGTTAAGGTTTAGCAGACCCGGCTTCTGCAGCGAATTGAAGTTCAGGTTAAAACCCAGCGTGCCCGCATTACCTTTTAATATCCACAAACCACGCGCATCCTGTTCCAGGGTGGCGGCGGGCGTAAAAAGGGTATTTATGGTATTTCCGGTAAGCACATCCTGCAGCATCTTGAAAGTGACCTGCTTATTTGTATAGCGATAGATATAGCTGAATGGCTGGCGCACATACGTGTTTTGCAGCTTATTGAGCACCATAATACTGTCTGGGGTGATCACCGCGCGGGCAACTTCTATGCCCAGCAATGCAGAAATACTCATCCAAATCTTCTGGTCGCGTTGTATCCGAACATTTACCGTAACGGTATTTTCATTTCCCGGCAAACGGAGATTGGCTTTCCCTTTCAGTGAAAGGGTATTGAAGTTAATGTTCTTGCTTCTTAAAAGTTTGATATTCTCCTCTTTCTTGTTTGCCGCAACCGGCACTTCTTTTACCGGCGCTGTCGTGGCTACTACCGCCTTCTTACTCTTGCAGGCCATGGCTATGGAAATCATGGACAGCATTACCATTGCTTTTATGAAACTTTTCTTCATAGATATATATTATTTTCCGGTATGACCGTAACCACCTTCACCCCTTGCGGTTTCATTTAATACCTCCACAGGGCTCCAGCTGATGGTCTCGTGTCTGGCGATTACCATCTGTGCGATACGGTCTCCATTGTTAATGACGAAATCGGTGTCCGAAAGATTAATCAGCAGGACTTTTAGTTCACCACGATAATCTGCATCGATGGTACCAGGAGCATTCACAATGCTGATGCCATGTTTATAGGCCAGGCCACTTCTGGGACGGATCTGCGCTTCAAAACCTACCGGCAATTCGATGTGTAAACCTGTAGGTACCAGCTCCCGCTGCATAGGTTTGATCACAATTTCAGCTTCCGTATGTGCACGAAGGTCCATACCAGCGGCGTGTGCAGTTTCATATTTAGGCAATTCATGACCTGATTTGTTGATGATGTTGATGTTCATGCTGTAAGATTTGTGTTTTATTTTTTAGATAATATCAATTTAAGCTGATCTTTCTCGAAGTAAACAACTCCTGCAAGAAAGATGATGAAAAGCCCGTTTCCGATAAAAGGGTTACTATGAAATACATAGAATGACAAGCCTGCAAGCAGGCAGGAGCTTAGTAAATAGGCCATGATCCGGTTTAGCTTGTATGGTATTGGATAATGTTTTTGTCCCAGGAGGTAGGAAATGACCATCATTACCAGGTAGGCGGTCATAGAAACAAAAGCGGAACCCATGTAACTGAACCTCGGGATCAGTACAATATTAAGCACAATGGTGATGATAGCACCTACGGCAGAGATGTAAAGACCAAATCGCGTTTGATCTGAAAGGCGGTACCATATAGAGAGGTTCATATAGATACCAAGACACATGTAACCGAACAATAGTAACGGCACTGCCGGTAAGCCGGACCAGTACTGCAATTGCTCTTCCGTATTTTTGGCATGTATAAAATGTTTGAGTATGTCCAGGTTTGCGACCAAGCCGACAAAGATGAGCGCCAGGGCAATAACGAAGTACTGCAAAATGATCGCATAGGTTTGTCGTGCATTCGCCTGCTTGGCATGGCTAAAGAAGAAAGGCTCGGCACCCAAACGGAATGCCTGAATGAAGATGCTGAGGAAGACAGCAATCTTTGCCACCGCTCCATATATCCCTGTATCGCGATCGGCAATACTTTCCGGCAGGTATTGCCCGAGCATGATCTTATCTAGATTTTCATTGACAATGAAGGAAAGGTTTGCGACCAGGATTGGCCAGCTGTAGCTGAACATAGTCTTCAACATTGCGGTATTTATGCGGAAGCGAACCTGCAGGATCTCTGGCAGCAGCAGTAGCAATGCCGCACAACTTGCCGCCAGGTTAGCGATGAAGACGTAGCCGACCCATCGCGGGCGGTACCAGCTCTGCAACCACGCTGCACCCGGACCCTGGTTTTCAATCAGCGAGGGGATCAGGTACAAGAAAATAAGATTTACGGAGATGAAGATACCGATATTTACAAACTTGATGATGCTGTATTTGATCGGCCGCCCATCCGCACGCAGCTTTGAAAATGGAATTACCGCCATGGCATCCAGGAAGGATAGCCAAACAAAGTATTGCACATATCGCGTCTGATCCTGAAGTTTTGCGGTATCGCCATTTAGCATCATGCGGGCAATACTTTCTGCCCAAAACAAGCCCGAAGCCAGGAACAGTCCCGCAAGAAAAAGGATCGTCAGAAAAGCGTTGTTGTAGACCTCCTGCTTACGATCCTCATGTTTGTTCAGGTATCTGAAATAGGTGGTTTCCATACCAAAGGCGAGTACCGCATTGATGATGGACACATAGCTGTACATCCTGGTGAAGATACCATAGACCGACGGGGCAAAAACAGTGGTGAATATTGGCGTTAAGATGAAGTTGAAAAGCCTGGATATGATGGTACTGAATCCGTAAATGGCAGTATCTCCAAGGAATTTTTTAATTACAGACATCCTACTTCTTTACGATTTCAAAATTTTGATAGCCTTTAATTTCACCGGGCACAACTTCTACTCCTTCTACATAAGAACGGTCTGAGCCCTCATGGCACCATTCCAGGAATACCTCCAGTGTAAGATCATCTGCCTCTGCTTCGATAAATAAGGATCCGTCTTTTTCATTACGCACAAATCCACGAACCCCCATCTGGTCGGCCACGTACTTTGTGGTTGCACGGAAAGACACCCCCTGGACCTTTCCTGTTACGCGTATATCTATATGTTTCTTCATTTCTATAACAATGTATCTATTAAGGGGCAAGGTTGAGCGCTGCACCCTGTAACTTATAAGTTAATCAACTGTTCTTTTGCAATCAGAAACTCGGCCCAGATTTGCTCCAGGATAGCTGCTGCCGGCTTTATTTCGCTGATCATGGCGGCCACCTGACCGATCTCGAGCTCCCCTTCTACCAGGTCGCCCTCAAACATACCGGCTTTGGCACGTGCCCGGCCCAGCATCTGCGACAGCTGTTCGGCACTGGCACCTTCAGCTTCCGCAGCTGCGATGGCCTCTGCAAAGGTATTCTTTAGTAAGCGAACGGGCACCAGCTTTTTCATACGTAAAGCGGTGTCACCTTCGGCGGCGACGATAATGCTTGATTTGAAGGCTGGATGCGCGGAAGATTCTTCAGCAACAGCAAAAGCTGAACCCAGCTGCACGCCTGAGGCACCCAGTGCAAAAGCTGCAAGCATAGCCTGTCCGCTGGCAATTCCCCCAGCTGCAATAACCGGGATCTGCACCGCGGCAGTAATCATCGGAAGGAGACAAAAAGTTGTAGTTTCCTCCCGGCCGTTATGACCGCCCGCTTCAAAGCCTTCTGCTACGATGGCGTCCACACCTGCAGCTTCAGCCTTCAGCGCAAACTTTGTATTCGCAATAACATGCACCACGGTAATACCCTTCTCTTTTAAAAAGCTGGTCCATGTAGCCGGGTTTCCCGCAGATGTAAAAACAATCTTTACCCCTTCTTCTACAATAATATCGAACAGCGCCTGTACATCCGGGTACAGCAGAGGCACGTTTACCGCAAAGGCTGCACTGGTGTTCGCCTTGCATTTCTGTATATGTGTACGAAGGACATCAGGATACATGGAGCCTGCGCCGATAATGCCCAGTCCGCCGGCATTGGAAACCGAAGCCGCTAACCGCCAGCCGCTGCACCAAATCATGCCCGCCTGGATGATTGGGTATTTTATTCCGAAGAGTTGGGTTATTCTGTTCTGCATGCCTTAATATAATCTCCTGATCTTTGTTGCGGCCGACAGTCTTTCGCCTTCCAGATGTTCCAGCAATAATATTCCTGGTCTTTTACCAACATCTAAGCTGCCATAAGTTGCGGTAATACCAAGAAATGCTGCACCGTTGATGGTTGCCCATTTCAGCAGCTTTTCAAAGGGGATATCTTTGTGTTGCTGCAAGGTTTGCATCTCAGCAAGAATGCTCAGCTGATGATTGCTGGCCAGACTGTCTGTACCTAAGGTTATAGGCAGCCCTTCCGTGTCCAGCATTGCAACGTCAGGTAACCGGTCTTCAATATAAAGGTTTGCATTCGGACAAAGGCACCAATAGAGGTCTTGATGCTGTGCTTTTGCAAAATCAACATCCGCCTGCTTCGTTTGGGTATTGTGTACCAGCAAGGTCTTTGTACCCGGTAGTTTGGGCAGTGTGGTTTGTAGTGATGATTTTCCGCTTGCCTGATAGAAGTCGATGTTTAAACCGAGCATTTTATAGAGGTCCAGGAAATCTCCGCTTTTGTTCATAAAGAACTCATCTTCCGCAGCCGTCTCCTGATTGTGCATGCTCAGCAGGTTTTCAGTTTCGGTAGCCCGGGCATTGATCAGCTCAAAAAGCGCATCAGAAACTGAATATGGTGCATGAGGCACAATAGAAGCTTTCATGGGACTGAAGCTTGCGGCAGTTTCCTGCGCTTTGCTCATGATTGTTTCGGCCTGACTGGGATTGAAGCCCATCGCCTCTACGAAGGTATGATAGTAGATTTTGCTTTTTCGCTTTACTGAAGCTGATATGGCCTGGTTGGAAATATCGGCTGTGGCAACGATGCCCTGCTGATACATTTCTGTATCGGCCTGTTCCATGGCTTCAATGATTTGCGCTTCGGCAGCGAAGCGGTGTTGCATCACCTGCCCTACAAAGCGGAACAGTCCTGTACGCTGTGGTATCTTGGCCCGGAGGTGTGAAAGCTCGAGGTGGCAATGCGTATTTACGAACCCAGGCACTAAGGCGCACTGGTAGTGCTGAACTGGTCTAAGCTTCAGTTCCTCTGCTGCTTCCGGTGTGTACACGCCACGTATAAAGCCAGTCTCATCTACAGCAATCACGCCATTGACAATCGGCGGCTTAGAAACAGGGTAAATGATTGATGCCGATAGGTATGTTAGCATGGGGGCAAAGTACGCGTATATGAGCGATTGAAGCAAATACAAGCAGCGATTAACGGGAAACAGGAAAACTTTTCGGCGAGCGGATCGTATTAAAAGAAATAACACCCTTATGAAAGCCCTACATCATGGTATCATTACCAGTCTGTTACTTGCCCTGGTGCTAAGCGCTTGCAAGACAGGCCCTGTGAACCTTTTTAAAACAACCAGTCCATACGAACTTTACCAACGTAAACTTCAGAGCGCTGGTCTGGATAAAACAGCAATGGGCAAAGCCTGGATGCAGGCTGGACAGGAAAGCCTCAGCAGAGGCTTGCGCATAAACCTTCCCTACAAGGAACAGGGCTACTTCCCGCTAGAGCGGGTGCCCGCAACGGCATTGCGCTTTAATGCGCTACGTGGACAACGACTTGACATCCGTTTAACCACTGTTCCCGCTACGGGCTACATGGTCTATATGGACCTTTGGGCCATACGCGGTGCAGCGCAGCCCAAGTTAATTGCTTCAGCAGACACGCTTAGTGCCCGTATAAGTATAGATGTAGAAAAGGATACAACTTTTCTGTTGCGACTGCAACCCGAACTGCTGAAAAGCGGCTCCTACACCCTGGAGATTGTGAGCGGACCCTCACTCGCCTTTCCCGTAAAAGCCGGCGACCGCAAGCGTATTGAAAGTCTGTTTGGCGTGGGTCGTGATGCAAATACCCGCAAACATGAGGGCATAGATATCTTCGGTACGAGGCGCACACCCGTGCTGGCCAGCGCCGACGGCCAGGTCACACGTGTTGGAGAGAATAATCTGGGCGGGTTGGTAGTTATGATGCGGCCCAACGACAAGGACTACACCTTATACTATGCACATCTGGATAAGCAGCTGGCTAGAGAAGGTCAGGAAGTAAAGACCGGAGATACACTCGGTTTGATGGGCAATACGGGAAATGCGAAAACCACGCCACCGCACCTGCACTTCGGAATCTATACCAGCACCGGTGCTGTAGACCCCCTGCCCTTCGTTAACCCGAGGGTAATTCAACCTAAGTCGATCAGCGTACCGACCACAAACCTGAATGCTACGCTACGCAGCAGTCGCAAAACCGGGCTCCGTGGAGCACCCGACGAGAAAGCTACCGTATTGAAACTGCTTGATGCCAGCACCGTAGTGCGGGCGGAAGCGGCAACATCGAATTGGTATAAGGCGACACTTCCAGACGGCAGCAGTGGATTTGTGCAGGGCAGGGACCTGGCCTCTGCCAGCCCGGCTATTCGTAAGCTGAAGCTGGTACCGCAGCAACTGGCGTTATTGGATGCACCACACTCCGGTGCGCCATTGAAGATGATGCTGGACACTGGAACAAGCGTTAACCTGCTGGGCAGATTTCAGGACTACATGCTGGTAGAAGCAGGCGATGCCGAAACGGGCTGGGTAAAAGCAGAAAATAAACCTTGATTGGGCCTTGCTTATCACATTTTCATAGTTTATATGGGTATAAATCTATTCCTTTGTAGTTCTTAACAAATATTATCACATGTCCGATTCGTCTACAAGATTAAATAAATACATAAGTGAGAGCGGTTTATGCTCCAGAAGAGCTGCCGACAGGTATATAGAGCAAGGGAACGTGTATATCAATGGCAGAAAAGCCAAAGTAGGCGATAAGGTGATCTTTGGTGATGTGGTAACGGTAAACGGCCAGACCATTGAACCGAAGGCAGTGGAAAATTCAATATTAATTGCCTTTAACAAACCTGTTGGTATTACCAGTACCACAGAGGCTGGGGTTCCAAGTAATATCGTAGACTATGTTAACTATAGCGAGCGGGTATTCCCAATCGGGCGTTTGGACAAAGATTCACAAGGCTTAATTTTCATGACCAATAACGGTGACCTGGTGAATAAAATCCTGCGTGCCGGTAATAATCACGAGAAAGAATATGTAGTTACGGTAAACAAGCCGATTACGCCTGCATTTCTGGAGAAGATGTCCAAGGGTGTTCCAATCCTGGGTGTTATGACCAAGAAATGTAAAATTGCACAGGAAAGCACGTTTGTATTCAGGATAATCCTGGTACAGGGACTGAATCGCCAGATCCGCAGGATGTGCGAACACCTGGGTTATGAGGTGACCAAACTGGAACGTACCCGCATCATGAACATCAGTGTTAAAGGCATTCCGGTTGGTGAATGGCGCGAACTAACATCTGACGAACAGCAGGAGATCTACAAGATGGTGGAGAAATCCAGCGCATCAGCGCCGGCACCAAAAAGCAAGCCGAGCAGTACAAAGCCAAAGGATCAGGCTTTTGAGGACCTTTTCGGAACAGGCAAGGCTACAGCAAAAAAAGGGAGCGGCAAAGTGCCGTCAGGAAGGGCCCCTGCAGGTGGTAGCAGAAAAACGGCTGGCAAGGGTGCTAATGAAGACAAACGACGGTCACCAGGAAGAGCTGCAGGCAGTGCTTCTGCGAACGACTGGAATAAGAGCAATGGTCCTTCAAAGCGTCCGGTAAAGCCATCTAAAGGTAAATCTGGCATTCCCGGTAAAAGCCGCGCTAAAAAACACTAAAATTTTTGGTTACCTTTGTGCCTAAATGGTTTACACAAATAAAACAGACATCCGGGCACTGAGTTTAAGTCAGTTACAGGAACATTTTACATCCATAAAGGAGCCTGCCTACAGGGCAAAACAGGTTTATCAATGGTTGTGGGAAAAGGCTGCACGCAGCTTTGCGGAAATGAGTAACCTTTCAAAGGACCTCCGTAACAAGCTCGATGAGCACTTTGCAATCAACATTGTGGAGGTGAACAGTGCACAGGTAAGCAACGACCGCACCATCAAGAGTGCCTTCCGTTTATACGATGGCAATATCGTTGAAGGGGTACTCATCCCAATGGATGAAAGAATGACTGCCTGCGTGAGTTCGCAAGTGGGCTGCAGTTTAACCTGTAAGTTCTGTGCTACGGGCTATATGGATCGTAAACGTAACCTTAATGCTGATGAGATCTATGACCAGGTGGTGCTGATCGACCAGCAGGCTAAGCAAAACTACAATGCGCCACTTTCAAATATTGTGTACATGGGTATGGGTGAGCCCCTGCTCAACTATGCCAATGTGATGAAATCCATCGAACGTATTACCGCACCTGATGGCCTGAACATGGCTTCCAAGCGTATTACGGTTTCTACAGCAGGAATAGCCAAGATGATTAAGAAGCTTGGTGATGATGCCGTGAAATTCAATCTTGCGCTTTCCCTTCACGCGGCAAATGACAAAAAGCGTAATGAAATTATGCCGATTAGTGAGCATAATTCCCTGACCGCTCTGGCAGAAGCTTTAAAATACTACTACTCCAAAACTAAAAATCCGGTTACCTACGAGTATATTGTTTTTAACCATTTCAATGACGAGATCCAGGATGCAATCGAGCTTGCTAGATTCTGCAAACATGTACCTTGCAAGGTGAACCTGATTGAATATAACCCAATTCAGTTCGCCGACTTCATTAATGCAGAAGGTGACAAAATAGACGCCTTTGCAAATTACCTTAAAAGTCAGGGCATAACCACAAACATCAGACGCAGCCGCGGAAAAGATATTGATGCTGCTTGCGGCCAACTTGCCGTAAAGGAACAGGCTTAGGCTTGTTAACAGCAAGCCTGCTGCATTTTACGGTTTAAATAAATAATTAAACGGTTGCTGCATGCTGCAATATACTTGTAGGATGCAGCAACTAAAGATTCTGGTCGAAGACCTCCTTCAACTCCTGTTTCCAAACCTATGTACCGGATGTGACCAGCCCCTGCTGAAGTCGGAGCAGCTGCTCTGTCTAAACTGCCGGTATGACCTCCCCTACACCGATTTTCAGCTTTATGCAGACAACCCCGTTGCGCGACAGCTATGGGGTCGCATACCCTGTGCCTTTGCCATGGCTATGCTGTACTTCAACAAAGGATCCCGGGTACAGCGGATACTCCACGAATTGAAGTACAAAGGTAAACCTGAACTTGGCGTATTACTTGGTGAACTGCTCGCAGAAAGATTGCGTGATCAACCTTTGATGCCGGAGATCGATCTCGTTATCCCGGTGCCCTTACACAAAAAGCGGCAGCGGCAAAGAGGCTATAACCAGAGTGCCTGTATTGCGGAAGGTCTGGCAAAAGCTTTAGCGATCCCGGTGTATAAAGATGTACTACTTAAGACAAAGTCGACCAGCAGCCAAACGAAAAAAGGTCGTTTTAGCAGGTATGAAAATCTAAGATCTGCATTTTTAGTGCATGACGAGGGGCTTATAGCAGGAAAAAATGTATTAATAATTGATGATGTCATTACAACGGGTGCAACGCTTGAAGCCTGTGGCTCAGCACTTCATGACGCGGGGATTAAATCCCTGAGTGTGGCGGCAGTTGCCTTCACAAAATAATTTTATTTTCTTACAACAATCCGGGGGTACCTGCGTTTATATATCCGAGAGCGTTAATTTAGATGGTAAGGGTCGATAGTCATTGGATTATCGGCCCTTTACTTTTTAGCCAGAAATTCGGACAAGATCGCTTTTACCTTATCCTGATTAAAGGGCTTGAGCAGGTAACCATTCATCCCGGACGCAGCAATTTTGCTGCTATCATGGTATTGCGTGGAGGCCGTTAGCGCAATTACTGGTACTTCCTTATAATATTTGCCTTCAAGATCCCGGATGATGCTGGTTGTTTCAAAACCATCCAGTCCCGGCATATTTATATCCATCAGGATGATGTCGTAATGGTTGTGCAAGACCCTGGCAATCGCCTCTTCACCAGTTGCAGCCACATCATTCTCGAGCCCCCAGTTGGTGAGGATTCGTTTTACGATCAGAATGTTAATTTCATTATCGTCTACAACAAGCACCTTTTTACCATTGAAGGTATCAGCCTGATGTTTAAGCCCGGTGTCGATCTCCGCCTGGTTAATCCTCTCGAAGTCGATAGAGAAATAAAAGGCAGTACCCTCCCCTTCCTTACTCCGGACCTGTATGTCGGATTTGAAAAGCTTCAGCAGCTTTTTGGTGATCGCCAATCCAAGCCCGGTGCCGCCGTACTTTCTGGCAATATCAGTACGTGCCTGGGTAAATGATTCGAAAATATATGCTTGTTTGTCTTCAGGAATACCAATGCCTGTATCTTGTACAACAAAATTCAGACGTACTCCAGTGGAAGATTCATCCTCCAATGCTACCTTCAGGGTAACTGTCCCATTCTGCGTAAACTTGACAGCATTGCTCAGCAGGTTCATCAGAATCTGATACAAACGTGTTTTATCACCGAGCAGGGTTTCAGGTACACAGTCATCAAATTCAAGCTTCAACGTATTGTTATTCTTAATGCCGTTAATCTGCAGTGAAGTCAGAATATCATTAGTAAGCGTTTTGAGGCTAAAAGGGATATGTTCAAGTTCCAGATTTCCCGTTTCGATCTTAGTGAAATCGAGTACATCGTTGATGATGTGAATCAGGTTCTCTCCGGAAAATTTCAGGATCTTCAGGTCTTCCAGCTGTGAAGGCTTCGGATCATTTTCCAGCAATAAATGGGTCATCCCGATCACGGCATTAAGTGGGTTGCGGATCTCATGGCTCATCACCGACAGGAACATCTCCTTAGAAGCACTAAGCTGCAAGGCCTGTTCTTTGGCGTCCATAAGTGCCTTCTCGGCACGCTTCTTTTCCGTGATGTCGATGATGATCTCCACTTCCATCTCCACCTGTCCGCGTTCATCCAGCACGCTGGTATTATGCACCGACAACCAGATTGGCTGATTATCTTTACGGTAGGCCAGAAAATCAAGGCTAAAGGATTCATTGCGACTGGAAAGTACCCTGGCGTGTTCTATCAGCGCCATATCGGTTTCGGAGCCGCAGATAAGGTCGCCAAGACGATGTCCACGGAGGTCATCAAGGTTATAGCCCGTAATCTTTTCAAAAGCTTCGTTGACCCAGATAACCTCATTCTTGGCATCATTGATCACCACGGCATTGTTTACCTTGCTGGCAACCAGGGAGAGCTGCATCAACTCCGTTTGCACCTTCCGCAGATCAGTATGATCACGGCCATAAGCATACCAGGTCTTATTTTTGGTGATGAGGCTCCAGCTGAACCAACGCAATTCACCAGCTTTACTTTGTACCCGGAAAAGGATCTCAAATTCTCTTTTGCCCGCATTGAGCCCACGTTCAAGGGTATCCAGCACCAGACGCATATCTTCCTGATAACAGATGTCCCAAAGGTTAAGCTGCAAAGCCTCCTCTACGCTGTAGCCGAGCAGTTTTTTAACTGCACCATTAATAAAAAGCACCTTGCCCTGAAAATCGAGCATGGCATGTATTTCCGGAGAAAAAGAAGATATGTTGAGCATTTCTTCCAGCCGCAGGGCTTCCTTTTTCAGCACACGAGCTTTCTTGCGATCAGAAAGGTGCATCATCACCTCTGCGGCGATGGTTTGCAACATGCCCTGCTGTTCTGCCCCCATGGCATTCGGCTCCCGGTCCAGAAGGCATAGCGCACCCAGGGCATGACCGTTTTCATCTATTAAAGGGGCACCAACGTAGTAGCGGAAGTATGGAAAGCCGGTGACTAAGGGGTTGTTACTAAAGAATTCGTTCGCTAAAGCATCCTGGACTTCATAGATCCCATGGCCAAGGATGGCCTGCTCACAAAATGCAGCACCTCTGGAAGTTTCCTGTGCATTGAGGCCGATACTTGATTTAAACCACACCCTTTGCCGGTCCACGAAAGTGATAAAGGCAAAGGGCAGGTTAAAGATCTGTGCCGCAAGTTTGGTCAGGTTGTCGAAGCCTGCCTCCCTTGGGGTATCTAGAATGTCATACTCATACAGTGCCTTTAGCCGAGCCTCTTCGGCAGCCTCGGGCGTTTCCCGGAGTAGTGACAATGACATATTTACTTGTATAGCGGGTAAAGAGCGCTCAAGGCGATCACTTTATTTTTCACTTCCTCAAGGTGCGCCTCGTCGGAAGGGTTACTAATTACCTGATCGATCAAAGAAACAATCTCTTCCATATCCGATTCTTTGTATCCACGGCTGGTAATTGCAGCAGTACCTACACGGATACCTGAGGTTACAAATGGCGACTTGTCATCAAAAGGAACCATATTTTTGTTTACGGTGATGTCTGCTTTACCTAACGCCAGTTCAGCATCTTTACCGGTGATGTTTTTGTTTCTAAGGTCGATCAGCATCATGTGGTTGTCTGTACCACCAGAGATAATACCATATCCACGATCAACGAAAGCTTTAGCCATTGCCTGTGCATTGGCTTTAACCTGGGTAATGTAGGTCAGGTATTCATCGCTCAAGGCCTCACCAAAGGCAATTGCCTTAGCAGCAATGATGTGTTCTAATGGTCCACCTTGCGTACCCGGGAAAACCGCCATATCCAATACGGATGACATCATGCGGGTTTCACCTTTAGGGGTTTTCAATCCAAAAGGATTTTCAAAGTCTTTGCCCATCATGATCATACCGCCACGTGGACCACGTAAGGTCTTATGTGTTGTTGTAGTTACGATGTGGCAATGTGGAAGGGGGTTATTTAATAAGCCGCGGGCAATCAGACCAGCAGGATGGGAAATATCAGCAAGTACCAATGCACCGATCTGGTCGGCAACTTTTCTGATGAATGCATAATCCCACTCTCTAGAGTATGCCGAAGCACCGCAGATGATCAGCTTTGGTTTTTCTGCCAGGGCGATCTCTTCCAGTTTTTCATAATCGATTAAGCCCGTTTCTTGCTTAACACCATAGAATAATGGCTGATAAAGTTTACCGGAGAAGTTTACGGGTGAACCATGTGTAAGGTGACCGCCGTGCGAAAGATCAAAACCAAGGATCTTGTCACCAGGTTTAATCACAGCAAGCATTACTGCAGCATTGGCCTGTGCGCCAGAGTGTGGCTGTACGTTCACCCACTCGGCATTAAACAGTTGTTTAGCACGGGAAATGGCGATATTTTCTACTTCGTCAACAACCTGACATCCGCCATAATAACGCTTTCCAGGCAAGCCTTCAGCATATTTGTTGGTTAACACTGAACCTGCAGCTTCCATGACCTGTTTACTTACAAAGTTTTCTGAAGCTATAAGTTCCAGACCATTTTCCTGTCGATCTAATTCCCTGTTTATTAGGTCAAAAATCAAATTATCTCTTTCCATTTATCGAAGTATATTTCGGTAAAAATAAGGTTTTTTCTGCGTACTTACCGAGCAAATCAGGCTGTTACGTATTTTTTTGCATTAGATATTAAAACAAAATGACGTACTTTGTGCTTCTTTTCTATAGAAACTTACATGGAAGATTACGCCCATCCCTTACTACCAAACATCAACTATCCTGCTGATCTTAAGCAGTATACAGAAGATGATCTGGAACAAATCAGTCAGGAACTTCGTCAGTACATTATTGATGTTGTAAGTGTTAATGGCGGGCACTTTGGTGCCAGTCTTGGTGTCGTTGAACTAACTGTAGCATTGCACTACGTTCTCAATACGCCATATGATAAATTGGTGTGGGATGTAGGTCACCAAGCCTACGGACACAAGATCCTGACCGGCAGAAAGGATGTTTTCCATACCAATCGCCTCTTGCATGGTATCAGCGGGTTCCCAAAGATCAGCGAGAGTGAATACGATACATTTGGTGTCGGCCACTCCTCGACTTCCATCTCTGCTGCATTGGGTATGGCTGTTGCATCACACTATAAAGGTGAAAAGGACCGTCAGCATGTTGCCGTAATTGGCGATGGTGCGATGACCGCAGGATTGGCTTTCGAAGGATTGAACCATGCCGGTATTGAAAATTCAAACCTGCTGGTGATCCTGAACGATAACTGTATGTCGATCGACCCGAATGTAGGCGCCTTAAAAGAATATTTGACCAGCATTTCTACTTCAAAATCATATAACCGTTTCAGAGATGATATTTCCAATGCGCTTATTAAGCTCTCTGAACTCGGCCCTAATGCCCATAACTTCGTAAAGAAGATTGAAAAAAGCATCAAGGGAACATTATTAAAGCAAAGCAACCTTTTTGAGTCCCTGAACTTCCGTTACTTCGGACCCGTTGATGGCCACGATGTAAAGAAGCTTGCCAGCGTGCTGAAAGACCTTAGAGATATTCCTGGTCCGAAGTTGCTGCATTGCATAACGGTTAAAGGAAAAGGCTTCGCCCTTGCTGAAAAAGATCAAACGAAATGGCATGCACCGGGTCTTTTTGATAAGATCACCGGAGAGATTAAGAAGAGTGCTTCGGAAAAACCGCAGCCACCTAAATACCAGGATGTTTTTGGACATACCCTGGTAGAACTTGCAACGGAAAACGACAAGATTGTAGGTATCACGCCGGCAATGCCATCAGGCTCTTCGATGAACATCATGATGAAAGCCATGCCCAACCGCGCTTTTGACGTGGGTATCGCCGAACAACATGCCGTGACTTTCTCTGCAGGATTAGCTTCACAGGGCCTTGTACCATTCTGCAACATCTACTCAAGCTTTATGCAGCGGGCATTTGACCAGGTTGTACATGATGTAGCTATTCAGAACCTGAATGTTGTATTCTGCCTGGACCGTGCAGGTCTTGCAGGGGCCGATGGGGCAACACACCATGGGGCCTACGATATCGCCTACATGCGCTGTATTCCCAACATGACGGTTGCTGCGCCAATGAACGAAGAAGAACTGCGTAACATGATGTACACCGCTCAACTTGAAAATAAAGGCCCTTTCTCAATCCGCTATCCACGAGGTAACGGCGTCTTGGTTGACTGGAAGCGTAGTTTCACTGAACTGCAGGTGGGCAAGGGCCGCAAGATCTGCGATGGCGAAGATGTTGCCATCCTGACCATCGGCCATGTGGGTAATTTTGCCCTGGAGGCTTGTAAAGAGCTGAACAGCGAAGGCATCTATCCTGCCCACTATGACCTGCGTTTTGTAAAGCCACTCGATGAAGCGCTGTTACATGAAGTATTCAAGCGTTACCAGAACGTGATCACGGTTGAAGATGGCTGTATACAGGGCGGTATGGGTTCTGCAGTACTCGAGTTTATGGCAGATCATCAGTATAAGGCGAATGTTATCCGTCTGGGTATCCCGGATGAGGTGGTTGAGCACGGTGAGCAAGCGGAACTATGGGCCATTTGCGGATATGACACAGCGGCTATTATGGATACGATCAGAAAGGTGGCTGTGAGCAGAACAACCAAGACAATCGCTTCATAATACACACATAGTGTAGAGGTAATCAACACAAAATTTCAGGGCAGATATTTGTAAAGGGCTAATTTAGCGGTATTTAGGTATAAAGTTAGCATTGGCATAGTTGTGTATACTAGTGTACATAACCACAATCATTAAACTAAAACTAAATAGCATGAAAAAGTTAATCTTATCAGCAGCATTCCTAGCGTTTGCGGGCCTGACTACAGTAAAAGCGAATGAAGTTAAAATGCCAGTAATTGCCGTTCAACAAGATAGTACTACCAAAACACCAGTGAAACTTGAAGAGTTACCTGATGCAGTAAAAACAACCTTGCAATCAGACAAATACAAGGAGTTTACGCCAAGTGCAGCATACCTGGTTACTGCAGCCAATAAACAAGAGTGGTATCTTGTAGAATTGGCTAAAGAAGGACAAACTGCTTCTTTGAAACTTGGAAAAGACGGTGTAGTTATCGAATAAACCCTAATTTATATAAAATCTAAATCATAAAAGCCGGAAGTCCTCCGGCTTTTGTATTTTTGTTATCTTAACACATAAATATGGCAAAAATACTAATTGTTGAAGATGACTTAACCTTTTCTCAATTACTAGAGGGCTTTTTCAAAAAGCACCAGCACGAGCCAACCGTCGTTCATAACATCAAGAATGCTTACCGTGCCCTTGATCAGAAAGAATACGATCTTCTACTTGTAGATTACCGGTTGCCCGACGGCACCGGACTTGATATCCTCACCTACCTGAATGCGCAGGGATTGAACCTGCCCCTGGTGATTATGACCAGCTTCAATGACGTAAGAACAGCCGTCAAATCCATCCAGCAAGGTGCTTCCGACTACATCACCAAACCGGTAAACCCGGATGAGCTGCTGATGATTGTTAAGAAGGCACTTGAAGGCAGTAAAGAGGAAGATACCGCCATTGTAGCTTCCGACGATGAGACCATTAAAGGTCATAGCCCTTCTGCGGCGAAATTATACGAACACATTAGCCTTGTTGCCCCTACCGATATGTCGGTAATTATTCAGGGAGAGAGTGGAACGGGAAAAGAGTATGCTGCCCGCGCCCTCCATAAGCAAAGTAAACGGGCTTCGAAGCCATTCGTGGCAATTGACTGTGGTGCCCTTTCAAAAGATCTTGCAGCCAGTGAACTCTTTGGCCATGTTAAAGGTGCCTTCACCGGCGCCATAGGCGATAAACAAGGGCAGTTTGAGGCTGCCAACGGCGGAACCTTATTCCTCGATGAAGTTGGTAACCTGAGCTACGAAGTACAGATCAAGCTACTGCGTGCATTGCAGGAACGCGTGATCCAGCCTTTGGGCAGCACCAAATCCACTTCCGTGAATGTGCGCATTATTGCTGCAACCAACGATGACCTGGCGAACTCTGTCGCTAACGGCAGCTTCCGTGAAGATCTGTACCACAGGATTAATGAATTTAAGATCCAATTGCCACCCTTACGTGAGCGTGGAAAAGATCTGGAACTATTCATTGACCATTTCGTTAAACTTTCAAACAAAGAACTGGGCCGTAATGTGAATCACATCTCTGAAGAGGCGAAGGCACTGCTGAACCAGTATGACTGGCCGGGTAACCTGCGTGAATTAAAGAATGTGGTAAAAAGAATGGTATTGCTGAGTCCCACAGATACCGCAGAAGTTACTGCACTTCCGGATGAGATGATCCTGGCGATCCGCCACACCGCCTCCTCCCCTAAGCCCGGCGGTTCTGATCTGAAGGCCATCAACGAAGCGAACGAAAAAGCACTCATCATTGAAACCTTGATGAAAGTGAAGTACAACAAATCACAGGCCGCGAAGCTGCTGAATATAGACCGGAAAACGCTTTACAGTAAGATGGAGCGTTACGAGATCGAATAATCATTCACCAGATCTACCAGGTGAAATAATCCTGGTATCAGCCGGTCGGCTTCTGCTCTGAGTTTTGGAGTGATCGCTGTGCAACCCATTACTTCAATTTCCAGCTTCCTGAATTCTGCAGCAAGTTCTGAGGATCCGATCTGTGCAATACGGCCGGCGAGACGGTGTACAAGTAAGGAGAACTGATTTATATTGTTGCTGTCCATACTCAGACGGAGGTCTTCAATGTCCTGCACGCAATCTTCTGTAAACCTTTTCAGGATCTTGACCAGCTGTTCCTCATCACCGAATGTCATTTGCTCCAGGTAGCCCGGGTTGAAGATGATGTTGGGTTTGTCGGCAGGTACCTGACCGGCGGCTTCGGTTTCCGGCGCACTACGGTCGCGCAGCAATGTCAGCAGTTCCTGCTCACGGAAAGGTTTCAGCACCACCCCATCAAAGCCCATGTCTACGAGCTTCGCACGTTCTTCGGGCAGCACCTGTGCGGTGACAGAGTAAACCTTCACCTCTGGATTCAACCTAGGCTTCATCAGCTTAAACAATTCGCTTCCCGACATCTCCGGCATGCGCAGGTCCATCAGTATATACTGCAGTTCGTTGGTTATTGGTGTTTCCAACATCTCCTTAGGTGAACTAAAACATTTATAGTTGATGTTATGACGTTGCAAGAGAAGACTGCAGAGTTCCAGAATTAACTTGTCATCATCTATTACCCATACTTCCATTCCGTTTTCAATCTTTGGCGTTAATGATCTTTCTACCTGCGGCGCATCGGCATACTTAAATCTCAGGTAAACCAGGAAAGTACTGCCCTGCGCTTTCTTGCTTTTAGCATAAATCCGGCCACCCTGACCATCTACCAATGCTTTTACAATTGTAAGTCCCAGACCAGAGCCTTCCTTGGCCATGGATGCCGTTGTTTCCGATTGCTCAAACTCACCGAAGATGTATTTAGACTCCTCCTCGGTGAAGCCTACACCAGTATCTTTGACTTCGAAAGTAAAGTGGAGATCATCGCCTTTACGCTTGAAATACACCGTTAACATGACCTCCCCTTCTGCGGTAAACTTAATCGCGTTACCTACCAGGTTCAGCAGGATCTGCCGCAGGCGGAAAGCATCTCCTGTAATATAATCCACATTAGCGAGTTGGAAATCTGTATTCAGGGCCAGGTTTTTCTTCTCCGCTTGTGGCTTCAGGATCATAATCACTTCCTTCAGCAGCGCTTTAATAGAGAAAGTATCCTCAGAGAAGGTAAACTTGCCAGATACGATCCGGTTGTAATCGAGCACCTCATTAACGATCTGCAGTAAATGTTCGGAAGAGTAATAGATGGCATCAATGTCTTTCCGTTGCGGATAGATCTGCTGTTTTATGAGCTCTGCATAGCCGATGATCGATTGCAGTGGCGTTCTGATCTCGTGGCTCATGTTGGAAAGGAAGCGCTGTTTGGCGCGCCCGTGGAACTCCGCGAGATCCCTTGCCGTTTCCAAGGCCTTGCGATACCGGATGCTTTTGGTGATGTCTGTAAGAATGAGATAGAGGAGCACGACGGTGATGCCGAAGAAAACAAGCATGATTGTGCTAATCCGTGAAATTCCAGTATTCACAACATGCCGGGCCTGTACACTACTTTTCTCAATCTGATTCACAGCTTCGTCTTCGACCTTTCGCAAAATGTTGAGCATTTCACCAATCAGTTTGGTATTGGCATTGGCCAGTTCAGCTTCTTTTCCCATGAAGGCCTGGCTCTTCAGCTTTTGTGCATTTTGGATAACCAGCAAGGAACGGTTCACGTCTTTCTCGATCTTTCCATCATTGATTATGGAAAGCGTATCGCGCTTAACATTCTCTTCATTTACGATCTTGAAAGACTTGGCTTCTTCGGGTTTACGGCGTTTAAATATTTTCCCAAGGAAGCCCCGGCTGTCTTCCTCTTGCGGAACCACCGTAGTCGTGAGTGTTTTTTGTTCTGAAGTGACTACGGTACTGTCTGTTTTTGCAGCCTTTTTGGCTACAAGAGCATTCACCCGCTTTACCTGACGGGTAATTACTCCATCATTCACCAATTGTTCGCGTACCTTCAGGTAATTTATAAATTGCTCATCCCTTTCGCTGAGTAGGGCATTGATGGAAGCAATTCGTACCTGTTGCAGGGAGTCGTTCCCGTACAATGCCTTCAAGGTATCGAGCACCGCGCGCAACTTTTTTGATTGCGCGTAAAATTTATCATAATTCCCGGGATCGCTGATTGCCTGCTTCTTCTGAAGCTGGTCCATCGCAGAGATATTTCCGGCGAGTTTATGTACAATTCTCAGACGTTCATTCGGGGCAGTGATGTTTGCAACGGTGTTGAGCATTTCTGTGAATGCCACCTTGCTCACACCCCAGGCAAGAAGTAATGCGCAGCATGCCAGGACCAGCGCAATGATGATTTTTGGCCTCAAGATGTTGTTTTTGTGTTAATAACGCAAAAATACGAAAAATCGGGTGCAGCTTAAGCCACGAAAATACCCATTCTCAGCTATCTACTTCTCAGTTTATCAGCGATTAAAGGAATTTGAACAGGTACATCCGGCAAGGCTGATGGCATCAGGAACACATCACGCAGGGCGCGACCAAGCTTTAAATGTGCCCCTACTTCCTTAGAACGCTGCTCATAGTAGGCATTGAATGCCTCCGGGTACGCCATCGTTTTTAAATGTTGTGCCAGCAACCGGGCATCAACCATGGCATTTGTTGTTCCGGCACTGGTAAATGGCAGCGCAAGATGCGCAGCATCCCCAATCAAGGCAACGTTATTATGAGAAAAGGAAGACAAAACTTCAAAGTCTCTTGTGGTCCATATATAGCTGGTGCTGAAGTCGTTACTATTAAGAATTTCCTTTACCAGCTCCGGGAAATTTGCCATCAGGCGATGGCAAAATGACTCAAGTGTAGTCGGGTCACTGCTGTCCAGGTCGGACACAGCAGGATCGTACTGCATGAACCAAACCAGCTCATCACCGGAGGAAGGGATCATACCGAAAGCCAATCCGCTGTCCGGGCGCTGAAACTTATTGAAGATTCCCCGGTATCGCTCTGCGAGTGCCTGATTACGGGCCACGCCGACAACTTCTTTAACCCGGCCAGGAATGAAATGCGTAGGGCCCCAAATGGCCTGACGCACCTTAGAGAACCCGCCGTCAGCACCGATGAACAGATCACCATACTCACGCTCGCCGTTCTCGAATTCCGCAGCAACAATAATGTCGTCCTCATAGATGAATTTCGTAAACCGGCGATTGTCACGGATCACCTGCTCCGGCAATGTAGCATGCAAATACCGGCTAAGTTCAGTACGCTTGATGCAGCGCCAGTTATCCAGGGGCAGGTGCTGTACCTCCTTACCGTCGGGCCGCTTCAGGCAGAAACGCTCTACGAGCTGTCCAGGCAGGGCAGCTGCAGGCACCAAATTCCGGGGCAACTGCGCTATTTCCTCCAGCACAGCAAGTCCATCACTGTGCATCAGGAAAGCGTGGCCACCACCGGCAGCGCCTATCGCCCTTTCGTTTACCACAACTTCAAACTGATCCCCTTGCAGAAAGTTTGCAAGGGTCAAGCCAGCAATGCCGCCACCAATAATAACTACTTTCATCATATTCTATTTTGTCCCGGAAAAACCCGTCCTGAGCGCAAGCATCAATCTATCCTAAAAGGCATCAGTTCATTCCAACATTTTGTATCAACTTTCAGATCATTGATTCTGAAATACTTATATAATTATACAGTAAATTAAAGTATTTGTTTCATCCTGTACAGGGCTTCCTGGATCACCGCTTCAGAAGTGGCAAAGCTCATACGGATATAGCCCTCTGCACCGCCGCCGAACCACTGTTTCTCTCCCGGTACCACAGCAACCTTTGCTTCTTTCAACAACAAGGCTGCAAAATCAGCGCTTGAAAGTCCCCTGCTGCTGATGTCTGCAAAAGCCACATAACAGCCGTCAGGTGATTGACAATTTACCCCCTCGATGTCGTTCAGACCAGTGACGATCAGGTCACGCATGCGCTGCAGATGCTCCACAAAACCTTGCAGCCAGTAACCACATTCGTCCAGCGCAGCAACAACCGCCACTTGTGAGAGCACATTGGCGCCGTGGATGGTTGAGGTATGCAGTGAAGCCTCGAACAGGCGTTGGTAGTGTGCATCATTAGCGGCAAGCACGGTTCCAATCCGCAGGCCTGCAAGGCCGTAAGATTTACTATAGCCTGTTACAGTTACCGTCTGATTTCGTATCTCTTCATTGATGGAAGCAATGCTCGTGAATACATTCGGGCTGTAAACAATATCGCTCCAGATCTCATCAGAGAGGATGATCAGGTTATGTTTTACTGCCAGTTCACCGATCTGCGTTAGTTCTTCCCTGCTGAACACCTTGCCCGTTGGATTCAAGGGATTGCACAGGCAGATCATTTTCGTGTTCTTGTTGATCAGCTGTTCAAGCCTTTCCAGATCGAGGGCCGCATCGCCAGGGGGAATCGCAAAAGGAATTGCTGTAGCGCCCACATTCTCCACGGAATAGCGGAACAGAAAGTCTACGGGATCAAAGATCACGGCCTCATCACCCGCTTTAAGGAAGGCTTTACAGATCACGTAGATGCCAAAAGCAGCACTATCTACAGGGAAGAGCAGCTCCGGACTAGCTGGAATCTGTCTTTTTTCCTGGAAGAAGCGCGCCACGCTGGTTTTGAATTCCGGCAGTCCAGCAGGCGGTCCATAAGAAAGGTAACGATCTTTTGTGAAGCGGATCATCGCTTCAGCGATTTCGGGTGCACTTGGAAAGTCGGGATCTGCAGCCGTCAGCGGGATTACCCCCGCAGGCACTGTCGCCCAACGCAAGTTATAAGCTCTTTGTTTAAGAATGTCAAAGTCTATCGTTTCGTTTTCAAACATTTATCAGAATTATAAAGCGGCTATGAGGTCTACAAACTTCTCCTTCACCATAGGTTTCACAATGAATTCCTGCACCGCAGGAATATGTTTTGCGCGTTCCACCTCATAGGGTGAAATGGAGGAGGTTACAATATATAAATGGATCTTCTCCGGTTTACAAAAGGGAATCTGCTCGTACGCATTCAGGAACTCCCAGCCATCCATCACCGGCATATTAAGGTCTAGCAGGATCATGTCAGGCAGTTCTGATTCCTGGTCAGCAATCTGCTGAAGCTTTTCTATGGCATCCTGTCCATTGGTATAGGTATCCAGCCGCACTTCCTGTCCGGAACGTGCAATCAGCTTCTTTGTGAGAAAAGTGAAAACTTCATCATCATCTATCATCCAAACGTGTTTCATACTTACTGCTGATTATTAAAAACGATATAAAATACGGCACCCTGGTCGGGCATACTCTCCACCCAGATCTTGTCGTTCATAGCTTCAATCTGTGTTTTGGTCATATATAGGCCGAGGCCTTTAGCATTCGGATGTTTATGAAAAACCTTTCCGATCTTAAAAATATTATCCTTGTGTTTGTTCAGGTCTATTCCCAGACCATTGTCGCGCACCATGAGCAATACGGAGTCGCGGTTTTTACGCGTGGTCAGCTCTATGCGTGGCTTCCTGTCAGGCGAACGGTACTTAAGTGCATTGCTTACCAGGTTATGAAAAATGCTGTTCAGGTATTTTGGAGGATAGGTAATTACCGGAGCATCGTCAAAGTTCACGATGATCTCCGCTTCGGTCTTACTAATTTCCATCTTCAATCCCTCCAATGTCCGCTGCAGGTAATCACGCAGGACGATCGGCTCGGTGGCAACCTCCATATCCTGACGCACCTGAATCGACTCAACCAGCTCATTAAAGGTGGTATTCAGGCTATCAATCACCGGGGTAAGCTTTGAGGTCAGCATCTTCACCTCCTCAAAATCATCACATTCGTTAATGAACTCCACCAGCATGGCCATGTTGATCAGTGGTCCCCTTAAATTATGGGAAACAATATTGCAGAAGTCCAGCAGCTGTGTATTTTGTGCCGAAAGCTGCTTCATCATTACTGACTGTTTTTCTTCCAGAATCTTCCTTTCAGTGATGTCTATACCGAAGCCGATAAACAGGCTGAGTTTACCTTCTTCATCTTTTACCGGAAAGATACGTCTGAGCACGGTGGTAGTCTGCCCTTGAGGGTTCTTGATGCTGTCTTCCCAGCGCACCACCTGCCCGGTCATTTTGGCTTCCATGAATTGCTCACGACGTTTACGGGCAATGCCTTCATCCCGCCCCCTGAACCTGGCGTATTCAAAATCATCCATGCCGATGATCTTCTTGCGAAGCTCCGGATCCTTTATGGCGCCAGGATTTACAAACAGATAGCGGTGATTAAGGTCGAAAACGGCAATGTCAGTAGGGATCTTGTTTAGAATATTTTCGTAGAAGGACTTTTGCTTTTCCAGCTCACGGGTGATCATCCTCCGGTCTGAAAGTTCCCGTGCAGAAATGATATAATACAGCTCACTATTGATATAGGTTGGCGATACGCCAAAACTAAGGCTAAGCTCGGCGCCATCCTTGCGGAGCGCCACCAGCTCAAAATTCTGTTTGGGCAGGCCATCACTTACATGCTGGTTGCGTAACTTAAAGAAGTTCTCGTAATGGCGCTCCGGAATAACGGCCTGGTGCATTTTCATGCCGATCACTTCCTGGGCATGCCAGCCGAACAGCTCGGTAGCTTTAGGGTTCCAGCTGCAGATCTGCAGGTCATCATTCAAAATGAATACCGCATCTACTGCGTGTTCGAATACCCTTTTAATTTCTTTCAGGCCTTGTTGATGGGCTATTGCACTGGCATCACTCTCCAGCCGCAGCTTTCGCAGGCCTAGCAGATTCAATACCTGTTTACCAAGCAGTTCCAGGCCTTGCAGCTGCTGCTGTGTATAGGCACGGGTTCTGGTATCGGCAACGCCCAGCAGACCTATGATCAGCCCTTCCTCATTGAGAAGAGGCACCATGGCTATACTATTTATACCAAGGGAAGATACCAGCGGATGACTGCTGATGCGCATATCGGCAGCGATATCTGAGATCGATATGGGCTGCTGCAATGAAAGTTCTATTGGAGGAAGCGGGTTCTGGTCAAAGGCGGCAAAACCAAGGCGACTTTTGAACCACACCTGATCTTTAGCGCAGAAGCCAATCATGGCTATGGGCGTCTCGCACAGCATGCCCGCCAGCTGGCTGATCTGGTCAAATTCAGATTCTTCCGGGGAATCTAAAATTTCCAGATCGAGGATTGCAGCATGCAATCTTGCGGAATCCTGAGGCTTTGGCAGTTCTGTCATAGAGCGCATCAAAGGTGTCTTTTAAAACACTAAATTACAACAATAGTTCTGCTTCTGCTATTTTTTAAGTGCCGTTTTGATCGCCTGCTCTACTAAGGGCTCCATAACTGAATAGCCAAGCTTATTGGGATGCACCTCATCGGTGTGGTATATTTTTTTCATACCGTTCCGCTCATCAACCATTGCAGAAAAGTAGTCAAGGTAAACTACCTTTTTCTCGGCAGCGAAAGCTTTTATCCATTTGTTTAATGTAATTACCTTTGGTGCAGGCTCCATGCCCGGGCGCCAGGGGAAATCATAGGCCGGAAGTACAGAAGAAAGCACCACGCGGATGTTGTTGGCTAGTGCGATCTCCGTCATGGAAGCAATGTTATCTTCGATCATTTCGAGTGTCGACGGGCCGGTATTACCGGCAATGTCGTTTATCCCGCAAAGGAGCACCACCACTTTCGGCTTCAGGTTCACTACGTCTGCACGGAAGCGGATCAGCATCTGCGGGGTGGTTTGTCCGCTTATACCGCGGTTAATATATGGACGATCCTTAAAAAATTCCGGTGATTTGTTAAGCCAGCCTTCAGTGATGGAGTTACCCATAAACACCACGCGCTGTTCACCTTTCGCAGGTGCACCAAGTGCTGCATTGGCTTCACGGTACTTTTTTAGGTTCGGCCAGTCATCATTTTGCTGCGCCTGCGCGGTTTGAAAAGCCATAAACATTAATACCAATGCAAAGATCCTTGGAAATTTCATATTACTGATAAGTTATAAAGACGCAGAAACTGACCCCGGAAGGTTAATTTCTCCATATCTGGTTAGGTTAATTTAAAGCGTTTAAATTTCCCTAATATCAAAATTTCCTTTGGGCCGCGAAAGCAAATGCGAAAATTAATGCAGGCGGCAGAAAGAGCCCCTGCAAAACGTCTTTACTGGCAAGAAACTCAGTACCAATCTGAAACCAATACCGCTGCTAGCGGGATGAAAACGTCAGCTTTCTAAAAACGAACTTAGACATTGCCTGTGCGGTGCGTAGGGGTTGGTAGTAACAGCATTTCTTAAAGGAGAGAAATGCTTTTTTAAAATCCCTTTTGCTCAGGCAGAAGTAGAAAGCACGAAGAAACTCCGCATAATTTCTGCGTTTCAGCACCTGCTTGTCAAAGCCGGCAGGCAGGATCTTGGCGATATCGTTGTTCCACTTTTCCATCAGTAATGCCCATTCCAGCTTATCTGATGATTTTACAATACCCTGCATCCCCTTGCGGTACACCGAAGAGATCACCGGGAAGTAGCGGATCTTGCCTTTACGTGCCAGGAAGCACCAGAGGAAGGTGTCGGCACTGAACTTATAGTTGAGCAGTGAGGCGTCCAGCATGTTCCTGCGCAGCAGCACGGAGGCCGTTGGAAACTGGCGTTTGCTTAGCAGGTGATGAATCTCCAGGTCCCGCTCCTCTATGGTATTGAAAGGATGTTCTACATTTTTGATCGAATCGATTACGAGGCCATTCTCTGCCACCATGCTGTAATCCGGATAAGCCTCCAGGAAATCAATCTGGCGTTGTAACTTATGTGGATCGGTCCAGTAGTCGTCACCCTCACATACAGCCAGGTAATCACCCGTACAAGCGGCGAAGGTACGTAAACCATTGGCGGTCATACCTACATTCACCGGTCCGGAGATCAGCTTAATCAGGTTTGGATACTCCGCGGCATACTTGCGACAGATCTCCAGGGTCCGGTCAGAAGAAAGATCTTCTCCAATTACAATCTCATAATCACAATTGAGTACCTGATTTACGGCACCCTGCAGGCAATCCGCAATGTAAGGCTCGTGATTATAGGTTATGATGCATACTGATACTTTCATTTTATTCATTCAAGCGCTGCAGCCGGCGGTATCCTTCGCAGCAATATGGTATTCTAATTATTTTGTACTCGGAGCATTAACCTGCTGATGAGGTCAACTTCTTCCGTGGTGAGGTCGGGGTATAAAGGCAGGCAGAGCACCCTGCTGGATATATCTTCGGTCACGTCCAGTTTTTTGTATTCCATGTAAGGTAATGAGCTGGCCAGCGAAGGATAGAAGTAGCGGCGGGTAAAAATCTCATTCACCTTCAGGTATTCCATACAGTTCAGCATTACCTGCATGTCTTCAAAAATTAAAGGGTAGTAGGCGTAATTGTTCGCCGAACCTTCGTGCCACGTTGGCCGTCTGGCTTTCAGACCTTGCAGGTTACGGTCGTAGCGGTCGCTGATCACTTTACGTTTCTCATTGATTTCGGGCATGTGGGTGATGTTCACCAGGCCCATGGCGGCATGGAACTCAGAGTTCTTCCCGTTTATACCCAGTTCAGCGAAGGCCTCCGGACCATTAAAGCCGAAGTTGCGCATCAACGCCAGTTTTTTGGTAAACTCAGCATCATTGGTCATGATCAACCCACCTTCAATGGTATGGTAGAGCTTGGTGGCATGCAGACTGCAGACAGACACATCTCCATAGTTAAAGATGGATTGTCCGTTAAGTTGCACGCCAAAAGCATGGGCACCATCGTATATCACCTTCAGGTTATGTTTTTTAGCGATGGCATCAATGGCCTCTACGTCGCAGGGATTTCCGTAAACATGCGTCGCCAGAATGGCAACGGTTTTATCGGTTATGGCTTCCTCGATCTTAGTTGGGTCGATATTCAGACTTTCCCGGTCGATGTCTACAAACACGGGCTGACAGCCTGCCCAGACAATGCTGCTGGTGGTTGCGACAAAGGAGAATGCGGTAGTGATCACCTCCCCTTGTAATTCCAGGCCTTTCATAGCCATTTCCAAGGCTACGGTGCCGTTGGTTACATACAGCAAGTGGTTTACCTTCAGATAATCTTTAATGATCAGCTCCAGGTTACTGGAAAGCGGTCCCATATTGGTGATCCACTGGCGCTGCCAGATCCCTTTCAAATAATGTGCATACTCCTCCGCAGGAGGCATGAATGGTTTGGTAATCGGGATCATATATTGAATTTTTGTTTAGTCTCGCGGTATTCCTCATCGGTAATGCTCAGCAGCCAGCAGTTGCGGTGTGCACCGTTCTTGTACATGTATTTGCGAAGGAAGCCCTCACGTTTCAGTCCGGCACGTTCCATAATGCGCAGGGAACCTTTGTTTTCTTCCAGTACATAAACAGCGAAGCGCACCATACGCAGTTCTTCGAAAGCGTGGCGCATGCCGAGCAGCAGCACCTGCAACCCGTAAAACTTTCCTGGTGTAGGCGAAATCACTTTAATGCCGCCGCCAATGCAGGTACCGTTCCGGTAATCGATGTCGTTTACCGAGGCATAGCCAATAATGCTGTCGTCGCCGCCTATCTCACATACGGCGAGCCAACCGTTACGGGGATCGTCGTTGTAAATGATGTCGTTCACCCATTTCTGTTCTCGTTCAAGAGATACGAACTTGGTTACGCCACCGATCTTCTCTTCTATTTGTTTATTTTTTCGCAGGTCGTTAATAAAAACGGCGTCTTCAGGTTTAAACGCCCTTAAGTAAACCTCAAACTCCATATAGTTTTGTTAAATCTTTCCTAAACAAAATAGCCATTAACAAATATTAAGCCTTATCGCTCCATGCCCTTTTTCCAGCTTTAAGCGGAAAATAATATTGGGCTAAGGGTAACAAGGCCAGTTTGTAATACTTTGATTTGCAAGGCAATCTACAAATTATTTTTTCGGAGCCGGAAAGACCAAATGTGTGCAATTTCACGATTTGATTCACAAAAAAAGGCGGTTTACCGCCCAGATTTACCCGCTACGCAGGGTGGAAGAAAGTGAAAATTGTGAAGTACGTTTTCCCGGATAAGTAGTGTGTTTAAAGTAGTGGGAAATGTAGCGTGTGTCTACACTTAATGTCGGTAAATATCTTTATTACGAATACCATATTTGTGGTATATAACACCAAAAGACAACGCTGAAGGATCTCACTTTTTGAAGATCCGGTGCAGCACATCCCGGTGTACAGCCCCCTTCCCGATTCTACTCTTGCCAGGTTTGTTCAACTGCTCTGCCGCGGCACTGAGGTTTAGTAATGATCGTTTATAGGCCTCTATGTACAGCGACAGCAGGCCATTAGTAAGCAATATTGCAACCACCATAATGGCTAGTACCTGGCCTGCACCGAGTTCCTGCAGGGTCAGCGCGAGCATTATAAAGAGTACCGTAACAAATGACAATATGAAGGTAGTTTGAATATGACTAAGCCCCAGCTGCAACAACCTGTGATGTAAATGGTTGCTGTCGGCCATAAAAGGTGAGGTATTTTTAAGGATTCTCAGCGTGAATACCCGCAGCGTGTCGAATATTGGAATGATAAGGATGGCCAGGGCTAAACTGATATGATTCTGGACGAAGAAGGATCCTATAACAACCCCTGTATTGCCAGATTGCAGGAACCGGACCGTGAAAACTGAAGCCATAAAGCCCAGAAGCAGCGACCCTGAGTCGCCCATAAAGATTTTTGCCGGTGTAATGTTGAAAAACAGGAAGCCTGTCAGCGCACCTGCAAGGGCCATAGCAAGCCAAGAGAAACCTGTATCTCCAGATTTAAAGAAAATGTATGCATAAATGATGGACATCAGCAAACCCAGTGAGCCTGCAAGTCCGTCTATGCCGTCAATCAGGTTAAAAGCATTTACAACACCGATAATAAAAACGATTGTGAGTAACACACTGGATACCTCATGCAGCTCCGTAATGTCTAAAATACCAAGCAGGTTATTAATTCGCATATTGGCTACCATAGTTACAATAATTGCTGTGGTAAACTGGGCGACGAGCTTGATACTGGGCGAAAGTCCTACAATATCATCTTTCAACCCGGTCATAAACATGATCAGGGCTGCAGCTAAGAGCACGTTCCCTTCAGGAAGCCGGGAAGCGGGAATCAGCAGGGAGGAAGCAAATAGAAATGCAGTAAATATCGCGATACCGCCAAAATTGGGCACAATTCGTTTATGGATCTTCCGCAACTCCAAGGGCTTATCAAAGAGGCGTTTCATAAAAGACACTTTAATGATGGGTGGAATGCTGAATACCACTGTTAATAGTGAAATAAGGAAGATTAGCAGGTAATGCATATTTTGCGGAGAGGGTTAAAATTAATTTAGATGGCTTTTACATCATTTTCTATATTTAAAGTAGCTAATGATTGCCCAAGTAAAAAGATAGTACAGACTACGAAACAATCCCAGTTTTTCGACTTTGTACAACACCTTGAACTGTGGTATAATTACAGTCTTCTTGTTTCGGCTTACAGATGTGTTCAACATACGATAATTCGCGAGCACCTCTTTGTTACCGTATGCAACTTTCACTTTCTTGATGATTTCAAGCCAATATACATAGTCATCGCGCAAGCTTTTCATATCTTCACGCAGGTAGACTTTGCCAAAGGTAGAAGTATCATATAAACCTGTAAGGCAGGAGATGTAACAATTTCTTAACAAAGCGTTATAGTTTACCTTTTCAGGAACAATATATGGGCGCAGTATCTCCCGGTCATTTTCATCAATACGAGTATGTGAAGCATAAACCAGCTGTGCGTTTTTCCTTTTCATCAAAGCCAGCTGTTTCTCCAGAAAGTCTGAATTCCAGGTATCATCAGCATCCAGCAAAGCAATATATTGTCCTTTTGCCCGTCGGATACCATTATTCCTTGCCGCGGCTGAACCACCGTTACTTTGGGTAAACAACTTAATCCGGCTGTCTTTCAAAGTATATTCCCGGACAAGCGCCGGCCCCTGATCGTTGGATCCATCATCAACAATAAGCATTTCCCATAAAGGATAGGTCTGACTTAAAACAGCGTTCATCGTTCTGGCGACAAAACGTTCTCCATTATACATTGGAGTTATGATTGATACTAATCCTTTTTCCATTCAATTTATACTTTTTATAGAACTCATAAACATATCTGAACATGATAAGCCGTCCAAACACCTTCTTAAATAAACTGCGGTCACTTTTAGCCATACCATGGCTAGTGACCGCCTGGGCATGCCTTCTGTACATGATCAACGGCTCATTGTCAAAGTAGACTTTGCCAACAATTTCTGCCACCAGGCCAAGCCATACGTCGTGCCCCACTTCCCGGGATGGTGGAAAAGGTAAAGCATAGTCTAATACCGACCTTCTAAATGCCATGCAAGAACCGAAGTAAGAATTCTTGATTACATTGCTGACAATCCCCTTCCGAGATCCATGAAACTCAAAAAAAGAAGGATGCAACACCTGCTTGTCTTCATCAACCAGAATGGAGTTACTCAACACCAGATCATTGGTCTTCAATAAGCTTAATGTCCTGTTATACTTGTGATCCAGCCAAATGTCATCCTGATCTGCAAGAAATACGTATTCACCCTTAGCCTGTTCCAGGGCATGCTGGAAGTTTTCCGTTGGCCGTCCCTTTGGTTCATGGTGAAAAAGCTTGATCCGCGGATCGTTCAAAGCATTAATAATGCTGATGGTATTGTCAACTGATCGATCGTCTGATATAATCAGCTCGTCATCCGCCTGCAATTGCTTCAAAATTGAAGTCAGCTGCTCGCCAATAAAACGCTCGCCGTTATATGTCGCCATACATACAGATACCATAAATTAGTCCTTCAATATTTTCAATAGTGCCGCTTCAAACTTTTCGCGCAAGCTCATGTTCTTAAGCGTTTCAAACCCCGTGTTTGCCATAATGTCGAGTAATGCCGGCTTCAAAACTAAGCTTTCCATAGCATTAAATAAGGACATTGGCGTGTTTGGGTCTATAAATGTGCAATCTTGTCCATCCCGAAGGATTTCCGATAGCGCCGTATTACAGGTCACAATCGTGGCCTTTTTCAGGCTTATCGCTTCCAATGCCGTAAGTCCCCAGGACTCGAATACCGAAGGTAACACCAGCACATTTATGGCATCATAGAATGGCTTTACGTCTGAACTATAATCAATTAGCTTCATGCCAGACTCAGCTTCTGACAGACCTGCCTTTTGCAAAATCCTAGCTTTAAGAGGTCCGTTGCCCATGATCAACAGTCGCATCGGTTGCTCTGGATATTTTGCTTTCAGCTGCATAAAACAATCCTGTAGCATTAGTACATTTTTCGGTCCGGTAAAGCTACCTAAAAAGCCGAAGCTAAGTCCATCGAAGCCGCTCTCCGGTGCTGGTGGTGGTAGTTTCCTGGGTGGATTATATAAGATCACATAATATTCAAAGGTCATACCCAGCTCCTGTTCCCAAAGTTCCTTCTGTACCTTCGAGATAAAGATCACGGTGGTACGCTCCCGGCGAAGCAGATACCGGTATACAGGGAACAGAAAAGTGGGTATCCAGCGGAAGTCGCTACTGGTAGGCTGTTCATGAAAATGCCACAGGTGCTTTTTGTTCAACAACAAAGCAAGGTATGCCCCGACGATGTTTAGACAGGTGTTGGAATAGATCACTTCAACCTTGCGCAGCTTAGCGTAGAACAGCAGATAGAATCCGAATATTGCATTCCAGGGGAGGATGATTATGCTGAGCCACCATCGTGGATTTATAATGCGGTAGGGTGCTTTTACAATCCTGGCCTGAAGCCCCTCTGAACGCACTTTATCACTGAAGCCACTACTCAGTCCAAGAGGCAATGCAACATCACATTGATGACCCTGTGCGGCATAAAACCCAATCACCTCCAGGAGCACGGACTCTGCGCCATAAAACTTATCCCGGTGACCGATAAAAAGTATTTTTTCTTTCAATTTCCCCTGCCTTTAATTAATTCTTCATTGCTCTTATCCAGACGTTGCCGACCATCACTCTCCAGGTCGAACAACTCATGAATAAGATAGTTCTGATACGGGTTGTATGCTATTCCTGTAGGCATTTCCAGGAGTATGTTCCTGGCGTAGAAAAAAGAAAATACGATGCAAAAAGCAAATGCAATGCTCCGACGATATACATCGCCATACAGGATGATAATGGATGGAAGCAAAAATAGATTGGAGAGCAGGAAATAGTACCGCAACCGGTTAGCCAGCTCCAGGAGCTCAAAGCAAACGAAGTAGACGAAAATATTTATAATAAAAAGATTGAAGAAAACATAAAAAAACTTCAGTCTTTTAAGTTGATTAAAGTTCAAGTAGAACAGGATAAACAGCATGATATTAATAAGTAAGCCCACACTTAGAACTCGCCCTACCCCATAGATCGGTGAAGTAACGTAATTCTCAATAATGGCACCGTTCCCACCGCCAATAAACCCTGCAATTCTGAGCAGTATAGGCTTGATCCATTCAATGTTAGCCATATAAACCAGAAGGCAGAACAGGAAGATAAGCAGGTAAGAAGACTTTGCCGGTTTAAGGGGGAGGATAAAGTAGAGGGGCAGGAGGAGTAGCGCAGAACGGTGGAACATTGCTGCCAGAATGATGGTTAGAAAGAACTTCCAAAGCTTTCGCTCGTAAACATACTCCAGGGACTTAAAAAAAAAGAGCACCGCAGTACATTGCCGTATAGCCACCATATCCATGTTAAAATACAAGGAGCCAAAATATAAAATGAGGCCTATCGTAGGATAGTGGAGGTACTTGCGCAGGGTAAAAAACAGTAGGCAGGCATTGATGCTTGCTACAATAAAAAATACCAGCTGCACATTCCCGTTCAGCGATTTCACCAGAGCATTGATCAGCTTAAAACCGGGCTCCATATAACTGTCTGTATAGTTGGGTGCCTGGTTCCGGAGAACTAGCCCTAGCGGCTCGAAGCTATTGAAGGCTACCGTATAAGCGGTCCAGTCTCCACCAGTTTCGTAACGCAGGCCTGCAACAAGCCAGAGCAGTATAGAAGCTCCTAAATATCCGATGTACTGGTACAGTTTGTCGACCTTAAGAAACTCCAGACAGCAACAGAAAACAAGTACCAGAAAAAGAATCAGATAAAACATATGCTGTTGTCCTTGGTTAAAGCATTACGCAAATCAGCTGGCATCCCCGGGCACGTTCATCAGTTGCTTAAGAAAGTGTCGTATTAATAAATAAGCGGTACTTAAAAAGCCAAAGAGCAGAATACCGGCAAGACCGGCCTTCAGGCGACCAAGTTTATGCCGCTCCAGCGGATAAACCGGCACGTCTACCACCTGGATCAGTGGCGCTTCACGCATTAGCGCCATTTTGGACATTTCCAGGTTCTTTACCAGTTCGGAAAGTATCGCACGGTTTGTTTCAGCAGTAAACTGCGAGCGTTGCACCGGAGCCGTTCGCTGTGCCTGGCGCGTGATGTTTATATTCGGTGTAGCATCTACAACAGCAGCAGCACGATTGATCGCGCCATTCATTACGGCCAGAACCGAGTCGGTCTTATGCTGCAGGATGCGGATGTTGGTCAGCGAACGTTTGGTCTTCGTTTCGATGTAGAATTTATTTACCGCATTAACAATTTCATTGTTGAAGTTCTTTGCAAAGTGCGGCTCAGCAGATTTCACGTCTACCTGAATAATGCTCAACTTTGTATTAGGTTTAGTTACGCTCAGGTACTTTTCATTAATCACCTTCACCACTTCGCGCATTACACTATCCTGCACCTGATTGCTCTGGCCGGGTTTAAACTTCACTTTAGACCAGTCCACATCCGGCCATTGCTCTTTAAGATTATTGAATTCAATGAATTCCTCAACAAGCAACTTTTTGGTATCAGCAGCGCGGCTATATAATGCCTGCTGGATCATGGCACGCGACTTATAAAGTTCCAGGATATTATCTCCGGTAAACAATCCACTGTTGCTGCCGCCAAGATCAATACCAGCCAGAGAGGCTAGTCCTCCAAGATTTCCTAAGGAACCTGATGACGAACCCTCTTCCAGTACAAAGGTCGTTGTTGCGGTATAAACCGGCTTTTTAAAGCTGGCATAAGTAATACCGAGCATCGCTCCTACTAGACAGCAAGCTCCAATGACCCATTTCTTGGAAAGCAGGTATCTCCAGGCTGCCTGAAACTTAAGGATTACCTCCCTTAAAGACACTTCCCCCTGTGGATTTTTTTCAGTGTGCTGTGTTCTGATTTCCATGCTTACCTCAATAAACTAACAATAATTGCGGCCATGCTGGCAACAGCAGTACCAATGCCGATCCAGCCCTGGGGCGTTAATCGCTCCGTAACCGCACGCTTTGGTACCAGGATTTCCGCGCCGGGCTTCACTTTAGGAAAGTTATTGAAGAATAAAAATTTGCGTGCAGACTCAACCGAGCCATTCGCATATTTGATGTAAGCACCCCGTCGGAGTGCCGTACTTGTAAAGCCTCCAGCACCATTTACATACTGCTTAAAGCCCTTACCGGAATTGTATACAATGTTGTTCGGGTTTAACACCTCTCCTGTTACACGTACCGTCTGCAGCTGCTTTGGCACGCGGATCACGTCGCCATCCTCTACAATAAGGTCAATCTTAGACTTCGGCTTCTTCAATATCGATGCTAGCTCTATTCCAACCAGATCTGACTGGATAAGTTTCTGCTCCACATCTGCGGCGAGCGTATCCTTAACACCCGTTTGCTGCAACCTTTTTAGGTTCAGGAACTTTTTAGCTTCTTCGTCTTCGTCGTTTATTGCATTTTTACTTTTCTCATTAAGAATGGGTTTCGGTCCTGGTCTTTTTAAAGAGGCACCTTCCGCATAGCCTGAAGGTGTCAGGCCACCGGCACGGACGATCAGGTCGGATATACGTTCATCTTTGCGGGTAATGGTGTAGGTTCCCGGGTAAAGTATTTCACCCTCAAGGGTTACCTGACGTTGTACCTGATATCCTTCAGAACTTCTTACAGAGACAACATCAAATGGTTTGAGTACGAACTGCTGGTCGGAAAGACGCAAGTTCTGATCGATATTAACCGTAAACACTTCTGCAGTAATTGCGGAAACTGAGCGTGCATCGCTGTTCTTTATCCTCCGGGAAATTTCTATACGATTAGGTGTAGCACCTTCACGGAAACCACCTGCCATTTGGATCAGATCTTCAAGGCTCATGTTTTCAGCATACTCGAAAGTGCCGGAGTCCCGCACTTCGCCCTGTATCATTACTTTATACTCATCCCGGAGGTCAAAGAGCGAAGATATGGTAACCTTATCTTCTCTTTGCAGGAGAATATCTGGACTACTGCCAGCAACTATCTTCTGTACATCAAAAGCAATCAGGGAAAGGGTATTGTCCACATTCAGCCGGTTTATGTAGCCTCTGTTCATGAAGGCGTCTTCACGTAAACCCTCCGCTTTATTAATCAGTGCGCGAAGGCTGAGCCCATTTTCAAGTTCATATTGTCCCGGACGGAATACCGCACCGGAAATTTCCACGCGGTTCTCAAAACGATCAAGGATTTGCTCTACAACAAATTTATCTCCGTTCTTAGGGTGATACGCTCCAAAGTCGAGCGCAGCAATATCGGTTATTCGGCGTTCGCGTGCTGTATTCTGCAACACCTTTATCCTGGCCGTATAAGCGCGTGTGCTGAACCCGCCGGCGTAGTCTAACACATCCTGTATATTTTCCTCCCGTAGCAGTTCGAAGTATGCCGGGCGTTTCACCTCCCCGGCAATTTCAACCCGGATGTCGTATACGGGTATATGGATCACGTCCTGATCCTGTAAGCGAATGTTTCCCTTTTGCAGCCCGTTTACCAGAAAGTCGTAAGTATCGATGGTGCTCACCACCCGGTTGTTTCGAATTACCTGAATTTTCCGGAAGGAACCGTTTTCCGATGGTCCGCCAGAGGCATAAAGGGCATTGAACACGGTAGCCAGCGAGGGCAAGGTATATGTTCCGGGTTTTACGACTTCCCCGGTAAGCACCACTTTTATGCCGCGGATGTTACCCAGATTCAGGGCCACATTCGTCCGCCCTGTACGCAGGCCGGGATAAGTCTTTGACATTGCTGCACGGACTTTCGCTGTGGCCTGCTCAATGCTGAGTCCAGACACAGGTATGATGCCAACATATTGTAGCCTGATGGTACCATCCGGACTTACGGGCAAACGATAATTTGCCTCATTGTCACCGGTAAGATCAACAAGCAGTTCATCATCCGGACCAATCACATAGTTTTTAGGGGTAGCCATACGTAGGTTTGGCTCAAAAGTGATGTTGGAGTTTCTGAAAAGTTCAGCGCCAAATACCTTCGGTCGCATACCTTCAAAAAGATCCTGTGTTTCGAGACGGCGCTGCATACGCGAATCTGCACCATTCATCCCAATGGAGTCTCTGTTGTAAAGCTGGCTGTTGTAAGTTCGTCCTGAGGCATCCTGCATAACAGGGTTGTCACCGTAAGACTGAACCGGCGCGTTGCTGGCACCCTGTGTATTTCGGATGCGCTGAACCCGAAGTCTGAGCTTCTGGATTTCCGTTTGGGGCATTCCCTGTGCCAGGGCCATCTGCTCAAGTTGAGCATCATTGTACCCTATTGACTCTGCCCGCTGCATCAGTTGCCTGATCTGGGCATCAGTAAGTTCATCAACCTTAACATCAGCATAGTTGCTTTGTGCAAATGCCGCTGGCGTAAATGCCAGTAACACCATGAAAAACAACAGCGCCAAACCTCTTTTTATATCCATAAATCAAATACAGGTAGCAATCTTTTAAGATTAGTAAAGCTGCAAATATAGGACAATTTAGAGCATAAGAATGATAATCAAAGAGATTAATACGCGTTCTCTTCGCCACGGATGGCGTTGATAATCGTCATGAAGATAATCCGCACATCCAGTGCCGTTGTCCAGTTTTCCAGGTAGTAAATATCGTATTTCACCCGGTTATCCATATCCTCAAGAAGCCTGGTTTCGCCACGAAATCCGTTCACCTGTGCCCAGCCGGTAATACCAGGTTTCAGGAAATGACGCACCATAAACTTAGAGATGATGGCCTTGTATTCTTCAGTATGCTTCAGCATGTGCGGACGCGGTCCAACAACACTCATGTTCCCAAGAAAAACATTAAAGAACTGCGGCATTTCATCCAGACTGGTCCTTCTCAGGAAGGCACCGATTCTGGTGATTCGAGCATCATTCTTTGTTGCTTGTTTTTTATCACTGTCGGAGTTCACCGTCATACTGCGGAACTTGTAACACCAGAATGGGGTATCATTCCTGCCTGAACGTAGTTGTTTAAATAAGATCGGACCTTTACTCTCCCACTTGATCAGAATACCAATAAGGGGGTATAGCCAGCTTAACACAAAGATGATTACCAGACTACTGAAAACCAGGTCAAACAAACGCTTTTTAAAGCGGTTCTGCATCAGTTCCAGCGGTTCTGAGCGCAAGGTAATAATCGGGAATTCACCACCAAGATAGTCGATGGTATATGGAGAAGCTAAAGAGCCACCAAGATCAGGAATAAACTTCAAGCGCACACACTGTCGGTCAGCCTCATCAACAAGCGCGCTAACTTCCGTCATCCGGTGCGGCGAAACCGCTACATAAACATCCTGCACACCCGCGGCGGCGGCCAAAGAGAATTTTTCGGAGACCAGATCAGAAACAATGCCGCCCTCCTCATTATAAATACTGTCATCATCACCCACAAAGCCGTAAAAGCTTAATGTACGTTGCTTCTGTAGGTATTCGGAGATTCGCAAGGCGGTCTCGTTAGATCCCATAACAGCAACCTTCTTTGTTGCGTGAAACTTATTCAGAAGTACATACTGGAAGGCCGTACCCAGAAAACGGTTTAACAAGAAGGACAAACAGAGCATTCCATAAAACACCAGCAGGAAAGATCTTGAAAAGTCAGTGTTGCGTGAAAAGAGCAGATAAACTGTAAATACGACAAAGTGAAGTGAAATGCTTCTCCAGCTTTCGCGGTAAATGCGCTCCAGGCGGCGAATACCATAAAGGCTGTACAAACCGAAGAATGCTGCACAAAAGAACCAGATCAAATTACAGACAATCACGTAGTTCGAGTCTAGCTCCGCTTCTACATCCTTACCCAGTTCCCTGGTAATAAAATAAGAGAGGAAGTAAACCAAATTGAGCATGATTACATCCGTAATCAGCAAAACATAACGCAATAGATAATTGTAACGGGTCTGTATGGCCATTGTCGAGATGATTAATTATATAATGTTGCTAAACTTTCATTGAAAGCGCCGCAAATTATAAAAAAAATCAATGTCAACTTTGCTTCACAGTACGTTTGTGTAGCTCATCGTGCATTCGCAGTAGAAAAGGTATGTTGAAGGAGCTGAACAATCGGATTATATTCCAGGTCAGAGCGCTTCCAGGCGTTCATTCCACCAACGGTATATGCTTTTCCAGCCTCAGCCTGGTGAAACAATACGTCAAGCGCACAAGCCTCACTGTCTACCCAAAACCACTCCGGCACTTCCTGCCCCTTAGCATAAACAGGAGTTCCGTTATTGCTTGCCACTTGTTGCTGCGCAATGCCAGAATACACAAAAGGAAAATCTTCTGAAGCGAAAGTCTCTTCACAACTTGAAACCAAGAGGTTCATGCCTTGTGCTTCATGATACTCACGTAGCAGCAATTCCGCACCAAACATATCCGCGGTCACCAGCAGAAAGCGATGTGCATCCTGATTACCGGACCAGTGGGCATTCGCCGCAGCAAGCAGCGTGTTTGTTCCCTTTGGATTTGGTGTTCCCCCTACTGCAATATGAATTACAGAATCAAACTGCTGCGTAGTAAACAGGTGGTTTATTACGGCCGCGTCAGCCAAGTCGCTAAGTTCTACGATCTGATAATCGGAATAATACTGAGAAAACCAGTTAATTACTTGTTTTCCTAATTTGCCTGTGGTACCCGTTACTAATACTTTCATGATTTACGCCTGGTTTACGTGCTGGAACTCGGACTTTCTTTCACTATTAAACAACTTCAATGTTGATAAGTTTATCAATAGCGGGAAATTGTGTAGAATCCCTTGCACGATTATACACAAAGATGTTATTAATACTTGTATAAAAAAAATAGAAAATGTGTTTTGACGCAAAAATGAGTATTTACCTCATTCACAAAGCGTAGCGCACAAAAAAAGGCAGCTTAAAAAAGCTGCCTTCAATGCTGAAACAAGGGCAATTCTGCCTATGAACCAATTGCTTGTACGGTAAATCCTATGCTTTGTAATTTTTTCACATCCAGGAGATTTCTACCATCAAAAATCTTCGCGGGCTTTAACATATTATCGTAAATGCGTTGCCAGTCGTAATCTTTAAACTCATCCCATTCGGTAAGTACTGCAATTGCATGCGTGTCCTTACAGGCTTCATACGGATCATCAAAGCTTTTTACCGAATCGTGGTTTTCTTCTGCCGGGCGTGTGTTCAGGTAATCCAGGTCAGCATGTACCTGCTTTTCTTCAACCTTAGGATCAAAGACCCTGATATTTGCCTGTTCATTCAGCAGCATATCTGCTACGTAGATCGCTGCAGACTCCCGTGTATCGTTGGTGTCCTTTTTAAATGCCCAGCCCAGGAAAGCGATCTTCTTGCCGGCAACAGTGTTGTACAGCTTACGTACAATGTTTTCCGCAAAACGTCTTTTCTGGTGATCGTTCATAATGATCACCTGCTCCCAGTAGTCAGCCACTTCCTGCAAACCAAAGGAACGGGAAATGTAAACCAGGTTCAGGATGTCCTTCTGAAAACATGAACCACCAAAACCTACAGAGGCTTTAAGGAACTTCGAACCAATTCGGCTGTCGGCACCGATTGCGCGTGCAACCTCACCTACATTAGCCTCCGTTTTCTCACAAAGCTCAGAAATGGAGTTCATGGAAGAGATACGTTGTGCAAGCATGGCATTGGCCACCAGCTTCGAAAGCTCTGAAGACCAGACATTGGTCGTCAGGATACGCTCACGCGGAATCCATTTGTTGTAAATTGAAACTAAGGCTTCGATCGCCTCCTGACCTTCTTCACTAGGATCACCACCAATCAACACGCGGTCTGGCGCGAGTAAATCTTCTACGGCAGTACCTTCGGCTAGAAACTCCGGGTTCGAAAGAATCTGGAACTTCACGCCATTTCCCGTATTGTGCAGAATGTCGCGAAGTGCCTCTGCAGTACGTACCGGCAGCGTAGATTTCTCTACTACAATTTTATCATTTTTTGCCACACGCGCAATCTGGCGTGCGCAGAGTTCAATGTATTTTAAATCGGCACCCATTCCTTTCCCGGCACCGTAAGTCTTGGTCGGGGTGTTTACAGAAATGAAGATCATGTCCGCTTCATCGATGGCTTTGTCTACTTCTGTAGAGAAAAACAGGTTTCTGCCCCTGGCTTCTGCCACAACAGCATCCAAACCGGGTTCGTATACCGGGATATTGGTTACGTCTTCGTCATTCCAGGCCGCAATACGTGCCTCATTTAAGTCTACGACGGTAACTGTAATTTCGGGACATTGTTTGGCAATTACTGCCATGGTGGGCCCACCAACATAACCTGCACCAATGCAGCATATCTTCTTAATGTTCTTCATTGTTTATTAAGCGTTTCTTATCTTTAAGTTAAACCTAACTAAATATATGCACTAAGGTAATTCCAATTTAGCGAGCGGCAAAAAAAAGGTACATATTATCGCAGCAATGTGTAGGTTTTCGTGAAGTGAAGTAAAGTGCTAAGCATTAGCAAGCAGTTGCAGAAAGCCTGCCGCATAGTTCTCAGTACTAAAGCGTTCTCCGACCTGACGATGCCCGTTAACCACCAGCTTCCTGTAAAGTATCGGATCATCCAGCAGCGATGCTATTGCCATCGCCAATGCTTCTGGCCCTCCAGCATATAGTAAGCCGCTTACACCATGTTCAATGAGCTCTGAGGTACCTGCACTATCATAACCCACAACAGGCACACCCTGTGCCATACTTTCGATAGTAACCCTGCCCATTGCTTCGTTTGGCGAACACATCAGTGTGATGTCAGCATTCAGGAATATTGCAGATTGATCGCTCACATAACCGGTAAAACATACCACCTGCTGCAATCCATGCTCTTGTACATAAGCGCAAAGTAAATCATAGTAGGCTCCTTGCTGCTCACCTACAATGTCCAGGGCCAGCTCGTAACCTTTGGTCAACAGGATACGCAAGGCCGCAATAGCTTCCAGCTGATTTTTAGAGGGGTCCAACAGGCCGACAATGCAGAGTCTCCTGGGCTGGTGTAAAGGAATTTGCTTCAATGCAGGTATGTTGGCTCTGGAGATCACACCATTGTACAAAATGCAGGATGTTGCAGTAATTCCTCTTTGTATTACTGCTTTCTGCGCAATTACGTCTGAGATCGCGATAATCCGATAAGCTTTGTTTGCCCAAAATCGCAGAAATCCAAACCCGAACTTATAGGTATAATGATAATCTATATCTAAAAATTCCCGGAAGTGCCAAACGTGCGGAATACGACTCCAGAAACTGATGTATGCACCAAGGCAGCTTGCGGTGGTATTGGTGTGTAGATAATGAAATCCACGAACCCGGGCATACACACCCATGCACAAGGCCAGAAAGATGTTATACAAAAAGGTAAGCGCATGTATGAGGCTATTGTTTCTCAGCGTTCGCTTTGGCAGACAGATATCTACGATAAAAGGCACTGCAAAGCATGTCACACCACGTTTTCTCAGTTCCGTAGCAATACTTCCTGAAGGCCCATCCTGCCCTTTATAGATCACTGTCCAATCAATTTGGTCACGTGTGGCATCAATCAGGTTAAGCAGCGATCGATTTGCGCCGTAGAGCGTTGCGTAATGTGTTATCGTGAGGAGTCTGATTTTCATCTGAACAGAAACTTCAATTGATGAATGGCAACTGACCTCCAATATTGCCTGCTGCTTAGCAGGTCGTATTTGCGACGTATAGCCAGGGCTTCCAGTGCCGAACGTAATGTATAGGAGGCGCCGCCAATACGAAAGTTAGCAATAACATCATCCATTGGAAAAAAAGGGGCATTTGCTTTAAAGAGCCTGATCACAAAATCCAGGTCAGCTGAATACCGGTACTTCAGATTAAAAAATCCATGCTTATCATAGATGTCCCTGCTGACGAAGGTTGCCGGATGCGGAATCATCCTTTCTGCCGGGAAGTTATGGCTTGACCGTTCCAGATAGTACTCCATATTGTTGAGATGGTAACGAAGGATGCCATAGTAAACGCCGGTTCCATGATGCGCATAGGCTCGGGACATCTTTTCAATAGCATCATTTTCATACCAGTCATCAGCATTGATCATCCCAATAAGATCACCACTGGCCTGCCGTATGCCTTTATTCATGGCATCATAAATACCCTGATCCGGCTCGCTTATAAATTTGATGAATGGGTAACTCTTCAAGTATGGCGCAACAATTGCCGGGGTACCATCGGTAGATCCCCCATCAATGATGAGGTATTCGCCGGGAAGCACCGTCTGCCGGCACACACTTTCAATGGTATCCTTAATTGTCTTTTCTCCATTAAATACTACTGTAATAATCGTAACCATCGTATGTATGCTGTGTTTAAGATTCAGGCGAAGTTAAGGTTTTAAATACTCATGTTGCCTAGCGCTTCAAAGAAGGGCGCATTGGCACCCATACGAACTTTCTCCAGGATAATCCTGCGGTTTTCCGCAAGTTTCAAAGCCTCGGGTGCCTGGAGCTCCGATAGTACATCTTTGGTGTAAAAATGCAGGCCCCATTCCTTAAAGGTTGTGTTCATAGGATTACTTTCGTCGGTAATAATTACCTTTTGGGCCACAAAGCCGGCAAAGAGGTTACCTGCTGCCTGCTGGCGTTTATGATTCATCCATACCAGTCCGCAGCTATCTACCAACGACTGATACTCTTGCAAAGGCATAAAGTCCTTAAGGGCTCTGAAGCGCGCTCCGAAGTAGCGGGCACCTGTTGCTAGCACCTCCGCTACATAGCAGCCATGATCGGCATATGAAAGCGGGCAAATAATTTCTCCCGGATAACGAATCTTATGCAGATAGCTGAGCGCTTCGAGATGATTATTGGTGGGTGAGGCTGAGTTCCCCAGAAACAGGCGGTTTGGATTGAAAGCAACGCTCCCGATATCTGCAAAGCCCATAAACTCAGCTGCATAATAACTAAAGTTTAAATATTTAATCCGGGGATTAATGGAACGGGCAAGCAAGTAGTCGTCGTAAACCCAAGTGATGCAATAGTCCATTGACTGGATTATTTCGCGTACCTCTTTCTGATGCGCGTTTAGAAACCTACCGGCTCCCCGGCTGACAAAGAACTTCAGCAATCCGGAAAGGCCTGGAGGAAAGCGTGCCCGGTCTGAGTGCCAGCCCAGATACCTGGGATATGGCATGGCAGCATAACCGTCAAATCCCCAAAACAGCCAATGTTTTTTCAGGTGTGCAGGTATTCGACGAATAAAGGGCAGCATTTCTGTAGTAAAGCTATGAAAGACGATGAGTCGCGAACCCTCAAGCAATTTGCAAAGACCTGAAAGCCCATCTTCAAAGTCGGATAGCAGCCTGATCGATTCCGTTTCTGATTTGATAAACTTTAAGGGTTTGACAGCACCGGTAATAATATAAGATGACCTTCCGGGAAGATAATGTTCAGACATTTTTATAAAATAGTCAAGGAACTTTTCATCGGGCATCAGATGTACAATTTCTTTCAGGGCTGTGTCATGGCATTTCATAGTTCATGAAAATTAACGCTTCCGGATCAGCTTCAGTATATCGCTTAACGCATCAAGACGGAAGATAAAACAAAGTAACAGGTATATTAAAGCGAAACTCAAGCCTTTGATGATAAAATCCGGCAGCACTGAAAAATGAAAGCTGCGGAAGCCACACGCAGCCAGAACCAGGCAGAGCATTGTTACCCCAAGGTATGGAGCAATGTTAAGCAATATTTTTACGAGGCTGAGGCGTATAAGCCTGCCGAGGTAATATGTTTCCAGGAAAAATGCCAGCATAGAGGTTATACAATAGCCATAAACCATTCCCATTAAACCTGCTGAAAATAGTCCAGAGACAATGCCGATAATCATGCATCCTTTAGAGACTAAACCAACTTTAAACATGAGTGCCGTTTTACCTTGAGACAGATAAATGTCGCCACTAAGTGCTGCTATTGCCTGCAGCATTCCCAATAAGCTAAGCACCTGGAAGATGGGCACTGCAGCATGCCACTGCGGGCCATAAACAATCAGAATCAGCGGTTCCGCAAGCAGGGACAAGCCTGTCATTAAAGGAAAGGCAATCAATGCGATCACGCGGGAAATTTTCAGGTATATCTCGGCGATCTGCGCCTGATCATCCTGAATCATTGAAAATGTCGGAAACAACACTTTTGTGAGCGTTCCGGTAAGCTGGCTCACCGGCAAGAGCATCAGGGTATAGGCCTTTCCGTAGTAAGCAAGGGTCTCTTTGCCAAGAAACCTGCCCACCAGAAGATTATCAATATTTCGTACCCAATAGTTTATAGACTGGTCTGCCAGCAAGGGTAGGCCGAACTTAAACAAGCTAATCACATATTTTTTTTCAATTGTCAGCCTGGGCAGCCAGCGAATGTGCAAGTAAACGAGAAACGTATTTATAATAATGTTGCTGTATGTTTGTGCTACAAGTGCCCATACCCCGTATCCACGATAGGCAAGGAAAACTGCCAGGCCGCCGCTGATTATAGTAGAGAGAAAAGATCTATAGAAAATCTGCTTAAAAGCAACTGCTTTAATCAGTTTATTGTTCCATACAATTCCAATTGCATTAAGCAGAAAGGTAAAAGAAAGCGCCTTGGTTACAGGCTCCACCCTGCTTTCCTTAAAGAAATGTCCAATTAGGGGTGCAAGGCTATATACCAAAGCACAAAGGAGAAAGCCGATGATGAGGTTTATCCAGAATACAGTACTGTATTCATCGTCATGAACTTCCTTTTTCTGAACCAGAGCGGCTCCGAATCCGAAGTCTTTAATTACATTCAAAAAGCCTGTACCTAAGGAAACCATACCAATGATCCCGAATTCTGCCGGTGTAATGAGGCGGGCCAGTACACCTGAGACTGCCAGTCCGATTAAAATCAGACTAAGCTGGTTGGTTATGGACCAGAAGAATCCATTCAGTACAAGGTGTTTAACTGTTTTCAAGCTTCGCTGCGGCAATTATTGTTTCTATTACCTGATCCTGCTCTTCAAAACTCAGGTCGTAATAAAGGGGTAAGCGCAAAAGCGTTGCTGTAAAAAGGTCGGCATTCCTGAGTTCCCCGCCGCTGTATTTCTGTGCATAATAAGGGCTGGTGTGCAAGGAGATGTAATGAAACACCGGATGGATATCCTTTGCTTTACAGGCTGCAATTATGTTTGTGCGGCTTTCGATGCTGTTGGTAAGCAGGTAAAACATATGCCCATTGCAGCTGGCATATTCTGGAATATAGGGCACGCGGAGCAATCCTTTGAGCTCCGGAGCGTCAAATGCCTGCGCATATCTGTTCCAGAGTTCAATGCGGCGGCTTTGTATTGAGTCTATGTTTTCCAACTGTGCAAAGAGAAAAGCAGCGATGATATCCGAAGGAAGAAACGAGGATCCAATATCCACCCAGCCGTACTTATCTACTTCGCCGCGGAAGAAGGAAGATCTGTTCGTTCCTTTTTCACGAATGATCTCTGCCCGGCCGATAAATTGATCGTCATTGATCACAAGCATTCCACCTTCACCGGAGATGATGTTTTTGGTTTCATGAAAGGAGAAAGCCGCAAGATGTCCGATGCTGCCTAAAGGACGGCCTTTATAGTAGCTGTCTATTGCCTGCGCCGCATCTTCAATTACAAACAAATTGTATCGCGCTGCAAGTGCCATAATTTTGTCCATGTCGCAAGCAACGCCGGCATAGTGCACCGGAACGATCGCCTTGGTTCTGGGCGTAATCAGCGCCTCAATCCGGCTGGCATCCATATTCGGATTTGAAGCTTCACTGTCGGCAAACACGATTGTTGCACCGCGGAGCACGAAGGCATTTACCGTACTTACAAAAGTATACGAGGGCACGATCACTTCATCGCCAGGGGCGATGTTGATCAAAATGGCCGCCATTTCAAGGGCATCTGTACATGAGGTGGTGAGCAGCACTTTTTTAAATCCGAAAGTACTTTCAAAAAAGTCGTGACATTTTTTAGTGAACATGCCATCACCCGAAATTTTACCTGAAGCAACAGCTTGTCTGATGTAGTCCGTTTCCTTTCCGGAGAGGTATGGTTTGTTAAATGGGATCATGGTTCCAGTAGTGGTAAATGTTAATCTGTTGGGTAATGTGGAAATTATTTTTCAAATAGAGCGCCAATGCCGGCTGGTTCTCACCTTGTGTTACTACCTGAATGTCATGTTTAGATGCCTGCTGTGCCTTCGCTACAGCATGTCGAATAAGGGCAGTACCTATCCCCTTGCCACGGGTATTTTCAGCTACAGCAAGCAGTCCGATTGCGGCAGTGTGCTGTTCCTTTTCATCCAGGGTTATAAAGCCCAGAAGCTGATCAGCATTCGAAGCAACAAACACCTCACTTGCAAAGTTTCCGTTGATGGAATTAAGTATCCATGCCTGATAAAGCCGTTCATAATCAGAAGATCGAAAGTTTTTGTCCAGGTTGAACCGGGAATAAACACCACTAAGTAAAGCAAGCCGTATTAATTCTTCCTGATCGTGTATATCAGGATCGAAGGGGGAAACATCGAAGTCAGGGAGCTTATCAATACGATGCTCAGTGCTAACGCGATACTGAAGCGTTATCTTTCGATCCACCAGTTTCAATCCCGGCACATCCAGGAGCTCATCTGCAAATACGTATACCAAATTGTAAGCGGCTGATGCAGCCTGAAAAGCTGGCATATTAAAGTCCTTCACATTAGTAATATGCAAAGTGGCAACTTCCATATCAAAGAATGCGGAGTCCCAATCCAGTCTCCGGGGTATTAGTTCAGGAAATGAATTGAGGTCAATACTATTCATGATAGCCAAAGGTAATTTATTTTTAGCAATCTGTACTGCTATGACCAGGAAGCGTTCTCCCGGATTACACGTGCGGGATTCCCGCCAATGATACAGTTTTCAAGGGTAAATACACCTCGTACCACCGCGTCTGCAGCAATAATGCATCCGGCTGGAATAACGGTGCCCTGATAAATTTTTGCTCCACATCCGATCCATACATTATCCCCTATCGTGATGCCCTTTTCCTTAGGCTTTTTTCCGGGATAGTTTACCGTATGAAAATCTTCATCCAACAACTGGCAATCCCATGAGATATTGCAATTGTTACCAATTTCCAGCTTGTGCATGATGATTAACCGGGTATTGGCATTAATATACCCCCCCTGACCAATGGAGACTTCCGCGTGTTCGCCAACGGCAATCCGGCATCCACGTCCAATTGAAAAATTTCCTGCAATATGTAGCTTACCCTCAATATTCAGGAATGTACGGTCGTAGCGATGCACAAAGCCTACTGGCTCAATACCAAGCTGTAAGGTGCCGCCGAGCTGTATGTGCTGCGGCCTTCTGATGGTAACTTTCTGATGTGCCAGGATCAGCTTGCCATAAAACAATTTGTAGTATGCAGCTGCAAGCAGCACATAAGCTATATTCGATCCTGAGGCTTTACACTTCTTAACCAATGCACTTATCATAATGTCGAATTTAACTTTTCACCTTAATACGGATTAATTTAATTTAATATTTCACCGCTAATTGTGTACTTAGTATGTCTGCCGTACCTTGATGAAATTCCTGAACACCGCATTTTCCTCACCAAATAGCGCGTGATCTGGTCTGACCCAAACTTTGTATAATGATTGTGATTTCACATATAAGGGACATTATCGTTTGATATTTTCTGAATCTGCGCCAAAGTATATATATCTACCTACCTGTCTTTTACCAACCTACGAAGCCTCTTATTAAGTTCCCGGGCATCATCAATCTGACTATTTTGGGAATCGTTCCAGCCGTACTCTACCTGATGCGCAGCAATTGTGCTAAAAGGAACTTTATAGATCTCGTTTTGCACCAGAATAATCGTTTTAATACCTAACCGGTCTAAGTATGCAATCGTCCGCGGTAAATCCGCGTCTATTTGTCCTGAGGTTCCGGCAATCCAGTTGGCACTCAAAATAATAACGTGGAGGCGATCTGAGTTTTTCTTTAAAAAATCATCATAGATGTATTTTAGCAGATCATAACTCTTTTTCTGCCCATTACGCTCGGTAAACGGCAAACAACCTCTAATGGTCGCTTGTAACAGATTTACATGCTGGTCTTTTAACCTTTCTTTTAAGGAAAGCGACAGTTGTGCAGAGAATCCGAAAGAAGCTGCGGCTTGGTCCTGAAGTAGATTTTATTCTTTTAATTACGCGTACAACCAGCAGCATTCCTATGCACTCTGATTTTGGCCGTGCCTAAAAAGCTAAACATATAGCGTCGGAAAGATCCATTCATATTTAAAATTTCTAAATACTTAAACAAAGTGGACTAGGAAAAATGATTTTGGCCTATTTTTAATCAAAAACAATCTCTGGCAAAAAGCTCTTACTATCTTTATAGATAAATACTTGTTATTCTTGACAAGATCGCTTAATAGACTTTGTGATCTTCATGTCGAAGTCTTCAAATAAGGACTTCTTTGTTTAACAATCTGAATAGTTTTAAGGCTGCTATAACATTGGAAAAGGAGTATGTATTTGTTAATATTTGTTACAGATAATTTCTTGAGAACAATTCAATTAATCTTGATTACTATTGCTGGAACGCCTGAGACAACACAGTTGTCAGGAACATCTTTAATAACTACAGAATTTGGTGCAACAATTACATTGTTCCCGATAGTAATTTTACCAAAGGCTTTCGCACCAGGGCCAAAATAAACATTATTACCTATCATGGGGACATGATTCGGCTTAGTCTGACCAATTACCACCCCGGTTTGTAGCCCAAAGTTGCTTCCAATTTTTACAAGAGGGTTTATAGTAATACCACCTATGTGATAAATTGCCAGGCCTGGTCCTGTACAGTTTAGTCCAATGTTAATCATAAGTTTTGCTCCAAGTCGTTTTAACCTATACGAAGAGATATAATATTTAACTTTACTCAAGGGGCCAACCTGGCTATTATAGTACAACTCAGTTTTTCTCAGCCTTACAACATAGCTAAAGATTAATGCTCTCTCAGAATAAAACAATTTTGCAGCAAATCTTTTAAGATAGGTTAAGTCATCAACGCCTAAGCGACTCCTGTCTTCCTTAAGATAAAATAGAAGATCATCTTTAGTTTTTATCATTATTATTTTTTTTCCTACAACAGCTCGTAAATTGAGTCTGCCCTTAAAATAGATATATGACAACGAAGATAGGTAAGTTCAAATACATAACAAAGATGTCCTGGGCGTCAAACTACAACTATAAACGTCATCAAACCCTAATAGATAAGACCTCAATCTATTCGTCTTCTCATTAGATCAGATAAATCATGGGCATTACTTATGTTTCAATTTTTAAGACCCAAGCATATTGTTCGCACAGCATTGAAAATGGAACGGTTGGGAGTCTAAGCTTCAATTTTCCAAGCTTATTTTTCCCGGCAATCTCTATGTTACTTCCGAGGATAGTAATTTTAGCGGTGCTTTTCAAGCCTACAATATCAATCCCATTCTCCAGCCATCTTTTCAGCAATACAAAAAAGGGTAATTTCCTCTTCTAGTAAAAGCAATGTCTTTTGATAAATTAGTAGAATTGCCGTTCCACGCTCTTGTATTGTATATTGCTTCTCCATAGAGCTTCAACCAGGCACCAATATCCAGCAGTCGCTCCTGCATGACTACGGGTATCAAGCCATTGGTGTCCGGACCGATATTCAGCTGTGGTTTCGAACTGATTATAACCGTAAGAGGTTCCAATGCCGCGGCTCTCCTCCAAGGGATGCGTCTTTTTGTCCCCTATGCCGAGGTCATTATGTACCAGGTCGTATTCCGTGGTATAGTATCCGCCATGTTTACTGCGTGTCTCCTTACCCCAGCGGTCGTTTACCACAACGCTTTCCTTTACCGGCGATTCATTGTATAGCCAGCCCAGGAATTCGGCTGATTTTAAGTCTTTGCTGTTGTAGTCCCATTCACCATCCGCAAAGATCACCTCAGGCTTATAGCGGTTTACCAGATCTTTCAATTGTGGCATCATGTGCGTGTCTACCCATTGATTGATGGTTGCCGGGCTATACAACGGACAATCCTATTCCAGCAGGGAATAGTAGAAGCCCATGCGTAAACCTCTGCTTCCCACGGCAGTGGTCAGCTCCCCGGCAAAGTCGGGTTTAGGCCCTAAGTCAACACTATTAAAGTTGCTTTCTTTGCTTGGCCATAGGGTAAAGCCATCATGATGTTTAGAGGTATGCACCACATATTGCGCCGGCACGCTCAAAGAGGTCCGTCCATTGTTTGGGATTAAAGTATTGTGCCTTGAACAACCCTGCGAAGTCCGCATATTCAAAATACGGCCCGAAGTATTTGTTATGATAATCTGTAAAAAGCTTATTGTTTGTCAGCAGGCGTTGGCATAATGCTCCGCATACTTTTCGTAGACGCCCTGCACTTCACGAACGGGCGCATAGGCGGGAACGGAATACAGTCCCCAGTGAATAAAATTACAAACTTGGCATCCTGCCACCACTGCGGGGTATCACGTTTATCTAAACTATCCCAGTTGGGTTGATATTGTGCAAAGCAAGGCATTTGCAGCGCCGTTAGCAGCAAACATACCGCTGTCAGCACCCGCAATGTGGTAAGGTATTTTCTCATGATCAGGCATAAAATACGAAAATTGATCAAATATCGAACTGATGCATATTAATCTTGTCTTCGTAGAGCTTTATCAGGGCTTGCTGTAATTTAATGATGCGTTAGTCACGCTCCACTATTTTTTCCCTGCAGACACGGAGGTCTTCCGACAACAGATCATGAGCTGGATTACCTTCCTCCGACACCAGGTCTAATAAACTTACCTTGATTAAGTCCGCAAGTTGTGCCAGTCTGGAAAGATTTATGTCTGTCTGCCCGGACTCAATCCTGGAAAGCGCAGGTATAGATATGCTCGTGCGACCTCCCCCTGACTCAATGCCATTTTATTCCGGGTCGCCTTTACATTTTTACAAACATGATTCATCTTGAGCGATATTTCAAGCATAACAGAGACATTCCTGTTTATGTTGCTACAGACCCAAGATTTGTGAAAGTCTGTACCTAGGAGATGCACACTATTCCCATTGTTCGACAAACCATACCACAGGGAGATCATGTAACTTCAGGAATGATGTCCAATTTTATTCGTTCTAAATAAATATATTTGCTTCCTGAACTAATAACCGTTAGCGTTTCATGAAAAAAGCTTTAATTACCGGCGTAACTGGTCAGGATGGTGCTTACCTGGCAGAGCTGCTCTTAAAAAAAGGATATGAGGTTCATGGTGTAAAGCGCCGCTCCTCTTTATTCAATACAGACCGCATTGATCATTTATACCAGGATCCACACGAAAGCAACAGACGATTTATATTGCACTATGGGGACCTGAGTGATTCAACCAATCTAATCCGCATCGTGCAGCAGGTACAGCCGGATGAGATCTATAATCTCGGCGCAATGAGCCATGTACAGGTAAGTTTTGAAACTCCGGAGTACACCGCTAATGCCGATGGTATCGGTACGCTCCGTATTTTGGAAGCGATCCGTATTCTTGGGCTCGAAAAAAAGACCCGTTTTTACCAGGCATCTACTTCAGAACTTTACGGACTAGTACAGGCCGTTCCACAATCTGAAACTACACCCTTCTATCCACGTTCACCCTACGCGGTTGCTAAGCTGTATGGTTACTGGATCACCGTAAACTACCGGGAAGCTTACGGCATGTACGCCTGTAACGGGATATTATTCAATCATGAAAGTCCTTTGCGTGGAGAGACCTTTGTTACCCGTAAGATCACGAGAGGTACGGCCCGGATTGCTCTGGGCATGCAGGATAAACTTTACCTGGGTAATCTGGATGCTCAAAGAGATTGGGGGCATGCCAAAGATTACGTGGAAGCCATGTGGCTGATCCTGCAGCAGGACGTACCAGAAGATTTTGTTATTGCTACCGGTGTAACCACAACGGTGCGGGACTTTGTAAAAATGGCTTTCAGCGAGGTAGGCATCACCTTAAGGTTCGAAGGTAACGGTATTGAGGAAAGAGGCATCGTGGCTGCCTGCAGTAAACCGGAATTCGAACTTGAAATCGGAAAAGAGGTTGTAGCTGTTGATGCTCGTTATTTCAGACCTACGGAAGTGGATCTACTAATCGGTGATCCATCAAAATGTAAGGCTAAGTTGAAATGGGAACCTGCTTATGACCTGGCCGGGTTAGTAAATGATATGATGGACACAGATGTGGCCTATTTCAAGAAAGAGCGACTGCTGAAGGAAGCAGGCTATGAAGTTAAAAATCAGTTCGAATAAACTGATTCACAGGCCACACTGAGAAATAATGAGAAAATAGAATCATATTTTGTTACAGCTTTTAGACAACATAAATCTAAAGTTTCTGTTATGTTTATGTAACCAAATATATTACTATGCAAACCATCATTTATCTGGATACCCTCACCGGGTACAAAACACTGGATGTGCGGGACGCATCAATGCTGCAACGGCAGCAAGACCGGCTTACACGAATGGGAAAATTTGTCGTCTGTGTTGTAGATCCTCAGGCCAAAGTTCTTATTGAAAAATGTGATTGCTATGAAGCGCACAGGAAATTTATTGACAGTTGTTTCCATCTGGATCAACAAGGGAAAACCTCCTCGAAGAATTACCACGCTTAGCAATTACAAGCCGTAACAAAACAAATTACGCTATCAAAGAAATATAAAAGCGTCAGCAGAGATCAACTCCACTGACGCTTTTTTTATATTCATGCCAGACTACCAGCTGTTATTTCATCTTTTCAAGATTCATGAGGTACTGTCCGTATCCACTTTTTACCAGTGGTGTAGCAATTGATCTTAACTGTTCTGCATCGATGTAGCCCATACGGTATGCAACCTCCTCAATACAGCCGATCTTCAGTCCCTGACGTTCTTCAATAACCTGAACAAACTCACCCGCCTGCATTAATGAATTGAAGGTTCCGGTATCCAGCCATGCCGTTCCGCGGCTTAATACACCAACTTTGAGTCTACCCTGCTCCAGGTACACTTTGTTCACATCTGTAATTTCATACTCGCCACGCGGGGACATTGGAATGTTCTTAGCAATCTCCACGACAGAGTTATCATAAAAATACAATCCCGGTACCGCATAATTTGATTTTGGATTTGCAGGTTTTTCCTCGATGGATATTGCCTTTTTATTTTCATCGAAATCTACCACACCGTAGCGTTCAGGATCCGCCACCTGGTAAGCGAACACCACACCGCCTTCAGGTTCACTCAGATCCTGCAGTAAACGGGAAAGTCCATCACCATAGAAGATGTTATCGCCTAAGATCAACGCGACGCTGTCTCCACCAATAAACTCTTCACCAATTACAAAGGCCTGTGCCAGGCCATTTGGTTCTTCCTGTACCGCATAGGTGAACTTACATCCAATACGCGAGCCATCACCCAGTAGCTTTTCAAATTGAGGCAAGTCATGCGGTGTTGAAATGATCAGCACTTCTTTGATACCAGCCAGCATTAAGATCGACAGTGGATAATAGATCATCGGTTTATCATAAACCGGCATCATCTGTTTACTACATGCTAATGTTAATGGGTGTAACCGAGTGCCGGATCCGCCGGCGAGAATAATTCCTTTCATAAAAAAATAGTTAAGCGTTTGAATTTAGTTGGTCAATACATCTGGAAAGGCTATCCCGCCAATATGGTATTTCAATGTTGAAGGTTCTTTTAACCTTAGATTTATCCATCACCGAAAAGGCCGGACGTTGTGCTTTGGTCGGATATTCAGTGGTTGGAATCGGGTACAATTTCACGGCGGTGTTGCTCAGGTCAAATATCGCTTTCGCGAAGTCGTACCAGGAAGTAACGCCCTCATTGCTGAAGTGGTAAATTCCATATTCGTCACTGCCAGATCCGATGACTTGGAAAATAAGCTCCGCAAGGTCGATCGCGTAAGTTGGTGTACCAATCTGATCTGCAATGACCTTCAGTTCATCGCGATCGGCACCCAATTTGAGCATGGTCTTTACAAAGTTATTAGCAAACTCAGAGTAAAGCCAGCTGGTACGAAGAATAAAATGTTGCTTTAGTACGGATGCGATTGCCTGCTCCCCCTGCAGCTTAGTCAGGCCATATACGCTGATGGGTGCCGCATGATCATCTTCCTGCAGTAGTTTAGGAAGATTACCTTCAAACACAAAATCTGTAGAAATATGGATCAGCGTTGCATCATGGTCTTTACATAATACAGCCAGGTTTTCGGCTCCGGTACAGTTGATATCGGTTGCAAGCTGTAATTCATCTTCTGCCTTGTCCACTGCGGTATATGCCGCACAATTGATTACAAATTGCGGCTTCTCGGCTTTAAAAAGCGACTTCAAACCTTCCTTGTCCAGGATGTTGGCAGATCCTTCTACCGGAAAGGTAATGTCATTGATACCTTGTCTTTCCGCGACCGTCTTGAGGCAAGTGCCAAGTTGACCTGAAGCACCGAATACTAATATTTTACTCATGAGTTAGCGTTAAGTTCATTGATAAAAGGAAGAATAGCATCTTTCTCTGAAACCAGAAGACTATCGGCAGGTAGTTGCCAGTCGATATTCAATGTAGGATCACCAAAGTGCAATCCACCTTCTGAAGCCTTATTATAATAGTTATCACATTTATAGAAGAATTCCGCCTGCTCAGACAATACCACAAAGCCATGTGCAAAGCCGCGTGGCACGAAGAATTGCAGTTTGTTCTCTTCCGAGAGCAACACGCTATAGTGCTGACCGTAAGTAGCAGATCCTAGGCGCAGGTCTACAGCAACGTCCAATACCTCGCCTTTAAGTACGCGAACCAGCTTTGCCTGGGCATGCTCCCCCTTTTGAAAATGCAGACCACGCAAAACGCCTTTAGAGGAAAAAGACTGGTTATCCTGTACAAAGTGTACGTTTAAGCCTGAAGCTTCGTTGAATTTTTGTTCGTTAAAACTTTCCAGAAAATAACCACGCGCATCGGTAAATACCTGCGGTTTGATGATAAAGCAATCTGCAAGCGGTGTTTTTATAATTTCCATTATATTCTATTGTTATATTGACCTTCATAGTACCGCTGGTAATTACCGGAGGTTACGTTTTCAAGCCATTCTTCATTTTCCAGGTACCACTCAACGGTCTTTTCCAAACCTTCTTCAAACTGGAGGCTAGGCGCCCAGCCAAGTTCACGCTGTAATTTCGATGAGTCGATGGCGTAGCGAAGATCATGTCCAGCACGATCAGTCACATATGTGATTAGTTTTGCGGACTCACCTTCGGCACGACCAAGTTTCTGGTCCATGATCCGGCAAAGCAGTTGAATAAGGTCAATGTTTTTCCATTCATTGTGTCCTCCGATGTTGTAAGTCTGTCCTGGTTTCGCATTATGAAAGATCACGTCGATTGCACGTGCATGATCTTCAACCCAAAGCCAGTCACGGATGTTTTCACCTTTTCCGTAGACCGGAACAGGTTTGTTATTCTTGATGTTATTTATAGCTAATGGAATAAGCTTTTCTGGGAAATGGTAAGAACCATAGTTGTTAGAACAGTTTGATATTACCGTATCCATGCCGTAAGTATCTGCATATGCCCGCACAAAGTGGTCTGAACCCGCCTTAGAAGCCGAATACGGGCTATGGGGATCGTAGGCAGTTTCTTCAGTAAAAAGGCCCTCATCCCCTAACGTTCCATAAACCTCGTCGGTAGAGACATGGTAAAAACGTTTACTTGAATAATCTTCTTTCCAGGTAGCCCGTGCAGCATTCAAAAGATTAACTGTCCCAACGATATTCGTCATTACAAATTCCAGTGGACTACTTATGGAACGGTCGACATGGCTTTCGGCAGCTAAGTGAATGACGGCATCAAATTGCTCGGTTTCAAATAGCTCATTGATAAATCCGGCATCTACAATATCTCCTTTTACAAACTTGTAATTTTCGAGCTTTTCTACATCCCTTAGATTTTCCAAATTGCCGGCATACGTAAGCTTATCGAGGTTAACAATCTTGTAGTTTGGATATGTTTTTAGAAATCGACGAACCACGTGGGATCCAATAAAGCCTGCACCTCCTGTAATTAGTATATTTTTATCCATGTTTTTTAAATCTTGTAATTTTTCCTTCTATTTTCTCAAAATGTGTAAGGTACTGACCTACTATGGTCTCCCAACCGTAGATGGCCCTAAGCTTTTGCTGATTACTCACCAGTTTATTTTGGTTGTCGGAGGTCTCCTTCCGAACACCAGTTAAAATTTTTGCAACATCATTAGAAGAATTAAAGTACAATCCATCTGCCTCTAGAATATAACGGTTAAACGGATTATCATTAGCACAAACCAGACTGTTAGACGCCATTGCTTCTAACAATGATGGATTCGTACCACCTACTGTGTGTCCATGATAATAGATATTTGAGTAATAACGTATACTGTCCAACTTAGACATATCGTAAATACCGCCCAAGAACAAGATGTAAGGAAAAGCTTTGAATTTATCTTTTAGGTAGGCTCCATACTTTGTATTATGCTTTCCGATTACTAAAAATGGCAGTTTTAATCCAGACATTACGACTCCGTCCAAAATAATTTCTATGCTATTTTCAGGCTCTAGCCTGGCGATCAAAAGGTTATATTCAAACTTCTGTAACCCATACTCTTCTAAAACTCTTTCATCCGGACTTGTAAACACATCCGCACCATATGGAATATAGTCCGATTCTGCATTATACTTTTCCTTTAAGTAGTCCTGAATACCTTTTGAGTCGGAGATTAAATGGTCACTATACCTCACACCAAGTTTTTCAGCCCAGAGGAGAAATCGTTGAATCCTTTTAGAGTACTTAGTTCTTCTCCATTCTAAGCCATCCATGTTTGTTGTTACTACTATGTCCTTCGGAAGTAACCAACCCCACACAGAACTGCTAGTGTATCCCAGCTGCAGAATAATATCGACCTTACGTTTCCTTAAATCCAAAATGCAATTAAGGTCATATAGAAACTGACCGGCTGTACCTAACTTATCCTCTGGATCATAACAATGTTTTAGTTCCACCCCATTCCAACGATCTTCTTTATAAGGATGATTATGAGAATTGTAAACCAAGACATTGTGACCATTGCTTATTAACCCCAAAGCTAAGAACTCGGCACACTGCTCAAATCCTCCATAGTAATTCGGTATTCCCCTTGTACCTAAGATGGCTATATTCATGTTATTTTTTTAAGCGTTAATATTTATTGTAGATTTAAGAGTTAAATTATAAGTGATTTTAGCAAATAGACAAGACGAATTAAGGTGGACCCATAAAAAATGCTTAATCCTTCTTATTGATGTAATTCATTAACAGCTTTCACTAAATTTTCATTAAATGCTTCTATGGAAAATTCATCTAAAACCCGAAGCTTGCCAGCAACTCCAAATTGACTTGTTTTGCCAGAAATCACTAAATCATGAATGATATTAGCCGCAACTTCAGCATTGTCCCAAGGTATGAATGTACCTGTGATTGCGTCTGCTACCATCTCTAAAGCACCCCCGTGTTTTGTAGCAACAACAGGCGTACCAGCAGCCATACTCTCAAGAACTACCGTTGGCAAAGGGTCAGGAAGTATAGAGGGAAGTATAAATAAATCTAACCCAGTAAGAATATTTGGAATATCTGTTCTAAAACCAAGGTTAGCAACTTTCGAAGTCAAATCAAGGTCAGTTTCTACTGCTCTAAGTTCATCATAAAGGTATTCATAGCCAGGAAATGCATCACCCACCATCACGAAATGATAATTATCATTCTTCTTTGTTAATAATGATGCTATGTTTAAAAAATACTTTTGTCCTTTCCAACTATTAACCCTTCCTATCATACCTATTAGGAATTTATCATTCGAGAGACCTAGCTCTGCCTTTAGATGAGATTGTGAAGAGAGATAAGAACTATAATCTAATCCGTTGTAAATTACTTTGATTTTCTGAAAGGACTCCCCTAATACCTTTGCCCAACTAATTCTTACCTGATCGGAAACAACTATAACTAGGTCTGACCGTTTAAGAAGACTCCCAATGAATTTCGAAAAGAAAGCTGGTTTTTCAATGATTTCATGAACATGCCAAATGTGTTTAGTCTTAGTTAGTTTAGCGACCAAATACCCCACAAGAACAGCTGTTGTATTAGAATAAATGATATCGTATTTCTCGGCTTTCACTAACCGACTTAATACTCTATACGCTTTATAGACTGCATCAAGACGGTTAATTATTCCAGTGACATTCATGTATTTCCGTCGAAGTATACCTAATTTTACAACTTGAACTTGAACGTCATGCCTTTCTAGTTCTTGAAGGAGTGGTCCAGATTCAGAGAGAATAACATGTACAACATAGCCGGCATTTTTCAGGCTTAAAACAGTATTAACGAGTATTTTACTTGCTCCATAGAGATCTGATGAGCTATGTAACAATAATATTCTACCTTTCATATAATTAAACGGAGATTAGATGCTAAATATCAGTAAAATTGGCGGCAAACACCTAAAATTCTTAATGTTTTTGCTTTTTTCAACATACCAATTTAGTTGTGCGCAACAACAGAACAAAGATGAGATTAAGATTGGTGCATACTACTTCAATGGTTGGACAGGAAAAACAAATCATATCACGACAGAACTTGTTTCAACGTTCAATAACCGAAAACCAGTTTGGGGATGGTACACAGGATCCCCCAAAATCATGCAACGCGAAATAAACTTAGCGGCACAGGCAGGAATATCTTTCTTTAGTTTTTGTTGGTACTACACGAACTCCGACTCACTGAGGTACAAAAAACATCCTTTAAATTCTGGTGTGGGTTTATTCTTAAATTCCCAAAATTGTCGCAAGCTTGAATTTAATCTCTTAGTTGCTAATCATGAAGGTGCAGAAATCCCCGCGAGTCACTGGAATTATGTTACCAAAGAGTGGCTCTCATTTATGAAAAAAAGTAATTATCTCAAAGTGCAGGGAAAACCTATAATAACAATTTTTAGTCTCAAGAGCTTGCTTAAGAATTTCGGCTCCACAAAAGAGGTCAAACTTGCATTGGAGAGAGCACGCAACCTCGCAAAACATAGCGACTTGTCAGGAATCACCTTTGCAATCTGTATTAACAATTATGAAGAAATTCAGTTAGCAAAGGAATGTGGATTTGATATTCTCACTGGTTATAACTACCATTTCGCTGGATTTAATGAAAGCAAAGTGATACCAATTGATTCGCTTCTTACCGCTTCAACTAAAATTTGGGATCGTTTTTCCAGCGCAAATATCCCATACATTCCTGCTGTTACATTGAACTGGGATCCCAGACCTTGGGGTACCATAAGTAACAAAAGCTCTACCTCCCCGAGGTATGAAGGTTTTTCGGAAAATTCTGTATTTAATTCTGTGAAGACGGTTAAGACATGGTTGCGCAAGAATGCTTTAAAAACTTCAGAGGAGAAGATCGCAGTGATTTATGCTTGGAACGAATATGGTGAGGGTGCGTGGCTAACACCAGATTACAATAATAGAAAACTTGAATATCTTAAACGAGCTCTACAAAATAATTAGCCCTTATAGACTTCCCTCACCATTTTAAGATTGTAGAGTCTATCCTCGGCTTTGCTAAAGGTTGTAGGTGTCATAGTTCCTTCCCTAAAGCCGTCAAGCTTTTCTAAAAGCTTTGTAATTTCAGTAGCTAGAGATACTGGGGTAAGTTCTTTTGAAATGCCACCTGTGGTGCCCTCAACGATATATTCAGGAAGGCCGCCAACTCCAGTTACAACTACCGGTGTATTTAGAGCATGAGCTGTCAAAATCACACCGCTTTGTGTCGCGTCCAAGTAGGGGCAAACAATAAGCCTTGATTCCGAAATTATATCAGCCATTTCCGTATTTGTTAGGTGTTTATCGAATACCTTCAAGGATGATTTTAATTCCAACACATGATCTGAATCAAGGGAATAATTAAAGAGTGATTTACCCGCAATGACAAATTTCTGATTAGGATATTGACTTAAGACTAATGGTATGGATTTCATGAACAACTCAACTCCCTTATACTTTGAAATTCTGCCTACAAATGACACTAAACTCTTTTTACTTGTAGCATTGTTAACGGAGACAAATCTTTGAAATACTGTGTATGGTAGGAGTTTGAGTATATATGAAGTTTGGAAGTTTCTTTTAGCAAACAAGCCTTCACTGTACTTCGAAAAGAATACCAACCTTTTAGGTAATCTGTATAGGATCCTCCTTACTATTTCCCTCACCAGGGAAAACTCACCTGAATGCGGCAAAGGATCATGAATATTCAAAATCAGTTTGCTTCTATATTTCAGAAGCAGCCCTAATAAAAAAACCTGTTTCCCAGTAAAATCATCAAAGTGCACGTAATCAGGCATAAGGTCTGCAACCAGCTTTTTGATAGCGTGGTTAGTTTTAAGAGTTCCACTTTTAGAAGAGTGCATAATTGCAAACTTCACCTCGCAATTAGCAAAATATGTTGAAAGATAATCAAGACTCCAAGCTGAACGAACAAGATTGTAGTCTTCTATGCAACTGAAATTATTCAAATCCACATTTAAGTTTAAAATGTTAGACTTTTTTTCGCTTTCTGATAATTGAATTACCACCGTGAGTTCAAAATCTTCTTTTATGAGATTAATGTATTCAAGTGCAGCATCCAAATAACACGGCCTCGTGTAGAAAAGAATCTTTGGTTTAATGATCGGCATATCGGCGTTGAAGTGTTTCTGTATAACTGTGATGCATCATTATAAATCTAAAACCATCGTTCTCGGCCTTAATTAATGCATTCTCTAAGACATCTCCATGAACTTTTTTCGCGTATAGCTCTGGAGATTCCTTAGGAACGAGCTGAGTAAAAAACTTCGGATGTAAGCCACGCAATTCCTCTACGTCATCAGAATAAAAGTGCTTTGAAGAATTTTTCCAAAAAAGTTTTGCGTCAGGACTTCGACCGTCGAAGCCCCATAAGCCCACTTTCCTTGCGAGAGTACAAGCTAATGGCAGCAGAAGTAAGAGAAGCGCATTTCCGTGTATGGGCAAGCTGTAATCAGATGTTAAATCATGATGAACTGATTTGTTTCGTCCAATCGGAATGGGTATTAGCCGATTCTTGAATGCAGAAAACTCTTTCAAGCAGAAGACGTAAAACTGAGAAGGAAAAACAAAATATGTATCCGTCTCAGCAAGTCTCAGTTTTAAATCATTCCTAAATTTTTCGGCAAATTTTCCAATTCCAAAATGATAGATTGCATCACCAGCAACAATAAAATTTGGGCTAATATGATTCCAAGTAGAAGCATCTTTAACAATTGTGTTGCTCACAATTCGTACACCGTCGGTAAAGTTCTGGCTCAAAGCGTCATCTAGCGACGGACCCGTACCGAAAACATATGCTTTATTATACTGCAACTTAATTTCTGCACTAAGTTTCGTTAAAATTGCATGACCCTCCCTAATCCCTTTTGAACTAACTTCAGGATTCATCTTTGTTAATAAATAATGATAATCCCAACCATCCAAATAGTTGGAATCAAAATCAAGATTAAAAACTTCATCTTTTTTTATCTTCAAGACCTTCGATTTTTGATTTCCATCTAAAAAGACTAGGGTCTTGAAATTTAAATAGTCTAAAAACCCTATTTCCTTAGAAAAGACGATACGTTCACTGCCTAAAAAATACTTCATTCGACGTATTATTTCGTTCTTTTTGTCGATATCTCCTGACCCTGGTTCAATAAAAACAACCTCATTCGTAGGCTTGAACACACACTTCCTTAACACATTTAACAATAACCACAGAAATCGCTTCATTACTTTGATTTTGAAATAAAAGTTTCTCCCCGATACAGAAAGGGCAGAGAAAATACATATATAAACATTACGAATGCATTCTGATAATATAGCCCAATGAGCGCTTCAGTCACGCCAATGAGTAAAATATAAAATATTAGTGAACTCGCAACAATAAAAAACTTTGAATTGAACTTAAAAAAGTTCTTGATTATAGCAATCTGCTTGAATAACATGGTAAAAAATATTATAAAGGCTATCAATCCAAAATCTACAAGTACTGTAATGACTGAGTTTTGACTATTAATTACTATATCCTCGTAGTCCGCGAATAAGTCAGCGATCAACCTAAAAGACGAAGTTAAATAAAGGCCACCATCTCCATACCCGAAGAGGGTCGTACCTCCTTTGTTGACCAGGTCATCAAAAATAATCGCCCAGATTAGAAATCGAGAATTACCTGTCGCTAAGTCATTGTCCCCCCTAGAAAGACTTGAGAGTACATCAAATTCCGCAAGTAAGGGAAATATTAGGAACATAATGAATGGAGCAAAAAAAGTCAAGTAAGGCGCTAAATTTAGCCATAGGAAGTTATTTTTTCCGATGTAAAAGATTCCTAAAATGATTGAAACAATTGCAAATATTAAGGCTGCGCGAGAGTCCGTAAAGAATGCGACAGCTGTAAATACAGACAAGAAGGAATAGCAGATGTTCCTTGCATGAATTTTGAACACTGCAGAAAGAACCGTCAAGACTAAGCATACGCCGTTTAAAGTGCCATAGCTATTTACACCTCCAACTAAATAGAAGTTTACCCTGTTGAAGTTACTAATTCCTATAGATGACATCAATAGTGACGTATCCCTAGCAACAATGACCTCCCTCGTTATTCCTAAGAAGAACAAGAGAATATTTAAAATAGCTAAACAGAAAAACGGAATAAGAATGAGATTGAGAACCTTTGAAATCTCATTTTTTACTAATAAAAGTTTTAGAATATGAACAGTAGATAAATAATATATCATAATGGATAGAACTCTGTGCATACTCATTGCAAAAGTAAAATTTGGAAGATTATTACGGATCACCCCAATTATTAATAGAAGAATAAATACTCCTAGTACCTTTGTGTCTAATATGGCACGCTTAAACGTGACAGTGTCAGTAAAAAAGACATACATCAAGTATATTAGAAAGAAAGTTAAAGGGACAATCCTCACACTTCCAAAAGCGTCCGAGCTTGTACAAACATAAGCTGTGCTACAGAAAAGGTACTTGTAATAATATCTGTTTAACTTCATTATTCAGAGGATGATAAATCTCGATTGTTGCCGACGAGATCTAAATTGCGTTCATATCTTTCTATACTTATAAACAGAAAACCAGCTGGAAAATACTTTTCTCTATGAAAGAAATAAAGATCATAGATAATTTATGAATATAACGAAGCCTTAAAATAGTCGCTATTTGCTGTCGTAATTTCCATACCCATAGCCATAACCATAGCCATAGCCATAACCATAGCCACTTGTCTCATCTATGTCATTCACTACAATTCCAAGTTGTCGGATATGAGAAGCAGACGAAAGATCCTCAATTAACTTGAGTTGTTCTTTCCTTGTATAACCCTGCCTAACGAGATACAGACATAGATTCGCATATTTAGCGAGAAGATGCGCATCAGCAACAACGCCTACCGGAGGTGCGTCAATGATTACATAGTCGAAATCCTTTTTTAATTGATCTAATAACACAGATGTACGTTCGTTTAATATAGTCTCGGCAGGATTAGGTGGAATTGGACCAGAGGGTATAATGAAAATATTATCATTGATATCAAGCTTCATTATAATTTCGTCCTTACTTAGATCAGGATTTATTATATAGTTAGTAAAACCAAATTTATTTGGTATCTCGAGCTTTGTACTGAGCCCAGGTTTTCTAAGGTCGAGCTCCATTAAACATACGGTCTTGCCTGACAAGGCTAAAATGTTTCCCAGGTTAATCGCTGCAAAAGATTTTCCTTCAGCAGGCATACTAGACGTTAACAAAATAACATTTTCATCAGACGACTTTAGATAAAAGGAAAGATTAGTACGCAATGCCCGAAACTGTTCAGCAATTGGTGAACGAGAGCTATTAGCAACAACCAAATTATTAAATTCATCGCTATGACTAATTTCCCCGAGAATAGGAACAGACGTTGCCTGAAGAATATCATTCTTACTTTCAACCTTAATATTCAATGCATCTTTGACATACAATAGGCCAACAGGAATTAGCAGACCTACAATGGCACTAAACAAGTATACTACAGCTTTCTTAGGTGCAAAAGGCTTTATTTCCGCTCTGGGCGAATCTATTGTGCGAGAATTAGAAAGGTTTGCAGTTTTTGATATTGCTGTTTCTTCACTTTTCTGCATCAAAAACAAGTATAGTTCTTGTTTTATCTGCTGCTGCCGAGCGAGTTGTAAATAGTTACGTTCGGTTTCCGGCACCTCTTTTATTTTCTTCTCGGCTAAGCTTGCCTGTGATGAAATTTTACTTTTAGTAATATTCAATGAGGTCAAAGACGATTTTAGATTTGATTCAATGTCTTCACGAGCGTGAGAAATCTCTTGATCTAAATTAAGTATTACAGGATTGCTTTCCGAAAGGCCTACTAACTTTCTTCCTCTTTCTAAAACCAGCAAATTATACTTTTCAATAGCAGCACCAAAGGCTAAGTCCTGTGAAACTAATGAACTCGGAAGAACACGTTTCTTAGTAGGATCTCTTAATTCATCTAATAAGCTTTTTACAATCGAAATTTGCGTTTCTACCTTTGAAAGTTCAACTAAATATTGTTCACTACTTGCAACGAGAAGCTTTCCTTGTTCTGACATATCCGCCAGGCTATTCTTTTGTTTAAAACCCTGAATATTAGTTTCTGCTTGACCTAGCTCAGAGCCAATGACTAAAAGACGTCGTTTGATAAATGCCACTGTACTATCTGCGACTTCGTTCTTATCTTTTAGATTTTGTTCAACATAACTGTATATCAATCGATTTAATATATCTTTTCCTTTTTTGGGAATTGAACTTTTAAGAGTCAAATCGACGATTGTGACCAATTTATTCGACACGAGAACTTCCAGGTTCTCGCTGAGATCCTCGATTTTACTATCAACTGACTGAATAGTCACGCGGAAACTGTCAGTAGAACTCATGAGAATTCGGTTCTTTATTACCCTAAATTTTCCAACATTCGGTATAGTAAATTCAGAGTCATAATGAACAAGAGTATCAATCCCCTTTGAGACAATGTGTAATTGATTCCTAGTTAGAACCACATCTAAATTAATCGGATCGACTTGAAGACGACTATTTGAGGGTATTATCAAAAATGGAGGTTCATAAACTTCTACTTTATTAACTCTACCCTTTCCAAAATATGTTATATTTAACGCTAGATCCACTACCACTTTCTCTAAGAGATCTTTGGTCTTCAAGATTTCTGCTTCATTATCAACGGTACTTTTTCCTCCGAGCAGTCCTCCTAAATCTCCTAAAAGGTCAGGCGCCCCCATTAGACCTCCCCCTTTTTTGTCATCATTCACTAACACTCTAGCAGATACCTTGTACATCGGTGTTGAGTATCTACAATATACAAATGCCAAGAAGATACAGAGAACTACCGAAATAATAAACCATTTCCAATTTTGAATATATCTTTCAAACAATTGTCTGAAATCAATCGCTTCATTTTGTTCGCGCGCTCCGGAGTCGGCATTTTGTATGTTCATGAATTATAGAGATTTATATGATGTTATAACCTTGTAAATAAAACTAATAAGACCGACAACGCTGTTCCGGCTAAGGCAAAGGTCTGTGTTCTTGCCGTATTTAGTGTAGCGGCTTTTCCTTTATTTGGCTCAACATACAAGACATCGTTCTGCTTTAGGTAGTAAAATTCACTTTGAAATAAGTTTGCTGAATTGAGGTTTAATCGAGCGAACTGCTTTTCGCCATTGCGTTCTCGTATTAGGAGGACATTCTCCCGTTTACCGAAAATAGTTAGATCACCGGCAAGCCCAAGTGCATCAAGAACAGTCAACTTTTCATTTGGAACAGTGTAGGTTGAAGGTCTTAACACCTCTCCTAATATTGTAACTTTAAAATTAGAGAACCTAACTTGAACACTAGGAGAATTGTACGTTTTTGAAGCTAAGCTTTGGATTAAATCTCGTGCTTGAAATGTTGTTAGCCCAAGCAGTTTAATTTTTCCAACCACAGACAAATCAATTTCACCATTTTTATCAACTAAAAAACCTGAAGTAGTAGCATTTGTATTGCTACTCATTGGACTGACACCCGCCATGGACTGGCTTGCAAGTTGATTTATTACCATAGAAGTTGTCGGGTCAATTGTAAAAATTGAAATGGACAATATGTCATCAGGTTGAATCGTTGGTTCTTTAAATGAGTTTGCAACCTGGATCGTAGTGGTCCCTGAATCTAATACATTTTGAAAATATGGGATTGACTTTGTACTTCCACACGAAGCAAAAATCACCATAATCAGCAGATAAATGGCAAGTTGAAAACACTTGGGAACTTGTAAAAACATATCAATCTAAGTTAGGCTTCTATAAGTGAGCGAAGTTAATGAATTCTGGAGACGAACACTATACTTTTCTTGTTATAGATTCAAGATCCTAGCATTCGACTTTAACCCCAGCTGTAAACTCGCACTTTACACAAAGCTATATTGGTAGAATAACTTTAAATGTTACGAACGAGATGTTAGCTAATTGCTTTTTTCGTTCAAAAAGAACAAAAACGGCCTCCCTAATACCTTTATTTTAACCATATTATTATAATGAAGGCAATTAGAAGTAAAAGCGGCAGTCCAAGAGCCTTACTTTCAAATTCTATGAAATGCACATTCAAACTCTTTAACGAATGGTAAGCAGAGAACCACGCATAAAATCCCAAATAGCCCGTCAACATACCTATCGGAATTGCATACAGTTCATATTGTTTGAATGTTGCTAAGGTTACAATTATGAATATAGTACCAGATACTCCATCTGCGATATGGGAGATGATATGATTCGTTGTGCTATACAGCTGGATGTGCATGGCACCGTAGCGATGAATAAAGTAGGCTACGGTAAGCAGGATCCATAGGTCGATGCTTACAAAAGGCACCTTGGAACCAATCATGTGCAGCAGCGTAGGACCAAAGAAGCCGATGACGATACAGCCCACAACAAAAACTATATTTGACATCATCATGCTTCTCCTTGCATTAGCTATTAACGATAAGAGATCACGCTGCGCACGTAATCTCGAAAACATCGGGATCTTGCTGTAGAAAGGCGCCATAGAAACTTCACGGATCTGCGCAAGCAGTCGTAAGGCCAGCAGGTAGGCTGCCAGACTTGCCGCGCTGCCCATCTGTGCATAGATGATGCTGGTGATGCTCGCCAATCCGTTAGACATTAATCCCGACAATCCGCTGCGCCATGCCGGATGCCAGATGCTCTGGAAGAAAGACTTCTCAAATGGTATGTTGAGGTCCAGCTTGCCGAAAGCACCTTCCTCGGCGTGCATGCTAAGGCGGTAGTCGCGGTAAAAGTTAATCAGGATCCAGAACTGGTTAGCGATAATTAGCGAAAGCAAGGACTTGAAGAAAATGAGTGCCAGGATGCTGCTGATGATGGAGCCGATGGAGGTTAAAGCCTCCCAGCGCCGCACCAGTGCGATCTTGTTCAATCCTTCCAGGTAGTTGGCATAGATGGTACCGTAGAATTTCAGCGATGAAATAACCACGATGACGCCCCAGGCGATCCAGGCTTCCTGCCGGTTTTCTACCAGCGTGATGGGCCGCATCATCGACCAGCTGCCAGCGGTAAGCAGCAGCAGGAAGAAGATCAGCGTAAGCCGCTTATAGATGGTACGCATCATGGCGAAGATCCTGGCTACTAGTGACCAGTTGGCTTCATGTTTGCCGGCTGTGGCAACATGGTCTTTACCGATCTCCGTAGCACCACCCATGGCATAAGAGATGAAACGAATAAAGGTGGTTTTAAAACCCATGTCGGCCAGCCCCTGCAAACCGATGATGGTAGCAAAGAGGTACCACAGGGATACCTCTCCGTTGCTGAAATTTTTAAGGACCAGAGGCAGCACCACAAACAGACTTAATGTTCGGGTGGAATAGCTAAGCCAGGTATTAAAGGTAGGCGAATTCCACAATCGGTTTACTAAGGGATGGTTGTACATTAATCTAAATCTTTCAATACGTTACTGATACCACCGTCGATATTCAGGTTGGCACCATTGATGAAGCCCAATTTGTCTTCTGCAAGCAGCAGGGCAAGCTGGGATACTTCCTGTGGTTTACCGATACGCTGACTCGGGTGCAGCTCATTGAGCATTTGCACTTTCGCCTCATCATTGTCAAAACCGTCACGCAGCATTTGTGTATCGATGGCCGCAGGGCTGATCGAGTTTACACGCACCTGGCCTCTTAAGTCTACCGACATGGCCTTGGTTAAACCGATCAGTGCGCTCTTTGAACTTGCATAAGCGACAAACTGACGTTTGGTTAACTGGTGGTGGATACTTGCGATATTGATGATGGAACCCATCGACTTGGTTAAGCGCGACAGGAAGAACTGGCTAAGTAACAATGGACCGGTAAGGTTTACGTTCAGCGTCTGGTTCCAGTCTGACAATTTAATGTCGGGCACGCTGCTCAGGATCTGCACTGCGGCATTGTTGATCAACAGGAACAATTCAGGCACTTCACGATCGAAGATCGTATCCATTTCTTTCTTATATCCTGGTTCAACGCAATACCGATTAAGGTCAAACTTGAAGAACTTATCACAATTCGGAGCATCTGCGTCTTGTACGTCCAGGCCGATAACGTTGTAATCGTTTTCCTTGAATGTCTGGGCCAATTGTTTTCCAATGCCACCCAGTACACCGGTTATTAATACTGTTTTCTTATTACTCATACTTCTTTTAAGCCTAAAAATCCAAACAAGATATCTACCGCACGGTGGCTGGCCCTGATTACGGCTTCTTTGGTGTTGGAACCATTGTGGGTTCCGAAAATACATTGCTCAAACTGGCGCAGCTCACTATCTGTCGGCAGTGGTTCTACTTCAAATACATCCAGTCCGGCGGCACTCACTTTACCCGATTTCAATGCGGCAACCAGTGCCGGCTCATCGATCAGGCCACCACGTGAAACGTTGATGATCTTCACGCCGTCTTTCATCAGCTCAATGCTTTTTTCATTGATCAGGTGGAAGCTTGAAGGGGTTAAGGCGCAGGTGATGATCACAAAATCTGCTTCCTCCAGTTTGTCCGGGAATTCAAGGATCTGGTCTACACCTGCATTTTCTGCATTCAGCGAAGTGAATGGATCGTATGCATTGATTTTTACGTCAAAGCCTTTCAGGCGGCGTGCCGTACCCAGGCCGATATCGCCGAGGCCGATCAGTGCCACTGTTTTCTCTGTGGTTGACATGCCCGGAGGTTTGATCCAGTTGCCTTTGCGCACTTCCCGGTCTACGCGGTAGCTGTCGCGGGCAAGGCCGGTGAAATAAGCCATGGCCATATCAGCCACCTCATTACCGAACATCCTTGGCGTATTCTGAATTGGGATACCAAGCTTTTCACAGGCTTTGAAATCCACATTATCTACACCCACGCCCCATTTTACGGCAGCGCGGAGTTTACCATTCTTACCAGCAGTGAACACACGCTCCGTTGCCGGATCATCACCGATGATCCAGGCATCTACACCGGGAAGGATCTCGATAAGTTCTTCTTCGGTAAGTACCTGAACAACATTCGGGGTGATCAGCTCAATTCCTTTTTCTTCAAAAAGATACCGAAGCTCATCAATAGCTTTCAGCATCGGGGGACAGGTAACAAGT
>JBCLAL010000013.1:0-43100 GCA_038918115.1 Pedobacter sp.
TTCCTCGTTAAAAGAACGGATGATAACACTACATTTAAAAGTAGACATATTTATTTTTATGTAATGAACAAGACATGCTGCTTTTCAGCTTCAAGACAAATATCCTTTTAGAAATATACAAATCAGCAATAATAATAAATAATCATTTATTATTATGGAGATTACCTAAAAGACTAAAAATCCTGATACAAATTCCTAAAGCTACTTCTCAAACCAACATTAATTAAAGTAGTTTTTTGATGAAATTCAACAGAACGCTCATTTCTTAAGAGGAATCCTAACTCAAACCGCAAGTTATACTTAGGATTCAACAAATATGAACTTTTAACTTCAGCAAAAATCAGATCTGTAGCTAAACCCTGACCAACTTTATTCCCAAACTCGTTTACTCGGGTTCTATAATCAAGAAAAATATTTCCACCATAATTTTTTCCAATAGGATCTAAACCATACTTTGCATAGCTAACCTGCCCTTGAAAATCAAATCGTTTATAGGAATAATTTGCTATTCCGAGGAACTCTCTAAAATTTGCTCCAAGTGGATGGGCTAATGGCTGACTCATTCCAGAATAACTGGTAATCCGCTGAAAATGGGAATAGGTATAAGGTCGGGCAGTATTAAATTCAGCAAGGTAGTTAAGCCTTTTTACTTTAAACAGATCTGAGCCCCTCAAACCTAACTGAACCGCCCATTTATTTGACCAGAATCCTGATCCATTAAACATCTCTTTAGCGGTGAATTCTTCTAACATAAACTGCCCATATATTGCAGTCTTTGAAAAGACCTCGTATTTTGTATTTAAGCCAAGACGCATCTTATCCGGTGAAGAGATATTCGCTCCTTCAATAGGTCGTAAAAACACGAAAGGATGTACAAAGTTGAAATCAAAACCTCTTTTACCTTCAGGCTCCACATCCGACCATGTCACAGCTTGAAAAAAACCTAAGCTTAGGCGATTGCTGACATTCCAATCCAAGTAATGCATGGCGTTCCATTTGCCACGAGCACCAAACCTTCGGTCATTAGTTAACCGTTCAACCTCATTGTCGATCATGTATGAAAAGATAGTCTGGTATTGAATATTACCTAAAGTCGCCCTGATGCGCGCAAAACTATAGTTAGCAGCAACATCAGAAAGTAACATTGATCGATAACCGTCTCCAATGAAATTTTTGTCGTAGCCGAGCGCAAGGTTGAGGTGCTTGTTTGGTGTATAGGAAAGCAAAGCAGTTACATATGCCCAATCTTTAACTCTGTTAAACACTTTACCCGACATCTCACTTGGCACTACCTTATGCTCTGCAATAAAATCCGTTATGTAGTTGCTAAAAATAGCCTGGTTTTCAAAACCATTGGTATAAAAAGAAAACCTATTTCCAATCGTTCCTCCTATCTGATAACCTCTTGTGTTTTTCCAAACACTTTTTCCTTCTTCATATTCTCTGCCGATTTGAAAGTCTGGTAGAAAGTCAGCATAGATTGAATAATCTTCATTTTTAAAATTCAGCAAATGCTCATCGGTTAGCTTTCTCCTGATCCATTTTCGATATGCATTCGAATCGACGCCCAAGCTCATCAGTTCCTTAACTTTTGAATTAATTAGGGTATCATCTGCATAATAGCCTTTTATGGAACTATGCATTTTTGTTTTTACATCATACACCTGAGAATTAAGCTTTTGGTAGAACTGATAAGAGTAAGGAAGAACATCGTTCGGTGTGGTTTCATCCTGAGCTTTCAGAGAACCGTTAAACATTAAAATTAGCCAGAAAAATATTGGCAGGTGATTTAACTTAAATTTAAACATAAAGTACTTAGAACTGCTATTTTCCTGAACAATTGGAAATAAGCCTATGATTGTCAATGCCCCCATCCTGACGGCAGCAGCAAAGTTATAGAAAACTGCATTTCTTTCACAGAGAAAATATGTGAATATTTGAGAAATTTCGAGCAATTTATCATATTTGCGTAAGGATCTTCAACCCTAGTGTAGAATTGCAATTGGATCAGCTAAACAGAATTATTTTTACGCTCATTTTCGTTTGTCAAGAATTACTAACTATTAAGATAAGCAACTTACCGCATGCTGGAATTCATGGTTAAGTTGCAGCCTATACATTGCAATGCTCAACATCTAAATATATATAATGAACTCACTCACTGATCCAGCAAAACAGATCCGGATAGCCTGCCCAAAATGTAAAAGCACAGACACAGAACGGATTCCAAGGGGCAAAGTCCTGAAGACCTTTGCGCCCTGGCTTCCGGTAAAACATTACGTGTGTTACCGCTGCTCTAACAAATTTTACGCGAAGGGTTAATTGTTACTCAACCGTTACCGACTTTGCTAAATTTCTCGGCTGGTCCACATTGCAGTCCCTTAATACTGCAATGTGGTAGGCAAGTAATTGCAGTGGTATGGTTGCCAGTAGAGGCAGGAAGGCTTCCTCTGATTCCGGAATTTCGATCACATAATCAGCCATCTCTTTCACGGTAAGATCACCTGTGGTCACTATGGCCAGTACAATCCCTTTTCTGGCTTTTACCTCCTGTATGTTGCTGATCACTTTCTCGTAGGAGGAATGCTTTGTTGCAATAACGACAACCGGCATTTCTTCATCAATGAGTGCAATCGGACCATGCTTCATTTCCGCTGCAGGATAACCTTCTGCATGGATATAAGAAATCTCTTTCAGTTTCAAAGCACCTTCCAATGCTACGGGAAAGCCACTACCTCTACCCAGAAACAAACAATTCCTGGAATCTTTGAAGCGTTTCGCAATCTCCTTGATCTCCGCATCTGCTTCGAGCGCCACTTTGATCTTCTCGGGGATCAGATCCAGTTCTGTGAGCAAAGCTACCATCTTTGAGTTAATCACAGTGCCTTTCTGCTGGGCCATGTAAAAAGCAATCAGCGTCAATACGGTAACCTGCGCCGTAAAGGCCTTGGTTGATGCAACACCAATCTCCGGTCCGGCATGCGTGTATGCACCCGCATCGGTGATCCTTGGAATGGAGGCACCCACAACATTGCAGACACCAAAGATCGTGGCGCCTTTTTCTTTAGCCAGTTCAATGGCCGCCATGGTATCGGCTGTCTCCCCCGATTGTGAAATCGCGATTACGATATCCTTTTCCGTGATGATCGGGTTGCGGTACCGGAACTCGGAGGCATACTCCACTTCCACCGGGATCCGGGCATATTCCTCGATGAGGTATTCACCCACCAATCCGGCATGCCAGGAAGTACCGCAGGCAATGATGATGATCCGGTCTATATTCTTGAACTTCTCTGCATACTCCTGCAGGCCCCCAAGTTGTACACGGCCCTCATTTGGAAAGATCCGCCCACGAAGGCAGTCCCGGATCGAACGTGGTTGCTCATAGATCTCCTTCAGCATGAAATGATCATAGCCGCCTTTTTCAAGCATTTCCAGTTTCATCTCCAGCTCCTGGATATATGGCGTTTGCGGTACATTGTCCAAACGTTTGAGCTGCAAGGTATTCCTGGTGATCAAGGCAATATCATTATCATTTAAATAGATCACGTTCTTGGTATATTCAACGATCGGTGTGGCATCAGAGGCAATGAAATACTCAGCATCCCCTACCCCGATCACCATCGGACTGCCCTTTCTTGCTGCAATAAGCTGCGATGGGTTTTCCTTGTCCATCACCACGATAGCATAGGCACCATTTACCTCCTGCAAAGCGAGACGTACCGCTTCAAGCAGATCATTTACCTCGTGTTTATAGATCTCCTCAATCAGGTGGATCAAAACCTCTGTATCGGTATCGCTGCTGAAGGTATGTCCCCGCTTTTCCAGTTCGGTCTTGATCGTGGCGTAATTCTCAATAATGCCATTGTGAATGATACTGAGCCGGCCATCATTGGAAGTATGCGGATGTGAATTACGGTCGGACGGTGCCCCATGTGTTGCCCAGCGGGTATGGCCAATACCAATACTGCCGCTTTGATCTTTGTCTGCAGCAAAATTTTCCAGCTCGACAACCTTGCCCGCCTTTTTGTAGATATTCAATCCACTATCGCCAATCAAGGCAATCCCGGCACTATCATAACCGCGATATTCCAGACGTTTCAAACCCTTCAGCACAATTGGCCAGGCTTCACGAAAACCTATATACCCAACAATTCCACACATAATCTTTAAACTTAATATTTTAATATATCCTGATAGATCTACAACCTGTAGTCTACCTGGCTTCTGTCTAAGAACGCTTTCACGTCATAAACAATTGACTTTTCTTTTTTTAATTTCAACAGGTCCAGACTCCTGAACGCTTCATGCCCTACCGCCAGGATAATGGTATCATACTTCTGGCCTGCAACTTCTTCATACTGGTTAAAGGAAGTTATACCATAAGTTGCCAGCACTTCTTCGGGTTTGGCCCAGGGATCATAAACCCTAACGGCCGCAGCATAACCTTCCAGCTCGCTGATGATGTCGATTACCTTAGTGTTACGCACATCCGGGCAATTCTCTTTGAAGGTAAAACCAAGCATCAGCACGTTCGCCCCTTTAACCTGGATATCATTCTTGATCATTAGTTTGATCACTTCGGAAGCGATATAGCTACTCATGGTATCATTCAGTCGCCTTCCGGCAAGGATGATCTCCGGATGGTAGCCAAGCTCCTGTGCTTTCTGAGCGAGGTAATAAGGATCTACCCCAATGCAGTGCCCGCCCACAAGTCCTGGTTGAAACTTCAAAAAGTTCCATTTTGTTCCTGCCGCCTCCAGCACATCATGGGTGTCTATGCCCATCCGGTTAAAGATCTTACTCAGCTCATTTACAAAAGCAATATTGATGTCACGCTGCGAATTCTCGATGACCTTAGCGGCTTCCGCAACTTTGATGCTGCTTGCTTTATGCGTACCTGCGGTCACTATGGAGCGATACAAAGCATCTACATAGTCCGCAACTTCAGGTGTAGAGCCCGAGGTGACCTTAAGGATGTTGGTGACCTTCCTTACTTTATCACCCGGATTGATCCGCTCTGGTGAATATCCAACAAAGAAATCCTGATTGAACTTTAGTCCACTGCTGGCTTCCAGGATAGGCACACATTCTTCTTCCGTTACACCCGGGTAAACGGTAGACTCGTAGATCACCAGGTCACCTTTCTTTAAGACCTTGCCAACCGTTTCCGAGGCACGGTACAGCAATGATAGATCAGGACGATTATTTTTATCCGCAGGTGTAGGTACCGTAACCACATAAATGCCGCAGCTGCTCAGGTCATTCTGATCACTGCTGAAGAATAATCCCCTGAAGGATGGCTGATCCACAAGAACAGCTTCTAATTCAGCCTGTTCCAGCTGTAGCGTGATATCCCTACATGTCTGGAGTGACTGGATGCGCTCCGGATCAATATCAAAGCCAGTTACACAATACCTGGCGGCAAATGCGGTTGCCAATGGCAGTCCGACGTATCCAAGTCCGATTACCGCGATACGTGTTTGTTCAGAAAGCTGGTGATGTTGTTCGATCATTTGTTGCCAAAGATAAGGCCTCAACATGAATTCGGATAAACTCCTACCCAAATTGTCGATTCCTAAAAAAGCTATACACAAAAATTAGTGTATGGAAACAATAGAAAGCGTATCTAACCTTGGGGTTAGAACAAGTAAACGGCACCGCCATCAGCATGACCGAAAATGGTGATCCTTATGAAAATGCAATCGCTGAAAGAGTCAATGGAATCCTCAAGGGTGAATTTGATCTTTATAGTTCGAAGGTTGGCTTTAAGGAAACCACCAGCAGAATCAGGGCGAACATTGAAGTTTACAATACCCTTAGACCACATTCAAGTTGTGACTATCTAACTCCTGAAGAGGCACATCTGGTCAGCGGAGAACTTAAAAAACGATGGAAACCAAGAGCGCGCAATAAAGTGAGAAATACAGCGTGTATAACTCAAACAGGAATAATAAATCAAAGTGTATAACCAATTTAGCATTAACAGCTAAACATGTATAGCTATACAAGGATAAGACAAATAGATATCAACTTATCATCAAGTCCGTGGTCTCGCCGTGGTATGGCCGTGCTCAGACGGTTCAACTATGGCGATGCTACGCCACGACCATCAACTTAAGTACAAGTTGAATTAATTTTAACTTTATACTTTTCTATTTAAATTCTTTATTATTTTCGATTAACACAAACAGTTAACGCTCAAAACATGGGAATATTAAAGGACGGGATCTTTGGCCCGATATCCGGACATGTCAAAAACATGGTCTTCTATACTGTCAATGGTGTAAATATCATACGGTCAAAAGCGGAAATCAAGAAGGATTACACACCTTCTCCGGCACAGAAAGCAAGTAACTCCAGGTTCGCACTCTTATCCGGCTTTCTGAAAAAGGTAAAACCTTTCATAAAAATTGGTTTCGGGGCGCAGTCGGCCGGCACCAATAACAGCTATCATAATCTCGCGGCATCTTACAACATGAGGCATGCCATACACCAGGGACCAGATACGGCAGAAATCCGCTTTGACCAGCTCCGGCTTAGCGAAGGCGTTTTGATGATCGCTGAAGAACCGCATGCTAATCTATCTCCAGAGGGATTGATCTTTAGCTGGAGCACTGACAATCTGCGCTATGCGGCCAGCCAGAACAGAGCCATGCTGCTTATATACATGCCGGACATTCAAGAGGTTATTATGAATATTGATGGTACTAAAAGAGTGGCAGGTACGGACATCTTAAAACTCGAGGATTCCTATAAAAATCAGCGAATGGAAGTTTTTCTTGCCTTCAGGGCGATTGACAGTGCTGAGGTATCTACAAGTCAATACTTAGGTCGAATTAATTAGCTTCTCCAAAGTTCGTTAGATCATTTACTAAATGTGAAATCGAACTTCAGAACTCGAAAATTGTGTACTTTCGTAAAAAATTGAGCAGTTAAGAAAGAGTCAATGAATAAGAACAATTACGCACTAATAATGGCTGGGGGTATTGGAAGCCGGTTTTGGCCGGTTAGCCGCACAAATTACCCAAAACAATTTATTGACTTTTTCGGCGTAGGAAAGACACTTATTCAAAGTACCTACGAACGCTTTCTTAAGATATGTCCGCCCGAAAACATCTTTGTTGTAACCAACGACATTTATGTGGATCTGGTGAAGGAACAACTGCCTCTGATGCAGGACAACCAGATCCTGGCAGAGCCGATCATGCGTAACACCGCTCCATGCATTGCATATGGCTCCATGAAGATCACCTCCATCAATCCTGAGGCGGTGATCATTGTTGCACCTTCTGATCATACCATTGCCCTGCAAGAGGCTTTTGTTGCTTCACTTGAGCAAAGTTTGAAAGCTGCTGCTGAGAATGAAATTCTGGTTACCTTAGGCATAAAACCGAGCAGACCGGACACGGGCTATGGTTACATTCAGTATACTGATGATGCCCTAGGGTCTGACCAGGAGATCCGCAAGGTAAAGCTGTTTACGGAAAAACCAAACCTTGAAATCGCGACGACTTTTCTTCAGAGCGGCGACTTCCTTTGGAATGCCGGCATATTCATTTGGTCAGCAAAAGCCATTAACAAAGCATTTGCATCGCATTTACCTGAGTTGTTTGAAATCTTTCAACAAGGTAATACCGCATATAATACGGGTGAAGAGAAATCCTTTATCTCTGACGCTTATCAGCAATGTACAAACATCTCCATTGACTTTGGCGTGATGGAGAAAGCAGAAAACGTATATGTCTTACCTGCGGACTTCGGCTGGTCTGATTTGGGCACCTGGGCATCCATCTACGATATGGCTGAAAAGGATTATGTCGGAAATGCTGTTATTCCTTCTGAGCAGGTGATGATGTTTGATTCTTCAAACTGCATGGTCAATGTGGCTAAGGATAAACTGGTGATCTTACAAAACTTGCATGACTATATTGTTGTGGAATCAAACAACATCCTTATGATCTGTCCCAGAGCAGAAGAGCAAAGCGTGAAAGCAATCGTTGCAGATGTTAAAGCTAAGTACGGAGAACGGTTTATTTAATCTAAAACGACTTAGCGATACTTGCGATTCCACCTAGAGAATTATAAAGCAATCCACCACGATCGATTGCCATAGCAAGACCAACAATAAGATTGTTTTGTATTGTCTTTCTTCCTTCAAGATAAAATGACATTTGGTTTACGGGTTTGAAGTAAAGATCAGGATTACCTGGCTGTATTCCGTAAACGTTACGATGCGGTTGACCACTTGTACGATAGGTACCATAATTTCTTGAATAAGACAATTTCGTTCTGAAAAGGATATCACTAATACTCCCTTCAAGCCCTAAGTTTAAAGCAACAACCCTGTTGTTAATGAAATAATCTTGATTATCTATAGCTAGGTTTTTTCTAACGTAATTTATATTAGTCAAAAATGGACTCCCAAGATTAAGGCTGTTATAGCTCCAGCCTTTAAGATATTGATAATTGTTGTAATAATTCTCGGCCCCGGACTTGGTTTCCTTGGACCAGATCTCCCCTGCCTGATTTTTAGTATAAAGTACCTCCACCAAAAATCGTTTCCAATACAAAGTGCTATTTGTTTTCTGGTTTAGATTTGTAAAAACAAGACCATTAAGTCCATCCCGGATATTGGCCAGTTTACTTAATGCACCAACCTCATAAAAATTCTGTCGATAAGCTTTTATTTCAAAAGTCGGAAAGCGATACTCTAAAGCAAGGTCTAACGAACCTAAATGGTTTCCGACCTTCGATTCCACATGTACTTGGCCCAAAACCACCTTCACAAATTCCTCCCAAGTCGTTAACTTAGTATTACGTGGATGTGTATTATTATAGTTACCCCAATATACCTGGTGATTAAATCCTGCATATGCTTTAAACCTGCCATCCGGTCGTCCCACTCTGCCATAAAACGAACTTTGATGAAAATAGGTCTTACTTTCTTCGAGTCGGAAAGTTGGATCCATCTGCAAAGTCCCCAACCAACCATGCGCAAAATTGCCCTTTACCGCAAACAATCCCCCAAATACCGGAATGGTGTAAAACTCCGGGATCGACAAACTTACCTGCGGCACACCCAATGCATTTCCTGAAACTGAAAAGGAGCCCGAACTTAAAACCGAATCACCTACAATCCCCATGATCTCCTTCGAACGGCCAGCCTTAAGCTGAACCATGCCCAGCCTTACTTTCGCATAACCCTCGATCAGCGTTGCCTGTGCTTCACTACCCAGGTTTGCACGACCTTCAAAGCCAGCGCCCCAGTCAAATAGCTTCGACCTGTCTGCACTGTAATCCCGAACTGCGGAACCAATAAAACTACCTGATGCGCCATCCAGCGGAATACTGCCGAACTGATTTGACCGGAACCAGAAAGGTACCTGCCCGTTTGAATTGTAAATGCCCTGTGCTTCCACCTTGAAATGTAAAAGACTGTCCTGCGCCATGCTACACAGGGTAAATAAACAAAATAACAGGCTTAGACAGGTTCTTTTCATAAGGATAGCAACTGCATCAAAATTACCGACTTTGAGCCTTGAACGTTTACACGTTTACTTTACGAATTCTGTGAAAAAGTGTAAATAGTAAAATTATTTTAATTATTTTACTGACAGATATACAGGCATTTACATACGGTATGATTTTTTTTAAAAAAAATTACCACCCCTTAAAGAAGTGTATATACTCCTTATTAACGGGACATTAAACCCCAATTATTTATGAGTTATAACAACAACTCGCCGGAACTGGCGACCTACGAGGCGATGAACGTCTTCGCAGAAAACATCAAAAGATTACGACGGAAAAAGGACTGGTCGCTGGAGCAAACTGCAGCAGCACTAAACCTGAGTACCAGCGACTATTGCAAGCTTGAAAGTGCAACCACAGAACTTAACCTGTTCCTGATCTGCGAAATTGCCAGGTTACATGAACTGGAACCTGCAACGCTGCTCCTCAGCCCCGAAGCGGCCTTGCAGACGGAAGCTGAACTAAAGGAAGAATTTGATTACCTGCGTGAACGTTGTGCACAACAGGAACTGGAAATTAAAGATCAGGAAATTGATAACGAACTGATCCTGTCAAGCATTAATGAATTAAAAGAACAAAACAAACGATAAACACCATGGAAGTTAATTACCCGACCCTGCAGGTCCTGAGCCGGAACCTGACCGAACTCAGAATTCAGGAAGACTGGACAAAAGAAGAGCTGGCTTCTAAATTAAACATGTCCCTGTACAACTACTGTCAACTGGAACAAGGACAGCTGAACATCGATCTTTCTACCCTTTCCAGGATTGCAGCACTCTACAATGTAGAGATCCCCGCTTTGTTCATCCTGGCGGCCTACCACTACCAGGTATCACCAGGCTTCAGATCGTCTTATCAGCAGGTAATCGACCGGCTCTCAGACCTGGATCGCCAGCAAATTGCAAATATTAAGATAACGAAAGAACTCTTAGATACCTATGCCGAGCTGCAATCCGGGGATTTCGATATACACATCTAAAACAAACAATTACCCAATTAACGACTCAATCATGGAAAATGATAAGCTAAACCAGAACGAGCTGAACAAGCACAAACAATTGCTTGTTCCTGAAGAATCTGCAGTTCGAAATCTCTACAGGAGCCTTTATGGCTATTCTGTCTTATACGACAACCTTGGTCGTCCCACCGAAGAACACCTGAGAAAACTATCTCCTGATCCCTACGAAGAGATCGACACCATTGAAGGCTTGTTGCAGATGATTAACACGCGCCATGAAAGAACCATCATGGACGATGTGCTGGATTATGAAATGAACACCTCCGGACCTCCGAAGATAGTTGTGGCCCGGGAATTAATGAAAGCGCTGATTGTGTCTTTCTTTCATATTCCCGAGGCTGAGTTCTCATTGGCGCTGCTGGAGCTGATTAATGCACCGGAATTTGAAACGAGATACAAGGAAGTCGAAGCAGAGATCAACCTCTTGATTCAGGAAATCAGATACTATGAATTACGCCGGACCTTGGAACCGGATCTTAGCAACGCAGAATTTGTAGAGTTTTTTAAGCAACTCGATGTTGAAGAATCAGAATACGAATGCTTTTACCTGCCACCCTGGGTCTTAAAGTTCGAGGATTTACTTGATTAGCATGATTTTACTCAGAACCCCTGCTTTATTCTGCTAAAACGCTGCATTTCACCGAAATTATGTAACTTTACAACAAGTCAAATTTTAGTCGGTTTGATGTACAAACCCCTGTCGGCCTTGCGCCTGCAGGGGTTTTTCTTTTCTGATCCCCATATTGATACATCCCAGCTACATGCCTTCAATTTCAGTATCCCTGAAACAAGGCTAGTATATCAGCTACGCTGAAGTCCTAACATTTTTTGCTAATTATTTTATCATTTCATTAGTATTGCTAAAAATATTAGTATATTTGTTCTAACAAGAAACCAGATATAAACCTGTAAAATCGAAAGGAGCAGTAACCATGAAGCGCTAAGCCAAAACCCGCTCAGGTATTTTAGAAATGCCTGATCATCAAACACTAAGTATTATTAAACCGACTAAAAAAAACAAATACAATGACTTTAAAAGATTTCAACTTCAAGGTAGGATTCGCGATAAAATATCCGATTCCAACCAACCAAAACTACATTTCTAAATTTATCACTGACGCAAGGTCAATTACCAGCGAGAACGAATTTAAAATGGGCAACCTTCAATATGAAAAGGATAAATTCAACTTTACAAAAGCTGATCAGATCAGGGACTTTGCCATCCAGCATAACCTGCGTCTTCATGGCCATACCCTCATCTGGGCGCATGACCAAAGTACACCAGACTGGGTTAAAGCCATAGAAGGCACCCCGAATGCCGTACAGGAGCTAACCAGGGTGTTACAAAATCACATCACAACAGTAGTTACGCATTTCAAAGGCGTGGTAAAAAGCTGGGACGTGGTAAATGAAACACTTTATCCAAATGCAACCGGTACCAATGGTGGAGGTACATTCAGAGAAAGCGTCTGGTCAAGAGTGCTGGGCAGGGACTTCTTTCGTCTTGCCTTTGCCGCAGCAGCAGCTGCCGATCCAGACTGTATGCTGTTCTATAATGATGTAAACCTCGAAACAGGAAATGAGAACGCATTCAACAGCATCATGGAATTCAAAAACGAGCTTAATGCGGCTGGTGTTCCGTTTCATGGGGTTGGATTCCAAATGCACACTTTCCTTAATCAGAACAAAGACGTCATCCGTGAAAGGTTGCGTCAGTATGCTAAAGCTGGATTTTTAGTACACATCTCTGAACTTGATGTTACCACCAAATCCAATAACACGGACACCGTCTATACAGCTGAAAAGGAACGTAAACTTGCACAGTTCTACAGGGATATTTTTGAAGACTACCAAAAAGCCGTGCCAGAGGATAAGCAGTGGGGCATCACCATGTGGTCAGTCTCGGATGGAGACAATTACATGAACATCCCTGACAGTGGCCAGTATCCAATGTTGTTTGATGCCAACCTGAATCCAAAGCTTGCTTATTACCGCGTGCTCTCGCTGCTTAATCAGCCCGCAGAAACACCATTGGTCTATCAGGATTTTGAATATCCGGATGTGAATACGGTACAAACACCAGGGACGATTATCGGTGATTCTACAGGTGGAAGTACACCTAAGACCTGGTTACTAGAAGGCCCCAATGCATCTGCAAGGGTACATATTGATGAAACAGGGGTGAGTGGCGTACAGAATTCGCAGAACACTTTCAACTACCCGCTCTTAGACACCGGCATTGCTAACTATGTCCTGGAATCTGAAGCCGGCAAAGTATTGGACTCGGATACCATGACCCGGGTGATGTACCTCTTGTTCCGGTACGAGAATGCAAACGGTTACCTGGCCGTACAGGCACAGAAAACCGCGACAACGGATTACTGGAGGCTGATCAAACGGAATGGAACCCAAGACACGGCTTTAATCCAGACCAGCGTAAAGCCTGCAAGCGAACAGGTCATCAAAGTGGTCTGCAATGGAACTGCAATAAGCCTTTACATTAACGGCATATTCCAGGGCAAGGTGAACGAGACGGACTTCCTCGGCGCCACCAAAGTTGGGTACAAAATGCGTGGGTACGATGATAAGTTCTCTTCCTGGAAGTTTATCCGGGTATCGGAACTGCCTAAGGTAATGGATGAATTTCAGGCCGATTCCAGAGGAAACATCAACGGTACTTCTACCAACGGCGGAACAGTACCTAAAACCTGGACCGTGACCGCATCAGGCACTGGAAACAATGGCATGGAAGTAACCGCAGGCGGACTGAAAGCAATTGCCGGCAGCAGCATTAAGTACAATAATGCAACTGTTGATCTGGGCACCGCGAATTTCAGGTTATCAGCGATGCTGGCACATACCCTTGATGGCTACTCCGATCAAAGGAATGCCCTCCTGATCTTCAGGGTAAAGGACATCGCCAACTATTACTACCTGAAAGTGAACAACACCCTTAGCGACCGCAAATGGGTGCTGGTAAGAAGGGTAAACGACAGCGATACGGTATTGCTGAACAGCCCCTTGGAGGCAAAAGACGGTGATGTGGTAAAAGTGCTTACTTCAGGTGCATCAGTAGGCATATATGTCAATGATTACTTCCTGGGGAACGTAACGGATACAAATTTTGCCACACAAACGAAAGTGGGTTTCAGAGGCAGAGGTGCCAATGATACCGAATCTGCCTGGGCTAATATTCAGGTCGACTACTAGCTTAACCATTCAAATTAAGCAATAAGTCAACATGGGGCCCTTCATTTTTGAGGGGCCTTTATGTTGCTGACCAAATCCAAACCCTGTATGAAAAAGATAACACAAATGTCCGATGCCGGTATAAAATTTTTAATCCGGGAGGAAGGACTGATCACCCACCCCTATAAAGATGCTGCTGGTATTGCAACCATCGGCGTTGGCATGACCTTCTACCCGGACACGGGCCGGAAAGTGCAGCTGACAGACCCGGCAATAAGCCAGGAACAGGCAAGCAATTACTTCAGGCAGATGCTAAAAAGCTTCGAAGCCGGTGTTGCCACACTAACAACAGCAAGCCTCAATCAAAACCAGTTTGATGCGCTGACTTCCTTTACTTACAACGTCGGCCTCGCCGCTTTAAGGAAGTCGACCCTGCTTAAAAAAGTGAATGCAGATCCACATGACCCTGCAATAGCACAGGCATTCCTGGCTTACCGCTATGCGCAGGTCAATGGCGTCAAAAAACCAATCCTGCTTGGCCGCCGGAAACGCGAAGCCGATCTGTATTTCGGCGCCGGACATCTTTGAGGCGGGTATTAAAACCACCGTTATGGAAATAGAACAAGAACAACTCGATAAAGCAACCTTTAGCCAGGTGGTCAGGGCGCCCGTAACCTACATGCTTATGGTCGCGATATCACTGCTATGGTTCTTTGTATACCGCTTCGGAGCCAGCTCCGACCAGATAAACAGGAACTGTGAGGCGGAAAAGGCGGAGCTCCGCAAAGAGCTCATCCAGTCCAGGGCCGACAAGGATGCACTCATGATTGCGCTTTTGATTAAAAACGGGATCATCCTGCAGCAGGCAAGGGAACAGATGCATCTGGACAGCACCAGGAAAAAGAATACAAACGACAAGACAAGAAACAGTACTAAAAGAAAAGAGAATGAATAGGATAAGAAGTGATATCATCATAGCTGCACTCGCTTTGGGCTGCATTTACCTCAGCCTGCAGCTTTTTAAAAAATCAAAGCAATTGAGCGCAGTGGATAAATCCATCAGGCTGCAGCGTGACAGCGTCAACATGATCGCAAAAGAAATCTCCCGTAAGCGGGATGCTAAAGGATTAGAGACCGTCATCTTTGACGTTACCCGGAACAAGGCCTCGCCGGACAATGCCGGTTTAACTGCCGCAGCCAGAAAGGTAATGGATACAGCCACAAAAGCGCTGAAGATTCAAAACAAACAACTCCGGCAGATCATGATCCTGAAAGCAAACCTGGAAGCGGAAAACCTGCAGCTCAGAAAACAGATAGATACCTTGAACCGGCCGGTTTACAGCTACAAAGGCCATGATCTGGATATGACCTTAAAGATGCCGGATAGCAGCGGGACCATAGAGATCACGAAGCTTTCTGCCAACCTTAAGCTAAATACCGTTCAGTTCTGGCGCAGATCCTGGCTTTTGGGCCCGAAGAAACAATTCCTTTCGATCAAATCTGATAATCCGCTGTTGAAGTTGAACGCGGTGGACTACCTGGAAGTTGAAAATAAAGCGCCTTTGTTTCAGTTCAGGCTCCAGCTTAGCGGCAGCTACGACCAAAGATCCGGCGACCTGAGCTACGGGCCGGCAGCTGTTCTGGAGCTGGGCAGGTTTAACTTCCGCGGACATTATGGCAAAAGTGTTAAAGACCGGACATGGAGCAGCCAGCTTAGCGCCAGCTACGACGTATTCAGATTTTGACGCTGCGATACCCGGGAGGAATTATAAATCAAGCCGGACGCTATTCATGTTTGTCATGCAAGTGGCCGGCTAATTTGCGAATTATTCAACAACCAGGATTGCTGGCCCGAATTCTTCAAAATGGATATTTTTTGCTGCTACGCCTTGCGAACGCAGGTACTCAAAATGTTTTTTGATAAATACACCGGGACCGCAGATATAGTACTCCGCATCGGGAGTGATGGCATCCTTTACCAGGCTGAGATCCACAAAGCCTTCGTAGTAGTAGTCTTTTTTGTCTTCTTTGTTAAGCTTATCATAGAAAGTATGCACAGACATTGTTCCATGACGGCCGCTTAACTCGGTTACCTGCTCCTGGAAAGCGTGGACATCAAAACCGCGGCAACCATGTATCCAGGTAACTGGTATGTCCTTGCGAGACTCGATCAAATACTCAAGCATACTCATGAAGGGTGTTAAACCCACGCCACCGCTGATGAATACTGCAGGGGTATTTGTATCTACTTTTAAGGTGAAGTCACCAGCCGGCGCTGCTACCTCGACAATATCCCCTTCCTTAACCTGCTTGTGAAGCAAATTGCTGACATAGCCCGCAGGACGGTCTGCACTCCCACGTTCTCGCTTTACAGAGATCCGGTAGTAATTGCCGTTCGGCGCACAGGAAATACTATACTGACGGGGTTGAATAACATTCAGCTCCGGTACAAACAGCCGCAGGGTAATGTACTGTCCAGGCAAGAAGTCTGCTACCTTGCCACCGTCAGATGGATATAGATAAAACGAAGTGATCTCTGCCGATTCATGTACCTTTTTCTTAACGACGAAGGGACGCCAGCTGCTCCATCCACCTTCCTTATTTGCAGATTCCTGGTATAAACCTGCTTCTACACCACTCATGAGTCCGGCCAGCTGACCATATGCAGCAGCCCAGGCATCAATCAGCGCAGGACTCGCCGCATCACCTAATACTTCCGCGATGGAAGCAAGCAAATGCTTGCCGACAATCGCATACTGCTCCGGACGAATATCTAAGCTAACGTGCTTGTGTGCAATATGGTTAATCGCATGCGCCAGTACAGCTGGATTATCGATATGCTCCGCATAGGCTAATACCGACATAGCGAGCGCCGTAGGCTGCGCCCCGTTTAGCTGATTTGCACTGTTAAATACATTTTTAAGTTCCGGATTATGGCTTAACATGCGATTGTAGAAATACGTTGTTAAGGCTACACCGTTGGTTCTCAATACCGGAACCGTTGCACTTACCAATTCTTTTTGTTCGTTAGTCATAGTTAAATATATTAATACCTCTATATCTTTTATTCAAATGTAGCGCATTCGAAGTAAAGGACAAAAATATCTCCTATTATTTTTTAATTTTGTAGTATGGCTTTATTTTCCAAAACATGCGAGTATGCAATCCGGGCAGTCTTCTATATTGCCCACATATCGCCTTCAGGTAAAAAGGTAGGGATCAGGGATATTGCTCAGGGCATAGACGCACCCGAACTCTATCTGGCTAAAATCCTGCAGGATCTGAGTCGCAAAAACCTGATCAGTTCAGTCAAAGGTCCCAATGGGGGATTTTATCTGGATGAAGCCGCACTGGACAGGCCATTAAGCGATATCGTTGAAGCCATAGACGGCAATGGTTTATTCTATGGTTGTGCACTGGGCCTGAAGCAGTGCTCCGAAATTAATCCCTGTCCGCTACATAATCAGTTTAAGTCCATCCGGGATGAGATTCATCTTTTGCTGCAACAAACCGCTATTGGCAACTTCAACACGGAACTGCTCAACGGCATCTTTGCCTTAAAAAAATGATCTAAACATAGCTAAGCCGAAGATTGTTACTTCTTAAGATAAAATATTAATTTATGGCAGACAACAAGAACATACAGGACGGCAGAGACCGCAGCAAAGTAAATGCAAATGAAAGTTATGAATTGTCGTACCTGGAAGAAAAGCTCGGCGTAAGTCGCGAGCAGGTACGTAAAGCAATAGAAGCTGTAGGCAACAGCCGCGAGAAAGTTGAAGAATACCTCCGCAAGGAGCACTAGCGTTAATGCTCATTCTTGCACAGGCACTTTCTCAAATTGTGTCACAGAATACAGAATTAACATTAGCCATCAAGAGTTTAGCTAAATTTACAGCAGGGACCGGGATCAACCTGTCCCCTGCTTAATACGCTGGACAGATGAAAATATTGATTACCGGTAATATGGGCTATGTTGGCCCTGGCCTGCTGGCGATGCTTCGCCGGACCTACCCTGAGGCTCAACTTTGTGGTTATGATATGGGCTACTTCGCCCATGCTCTTACAAACACTTCTTTCTTACCCGAAAGGAACCTCGACACCCAGTACTTCGGTGATGTGCGCCACATCCAGCCGGAACTGCTTCAAGGGGTCGACATCGTCATCCATCTCGCAAAAAGTCAACAGACAAGCAACGTTGATTATACCGAACGCATTACCCTGCAGCTTGCTACAAAAGCAAAAGCCGCCGGCGTAAAGGTTTTCCTTGATCCCTTTGGTCCGCAGGGCAATCCTGCTGCCGCCGCGCTCGAAGCACTTTCGGGCGATCAGTTCCGTGTAACCTTAATGCAGTTTGGTACAGCCTGCGGCATGACCGACCGCCTTCGCCTGGACCTGATTTTAAATGATTTCGTATTTACCGCCATTAATGATGGCCGCATTACTGTTCCCGGCGCTGCGAACGAATGTATGTCGCTTATTCATGTGAAAGATATGGCCAGAGCGATAACCTGGGCCGTGGGTATGGAAAACCGTCCAAAATTCCTGAACATTGCGGCCGGTGCAGCAGACTGGACCTATAGCCGCAGCGAGCTCGCAGCAATTGTTGCAGAACTTATTCCCGGTACCATCGTACACTGCAACAGCAGCAACACGGCACCGTGCAGCAGCGAAATGAACTTCGACAACTTTCGTGTGCTTGCACCGAAACACCAGCCACGTTATACTTTAAAACAAACCATATTGGAACTTTATGCCGGACTCCTCGAAATGGGTATCGGCCACAATGCCTTTGATCCGGAACTGCTGAAACGCAGTAACATGCCGGAGGCAGTAGCGTAATATAAATAGATTCAGCTGCATCAGGCCACCACCTGATACAACTGAAATCTGCGGTATTTGTATAAAGAACTATTTGTATAACCTTTCTACCTAAGGTTTTCAATATTATAAACAACCTGGCCATAAAAAAGTTGTAAATATTTTGATACTTTACAATAACAACCTGTAAACCAAACGATTTAAATTCACCTGAGCCCGGTTTTATAGCGCGTAAAAATTATACAAAACATTGGAAATGTGGTGATGTTATTGCAGAAATGTTTACATTCATTCACACCATTTAAGCTATGCCCCAGCGCGAACTCGAAAGAATCAAAGCCGTAAGCCGATTTTTACACTTGCAGTTCAGCAAAGAACAGGAATTCCAGGGCATTTTGAAATTCGCGGCAGAGTCTTGCGGAACTTCAGCAGCACTCATCACCCTCATCGATAAAGATACTCAGCACATCCTCTTCAACTACGGTTTTGGCGGAAAAGCCGTATCACGCGCCTATTCCTTCTGCAGTCAGGCGATAGAACAGGATGACATTATGGTCGTGCCCGATACACGCCTCGATGAACGTTTTAAGGACAATCCCAATGTGGTTGCCTGGCCGAATATCCGCTTTTATGCAGGCACACCCCTAGTTACCAGCGATGGTTTTAAGCTGGGTAGCCTCTGCATCATTGATCCGGAACCTAAACGCATATCCTTCACACAACGGCAATTGCTGCGTATGCTGGCGCGCCAGGTCATTAACCTGCTGGAATTCGAATCCGGCCTCCAGCTGCTTAAGGCCCAGGTTGTAAAAGCGGAAAACACGGAATTCCAGCTCCGCTCCTACTTCGAAAGCTCCCCGGCATGCCACCTGCTCATGGATCCGCAATGCAAAGCCATTGCCATGAACAAAGCCCTCCAGGACATCTTTTTTCAAACACATAATATAAGCCTGGAGCCGGGCATAACAATCACCGACTATGTACACCCAAGCTTCCGCGAAGCTTTTCTGGAGTGCTGCAAGCGGGCACTTGCGGGTGAATCTGTACAAACAGACCGCTATGTGGAATATGCCAATGGCGCCATATACTGGCACATCCTCTTCCATCCCGCCACAAATCCGGAAGGTAAAATCACAGGCATCTCCTTCAATGCCACAGATATTACGCAGACCCTGGAACATGAAAGGACCATACTCATGCAGCATGAGTCGCTACAGCAGATTGCTTTTCTGCAGTCGCACGAGCTCCGCAAACCCGTCGCCAATATCCTGGGACTGCTCCAGCTGATCAGCATGAACCAGACCTTACCGCCCATCCCCGAACTCGATCTGTTACAAGACTCCGTGGAAGAACTGGATGGCATCATCAGGGAAATTGTAAAACATGCCGGAAGCTACAACCCCAAAAAACCTTAACCCATTCAATTGCAAAAAGACATATGGATTTTCCGACCTATAAAGTATATTTCAAAGCCATTCTTGAGGGCGGCAACCAGCTCGCCCCCTATAACGATCCGGATTACCTGAATTACACCAAACTGAACTGGTCCAGACAGGAACGCTGGCTCAAAAAAGCGCAGCTGAACGAACAGCTTTTGGAACGAATCAAAAGCATTAACCAGATCCAGCACTGGATCGTGATCACAGAACCCTGGTGCGGCGATGCGGCACATAGCCTCCCCATACTGTACATGCTGAGCCAGCATAACCCCCTGATCAAACTTGACATCCAGCTGCGCGACAGCGAACCATTCCTGATCAACCAATACCTTACCCGCGGTGGTAAGTCCGTTCCCAAACTCATCATCCGTGATGAATCCGGCAGCGACCTGCTGGTATGGGGTCCCAGACCCGAAGCTTCCCAAATACTGTACGATAAGCTCAAAGCACAACAGGCCGGCGATGAAGAATTGAAGCTCCAGCTGCAGTGGTGGTATAACGAAGATAAAGGTGAGCGCATGCAGCAGGAATTACTGGAAAGTTTGCCATCTATGGTCTGATATTCAAATACTTACAACTTTGTTTTTCGAATTTTAAACTTACTGGGCCAAATACCGTTAATAGAGTTATTAGCACATAGGGAATGGGAAGGATAATACAAATTGTAGAAGACGACGCCGATATCAGATTTATTGTTGAATATGTACTTGAAGATGCAAGCTACAGCGTAGAGACATTTGAGAATGCGAAGGCTTTTTTAAACCGGACCAATAAGGAGAATGTGGACCTGGTGATCCTCGATGTCATGCTGCCTGATGGTAGTGGCATCGACCTCAGCAAAGCGTTTAAGGAAGCTTCCGATACCCGTGCCATTCCAGTGATCATCATGTCTGCGCATGCCCCTTCTGATGTCGCCCTTAACGAGGGTGCGGCAGATGGCTTTATCCAGAAGCCTTTTGATATTGATCATTTTGTACGCCAGGTAGAACGATTTGTAAAAACAAAAAATTAATTCATTAGCCGCGCGGCTGGATAAATAATATCTTTGCCCGCAAATGATCCGCCGCTTAATTGCTTTTACACTACTGCTGGCTTTGATAAGTTCTACCTTATCAAAACTTTTTGTGTATGCGGAATTTAAATCCAACCAGGCTTTTATTGCTGCAAACCTTTGTGAGAACCGCGGCCGCCCAGAGCTGAACTGCCAGGGTAAATGCTACCTCATGAAAAAGCTTAAAGCTGCGGAAGACAAAGAAAAGAAAGCAGAAAAGCAGGCAGAAAAGAAATCCGGCGTTGACCTGTTCTTCTTGTCGAAGCAGCTTGCAGCCGTCCTGCCTGCTGAGGAGCCTGCCAAACAGCTTCCGTTTGATGAAAAGTTCAGCCTGCCTGAATTTAACCGCGAGATCATACACCCACCCGCTAAAGCTTGTTAACACAAACCTGCGCAGCTTTTAACGCTGCCTGAACAGTTAATTTCTTACAAGCTTTATTCCTTAAATGAACAGATCATCTCTCAGCATCATGATGCTGATGCTACTTGCATGCCTGAAAACGGCTGCGCAAGACTCCCTTTCCGTGACCAGACTTCAGGAAGTGGAAGTGAAACGTCGTAAACCCAGCTACCAAGCAGCAAATACCAGCGGCGCAACACGCACATCTATACCCCTGCTGCTTGCTCCACAAGCGATACAGGTACTAAACAGCCAGGTCATGGCCGACCGCCAGTCCTTTACCCTGAATGAACTTGCCGGAACCTTCACCGGTATGAAGGCCAACAATGGCAATGGCTCTTTTACCATGCGTGGTTTTACCGCCTACTCGCCAAACGACGCCAGCTTCCTGCTGTATAACGGCATCCGGGGCAACCTCTTTCTCTGGAGTCAGCAGCCGCTGCTTTATAACATCGAATCTGTGGAGCTGCTGCGCGGCCCTGCCGGTGCACTCTTCAGCGAAGGGGCACCCGGAGGTGTGGTGAACTTCATCACTAAAAAGCCCCTAACGGAGCTAATGGTCAACTTAGACCTCAGCCTGGGCAGCTGGAAAAACCGACGCGCGGCACTGGACCTCGGGGGTCCGCTCAGTAGAAACAAGAAGCTGCTGTACCGCGCCAATATCGGTTACGACCGCGGGGAAAGCTTCCGCAACTACCAGGATAAGGAAAACATCTTCCTTGCGCCTTCCATCAGCTACCATTTTGACCCTGCAACCGAATTGAACCTGGAGCTGAACTATGCCCATCAGAAAGCTGTACAACAGTATGACAACGGCAGTTACATCCGTAACAATGCCGATGGCAGCTTTGACTTTAACTACTACCCTAAGGAACTTACCTTGCAAAGCCCCGGCGATTATGGCCGCACAAACAACAGCTCGGCTACCCTTACATTTAACCATCAGTTTAGCGAAAAGCTTAAACTAAGCTTCGTACAAAGGGCAGTGCGCCAGCAACTGGATTACACCGATCATATACCGCAGGGGGCCATCCGCAATGATTCCATCGGCCGCGCCTACCAGGACTGGCTTACCAACCGCTTCTCCCTGCAAAGTACTGCCTACGCAAGTTACAAGTTGAAAACCTGCAAGATCGGACATGAATTGCTGCTTGGCAGCGATTATAACCGCTATGGTTGGACAAAAAACGACTATCAGTACAAGGCCTCCAGCCGGATCTCCATCTTTAATCCGGATTACAGCAATGATCCGGCTCTGGCCGGACCCACCCTGGAGTCTGATGATAACAAACGCATCACCAACCTTTTCGGGGCCTACATTCAGGATCAGATCAGCTTTAGCAATAAGCTACAGGCACTGCTCTCCTTAAGGTACGATACCTATGAAGGCAAAGAGACGCCGCTTTCGGCACGTGACGATAAACAAGGTGACGCCATGCAGGCTTCGGGCTGGATCCCGCGCTTAGGATTGGTGTACCTGCCACTGCCTCAGCTTTCCTTTTACGGTACTTACCTGCGCTCCTTTAATCCGCAGACCTCCAACAACGTACTTTCCGGTGGTCCCTTCCCGACCCGTACCGCTACGCAATATGAATTTGGCAGCAAGGCGGAATTCCTTAAAGGCCAGCTTTCAGCCATGCTCTCGGCTTATCAGATCGACTATGCCAATATCCTCACCGCAGCACCTACCCCGGAGAATTCGCACCGCCAGGCCGCCATTGATGGTACGCGCAGCCGAGGGATGGAATTCTCCCTGATGGGCAGCATCAAAGCCTTTAACATCATTGCAGGTTATGCCTACAACGACCACCTGCTGCGCAGCAGCAGTGCATACGGACAGCAAGGGGACCGCTTTGCCAACGCGCCGCAGCATATGGGTAACCTCTGGCTAAAGTACAATATCTCGGAAGCCAGGTTGAATGGATTGGGGATTGCCGCCGGGGCACGTTATGTAAGCAAGCAGGTGGGCCTGGTAAGCAGACAGGATTTTATATTCCCGGACTACACCGTGTTCGATGCCGCGCTGAATTATCAGCACAAGCGCTACAACATACAGCTGAATGCCTATAACCTGGCCAATAAACACTATTTCACGGGTAGTCGCTCGGGTACCACCACCGGCGGACTGGGTGATCCTTTCAATGTAAGATTGGGCGTAAGCTACCGGATCCGATGAATACTTTCAGAAAAATCACGCGGCTGGCCTACCAGCTGCATAGCTGGCTGGGACTTATTTCAGGAATCTTCCTGCTGCTATTAGGCATGAGCGGCTCGGCACTGGTGTTCAGGGAAGCTATCGACCAGAAATTAAATAAGACACTGTTGTATGTGGAACCGTCGGCACATCCGCTGCCGCTGGACAGCATGTACCGCATGATCAGCTCGAAATATCCGAACCTGGCCGGAATCGCCTGGGTAAATCCCGATGCCCGGAGAGATCAGGCTTACGAATTCCGCTTGTATCAGAATGATGGCCGGCTGAGCACCTACGACCTCGGTCTTATGAACATCAATCCTTATACCGGGGCGACATTGCGGGAAGGAAGACTTGATGCGCTGAACACCGGATTCATGCACTGGCTGATACAATTTCACTGGAGCTTTCAGCTTGGTATCCCGGGTTTGCTGCTGAGCACCATTTTCGGCATCACCCTGATGCTGTCCATGCTCAGCGGAATGCTGATCTACCGGAAGTTCATTTGGCGGGTACTTACGTTCCGTGCCGGACTGAAGTGGAACAATCGCCGGACCATAAGCTCTGGTCTGCACCGGGTTATCGGGGTCTGGACACTGTTCTTTAACCTGATCATTGCCTTTACCGGCTTCTGGATGAATGCGTTCTCCATGGATCCGGCATACTGGAGGGCGCAGCAACAGCCAGCAGCAGCAAACACCCTGGCTGCAGTTCCTGTAGATAAACTGCTGGAAAAGGCACTTAAAGCATTGCCAGGGTTACAGCTCCGCAATGTTTACCTGCCTACACAGCCTGGAAAAGACTTTAAGATCAGCGGAACCCTGGCTGCACAGTCTGCCATACGCCAGAACGGAAACAGTGTAGCTGTTGATCCGCGCAGCGGCATGATCAAACACATACAACGTTTGGAACAGCTATCTTTCATGGAAAAGCTGGAAACCAGCTTTATGCCGCTGCATACCGGCAGCTTTGGAAATCTGGGCATCAAACTGCTTTATGTATGCCTTGGATTGATGCCCGGAATACTTGCAATTTCCGGGGCATTGCTGTTCATGCGGCGCAGGAACATCGGCTGAAAATGGTATTCCGGCGTTCAGCAACACGGTTTTATACAGTTAACTGTGTATTTGTTTACTAATATGTGAAAAGTTAGTACAATTTAAACTTTAATGTGGAAAGATCGATTTACGTTATTATATTTGTCTTGAGAGCGTTAATGCAGGGAGGTAGCCGAGAGGTGGCTTCCTTGCATACCTTTAAATAACATATCACCTAATATTTGGTATCCAGCCAGGTCTCCGCAGTTGTCAGATCATCAAAAAATTTAATCTCTAACCTTTCCGGACTTAGTTCTGCTGTTTTCTCCGCCGCAAGTTGGCTGTAAGCACTCGGCGATTGCACCCAGGCAATATATTTAAGCCCGGCTGCTATCAATTCCGGAAACAAATCTTTGGCCACCCATTCCGTGCCTGCCGCCCAACTTCCCTGTACCGCGGTATTGTCGTTCAGTAGTTTTTTCACGCCATTGTGCTTGATCATATGAAGAATTTTCAGACCGCAACGCTGCACTGTTTCAAAACTCAGGTGTCCTTTCCATGCTGCCCTGATCATCCAGTGCCGGGGATCGAACTGAATCTTTACAAAGGCTTCTTCGTAAAACTTGCTTTCATCTGCAACAGGAAAAGGTACTGACTCCTGGCGGAGTGGCAATCGAAAGTAAAAGCTGGCACCCTGACCTGGCTCGCTTTCCAGCCAATAGGTTCCATTATGCCTTCTTATGATTTCTGAGGAAATGAATAAGCCCAGGCCAAGCCCTTCAAAGCGCATGGCCGTATTGTCAGTACGGTAATAACGTTCAAAAAGCTTCAGTATATAGGCCTTATCTATACCTACGCCATAATCCTGTACTGAAATGGTCACATGCTCCTCCTCAAGCTGTACCCGCAGCATCACCTCTTCCTCGCCCGGTGAGTATTTGATGGCATTATCCAGCAAATTTATAATTACCTGCTCTAGCCGCAGCCTGTCGCCGGTAAACTCAAACTCCTTATCACTGTTAAGTATAATCTCGTGCGATTTGCTGGTGAGCTGTACATCTTCCATCGTTTCGCGTACCATCTGCAGGAAATCAAAGGGCTGCATATCATACACCATTTCACCTCCATTGATCTTGGTTACATCCAGCAGGTCGTTAACCAATTTCTCCAGCCGCAGAATGTTATTATATGATTTTTTAATGAATGTACTCAACTGTTGTCCATCGGCTACCCGTGACATTAACTGGTTGAAAGATTTAATGCTGGTAAGTGGCGTTTTTAACTCGTGACTGGCGATGGAGAGGAACTCATCCTTGCGCTCTAACAGGATCTGCAACTGATCCCGTTGGCTTTCGGCAACCTTCCGATAGTGCTCAAGTTCACGCGTACGTTCCTCAACCCGCTCTTCAAGTTCCTCATTTAAGCTTACCAGATCCTCATGCGCCTTCAAGAGCTCTTTTCTCGCGGCCACATGGGCGCTGATGTCGTACTTGAAGCTGAAAACACCTACGATTTCGCCCTCCTTACTGCGGATGGGCTGGTACACCACATTAAAATAGCGGTTCATGCGAATGCCGCTGATCTCATTCAGCATGGGCAGGTTGATCTCCGTTTCCACGAAGGTTTCGCCATTGAAGTAAGCCTTTTGCAGGATCTCCCAGATCGGCTCATCGATAATAAGCGGCATTACATCCAGGGTACGGCAACCAATGACGTCAAGATTCGGAACAAGATCGCGTTTATAGGCCTGGTTGACATACTGGAACACAAAGTCTGGTCCGCTTACCGCGGCAATCTGTGCTGGAACTTCGTCCAGCAGTCGCTGCATACGAACGTTAAGCAAAGTGGTCTGCGCCACCGTTTCCTTCTCCTGCTCCAACCGCCTTTCCAGGTCGAGCTCCCAGAGTGTACGGATGGTCACATCACAGATGTCGTGAATGACATAGGAAACTTCACCTTCAGCATCCAGCACCGGCGTATGACTAATCTGCCAGTAGGCCACCTTTGGCACCTCCGGATTGGCGGTATCCACGTCAAAGCGCAACACAGGAATGCCATGCGGTTCTTTTCTGTCCCTTGCGTATTCCATAGAGGCACGCATACCGGCATTAACAGCTTTGATGAAATTTGGGTTATTTTCAAAAACATCGAATATTGATTCGCCTGTGATCTTAGCACGATCCTTACGGGTAAGTTGCAGGTAGATATCGCTCATGCTCAGGATATGAAAATCATAGGAGAGTACGAGGCAGCCATAAGGCAGCGTCTCAAAGACCTTTAAGGCTTCGGCAGAAGGTGCCGCGCCAACTTTGCGTTCCATAGGTTAAATATCAGATACTTAAATGTAAAAAAATAGCGGCAAATAAAATTATCTGGGATAAAAATCAACCGTTTAAAACGGAGAAAGTTTAGTTGTACACTAAACTTTCTCTAATTTTCTTTACATTTTTTTTGCTGATACCGGATTGTACGGCCTTAAGGTTCAGGCACTAATGCTTAGTCCTGCGGAAGGCCTTAGGTTAGGCTTTCGGTTAATTCCAGATCCTGCAAGTCCGGTACCGGCGAAACGGCATCCCCGTTGCAGATCCGCAACAAGAGGTTGTAGCGCTCCAGCAGATCAATGTACTTTTCTTTCCATACATCAAATGCCTCTTCCTCCGCTTTTAGCGGGCTTTCCGTTTGCTGGAAGTCTTCCGTACGGAACTGATCCGGAAATTCTGCTGAAAAATCATGTTTGATGGCCTTACCGATCTTGATGATGCTTTCTGGTTTTAAACGTTTCTGTAAAAACCAATTATAGATAGACCTGCGATTTACGCCTGTTAATTTTGCCAGATCGGTTAATGAATGACCCTCTCTTCTGATGATCCTTTCAATGATCTCACCCTGGTGAACTTGCATTTTCTTATTTTTCTTTGGTAGATGAATGATAACATTTGTATAAACTAACCCAAAGAGCGTATAAAATTACCCAGAGCGTGGTCACTTTTTCCCGAATGTATACGGTGTGTTGACGTATAATCCTGAAAAAAGGCTCCCAGCCTTCCGGGAGCGTTTATATTGCTTCTTTGCCACGGAGATAGGACAAACATTAAGCCGACAAAGACTTTGTTTGCAGCCAGGCCTCAGCAGCCATACGCTCAGAAAAGAAAGACATTTCTATATCAACCTTCGCCAGGTCCGCAGTTTTCTGTGCAGAAAGCCTGCTGAAGGCGCTCCTGGATTGCACCCATCCGATATATTTCAGGCCTGCAGCTTCCATCTTCGGCAGCAGGTCGAGTGCCACCCACTCTGAAGCCTCAGACCAGTTACCAAGTACATCCGTATTGTCATTGAGTAACTTGCCGGCACGGTTCTCCTTAAGCAGTTCCAGAATCTTGAGCCCGCCTCTTTCTACGGTTTCCAATGCCTGGTAGCCGAACCAGCGCGCTTCCAGCTGGTCTGCTTCCGCATTATACCTGATCTGCACATATTCATCTTCATATTGCCGTTGTTCGTCCACGCTGGCTTCCGGCTGCTGTTCCGGGTGCAGTGGCAACCTGAAATAAAAACTGGATCCTTTACCCGGTTCACTCTCCAGCCAGTACGTGCCATGATGCCGTTTTACAATATCTGCCGAGATAAACAAGCCCAGACCCAAACCTTCAAAACGCATGGCAGTATTGTCCGTCCGGTAGTAGCGGTCAAACAGCCGGTTAACATTGCTCCGGTCGATGCCTACACCATAGTCCTGGATGCAAACAATAACGTAGTCGTTCTCCCGGCTTACCAGTACCAGGACTTCCTCGCCTCCGGGTGAATACTTTATTGCATTATCCAGCAAGTTGATCAGCACCTGCTCCAGACGGAGACGATCGCCGGTAAAGCTAAACGCTTCGGAACTGTTCAGCACGATCTCATGTGAATTGACCGTCAGCTGTATATTCTCAATTGTCTCCCGCACCATCTGCATGAAATCAAATGGCTGCATGTCATACACCATCTTACCGGCGTTAATCTTGGTAACATCCAAAAGGTCGTTAATCAGCTTTTCCAGCCGTATAATGTTATTGTATGATTTTTGAATGTACAGACCAAGCTGCTGCCCTTCGCTTACGCGATTCATCAGCTGGTTGAAGGATTTTATGCTGGTCAATGGGGTTTTCAGCTCATGACTGGCGATGGACAGGAACTCATCCTTGCGCTGTTCATTTTCTTTCTGCACATCGATATTGGTATTGGTACCGAGCCAGAACGTAACTGCTCCATTTTCGATCATCGGCAATGCCCTGCCCAGGTGCCATTTATAGCTGCCATCGGCAAAACGCAGGCGGTACTCGGCAGTATATTCCTTGCCCGAGCGCAGGGCTTCCATCCAGCGTTCGAAGATCAGCGGCAAATCATCGGGATGAGCAAATTGCGCAAGGCCGATTTGCAGGACCTCTTCGGAGCTATGCCCAAGATCCTTGCATAACATTTCATTTACCGCCATCAGATTGCCTTGTGGGTCGGTGGTCCAGACCTGCTGGGGAATGGCATTGAGCAGGAAGCGTAAGCGCTGTGCCTGGCCTTCTGCCGCGCGCTGCAGCTCCTGCAGTGCATTGGTACGTTCCAACACCCGGTCTTCGAGCTCAATATTGAATTTCCGCAGGTCTTCATGTGCTTCTTTCAGCATATCATTGCTCGCCTTTAGCTCCTCGTTACTCACGTTGAGCTCCTCAATGGTGGCATTCAGCTCTTCGTTCAGCTCCGCAAGCTCCATTTCACGTACTTCGAGGGCCTTGCGGGCAAGTACCAGGTCGGTCACCTCAAAAGTAAGGCTGATAATGCCGGATACCTGGTTATGCTCATCCCGGATGGGTTGATACATCAGGTTGAAATATCTTTTCTCCAGCACACCCGTCTGCTCATTGCGGAGCAGGATCTCCATTTCATTCTTGGTGTAGGAAATACCCTCCTGGTTAGCCATTTCCACATGCGGCAGGATCTCGCTCTCCCTTATTTCGGGTAGCGCCACGTGTAAAGGCAGGCCCAGTTTATCGTCCTTACCAAAAATCTGTTTTTGGTATGTCGGGTTCACGTAATTGTAGATCAGGTCCGGGCCCAGCAGTATAGCCACCTGTGCCGGCATTTCATCAAAAAGCTTCTGCATCTGACTGCTCAGCAGGTTCGCTTTCGCTCTGGCATCGCCCTCCTGTTCGAGGCTTGCTTTCAGTTCATTGGCGGCAATCATCTCCGCACTGAGGTCCTTGATGTCGTGGATCAGGTACAAAGCCTCACCGGCATCATCAAAAACCGGGGTATGGCTGATTTGCCAGTAGGATTCTACGGATTGGCCGGGCCGGTCCCATTTGGGAAGATCGATGCGCATTACCGGCAGGTCCTGTTTACGCCTGCTTTCCCAGGCCAGGCGCATGGATTCAATCATACCCCCCGCAATGGCGCGGTTCCAGTTTTCATTGCCTTTAAATACTTCAAAGATGTTATGCCCGATAAGACTTTCAGCAGGTCTGCCGATCAGCGTAAGATAAGCTTCACTGGCGCTGAGCACCTGCGCATCCGGCGTCAGGATAACACAGTAATAAGGCAGTCGTTCAAAAATTTTAAGCTGTTGTGCCAGGTCGTCACCGGCATCATTCTTAGCTTCCATACGAAATTGTTCTAAGCGGGTAAAATAGAAAATATTGCACTTTGCATAAAGAAAAAAACCCGGCACAGAGGTTACCGGGTTTTAGGTAGTATAAATAATTACAGCAAGCGTTTCTCGGGATCGTCAGGATCAAGACGTTCCGTATCTACTTCGGTATGACGAACGGTATCTACAATGGTCTGCTCGCTCTCGGTGACTTCCTTGTTCAGGCTGATCTCTTCCACCACACGGGCTTCCTTATTAACTACGGGTATCTCCGCACTTTCGGTCATCTCGATGCTGCCTTCTTTGAAGGTCTGAAAATCGGCTTCCGTAGCCGGGCGGTCTACAGGTGTACGGTTCACCGTTACCCGCTCCTGCCGCAGGCGTACACTTTCTTCTACCGGATGGTTTACAATACGGCTGCGCAGTCGCACACCACCGGTTTGTACCTCCGTTTTGCCTACATTAAGGTTTTCCTGTACCACCTTGATTGAATCCGCATCTGTTACATTGTTTTGATCCAGGCGCGGGGTAATATCAGCCTCCGAAGTATACCCTGCTGAGGTCGTGTCATTGATATCCGAAAGTGATGCTTCTTCAAAGTCGCTTGTTACCGAGCTGCCGAAACCCCCAACAGGCGTTGCATCGCCGGCAGGCAGGTCTGCATAATTCGAGGTTGTTGCGCTATCGAAATCGCCGGTCAGCGGCATACGTTCGGGCTCCCGGTCCCAGTCGTCGTTGTCGTTAACGTTTACCGCACCGAATTCATCAAGGATGTCCGCAGCACGTTCCGCCTCATCGTAAGAATTTGCATGTACCGTAACAACAGTACCGCGGGTACCCGCCTGGATGTGGCGGTTCAGGATATCCTCATCATCGTCTTTGCCGCCAAAGAGGTTCCTGAAGAAACCGCCGATGGTGTCATGTTCTTCATCTTCAAGCCTGCTGCCGTCGTGCGGTGCGGTATAACCCGATTCGGCAACATCAATATTGCCCGAATTAAATCCGTGGTTCTCCAGATGCTGTCGTGCGACAGATGCTTCGGTGAAGGTTTTGAAAATTCCAATTACAGTGTGTGACATAATTTTAAGTTTTAGTGGTTGTACGATTGATCTCTACCGACTCCTTACGCAAAGTTTCCGTGCCGCTGACCATCTGTTCATTGTTGCGCTTGCTGATGTGTAGTTCTTCCACCAGCAGGAGTTTTTTCTCAACAACCAGCACTTCCTTGAGCACTGGAATGATCAGCGTTTCGCCTTCATAGCGACTGGCGGGCGGAGCAGTTTCGACATACTGATTGATGGGCTTGCGCTCCATGATCACTTCCTCCGAATTTACCGGCACGTTGTAATCAACAGCTTCCTCGGTCACCGTCTTGGTAACCTGCACACGGCCGGTTTCCTGCCATGTTTTATGGATTTTCAGCTGCTCTTCAATTACGGGTATAACGTTTCCGGTTTCCTTATTTTGCATATCGCTTGTCGGTTTTGATATACTAATCAACCACTTAGCTTATGGAATGTTTAGTTTTCTGCGAAAAAAATTATTGATTTCGAAATTCAGGGCTTGGATTACATAGTGATTTTACAAAATTCAGAATTTCTTCAAAATTGAGTTTTAGGTTTACTCTTTAACATTCATCTACACGCCCTGTACTATGTTTTACCGGATATTCAGGAGTCGATACAGCCTCCTGTTTTCGTTCATCTTTGTCTTCATTCTCCTTTCTTTTCTGGTGCGCAGCAGCCTGCTGATCCTGTCGCTTTCTAAAACAAACTTCAGCGCCGCTGGCATACTCCACATTTACCTGATGGGCCTGGATTTCGACATCGGCGTAGCACTGTTACTCTGTATTTTATATAACCTGTACCTGCTGGCAATGCCGCGGCGATTAACCGGCACAAAAATCGACAGGATACTTACGTATACGGGTTTGTTTCTGAGTTTACTCATCACCTGCTTCTCCTTTTTTGCAGAGCTTACCTTCTGGCAGGAATTTGAAAGCCGCTTTAACTTCATCGCGGTGGACTACCTCATTTACACCTATGAAGTGGTAAACAATATTAATGAATCTTACCCTTTACCCTTACTGATCTCCGGCGTTGTGCTGCTGGTGGCACTGATCATGCTGCTTTTTAAAAAGCGGGGCATCTTCGCGGCAACTTTTCAGGAGCCCAGGCCATTTAAGTACCGGCTGGTCATGTTTGCGATCCTCATGGCCCTTACGGCTTCCTACCCCTTGCTGTTACGCAGCAGCGATGCGGAGTCCAGCACAAACCGTTACGAGAATGAGCTGGCTAAGGCCGGCATTTATGCTTTCTTCGCCGCTTTCAGGAACAATGAGCTGAGCTATAATGAATTTTATGCCTTGATGCCAAGCGAGCAGGCCTATCAGCGTTTGCGGGAAACCTTGCTGGATCAGCATACTACCTTCCTGGAAAAGGGACATTCCATTCGCCGGGAGATCCGCAATACGGGTCCAACCTATAAGCCCAATGTGATCATGATCACCGTAGAGAGCCTTAGTGCGGATTTCCTTGCGCATTTTGGAAATAAACAACAGCTTAGTCCGGCCCTGGATTCCCTTGCCGATCAGGGTTTGTTCTTCAGCAACATGTATGCGACTGGCACCCGTACCGTTAGGGGTATGGAAGCCCTTTCTTTGTCTATTCCGCCAACACCGGGCAGCAGTATTGTACGGCGACCGAACAATCAGCAGCTTGCCACGGTGGGCCGGATCTTTGAAAAAGCGGGTTACAGCAGAACATTCTACTACGGTGGCGACGGCTACTTCGACAATATGAATGAGTTTTTTGGCGGCAATGGTTTTGCTATTGAAGATCGTGGGCGCAACCTCAGGATCAGTGATACTTATAAAACCCTGCGGACCGTAATACCAGACCGGGAGGTGCATTTCAGCAATGCCTGGGGTATTTGTGATGAAGACCTGCTGAATGCGGTCTCCCTTGGTGCTGATGCGGAATACCGTGCCGGCAAGCCATTTTACAGCTTTGTCATGACCACGTCCAACCACCGGCCCTTTACCTTTCCGGCAGGAAAGATTGACCTGGCACCCGGCACGCGGGAGGCCGCAGTGAAGTACACGGACTTTGCCATTGCAACATTCCTTAACAAAGCGAAACAAAAACCCTGGTACAAGCATACCGTTTTTATCATTGTTGCCGATCACTGTGCAAGCAGCGCCGGGAAAAATGAAGTTGAGGTCAGTAAATACCATATCCCCTGCCTGGTGCTGAACCTGCCTGCACAAAAACCCATGGTGGTCGACAAGCTTTGCTCACAGATTGATCTCTACCCTACGCTTTTCGGTTTACTGGGCTGGAACTATGAAAGCAAGCTTTACGGTCAGAATGTGCTCGATCCAGGCTATAAGCCCCGGGCCCTATTTGGCACCTATCAGAAGCTGGCCTACCTGCAGCAGGATAGCCTCGTGATCTTGAGTCCGCAGCGTAAGATCGAAAGCTTCTTGCTGGACAAAGGCAATGTACAAACACCCATTAATCCAGCTCAGGACGTAGTTGAAATGGCCCAGGCTTACTACCAGACTGCCTATGATTTGTTTAAGAACGGCGGCCTGCACCAATAGCCGCTTGCTCAATTGATTGAAATAGCGGACCTTAGACCAATGAAAGTCCTGATTATTGAAGATGAATCCGAACTGTCGAACAGCATTGCCCGGTACCTGGAGGCACAGCAATACAGCTGTGAACAGGCCGCAGATTACCCTCAGGCGCTGGAAAAGCTGGGCAGCTACCAGTATGACTGTATCCTGCTCGACCTGATGCTACCGGGCGGATCGGGCATGGAGATCCTACGGAACCTCAAAGCCGGGAGCCAGCAGGCCGGACTGATCATCATTTCCGCTAAGGATGCACTGGAAGATAAAATTACCGGACTGGAGCTTGGTGCCGATGATTACCTGGCGAAGCCTTTTCACCTTCCAGAGCTCGCTGCAAGGGTCTTCTCTGTGATCAGACGGCGTAAGTTCGACAATGTAAACATCATCAAACAAGCGGAGCTGAGCATTGACCTGCTGGCTAAAACGGTCATGGTAAACAACCACCAGGTACTGCTTACCAGAAAGGAGTTTGACCTGCTGCTGTTCTTTATCGGGAACAAAAACCGGGTGATCTCAAAAAGTGCTTTGGCTGAACACCTTTCGGGCGACCTGGCGGACATGCTGGACAACCATGATTTTATCTATGCACATATAAAGAACCTGAAGCGCAAGCTGCAGGATGCCGGTTGCGGGCATTACCTGAAAACCATTTACGGAAACGGTTATCGCTGGGAAATATGATCAGGCTGTTAGACAAACCCTTCAAAGCATTTACCCGCTGGGCCTGCATTGTATTACTCTGCAGCATTCCGGTATACTTCCTGATCATTGATGCCATCTGGGTGCTTGAAGCCCGGGAAAGTAATGCGCGCTTTGCGGCTTCCGCCAAACAGCATATTCGTGAAGAAAAGTTTTTAAAGCATGACAGCACCTACAATGTGTACCGCATGGAACGCAATGGCAAGGAAGAATCTCATGAGCGGTTCCAGGGACTGGTCACCTATTTCGAGATAGCGGGCAGGCCTTACAGCCTGCGACTGGAAGCGAATGTTGAAGAAAGTTATGAAACGATCCTCGCCATTACCCTGGTGACCGCTGTTTTCTTCATCATCCTGCTGCTGGGTTTTATCCGGCTTAACAAACGCCTGAATACGAAACTCTGGTCTCCCTTTTACCAGAGCCTGGAACAGATCAACAATTATGACCTGAGCAGTCAGGCCCAACTAAGGTTTGAGCCAACCGAGATCGCGGAATTTGATTCCCTGCATAAGGGTATAAATAAACTGCTCAGCAACAACATCGACGTTTTTAAGCAGCAAAAGGAATTTACGGAAAATGCCGCGCATGAGCTGCAGACCCCGTTGGCCATTATGCAATCCAGGCTGGACCTGCTGTTGCAGGACCCGGATATTACGCCTGCACAGAACGGGATCATTGCCTCGATCAATGCCGGACTGGCAAGGATCAACCGCATCAACAAGAACCTGCTGGTGCTTTCTAAAATAGAAAACAAGCACTACCAGGACGAACAATGGCTTAACCTCGCTGCAGTGGTGAAACAGCGGATCGAGGAACTTCAGGCACTCTTCATGGACCGGGATATCAACTACCAGCAGCTCGGTGAATGCCGGCTGCGGGGCAACAAGATCCTGATGGAGATCATGCTTTCCAATCTGCTGATGAATGCACTGCGTTATACCCCCAATGGCGCGGAGATCAACATCCTGCTCAATGACACGATGCTTGCGATTAGCAACGATGGGACAGAAACGCTGGATGCATCGAAACTGTTCAGACGTTTCGGCGGCACAAATACCCAACTTCCGGGAACCGGCCTCGGTCTGGCGATTGTGAAGGAGATCTGCAATCGCTACGATTGGGAAATTAGCTATACTTTCCGCGACAAGAAACATGTTTTCAGTGTGCTGTTTAAAAATCTATAATTATTCGAAATAGTTTTTCACACTTTTTCACAGTGTTCAATTTTGTTACCGCTTTACCATTTTGCGTTACAAGGGAAAGCAGGCAGTTTAGCTGTACTGGTGTTCAGTGTTATGCAACTTATCCACAGCTTATCCACAGGATATTAACACTGTGTGTGGAAAAGGCAATACGACCTTACGGTCAGCCGTTTGCAAAGTTCAAAGCAAGATTTTAATTTCAACATACAATAGTTAACCCTGTCAATAATTCAGGTCTCAACTATTGTAATTCTCTAGCAATTAGAATTAACATCTTACATTCTTTAAGCTCTCATTATGTATTTGATAAATCGAAAGAGATTTATTCTCAACAACATTGAAGTGCTTCTGAAGGCGGATCTTCATCCGGCCAACATTGAGGCCAGTATCCAACAACAAACTTTCCCGGTATTTGCCAGGCTATTCGACAGCAGTGCTGAAGCAGCAATAGCCGCACTGCAGGATCTCAGGTATGAGATTCCAGCCGCTGACTTCCGCCAGCTCTGCCAGCAGAATTTCTCCGATCTGTTCAGGCTCAAGGACCGTATTGCCTTATTGCAGCAAGAGGAATCCGTATTGCTGCTGAATATGGAGGCCCGGGATCTCTACGTCTTACTTGGCCGGATGTTCAATGCGGTATTAGCTTACCTGGAGCGGACCGGCATAAAAGGGCTGTCGGCCGACGAACTACTGCCGCCCGGACACCTGGCCCTTCGCAGGGATATCATGAGCAGCGACTGCCTGATTTTGCAAGCGCGCTGCAAAGCCCATGAAGTAGATCAGCTTTTTGCAGCGCTCCTGATCAACCACTTCCAGGCATTTATTATTCAGCAACAGGTTACCCAACAGCAGCTGGATTATAACGAGCAGCTGCTTTCCGGATTACTGTCACTGCTGAAAAGTACAAAGTTGTTAGAAGCTGACCTTCAATTGATGCATAAGATCGTTGAGCTGAATTTCAACGCACAAAGCGGCTTTGTATATTGTCGCGATAAGATCCTGCAGGCGCTGGAAGATGCAAGCAATATGGATAGCCGGATGTTGCTACTCAGCTGGCACCATAAAGTAACGCAACAAACGCTACCCTTACCAGAATTGGCTTTACATCCGAAATATCCTTCTTTGAAGCTACTGCTGCTTGAATTCCTGCAATCAGAAATTAGCTATCAGCAAAAGCTAAGTCCCTTATCCGCCCCGGAAAACACTTCAGTAAAAGTCATAAAACAGTCGGCTACCGCAAACCAGAAATCTGGAAATGGCAAGTTCCAGCTTCAGTTCAGTCAGCGGGTACTGGCGATCTGGGCGCAGACACTGCTCAACATGGAGCTTCTGCAGCTTGGCGGCACAAGTCAGCACCGCTTTATAGAACTTCTAGCAGAGCATTTCAGCACTTCCGGCTCCGAGCGCATTGCAGCAGATAATTTGCGGCGGCGGTTCAAGGAAAAACATGTCCCTGCCTGTGAAACGCTGATCGGTATTCTGGAGCAGATGATTCTTTCCATAAAGCAGGAATATATCGGCATCATCAGTCCTGCAAAAAAATAAAAATAAATATTTCCAAAAAATAATCGGCTTTCAAAGGGCAACCAAGCCCGGAGGCAAGGAAGTGGCAGCCCCTCCGCCCCCTAATCGCCTGTTCCAACGAGCTTCATTTGTATCGTAATGTTCGCACAAAGCCTGACCAGCGGCGGCGGCAGACTTACGAATTAAACAAATTTTATAAACCCCTTAAAAACAAAAGAAAATGGGAATTTACAATGAAGGCATCCTCGGCTTTTTCAGAGGAAAAGTAGGACGTGTTATTGGTAGTGTTGTGCGTGGCGTACACTACATGAAAGGACTTGGTGATGTACGGGTAGACAACCCCAGCCAGGCGCAACTGGACCAGCGACTGAAGTTCGCGTTGATGAGGAGCTTCCTCCAACCGCTTCAAGGTTTAATTAAGACCGGGTTTGCGGCAGGAAAAACAGGATTGACCTCCATGAACAAGGCCATGGCCGCCAACCTGAATGAGGCCATCCAGGGCGTATCGCCAAACTTTTCGATCGACTACAGCAAGATCAAGTACAGCAAGGGCGGCCTGACCAAACCTGCGGGTGTGTCGGTGGAGACCGCCTCGCAGAGCAGGCTGGTGTTCCAATGGGAAAATCCGGGTGCGGCTGCGGCAAGTGACCAGCTTACCATCCTGATTTACAACAAGACCAGGGACCTGTATGTGTTGCTACCAGCTGCGGCAGCACGCTCGGCAACCACTTACACCTTGCAGTTGCCGATGGACTTTGCGGACGACCTGGTGCACATGTGGGTAAGCTTTGTGGCGGAGGACGGTAAAGATGTGAGCGACAGCTTCTATATCGGCGACATCAAGGTAATCTAAAAAAAGATAAAGCGCGACCAGCTGGCGGTCGCGCTTTATCCATTAATCTTAAATCAAATCACATGAAAACAATAGGTATCAAACTCCTGGGCTTCATTGCCCGTATTCCTGGACTCCGCCTGCGCCTGCTTTCGCTGGAAGCCCTGCTGCTGCTGGGCTTATTGCTGTCGGTATGGCTGCTGGGCAACCGCTGGATGCAAAACAACATGCCCCTGGCGGGTACACTAGATCCGAACATCTGGCTGCTGATCCTGCTGGCGCTAATCTGCTTCGTGCTGATTACGGCACTCTGCGGCTTTATGATGCAGCGCATCTGGCATAGCCTGGGTCTGCCACGGCTCTCCATCCTTCTTTCACAATTTAACTCCTTAGCACCATGGCAACAGCTCGGCTTATATTACTTCTGCTTTGCACTTATCCTGCTTTCGGCCATTGGCTGCCTCAACGCCATCTGCTAAAGCACGCAGCGCAGCAATTGCCGCCTGTTAAGCAGGAAGCTTCGGACTTGCTACTGCAGCTTGCCAGCGCGGAGCTGGGCGTACGGGAACGGAGCGGGCGCAATGATGGCCCGCGTGTAGAAAGCTACCTCCAATATGTAGGGATGCACAAAGGGCAGGCCTGGTGCGCCGCCTTCGTATGCTGGCTGCACGGACAGGCAGGCCTGCCAAAACCACGCTCTGGCTGGTCGCCCGCCCTCTTCCCCAGCGCCCGTCGGATCAGCAATGCCCGGGCTGGCGCCATCCTTGGCATCTACTTCCCCCGGCTCAACCGCATCGGCCATGTTGGACTGGTGACTGGCCTGCAGCACGACTGGGTAAATTCCATTGAGGGAAATACCAATGCTGCAGGTTCAAGGGAGGGCGACGGCGTGTACCGCAAGCTCCGCCACAAGCGATTTATCAACCAGTATGCATTTTATTTACCTGAAAGATGAAAACCGGACCTTTGCGCCTCCCGCCTCAACTGAAGCAGTTGCTGGCCTTAATTGTGGTAGGCCTGATCAATATGGCCGCAGCGCTGCTGCAGCAAAAGGCTACTTTTTACAGTGGTCCGCAGCTCCGGACACACCTGCTGCCTCATCCGAACCGGGCATGGTCATGGGCACTGATCCTGCTCTCCATTTTGATCTGCTTAAAAGGCTGGCCTTGCAAAAGCTTGTTCCGCTTTTTTAGCAGATAAGCCGGAATTTCCGTATTTTCGCAAGCAATGAGAACAAACCTGGTTGTAGCCATCGACGGCTATTCTTCATGCGGAAAAAGCACCATTGCCAAGGCATTGGCAAAGAAACTTGACTTTATCTATATCGACAGCGGAGCCATGTACCGCGCGGTTACTTTATTTTTCCTGCGCAATCAGGTTGACCTGAAAGACGAGCAGGCTGTAGCAGCGGCTTTGTCGCAGGTTGAGCTTAATTTCCAGAACCGCGATAACAAGGTCTGCATTACGCTGAATGATGAGGATGTTTCTGAAGAGATCCGCCAGATGCCGGTTGCGAACTATGTAAGCACGGTTGCTGCGCTGAAGCCCGTACGTGTAGCCATGGTACGCCAGCAACAGCAGCTGGGTGCGATTCATAATATTGTGATGGATGGCCGGGATATCGGTACGGCTGTTTTTCCGGATGCACCGGTGAAGTTGTTTATGACCGCCGATCCGATGGTGCGTGCACAACGCCGCTTTGACGAACTTCGTAACAATGGTGATAACCAGGTGAGCCTGGAAGAGGTATTTGAAAACCTGAAACAGCGTGATTATGCAGATACCACACGTGTGGAGAGCCCCCTTATACAGGCTGAAGATGCGGTGGTATTGGATAATACTAACCTGAGCCGCGATGAGCAGCTGGACTTTGCCATTCGCCTGATCCGCAGCAAGCAGTCTGCACCTGCGGAGATGATAACAGAATAAAGGGTTTTTTTAAGACCCCTTATTCCTGATCGATATGAAGCTGCTTTATGGCAGCTTTTATTTTTTAGCGATAATCTTATTGAAGTCTGCCTTATCGAAGATGGTACACTTACCCCCGATGGTGGCATCGGTGATCTGACGGCCATGTTCTTTATAGAACTTGTTCGCGATGCGGTATCCATATTCTGATTTCTCCAGATCCGGCAGCACCCAACGCATACCTTTAGGGAAATAGTTTGGATCGAAGTGGCTCTTGTCTTCTTCATAGTTACGAACTTCCACCGTTGAAGCCATACCTTTTTCTGCAAAAGAGTGGTCCATACCAATGATCACCACTTCCTGGAAGCCCATCCAGTAGGCCAGCTGTAAGGAAGCGAAGGTTACCGTACCGCCAAAGTGTGCAGGCTTGGTCATGTCCTCCTGGAAGAAGGGGTTGAAGGAATAAGCTTCCTTCAGGTAATGGCAGTTATCCAGCTGTTTATGATGCCTGAAGTTGATGAACTTGGGCATATCTAAATTGTTGATGTCATCGGCGAACTGCTCCAGCACGGTACCTTCCACACATACGAGGAAGTTTGGCTTAAAACCGATCTTATCGAAATAGATGTAGAAACGGTTAAGACACATGGTGTACTCGTCTTTAAGGACAGAAAGGTCCATATCTTTAATGCTTGGGCCATTACAGATCAGGAACAGGCGTTTGCCTTTGTACTTATCCTTGTACGACAGCAGTACATCTTTGTTCTTTTTACCAACCTCGGAATGGTTCCATTGTTGAAGGATGGGACGCTCATCCATGCGGCGCTTGATTGCGGGTATAATGCGGGAGGGACTAAAACGCGTAATGTCTATCATATGCTTTAATGTGATGCTGTTGTTTGGGTAATCTGAAGATACAAAATATCCTCTTATTTAATGTATTGACTTGATGTACCGTAGATTAGGACTTCAGGAAATCGCCAAGCGGCATACGCTCGAAAACTTCCAGTTTACCGCCTTCGGTACAGTTGTAAACCCTGCGGCCGAAGTGTTTATAAACCTTATCGGCAAGGTCATAGTGATACTCTGAGCCCAGCAGATCGGGAAGGTCCCATTTCACGCCATCGGCAAAATATTTCGGATGGAAGTGGTTCGGGTCGGTCTCTCCTGCAATGGCCTGCTTATTTGAAGGTCCCTTGGTCTCGAAATGGTGATCGCAACCGATGATACCAACAGAGGTGAAGCCCATGTGGAAGGCCAGCTGCATGGCGGTATACGTTACGGTATGGCCCTGGAACAGGGAAACACTGCAATCCCTGGCGAACTTGCGCGGTATGGAAGAGAAGTGCAGGAACTGCACGTTCGGACGGTCCTTGATCAGCTTGTGCTTGTCGGCATTCAGGAACAAAGGAATATCGGTGCTGTTGAAGAAAGGTGCATTCTGCTCCATTACCAGGTAGTTGCTGGTTACGATGGCATTTGGCCGGAATTCGGTTTCATCAAACATCAGGTTGATCTTGTTCAGTCCGAAGTAGAAAACATCCGAACCAATCAGGTCGTCGAAGTTTACCTTGCGTAAAGAAGGACCGTTACAGATGATGATGGCCTTTTTGCCGGCATAAGCATCTTTATACTTTTTCATTTTAGCCCTGGAACTCCAGGATTTCGGGTTGATGTCCCAGAGAAGTCGCTCTTTTACCAGCGACAATGCGTTAAAGTATGGATTAATTACCGGCCGCTGTACGCGGTCAAATTGTTTTTCTATTTCCATTACTATTTATTTAAAAATGAATCAATCCAGGATTTTATAAATTCAACCTTCTGTGCGGGCTTCATGGGCGAACGCAGCAGCAACAGGATCACCTTGGTGTAAGCTACAAATCTGTTGCCTTCTTTGAATTCCGGTTTGTTGTTGGCACGGGCCAGGCGGTTGAAAAATTCTATATTCTGGGTATTATAAGCCTGGTAGTATTGTTTATCCTTCAATGCTGAAGAATGGTTTTTGGTATGGATACGATAGGCGGCAAGTTTATCGCGAAGCGTAATTACAGGTCCGGCAAAAAGGGCCATCCTGGAAAGACGGATATCTACAGCGATGAGGTCGAGTCCATCTTCCTGTATCGGTAGCGCCTGCTGCAGGAAAGACCTGCTGAAACACAGTCCGCTGGTTTGCGTAAAGTAGAAATCCTGCCTTTTGGTATGGTAAATTGCGCTCAGGATATCCACTTCGGAAAAAATTGGCCGCTTCAGTTTTTTGATGAACTCATCTTCTTCATTCACCAGGCGGAAGGGATGCTGTACACCTGCAAGGCCTGGTTGTTTACGGAAGACCTCCATCACCTTCTCGATCTTATCCGGAAAGAACCAGTCATCACTGTCCAGTAGGAAGATCACCTCCCCTGTCGACAACTTAAAGGCTTCATTTACCGCATTGATCTGGTTCCAGCAGTGGCCGCGTTTGTGGTTTGGCCTGGCAATGATCTGGATCTTATCTGAAAACTCGCGGATTACCTCCAGTGAGCCATCGGTTGAGCCGTCATCGTACAGGATCACCTCAACATCCGGGTAGGTTTGGTTCAGGCAAGAGCTAATGGCTCGGGCAACGTAGGGTTTGTAATTGTAATTATTGATCAGGACAGAGGCTCTCATCAGCACTTATAAAGATAAAAAAGTTGGAAATGTGTACACCGCATGTGCGGCACCCGGATAAATCGTAATGAAAACACAAAACACCAGCAACAGCAATAAGGGCAACATAATGGCCTTGGACTCGAAGTGCAGGAACTTTACACCCATACTTTTAAGTGAATGGTAGGCAGAATACCAGGCATAAAAGCCTAGGTAACCGCAAAGCATCCCGACAGGGATGGCATAAAGCTCATACTTCCCGAAAAGGGACAGTGTTACCACAATGAATATTATGCCTGAAATACCATCAGCAATATGGGAGATGATATGATTCGTTGTACTGTACAGCTGGATGTGCATGGCACCATAGCGA
>JBCLAL010000014.1:0-42406 GCA_038918115.1 Pedobacter sp.
CGGTCCGATTACAGGTGTGCTCAACAGTTTATCGAGCGAATAGGACTTGTTTCTCTAATATGAAGTTAAGTAGCCATCAGAAAGGTTCTCGGATTCAGCATTAGCTTACCGGTTTTCCTTAAATAGCTAAGCTGACAACTCCGGACAGGGACATGCTTTAAAGTACTCTGATTTTGATGTATTGACAACTGTTAAGTACATTTTCCTGGGGACTGAAGGCTTTGCTCGAAGGTAACACCGCGACATATAAAGATCCATCAATACCCCAGAATATACCACTGGCATTTACTGGCGCCCAATATTTGAAGCTGGCAGCCATGACCTTACGCACTTTGTTGTTCTTAATGTTATAAAGTTCTAAATCTGCGGTGCCGGTATAGCCGTTATCTGAAATGCTAATGAGATGCCTTCTATCATGTGAAATATTAGGAAGGGCATTAAGAGATACCTCTTGCACACCGGAGTGTTTGTTGATTAACTTGTAGTCCCAACTTTCCCAGTATAAACCCGCTATAACGTAGGTATTTAGGAAGTCGATCTGGCCAACATAGTTGTACTCTTGTGTATTATCTTCAACTCCCGGTTTGTTATTATCCTGATATTGTTTAAACCCGTTATGTATAGGTAATCTGATGACGCCATTCTCTTTACGAATTGTATTCGTATCAGCCAGAAAATAGCTTACTGCAGTTCGCTTTTTTAAATAGAATGTCTGTTTATCTATCAACTCCATTTTCAAGTAACCAGGCAAGGTTGTTCCTTTTTCATAATAAACGGTTTTTCCGTTGGCATCAAGTGAGACTATGATATTAAGGTCTTTTGTTAGGAGCGTGATATCACTTAACTTACCCGCAGCATTTCTGGGAACATACATCTTTTCCCAACCGGTAGATTCCATGTTACTACCATTTCTAACGATTTTTTTTAATACCCGTTCACGAATGCCCAGCCAGTTTCCATTCACTTCAATCACTTGCAGGGGCTGACCATATTCATAGTAGGTTACTGGCGCTGACTGTTCTTCAGGTTGCTGTTTGCTGTAAACACCGTCCCGTGCAGTTACATACACTTTATTCAGAACCGGGGTATTGTCGTAATCAATTTGCTTGCCGACTTCTGCTTTCTCATTAGCATAGACAGTATCAAGTTCAACAGTGTTCTGTACTTCCTTATTTAATTTGGACGATGGATCATTGCATGATTGCAGTAATAGTCCTAGCAGTACAAACAAGAGAGATTGCGTCTTGAAATACGAGCGTTTCATTCAATGGATGGATTAGAATGTGATGATAAGCACTCCTTCGTGTTGGTGCGCCCACGACAATAAACTTAGCTAAAGTACTTCGTATACAGATGTGGGAACGACAAAAATTAACCATTATCTTTACTAAAAAAGATGCGATGATAGAACTTGTAATAGAGGCACGCAACGCAGCCATATCTGAGGGCATGGGCGTAAAGCGAATTCTCCCTTTTAGGCTGCGCCGGATGATTGGACCCTTTATCTTTATGGATCATGCTGGCCCGGTTACCAATATCCCTGCGACGCCATCTACATTGGATGTGCTTCCACATCCGCACATCGGACTATCAACGGTGAGTTACCTTTTTGGTGGGCAGGTCATGCACAGGGATAGTCTTGGCGTGGAGCAGATCATTAAACCTGGCGAGGTTAACTGGATGACCGCTGGTAGCGGAATCTCCCACTCGGAACGATTTGAAGATCCTTCCGCACTGGCTGGCGGCATGGAAATGATCCAGACTTGGGTAGCACTGCCTGAAAAAGACGAGGAATCGGCACCATCCTTCTTTAACTATAAGCCGGAACAACTCCCTGTTTTTACCGACACCGGTGTATGGATGCGGTTAATTGCAGGTGAGGCTTACGGCTTAAAAGGTAATGTGAAAACGAATTCTCCGCTCTTCTATTTTCATGTCGTACTTCAGCCTGGTGCTGTATTCGGATTACCTCAAGAACATGAAGAGCGCGGGTTTTATATCGTAAATGGCAGTGTTGAAATAGCTGGAACAATCTACACGGCTGGTAAAATGCTGGTATTTAACAGGAACAACGACCCACTCATCATCGCTAAAACACATACCACATTGATGCTGCTTGGTGGAGCGCCATTAGGCGAAAGGTACATCTGGTGGAATTTTGTTTCATCCCGCAAAGATCGAATTGAACAAGCTAAGGAGGACTGGAAACAGGGGCGTATCATTTTGCCGCCAAACGATGATCAGGAGTTTATACCGCTGCCCGACGACCGCTCACGGCCCTCGAACCCGCCAAGGCCAGAGCCCCTTTCCTAATTAAATAAGCCCGTTGTCGGGCAATAATTTAAATAAATAGTCAACACAGGAGATCAAGCAAGTACTTGAATTCTCTGAAATAAACAAATGCCCCGAAGCCTACAACTCCGGGGCATTTCAGCTTCAAGATTATTTGAGAAATTCGAGCTCCACTTTAATTTCGCCGTTTATTTCATTGCGTAGGTAATGTATCCACCATCTACCAGAAGCTCTGTACCAGTAATAAAACTTGCTTTTTCTGAAGCAAGGAATAGTACGGCATTCGCCTGCTCATCTGGTGTACCCAGACGCGCTAAGGCTGTTGCAACAACAAGCTGATCTTGGGCTATCCCTGGTACTACCTTCTCCAGCCCAGGCGTTGCTGTTGGTCCCGGACTAACGATGTTCACGCGTATTCCTTTCCCTGCAAGTTCATTTGCCGCAACTTGTGCAATCTTGTTTACTGCGCCCTTGGTAGCAGCATACACGCTGGAAGCCATGTTCGCAGCTGTAGCTACCGTTGAGGACGTGAAAATTACAGATGAACCTTGCTTTAAGTATGGAAGTAAGCGCTGAAGCGTGAAATAATACCCTTTTACATTGGTGTTGAATTGTGCATCAAAGTCGGCTTCAGTGGTCAGTTCTATTGGTGTGAACACAGCAATCCCCGCATTTAAAAATAGTACGTCCAACTGCTCCGCAGACTCGCTGAACGCTTTCTCCAGTACAGCAATACCTGCAAGGGTGGAGCTATCAGCAACAACTGTTTTTAGGTTGGGACTGTTGATTTCTGCAGCCGCACGTTCCAGGTTCCCAGAACTTCTGCCTGTGATCCAAACGTTTGCGCCTGCGTTAATAAATGCTTTTGCGGTGGCAAAGCCTATTCCAGTACTACCACCAGTTATTACTACATTTTTGTTTATAAATTCCATGTCTTTAACTTTAAGATTTAAACCACAAATGTATAGCTGTCCTATTAACTTTGGTAACTTTGTAACTTAAAGTAACAGTAACATTTGAGTAACCAGGTAACTTATGATTGACGAAGCTTGTCAAAAAGGACATAAACAAGAGATAATGGCGGTGCACGATGCCATGGATGTGTTGAGTGGAAAATGGAAAATTTCCATCATTTCTTCTGTATGTTATTATAATCAGCGGAGATTCTCCGACATCCTGAGTGATGTTGATGGAATTTCCAACAAAATGTTGAGTAAAGAATTGAAAGAACTGGAAATGAACAAGCTGATAAAAAGAACAGTGCTCGATACCCAACCCGTTACCGTAAATTATCAACTAACGGAGTATGGACAAACGCTAAAGACGATAATTAATAATCTATCCGATTGGGGCAAGGCACACCGGAGGGTAATTACAGGAAAAGAACATGTTTAGTGAACTTACATTAACGGTAATTGGATCTGGTGATGCCTTTGGCAGCGGGGGAAGGTTGAACACCTGCTTCCATGTCCGATGTACTTCGGGGCAGTTCCTGATCGACTGCGGTGCAACGGTGCTTAGTGGACTTAAGCAGCATGGTTTAAAGGTGCAGGATATTGATGTTATCCTGATCACGCACTTCCACGGGGATCATTATGGAGGCTTGCCATTTTTCCTGTTGGATTACGCCAGGCTTGCGCCCGACAGACGTCTGACGATTGTGAGTCCGCCAGGTGCAAAGCAGCGTGTACAGCAGCTGCTGGACCTGTTATACCCGGGCAGTCTGTCCCTCAATCAACTGAACCTGGAGTGGATTGGCTACGAACCGCATCAGCTGGTTCAAACCCCTTATTTATCCGTGCAGACCTACCCTGTGGTGCACGTTGCTGCTGCCATTCCAAGTGCATTCCGCATATCTCTGCAAGGCAAGATCATCAGCTATTCAGGTGACACCGAATGGACGCCATCCTTAGTAGAACTCGCAAAAGATGCGGATCTGTTCATTTGCCAGTGCAATTTCTATGACAGTAAAAAGAAGGGGCATCTGGACTACCAGACGCTTCAGTCGCATTTGCCGGAACTATCCTGCAAACGGTTGTGGCTTACGCATTTTGATGAGGAGATGCTTGCTAATCTGGACCGTGTGGAACTGAGCTGTGCAGCAGAAGGTAAACAGATCAGCTTGTAACTGCTTTAAAAATAGTTCGAATGAAAAAGCCGTTTACAATCTTGTAAGCGGCTTTTTACTGATAATTAGGGTTGACTTAATATTAAAATCCACTATCATCTAATGCGAAGGTATTCTTCCGGTTCTTCCAGGCACCTTTGGTAAAGTCCGGGAACTCCTGAGGCGCATTACCTTCCTTAAGTGATTTCTCCGAAAGCGGGGTAATCACGCTCATGGTTAGTGAATCATAAATGTCTATCGGTGTTTGTTTACGCTGCTTCACAGCAAGGATAAAGGCATTGAACACATACCAGTCCATACCCCCATGTCCGGCACCTTCCGCTTGTGCGGCATATTTTTTCCAAAGTGGGTGATCGTATTTCTCGAACCATTTACTTGCTTTATCCCACTCGTCGTATTTTGAAGATTTACCCTCAATGTAGATGGAGTTGTTGACGTCCATCCAGATACCTTCAGTGCCTTGCACCCGGAAACCAAGCGAATATGGTCTTGGCAGGTGCGTATCATGCGTTAAGGTTACAGTTTCCCCATTTGCACAGTTTAGCATGGTTGTAGTTACATCTCCGTTTTTGAACTTAATGTTTGCATTTTTATGGCCTGGGGCTACTTTCTGAACGTAACTGTTTAATCCCCTCGATTTTGAGGAGAAGGATACCAGGTTGGTAAAGCGATTACCGCGATTGATGTTGACGTAATTCATCACCGGACCAGCACCGTGGGTAGGGTAGATGTCGCCATCACGGTCAATGTTCCATTGTGTGCGCCATTGTGCTTCGCCCATTGTTTGAGGCCCGAACTCCGCACCTTTACCGCTGAAGCTTTTACCATCATTAAACAGCACACCCCTAAGGTCATGCTCGTATCCGCCCTCAAGGTGGATCAGCTCACCGAAGATGTTTTGACGCACCATGTTCAGTACGGCCATCACATCCCTGCGGTAACATACATTTTCCAGGGTCATGTATGGGATTTTGGTCTCTTCATAAACCTTAAGAATATCCCAGTGATCCTGCTCAGTGATACCCGCGATTACCTCGCAACCGACGTATTTCCCTGCACGCATGGTATCAATTGCCTGATCCTTATGGAACTCCCATGGTGTTGAAATGATCACCGCATCGATATCCTTGCGGGCGATAAGCTTCTTATAGGCATCAAGTCCGCCGGTGTATTCTGCAGGCAGCTTTTTCTTTGCTTTAACAAATTGCTCGCGACAGTACTTCAGCGAACTTTCCTGTATGTCGCAAATGGCAACGATCTCCACATCATCCCTAAGTAAACCCTCACCGATGTGGCTGCGTCCACGTAGTCCAACGCCAATATATCCAAGTCTTACTTTATCTGTATCTTTTGCGAATAACATGCCCGAAGGAAGGATTGTAAAGCCGGTAATACCAACGGCAGTGTTTTTAACGAATTCTCTGCGATCCATAATTGTGATGTTTAGTTGTAATGTTTTATAGTTTATTTGGCTGCGTCTTAAAGATAGCTTCTTTAAAAAAGGCAGGCAGGTGAAAATTGGGGTTTGTAGCTTCAATGTTACTCCAGCACAGGAAATGTGGGTCGGGCAAAGCATCTCCGCATTTGTAGAAGTTTACCCTGGCATTGACTTGTTCAAGTTCAAGCTCCGGGTGGAAACTAAAGAGGGTTTTTGGCAGGTAGAGCATCATGCTCCAGAAAATGCCACCAGGCGTATGATTCTGCATATTCACATGAAACCTGATATCTTCCAACAACTTTGGTGATATAAATGTCCGGTTAATCCTTCCCGGCCCATATTCGATCCTTGGAGTACCGACACAGTTAAATTCCAGGTTATAATACGATTGATCGCCGTCGAAAGCTACGAAGAACTCCACGCAGCTATCTTCATAAACCGGATCATTGAATTTGTTGTACATTGCCCTGATCGCCTGTTCATTTACATAATATTTGAGCAGTATGGCTTTTGAATTATGTGCTATGGCGAAGTCAACGGTGGGCAAGGTGGCTCCAACCTCCGCCCAGGGCGCATACTTCAATGGTTGCCGCTCCAGCACATCCATTTCTGCTGATATGGATGCCATCTCCGGTTGTTCTTCCTGGAGGTTTAAATAATCAATTGTAAAAGGGTTAGCCATTTTCCTGCGAAGTCTTTAAGCTGTTTATTTCCGATTTAATGATTTGCTGCAGCTCGCTTGCTTTTTCATTCAGCACTTTGAATAGTTGAAACTGCGCCTTTGCACGTTGCAGGTTGTGGTTCGGAAATTTAATCTTGTAATACGTGTCGCCGTTAAGGTGGTCACTTAAGAATCTCACGCCCTGCATGTATGGAAATAACAGTACACCTTTTACAAGCGATTGGATCTCCTGATCGGTAAGGAAGCCAATGGCATTTTCCAGGTAACCCTTAGTATAAGCTTGGAAAAGAGGCAGGTTTAGCCTTATTCTGGATAGATCAGCCTCATCTTCTGCTGCCGTGTTGATGATGGTCCGGATGGCATCGCCAAAGTCATACGCTACATAGCCATCCATTACCGTTTCCAGGTCAATGACACATTGTGCCTCATCATTACTGTCGAGCAGCACATTGTTAAACTTTGTGTCGTTATGCGTCACCCTTACCGGCAGGGTAGCGCGTTGTTCTGGCTGCTGGAAGTATAACATCGCACCGGCATGCTGCTGTACGAGTTCAAGTTCTTCCTTCACCTCATCCAGGCGTCCTGCAAGGTTTTTTGAAACCGCATCCTTCAGCTGTCCCAGGCGTACCTCAATGTTGTGGAAGTTAGGTATAACTTCGAATAGCTGCCCTCCAGGGAAATCAGACAACATGGCCTGAAATCTACCGAAAGCTTTACCACCCTCATATGCTTGTTTCTGCGTAGCCACCATGTCGTAGGATCGGGTGTCTTTCAGAAAATACAGCATACGCCAGTAATTGCCAGCACTATCCCGATAGTAATACTTATCATCAAGCGTCGGGATTAGCGTCATTACCTCTTTCATTGGGTCGCCGCTGCCATCGCTAAGCTTACTTTTCAGATGTTCTGTAACCTTCAGCATATTCTGCGTAAGCGCTTCAACATTCGTGAAAATGGCGTTGTTAATCCGCTGCAGGAGGTAGTCCGCTTCACTTCGGTTTTGGTTCCTCACAAGAAAAGAGTCATTGATGTGCCCCGAACCATAGGGCTCGGCATCGCCGGTATCGGCTGCACATTTGAAGTTGCTGATAACTTCGGGAATGTAGTTTGAAATTTGCACTATATATAAGTTATGATTGAGGATGATTAGGATTAAAGCTTGAAAAAGATGCCGCGTTTATAGAGCCAGTAGCAAAGTCCCCACTCCACGAGCAGGGTCACGAATGCAGAAAAGACTGCGGCGCTGGATTCGGCAACGCCCAGGAATCGATTAAGCATTTGTCCGCTAAAAATGTCTACCGTCTGATTTACCCATTGCATGCCTACAGTTTCGAAAAACAGGTAAATGAATATCGCATTCATCCCCATAACGGTAGCGATCCAGGCGTACTTTTTATTGTTCCGGATGTCTACAAGCCAGTAAACCGCCGCTAAAAGCAATAGTACCCAGCCACCGGATGCCAGCGCAAATGAGCTGGTGCTAATGCGTTTGATGATGGGTGTGATGTTCAGCAGGTCCAGTCCATGTCCAAGTACCAGGGCTAGCACGCCAGCCAGCAGCAGTGCCTTAATTTTAGTAGCTGCAGGCCGCTGGGAGATCAGTAACTTTCCTGCAAGCACGCCCCAGATGGTGTGTGCCGCAGTCGGAATACAGTTTATGGTTACCCAACCATCGCTATTGATCTTGCCCATCAGTATTGTATCCATGTAAGACCCAAAATTATGTCCTTCTACGAAAGGTTCAGAGAAGCCCGGCATAAGTATGCTTCTGTACATCAGCTCGGTGAGCAGCAGCAGAAAGACGGTAAATCCAATCTGGAAGAGGTAGGAACGGTTGATAATCAGGTAAGCAACGAGCGTGGTAAATGCCAGTTGTGTAAGCACATTCCACAGTTCCCAAACCGGCTTGCCCGCGTACACGCAGTGCAGGCCTACACCGCAGATCAACAGCCGCAGACATCTGATCAGTACATGTTTAAGGTTGGCGTTCCAACTGATACCTTTCTCGCGTTTACGACTATAAGATATATACATCGCCGAGCCAGCCATGAACATAAAAGCAGGTTGTACCAGGTCCCAGAAATGCAGACCATGCCAGGGATGGTGAAAGAACTGGTCTACCAGCGTTCCCCCGAGGCCGCCAGGGGTCAGGTGTTTCAGGGATTCATAAACCCGGCAGCTTTCTGCACAAAGCAGGATCATGATAATCCCGCGAAGTACATCAAGGGATATTAAACGGTAATTACGCTGATTGGCGGTAGTGGAGTCTGTCATAGATAAAATCTTTGTTAGTCATTACTCACTCATATCCAGAAAGAAGCTTGGGCTGCCTTCATCCGGTGCATTGCCGAGTACTACAGACCAGTCATTTTTGATCGCCTGTATTGCAATGCGTATCCCGGAGCCGGTAAGTCCTTTTAACTTGCCTCTTGCGATTCGCATTTCAAACTTCACCAATCCGCCTTCTTCTTTCACCGTGCCTACATTATAAGCCTCTGCAATGGATTGCTGATCAAAAGAAAACGCATTCTGGTTGGTTCCACTGTGGTAAAAAATGTCAAGCCCTGCCGTTAGCAGTGATCCTTCCAGCAGCATGTCGTAAGCTCCGCCCGGGAATGTTCCTGAAAGTAAACCGGTTCCCGCGTTGTTATCCGAGTCGATATAGAAATCAAAGATGTCGCCGTTCGCTTTTTTACCTGCCATCTCAGCATACATGTAAATGTAGTTGCCATCGTAATCGAATTTAACGGTTCTGAAAACACCCTTTGTTGCACCAAGGGGCACTACATCTTTGGTGACCGAAGCCCAGTCGTCAAGGCTATTATCACTGATCTTCACCGGAGAAGATTTTGCGATCCGAAGTACTGTGGAGGATTCTGTGGATACGCCATTGACCATTGCCGTAAGCGTCGGTACATATTTACCCTTCCCTGGATAGGTATGTGTTGGGTTTGCCTCAGTTGATTTCTGTCCGTCACCAAAGTCCCAGCTGTAGCCAGTTGCACCTTCTGTAAGCACTTTGAATGTTGCCGTATTACCTTCCACCGCCACTTCATAGGCCAGGTCTGCCTGCGGTGTATAGTCATCATCTTTACAGCTGCTCAGGAATGTGCCCGCCAGGGTAATACTTAACAGGTACAGGTATGATTTAAAGATCTTCATCTCAATGAATTTAAATAATCGTTTATAACTATTGATTTTGTACTGCTTTCGGGTTGCTCAGGATTTCATCCACCGGCAGGTAGTAAATTATTCTTGGACTGCTATAAGGGACAACCAGGTTCTGGTAGCCAGAAGGGGTTTTAGAAAGATCTACGTCCGTTTCTTTAAGACCAAGGATGTGGTATCCCCAGTAGTTTTTATTGAGGCTTCGTTTGTTGCGGAACACGTCGTAAGTACGGTGCCCCTCAAAGGCCATCTCTATGCGCTTTTCTGTAAGCACAACATCCAGGGCTGAACTTCCGGAAGGCAGGACTTTGTTATAAAGTGAAGCTTCCAATCCGCGGTTCTTACGGATCATGTCTACGTCGTCTAGTGCGGCTGCAGTTGCACCGGTTTTTGCTTCCGCCTCTGCACGGATCAGGTACATCTCTGCAAGTCTGAACATGATCGGTGAACTTAGGTTCGGCTGTCCGTTCTGGAAGGAGAACTTGGTGATGTAGTACATCTCAATACCGTTCTTCTTTTGCACGTTCCCAGCATCATCTTTTGCAGGAACAATGTACGACCATCTCACATCTTCAGGGTGAGCAGCCATCGACGCGCGTAGGGAGGAGGAAGCAAATTCTTCACCCCAGCCAGAGTTGCCGTCGGAATAGATCATGGAAGCAATGGAGCCAAATTTGCCATAATCATCTGCTGCGGTGAATGCGATGCAGAAAATGGTTTCAGGACTGGTAGCAGCATTGGCGAACAGGGCAGGGTAGGTAGATTTGGTGGTAAGTTCATATTTGCCGGAGCTGATCACCTTATTTGCATATTCTATAGCCTTGGCATTATCCTCCTTGTACAGGCTAACCCGCGCTAATAAAGCATTTGCGGCAGCTGCAGATGCATATTGTACACCGCGTGGTTGCGTCATCAGCTGAGCAGCTTTTTCTGCATCAGCGATCACGGAAGCATATACCTCCGAAACTGTTGACCGTGCTTTTTGACTCTCATCAGTAAGGTTGGTACGCAAGATGATGCCCGGCGATTCAGGTGCCACACTATACGGCTTACCAAAAAGGCGTACAAGGTTAAAATGACAGAATGCACGGAGGAAGTAACATTCACCCAGTAGCTGTTTTTTCTTCTCATCAGCATCTGGAAGTTTCTCTACGGCGTCGATCACGGTATTTACACCGGTGATGATCTTGTAGGAAACATACCAGAAATATCTTGTATTTGCCTGCGATGGTGAGTGGCCAAGTGTAAAGCTGTTGAATAAAGGATCTTCAGTTATTTGGCCGCAGGTAATATCGTCACTGGCAAAGTCCGACAGCTGATAGAACTGCCGCAGGTACATGTTGTTGTTATCTATGCTGCCATTAAATTCGATATGATCTTTGAAGAGGGCGTAAGCACCATTCAGTGCATTTGTTAAGCCGTCGTTGGTAGTTACCAGTGTTCCGGTGCTGATTGCGTCACTTGGGTTCACTTCTAATTTCTTACAGCTGCTTGCTGCCGCCATCATAACCATGACTAGCGCGAATACTTTCTTTTTCATCTGTTTAGATTTTTGTATACCTATCATCAGGACCTACAGGTTAGAAGTTGAAATTTATGTTAAACAGGTATTGTCTGTTGTTTGGGTATTTAAAGTCAGATACCCCAGGCGTGGCAAAGCTGCCCGGCTGAATTGTTGTTTGCGGATCTTGTCCCAGGAAGTTCGAGAAGGTAGCCACATTATCCGCGGTTAAACCCACGGTGATACCCTCCATCTTGATGCGGTTTGACCAGGCTTTAGGAAGTTTGTACGAAAGGGCGATGTTTCTGATGCTGAAAAAACTACCGTTTTTAAGGTACCTCGTAGAGGTCTCCGTGGAATTTGCAGAGTTCTGCGGACTCGGTTCTGTGGCTTGGGTATCTCCAGGGCCCGTCCATATTTTTGCATCATCAGGTAACTGGATCTGGTTGTAGTAAGGTTCGTGACCATCGTTCATCATGAACCGCAGGTTATTGCTGAACACCTTGTTACCATAATTGAAATAGGTGCTTACACGGAGGTTGAAGTTCTTGTAGCGAAAGTTGTTGTTGAAACCACCCTGGAACTTCGGCAATGCAGATCCGCTTTCCTGAATAGTTGCTTGTGCATAATCTGAAGTACTTTCCCGACCGGTTTCATTGCCATTGTCATCATAATTTACCTTCTCCCACAGCGGTCCACCGGTCTGTGCGTCTACACCAAGCAATTTAGGCATGTAGAATTCGTATAGGTTTCCACCGTTGCGGTAGATCTGGGAAATACTCCAGGAGCCAGTCTTTACAATGTTTGCCGGCAGACCTTCAAGCTTGTTGCTGTTGAAGTTGATGCTGAAGTCGGTATTCCATCCAAAATTTTCATTTTTTATGTTGGTGGAATTGATACCAAGCTCGAGACCTTTGTTGATTACATTTCCGGCATTCTCCCACTTGGTTTCGAAGCCCACGGATAATGGTTGTGAAACCTGTAATAACAAGTTTCTCGTATCATTGCGGTAAACATCCAGGGTCAGGTTTACGCGATTGAAGAGCCCGATGTCTAAACCGGCATTCAGTTGATGCTTGCTTTCCCAGGTAAGGTTCGGACTGGCCAGTTGATAAGGCACTGCACCGACCACAGAATTGTACTGGGTAGTTAAAGAATACAATCCCAGGTAGCGTGAAGCGCCAATATCCTGAGTACCCGTGATGCCGTAGCTACCGCGAAGTTTTAAGTAACTGAGGATGTTGCTGCCTGATAGGAAATCTTCATTGCTGATCAGCCAGGCACCTGAGATTGCCGGAAAACTTCCATACTGTTTGGTCGGGGCAAATGCAGAAGATCCATCATAACGGAAAGATGCGGTGAGGTAATATTTTTCTTTATAATTATAGTCCACCTGCGACAATAGCGACTGCAGGTAACCCTGGTTATTGTAACCGTTCACAAGCTGGTTGTTTGATACCACGTTCAGCACACGAAGTCCTTCAGGTAATCCTTTTCCGGAAGCACCTGAGTACTCCGTCTGGCTGCCTTCGAACGCAGCGCCAGCAAATCCACTCAGGTTATGATCACCCAACTTGAAGTTGAAGCGTAACAATTGGTTGGAAACGATGCCGTAATTGAGTGTGTTTAGCTCATCCAGGTAGCCCGTACCATGGTAGGTTCCTGCAGCAAGCGGTGATACAAAGTTAGTCCCTTTGTTGAAACCGGCAGCAACCCGGTTGGTACTTGAGAATGTTAGCCAGTCAGTGATCTTATAATTGATGCCCAGGTCATAGTTCACGTCAAAGCCCTTATAGCTGTGGTCGGAATTGTCGATTGTATGTAGTGGATTTACCTTGTCTCTCGACCACCATTTGAACGTTGAGTTCCCATCCACATAAACCGGATTACCTTGCGCATCATATGGGTTATCCCATGGCATGTTCAGAAAGGAGTAATAAACATCCATATAATCGTAACTTTTACCTGTTGAGCCACTAACGTTCAGGTTATTGGTCACGTCCAGCTTCTTAGAAAAATGATAGGTTGAGTTTCCGCGCAGGTTGATCCGCTGGTATTTGGTATTTTGGAAAGTTCCTTTTTCATTGTAATAGGAGGCACCTACATAGTAATCGTTCTTTTCGGTGCTGCCTGTTGCTGACAAGTAGAAATTGTAGATCGGTGCCGATTTGAATGATTCATCCGGCCAGTTATAGTCCTGATCGCGTAACGAAAGCGGACGTTCTGCATAAAACTTTCCAAGGTCTATTTTGTAAGAATTGTCCGGAGCACCTAGAATATAGTCGCGATAGAATTCTTTTTGATGATCATAGAGCTCATCACTGCCCATCACCTTCAGTTTACCGAAATCAGCAGTTCTGAATCCGGTTACCACTTTAGCCTCAAACCTGGTCTCACCTTGTTTTGCCCTTTTCGTAGTCACCACAATCACACCCGCATTGGCCTGGGAGCCGTAAAGCGCCGTAGATGCTGCGTCTTTTAAAACGGTAATACTTTCCACGTCATTGGGATCAAAGTTCCCGCCAATGATACCATCAACAACATATAGCGGGCTCTGGTTAGCATTTACTGAGGACACTCCGCGCAAGCGAATGTCGGGTGCGGAGCCCGGAGCACCGGAGCTGTTCACCACCTGTAAACCGGCAACCTTACCCTGCAGCATGGAACCCACATTATTGGTAGTTACATCCTTGAGTTGTTCTGAAGATACGACGGTGACCGCACTGGTTAGCGCACTTTGCTTCTTGCTGCTGTAACCCACTACCACCACGTCATTAAGCTGCTGAATGTCTTCCCGAAGGGTGACCTGCAGATTTCTTTCCGTAGCGCTTGCGTTTACCTCTCTGCGCTCGTAGCCCACGAACGTGAAGACGAGCGTGGCATTGCCGGCAGGTGAGGCAATGCTGAACTCACCGTTACCATTTGTAGTAACTGCGTTTGAGCTGCCCTTTATGGATACACTCACGCCCGGTAGGGCTTGTTGATCACGTGCAGACAGGACCCGTCCGGTAATGCGTTGCCCTTGTGCAAAACCGGCAATGGCGATTGTCAGCATGCAGCAACATAAGAGTAAAATTTTCTTGATCATGGTGCGAAGGTTATAGATGGTTAGTGGATGAGTAGCGTTATTGTAAAAATGCCGTAAATAAATTGTTAACGGAAGAGACCCTTGGACTCCCTTGAATTAACATGTTGTTGCGCAAACGGTTGCGCGGCTTACGCAAACGGTTGTGCAATTTCAACGCAACCGTTTGCGCCAGATGTTCAGGACGCTAGAATTTAAGACTTATGACTATAATTCGGGATTATATTCGATCATTTCTGAGTCGATAATATGCTGCAATATCGGGGGTTCAATACCCGGGTTACCAGCATGTTTAATCAACTGGAAAAGGAACTCTGTTGCCATTGAAGATTGCTCATATGGAAACTGTTCAATGGAGCCCAACGGTACATTATCCATGTACTCCCATATGGGTAAGTTAGCGAAGCTGATGAAGCTAATGTCCTTGTTCACCACCAGGCCGCGGGCTTTAACAGTTGCAATGCAATCCAGCAGTACGTAATCATTGAAAACGATCACTGCGGTAGGGGCATGTGCCATGTCCAGCAACTGCTTCATCGCACGGCGGTTGTCTGCTTTAGAAAGGCTGGTGGGTACAATAATTTCATGATCCAGCTCCAGGTTATGTGCACGCAGGCACTTATAGTAGATTTCCAGACGTTGCATGGTGGCTGCAAGTTTTGCAGGTCCGTTAATCAGGCCAATCCGGGTATGTCCAAGACTTACCAGCTTGGTCAGCGCCTGAAGCATACCAGATACCAGGTTGCAGGCAACGTAGCTGATGTTCTTTTTACTTGGAATTCGGTCAAAAAAGACCACCGGAATGTTGTACTTCTTCAGGTTTTCGAAGTGCTCGTAAGTAGAGGTTTCTTTGGTGAGCGAAACCAGCATCCCATCCACACGATGGTCCTTCATGTTCTCCACGATCCTTTTTTCACGTTCAAAGCTCTCCAGCGACTGCCCGATGATCACGTTATAGTTGTTCGCTTCAACAGCATCCTCAATGCCGGTAAGGGCAGAAGAAAAAAAAGGCTCTGAAAGGTTGGGAATGATTACGCCAATGGAGTAGGTCTTCCGTTCTTTGAAATGAATCGCTGCCCGGTTCACCTCATAACCGAGTTCTTTGGCAACATTTTGCACCCGCATAGTTGTGACCAGACCAATACTTGGATGGTCGCGTAAGGCGCGGGACACCGTTGATACAGAAACATTAAGTCGCTTTGCAATCTCCTTAATGGTGGGTAATCTATATTCAGACATTGGTTTTTGATGCAATTTGCTCCCTAAATGTATGATTTTTCTGCTTTATTCTTAATTTACTTGCCTAAAGATCAGCCGGAGCGATCCACAAATGATCAAATTATGCAGAGCATCAGATGTAATCTAAATTAGTTATGATGAAAGAAAATAGCCGCCGCATGTTCCTGAAAACTTCCTCCCTCAGCCTGGGTGTTTTAGGCACCTGTAGTCTGTCAAGCATCAGCAGCTTCGCTGCAGAAACCGAACTTACATTGGAGGTTGAAGAAACAACCATCAATCTCTGGCCAGACAAGTCGCAAAACAACGACGCTGATCTGTCCAACCGTCCAAAGCTGGTCGTGTACCGTCCGAAGGGGAATAAGTCCGATCGTGCAGCCATCATGGTTTGTCCGGGTGGGGGATATGGTATGCTGGCCTATGACCATGAGGGTGTGCAGTTCGCCAGGTTATTCGCCGCTAAAGGGATTGTAGCTGCGGTACTAACCTACCGGGTTGCGCCAAATAAATTCCCGGCACCCTATGCAGATGCGGTGCGCGGCATGCGGCTGATTCGCTCAAAGGCTTCGTCACTAGGGATTGATCCCAAGCGCATTGGAATCATGGGCTTCAGCGCTGGAGGGCACCTGGCCTCGACGGTGGCTACCCAACCAGACATGTACATGGATCCTGCAGATAATCTTGCAGGCAGCGTTTCCGCGAAGCCAGACCGCGTCATCCTCGGCTATCCGGTAATTACCTTCGGCGAGTTTACACATGCCGGATCTGTAAAGAACCTGCTGGGCGATAATCCGTCAGAGCAACAGCGCAAGCAGTTTTCTGGTGAATTGCATGTAAGTCCGCAAACGCCGCCCGCATTCATTTTCCATACTGCCGATGATGGTGCCGTCCCTGTACAGAATGCATTGCTGTTTGCGGAAGCCTGCGTGAAGCATAAGGTGCCAGTGGCCCTGCACATCTACCCTAAAGGTAGTCATGGCGTGGGATTGGCACTTGATAATCCCGAGCTGCGTGGTTGGAGTGAGGTGCTGCTGCAATGGCTGGCCGATTGGCAGGGGGTTTAGGATTACAAATAAATTGTTTTACTTTGCTGGATGCTTTCCAAAAAAACGCAATATGCCATTAAAGCGCTCGTGATCCTGGGTAAAAATTATGGAAAAGAGCCCATGCAAATATTACGTATCGCGCAGGAGGATAAAATTCCCAAGAAGTTTCTTGAACAAATCCTGCTCGAACTAAGAAATGCAGGCCTCCTTGTGAGTAAGAAAGGCGCCGGTGGCGGCTATAGCTTAAATAAGAATCCGAACGAGATTTTCCTGACCCAGATACTTAGGATTACCGGCGGACCTATCGCCCTGCTACCATGTGTAAGTCTCAACTTCTACCAACGTTGCGAGGAGTGTATAGATGAAAAAACCTGCGGTATCCGCGATATATTTACCGACGTGCGGAATGCGTCCCTTAAAATCCTTTCCGAAACGAGCATTGCTGATGTAATTGCCAGAGAAAATAACCTGCTCAAGGGAATGTTCTAGGCGACGGAGCTTATTAAGACCTTGTTAAACAGCCCTGGTGAATCCCTCACCGGGGTTTTTTGTTTTTATTTAAATAAAGACTACTAAATCTATGTATATTATCTTACATTTGAAATAAGCACATTATTCAATCAACCAACCATACTAAAAAACAATGCAAAGCTTCAGGACGGAATTGGAGAATCCAGTTGTAGAACAGGATATTATAGATCTGGAATTAAAAATCCGGGCCTTTCGAGAGGGGAGGCTTCATGATGAGAAATTCAGGAGCTTGCGACTTGCCCGCGGCGTTTACGGGCAGCGGCAGCCAGGTGTTCAGATGGTGCGCATCAAACTTCCCTTTGGCAGGGTTACGTTCAGGCAACTGCTGAAAATCGCAGACATTTCAGATAAATATGCCAGCAGTAACCTGCACCTCACCACACGCCAGGATATTCAGATCCATTACGTGAGTCTGGACAGAACGCCGGAACTATGGGCAGAACTGGAGCAGGATGACATCACACTTCGTGAAGCCTGCGGAAACACGGTGCGTAATGTCACCGCATCTCCAACAGCGGGCATAGACCCTAATGAACCTTTTGATGTTTCACCGTATGCACATGCAACTTTTGCATATTTCCTGCGAAACCCGATCTGCCAGGATATGGGCCGCAAATTTAAGATCGCTTTTTCGGCCACAGATGATGATACCGCCTTCAGCTATATTCATGATCTTGGTTTCATACCTAAATTAAGGGGAGTGGCCAGGGGATTCAAGGTTATGCTTGGCGGTGGACTTGGAGCTATACCAGCAATCGCTCATCCAGTAACAGAATTTCTTGCAGAGGACCAGCTTATCCCTTTCATTGAATCCACTTTACGGGTGTTCGACCGCCATGGCGAACGTAACAACCGCAATAAGGCCCGCATGAAGTTCCTGGTACAGAAACTCGGCATTGAGGAACTGTTAAAGCTTATCGCAGAAGAGCGTATAGCCAATAAGGTTAAAAGACTGGAGGTTAACCGTGAAGCATTACGCTCTCCAGTTATCCCAACACCGATCGCCCAACAAGAACTTACCATTTCTAATACCGCTCATTATGAAAGTTGGCTGAAAACCAATGTCTTTGAGCAGAAACAAGCCGGCTTTTACGGCGTATACATCAAGGTCTTAACCGGCGATATCCCTTCCGCCAAAGCAAGGCAGCTTGTTGAAGCCATTCGCCCCTATGTTGCCGACGAGATAAAGATCACCATCAACCAGGGGCTGCTGCTGCAGTATGTACGCAAGGAAGCATTGCCGAACCTGTTTGTCGCGCTGGATAACCTTGGACTTGCGATACCCGGATTTAACAGCGTTGCTGATGTGACAACCTGCCCGGGAACAGACACCTGTAACCTTGGTATTTCAAACAGTACGGAAATGGCGAGGGAACTTGAAAACCTTATTTATGATGAGTATGAAGACCTGATCTATAATCAGGATATCAAAATAAAGATCAGTGGCTGTATGAACAGCTGTGGTCAGCATGGCCTGGCACACATCGGCTTTCATGGCAGTTCGCTTAAGGCGGGTGGAAACGTGATCCCGGCGGCACAGGTACTTGTGGGCGGAGGAACCTTCGGCGATGGACTTGGCCGCGCCGCGGAGAAAGTAATAAAGGTGCCTTCCAAACGGGTTAAACATGTACTCCGGAGGATCCTTGATGACTACCATCAGAACCAGTACGCCGAAGAGCAGTTTAATGCTTATTACGACCGTGTGGGTAAGGACCATTATTACCAACTGCTGAAACCTCTGGCCGACCTGAATAATCTGACAGCGGATGAGTTTGTGGACTGGGGCCATCAGGAAACTTTTAAAACGGCAATCGGCGTCGGTGAATGTGCCGGTGTGGTGATCGACCTGGTCGCCACCCTGCTGTATGAAGCGGATGAAAAACTTGGCTGGGCAGAAAGGGCCTATGAAGGTCAGGCCTATGCAGACGCCATATACCACGCATATAGCGTATTCATCAGCGCTGCAAAAGCCCTTTTGCTTGACAAAGGGATCAACAGCAGCACCCAAACCGGAATTATCCGGGACTTCGACCTTCACTATGTTACCACACATGAACTAGAACTCGACGGTACATTTGATGATACCGTTCTACAAATCAATAAAAATGAACCATCTGCGGAATTTGCAACGGCCTACTTAAATCAGGCACGTGCTTTTTTGCAAAAAGTAAAAGTTAAACGGGAGGCATTGGTAAAACTATGATAGAGACCAAAACACAATTGAGCCTAAAGGAGCCCAGGATCACACTTGTTGGCGCCGGACCAGGGGATCCGGATTTGATCACGCTGAAAGCAGTCAAAGCCTTAGCATCTGCAGACGTGGTGCTTTACGATGCACTTGTAAACCAGGCGCTGTTGAACCATGCACCTGCACATGCAACGAAGATATATGTAGGGAAACGCTCTGGCGATCATTCTTTCTCTCAGGCTGCGGTAAATAAGCTGATGATCGATTATGCACTGAACTATGGCCATGTGGTGCGCCTAAAAGGAGGCGACTCCTTTGTATTCGGCCGTGGATATGAAGAACTGGAGTTTGCAGATTCTTATAGCATCAGGGCAGAGGTTATCCCGGGTATATCAAGCTGCATCTCCGTCCCTGCATTGCAGGGCATTCCGGTTACCCATAGGGGATTAAGTGAAAGCTTCTGGGTGGTTACCGGCACAACGGCCGATGGCAGTATATCCCAGGATCTGTATGCTGCAGCTAAAAGCAAAGCTACCGTCGTGGTGCTAATGGGAATAAAAAGATTAGCTGAAATAGCCGGCATCTTCGCCGCTGAAGGTAAACACCGCTTGCCCGTGGCTGTAATACAGAACGGCTCCATGGAGCAGGAGAAGATGGTTGTGGGCACCGTAGCGACAATTGCGGAAGCGGCTGCTGATAAGAAAATTGATTCTCCGGCGCTAATTGTATTTGGTGAAGTTGTAGGCCTGCATGCGAATTTCCAGCCAATCAGAGCTTTCTATGAACTTGCTGAACGAGAATAGACCAGAACTGCTTGCTCCGGCCGGAGATAATCAACTGTTTCCGGTTTTTCTGAAGCTCAATGAACTTCAGGTCCTGCTTGTTGGCGGCGGTAATGTTGGTTTGGAAAAACTTTCAGCACTCGTTAAGAATAGCCCGTCCTGTCAGATCACCATTGTTGCGGCGGAGCTTGCACCGGAGCTGGTCGCATTTACCCTGGGTAATGACAACATTCGCCTATGTGAACGGCCGTTCCGCGTTTCGGACCTGGACACTGCAGACCTGGTTATCGTGGCCACCAACAACCATCCGCTAAACACAAGCATTCGCGAGGAAGCAACAAAGCGCAAGCTGCTGGTCAACTTTGCCGACAAGCCTGAGCTCTGTGATTTTTATTTGGGATCCGTTGTAAAAAAGGGTGATCTTAAGGTAGCAATCTCCACAAATGGGAAGTCGCCCACTATGGCAAAACGTATCCGGGAAGATCTGGAACACACGCTTCCTGATGATATCGACACGGCCATACAGCAGCTGCACCTGGTGCGGAATCAGCTTGAGGGCAATTTCGCTTCGCGGGTAAAGAAACTTAATGAGATCACCGGCGTGATGATCCGCGGACATAAAACAAAGCGGCAATTCAATACCAACTACAAACTGCTGGCTTGGAGTACCATATTCATCAGCGCGCTTATCATTGGTGTGTTGCTATGGCATTATGAGCCTGGCTTTCAACAAACTGTCCAGCATATAGATCCACACTTCTATTATTTCCTGCTCGCCGGCTTTATCTTTTCGATGATTGACGGGGCTATAGGCATGTCCTATGGCGTAACGTCCACCACCTTTTCCCTGTATATGGGTATACCGCCCGCTTCGGCGAGTACAGCGGTGCACCTTTCCGAAATCATGAGCAATGCCATAGCGGGATGGATGCACTTTAAGCTCGGTAACGTGAACAAAAAGCTTTTTAAGCTGCTGGTGGTGGCCGGCAGTATCGGGGCAGTAACGGGCGCTTACCTGCTCAGCACCTTCGAGCATTATAATATGTACATCAAACCCCTGGTGTCCACCTATACGCTGGTGTTGGGCCTGGTGATCTTATCCAAGGCCTTTAAGATCAATAGGAGAAAGCGTGGCGACAAGATCAAAAAGATTGTGCCACTCGGTCTAGGTGGGGGCTTTATGGATGCAGTTGGTGGCGGCGGTTGGGGCTCCATTGTGCTATCATCACTAATCGCGGGTGGAAGAAATTCAAGAACCGCGCTCGGCACGGTAAAACTGTCCCGCTTCTTTATTGCCTTTCTAAGTTCCATAACCTTCATTACCATGGTAAATGGATTGCACTGGGCTGCAATTGTCGGATTAATTGTAGGTAGCGCTATTGCTTCGCCAATTGCCGTCCGGGTATCCAACAAAATCTCCTCTAAAACTATCATGGTCTGCGTCGGCATCATTGTAACCCTGGTAAGCTTAAAAAGCCTCTATAGCTTTCTTGATAAAATACTGTAAGGCTGTTAAAAAAGAACTAACATGGATTTTTCACAAAACCTCAAAGATAAAATACGCAATGCAAGTCCGGTAGAAACCCTGCAGGCCATTGCTGCGGCCTATCCCGGTCAGGTGGTGTTCTCCACCAGCTTTGGCTGGGAGGATCAGGTGATCAGCCACATGATCTTTGCAAATGACATTCCCATCAGCGTCTTCACCCTGGAAACCGGAAGATTGTTCACCGAGACCTACTACGTCTGGAACCGCACACTGGAGCGGTACCATAAACCAATACTGGCCTATTACCCGAACCAGGAACGGCTAGAGGAAATGGTTAGTGCGAAGGGCCCAAATAGCTTCTATGCCTCGGTGGAGAATCGTAAGCAATGTTGTGGCATCCGCAAACTCGAACCGTTGAACCGGGCACTGTCTGGCAATGCCGTATGGATCACCGGAATACGTGCTTCGCAGTCGCTGAACAGGACAGACATGCAGGGTATAGAATGGGATGATCAGCACAAGCTCATCAAGTACCATCCGCTGTTTGAATGGTCACTGGAAGACGTGCAGGCATACATCAAAGAACACAATATTCCTTACAATCCTTTGCATGACAAGGGCTTTCCGAGCATTGGATGTGCGCCTTGCACACGGGCGGTACAAGCGGGAGAGGATTTCCGTGCGGGTCGCTGGTGGTGGGAAGATTCCACCAAACGTGAATGCGGCTTGCACACCCATAATGAAGTAGTAGAGAAATAAAGCATAACAATGGATTACTTAGATCATTTAGAAGCCGAAGCAATATACATCCTACGGGAGGTAGCGGGGCAATTTGAAAAGCCGGCACTGTTATTCTCGGGCGGAAAGGATTCCATTACCCTGGTGCATCTGGCGCAAAAAGCGTTCAGGCCGGGCAAATTCCCATTTCCGCTGGTGCATATAGACACCGGACATAATTTCCCGGAAACCATAAGCTACCGAGACGAGATGGTTGCCAGGATTAACGAAAAGCTCATCGTAGGCTACGTACAAGACTCCATCAATCAGGGTAAAGTTGTGGAACAAAAAGGTAAGAATGCCAGCCGTAATGCACTGCAGACAACCACACTCCTGGACGTGATTGAAAAATATCAGTTTGATGCCTGTATCGGCGGGGCGCGCCGCGATGAAGAAAAGGCAAGGGCTAAAGAGCGAATTTTCTCTGTCAGGGATGAATTCGGACAGTGGGACCCTAAGCTGCAGCGGCCAGAGCTATGGAGCCTCTATAACGGCAAGATCCACAAAGGTGAAAACGTACGTGTGTTCCCCATCAGTAATTGGACCGAACTTGATGTCTGGAACTACATCCGTCGTGAGCAGATCCCGCTGCCAAGCATTTACTTTTCGCACCGGCGCGATGTCATTGTTCGTAACGGACAACTTATGGCAGCAGCCGAGTTCCTGAATATGGATGAGGAAGATGTTATTTCGAACAGGTCGGTTAGGTTCCGGACAGTGGGCGATATGACCTGCACCGCGGCGATAGCGTCTGAAGCCTTTTTGATCGATGACATCATCGCCGAGATTGGTAGTTCGAAAATTAGCGAAAGAGGTGCCAGGATGGATGATAAAGTGTCCGAGGCAGCAATGGAAGACAGAAAAAAGGGAGGGTATTTTTAATGGACATTTTAAGATTTATAACGGCAGGCAGTGTAGACGATGGCAAAAGCACGCTGATTGGGCGTTTGTTGTACGATAGTGGTTCTATCCTTACAGACCAACTCGAAGCACTACATGCCTCAAACCGTAAAAATGATGATGGAAGCATTGATCTGGCAATTCTTACCGACGGCCTAAAGGCCGAGCGGGAGCAAGGTATCACGATCGATGTTGCCTATAAATATTTTCAAACGGAAAAGCGCAAGTTCATCATTGCAGATGCACCTGGGCACATTCAGTACACACGAAACATGGTTACCGGGGCTTCAAACTCCGAACTGGCAATCATTCTTATTGATGCACGGAATGGTGTTTCCGAGCAAACCATCAGGCATTCTTTCCTAGTATCCTTGCTGGCGCTGCCGCATGTGGTTGTATGTGTCAACAAAATGGATATGGTTGGTTATGAGGAGGCCGTGTTCAATGAAATAAAATTGGCATACCTCGACTTCGCTTCAAAATTGGACCTTCAGGAGGTTACCTTCATTCCTGTGAGTGCATTAAAAGGCGATAACATCGTGAACGAATCCAGTTCCATGCCCTGGTACAAGGGTAAAAGTTTATTGCATCATCTGGAGACAGTTTCTGTAGCTCCTGTTTCAGCATTTGAACATGCCCGTATGCCGGTGCAGTGGGTGATACGTCCGCAAACCGAGACCTTGCACGACTATAGGGGCTATGCTGGAAGAGTACTAAGTGGTACGTTTAAGGTTAATGATGCCGTCGTTGTTCAGCCATCCGGTTTCAAAACCAGCATCAGCCAGATTGAATTCGCAGAACAACAATTGGATGTTGCAGAAAAAGGGATGTCCGTAACCTTGCACCTTAAAGACGATATCGATGTAAGCCGTGGTGATATGCTGGTTTCGGCAAGTCTGCCGCCCCAGGTTTCAAAAAGCATTGAAGCTGATTTCTGTTGGATGGATACCCGTCAACTCGATCCATCGGTAACCTATTTGCTGCAACACCATAGCAAGCAAACCAAATGTAAGGTACAGGAGATCCTTTATAAAGTTAACATCAGCAATCTGGAAAAACATGCTGCCGATGATTTCAAGCTTAATGATATCGGCAGAGTGATGATCAAAACAGCAGCACCTTTGGCATTCGACAGATACGAAGAAAGTCCTGCAAATGGTCGGGCGATTCTCATTGATCCGAGAACTAACCTTACTGTCGGGGCCTTACTTTTCCGCAATGCATTGGATTGATCAGCGCCCATAAACCTGGTTTAAACTTAATTCGAATAGAATGGGGTAGGATTGCGCAAGCAATTATATCCCATTTTCCATTTCAGGCGGAATTAAAGCTTGTATTTAGCCGTTTATGCTGCAAGATTAATTTTGTCACAACTTTTCTATAGCTTTCCTGTGATTATTGCGGCTGATAAAATTATTTTTACCGTCAGATACCTAAGAATGTACCATCACCAAAGCAAATTATAATAACAGATGAAAAAACTAGTCCTTGCGCTTGCAGCAATCCTGAGTTCAACTGCTGTACAGGCGCAAAAACAGCCTTACCAGTATGTGAAACCAATTATCGGTACAGCCAAAATGGGGCATACCTATCCCGGTGCTACCGTACCTTTTGGCGCTGTACAGTTGAGCCCCGATACCGACACGCTCTCTTATGAAATGAACGGGAAATATAACCCTGACATGTACCGCTACTGTGCAGGTTATCAGTATGCAGACAAAACCATTGTCGGCTTCTCACACACACACTTTAGTGGTACCGGGCACTCCGATCTTGGTGATTTCCTGATCATGCCAACCACAGGTAAACTTCAATTGAACCCAGGCACTGCAGACCACCCTGAAAACGGTTATCGCTCGGCCTTCTCCCATGACAATGAGGTTTCCGAAGCAAACTATTATAAAGTCAAACTGGACGACCACAACATTACAGCGGAAATGACCACCAGTCCGCGGGTAGGATTTCACCAGTACACTTTCCCAGCTTCAGATCAGTCGCACATTATCCTGGACCTGATGAGCGGTATTTACAACTACGACGATAAAAACGTCTGGACCTATGTCCGCGTGGTGAATGATACCTTGGTAACAGGCTACCGTCAGACTTCTGGCTGGGCACGGACCAGAACAGTGTATTTCGCGATGACCTTTTCTAAGCCGATATCAAGCTACGGGCAAAAGAACTATGACGATAAGCAGGTTTACAGAGGCTTCTGGGGCAAGTGGAATCAAACCAAAAACTTCCCTGAAATGGCAGGAAAACGGATGCGTACTTACTTTGATTTCAAAACCACCGAAGGTGAGAAAGTGAAAGTTAAGTTCGCGATCTCGCCGGTGAGCCAGGAAAATGCCTTGTTGAATATGCAGACCGAAATACCGGGATGGGACTTTGAAAAAGTGAAAAGAGCAGGACAGCAAAGCTGGAATAAGGAGCTTAATAAAATTGCCGTGAATACGCTCAATGAAGATGATAAAGTGAATTTCTACACGGCAATGTACCACACTTTCATCAATCCAACGGTGTATAACGACGTTAACAAGGACTACCGTGGCCTGGACCAAAATAACCACAAGGCGGCAGATTTTGACAATTACACCACCTTCTCTCTTTGGGACACTTTCCGTGCGCTGCATCCCCTGTTTAACATCGTACAGCAGAAGCGAAGTTCGGACATGGTATCGTCCATGATGGCGCATTATGAGCAGAGTGCCTGGAAAATGCTGCCGATCTGGTCGCACTATGCGAATGAAAACTGGTGTATGAGCGGCTATCACAGTGTTTCTGTGGTTGCTGATGCCATTATCAAAGGTGTTTACAAAGGAGATCCCCAAGCGGCACTTGCAGCTTGTGTTGCAACCGCAAAGAAGCGTGATTATGAAGGTATTGGTGCCTATATGGACCTGGGTTACATTCCGGCAGAAATAAATGGAACATCAGTATCCAATACACTTGAATATGCGTATGATGACTGGTGTATTGCACAACTCGCAAAAAAGCTTAACAATACCGCAGTATATGATGAATTTATCAAGCGTTCAGAGAACTGGAGGAATGTTTATGACGCGAAGTCTGACTTCATGCGTCCGCGCCTTAAAGACGGTTCTTTTAAAAAGGAGTTTGATGTACTGAGCACACATGGCCAAGGCTTCATTGAGGGTAATGCCTGGAACTACAGTTTGTATGTACCCCATAATCCGGCCGCATTGGTTGAGTTACGTGGTGGTAAAACCCGCTTCAGCAAACACCTGGATTCCCTGTTTACCATGCACCTTCCTGATGAGTTTTTCGCCGATACTGAAGATATCACCAGAGAAGGCATCATAGGGAACTATGTGCATGGCAATGAGCCTGCACACCACGCTGCTTACCTTTACAACTATACTGCTACACCTTGGAAAACACAGGATCGTGTCAGAATGATCCTGAAGAAAATGTATGGCCCTACCGCAGACGGTCTGGGCGGAAATGATGACTGCGGACAAATGAGCGCATGGTACATCTTCAGCTCACTTGGTTTTTATCCGATGTCGCCAGGTGCAACAAGCTATGAACTGGGTAGTCCGGCGGTTGTAAATGCAACCATCAACCTTGAAAATGGAAAAACTTTCACCGTTAAAACTAAGAACCAAAGCAACAAGAATGTTTATGTTTCCAAAGTGGTGTTGAATGGAAAGCAGTTGGATCGCAAAACACTAAATCATGAGGAGATCATGAATGGTGGCGTGATCGAGTTTTACATGGCATCTAAACCGACCACAAAATAGGTAAACAAACATTTCAGCATACTTTGAAATCCCCGGTCCGTAAAGGCCGGGGATTTTTTATTGAACTTCTGGGCCATTGGCAAACAACTCCTATGCTATGGGGTTATTGGGATCATGAAGCCTTTAAGATTATTGATCTGCCTGTTCATTAGCCTTGCTGCACTTGAAGCTGAAGCGCAACAGAAGCCCAGGTACAACCTGTTTAATCCAGTACCAAAGTCTGAAATGCGTGAAATGGCGACTGACCGTCCGGGGATCACAGAAACGCCTATCACTGTAGATGCGGGGCACTTTCAGTACGAAAGCGGCCTGTTCAGCTACGGCATTGAACGTGCTGAGGGTACAAAGACAAAGCGCTATACCATCAATGATCTTGATCTGCATATCGGCTTAACAAATTCTACTGGCTTTCAGGTCTTGCTGAGTTCTTATGTCATTGAAAATGAAAAGGAGCAAAGTACCGGTATGAAAACCAGGAGTGAAGGTATGGGAGATCTGACATTCAGGGTAAAGCAGAATCTGACCGGCAACAACGACGGAAACTTCGCGATTGCTGTTTTGCCCTACATCACCCTGCCAACGGCAAAATACAAGGACAACAATAGGGTAGAAGGCGGTTTAATGATTCCGATGGAATTGAAGCTGCCTGCGGAATGGACCCTGGGCTTTCAGATGGAAGTAGACCGCCTAAAAGACAAGGATGCTAATGCTTTGCATACAGAACTCTTGCAGGCCATCAGTCTTAACCACACCCTGGTCAAGAATTTAGATGGTCTGCTGGAAAGCTACCAGATCTATGAGTTTAAAAAGCACCAGTGTACAAACTATATAAATACGGCGGTTCAGTATGCTGTGAATTCAAACTGTAAGTTAGACGCCGGACTAAGTTATGGCATACAGCACGAAGCCGAAAGGTCCTGCTACCTTGGACTGGCATACCGTTTCTAACATGCTACGTCAAAGCTATGAAATATTGGTCAGTTACCTTTTCCAGATTACCTGCAGATGCCATGGCGCTCTATCCATTTATGCTTTTCAGGAAGGATACATTGAAGCGAAGCCAGATTATTATCAATCATGAAAAAGTTCATTTCCGGCAGCAGCTTGAACTATTGATCGTTTTTTTTTATCCGCTTTATCTGATGCACTATCTGATCAATCTTTTACGTTACCGCAACCACGCACAAGCTTACTTCCATATTTGTTTTGAACGCGAAGCTTACACCTATGAAAAGGATTTGAACTACCTCAAACACCGGAAAGCGTACGCCTGGCTTCGCTTCTTTAGCTGATGATTAACCCTTTTTCTTTTTTCCAAATTGTCGTGGGTAATAGGAAACCGTTGTCATAAAATATTGCTGCAGTACATTCCGGGTGCCGACAGTATACATGTTGTAACCGCCATAATTTATCACATTATTATTTTGTCGTAGCAGATCCAGGGCCGAAAGCTTCAGCTCCAGATTATTACCTTTTAAAAACCGGTAAGTGGCATTCGCATTCCAGATGGTAAAGTTGATGTTCTCCGCGTTTGATGAACTACTTTGGTTGAAGCTGATGTTGCTGTTTAAGGTTAATCTTTTAGTTAGGTTATAATTTGAACTTAGTGTGGTGGAGATATTCTTACCGCTGTATTTGGTGTCGAAAGCTTCTTGTTTCGAATTATAGGTGTCAAAGTTCTGCGTCAGTGCAACTGCCAAGATGCTTTTCAAGGTGTAGTTAATACCTGCATTCATATTGGTGTTCAGATTGCTGGAATACGTAAAAACATTGTTCATATAGCTTGGATTCCGGTCGGCATTCAGGCCGCCGCCAGCATTAAACTGCAGTTCTGAAGATTTAAATTTCAGGGCCTTGTTGAATCCGATCCTCAGGTTCATGAAACGTTTTCCCTCGGCATTTACCAGATAGACAGTTCTTCTATTCTGGTCATCCAACAGTGAACTGTCGGTGATGGTTCGTTTAACAAAGCCGAATGAAAACAGAAAGTCATAATTGAAGGTGTTTTTGTTCCGTTGGTCATAGTGATTGAAGTTTAGGATTACCTGTTGTTGCACTGCTGCTTTGAGGTTCACGTTGCCCCGCTGCAGAAAATACAGGTTAGTGCTGTCGGTGAGTGGTGCCAGTTGCTGAATGTCGGGGGTCTGTAAAGTGGTATTATAATTAATATTTAAGGAGCGGTAATATTCACTATCCTGACTGTCGTTCATGTTTATAGATGCGTCGGGTGCAATGCGGTTGTACCTTCTATTGATGTTCTGAAAGGAGCGATCGGATTTATTTTCCTGAGCAATGAATAATACTTTGGGTTGGAAAGACAGCCTGATGCCTTTGTTAAAACGGTTGGATAAGTTCTTGTAAAAGCCTTTGCTAATGCTGAGACCCGGAGTTTCTTCAATAACCGTGGTTTGAACGCTGTTATTCAGGTAAACATTCGGCCGGTAGTTTTTCGTCAGCGTATCCAAATCTTCTACCTCGTTATCGTTTTTGTTGCTGCGTAAACTGAGATTGTTGGTCAGATCAATGTTGATGCCAGCGAGCTTCATGTCACCAAAGATCAAAGACTTGATGTCCTGGACGGTAAGCCCAAAAGATTGTTGCAACCCTTCGGTCCTGGTATTGTACCGCCGGTCAAAATCCCTGTTTTCGGCGGGATTGATGAAAGATTTAAAGCTTGTCTGATTAGACTGCTTACTATCGCCTTGATTTGCAGAGAGTTGATAATCCAAATTGAAGCCACGAAAACGTTTCATGCTAATATATGGATAGTATCGGTATGAACCATTCAAGTTAAAACTCTTGTTCGTGTGGGTATTTGTATTTACACTGTTGTTGGTGCTCGTTAGCGGATTTGAAAGGTTCCCGGCGCTGCGGAGTGTCTGATTCATGCTTTCTCCCTGGTTAACATTTAACGCTTGGGAGATGTTCAATGACTTACCAGGTTGTGCGTATTCGTATTGTGAATCAAAGCGATGTGTGGTCGTGTTCGATGAAGTAGTGCTTCGGTTGTTCTCAAAGATTTTTTCATTTGCATTTACAATCGTTGTGCTGAGTACATCTGAAAGCTCATCACTATCCATGCCCTGGAGAAAATAGTTTCCGCGTAATGTACTCTTCCTTTCATACTCTGGATTTTCAATGAAGTTGTAGGTAAAACTTGCCCCGGCGGCACTCGTGCGATTTATACCTGACATTCTGAAGTCAGGTTGATAACCGATGTTAGTGCCCACGCCTTTATAGGTGCTGTTGACCATCATATTACCCACGCTGCCAGGTATTTTATTAATGTTATTTATCGCTCCGACCAGTGCGAGCTGCATCTTTGGTGTAAACATGTTAAAGCTTGCATCCGTTTCAAAGCGCTTTCTGGTTCCATAACCGGCGCCGATTTTACCAAAGTACCCGATGTCCTTACCTTTTTTGAGCTTCAGGTTCATCTCCAGGGTAGAGTCAAGTGGTTTGCTGATGTCTTTCGCCGTATTATAAACCTGCACTTTCTGCAGTGCATCTTTGGAGATGTTCTGTAGAGCAAGCTTTGCATCACCACCGAAAAAGGACTTGCCATTCACCTTCAGGCTCTTGACCTCTGCGCCATTAACAGTAATCTTTCCATCTCCCCATAAGGTTACGTTTTCGATGGACTTTAACATGTCCTCCACAGTAGCATTGCTGTCCAGTTTGAATGCGCTTGCGTTAAACTCCAGCGTATCGCCATTCATGGTGATCGGCGGTACTGAAATCACCACATCCTCCAGCAGAATTTCCTGCCGTGTCATCACAACAGTCTGAAGGTCAATGGTGTTTTTGCCCTCCGGAATTTTAAAGTCCTTGCGTGCCGTACCGTAGCCAATATTACTGATTTGTAACCTGAGTGCCAGATTTACCGGCAGATTTTTGAATTTAAACTCACCATAATTGTTGGTGATCTGATAACTTAGCAGTGAACTGTCTGCAGCTTTATAAATAGACACCGTTGCAGATTTGAGTATATAGTTTTGAGCGGTATCTCTAACCTTCCCGGTGGCAGTGCCGATATGCGTTGCTAATGGAGTTGAAGTTTGGGCCCGGGCAGTCAAGCCGTATACAAGAAGCATGACGGAAACAGCGAAAAAAGCAGATTTGAACATGGAGCGTTAATTTTCTTTGGGTTTTAATTGAATGAGAACAGGATTACTTCGTTTATTCTGCGTTTTAAAATATTTAGTCAGAACAGCATTATACTTTCTGTTTTTACCTTGATTTTGGTCTTTAAAGGTGAATAAAGCCAAAGATGAATAGCTTACGTAGAGATATCCCTGCTCATAAAGATGAAAGCCCCTGTTTAAAAAATCATAAGAAACGCCAGCGTCCGTAACAGGAAGAAATTGCGATAAAGTATCGGGCTCAAGATCTGAGATAGAGGTGAGGGCGTTGTTTTTCAAGTTGTAGATAAAGGCTTTCTTTTCATCATTGCCCCACTTGCGATTATGTACTTTAAAGTATAGGTTGTCTCCGATCTTATAGTTATTGCTAATGCCATAATAGACCTTAGGATTTTTGTTGAAGTACTCGTCTCGCTTACCAATATATTCCGGATTGGAAATAAAGTCTGCAGGTAGCGAATACACTGCAGGGAAGATGATGTTATAACTTAGATAGAGTTTTTTAGGTGTCACTCTATATATGTTGTATTCATAAGCCCTTGTGAAAAAAAGTTCATCACGGATGCCAGAATTCGTTATCGGATTTCCACCATACAAGAACATGTCTTTTTTATAACGGTCTGCATTGAAAGGGTAATACCCGGCAACCATCTTCTTATTCTTGGTCAGACTTATGTCGTAATAGGTGCTGTCTTTATTCTTCTTCTCCATGCGACCAATTTCCACCCGGGTGCTGTCGCTGAACTGCTGCTCATCTGTTCTAAGATCTTCCTCCCTGGACTTGCGTACGAGCTTTCCCTCCAGATCGAAGTAATTATTTATTTTCCCTGAACTTATTCGAATAATGTCCTGATCTTTTTCTTTGAGTAATGTAAATCCGAAGAACTTGTCTTGATTTTTGTTGTCGGGTTCTGACTCTACTTTGTTTCCCGAGATCTTAGCTATGAACTTTCCTTGTTTGTTAAAGATTAAAACGGCTTTAGTGTCATAGTCCCATATGATGAAGCGATCCTTCGTTATTTTGAGCTGGTCAATGGAGCCAAAGACACTTTCCTTTGTCGTTTCAAGTGGTATGAAGTTTATCTCTTGAAATACCTGGGACATGGCAGCACCCCGTGAGGTATAGGGGTCGATACGAAGGGTTTTCATTTCAGAGCTGTCTACCTTGTCACCCTGTGCCATAAGACGGCTACAACATAGGAAAAACATAACCAAAGTCGGGAGCGTTAACTTTTTCATTCAGCTGTCGTTAATTTGATGTGTATGAACCAAGAAAATATTCTGCTATTCTATTGAAGAAACTTTTCTAAGGCTCAAAAGCGATCATAAGGTAGTGAAAAACATGATATTAGAAAATAGTCATTAAATAAAATCACCAGCCATCTGTGACCCTGTGAATTGCTTGATATACCGTTAAGGCTTGATTTCAATCTTTTATTGACTAGAGCGATCAAGTTATTTTATCAAATGCGGAATAATATCGAGGATAAAAAAGGTTTCTTGAGAAGCTGATAGTAGAAATGGTTGTCCTTATCACGATCTGTAAAGTTTTTCTATCTTTAATACAAACTAGTATCAGCTCTCATGATTAAGCTAATTCAATTTTCGGTTATATGCTTAGTACTTTTATTCAGCTCCTGCAATAAAAAAGATTCGGAGTGCATTAAGGTAAGGTTTTCAACCGCTTTTTGCCCTAAAGCTGGAGCATCATTAGTGACTATTGAATCAAGTTCGGGCTCATCTAATCAGATCGCCCTGCTAAATGTACCTTTGTCCTATCAGGTCCGAGATAAAGTTTTCTATGTTAAATATCATTACGATGCATCCTTAGATAGAATAGATGATGGTACTATATGTCCGGCAATATTTGGTCTAACGACGATATATGTAGTCGATTCTGTAAGTGAGACAGACTGTATGCGCCAGTAACTATTATGCCCGCGTAATACTTTTCAGCATCATCGAATTAAAAAAATCTTTTGCCCACTCAATATTCTCTTTTTTAACGGCTGAAAAGACCATATTAGTAATCTTCTTCTATCCTTAGTTCATTTGAATTCGTTTCGTTTCCGGAATTCCTCCTATCATTTTCCATTGTTATCTCTACAGCTAAGCGCTGCGCAGCTAATTAATATTCTACCCTTGCCTGTTGCGCTGCATCATAGCGGGCCCCCACAACACCTATTTTTTCAATTTTACCTTCAATCTCATTAATTTCAGCCGGCGTTAATGTAAAGTCGGCAGCTCTGAAATCTTCCTCGAGATGTGAAAGCTTAGTGGTGCCGGGTAAAGGCACAATAAAAGGATATTTTGAAAGCATCCAGCTCAGGCATATTTGCGAAGATGTCATTCCCCTGGTCTTTCCAAACTCACTTAACGCTTCAACAATCCGGATATTAGATCTTATAGCGTCGGGCTGAAATCTTGGCCAGGCACCTCGAATGTCATTTGTATTTAAATCAGAATATTCGGTTAAGGATCCTCCCAACAAACCACGACAAAGTGGACTATATGCCACAAAGCCTATCTCTAATTCCTGCAACGTAGAAAAGATGAAATCTTCGGGCAGCCTGGTCATAAATGAGTATTCGCTCTGCACCGCCGTAACAGGACAAACACCGTGCGCCCTTCGTATGGTCTCTGCCTTTGCTTCACTTAGACCAAAATGCAGCACCTTTCCTGCTTTGATTAGATCTTTTATGGTACCTGCAACATCTTCAATCGGCACATTGGGATCAACACGGTGTTGATATAAAAGATCAATATGATCAGTCTTTAGTCGCTTGAGTGATTGATCCACGACTTTTCGAATGTTTTCGGGACTGCTGTCTAAGCCGCCTGCGCCACCTATTTTAAATCCAAACTTAGTAGAGATGGCAACTTGATTTCGGATAGGTGCAAGGGCTTCTCCGACCAATTCTTCGTTAACATATGGCCCATAAACTTCAGCCGTATCAAAAAAATTGCAGCCACGTTCTGCTGCATCCCGAATCAGCTTGATCATGCTCTTATAATCGGGGTGGACACCACGTCCTGTGTGCATACCCATGCAGCCCAACTGAATGATCGAAACCTCAAGCGGATTTGTCTTTGAACCTAATTTCCGCGTTTTTGTGAGTATAGTACCAATACCTTTTTTCTTTTCGCCCTCTACAGGCGCAGCTGCATAACTATTAACAGTTCCAGTAGTTATTGCACCTAATCCCAACAAAGTGGCTGCTTTCAAAAAGCCTCTTCGCATGGTATGGTCTGTCTTTTCGTTTTCTGTCAGATTCTCCATTTTCTCTTTCATGATGGTTTAATTAATTGGCAATTAAAATATTTCTATTTAGCGGCTTTATATTGTTCATCAGTTACCGTCTCGTTCCAGTTTACAATGCCTTTTTCTGTATTTGGAACGATGTATAATTGCTGTAGACCTACTTCAGCACTTGCTCCATGCCAATGCCTTACATTTGGCGGGCATTTAACAACGCTTCCTTTTTTAATAATTTCAACAGGCTTTCCTTCGATTTGATGATAACCAACGCCATCGGTAATAATCAGGATTTGCCCTGCAGGATGACTGTGCCAATTGCTTCTTGCGCCAGGTTCGAAATAGACATTTCCCACCGCAGTTGTAAATATGCTGTCGGCTTCTACCAATCCTATATTGTGAGCATTTCCAGTAAATAGATCTACTGAGCCTTTTTCTCCTTGCGGGAAAATCGCTTCTAATTCTGTCTTATCTGTCTCCATTCTTTCTTGGTTTTGATTATTGTTACATGCACTTGTAAGTACATAAGTAATAAATGCTGAGGCTATTGTCAGATAACTTTTCATATCTTGTTTTAATTGTTTTCAAATTTTACGACCACATTTCCAGTACCGAGTGCAGTAATAAGTCCGGTAGGATTGTCTATTTGTCCAAGTTTTGTATAGTTGTATGAAGTATTGAAACTTTTATAAAAGAGCACCAGCACATCGTTACCGTAAAGCGTTAAATCACCAGCTTTTATATTGCCGCCCACTGACGCATTGGTAGGTAGGGGGCTGGGCAAATCATAGTATTTTTCATTGCCATTCAGTTCAGTCATATCAATTGTAAGCGGAAGCCTTGCTTTAAATGCAGATGCACTTGGGTTGCCGTACAGTGTTGCTGTGAAAACAGATGAACCAATTGTAATTTTCATTTTAGTTGTGTTTGATGTTATATCCGGTTTGTCTGACTGTACAGAATTGGGCTCTTTGGAACAGGCGCTAAACTGAGCGCCAATCAGCAGCGATAGAACTAAACCTTTCATAATAAATCAACATTAAGGCTGTATACTTTTAATAAATTTTGCAGGAATTCCGCCCACCACAGTGTTATCCGGAACATCTTTGGAGACTACTGCTCCTGCTGCAATCACAGCATTTTCACCAATGGTAACCCCGGGCAGTATCGTGGCACCTGCACCAATCCACGCATTCTTTTTAATGACGATTGGCTTGGTGATCAGGGTTCTTCTATCTTCGGGATCCAGTAGGTGGTTTTCAGTAACCAGATTTACCTTTGGTCCAATTAGCACCTTGTCCTCAATTGTAATCCCACCCATGTCAAGAAAAGAGCAGGCATGGTTGATGAATACATCCTTACCTAGAATGATGAACTTTCCGAAGTTTGTATAAAATGGTGTAAAAATCGTTGTGCTGTCATCTATTTTATTTCCGACGATTTCGCTAACACATTCTCGTATAGATTTGATGTCTGCTTCGGTATTAAGCTGCTTTGAAAGCTTTATCGTTCTGTCTACAACCTCATCTATCTTATAATATTCTGGATCGTTCAAACGAATCGGGTCACCCGACTTTAACCGTTCAAATATATTTACTTGTTCAACTGCTCTCATTCTCATCAGTTTTATTACTATTGCATATTCTGTGATTGGTTAGAAATCTCTAAATCAACAATACAAATATCGACAGCCTGATTTGTTCCTTTCTTATATATAAAACTGAATGATTTACCAATTTTACTGATTATCAATTCTCTATGAGTAACGGAGGCTCCTTTTTCATTAAATTTGGTCTGGAAATAATGCGATATGGAAGAGGTAACACGAATTGATACTGTACGCCAGTATAATGATTATGTTGGGATAGATACCCTTCATCCACTAGTAAGTGTAATTAATTTTAATGAAGTACCTTCTATAATCCATTACAGGCATTACATGGGAATTTATGCTGTATTTTTTAAAAATATAAAATGCGGAAACATCACATATGGTTGTCAGAACTACGACTACGAAGATGGAACTCTGGTATTCTTGTCTCCCGGGCAGGTTTATGGGATAGACAGTAATGGAGAAGCCGTTATACCCTCTGGTTATGGGCTGGTATTTCATCCAGATCTGATTAAAGGAACTCATCTTGGTAAAACTATCAATGACTACAATTTCTTTTCTTATGCAGTCAACGAAGCGTTGCACCTATCAAAAAAAGAAAAAAAGACAATCGTAGACGCTTTAGAAAAGATTTCCGCAGAAATTGATCAGAACATTGATAGGCATAGCAAAACGCTTATTGTTTCTAATATAGAGTTGTTCCTAAACTATTGCATGCGTTTTTACGACCGTCAATTTATTACCCGTGGTCATGCAAACAAGGACATTTTGGTGCGTTTTGAAAAACTTCTGACTGACTATTTCAAGTCTGGAAAAGCGTCACAGTTAGGTTTCCCAAGCGTAGCCTATTGTGCGGCAGAACTCAATTTGTCTCCAAATTATTTTGGCGATTTAATTAAAAAAGAAAGCGGGAACACAGCCTCAGATTACATTCAATCCAAAATGATAGACGAGGCAAAAACGCTTATGTTTGATCATTCGAAAACCTTAAACGCCATAGCTGACGACTTGGGTTTCAAATACCAACAGCACTTCACCAGATTGTTCAAACAAAAAACAGGAATGACACCTAATGGGTATAGGAATTCAAATCCATTAAACTTGTCCCACTAACAACGATAAAAAAGTTTTTCATTAAGATCTATCATCTAGAAATATCCATTGATCAAATACTTTGCACCAAAAAAGTACATTTTTAGAAAACGGTGAAATAATGAAATTAGAATCAGCAGAAGGCAAATTAAGGTCTTTGTTAAAGGTCAGCGTAGCCATTATTGGTCAGAATAATTGATATCCACCTCATCAAGCATGTGTTTTTTGCCCCAGTCATCCAAATCTCTTAAGATTGCAGAATACCGCGATAGGACTAAATCCAGTCGATGGAAATTGATAAGGTCAGCTCATCCTGCTTGGGTGAATGGTCATGTTCCAGGGGTTGACGGAGCCGGAATTGTGATGAAGACCGGGTCAAATATGGCTCATATTCCATTAGGTACACGGATATGTTATCATACTAACCTTCCAAGAATGGCAGTTTTTCTACAGAAACCATTATTGATGGTAGAAAGCTCATGTTTATACCACCTCATGTTAGTGACTATGCTGCAGCTGCATTTCCTTGTCCCTCATTAACGGCGTGGCAGGCCGTCCAGAAAATACCTAAACTCCATAATCGTGACGTTCTTGTGAATGGAGCGGGTGGCTCTGTAGGCTATTTATTAACTCAACTGCTCCTGGAGCAAGGTGCGAGAGTATATGTTACAGCATTGGTGAAACATCACCAAGAGCTTCATCAAACAGGGGTAATTAATGCTTTTGATTATAAGAACACTGGCTGGAAAGCTGCTCTACAAGAACAAATGGGCGGAAAAAAACTTGATGTTGTTTTCGATACGGTTAGCGGGAACAGCGCTTCCCTCCTGGTGGATCTCTTAGGATATTATGGTCATGTGGTGTCTATACAGGATAGAATTGCAACCAATCCGCTACCTGCTTTTACCACATGTATTTCTCTGCATGAAATCGCTTTAGGTGCATTCCATGAATTTGCCTCTGACGTGCAGGTATCACAGCTGATGGCTGAAGGGGAAAAGTTATTGTTTAAAATTGGTCAAGGTGTTTTTAAACAACGACAACTAGTTCTGGGAGAGTTTGAACATTTAAATGTTATCCTTCAAGAAATGAAAGCACGAAATTCTTCGGATAAATATGTCATCAAGCTAACATAGTAATATGTTTTACCCTTGTCGTTGAAATGCACCATTCAGCACTTTTTCCTTACCCCAAATTGCCATTTCGTTCAGTATTGGGGAAAGACTTTTTCCCAGAGCTGTAAGGGAATATTCTACCCGTGGAGGAATCTCTTTGTACTGTTTTCTACTAATCAGTCCATCAGCTTCCAGCTCTTTTAATTGCTCGGTCAGTACTTTTCTGGAAATAGAAGGGATTCGACAGCTGATTTCTCCAAAGCGCCGTGTATTTTCGGAAAGTACATGTAGAATAATTGTTTTCCATCGCCCTCCGATAAGCGCCATGGTTGCTGTCACAGGACAGGCAATATACTCGAGTTTATTTTCCATTAGTCACTTTTAGGTTACCACTTTTTGCTTTGTTACCAAATGGTAACAGTTACTTTTTGAAATCACAATTAGTTTCTTTGCGTAACAAAAGTAATATATAATTTAGATAGATAAAATTATGATTTTAGTAACAGGTGCAACTGGTCACTTAGGTACAGCAGTAATCAGTTCATTATTAGCAAAAGGTATTTCGGGCAGCAACATTGCTGCTTTGGTTAGGGATGAGAAAAAGGCAGCCGATCTGAAGGATCAAGGAATTCAGATAAAGGTTGGGAACTATCAGGACTTTGAGTCTTTAAAAAATGCACTCCAAGGTGTAGATAAGCTACTGCTTGTATCTTCATCTGACATGAATGACAGGATCGGGCAACATAAAAATGTAATTAATGCCGCTAAGGCAAAGGGCGTCAGCCATATTGTTTATACAAGCATTGATATCAGGAGTTTCCAACAAAGCACAATCCCCTTTGTTAGCCAGATTCACGCAGATACTGCAGATTATCTCAAACAAATAGCCATTCCTTATACACTAATGGATAACACACTTTACGCTGACCTGATCCCAATGTTCGCAGGAGAAAGTGTATTAAAAAATGGCATCTTCTTTCCTGCTGGAACTGGTAAGACCCCGTTTTTACCTAGAACAGAAATGGCCGAAGCGGCAGCTGTTGTTTTAACCACAGCAGGGCATGAAAACAAGGAATATGCCATTGCTGCAGAAACCGCTTATTCCTTTGAAGAGATTGCTGGTTTACTCTCAGTCATTTCAGGAAAGCCGGTCAATTACCATAAACCTAGTGCAGACGATTACATCTCACAGCTTGTGAAGGCCGGTGTACCGAAAGAAAATGCAGCCTTTTTTGCAGCCTTTGGTGAGTCAATTGATAAAGGCGAGTTCGACACCCATCGAAGTGACCTAAGAGCGCTCCTTGGCAGGAGCCCTCTTAGTTTAGAAGAATTTCTCAAAAATATATACAGCAAGTAACTATTGGAAATAGTAGATAAGGACATAGATAAGCCACTGATGTGAAAGTCAGTGGCTCTTTGTGTAATCGGTAAATACAAATACTCATCAAGGAAGCTTTGACCGCAAGCGAGCAGCAAACGGTTGAAAAAGCCTTGACCCTTTGTCTGGAGCAGGGCATTAATAGCGCAAACGTCTTTAAAATGCTCTTGTAGAAGTTCGGTAAGAACGCTGAAATGAAGTATAGGCAGTATATTTAGGGTACGATTAACGGTTGTAAGCGTCGACAGCATTTTCCAGATGCCCGTTGGCAGACTGACCGACCACATAACCTGCGCCCGCTAAACCTATTCCCGCGCTCATCAACACAAGACCGCCCGTTACATTACCATTGGATGAAGGTCTGAGATTTGGATTCCAGAGATTTGGGGAAGAATTATACAACTTTTTTTGATCCGCTACGAAAAGTATAAAACTGGTAACCAGTGAGGCCAACGCTGTACCATACAGTACCTTGCTGGTAGTTACATTTTTTCTGTACATTGTTAGAAACTGCATGCTTTCCGGGTTGTCGGCAATATCTTTTGATAGGGAAGCATACCGTAAACGCTGTACATCCTGGTAGCCTTTATTATAATATCTGCTTACATCTACCCCATGACTTCTCCCAAACCGCCGATGGTAGCCAAAGCCCGGATGATAAGGTGTGTAGGATACCTTCTCATATACATTAATTTTGCCTTCAATGATTCGCTCGGCAAAATCAGGATCGCGGGTCAAAAATCCGTCACGGATAATTGCGAAAAAGCCGTCCTCATTATTAAAGAATTTTACCCTAGACAAGGGGAATGGTCGGGAATCTGCCCTAAGCTGTAAATCGCCGGTAAAACTGGGACGTAACTGAACCCATTCAGCATGGACAATTGAATCAGATTTCAGATAAATGAAGTCGCCGGTTTGGCGCAGCTGTGCGCTTGCGGAAAGACCCCAGCAGGTCATTCCGATCAGGAATAATTTTTTCATACGGATTCTATTTGTGTGTAACTGATATTACAAATAAAATCTGAAACTTAAAAAGTGTAATTGACATGATACAAAGTTTAGTGACATGGACCGACGCTGCTGTGATCCCGGTAATAAATTAATCAGCTTCTTGATAATTTCTTGCGTGGTGCCGGCTTCAGCGTTCGCTGCGGATTGTCCCACCCATAGGGCAATTAGTTCATTGATACCGCTTTGCTGCAGAATATGAGCTACTTTTTGGTACACCAAAAGATGCTGGTAACCAGCAGGATTTTGCGCTGATACAACGCTTTGATTTTCCCACCAGTTACGCTTACCGAAGACAGTCCTCCAGTGAAATGATTAAACAAGCCGACTACATTACAAAGGCGAAAGGCCAGGAATTGCTGTTAAACGTAAAGCTGGATTGGTTGAACTGGGTCTACCAAAATCAATTGATCTCAAATTACACTAAGGGGGTATCGGCAGTGGAGAGACTAGACGCTGCTTACCAGAAAAAATGACCGCTGGCGACGGCAATATCCTGGACTTTAATAAAGTGAAACTGCTTTTGCTGGAAACCAAAATACAGCTGAAACGAACTGAGCAGCAGGCAGCTCAATTGAAACAAAAGTTTGTGAATTATACAGGCGGAAATTTGGTTGATGTCTCAGCTATAGGTGCCCTCTTTTAAAGAACTGGACAGCTTAATTGAAGCCGGTGATCCCCTGCTGAAAGTCTATGAACCACAAATAAAGATTGCAGCAAGGGAAACTGAACTGAACAAGTCGCTCAGTTTGCCTGGCTTAGCAGCAGGTTATCATAGCCAGTCAATCTTAGGCCAAAAGTACCAGGGGATTCACTTAGGAGTAAGTATTCCGCTATGGGAAAAGAAAAATACCGTCAAGCAAAAAAAGCTGGAGCAATTAGCCGCTACCGACCGAATGGCTGATCACCGCCTCGAGCACATGCAGGAGAACAGGATATATTATCAGCAGTATGAGGAAGCAACTTACCTGTTGAAAGAATATAAGAACCTGCTTGACCAGCTGAAATCTGAGCAGTTATTGGATAAGGCATTACAGTTTGGGGAAATCTCGGTAATCCAGTACTACAACGAAATTCTTTCCCTATATAAAACCCGTGATGCTTATCTGGAATACGGTTTACAACAGCAACAGGCTATTGCCAGGTTGTACAGGTTTACGCTTTAAGTATTGCAGATTTGCAATCAACTTATTACCTTTATAGGTGAGAGCGTTAATTTAAAACGGGGGATGGTTGCAAAATCATTCCCCGTTTAATTTTAAATTATTTTATTAATAAAAATTAACCATCGAATTAGTATGAAATGGATCACCCGGGAACGTCTCAAGATCGACCGTATCGCCTGCCCCTGGTTGATCAAACGTTTCATTGACATAGAAGCAGAAATCATCTACGTCCCTTTTGATCAGGTAATCACAAAAGCCAAAGAACTGGATGCAATGCCTTTTGATCTGCCCGGAGTAGAGTACACCCATTACGATAACCTGTGTACATTTGATTACTTCCTGAAAAAACACCAGTTGAAGGATCCTGCACTTGACCGGATGGCTGCAATCATCCGGGGAGCCGATACCGATCACCATAACCTGGCGCCGCAATCTGCAGGATTAGAAGCTATATTTTCTGGGCTGGCTTACAACAGCACTGATGACCAAGAATTACTGGCTTTTGGAATGCGCATTTATGATGGGTTATACTGTTGGGCACAGCACCTGTATCAAAAAAAACATACTCAAGGGAGTCCGGTAGAACAAATGTTGCTTGATGTATTCACTAAATATCTGCAACAAACCAAGAGC
>JBCLAL010000015.1:0-16711 GCA_038918115.1 Pedobacter sp.
TTTTTATGCTGTACCCGTCAACAACCCTTCGATTTGGCTACAAATCTCTGTGATTCGGTTAATCTTTCCGCAGCTTGAAAGCTGATCTTTGAGTTGTCAATCAACTACATAAAACTATGAACACTTCAGAGGAATCATCGAAAAAGCAATCCGTAGCACTGGTAACAGGTGCAAATCAGGGGGTAGGGTATCAGGTCGCAAAAGCACTTGCTGAGCATGGATACCTGGTTTACCTTGGCGCACGATCCTTTAGCAAGGGAGAGAAAGCAGCAGCCGAAATTGGAAAGAATGCGCACGTAATTGAGATCGATGTGACACAGCAGTCCACAATCGATAAGGCTGTACAACGTATCCAAGCTGAGCAGGGGCATTTAGATCTGCTGGTAAATAATGCAGGTATATCTAATGCCGGGGAACCTGGTCGTAGCCTGGAAGAAGTAGTCGCAGCCAATCGGGCCAGCACTGCATCTCTTGCAGAGATAAAGAAGGTATGGGACACTAATGTCTTTGGGGTTATCGCCGTTACCCAGGCAATGCTGCCACTTCTACGAAAAGCGCCGGCAGCCCGGATCGTCAATGTTTCGAGTGCCTTAGGTTCCCTTTCATGGATTGCCGATCCATCAACATGGGCTCGTCAACACTATGATGTCGCTTATGCTGCATCAAAGGCCGCAATGAATGCCGTAACCATGGCCTTCGCGCTGGAACTTGAGAACGAAAATATCAAAGTTAATGCTGTTAGCCCGGGATTCACTGCTACAGCCTTGAATAACTTCCAGGGTACCGACAGCCCTGAAGTCGGATCACGTGAGCCAATTCGCGTAGCTTTAGATACAGAGGGACCGACAATGACTTTCACCGGGCCGGAGGGTGCATTGCAGTGGTAGTATACCCAATGAACCGGGGTGCAGGTTATAATCAGCAGATCAGCTTGTAACCTGCACCCCTTATACTCATAAGCTGCACGCTTGGTTCATCCTTCAGCATCTTCCTCAAATGTGACATAAAAACATCCATACTCCGAGCATTATAAAAGCTGTCATCGCCCCAGATCTTTAGCAGTGCTACCTGGCGGGGTAGCAGGGCATTGCGGTGCTCGAGCAAGAGCGCTAAAAGTGCTGTTTCCTTGTACGACAAGTTGTGGGTTGCCTGCGAAGTGATGAGTATCTGACTAACCGTGTCCAACACGCAATCACCAAATACAATGCCTGCCGCACTTTCCTCTTTTTTGTTGTCCGGCGAGCCAAAGCGACTCAGCAACGATTCCATACGGACCAGGAGTTCGCCCATATTAAAGGGCTTTTTCAGGTAATCATTTCCGCCACTCTTAAAACCTTTAATCACATCCTCGGGCATTGACTTCGCACTCAGAAAGATGATCGGTATACCCAGGTTACGGGTTCTTATTTCTTCAGCAAGGGAATAGCCGTCTATCATTGGCATCATAATATCCAGCACGCAGATGTCGGGAGGATTGGTACTAAATAGATCGAGTGCCTGCCGGCCATCGCTCGCAAGCGTTACATCGTAGCCACTCTGCATAAGTCCGTCGCTGATAATCTGCGCAAGCGTAGGCTCGTCTTCTGCATATAACACTTTATACTTCATGGTATCCCGGTAAATCAATGATAAAGTTACTGCCTTTTCCCGGTTCACTCTGAACCCTGATCCTGCCACCATGTCTTTCAATGATCTGCTTTACATAATGCAGGCCTAATCCGGAGCCTTTGACATTGTGTAGTTCTGCGGATTCCGGTACCCGGAAAAAACGGTCGAAAATACGTTCCTTATACATTTTTGCGATTCCAGGTCCGTTGTCACTGAAGCTAATCTGCACATTATCCGCATCACAATCGCAGCTGATGGTAATGGTACTGCCTGCCGGACAGTACTTGAGGGCATTATCAATCAAATTATAGAAAACATTGGTTAAATGAACCGGGTCACCATCCACAAAGCAGGGTTCTCCTGCTTGTACAAGATTTATCTTTGTGCCGTTTAATCCATTTTGAAGCTGCATGGAAGATACAACACCCTCCAACCCTTGTTGTACATCGTACAGCTCAGGGCGCAACTTTATCTCCCCATCATCCAACTGATCTAAGTTCAACACCTTATTGATCATCAGATTCAAACGCTGTAACTCCGTTTTACTGATATCTATGTAGTTATAGAGTTTACCTGGATCTTGAGCAAGCTGATAGCGCTTAATAGCATCTAATGCTGCTTCTATCACAGCAACCGGGGTTTTAAGCTCATGCGTCATATTTCCGGTAAAAGCAAGCCTGGCCTGCGTGTAAAGTTGCTGGCTGCGGATTACCCGGAACAGGAAAATGAATGCAGTACCAGTTAAAAGCAACATTATTAATGATGAAATAAGATAGTAACGCATGCGATAGATGACGATATTATCAATGGAGGGTACCACGAACTGGTAGTTATGAAAGAAGAAATTCAGATTATATGCATACAGCTCGCTGCGGTAGTCGGCATCCTGAGCGCTCTTCCAGACTTTTTGGGACTCTGGTTTGCCGGTTTCATAATCATATAACAAGTGATGGCCTTTCACCGCTACAAGGTTCCGGTCACATTCCACTTTAACGAGGCTATCCATACGTCTTAAGTCTTGTTTATCTGAAAGCATAGCCGTTTCCAGCGTTTCGCCTTCATCGAAATTACGTATCACACGTCCGCGGTGCGGCTTGGGAGGCGTGTTGGCTACGCGCAAACCAATACCTATTATAGTCGTATCATTTTTAAGTTCTGAGCTAAATGAAGCATTAACCTGGTGCGCACGCATACCCGTAAATGCCTGCTTTAACTGTAGCCACTCCTTGGAAAGAAAGAAATTGCGAAAGTTTTCGCTTTTCTCCTGTCCTTTAGCAATGCTCAAGTAATCGTTCATGCGCGCAGCGCTGCTCACCGCCTGGTCCAGATCACGTTTCACCTGCACCTGTTGCGCCCGGAACAGCTGCATGAGCCATGCTGCTTGAAGCGCTACACTGGCCAGTACCACTAATGCAACCAACAGGTAAGCGTATTTATTTGACAACCATTTCATAACACGAATTTGCCAATAATATACGGCAGCAAGTACAAGGCATGGACGATTTAACCTTGTTTAACATTGCTTAACGAGCCATAACATACCCTTCAGGTAGGTTTGCTACATGAAAAAGTTACTATTATTCATCGTCGTACTATTGCCTTACTTTGCGCAGGCACAATCAACAGTGTCCGGGAAAGTTAAGGATGTGGATGGGCATCCGCTTGATGCGGCAACAATTATTCTGAAACGTGACAATAAACAAATTGCAACTGCTTTTGCTGACCTGGGGAACTTTATACTCCAATATCATGAAAACGGAACCTATGTTGTTTCTGCAAGTCTGGTTGGTTATGAGCCTTTGGAGATTAGCGTACAATTACCGGGAGAGGCCATTTCACTAGTCATGCAGCCCGAAAGCAAGCAGCTTGATGAAGTGAGCATCGCTTTCAAGGTGCCAATTATTCAACGTAAAATAGACCGCGTAACCTTCAACGTCGAGCAAAGCATCCTCGCTTCAGGAGGCTCTGCCTGGGAGGCACTCACCAAAGCCCCGGGCGTGCAGGTATCCAGCAGTAATAATGTCACCGCAAACCGGAAAAATGTACAAGTTTATATGGACGGTAAACCTATGAATCTCTCTGGTGATGAACTATCCGCTTACTTACAGGGACTACCATCGGATCTGGTCTCTCAAATTGAAATATTTTCAAATCCGCCCGCAAAATTTGACGCAGCTGGTGCATCGGTGATTAACATCATCACCAAAAAAGCAAAAAAAGAGGGTTTGAACCTATCATTAAACAGCAGCTTTAGTGAGGGCGAGTATAGCAGCTATAATGCAAGTTCAACCTTTAACTATAGAAACGACAAGCTGAACATCTACGGAAGTTATGGGTTCATACACCGCCAGGCATTTGTCGACCATAATCCTTTCATCGACTATGGAAATTCATTCTGGAAGAGTATCAATCGCAGTGTTTCAACATCAGATAATCATACATATCGATTAGGTGCCGACTACCAGCTTTCTGAAAATCAGGTTGTAGGTTTTATGGTTTCCGGCAACAATCGGGATGGAAATACCCGGGGACATACAGGTACCGAGATAACGAATCTGGAGCTGCGCCTCGACTCAACGTTAAAGACTGATAACACCTCCTCCGGGAAAACCGACCAGTACGCATACAATGTAAACTATAACCTGAAACTGGATTCGGGTAAACGGAGTCTCAACATTGATGTTGATTATGCGCCTTACAGCAGTGGAAGCGATGCTTTTGCCGACAATCTTTCATTCTTACCCGATGGACAGCAGACGACAAATAATTTTCACATCTTCACCCCAAGTAAGCAACATATCAGCATCTATTCTGGTAAAGCAGATTATACTTATCATTTGTTCGGGATGCTTGATGTTAGCTCCGGTATTAAATATAGTAGTACGGAAAGCAAAAACAACTTCGATTATTTCAAGCGGGAAAGCGCTTCCTTGATCCCTGTTCCGGGAAACTCAAATTACTTTTTATACAATGAGAAAACCAGCGCAGCAAACACCAGTATCTCCGGAACCTTAGGTAAGTTAAGCGTTCAGGGAGGCTTGCGTGCAGAGTACACCCGTACCAGCGGTTATTCAGTAACGCTGGATGTACTGAATACACGAAAGTACTTCAAGTTATTTCCTACAGCTTTCTTTCAATATAAAATTGATGATAAAAATGAGCTGCAGCTAAATTATGCTTACCGCATTGAGCGTCCGGAATACAGCCGTTTAAACCCAGCCAAGCGATTCTCTTCTCCTTATAATGTTTATGTCGGGAATCCGGCACTTCAGCCATCATTTGTTCAGAACGTTGAACTTGGATACACCTATAATAAACAGTATAATGTCACCCTAAACTATCGGGTTCAGCAGGACATATTCACAAACATCAATGTGCAGGATAATGAAACTAAGATCTACTACGGAACACAGGCAAATCTTGGACTGAGCCGTAATGCCGGGATTCAGCTCTCTGCAACATTCAACCCGGCACCCTGGTGGGATGTGAATGTGCTAACAGAAGGGTACTGGCAACAGGAAAAATCAGACTTCCTGACCAGCAGTTATAACTTCAACATCATTTCATATTATGCAACCTTGAAGCATTCGTTTACAATAGATCAGAAAACTGCCTTAAAAGCCGAACTCAGCGGTACCTTCACCGGACCAGGTCTGCAGGGTATTTACCGGGCAGATCATAATTCTGCGATCGATGCGGGTATCAAAACCAATGTCTTTAAGGGCAAAGGCACACTTCGTATTTCCGCAAACGACATCTTCAATACTTACACAAACAACATCAGTATAAATTATCTGGATCAGCGCAGTGCTTTCTTTCACCACAATGAAAGCCGGAACGTAGCTATAAGTGTATCGTATAGACTGGGTAAAAACATAGCTGCATCCCGTAGCCGTAGTACCGCCAGTGAAGAGGAACGAAAGCGTGCACAATAGCAATAGGGGTGGCAATTATTGCCGCCCCTAATTGTAATACTTGAATTATGCCTGATAATTGACCTGAAGTTTAATCTGCACACCCGAAAGTGCTTTGGAAATCACGCAATTTTCCTTTGCCAGTAGTGCTTGTTGCTCAAAAGCTTCCGCTGAAAGGCCTTCAATTGACGTGGCACTTAGTTCAAGATCGATCTTGCTGATCCCTCCTTTTTCCATATCCAGGCTTACTGTTGCAGTCGTGTTTAGTGCAGATGGAACCAATCCTTGTTGTGATAATGCATATGCAATAGACATTGTGAAACAACCGGCATGTGCTGCCGCGAGTAGTTCCTCTGGATTGGATCCAATTCCCTCAGCAAAACGGGTGTTAAAAGAATATTGTGTTTCATGTAGTACCCCGCTCTGGGTAGTTAGATGGCCATGACCTGACTTAAGGTCGCCCTGCCATTGGGCTTTCGCTGTTCTTTTCATAATTGGACTTTTATTGGAATCAAAAATCCGCTTTAGAAATTCTTAAACTTTTCACTTAAGTTAAATCCCACTAAACAAATTCACTTATGATCCTGCATTCAGCATACTAAAATACTCCTGCATGATCACAGCATTTACTTTCGCTTGTTTAGCGCTAAGGCCATATGTTATTTCCTGCCTTCCGCACCTTAATTGCTCAAATACCGATTCCAGGAACGCATTCACCTGTGGAGCATCATCATGTAGACCTTTTCCGCCCAGATCGGTGTTCAATTTCGGGGGAATAATCTCAATCACCTCTAAACCAGTATCCTTCAACTGATGTCTTAGCGAAAGTGTGAATGATCGGAAAAAGGCCTTTGTTGCGCTGTAAACAGGTACTTTAGCTAGTGGAACAAAAGCAAGTCCCGAGGTCACATTTATAATCGTTCTCAAAGAACTCAGCTGCAGAAAGAGCTTGGTAAGATGCATCGGCGCAAGAATGTTCACACCCACCTCATGTGTAGCCCTTTCGAAGAAATTGTCGTCCGTAACCGTTATCCAGTTCTGAATGCCTGCGTTATTTACCAGGACATTCAAGTCACTGTGCGCTGCTAAGATCCATTTAAAAAGCGCCGTTCGTTCAGCTTCAATCTCCAGATCGCACTGTCGGGTAATTACATCCGGATATTTTCTGGCAATATCATCTAGTACCTCCTTCCGGCGGCCACAGATGATCACGGAATTATTTTCTTTTATAAACTGGGTAGTCAAACCCAAACCTATGCCGGTTGCGCCACCGGTAATTAAAATCTTATTGTTTGATAAGTTCATAGTTGTTGTTACGCTTCCAGAACAATGTTCTTGTTTGGTTAATAATCGGTCGACTTTGTAAGTGCCTCCCATTGCTTATAGCTTTCGGCCAGCAGATCTAACTTGGCAAATGCCCGTGAAAATGCATCGCTCCCCAAAAGCAGATATAATGGTGGTTCTTCCATTTCGGCCAGTTCCATCATAACGCTTACAGCTTTTTCCGGGTCCCCAGCCTGATTGCCGCTCATTTTGGCATACCGTTCATGTGAGGCACGAATGTTGGCGTAAGCTTCAATCTTCTTCTCAGACAGAACCAGTGAATCCGCATTCATGAAGTTGGTACGGAATGCGCCGGGAGCGATGACAGTTGCTTTGATACCCAAATCTTTTACATCCTCGGCAAGTACTTCCGTAAGACCTATTACAGCATGCTTTGTTGCGCCGTACACCGACCAACCAGTTGCAGGAGCGATTCCTGCTATAGACGAGATGTTTATGATATAACCTGAACGCTGTTTACGTAAGATGGGCAGCACATGTCGGATTACATTGATGGTGCCAAAAACATTGATATCGAAACTGTCACGCGTTTCCTGATCTGAGAGTTCTTCAATACTGCCGCCGATCCCGTAACCGGCATTATTTACCACTACGTCGATCTTGCCAAACTTCTCCTCGGTCTGCTGTATGGCAGCGGCGACCTGTGTGTCACTACCCAGTTGTACTTCGAGTGGTAAAAATGCATCTCCCTCAAAGTTTACCGCACTAATAAGGCTTTTGTTACTGCGGGAGGTCGCAGCTACCTTGTGACCCGCCTTTAATAATTGTTTTGCTAAGGTTAGGCCCAATCCTTTGGAGGCGCCTGTAATAAACCATACTTTCTTGTTTTCCATATCACTTGAATTGATAGGACAAAGGTATACCGGACTGAAAGGCGACTGTTTACCGGAATCAAACGGATGCTATCGATTTTCAAACATGCCGCAGGGAAGTAGGCGTAAGCTTAGTCTGCTTTTTGAAAAAATAGGTGAAATGTGATGGCTGTGCAAATCCCAGGCTATAACTGATTTCGGAAACATTCCATGTGGTGTGCTTCAATAATGCCCTTGCCTCCGTTACCATTCGCTCCGCAATATGCGCTGTGGTAGTCTTTCCGGTGGTTAGCCGCACCGCCCGGTTCAGGTGGTTTACATGCACCGCGAGCTTTTCCGCAAAATCTTTTGCTGACCGCATCTGGATGCTTTGTTCGGGAGATTCAATCGGAAACTGTCGTTCAAGTAAATCAGTGAATATGGAAGTTATTCTTGCATTGGTGTCAGGATGGTGATACAAACGTTCATTTGGTTGCATTTTCATCACAAAATGAATCAGTTCAGATACCTGATTCCGAAGAAGATCATACTTGAAGCGGTAATCCGAATTAATTTCAGTAAGCATTTTCTCGAATAAGGTAACGACTTCCTGGTCCTGACCTCTGTCCAGTGGATATACAGCCTTCGTACCCAAGGCAAATACAGCCAAATCGTGCGTGCCACTTTTGAGCGTTTCCGTGTAAAACGATTCCTTAAAGACGCAAAAGAATCCGGTAGCTTGCTCATCCTGCCTTTCAAACCGGTAGGGGGCGCTGGGGTTAAAGAGCAGGAGGTTGCTACCATCAAATTCAATGCTTTTATCTGCATAATGGCATCGATGCTTTCCACGGATAAGCATGATCTTGTAAAAATCATAACGGGCATAGGGCGCAGGGACGCTTTGGTGTTCTGTCAAGCGGAAAACGTTGAAATCCTTGAAGCCGGTATGCGGCAAGGCGGCTGGATTATCAAACTTTCGTGCGTAAAACGCTTCAAGGTCTTGTGTTATCGGCATAATCAAATGTAATATAATTGAACTTTTCACCACTGATTTTCACTTAAGTGAAAAAGACAGTGCTACCAAAGCGTCACTTTTGGGGAGTTAATTTATAAAACCGTACCCCATGACAACATCAAAATCACCCCATTTACAGGTTTCTACGCAGGCTGTTGAAACTGCCAGATCTTTACAAAAACTTTATTTCTCCAGGGCTGGCTTCTCCATCTTATGGGTGGTGCTTGTGTTATCCCTGGCAAAAACAGACACCAGTATTGCGACCATTTTATTTATCATCTATCCAGCCTGGGATGTAATCGCCACGTTTGTTGATATTCAGGCAAATCCTCCTGAAACAAATAAATTGCCACAGTATGTAAATGCCTTCATTAGTATTGTGACCACAGTTTCGGTTTTTGTTGCGCTACAAAAAGGCATTCCTGAAGCTTTGATCGTATTCGGCGCCTGGGCTATACTAACCGGACTAATCCAGCTGGTATTAGGTTTACGCAGACGTAAGCTGTTGGGCGGGCAATGGCCAATGATCATTAGCGGCGGACAGTCCATGTTGGCAGGTATATCCTTTATTGTAATGGCACATGCACCTGATCAGGGCATCACTACTTTGGCAGGATACGCGGCATTCGGGGCTTTTTATTTCCTGCTTAGCGCTTTTCGCTTGTCAAAAACAATCAAGGCAGCTTAGTGCTGGCTATATACTTAAAAAGAAAGCACGGACATCATCTGCATATTGCACAGGTTCTTCCATCGCTCCGAAATGACCACCTGCAGTCATCTGCGTCCAGCGAACAATATTAAGGTTCTGCTCCGCCCAGCGCCTAGGCGGTGGCAGGAGGTCTGCAGGAAATAAGGCCATCCCTGTCGGAACCGCTATCGGCTGCATAGGTGGCAGGCCATGCATATTATCATAATACCTGTGTGCTGTTGATCCAATATTGTTGTTTATCCAGTAAATCATAATATTGGTCAGCAACTCATCCTTACTGAACCGCGCCTCCACATCGCCTTTACAGTCAGACCAGGAACGGAATTTCTCTATGATCCAGGCGGCTAGCCCTACCGGTGAGTCCGACAAGCCATATGCCAGTGTTTGTGGTTTTGTAGATTGTATAGACATATAACCGCCTTCCTCAACAATCCATTGTTGTGCAGCCTTTTTGTAATCAAGTTCTTCAGGCTGCAGCGTTGTATCAGACGCGGTAAGCAAGGCCCTGATGATACCGAAATCGGTCAGGTGTATGCCTGTTAGACTTCCCGGATGCTGTAAGGCTAAATACCTGGTCACGCCTGAGCCGATATCACCGCCTGCAGCACCGAACTTTTTATAGCCAAGTTTCGCTGTCATGAGTTTGTGCCACAGGTCCGCCACCCTTGCATTATGATAAGTTGTTGTACCAGACGCTCCAGAGAATCCGAACCCTGGAATTGATGGAATAACCACATTGAATGCTGCATCCGGATCGCCACCAAAACTTCCCGGGTCTGTGAGCAACGGGATTATCTTTGTGTACCGGAGAAAGCTATCTGGCCATCCGTGTGTAAACAATATCACTGGCCGCTCAGCTGCCAGCGCTCCACCTGTCTTTGCCCTTTCATGAATGAAGTGAACCGGCATGCCATCAATCTCGCAGGTGTAATGATGATAGCGGTTCAATGCTTGCTCCTGAGTTCGCCAATCGTACCCGTTCTGCCAGTAGGAGACCAGTGCTTTAAGGTAGCCGAGGTCTGTACCTCGTCTCCAGGCTTCATCCTCCTTTTCTTCCGGCCATCGAACATTATCCAGTCTATACTTCAGGTCGTCCAATACAGAATCGTCAATTTGAATGGTAAATCTGTTGATTGCCATGAGTTTATCCAATTTCTTGTTGAATTTATGTATAAATTAACTTAGGTTAAAAAAGTTTGTTTTGAAGATGCCGTACTTAGATAAAAAAATCATTTCACATGATTGAACAAGAACTTCTATTAAACAATCACCTACAGAATTTCGCCGCCTTAACAACCGGAGATATTGCAGAGAGCCGTCCTTTTTGGAAAACCCGCAAGATTGCCAAAGGCGATTTCTTCAACATGCAAAGTATGGTCTGTACAGATCTTGGCTTTGTGGTAAAGGGAATCTTTAGGATCTACTATGCTGATCCAAAGACAGACACGGAGAAAAATCTTTTCTTTTTCTCGGAAAGCCAATTCGTTGTTTCGTTCAGAAGCTTCATCTCACAAAATCCTTGCTGGTATTACATTGAAGCATTGGAGGACGCCGAGGTCATCTTTATCTCGTATAAGGATCTTAATGCCCTGTATGAGCGTAACCGGAATTGGGGTAAATTCGGAAGACTGCTTGCGGAGACATTTTTCGCCTATGCACAAGCGCGCACAGAAGAGTTCATGTTTTTTTCGCATGAGCAAAGATTTATTCGCCTGTTGGAAGAGCATCCGAATATCGTTAACCGAATACCGGCTTACCACATATCTTCTTATCTCGGCATCACTAATCCATCCTTAAGTCGCATCCGGTCAAGACTAAAGCGTACTGCTGCTTCTTAAAGGTTTATATCCCCTTCACTTAAAAGCCTTGCACTAGTTCCGCTCGCCTGGTTTGCCATTGTCCGGAATCGGACATAGACTTGTCCGATATTGAACGGTTAAAGATGTTTGGTGCGTCTAAAGTATTGAAAATAAGTAATTTGGTTTAGGTAATCTACGTTGGCATGTTGTTCGTGCCAGATACATTAAACTAAATTAACAATGCTTAGAATGAAGTACAAACTAAAACTCTTAACCTTCCTTGCGCTGGGAACCACTATTGCCAACTGTGCTGCACAGGCACCTGCAACAAATACTGCAGCGGCTAACATCCGAATGCAGTTTCAAAATGGCTCCGCTGAAATTTCCAATTACAACACAGCCTGCTATCTGGCACTCTCCGGAGATAAGGACCTTGCTTTCGTTTATCTGAAGAAGGCAGTTACTGCTGACCGCTTCAATAACCTTAAAACGATCGAAAAAGACACGGATCTTGTTACGCTACACAATGATTCGCGCTGGCCGGCAATGATTAATGCTGTTAAGAAAAATGCAGGGCAGGATGAAAAGCTTTCAAAAGCCTTCTTTAATCAGGAAAGTTTTTGGGATGGTAAGACATTTAATACTGGGTATAAACCTGAGCTTACAGAAGAAGAGCGCGTAGCCGGACTCTCTAAGTTTTGGTCAGAAGCGAAGTATAACTTTGTCAACTTCGACCTGATTCCCTCGCTTAACTTCGACTCTTTGTACCTGGCATACCTGCCAAAGGTTAAAGCAAGTAAGTCTACGTTGGACTACTATAAGGTGATGGCACAATTTTGTGCGCAGCTGCGTGATGGGCATACAAATGTATATGCACCAGATGAACTATCCTCAGCGGTTTATTCAATTCCACTTCTGCGCAGCAGGTTAATTGAAGATAAAGTCTTAATTATTGATGTTTTCGATCCCATTTTGCTGCAAAAAGGCATAAAGAAGGGCCAGGAGATCATATCTATAAACGGGCAGCCCGTTAAAACGTACGCTGCAGAAAAAGTGGCGCCCTATGCAAGTGCATCAACCCCTCAGGACCTGGAAGTGCGTGCTTTCGAATACCAGTTGCTTGCAGGTTCATCTGATGAAGATGTTCAGCTGGAGCTGAAAGATGCATCTGGTAAAATTACAAGTCATATAGTGAAACGGATCAAGCCGGAAAATGTTCCCGCAAGGATGAGCTCAGGACCGTTTGAGTTTAAGATGTTGAAAGGTAACGTTGCATATATTGCGCTAAATAGCTTTGGTACTGACTCTGCCGCCAGGGCTTTTGCGAAGAAATTCCCGGAAATATCCGAAGCGGATGCCATAATTTTTGACGTACGCAATAACGGGGGTGGCAATTCATCGGTAGGCTGGAATATCCTATCCTTCCTGGTTAACACCACAACGCCGATCCATTCCTGGTATACGCGGGATTATAAGCCAAGTTATCGTGCCTGGAGGCGTCCGCAAGAGGTTTTTGGCAGTACCAACACCTTATATCCTGCAGGGCAGTTGTATTATGGCAAACCGGTTGTGGTACTAACCGGACCAAAGAGTTACTCGGCGGCGGAAGATTTCGCAGCAGCGTTCAAATCACTCAAGCGAGGAAAAATTATCGGTAAAGCCACGGGTGGCAGTACCGGTCAGCCGCTGATGATTTCACTTCCAGGGAATTTGTCTGCTCGTATATGTACCAAGCGTGACCAGCTTGCTGATGGGACAGATTTTGTTGGCAAAGGTGTGCAACCAGACCTTATTGTCGGACAAACAGTTGCCGATTTCAGGAAAGGTCTAGACACGGACCTACAGGCAGCATTGAAATTTCTGAAAAAATAGGCTCAGCGCTGCGTATCTAAGTAGGCATTCGCTGTGCGGATCACTGAAGCGGGAAACCCGGAAACTTCCAACAGCCGGATAGCGTTCCGGGTTTTTAGAACGCCTTTTTTAATCTTGTAATCGAATACGTAGCCATGCGCCTCAACTGCTTCCTCAAAATAATACAGGCTGTATGCGGGGCTGAGTAGTAATGAAAGTTCAAGATCGTGTGTAGAAACGAATACCAGGTTGTTGCCTCTGATTAAATGCTCGAGCACTCCTTTTGCTCCTGCTATACGTTCAGGTGTGTTCGTACCCTTAAAAAGTTCGTCGATTACGAAGAGGTTAGCTATGCGCGGCTCCTCGGCTTCATAAAAAAAGGTTTTGATGGTTTCAATTTCTTCTTTGTAATAGCTGTTTCCAGACAACATATCGTCCTGAATGCCTATTGATGTATGGATTTTGAAGAAAGAAGCCTTATAACGCCTGGCGCATACCGTAAAGATCGTCTGTGCGAACAATGCGTTCAGGGCAATCGTCCTGATGAAAGTTGTTTTACCCGACATATTTGAACCGGTTATGATTATTCCTTTGCTTTCGGACGCAAAGCTATTAGGCCTGCAAGTATCGATCAGCGGATGGACTATATCATCAACCTCAATAGGTGTAGCGCCCTCTTGAAATATGGGCGTGCAATAGTATTCGAGCCCGGTTCTATAGGATGCAATGGATTGGAGCGCGTCCAGTTCACCTATATATTTATATATAGTATGAATTTCCGGCTTAAATCTCCTGGAAAGCTCCAGGCACTTATCAAGCAGATTGATCTCTATCAGGAAAGTTATTTTAATGTACTCCAGAAAGAGCCATAGAAAGGAAGAGAAGTCGTTCTGACCGGGTTTTTCCGAATGCAGCAGAAATTGATACCTTCCAAAAGCCGCTAGTTTGTCGCAAGCAAGGATTACCCCTGCATCATGCAGCTGTGTATCCATTCTGCTTAATTTTAAGGCTGTTCTACGCAGGGCCGGAATTTGGGAGATGGGCGAGATAAAGAATGTCACGCGCGACTTGTTCCTATAGTGGAACAGCAGGTTGATAAAAAAGCTCAGTGCGAGTAGGAGATAGAATGCCTTGCTGACCCATATGCTTAAGCCTATTATGAAAACTGGCATTACGCTCAGCGCGGTTATCAGCAGCGTGTTTGGGGAATCGCCAAGCTTCCAGTCTAAAATGATATTAGGTATGGCGTAGCTTAGTTGTTCATTCAGGCTGGAAAGTGCAAGTCTTACTTTTAGGCGGCCTTGCTTTTCCTGCTGGAAAAAGTTGATCAGCACATTTCTTCTTTCCAGTGGGGCGGTATGGTACAGCGGTGTATGCAAGATCGAATACAAGTACTGCTGACCAATTTTCGTCATGCTTCGATCCAATTTTGAAAAAACGTTATCCAGATGAAGATCCTGGATGTATTTGAAGCTATGTCTATTTGCTTGCTTGTCGCTTCCGAGCTTATTGTGGTAGGCGCTTATACGGTCCATATCCCTGTTACGTTCCGTAGCCTTGCCCCAGGTGGCTTCGAGTTCCAGTGTTATTCGTGTTAATTTACGCGTCGAATACGCACGATAGAAGAAGTAAGCAGCAAGAATGCCTGTCGTAATGAGAAATGCAGCAGTCGCAACTGCGCTTAGCTCCATAAGCTTAAGATTTTGAACGTTCATTTGGTAAGGCTAATGCTGCTGTCGTTCTCCTGAAAAACAGGATGCCGTCAAATGAACTCAGAATGGGTGTTTTAAAGAAGATGTTTTGTTCACCTTTCAGATATTCCGCCCCGATCACACGCATATACTGATACTTGTTTAATTCGTCCATGATGCTTTGATCCGCTGAAATCCCTTTAAAGTCAATCAGGAAGTTACTATCCCTGCATTTGCTTAACAGGTATTCAATGGCATTTTTCCTGGTGGCTGGTGGATAGGGGAAGCTTTTGTATCCTTTAGGCTTTCCTTTGAAGTCGTAGATACGAACATCTCCCTCATCAAAGGTGAGTGCCAATGCGAAATATGCATGGCCAAGTTTTTCTTTCAGATGGTAGCCAAGGCGTTTGAGCTTCTGATCGCCTGAGTAGCTGATATGTCCATTGTGAGCCCAGATAACCATTTTTGAAACATTGTTGCTGCGGTTGTTTAGCAGCCAAAATGCGTTTTCAGCGAGGTACTCATCCCGGCGCGACCTATAAGTCGCCATAGGCTGACCTCTCAGCGCAAAAGTTTGTTCAAGCAACCTCAAGTGTCTTTTGAAAAGCGAGTTTGCAGTGTCTTCATTCCTTATCGCTGCAATCCGGTTTAAGTTGGCGATCAAATTATCATAGCTTGCTTGCGTTGCCTTTGTGATCTTCAATTCTTTTGCCGACCAATAATCATCTTTAATTTTCTGGAGCAGCTTAAGATCTGCGGAGTCAATCGCAATGTCCTTTACGTCTTCAAGAATGGATTTGGTAATGTAATATGGATCCTGCATGTCTAAACCACTAATGCTTACTTTTTCTGAAGCAGGTTTGTCGCTGTTGTATGCCTTCAGCCATTTAACAAGGTCATAGGTCTCTGCAGTTCTATATATACCATACATCCCGTACAGTGCGGTAAACCGTGGGTCTGTGTTCGCGCTGTTGTCGAACTTGTTCTGGACAAAGGCGTTTATTTCCTCTATTCCGCAGAAGTCAGTTTCAAGAGCAACAACCTTCACCTGTTGCTGCTGAACAAGGTATTTGATAATCTCCGTCTTCGCTGAATAAAATTCGTGGGTGCCATGACTCGCTTCGCCAAGTGCAATAACTTGTCGGCCTTCAAACATGGTCTTTAAGGCCGGATGTTCCGGGCCATCAGGTAAAAGGAAAGGAATTGCATGTTTGTTAAGGGCGGAGCGGAGTGCCTCCTGAGAGCTTTGGGCGACAACTTTAATATTACTAAGTAACAGCATAGCTGAAATAAGTCCGATGATCAAAGTTGGCCGGTTTTTGTACATACGTTATGATAGGATTTTGAGCAGTTTTATTTAAGCTCTTAAAATAGTTTTTTTCAGCCGGATCGGAAGAAAGTATTCTCAATGAGGATACTTAAGCACCAGTAAAACAAACTCCCAGTTTAGGACGCCTAAAAGCCCTTGATGCTGAGTTGAAATAACGTACATAAAAGATGCAAATCAACCTTAAATCTGCGTCAGGTTTTGTTCGCCTCCTGTTCGCCTTTCCTTCGCCTTTCGTTCGCCTCTTGTTCGCCTCGAAGGCGAAGGAAAGCCAAAGAAAAAGCGAAGAAAGAGCGAAGAAAATCTGAGCGGGAAGTGCAGCGGTTTTGGTGTTGATTTCTGGTCTTTTTGTATTTGTGAGGATGAGGGTGTTTGTTAGGCGTGAGGAGGGGATCAGTCTTTTAAATTTTTAAAACATTGAGGTCAGCAAATGTATTCTCCGATTGGAGCTTCAATATCTACAGAAGCCAGGATAATGTATATAAGCAGGATGATGTATATATAAGATAATGTATAGGAAGATGTATATAGGTGTGAAGAGGATGATGATGTTTATATATAATACTTAAAGCGGGCTTGTCTGGTACGCGCTGTCTGTATTATCACTAATTCTACTGTTAACGTATGTGTGTATATATAAGAGTGCTTGTTTTATTGTTCCG
>JBCLAL010000016.1:0-9116 GCA_038918115.1 Pedobacter sp.
TTGCCCTTTCATTTTTATAAGTAGGCAAATTTATTCCATTCATTTTCATTATTCCCTGGAATTTTGAGAATAAGGGCGGCACTATCAATATTTCAAAGTTTTTTGATAGGCTTACTTGTTATTTAGCTTCTATTAATACTTGCGCAAATTCATCTGGTAAAGGACTTTCCAATATTCCCTTTGTGGCCTTGTCAAGGTCATAAGCGACTCTTCTAAATTCTACTTTAATGCTTTCTGGATCTAAAACAGAGCTGCTTTTATCGATGGTCAGCAGGACATAACACCCCCGTACGTCCCCATCCTTTGGTTTTCCAACCGAACCTAAATTGATTACATGTTTAAAAACACCGGCACTGCTTTCCATTATCCGGTGATAGGGTTTATGAGAATGGCCGACAAATAATAGGTCGGCAGTTGCTTCTTCCATCATTTGCAGTACCTGTTTTTCTTCGGTATCAAACAACGTATATTCATCTACACTCCGGGTACTGCCATGAGCCATTACGATGTTTAATTTTTCACTGCCTTGCTTAAATTCCAGCTTGATGTGTGCAGGGAGCGTCAACAAATAATCACGATGATGTTGTTCAACTAAGTGGTAAGCATACTTTTTACCAGGCTCGCTTAAGCTCTGGGGCGTAGTGATCAAGTTTTCTACTTTTAAGTCATGGTTTCCGGCAAGGGTAGCTATACCCCTCCTGCGAATTTCAGCAATGACTTCATTTGGCCACACGTTGTAGCCCACCAAATCGCCAAGACAGTATAAAGCATCAGGAGCCTGTTCGTCCAGGTCTTCCAACATTGCCTTAAAAGCAGGGAGGTTAGCATGTACATCCGAAAAAAGTGCAATCTTCATTATTGTATTGTTTCTAAGGTCTTAGCTGGATAGTATTTTTTTCTGCAGTAAAAAGCAAGGTTCACCAGTGCAATCAGTGCAGGAACTTCCACTAAAGGGCCGATCACTCCGGCAAATGCCTGACCTGAATTGATTCCAAATACGCCAATGGCTACTGCAATAGCCAATTCAAAATTGTTTCCTGTCGCAGTAAAGGCAATAGAAGCGCTCTTGGAGTAATCTGCCCCAAAATAACGTCCTGCAAAAAAGCTCATGACAAACATGATGGAAAAATAAATGACCAGTGGAATGGCAATTCTTACCACATCCATGGGGATGGTTACGATTAATTCGCCTTTTAAACTGAACATGATCACAATGGTGAAAAGTAAAGCAATAAGGGTAATAGGCGAAATCATGGGCACAAAGACATTATTGAACCATTCTTTTCCCTTAAGACTGATCAGCGCATATCTTGAGATAATTCCAAGAGCAAAAGGCAACCCTAAATAAATCGCAACACTCTTAGCTATTTCACTAATCGTAATATTAACCTCCAGGCCTTTCAATCCAAAATAAGGAGGCAATACCGTAATAAAGATATAGGCAAATACACTGTATAATAAGACCTGGAAAATGCTGTTTAAGGCAATTAGTCCCGCTGCATATTCCCGGTTTCCTTCGGCAAGTTCATTCCAGACTACTACCATGGCAATACATCTGGCAAGGCCAATCAGGATCAGTCCCACCATATATTCCGGATAGTCTTTTAAAAAAATGATAGCTAAAAAAAACATCAGTAATGGCCCAATTACCCAATTTAAGATAAGCGAAACGCTCAATACTTTTGTATCTTTAAATACTTCACCCATTTTTTCATAACTCACCTTTGCAAGTGGAGGGTACATCATCATGATTAGTCCAATGGCTAAAGGAATGTTCGTGGTGCCGCTAGAAAAGGAATTGATAAAACCGGAGGATGAAGGCACGAAATAACCTATACTCACCCCAAGAGCCATTGCAATAAATATCCATAAGGTTAAATACCGGTCAAGGAAACCAAGTTTTTTTCTTTCGGCCACAGGGGCACAATTATTTGCGCTCATTAAATCTTTTGGTTTATGTGTTCGCTGATAAAGTCAGCCGAGTAAACTTTGATCAGGTATCTGAGCCTTCTGAATTCGTCCATGATTTCTTCCGCAGTTCCAGTTGCTTTTGCAGGATCAGGAAAGTTCTGATGAAAGCGCTCCACCTTGCCAGGAAAATAAGGACAGGCCTCATTTGCATTATCACATACGGTGATCACTGCATCAAAAGGAATAGACAAGTATTCATCTACGTGATTAGAGGTATGAGATGAAATGTCAATGTGGTCTTCTGCCATCACCTGCACCGCTTTTGGATTTACGCCATGGGTTTCTATTCCTGCACTATAGATATTGGCTTTACCTTCTGCATAATGACGCAGGTAACCTTCAGCAAGCTGGCTTCTGCAGCTATTTCCTGTACACAGGACTAATATGTTTTTCAATTTTCTTTAAATTATAGTTTGACTTCTTCTTTCTAATAGTACGGTATCCCGCCAAATGCCATGTTGTTTTCCTATCTTTTCCCTGACACCAAGAATCCTGAAACCAGCTTTTTCATGGATTTTTAAGCTTGCTGCATTTTCCGGAAAAATTCCAGCCTGCAAGGTCCAGATCCCTTCCTGTTCACTTTCTTTGACCAACTTATTAAGCAGACCAGAGCCAATACCTTTTCCACTAAATGCCGGATCAACGTACACGCTCACTTCTGCAACCCCGGCATAAACGCATCTGGAAGAAACAGGGGTTAAAGCTGCCCATCCACGAACAGTACCACCCTGTTCGTCTACGAACCGACAGGTTTTTAAATGTGAATTGTCCCATTCCTCAAAGGTTGGAGCAGTAGTTTGAAAAGTGGCATTACCAGTCGCAATTCCTTTTTCATAAATTGATTTAACTTGTTCCCAATCTGAAGGAACTAAAATTCTAATCCCCATGTTTTTTATTTAGCAGCAGCCACCACCTGGAGTACACGCATTTGCATCACCTGCTAGGTTTACCATTTCAATTTTTTCTTTTTTTGCTGGTATGCCGCATTTGTCCATAGCAAGGCAAGCAGTCGTTTTAGAGGTTAAAACAAAGTTATCCCCATCGAAGGCTAGGTCATATTTGCCAATGGTTTCAGATTGGTATTCTACTTCTATATCAAGATCTTCCATACCGATAACCTGCTCAGACAAGGAAATGATATTTAATAATTTTCCTGCTTTCAAACGGTGCTCAAAATCATTGGCATCCCAAAGCTGGAAATTAGCTACCTTTTCATGGCGTACAGTACCGCCACAGTCAATAAAGTCCTTCGTGATTACGCCAACTTCGGTAACATGGAAGTGTTCAGGCACAACCTGCCCGTTCTCTAGTTTAAAATTAACACTTTCTCTTTTAGCCAGGATTTCTTTAATTTCTGATAGTTTCATAACGGTATATTTAATATTGCAATTTAACGATTGATTTAATCTTTAAAAAACTAACAGCAGTCAGCTTCTTGTTTGTAAGCACCTAAAAAAGCGCCCATTTGGGTCTCTATTAATTTCCAGGTTACCGGATTAATACAATAACAAACGCTCACCCCTTCAATGGTACCTTGAATAATTCCAGCAGTCTTTAATTCCTTTAAATGTTGAGATATCGTAGCCTGGGCAAGACCCAGTTCTTCTACCAGGTCGCCACAGATGCAGGTATTTGAAGCAAGGATCCGCTGCAAAATTGCGATACGGGCTGGGTGGGCTAACGCTTTTAATAACGTTGCCAATTGGTTCTGTTCAGTGCTGAATATTTCTGTTCTTGTAAGTCCCATAACTATGTATTGCAATATTACGATATATAATTAAAAGCTGCAAGTTATTTCTAATTATGCCATATGAACCATTCTCATTATATCCTCGTTTTTTGATAACTGATTGTTAGCACTTGCATACTCCCTTTATAAAAATCAAATCTTTCCCTATTAGGTCAGATCGATCTTTATCTTTTTTGCTGATTATCATAAACTCATTCCATTAAACAAAAGCTTTTTTGCTATTTTTGATAATGAGTTTTTGATAATAAATATTAGTATGAAAATAGGCTACGCAAGGGTAAGTACATCAGACCAAAATCTAGATCTTCAATCTAGAGCGCTTACAGAATATGGATGCACAACAATCTACCAGGAAAAAATTTCAGGGAAGAATACAGATAGACCGGAACTTAAAAAACTTCTCAAAAATCTCAGGAAAGGCGATCAGGTGGTTGTCTGGAAATTGGATCGTCTCGGCCGCTCCTTGAGAGATCTGGTTGATCTGGTTGCACTTTTCCATGAACAAGAAGTCAACTTCGTCAGCTTGCATGATCACATTGACACTACAACAGCAACAGGTAGGTTCACATTTACTATCTTTGCTTCATTAGCTGAATTCGAAAGAGAGATTATACGTGAACGGACAAAAGCAGGCCTTGTTGCTGCTAGAGCAAGAGGAAGAATGGGAGGAAGGCCGAAGGGCCTATCTGCTGACAAATTGCAACTGGCATTAACCGCTTTAGACTTGCATGATACCGGCAAATATTCAATTGCCGAAATAGCTAACAGGTTGCAGATGCCCGTGGCTACATGTTATCGATATCTCAAACACGTAAAGGAGGCTAAGGGCTAAAATGTATGTACCTTTTACTGTTATTAGTTAATTTAAGCTCTACCGTTAACAGAAAATTCAGTGTAGATTTTTTGATTTATGATAATCTTTAAATTAAAATAACAGTTTCCACCGTCACTCACTTCAATAATTTTAGATTTCCATTCATCATTGTCGCTATTTTGACAAAAACAGTTTACCCAGACCTCCTTTTGCATTTTTGAGTTTGTGTAGACTACATATTGGCGCTTGTAATTTTTTAAGTCAATAGTAGTGTTTACTCTTTGATCGTTGTAGTCCCTAACTGCGCGATTTATTTGTTGATCAACTATTGCTAAATCTTCCTGGTTCAATTCAATGCTATTTTTAGCCGGTGATTCATTTATTACTGATGAATCCTCTTTGACGAATGGAATGCTGTTCTTTGCCGCTGAATAGCTTATTATCGCTATAAACTGAGTTCCGTCAGCCGTGTTTATTCCGACTTGTCGAGGTGGTATTTGTATCGTTTCATTATTCTTGAAGTTGCAAGCTGACAAGCTGAGGATTAAGCTTGTGAAGAGGACTTGTCCGATTCTTAATGACATATATGTTGAGTTTAAAGAGCGCATGCTTCATAATTTCTCTGCCAAGGAATACTTATATCTAAAGGCTGTAGTATAATGTTGTCCATCCAACCTGGTGTTCGTTTATATGATGCATTATCACCTTAATTTGCATAAGTATAAAATTCCTTTATTGAATTTGCCGGAAATCACATGAGAAAAAAAACGGTGGAAGTTGCTTGGTCCCAATTAAGGAGGGAATTGTGATAATTAATTTTTGCCCCAATAATAAAAATCTAGATCATATCTTCACCAACTTGTTCAAGTTTAAAAATACACAGATAGTCCGGCAGAATTATATGAAAGATGAGTTACCCTACGATATAGAAAAAGACATTTTTAACTCGCTTAGAGCAATAAAAAGTTTGCAAAGCGAAAGGGTTTACAAGATTAAAAGTCCCGACACGCCTTTGGATAACAAACTTGCAACAATCGAGAAAGTCGGCACTGATGATTTTTTATGCAAGGTATATTGTGAGGATTTGATTGAACCCGTTGCCGGAAGAAAAAGCGCCGGCTATGGAGCATTTGAAGATCTTTACCTCGAATCTGGCGAGGACGTTTACTTTATCAGAGCAAAGTCCGTTTTGAAAATCAACATGTCATTGAATACTCCTTCACTTCTTCAATTCAAACTGGCCCATTTTCAAAGAGGGCGGGCCGAAGACTTTGACAACAAACAGCTTCGCTTGATCATTCCCTTAACTAATAAACCTAGCTTTACCGCACTCACTGATATACGCTTAAAAGTAGGGAATCATTATCTCCCCTCCGGACTCGTAGAAGTTAACCTCAACAATGAGCCATTTCACTTATACAAATCGGTGAATGACGATGCAAATTACCTGATAATTGAATCGCAAGAACCAATTTCCTTTGATAAGTTCAAGAAGGCATCAGGAAGTTTGATCACAGCTTATGCCCTAATTTCCGGCAACCTGCATTTAGGAGAATATTTTTATCATGTGATCGAGGAAGATTTCAATGCTAAACAGCGAGTCATCTATGAAAAAAATGAGCCTGCCGCCATTACTAACGTGACGCTGCTCAATCATATTGACTTTAAAAATCACCTAGAGAATACGACAAGCTCTAAAGAGCTTCATCGTCATTGTGTTCCGATGACTTTCGATGTCTTCTCATCGCTTTGTCAAACGGTTCATGATAACGCGACTTATGCCCGCTGCTGCAGGTTCATCATTGAAGGCCATCAGTCAAAACAAGTCTTGTTGAAAGGCGGTATCTATTCCATTGGCATAGAAACCATAGCAGGGATTCTTTATGAAGAAAATGCAGAACGAATCAATCCCATTAAGGACAAGAAATTGGCAAAGAAAATAATCAGTAAAGTACGGGAAGCGATCAGTGAATATGATGCGTTTATCTCTAGCTATGGTAAGGATATTCTCGATGTAAAGATCAGTGCTTTAAATAGTCCGACAAATGCTAAAAAGCTTTCTAGACCATTCGAATTGTTTGGCATTACGTTGCCGGAGGAAGACGTAGCTATTTTAAATACCAGGAACAAATTTCTTCATGGTACTTCGCCATTAGAAAATAATGAAAATCCGGAAGAATTGCAGGCCATCGTAAATAAGCTACTGTTTATGCTGATGGTTTTAATGTTCAAACATGCCGGATACAGTGGTCACATCATCCATTACCCCGATTATGTCAAGTACCGCTATACATCACCATATAGCGGACAATTGTTTTTTACAATTTAATAAAAAGGTCCTATTTGAAATCATTTACTTAATAATGAATAGTAAAAGCCTTCATTCACAATTGGTTCGGCATGAGCCGTACAACTTGACACGTAAGGGATTCGATATAATGCTTTATTTTTTAAAAAAGTCAATCATCAAGTAGTCTCCTGTGTTTTCGTCAAATGATCTTGTAACCCGCTGAAATTGATCGCCATCAATATCGCTGAAAAGTTTTATCAATCCTTTCGCGATCTCTCTTTCATTAGATAAGCTTGCGAAAGAAGAAACGTTACTTCTAACTGCACTATCCAGGTACATAGTGGGCTTATGCCCTGGCTTTCTATTCTGCTGTCTGTTCGACATAGTCATATTCGTTCTTAAATATTTCAATTTCTTCACTTGCAATAACTACGTCGATATCCGCAATTACAATTTCGTCAATAATAGGCGTCGTCTCTATTATTGTTTTTAAGCCATTTTCTAACCAATCAGAATTCCAAATTTGTAATGCAGGATTATTTACCTTTTCGCAAAGTTTTTCCGAATATTGTCGATGTCGGTCAAGTTTAATAGTTAGTCTTTGAAGCCAAATCTTAATGTGTCCTGTGTTTGGTATTTTTTCAAACCTTTGGTAGATCAGGTTAAGTATTTCGTTCTTCTTTCCGTTGTCTAAAATAAGCGATAAGAGTTTGCTAAGAATTGCAGAAGCAATTGGGTATGTTCTTGGGTTTTTATACATTATATCAACTAAAATACTTACCAAGACATTTATATTTTGGCTAGTTTCAGTTATGCCTTTAATTCTTTTTTGAAATTTACCCAAAGCTTTTGATAAACTTCCTGAATTTGGGTGTTCTTCGGATAGCTTATGAATAATTAATAAATGCTCTTGAATACTTTTAGCACCTTTTTTTGAAGATATCCAGTAGAGTTTATCTGACTTTATAGAGTTTGTAATGACATTGTTTGATACAATAGTTTTTTTTGCGTTCAATCTCATTCCTAGGTCAATCAGAATTTCTGTCAAAAGCTTGGTAATATGTTCAACTATCTGTGGATTATTTGAAAAAACTCGATAATCATCTCGATATCTTATTATCTCATAATCCTGTATGTTAGCTTGTTGAATTTTGTCTGAAAGTTCTAAGTCAACAAACCCAAGAACCATTTCAGCAATAAAATCCATCAAAACACTTCCTTGGGGAATTCCGTTAGTCTGACCGTAAGCCATATCTTGTAAATGCTTGTCAACATTGTTACCAATCAAGTCAAGGTTTCGTCTCTGTGCTTTTGCAGTTGCCTTTGTATGAATAGCCCAGGGCACTGAATGAGTATAAATTGAACCATAGCAATCTGCAATATCAGTATGCAAAACATATTCATACTTCAATGCCAACTGTAATGATTGCTGTTCAATTGCTTGCCACCATCGACTGATTGAAGTTGCTTTGTCCGATTGTTTATCGTCTGACCGTAATGGAATACTATAACATCTAATATTTGGATTGGCCTGAAATTGAACAAACCTCGCTACAATTAAATTCCAGTTTGCTTGTTCTGTAATTTTATTTACTAGTGAAACATAAAGTGCTGGATGAATTAGTTGAAATGGTCGCCAAGCGAATTTTCCGTCCTTGTTATTTAGAAACTTATGGTTTACTTCTTCAAATTCCGCTGGTGAGTGTCTTTTGGGTTGTCCTTGTGCATTGTTGTACGTGGAATGAAATGTTTGAAGTTCCTGTCCGCCCATTTGTGCTGAAACAGCTTGCAAAAGATTTTCAAATACAAAATATGATGGAAGGTCAAAGTTGAAATAGCTTTCTTCTTTAAGGAAAAATTGCCTTGCGTCGGTAGAATTAAGGTCTAAGATTTTTTTCATTAGTCATTTTTCATTTTTGTGAGGTGTCGTCTTTCAAGCTTTCTCATAACTTATGTATAGGTCTGACGATATCAGACTTGTCCACCAAAATTTGAGCGTATCGGTCTGATAAATTTAGATCCTGTCAGTACATAAATCTAAAAACAATCCTTTAGAACTAAGCAACTTGCCAAGCGAGCCAAATGGTGTGAGACAGGATTAAAGGACTATTTTTGTTATTAATACAAAATATCAAAAAACGGTGGAATAATGAAGGATACAAGATTTGGCGCAAACCAGATTTGTCGCACAAACTGAAATTTCTCTTTTGCCGTAAAGCTTTAATTAAGGCCAGATCAGCTAGAGATCGTCATTTTGAGGAGGGGATTGTGAGAATTTTGCAAAATGTGCT
>JBCLAL010000017.1:0-6235 GCA_038918115.1 Pedobacter sp.
TCCACGCCGGAACGGCGGGAATAGTCATGGGTTTCGCCGGTCCGCTCGTCCGTGATCCGTTCAGCATTCCGATACGCAGCGGCGGCAGTGGCGGAACGGCCACTGCTACGACTGACAGGTTTTACGGATGCGGAATAGAGCGCCACAGGTTTGAATTCTCGCTTTTGATCTTTGTTTTTGCTTCTGCCCCCCGGCTAGGGGCGTGCTGCAAACGTAGTTTGCGTAAGTGCGCCCTTCAATACTTTCAGGGTAGGCCTGTGCACGCCAATACTCTAACGTAGAATGGCGAAAACAGACACCTCAGGAGGCACCAAACGAATGGCTGATTTAGACGATCTGAAACGAAAGCGTGACCAACTCACGGCTAAGATTCAGCAGGCAGAAGCGCGACAACGAGCCACAGCAAAAAAGGCAGATGATCGGGTCAAGGTTTTAGTAGGTGCCGCAGTCCTGCATCAGCAGACCCAGTCCACCGATAAGCGCGCTGCTCTGTTGGCATTGTTAGAAGGTTTCTTGACTCGCCCTGCTGAGCGATTAGCTGTGCTGGGTGAAGATGGCCAAGGGTCAGAGGCATTTAAGCGATTAGTCACTGGTGGCTAAGTGAGTGAGGAAAGCATTCGCTCTGCTCACCAGCTCGACCCCCTAAAGGGGGACCCCCACTCGCTGGGAAAGAGCCAAAGCGGGTTATGACCCTGAAGGCAAAGAGCCGGAGCAATGATGGCTGACGCCAGCCTAGGGCCGCCCACAGGCGGTACATAAGGATGCGGCACGCCGCTCTTGATGGTTCCCACTGGCGTGGGAGCCCCTACGATCAGCTTTTAAAAAAAGCGTCTCGCATGACTCCACGCAGTGAGGATTTTGTTCCAGGTGCTGCCACCCGGCTCCCACTCCCAACAGGCGTTCCAGACTTTCGGGGATTGGTTACCACTGCGCCCCCTGCCCTCTTCGGCGTCTGGCGGTTGGTGGGTTTTAGGACAGTGACAGCGCCCGTGGTTGGGTTTTTACGCTGCCCTGCCATTGCCTTCTCGCCCTTGCGGGTCGCACCTAACCGGCTATACCGGCTGCCGTGAAGAGATCCCCTTGATCGGCAGCTATTACTTCCCGGGCCCAAAGCATCTTGATTCCAAGCGTCGGGAAGAGGTGTCGGGGGGAGGCTGGAAGCTGGACAGCCGGTGATTTTACCGACAGAATTGGCTTACCAGGTCTCGATCCCTGCCGCCTAAAGCTGAGATTCCCCGAGACCTTGGCCAGAGCGATTGCTGTCGCCGCTGGCCCGAATCAAACCCTGCCTTGGCAGGGTTTTTTCGTTTTGATCCTATGTATCTGATGCCCAAAGATATTGCCTTTAACGGCGCAGTGCAAACCTTGCCTGTTTTCCGAGCTGTCGCGGGGCTTAGGCAGCTCTGCTGCCAGGCTGCGCGACAGCCAACAAGGTCCAGCGGACCGCGTTAGTTTGTCAGCCTATTGAGGCCCAAAAAGAGCGGTAGACTGTAGGGCACCCTACAGACAGAACCCGACACTGCCCTACATGGCAAAATTAACCATTGGCCGCATGGCAAATCTCTATGGTTTGCATCGCTCTACATTGCATGAAGCCGTGGCTAAGGGCCGCGTAACTGCTGGCCTGGACGGTAAAGGCCAGAAGGTTGTCGACCTGTCGGAAATGATCCGTGTTTATGGTGAACCACAAGGATCTCCCCTACACCGCCCTACACCTGCGCCCTACACCTCCCCTACACTTCGCCCTACACCTGGCCCTACAGTAGAAACGGACGCCCTACACCCGCTCATCGAAGAGGTGCGTTTGTTGCGAGAAGAAATACGCGAGCTGCGCGAGTCACTCCGGCTGATCGAACATAAACCCGATCCCCAGACGTCAGGAAATCCCTCACCGAAACGTCAGGCAGTCCTAACCTGGGCGAATTTGCTCAGTGCCCTGGATGACTGAGGCGCTATTAGACTTGGGATTCCAACGATGAGATTCGACTCATTACACTCTCTACAGCGTTTGTAATCGAAGCCAAATCTTGTTGCAGAAGGGACAACACTTCAGGAGCATTTTTTACCCCAAACAAGACTAACGGCCCTTTCTCACCGGTCAGCACGAAATAAATATCCACACCACCCGTGAATATTTTTTCGAGATAATTTGCTCGAGGAGAACGCTCTCCAGATTCGTATTTGCCTTGAGCATTGGCGGCTACGCCGCCAATGCTTCCCAGTTCTTGCTGGGAAAGCTTCAGTCGAAGCCGCTCACTGCGTAACCGCATCGCAAGGGTGTTCATGGCAAAACTCCAACGATTATTTTTGCCATTATGCACTCACAGTTCGACGGCAAAGCCCTTGATGCCCAAAGCTTCGGCAAAGCGTCCCACCGCCGTCAGGCTGGCCCAGGTGCGCAGCGCTTCGCGCCGCGAGCGCACCGGCAGCCAACGACTCCCGGCGCCGCCCAGGCGAATCGCCAAACCCCATTTATCGTCCTGCCGGCTGATCAGTACTTCGCGCACCGCGCCGGCTTCGATCATGGCGCGCAGTGTCTCTTCTTGGATACCGTGAGGCATGGTTAGGCGTGCTTCCTGATGCGGTCTGTAAAATCAGTGACTTGTGCGGGTGACAGACAGTTCAGCTCACCGAAGGTCTCCAGGTGCTGGATCATCGCGTCATGACTGCCCTCCTGTCCGGCGACAATACGTCGGCAGGTCTTTTCCAGGATCAGCCGCGCCAGTTGCGGGTTCTCGATCGTCGAGGCATCAAAGGCCAAAGCGATGGCGGTGGCCAGCTCGCCCAGTTCAGGATCGGTGCGTTGCAGTGCCCGTAGGGCGTTCATTTGCCGGGCGGTGATGGGTAATGACACGGTGTCCTCCTAGACATTCGAAATACTCAGACCATTGGCACGGGAAATGGTAGACCAGACCGCCGGGGGCTGGTTTCCAGCAGACGCAAAAAAGCCCACCGGGGTGGGCTTTGCTGTGGGGGGGCATTGAACATAGGGTGCGTTATGGAAACCGCTTGGCTACACCCTCAACCGTTATACGTACCCGTCTTTCGTGGTCACTACTCTGGCTGGGCCCTGAGGCAAACCCAAGTGATATTCAATGTACTGAGCATGGGCATTACCCCGATCGTATTGTCCAATGAGCTTCCAGCCTTGAGCTATCAGGTCATTGGCCTCGCTCTCTTCTCGAACCGCACGCACTTCTTGAATTTCTTCAGTCGCCATCAGATGACTCCTTTTAAAGATCGAAAAAATATATACCTAACAGCTGATTATACTAAAAAGTTTAAGGATTCAGGACGCAGCGGAAATTTGCACGCGTCACCAGCTCGCGCAATAAAATTTCCTGTTCAGCACTCAACAAATCCAAGTCGCTAGGGGCCTGCATGTAACCGGCAACCTGTTCGACCCATTTACTTAACTGTTCACGGGAAGCAGACATCTGAATCAATTGCAAATAGCGAGCTAATTGTTTTTCTACATTGAACACGGGGATTAGTGCAGATAAGGCATACAAATCCTCATCCAAAGTATAAGGCTGGCTCATAGTGGTTGGCCTTGCAACATTTTCCACGCCATTTCATTGAGAGTGTCTATCGACCAAGGCTTCTGGAGGTATACAGCATCATTGGGGAAGGGATTCGTCAGCGCATAACCAGACGTCAGAATGACCGGCATGGCGGGCCATCTGGCTTTGATGACGCACAACAACTCAGTACCATGAATATTTCCAGGGACACCATGGTCCAGAATGGCTAGAGAACACCGCCCCTCAGTCTTATCTAGGTGAGCCAACGCCATATCAGCCGTTTGGAAACACATACAATCCGCCCCCATCTCTTCGAAAACCTCTGTAATGAGGTGACACAGCGGCTCCTCATCCTCAACCACAATGATTGTGGTTCCTTTGGGTAACGTTTTTTCCCAATAGGCAGTCATACTGACGGTTCTCTTTAGTGGACTGGCACGCTACACAGTCTCGCAACTTTGAATCGTTGGCCTAGCCTGAACAGTCTTTTCATTTCTTAACAGCTAATAATTTGTGTTGATTGTTTTTTAAGTCTGATCTAATTTCAGCAATTAGATCAGAAATAGCGCGACTGCTATTAAGCGAGCTTATATCCACACCCGTTACCAATAGATTAATCGAAGTTGCACCTTCAGCGTATATTTCTATCGTCAGTGACGGTACACCAAAGGCAGAGAGGGTACATCGGCAGCGAGCGGGTAAAAATGCTCTCTCGATCAGATGCCGCAGCTCTAAAGTAGACAAACCAGAAACCGACATCCAAATACTCCTTATGGTCTCATTGCACTATGGAGGGCATGTTTCTGTAGTCTAGTCAGATTATCCAGCTTGGTGTGAAAAGAACATGTTATGGCAATAAGCCATTGTTCCGCCTGTCTGGTTTTGAAAAAATCAGAAGAATTACTGAACAGTTTTCGTCTCGAATTTTTGAGGCAACAGGTCTCACCAAATTTTAACCAAGAGGTAGAAAATCATGGCTAACACAGGAAATTCGAACCCTGGTAACTTTGCTAACGATCCTGAAAAAGCGTCAGAAGCGGGTAAAAAAGGCGGTCAGGAATCCGGGGGCAATTTCGCAAACGATCCAGAACGCGCATCCGAAGCCGGTAAGAAAGGCGGCCAAGCTTCCGGCGGAAATTTCGCCAATGACCCTGAAAAAGCGTCCGAAGCGGGCAAAAAAGGCGGTCAGAATAGCCATGGCGGTGGCGGGAAGAACTCCTAAAATCGCGTAGGAGGGCTAAGGCCCTCCTTCCCCGTCAGTAGCCCTGCAGAATCATCCAGTCCCCCTCTTTACTCCAGCCGCCGGTACTTTTGTTTGCGCTAACATTGGTTCGGACGCAAAGCCTATTAGCTGGCCCGCATGTAGAGAGCTGCACCTTCCCACCTCGCTTCTCCAGATCGGCCACATGGGCCCTTAGGCCCGCAATCTCATTGGGTGTGGGGACCAGCAGCATCGACAAACCCACAATAGCGGCCAGCAATGTACACCCGGTAAACGCCCAAACCGCTGCCCACTTCCAGCTGATCCAGCTGGCCGCTTGGTATAAATTTTCTTCGGCCTGCTCAGCCCGCGCCGTAACGCCTTGCAAGGCCTTTACAGCAGGATTCACCGAATCCCCCAGAGCAGAGCGGGTTTGTTGTTGCACGCTCTCTAGAGCGGACTGAACGGCTTTCTCGACGGCAATTCGCGTGGATTTCTCGATGATGAGCGCGGATGCATGACCCGCTTTACTCATCTCCTCCACGGCACTGCGTGCTTTTGCAATCGTTTGGGTCAGTTCGGCCTGCTGAGCCTCCAGCCGTTTCAGGACCAATGTCGCGGCTTGCTGCTGCTCTTGGGCCACGGCCATTAGGCCAAAAAGCTCCTGTTCACTCACATTCATTTATCCCCCTTACATCCCAAAATCAGGGCCACCGCGGCCTTTGGATGGCCCGTCATTGCGGATCAACTGATTATTTTCGATTTGTTTTAAGGCCGCTTTGGCCTTCTCTTGCCGTTCGAGTGCGGCGCGCTCCTGGGCAACTCTGTGCAGCTCATTGGTCATGCGCTCGCGCTCCGCATCAATACGGGCGTTTAAATCTAGGTTTTGCTGGAAACGAGCCTTGAAAGCGGCCATGCCATCGGTGGCGGTTTCGGCCACTTTCGAGCGGGCATCGCGCAGGGCTCGGGCTTTTTCAAAGTCGATTATTTGCGCCGATACCGCCCCTAACTCGGCACGGTCGGCCACCAACTGGCGGCTATGATCATTGGCAGCTGCTCGATCCAGTGCGCCTAACGGCGCACGACCAGCTCGGGCCGACTCACGCCGGATCTGCGTGACCTTCGGCCCTTCATGAATCGTCGCCGGCCGATCCAACAGGGCTGCTCGATCCATGTCGCCGGCATTGAGCGCAGCGGCTCGCTGATTGAGCAACGAGCGCCGGTCTACGCGGCCTTCAGCCCCGGCACGCTCCAGCGAACGGTTGGTCTGGGCCTCGATCATGGTCCGTATCCACTCCACCTCCTCTGGCCCGCGTTTCACATCGTCCAACTCGCGGGTCTTTTCGCCCAACTGGCCAGAAGCATCAAGGCGGCGGGTCGTCATGAGGATGTGAACGTGATGGTTGCGGTTGTCGCCTTCCCGGTCCGGATGGTGGACGGCCAGCGTGCCCGCCGTGCCGTAGCGATCGGCCAAGTCCTGAGCGATCGACTTGGCCAGCTCTCGGCGTTG
>JBCLAL010000018.1:0-5656 GCA_038918115.1 Pedobacter sp.
GGGAAGAGGTGGACACCACCGATATAGGCACCTAAATATTTTTAATGTTATTTAAGATTCTATCTCTCGATATTTTATGTTTCAATCTTATAACAATGACATATTATTGAAAGAAGTTAGTATGAAGAACAAACAACAGTGTTCTGCTTTTGAAAGCTTCGGATGATTAGTATTACTCGACTATGCTGTCACCAGCTTTACATCTGTAACCTATCAACGTAGTAGTCTTCTACGGTCCTATATGGAATTCTCATCTCGTGGCTAGTTTCGTACTTAGATGCTTTCAGCACTTATCTATTCCCAGCGTAGCTACTCTGCAATGCCCCTGGCGGAACAACAGATTCACTAGAGGCTAGTCCAACCCGGTCCTCTCGTACTAAGGTCAGCCCCACTCAAAATTCCTACGCCCACAACAGATAGGGACCGAACTGTCTCGCGACGTTCTGAACCCAGCTCGCGTGCCACTTTAATCGGCGAACAGCCGAACCCTTGGGACCTTCTCCAGCCCCAGGATGTGACGAGCCGACATCGAGGTGCCAAACCTCCCCGTCGATATGAGCTCTTGGGGGAGATCAGCCTGTTATCCCCAGCGTACCTTTTATCCTTTGAGCGATGGCCCTTCCATGCAGAACCACCGGATCACTATATCCGTCTTTCGACCCTGCTCGGCTTGTCTGCCTCACAGTCAAGCAAGCTTATGCTATTGCACTCCTCATACGGTTACCAAGCGTATTGAGCTTACCTTTGAAAGCCTCCGTTACCTTTTTGGAGGCGACCACCCCAGTCAAACTACCCATCAAACAATGTCCTCGAGCAAGTCGAGTTAGACACCGAATACAGAAAGGGTGGTATTTCAACGTTGACTCCACGACGCCTGGCGACGCCGCTTCATAGTCTCCCACCTATCCTACACATCCTGTATCCAATGTCAATGTTAAATTGTAGTGAAGGTGCATGGGGTCTTTCCGTCCCGTTGCGGGTACCCGGCGTCTTCACCGGGACCACAATTTCACCGAGCTCATGGCTGAGACAGCGCCCAGATCGTTACACCATTCGTGCAGGTCGGAACTTACCCGACAAGGAATTTCGCTACCTTAGGACCGTTATAGTTACGGCCGCCGTTTACTGGGGCTTCGATTCAATGCTTCGCCTTGCGACTAACATCCCCTCTTAACCTTCCAGCACCGGGCAGGTGTCAGGCCTTATACTTCATCTTTCGATTTTGCAAAGCCATGTGTTTTTGTTAAACAGTCGCCTGGGCCTTTTCACTGCGGCTGATATTGCTACCAGCGCCCCTTCTCCCGAAGTTACAGGGCCATTTTGCCGAGTTCCTTAGCCATGATTCACTCGAGCACCTTAGAATTCTCTTCCCGGATACCTGTGTCGGTTTGCGGTACGGGTTTTTATAACCTGAAGCTTAGCGGTTTTTCTTGGAAGTCTGATTACCTGCACTATCCACTTACCCGAAGGCTCGCGGTACTATCAGCGTTCAGCAAGACCGGCGGATTTGCCTACCAGTCCTATACCTACAGCCTTTAACGATCTATTCCGTCAGATCGCGGCAGTGTCACTACTCCGTCCCCACATCGCAGTTATAAAAAGTACTGGAATATTAACCAGTTGTCCATCGAATATCCCCTTCGGGTTCTCCTTAGGTCCCGACTAACCCTGATCCGATTAGCGTTGATCAGGAAACCTTATCCTTTCGGTGGGCGGGTTTCTCGCCCGCCTTATCGTTACTTATGCCTACATTTGCTTTTCCAGAAGCTCCACCACAACTTACGTCATAACTTCGCTGCCGCTGGAATGCTCCCCTACCGTAATATTTAATATTACCCATAGCTTCGGTGTACCACTTAATGCCCGTTTATTATCCATGCACGATCGCTCGACTAGTGAGCTGTTACGCACTCTTTAAATGAATGGCTGCTTCCAAGCCAACATCCTAGCTGTCTATGCAATCGCACCTCGTTAGTTCAACTTAGCGGTAACTTGGGGACCTTAGCTGATGGTCTGGGTTCTTTCCCTCTCGGCCCGTGACCTTAGCACCCCGGGCCTCACTGCTGCGTATATTATATAGCATTCGGAGTTTGTCTGGATTTGGTAGGATTTGACTCCCCCGCACCCAATCAGTAGCTCTACCTCTATATAACTTTACCACAACGCTGTTCCTAAAAACATTTCGGGGAGTACGAGCTATTTCCCAGTTTGATTAGCCTTTCACCCCTACCCACAGATCATCCGGAAACTTTTCAACGTTTATCGGTTCGGTCCTCCAGTACGTGTTACCGCACCTTCAACCTGTCCATGGGTAGATCACAAGGTTTCGCGTCTACCTCCCCTGACTATACGCCCTATTCAGACTCGCTTTCGCTTCGGATCCGTGACTTAATCACTTAACCTTGCCAGAGAAGAGTAACTCGTAGGCTCATTATGCAAAAGGCACGCCGTCACGCCACCTGGACGCTCCGACCGCTTGTAAGCACACAGTTTCAGGTTCTATTTCACTCCCCTGTTCGGGGTTCTTTTCACCTTTCCCTCACGGTACTGGTTCACTATCGGTCTCTCAGGAGTATTTAGCCTTACCGGATGGTGCCGGCAGATTCCCACAAGGCGTCTCCGACCTCGCGGTACTCAGGATCCTACTAGGCTGATGTTACTTACGTGTACCGGGCTATCACCGTATATTGCCAGGCTTCCCATCCTGTTCCACTTCATTTCATCAATACCACATCGTAGTCCTACAACCCCAGGTATGCCGTAACATAACTGGTTTGGGCTCTTTCCCGTTCGCTCGCCACTACTTAGGAAATCATTATTATTTTCTCTTCCTCTGCTTACTTAGATGTTTCAGTTCGGCAGGTTTGCGTATTATATACGACTAGTCTTCAACTAGCCAGGTTTCCCCATTCAGAAATCTTCGGATCAATTCATATTTGCTAATCCCCGAAGCTTATCGCAGCTTATCACGTCTTTCATCGCCTCTGAGAGCCAAGGCATCCCCTGTGTGCTCTTTCTTACTTTCTTCTCTCCATAGCCTTTTGCGCCTATGGAAATGCTTTTTTTGATTGTTGTTAACTTATAGATTCATCTTTAAAATTATAAACCTGGAACACATGTAAACATGCATACTTATGTTTTCTAATTCTTAGTGTTAAATCTGGGCTAACAACGTCTCTATTGTTGTTTGCTCTTCTTTTTTAACTTCTTCCAATATGTCAAAGAACTTTTCAATCCCCAGGATTCTTACGTTTCCTTATTTCTTTACCTTTTGTATTAGGTAAGGGTGATGGTGGAGAATAACGGAGTCGAACCGTTGACCTCCTGCGTGCAAGGCAGGCGCTCTAGCCAGCTGAGCTAATCCCCCTTAGAAATTCCAGTAGTAGTCCCGAGCAGATTTGAACTGCTGACCCCTACATTATCAGTGTAGTGCTCTAACCAACTGAGCTACGGGACTGTTTTTGTGTTAGGGTTAGAACTGTATCTGAGGTTTCTCCTACACATTCTTCCTACAGTTTCACCTTACTTCAGTATGGAACACTCGTGATGTTTCATTCTATGGGTTTTCTTTTTTTGAGATGTATTGTCATTTTATATCATTTTAACGCAGCAAGTAGTCAATTCTACTCCAGAAAGGAGGTATTCCAGCCGCACCTTCCGGTACGGCTACCTTGTTACGACTTAGCCCCAGTTATCGGTTTTACCCTAGGACGCTCCTTTCGGTTACATACTTTAGGTACCCCCAACTTCCATGGCTTGACGGGCGGTGTGTACAAGGCCCGGGAACGTATTCACCGCGTCATTGCTGATACGCGATTACTAGCGAATCCAACTTCAAGAGGTCGAGTTGCAGACCTCTATCCGAACTGTGAATGGCTTTTTGAGATTTGCTTGCTGTTGCCAGCTTGCTGCCCTCTGTACCATCCATTGTAGCACGTGTGTAGCCCCGGACGTAAGGGCCATGATGACTTGACGTCGTCCCCTCCTTCCTCTCTGTTTGCACAGGCAGTCTGTTTAGAGTCCCCACCATAACGTGCTGGCAACTAAACATAGGGGTTGCGCTCGTTGCGGGACTTAACCCAACACCTCACGGCACGAGCTGACGACAGCCATGCAGCACCTAGTTTCGTGTCCTTGCGGACGCTCCCATCTCTGGAAACTTCACTAACTTTCAAGCCCGGGTAAGGTTCCTCGCGTATCATCGAATTAAACCACATGCTCCTCCGCTTGTGCGGGCCCCCGTCAATTCCTTTGAGTTTCACTCTTGCGAGCGTACTCCCCAGGTGGAATACTTAACGCTTTCGCTTAGCCGCTAACTGTATATCGCTAACAGCGAGTATTCATCGTTTAGGGCGTGGACTACCAGGGTATCTAATCCTGTTTGATCCCCACGCTTTCGTGCCTCAGCGTCAATAAATACCATAGTAAGCTGCCTTCGCAATCGGTGTTCTGTGACATATCTATGCATTTCACCGCTACTTGTCACATTCCGCCTACCTCTAGTATATTCAAGCTCATCAGTATCAAAGGCACTGCGATGGTTGAGCCACCGTCTTTCACCCCTGACTTAATAAGCCGCCTACGCACCCTTTAAACCCAATAAATCCGGATAACGCTTGGATCCTCCGTATTACCGCGGCTGCTGGCACGGAGTTAGCCGATCCTTATTCCTTCGGTACATTCAGCTATCTACACGTAGATAGGTTTATTCCCGAATAAAAGCAGTTTACGACCCAGAGGGCTGTCTTCCTGCACGCGGCATGGCTGGTTCAGAGTTGCCTCCATTGACCAATATTCCTTACTGCTGCCTCCCGTAGGAGTCTGGTCCGTGTCTCAGTACCAGTGTGGGGGGTCATCCTCTCAGATCCCCTAGACATCGTGGTCTTGGTGGGCCGTTACCCCGCCAACTAACTAATGTCACGCATGCCCATCTTAATCCTATAAATATTTGATCATTGTATAATGCTATACTGTGATTTTATGCGGTGTTAATCCGAATTTCTTCGGGCTATCCCCCTGATTAAGGTAGGTTGCATACGCGTTACGCACCCGTGCGCCACTTTCGTGAGAAGCAAGCTTCTCACTATCGTTCGACTTGCATGTATTAGGCCTGCCGCTAGCGTTCATCCTGAGCCAGGATCAAACTCTCCATTGTAAAATGTTTTGTTTGAACACTGACTAATTTTAAACTTAATTAATAATAGTCTTTATTCTAATTTGTCTGTTAGATTTTGACTCGAAAAACTTGCTTGGCTCATGTACTTTGAACTCGTACTTGTTTACCTCGCTGCGTTTTATAAAATGACATCTCTTTAATGAACTTCTCGACTCTTAACCTCTCGGCGAGTCTTTATATGTTGCAGATCCTTTAGCATGTGTTTCCCAGTCTTTCTTGTCTGGTCTGTTTAACTATTTCACCGTTTCAATCTTTGTTTATTTGCCTTGCTTAACATCCGTTAAATGGCTCCCTGTTTGTTGGGACTGCAAAGGTAGTAATGATTTTGATATTGTCAAGAATTTATTTTTCTTTTTTCCTTTTTGTTTTTCGCTGTTTCCAACATTCATTTCCCGTTTCCGGTAAATACAAAAAGAGACATCTTCTTACTCCTTTTCAGCCTTTCAAATTACTTCTTCTTTATCCTTCTCACTGTTTCCC
>JBCLAL010000019.1:0-3996 GCA_038918115.1 Pedobacter sp.
CCTTTAACATCTACTCTCTTGACTTCATCAAAACCACTTGGATTTTGAGGGTTTTTCTTATAAGTAGCAGTATTTGTAATTTCACCGTCCTCAGAACGCTTTAATGTAGAGTGATCACCATCGGCTTCTGAATCAGGTTTAACCTTATTCTCCTTTTTGGTTGGCTTCTCTTCTTTAGACTGAGATGTATCTTCAGCTTTTAATATGGGCTGTAGCTTAGGCTTATATACACTAGTATTATCTTGAACTGAATTATAATAACTGCCACTTTTTGAAAGCTGTTTAGCTCCATTAATAACAGTATAAGTAACTCCTTGTCTCGTCCTAAAAAAACTTTACAGTTTTCAATCGTAGTCCTAAACTAACTTTACAGGTAATTTCTGGTAATCCTGAAAAATCTTTACAAGCATACGGTGTTTATTTAAAACTTACATCACTCAAGTTCATTTTCTTTGAGTATCACATTCTTATATCGCTTGTACTGCTTCCAACGCTTTGGGATTGGGCCTGTGTAATGCTCGTGAACTGTCGATGGACTCAAGAAGTCAACGCTTCCATGCGGACGACTTTCATTATAGATATGAATTATCCGAGTAAGATGCTTTACTGCATCTTTATGATTGTGATAAATCCGTTTTGGAAAGAATTCATTTTTTAAAATCCCGTTTACCCGTTCGGCTAGGGCATTATCACGAGGGTTGCCGCTTTGGGTCATGCTAATGGCTATTCCAGACCGTTGAAGCATTTCTGTATATTCTGCACAACAATATTGGATGCCACGGTCTGAATGATGAATCAAGTAAAAGGGAGATTCATGTTTCCAAGGGCAATAGCCATTTCCAGCGCCTTTAAACTACCTGTTGCTTCCAGGCTTGGGTGCAGCCCATAGCCAACGATCTTATGAGAATACGCATCGGTTATTAAACTCAGGTAGCTGAAACCTTGGTTGGTTCTAATATAGGTGATATCACTCACCCATAGTTGCTCCGGTCCGTTAACCACGAGCTCCTTAATCAAATTCGGATAACGTTTGAAAATATGATTAGAATCGGTTGTGCGTACTGTGGTTCGTTTACGACGTCTGATCATCAGGCCATGGAAGCGAAGCAAATCAAATAATTGATCCCGGCCTATCTTAATGCCATGTGCTAACAATTGTGGTTCTAGCAAATACAGAAGCTTACGTGTGCCCAGTAATGGCATAATGCTACGGATTTCTTTCACTAGGGTCAGCACAATGGTATGAGCAATGCTGGTTTTTTCCGCATGGTGAAGCACCTCATAGTAGGCTTGCCTAGACACGCCAAACAGTGCACAGAGCTCCCCCAGACCTACATGGGGATGTTTCTGCCTCATTTTTTTGACTGTTTGGCACCAGGCTTTTTTCGGATCTTGATCTTCAGATCCTCTTCGCTTACCTGAATCATCGTTTCAAGACCATCAATTTTAAGCCGGGCTTTCTCCAATGCTTTCTGTAGTTCGCGAACCTGCTTATTGAGCAAGTTAACCTGCTTGTTTGAATTCGGATTTCCCATTCCAGTTGTACTCAAAGCCACTGGTTTCAAAGGAAGTAAAGAATATTTGGTAATCCAACAATCGAGCGTTTTGCGATTAATGTTAAACTGCCGTTCAGCTGCTCGCGGGCTGAGCGATCTGGATTGTATCTCTGAAACGATCTTGCGTCTTAACGCTTCTGGATAAGCACGGCCTTCCTTTTGAAACCCCTTCCCAGTGGATTCTTTCTTCTGTTTTTTGATCATGATACTTTACATTTAATGTAAAGCTATTTCAGGACAAGACATTATAATTCACAAAACTAACTAATCATTCTTTTGCAAACAAGAACTATTGCAATTGTATCTACCTTTTTATTCACTTATCTTTGAGTATTCATTCATTTTAAGTTCATAAATCTGATATATCATGACGTTTGGAGAGAAAACAACCTACGCACGCAAGCAAAAAAAGATGACTCAGGGAGACTTAGGGAAAGCCGTGGGTACATCCGGCGATATAATCGGCAAGTATGAAAGGGATGAGATCAAACCCTCTATTGATACGGCAGCTAAGGTGGCCGATGCATTAGGAGTAACACTAGATTACCTGGTAAAGGATGCCGAATATCAGAACATTGACCAGGATGCCTTGAACCGTCTGAAACTCATTGAGAAACTGCCACAGGACGAACGTTCACACCTGTTCGCCACTATGGATGCTTTCTTTATTAAAAACAAACTACAGGCACTCCTTAAATAACTTCAAAAAACAAGTTGCGTAGTTTTTATCCCTTCGCTTAGGGCGAAGGCAAACAGGTTTTTTGGTACACAAAAACACATCTTGCACTTACAAAAACAACATTAGGCCTTATATACGTTTAGCTGCATAAACGGCATATCAGATAAACAGCATAGCCTTGCTCAGTGAACCAGGCTACGCTAGGAAACTACCTTAACTATTTTTATACCTCTATTACCATACGTAAGTCTTCAAACATTTGTCTCTCTTTGATATTTCTCTCGGAAAATCCTTCAAGAAATCCTTCATTATAAAACAGATCAGGCCATAATGAGACTTCTTCATTGCTCCACACCTTAACCTTCCAATCATTTGAGACTCTATCATCTACAATATCAAACAGTTCTATTGGCGCTTCAAACAAATGTTGACCGTTAAATAAATGGTAATAGGTCACCCCTTTATCAAAGCGGATCCCATAGACCTGGAATAATGTACCTATAATCAAATATTCATGTAAATCCGAATTCATAATTCTTCTATTCGGAATGTCAATTGAAGTTTTAATACATACTATCTTCATACTAAGGAAATTTACTCTTAAATTCAGTTCGCAAACCATTTAATACATTTTCGTACCAATGAGTTTCGAAAGTTGTTCCACCTTTAGAAAAAGAAGAACTTGATTTTTTTACCCAATCTAAGGCATTACCACCATACTGTTCTGCTAACCGGGCAGCATCTCTTAATTTCCCAGAGCCAATGATTGTCAATCCTCGTTCCCCCATTTGGGATTCACTAGCAAGTTGCTTAGCAAGGTTTATTCCGCTAGTTACAAGATTGGCACCGGCATTTGCACCCTGGCCAACTAATCCAGTGAGAAACTCAGACTTTCTAGCAGCTTGGCCAAGTAAAAATGTAGTAGCCCCTTCCGCTCCTGCGACTTCACCACCTGCAATCATTGCAGTGGCTGTGGCTATACCTTCCGCCATATTGAGCATTGGTTTGTTTGCTGCAATAGCATCCTGAAGGCTTGGGCCATCTCCTACAGGACTAAGTTCTGGCATTTTATAATTCCAGCTCTTATCAGAATTTAAGGAAACAGTGTATCCCGCTGATGTAGTGTATTCTCCTGTCTTACCAATATAAGTGTCGCCTGCTTTCAAGTCTTTATCAGTTGCGCTAGTTACAGCAGCATCCCAATACGGCTTCTTGTCCTTCCCAAATACCCAATCCGTCGTTTCCATTCCGTCCGGATCAATGAAACGTATGGGATTATTATTCCCGTAAACGTAAGGGGAGAAACGTCTACTCTTTTCAGCAAGCGGGTCTATCGTCGACCACCTTCCTATCACAGGGTCATAGAACCTTGCGCCATAATCATACGTCTCTGACTCTGCCTGCAACTCCTTGCCGTTATAAAGATATTTGTTTACACCTGCAGTTCCAACACTTGCCTTGCCAAATGGAAAATAATTTGTCTTCTGAATCACTTCCAGCAGGTTTGTTGATGGATTCTTGTGAAATGCGATCCGCACGTTACCAAGATGGTCCGCCAGGTGAAACTCATAACTGTAACTTGTGCCATTCCTTCTTGCTACACCTTCCTCAGTTTGAATGAAGTCAATCTGCTTACCGTTGTAGTGAATGCCATCCACATAAATGGTGGTATCCTTCACCCCATCTATGGTTGTGGTGGTTTTCACTTTATTCCCATCCATCGTATGCACGTACGCTACGCTTACCCCTGCTCTGGTCACA
>JBCLAL010000020.1:0-3202 GCA_038918115.1 Pedobacter sp.
TGTGACTAGAGCAGGGGTAAGTGTAGCTTACGTGCATACCATGGATGGGAATAAAGTGAAGACCACTACCACCATAGATGGGGTGAAGGATACCACCATCTATGTGGATGGCATCCACTACAACGGTAAGAGGATTGACTTCATTCAAACAGAGGAAGGTGTTGCAAGAAGGAATGGCAATAGTTACAGTTATGAGTTTCACCTGGCGGATCATCTTGGTAACGTACGGATCGCATTTCATAAGAACCCGTCAACAAATCTGCTGGAGGTGATTCAGAAGACAAATTACTTTCCATTTGGCAAGGCAAGTGTTGGAACTGCAGGTGCAAACAAATATCTTTATAACGGCAAGGAGATACAGGCAGAGTCAGAGACGTATGATTATGGGGCAAGGTTCTATGATCCGGTGATTGCAAGGTGGCAGGTGATTGATCCTAAAGCAGAGCTTGGCAGAAGGTGGTCTCCTTATGCTTATGTATTTAATAACCCAGTTAGATTTATTGACCCGGATGGAATGTGGCCAGATCCTCCTGGTTTTTTAACGGATGCTTGGAGTTCGGCAAAGAATTCATTTGCGAATTATTACAAGTCTGCTGTACAGGCTGTAAAGAATATCCCGACCACAGTAAAGACATTAAGTGATATGTCTGCTGGTGAATTGGCAAAAACATATGCAAAAACATATGTTAAGGCGTTGCCCGTTAACATGTTGATAAATAATGCCAAAGACGTAGCGCAGGGAGTACATGGTCTGGCGACTGGCAATGGACAAGAATTTGGAGATGCTGTTGGAAGGCAGGTGGCTAATACAGTCACGGCGATTGCTACAGATGGAGCTGCTAGTGTTGTTGGTAAAGCTGTAAGTGCTGCTAAAGGTGAGATAACAGTATTTAGAGTATTCGGTGGTGATGCTAAAGCAAATGGGTTTTCGTGGACGCCAGAAAATCCAAGTAGTGTTCCTAATTTTAGAGATGCAGCAGGGCTACCGTCGGGTGGTGCCAGCGGAGCTACTAATACAGGAGAATTTATAATAAAGGGGACTACTAATAAATCTAATATAATGGATAGTTATCTTGCAAATCCTTTAGACGGAAACAAAGGGGGCGGTGTAATGGAATATATTATTAACCCTCAAAATGTAAAGCCAATTAAAATATCAACTGCAAAACCCGCACTTTAACTATGGACAGTAAAAGTAAATATCTTGGAATGACAGTTAATGAACGCCTTTACGTAAGCGGATTAATAGATAGGTTTTATGCAGCAGTAAAAGAAAAAGATATTGATGCCGCTATCTCAATACTTAAAGCGGTTGATTTGAGCGAGGAGAACATTAAGCCTATTTTGGAATTTCAGGGCCTAATTAGCGATGACTATAAATAACCTCCAGGCTGATGCAAACTTGTCGCTCGTGACCATAGTCTGTTTATTGAAACAAGCTTTGATGTTTATCTGATAGTCAAGTTTGCTAATTAGCTAATAGGCTGCATATCTGATTATGCAGCTGTAACCCTCCCAGAAATTGGACTGGTCAGTTGGCGAGACTTTCAAAGTTAATATTTATCTGTAGTCGCAGAGTGAATCTTTTTAAAGTTCATTCTGCGACTACACGCCGCCGGCAGGGCACCTCAAGTCCATTGGAGAACGCCCGTTCAATGATTTATGTGGCCTTGTGTAATTATATTCTTGCATCCATTCTTCAGCTAGTATTTGCACCTGCACAATATCTTCAAACAAGGAAGCATCTAATACATTCTGACGGAAGGTATGGTTAAGCCGCTCAATATATCCGTTCTGCATCGGTCTGCCAGGTTGTATATATTGTAATTCGATGTTTTTGCCTGCGCACCATTCTCTAAATTCTTTGCTCAGAAACTCAGGCCCGTTATCACTTCTGATCCTTTGAGGCTTGCCTTTCTCCCGAATGATCTGCTCCATTAATCTAACTACCGTAGTGGCAGGCATATTATGAGCTGCTTCAATAGCAATAACTTCCCTGTTATAATCATCTATCACATTGAATGTCCTGAACTTGCGTTTATTGACCAGTACATCGCTCATAAAGTCAACTGACCAAGTCTGGCAAGGAGCCTTAGGCCGCAATAAGGGTGCTTCACACGACCCGGTATTCGTTTGCGTGCTTTGCGCCTGCGGTTCAATCCGAACAGCAGATATACCCGACGAACCCGCTTGTAATTCCACCGCAATCCTTCTCGCCTGATTCGGCTGTAATAGAGATCCTGGCCTTCCGTGGGATGTTTTTCTGCAAGTTCAGTGAGTTTCATAATGGTCTCTGTATCATCCTTCTTTCTGAGATAATAGTACATGGACTTATGTAGATTAACTACCTTGCAAGCCTGCTAATGCTCATTTGATAGGTCTCCATCGCATAAGCAGCCATGTCTTTACGCTGGCAGGGCTTTAATTTTTTTGAAAGAATGTCTTTAAGTACCTTGTTATCCAAAGCCAACTCTGCATACATATGCTTCAGCTTGCGGTTCTCTTCCTCCAGCTCCTTCAAACGACGTAGTTCCTGGCTGTCCATACCCGAATACTTTTTCTTCCATGAATAAAATGTCGCCTGATGGACACCTAAAGCACGACATATTTCTGCGGTAGATTTCCCCGCCTCATGTTCTTTGATCGCTGCTACGATCTGCGATTCGCTGATTTTTGATCTTTTCATCTTACTGTTTTAAAGTTACGATTTCTCGCTTTTCCAACAGTCCGATTTTTAGGAAGGCTTACACTTAAACTTCTTTTTGGTGAGCACGCTATCGATGATATTAAAGACCACGGTACGGTTTTCCTCATCAAGCTGGTTGAAAAGGTTCCCCTGTTCAAAATCATGTTTATCCTGAATGGTGACTTCTACCGGCTGATTTGTCAAAATGCACCACTTGGTCGATAGTCATGCCAAGTAACCGGCAAAGCGTTCCAGTTAATCAATGGCAATGTGCCGTGTATTCTTCTCCACCTTGTTATTGCTTGAATATGTTATAGAGGTATAAAGATAGTATGCTATGGTGTTAAGTTTCAGAGGTATCACTTTAAAGCATGAGGTGTATAAAGCTATCAAACAATGTTATTCTTTTAATCTAACTGCTCTGTTGTAGATCATATATAAATCATGCATATGAAAAAAATTCTTTTTACTTTTTTGTTATTCCTTTTTGGAGGTTCTATCCAGGCGATGGCTCAG
>JBCLAL010000021.1:0-2812 GCA_038918115.1 Pedobacter sp.
TGATTCATCAAGTAGCTTGATTGGTTTATTAAAAAGCCCTCGACACTCTTTTGCGAGAGAACACAACTCCTGCAGCTCAACTCTGTCTTTCATAAGTCAGCCTCATTATCTAAGTGCACAATGTTAACCTAATACATTTTTGCAACATTTCATAATGAAAAAGGTTTTTTAGCATTAGTAAAAAAATAGGCGATGATGACGTAAAATGCTACGCAAGGATGAATATTCAATCTATGAAAACAATATTCAAGTAACTAACAAAATTTTTGCTAAAACTTAAACCACGTATCAAAAAAAACAGTCCACACCACATATTTATTAAGGTAACTACCTGTCAAGAAACACAAATATCCAAAAGAGCATATATCGAAAGATATATGCTCTTAATTATGCAATAATATAAATATAATAATAGCTAGGTTAATTTTTGGGCTCCCCGTGATGTCAGGGAGTCAACTTTTTCAAGCTAGCATAGCCATAAACAATATTGAATCACTTTTGTTCACTGGTTGTGATCCTCCCCAGAAAATCCGTTATCACTACGCCCAGCCGTCAATCCTTAAGTAAAATTCCGCTTTCAGAAAATATTTCCTTTAATGGCAGGGTTTGAGGCGAACAACGCCAAAAGAGTGACCGTGCCGGTGACGCTGATTTACCATAACATCCGTTGCCCGCACCGCTGAAACGGGGTTGGCTGCGTTTCCGGCGGGAAACGGGTAAAACAGGCAACAAACCCCCGGCAGACCCGCCGGAAACGCGGCCGGTAAATTTTAACGCCATGCATGACTATGCACCAGAATGACGGCATCCTGTTTTCACATCAAAATCATCACAAAACACGGAAAAACACACATGAACCGCCAGGAATCCGCCGTTCTCAACATGGCTAAATTTATCCGCGCCCAGACACTCCTCCTGCTGGAAAAAATTGACCTGCTCGACTTCGATGACGAAGCGACAGACTGCGAACAGCTGCATGAGCAGGCCGAAGCGCTTTACCGGAAGCTCAGCGCCCGACTGGAATCAGACATAACGCCTTAGCCTTTCCGTCGCCTGCATAATGGCGTCCACATCATCTTTTGAGAGGTCTTCATCCTCCAGTCGTCGCTCAAGGATATCGATGACGGCAAACATCGATACAAGACGCCCTTCTGCAAGCAGCTCAACAACCGCGAGACCAATATACCGTTCAGCATTAGAATTCATAACATCACCTCAACACAACAATCACATCCCAGTGAGGTTCCTGTCGACTCCTTTTCCGCAGGAGTTGACCACCCACCAGGCAAACGGTTGCGTGCGGAGGCAATAGTACGTGAATACCGAAGGTGGTTATGCCCCATCAAACGAACCATTACCCAGAAAAAAAGAACATGATGTCGCAGGAAAGCGGTGAACGGACACGGAATTGATTGCGTGGTCGTGAATCGCTCGCCAGGTGTCGGGGCGGCCAGCCCTGACGGAGGTATTTGTAATTCCGGGCGTGCGCGGTATTACAAACACACATCCTGTCCTGATTCAGGCGAAAAAAAAGCGGGCATGGCAGCCCGCAAGTCAAGTTAGTCATGGTTCGCAGGCAGATACGCCCGTCATTATGGTCAGAGATACAACTCAGGATAGTGCATGTGCTTTCCATGGCGTCGTCCGTTAATCCATTGACGAACGGGAGCCTGGACAGAGTATGGCAGGGAAACGGGCATACTGCCTGCGGGTTCCGGGCGCAGCGCCGGACCAGTCACGTAGCGCTAGCGGAGTGTATACTGGCTTAAAATGTAACATTGCAGACACACAATGCCCAGCTGCCACATAAAGCAGGGACAAAAAGGGCACGGGCGCGTAAGGAGAAAATGCAATAACGTGGAGATTCCGCTTCCTCGCTCACTGACTCGCTGCGCTCGGTCGTTCGGCTGCGGCGAGCGGTACCGGCTTACGGGCGGGGCGGAAATTTCCTGGAAGATGCCAGGAAGAAACTTAACAGGGAAGCGATAAGGCCACGGCAGAGCCGTTTTTCCATAGGCTCCGCCCCCCTGACAAGCATCACAGAATCTGACGCTCAAATCAGTGGTGGCGAAACCCGACAGGACTATAAAGATACCAGGCGTTTCCCCCTGGCGGCTCCCTCGTGCGCTCTCCTGTTCCTGCCTTTCGGTTTACCGGTGTCACTCCGCTGTTATGGCCGCGTTTATCTCATTCCACGCCTGACACTCGGTTCCGGGAAGGCAGTTCGCTCCAAGCTGGACTGTATGCACGAACCCCCCGTTCAGTCCGACTGCTGCGCCTTATCCGGTAACTATCGTCTTGAGTCCAACCCGGAAAGACACGATAAAACGCCACTGGCAGCAGCCACTGGTAACTGATTTAGAGGAGTGTCTTGAAGTTATGCGCCGGTTAAGGCTAAACTGTAAGGACAGATTTGGTGACTGCGCTCCTCCAGGCCAGTTACCTTGGTTCAAAGAGTTGCTGCTCTGAGAACCTTCGAAAAACCGCCTTGCTGGGCGGTTTTTTCGTTTACAGAGCAAAAGATTACGCACAGAGACACAGGATCTCAAGAAGATCCTGTGTCTCTGTGCGTAATTTCCCATTTTTGCTTAGAAAAGCCGCATTAAGATTGCACACCAAATTGTTATCAGCAACACACCTTAATGTTATCAATCCGTATTGATACGCTGTACGCGATGTTTTTATCAACATGCCTAACAAAGTGAATGGGTATGACAATGGATGATAGCCGCAAATCGCCGTGGGAAAACTTTAATAACCCACAAGAGAGACTGAGAGAATATTTTGATAATGAAAAAACCATCCACAGAAA